>NZ_PJRS01000002.1 GCF_002858925.1 Caulobacter zeae
AGGTGGACGACAGGTCCGTCGAGGCGGACGAGGGCGCGCACGCCGGCGGCCTTGAGGGCGGGTTCGTCGAGCTTGGCGGGGTCGGCCAGTTCCAGGCGCAGGCGGCTGGAGCAGGCGCTGACGGACAGGATGTTGGCCTTGCCGCCGAGGCCGGGCAGCAGGGCCTTGGCCGCTTTCGGGACGGCCTTGGGATTGGCCGGCGCGGCGACGGAAACCGCGGCGGACGCGGCGCCCCCCGCCCCGACGGCGGCGCGGATCTCGCCGGCGACGGTGTCGGCGATGGGGCCCAGAACCACCTGCAGGGCCTTGTCGGAGGGCCGCACGATCCCGCGCGCGCCCAGCGCCTTGAGGCGCGGCTCGTCGATGGCCTTCTGGTCGGCGACGATCAGGCGCAGGCGGGTGGTGCAGGCGTCGATGCTGACGAGGTTGGCGGCCCCGCCCAGGGCCGCGGCGAAGTCGCCCCCGCGGCCGCCGGCGCTCGGGGCCGGAGCAGCGGCCAGGGCGGCGGCCTCCTCGGCCGGCTCGCGGCCGGGGGTCTTGAGGTCGAACTTGACGATGAAGAACCGGAACAGGCCGTAATAGAGCCCGAAATAGACCGCCCCCAGCGGCAGCAGCCACAGCGGCCGGGTGGCCTTGCCGAAGTTCAGCACATAGTCGAACAGCCCCGCCGAGAAGGTGAAGCCCAGCTTGATGTCGAGCAGGTTCATCAGCGCCATGGCCAGCCCCGTCAGCACCGCGTGCACGGCGTAGAGCAGCGGGGCCAGGAACATGAAGCTGAACTCGATCGGCTCGGTCACCCCGGTCAGGAACGAGGTCAGGGCCAGCGAGGCCAGCATGCCGCCTACGGCCTTCTTCCGCTCGGGCCGGGCGGTGTGGAACATCGCCAGGCAGGCGGCCGGCAGGCCGAACATCATCACCGGGAAGAAGCCGCTCATGAACGCCCCGGCGCTGGGGTCGTCGGCGAAGAAGCGGCGCAGGTCGCCGGTGGCCCCGTGATAGTCGCCGATCACGAACCAGGCGATGTTGTTGAGGATGTGGTGCAGGCCGGTGACGATCAGCAGCCGGTTGAGCAGGCCGTAGACGAAGAGGCCCACCTCGCCCGAGCCGACGACGCCGCGGCTGGCCGCGTCCACCCCGCCGTTGATGCCGTCGTAGCCAAAGCCCACCAAGAGGGCCAGAACCAGCCCCGCCACGCCCGAGATGATCGGAACGAAGCGGCGGCCGCTGAAGAAGGCCAGGTATTCAGGCAGCTTGAAGCCCGAGAAGCGGTTGTAGAACAGCCCCCCGATCACGCCGGACAGGATGCCGATCGGCACGGAGAGCTTGGACAGGGCCTTGGCCTTGTAGGCCGGCCCGGCGAGTTCTGCGGCCTCCTTGGGCAGGCCCGCCAGCACCTCGGGCGGCACGTGCAGCAGGGCTTTCGCCCCCTCGGTGGCGATCAGGAAGCAGACCACGCCGGCCAGGCCCGCCGCGCCGTTGTTTTCGCGGGCCAGGCCCACGGCCACGCCGATGGCGAAGAGAAGGCCCAGATTGGCGAAGATCGCCTCGCCGGCCGCGGCGATGAAGGGGATGTTCAAGAGATCCGGCTGGCCAAAGCGCAGCAACAGGCCCGCCACCGGCAGCACCGCGATCGGCAGCATCAGGGCCCGGCCCAGCGGCTGGAGGATTTCGAGCGGAGACTTCATCGGCTCAAACTCCGAAGGACTTGATGAGGTCGCGGACCGCCTCGGGCGAGGCCTGGTCCAGGGTCTTGGCGGCAAGGTCGCGGCAGGCGGGCAGCGACAGCCGTCGCACCAGGGCCTTCACCTCCGGCACGATGGCGGCGGTGGCCGAAAGCTCGGTCACCCCCAGGCCCAGCAGCACCGGCACGGCGGAAAGATCCGAGGCCAGGCCCCCGCAGACGCCGACCCAGCGGCCGTGCCTGGCCGCCCCCTTGCAGGTCTGGTCGATCATCCGCAGCACCGCCGGGTGCAGGGCGTCGATGCGGGCGGCCAGCTCCGGATTCCCCCGGTCCATGGCCAGGACGTATTGGGTCAGGTCGTTGGTGCCGACGGAGAGGAAGTCGGCCTCGGCGGCGATCAGGTCGGCGGTCACCGCGGCGGCCGGGGTCTCGATCATCACCCCAAGCTCGACGGCTTGCGTGATCCCCAGCTCCTTCTTGGCCTCCTCCAGCACCGCGCGCACGGCGCGAAGCTCCGACAGGCTGCCCACCATCGGGACCATGATCTTGCACTGGCCCAGCGGTTGGACGCGCAGGATGGCGCGGATCTGGGTCTTCAGGAGATGCGGCCGCCACAGGCTGACCCGCACGCCGCGCAGGCCAAGGGCCGGGTTCTCCTCGGCCGGGATCGGCAGGTAGGGGGCGGCCTTGTCGCCGCCGACATCCAGCGTGCGCACGATCAGCGGCCGGCCCTCGAGGGCCGTGGCCACGGCCTGGTACTGGCGGGCCTGCTCGTCCTCGTCGGGCGGGGTGTCGCGGTCGAGGAACAGGAACTCGGTGCGCAGCAGGCCCGAGCCTTCGGCGCCGTTGGCGACGGCCGCCAGGGCGTCCTTCTCCGAGCCGACATTGGCGAACACCTCGATGCGTTCACCGCAGGCCGTGCGGCTTTGCTGGTGGGCGGCGGCCTTGGCGGCGGCGCGCGCCTCGTGGCGGGCGGCGATGGCGCTCTGGGCGGCGGCCAGGGCCTGCGCATCCGGAGCCACGCGCAGGCGCCCTGCCTCGGCGTCGAGGATCAGGGCGGTTCCGTCGGCGATCCCAAGGACGCCCTGCCCCACGGCCACCAGGGCCGGCAGGCCCATGGCCGCGGCCAGGATGGCCACGTGCGAGGTGGGACCGCCGCGGGCGGTGGCGAAGCCGGCCACCTGGCTGGGATCCACGCCCATCAGCTGCGAGGGCAGAAGCTCGTCGGCCAGCAGGATGGCCCCGGCCGGCAGCGCCCGGGCGGCCTCCTCCTCGCCGGCCCCTTCCAGGACGAGGAGGGCCCGCAGCACCTGGCGCTCCAGGTCGATCAGGTCATCGACGCGCTCGGCCAGGCGTCGGTCGCCAAGCCCGCGCAGGGCCTCGACATAGCCGCCGACGGCGCGGCGCCAGGCAAAGCCGGCGCTCTTGCCCTCGCCGATCAGCTTGCGCGCGGCCGCCGTCAGCTCGGGGTCTTCGAGGAAGGCCAGGTGGGCGCCGAGGATGGCCTTGCGGGCCGCGTCCCCGCTCGCGGCCGAGGCCTCGATGCGGTCGTGGACCTGGCAGAGGGCGTCGTCCAGGGCAGTCAGCTCGGCGCTGGCCCCGGCCCCGGCCTCGACGACCGCGATCTCCTCGGCCACCAGCCGCACCGCCTGGCCGATGGCCAGGCCCGGCGCGGCCAGCACCCCGCGCAGCACGCCCGGTTCGGCCGGTTCGGCGGGCGCGGCGACGACAACCGGCGGCGCTTCGACGGCGGCGGCGACCTCGCCCACGCCCTCGCCCATGCCGCTTTCGATCAGCGCGGCGATCGCCGCGACGGCGCCTGGCGCGTCGGGACCCGAGGCGATGATGGAGACGTGGTCGCCCAGCCGCAGCGCCAGCGACATCAAGCCCACCGGGCTCTTGGCGCTGGCCCGGCGGCCGACGGCGACCAGCGCGATCTCGGCGGAAAAGCCGCGCGCGGTCTCGGCGATGCGGGCGGCCGGACGGGCGTGGATCCCGTGCGCCAGAGGCACGACCACTTCGCGCACCACCTCGGCGGTTTCGGGCGTCGCCTCAGCAGCCGTCCCGCCGACCGCCGTCAGCTCCATCAGGAAGCCGCCGACGCCGGTCTCCAGGTCCTGCGCCCGGCGCACGATCGAAAAGGCCTCGGGATTGGTGACCACGATCGGGGTGATCAGGCTCTTGGCCTTGCGGGCCAGGAAATCCAGGTCAAAGCCGATCAGCGGATCGCCGGCCGTCACCGCCTGGCCCTCGGCCACGTGGACGGTGAAGCCCTCGCCGTCCAGCGCCACCGTCTCCAGCCCCACATGCATCAGGATCTCGGCCCCGTTGGCCGCCCGCAGCGTCACCGCGTGCCGCGACCGGTGCACCGTGACCACCCGCCCGTCGCACGGCGCATGCAGCACCGAACCCGTCGGATCAATCGCCAG
>NZ_PJRS01000029.1 GCF_002858925.1 Caulobacter zeae
CCCCAGTGGGGGAGCATCTTGGCGCATTAAATCCTCCCCCTCTTGGGGAGGTGGCCCGGAGGGCCGGAGGGGGCGCCGAAGGCGTCTCACCCCACCGCCGCCGCCGGCGGGGGCGTCCGGTCCACCGCCATGGCGATGGCCGAGATCAGGTCCAGCGGCTTGACCGGCTTGCCCAGGTGCTCGTCGAAGCCCAGCTTGAGAAAGCGTTCGCGGTCGCCGGCCATGGCCGAGGCGGTCAGGGCGATCACCGGGGTGTTGGCCGCGCCGGCCGCGCCCGAGCGGATCTCCGACAGGGCCGTCACTCCGTCCATCACCGGCATGTTGATGTCCATCAGCACGCAGTCGAAGTGCGAGGCCTTCAGCGCGTCCAGCGCCTGGCGGCCGTCCTCGACCACCGTCAGGTCGACGCCGGCGGCTTCCAGCATCAGCCGCACGACCATCTGGTTCATCGGATTGTCCTCGGCCATCAACACGCGCGGCGTCGCGCCGTCGTCCTCGACGGCCTGAGGCGCGGGGGCGGGCAGGGGCGGGGCCTCGGGACGGGGCGCGCGCAGCAACAGCAGGAACCGCGCGCCGCGCTCGGCCGGCTCCAGGCTGAGGTCGCCGCCCATGCGGCGGGCCAGGGCCCGGGCGATGGTCAGCCCAAGGCCCATGCCGCCATAGGCCCGCGATACGCTCTCGTCGGCCTGGGTGAAGCTCTCGAAGATCCGCTCGGCGAAGGCCGGGTCGATGCCCGGGCCGGTGTCGGTGATGCGGATCGCCACCGTCTCAAGGCCGTCGGGCGCAGCGCCCTGGCCCGAGACCTCGATGGTCACCCCGCCCACGCGGGTGAACTTCAGGGCGTTCGACAGCAGGCCGCCCAGCACCTGGCGGATGCGGGCCGGATCGGCGTGCAGGCGCTTGGGCGCGGTGGCGTCGATGCGCACGTCCACCGCCAGGCCGCGAACCATGGCCATGTCGCGCCAGGTGTCGGCCACGGCGTGGACCAGGTCGCGCAGGTCGAAGTCGCAGGGCGTCAGGTCGGCGTCGCCGGCGTCCAGGCGGGCGATGTCGAGCACGTCGTTGAGCAGCTGCATCAGGCTGTCGCCCGAATGGATCATCAGCTCCACATAGTCGCGCTGGCGCTCGTCCAGGTCGGTGGCCTTCAGCGCGTGGGCCAGGCCCAGCAGGCCGTTCATCGGCGTGCGCATCTCGTGGCTCATGGTCGCCACGAACACCGACTTCACGCGCGAGGCGGCCAGGGCGCGCTCCTTTTCCTGCCGCAGGCCGCGGGTCAGCTCGTCCATCTTTCGGGCGGCCGCGCGGTTCAGCAGCATGGCGTTGATGGTGGTCGCCACCAGCATCAGCATGGCCCAGCGGTTGGTCAGCGAGCCTACCCCGTGCGGGGCGTTGGTCAGGAACGGGAAGGCGACCAGGCACAGCAGGGGCGGGGCGGTGGTGATCGCCAGCAGGCTGATCGGCTGGTGGCGGAAGTTCTGGGTGAAGATGATCTGGCCCGCGCACACCCCCAGGGCCGCCAGCCGCAGGTCCTGGTCGGGGAACATCCACAGCGCCACCGCCAGCCACGACCAGACGACGTTGATCGGGATGGAGGCCAGCACGAACAGCGCCCGCAGGCGGTCGGTCGTGGGCCCCGTGAAGCGGCGGATGACCAGCGAGGCCAGCGCCTCGCCGGCCGCCAGCGCCGCGAACCAGCCGGCGGCCATGGCTGGACCCAGAGCGATCCCGACGACCATGGCCACCAAGGCGGCGGAGACTAGGCGCGACACCGTCAGGCGGCGCGTGTCGTTCGCCACCTCGTCGAGCCGTTCGTCGGCGCCTAGAGCATCGAGCCATTGCATGGCCGCGCACCCCGTCCCGGACCTGGACCGAACCAGGCCGTGCTGAAGCTAACCGCAAAACGGCGTTCTGGGAGTGAACGGGCCATGCGGCCGATCAGCGCGGCCGTGTGTAGATGTACACACTCTACGCCTCCGTGCAGATGCGCGCAAAGTCGGGCCGCGCCTTTGCTCGCCTGGGGCGAGCCATGCGTTGCGCCGCCGAGCGCACGCCGCTAGCCTCTCCTGAACAACGATAAGCAGGACGCGGGAGAGCGGTTTCGATGCAAGGTTTGATGCAGCATGGCGCTCTGACGCTCGACAAGATCATCGATCACGCCGCCCAGTGGCACGGCGGCCGCGAGGTGGTCACCCGGTCGGTCGAGGGGCCCATCGTCCGCACGACCTACGCCGAGATCCACGGCCGCGCCAAGCGCGTGTCCAACCTCCTGCTGGCGTTGGGGATCAAGCCGGGCGACCGGGTCGGCACCCTGGCCTGGAACACCGCCCGCCACATCGAGACCTGGTACGGGATCATGGGCATCGGGGCGGTGTGCCACACCCTGAACCCGCGCCTGTTCCCCGAGCAGATCGCCTGGATCGCCGACCATGGCGGCGACCGCGTGATCTTCACCGACCTGACCTTCCTGCCGATCATCGCGGGGATCATTCCCCGCCTGCCCAAGGTCGAGCACGTGGTGGTGTTCACCGACCGCGACCACATGCCCAAGGACTTCCACCTCTCTGGCGAGGCCCCGCACTTCAAGGGCCTGCTCTGCTACGAGGACCTGGTCGCCGAGCAGTCGGCCGACTGTGTCTGGGGCGGGTTCGACGAGGGCACGGCCGCGGGCCTCTGCTACACCTCGGGCACGACGGGCGACCCCAAGGGGGTGATGTACTCGCACCGCTCGAACTTCCTGCACACCTTCATCACCATGCAGCCCGACGTGATGGGCCTGTCGCAGCGCGACGTGATCCTGCCGGTGGTGCCGATGTTCCACGCCAACGCCTGGGGGGTGGCGTTCTCGGCCCCGGCCACCGGCGCCAAGATCGTCATGCCGGGCGCCAGGATGGACGGCGCGGCGATTCACGAACTTCTGGAGACCGAGGGCGTCACCTTCTCGGCCGCCGTGCCCACCGTCTGGCAGATGCTGTTGCAGCATCTTGAGAGCACGGGCTCGAAGATCACCACGCTGAAGAAGGTGGTGATCGGCGGCGCGGCCTGCCCGGAAAGCATCATCCGCGCCTTCCACGAGAAATACGGCGTCGAGGTGGTCCACGCCTGGGGCATGACCGAGACCTCGCCGGTCGGCACGCTGTCGACCATGACCGACCAGCTGGAGAAGCTGTCCTACGACGAGCAGATCCCCTACCGCCTCAAGCAGGGCCGCCCGCCGATGGGCGTCGAGCTGAAGCTGACCGACGACGACGGCAAGCCGCTGCCCTACGACGGCAAGGCCTTCGGCCACCTGAAGATCCGTGGGCCGATCATCGCCGCCGAGTATTTCAGGGGCGCCGGCGGCAAGATCCTCGACGAGGAAGGCTTCTTCGACACCGGCGACGTGGCGACCATCGACGAGATGGGCTTCATGCAGATCACCGATCGCGCCAAGGACGTCGTGAAGTCCGGCGGCGAGTGGATCAGCACGATCGAGATCGAGAACATCGCCGTCGGACATCCCAAGGCCGCCCTGGCCGCCGTCATCGGCGTGGCGCACCCCAAGTGGGACGAGCGACCGATCCTGCTGGTCAAGCTCAAGGAGGGCGAGACCGCGACGAAGGAAGAGTTCCTCGACTTCCTGCAAGGCAAGATCGCCAAGTGGTGGATGCCCGACGACGTCGTCTTCGTCGATGAGATCCCGCTGGGCGCCACCGGCAAGATCGACAAGAAGCTGATCCGCCAGCGGATGAAGGACTACGTGCTGCCGACCATCGGTTCGGCCGCGACGGGTTCGGCCACCCTGGCCGCCGCCGACGGCGCCCAGGCCGCCGTGCTCTACGCCCCCGAGCCGGTCGAGGCGCCGGAGGACGTGATCGAAGAGGGGGAGGCCCCGCAGGCCGAAGCCCCCGTCGAGCCGGTCCACGAGCCCGAGGTGGTCGCCGCACAGGCCGCTATAGAGCCCGCCGCCGAACCGCTGAGCGTCGAGGCCCTGGCCGCGGCTCTGCCCGATCCCGAACCGGTTCCTGTCGCTCATCTCGAAGCGGCCGAGCCGATCTCGCCCGAAGACGTCTTCCCGCACGCGCCCCTGGTCGAGCCGCAGGCGAAACCCTTGGCCGCCACGCCCGAAGAGGCCTTCGACGCCCCGCCGGTGTTCGTCGCCGAGGAGGCGCCGCTGGCCATGCCGCTGAGCAGCGCCAAGCCGCGCAAGGCCAAGGCCGCCAAGACCTCGTCGGGCGACAAGGCTTCGTCGGGAGACAAGGGAGGCTGGGCCGCGCCGATCCTGACCGGCGCGGTGGCCATCGCGCTGGCCCCGGCGGTCCTGGTCGTGGTCGGCGCCCTGGGCGCCAAGACCGGCCTGCTCGACAAGGCCCTGGCCTACGACTTCCTGACCCGCGACCTGGCGCCGCTGATCGCTTGGTTCAGCCTGCTGACCGGCCTGCTGGGGGTGGTCGTGGCCATGATCGGCGGCATACGGCGCCACTGGCGCCGGGCCTTGCTGGCCCTGGCCATCACCGTCGCCACCCTGGGCGTGTTCTTCCTGGCCACGGGCACAAGCGCTCGCGCCGCTCCGGTCGGCGATGTCGCCACCGACTGGAAGGCGCCGCTGGGCTTTTCCGACAACGTCCTGGCCCAGCGCGGCGAGGCCGCCGCCCCGGTGCTCGACGAGCCCAGCCTGCCGGTCGGTTCGGAGCTGTTCGCCGGTCGCCGCGTGGCCGAGGTCAACGCCGAGACCTGTCCGGCCGCTCGCACCCTGGTGCTGACCCGCTCGCCTGCCGACGCCTACGAGGCGGCCAAGGCCGCCGTTCAGGCCAAGGGCCTGACGTTGGTCACCGACGACCCGGGTGAGGGCCGCCTGGAAGCCGCCGGAGCCAGCTTCTGGTACGGTCTGAAGGACGATCTCGTCGTCCGCGTCCGTCCCGACGCCGGCGGCGCCCGCGTCGACGTCCGCTCGGTCGCCCGCGACGAGGGCGGCGACCTGGGCCGCAACTGCGGCCGCGTCACCGGCGTGCTCAAGGCGATCGAGGGCTAGAATTTCATTCCACCCATCCGGGTGTGTGATTTGATACAACCTTCGGGCGTCTGGCGCGGCAAGTTGCATGAGAGCGAACGGGGGAGGCTCTCATGCTCCGCAATGGCAAGGACATCGCCAACGGCGCGGTGATTGAGACACAGGTCTGCATCGTCGGGTCCGGCCCCGCCGGTATCACCGCCGCCTGGGAACTTCAGAAGGCCGGCGTGAAGGTCACGCTGATCGAGGGCGGCCCCGACAGTCCCAAGGGCGCGCTCGATCCCACCTGGCCCGACAAGAGCGTGCTCTACGCCGGCAAGGCCGACGGCCAGTTCGCCGAAAGCGAGCCCGACTTCCTGATCCGACCCTACAATCGCGCCGGCGGTCCCTGGGAGCGCGAGCGGATGTTCGGCGGCACCTCGGCCCACTGGGGCGGACAGTCGCGGCCGCTCGACCCGATCGACTTCGAGGCCCGCCCAGGCTTTCCCGGCTGGCCGATCGACCGCGCCGAGCTTGATCCCTACTACGCCAAGGCCGCGCAGCTGTGCCTGCTGCACGGCGACGATTTCAGTCCCCAGGCCTGGGCCGAGATCCTCGGCGCCGAGGTGCCCGAGCTGACCGGCTTCGACACCACGATCTACCAGTACCTGGGCAAGAACTACCTGAACTTCGCCCTGCGCACCTTTGACGGCGTCACGATCGCCGACACCGACGTCGACGTGATCGTCAACGCCACCCTGCTGGAGATCGAGCAGCGCCAGGGCCGGGTGTGCGGCCTGCGGGTCGCCAGCATGGACGGCGCCGCCGGCGCGTCCAAGAAGGCGACCGAGTTCACCATCAAGGCCGACATGGTGGTGCTGGCCTGCGGCGCGGTCGAGAACGCCCGCCAGCTCCTGCTGTCGGACGTCGGCAACGACCACGACCAGGTCGGCCGCTACTTCATGTGCCATCCGCTGTCGAACGGGCCGGTGCTCAGCGCCAGCGGCGCCTACCTGACCGACGCCCAGACCCGGTTGATGGCTGGCCAGACCCTCAGCGGCAACCGCGCCGTGCCCTGGCAGGATGCGAACGGCGTTCGCGTCTCGGGCCGGTTCTCGCCCACGGCCGACGAGCAGAAGCGCCTGGGCATCGGCAGCTGCTGGTTCTGGGCCAACTACGGCCAGTACTACTTCGAGATGGCGCCCAATCCCGACAGCCGGGTCGCCCTGGCCGACACGGTCGACCCCGTCTTCGGCCAGCGCCAGACCCACATCACCTGGCTGCTCAGCGACCGCGACGAGGCGACCTACACCCAGACGACGGCGCTGTTCAAAGCCGCGGTCGAGGAGCTGGGCGGCGACGTCTATTACCAGCCCTGGCCCGCCGTGAAGGAGGGGCTCACCGTCAACGGCCACCACATCGGCACAACCCGCATGTCGGCCGACCCGAAAGAGGGCGTGGTCGACGCCGACCTCAAGGTTCACGGCCTCGACAACCTCTATGTCGCCGGCTCGTCGGTGTTTCCCTCGACCGGGATCTCCAACCCGACCTTCACGATCATCACCCTGTCGATCCGCTTGGCCGAGCACCTGCGGGGCAGGGTGGGGGCGCCCTGATCCCACCGCTCGAAGCGTAATGGTGCGTCAACCCATGCGCGATCTTGATGGCGTCCGCGGCCTGGACGCCTGACGGCTGCATTCAGTTGGGGGAGACGCGTCATGAATCCATTCGCGACCGAGTTCGAGTTCACGCTGCCGGTCGGCTATCGCGACGCCGACGGCAATCTGCACAGGCAGGGCGTGATGCGCCTGGCCACCGCCGCCGACGAAATCCTGCCGCTAAAGGATCACCGGGTGCAGGCCAATCCGGCCTATCTGACCATCATCGTGCTGAGCCGTGTCATCGTCAGGCTCGGAACCTTGGACATGATCAACACCAAGGTGATCGAGGAGCTGTTCTCGGTCGACTTCAACTACCTGCAGACCCTCTATAACAGCATCAACCAGGTCGCGGGCGAAGGGGAGGGTCCCTCCGGCCCGTGATCGGGCGTCAGGCGATCTGGCCTGCCGAGCTGATCGTCGTCGGCAGCATGCCGGCTTGCAGAGCCAGACACAGCGCATAGTCGGCGACGACGAACCCGTTCGCGACCAGCAGGTGTTTGTCGATGGACACAGCGAACTCTTGTGAAGTCGCGATCGACCACATCCCCAGATCGAGCATCTCCATCGTGGCCGCCAATACTTCGGCGTCTTGGCCATCGGCCTGGATCAGCGTGTTGCCGGGGCTGATGTCTTTCATTGGGACCAGACCCCTGGACGTGAGAACGTATTGCTCCGGCGAGCCGATCAGCTCGCTATCGTTTCCGGCATGGAGTTGAATGGCGCTCGAGGGCCCGGCGTCGCCGGTCCCGTTCGAGAACTGGACGAACTCTTCGGTCCAGCCGAGACTCAGCCCGGCCGTCGAGACCGGGTTGCCTACCTGGAAGCATTCAATAGGCTTGAACGCCGTCGCGTCGACCGCGATCTGGGTTCCTTTGAGCAGCAAGGCGGCCTCCTCGACATCGAGCCATTGGCCCTCGCCAGCGCTCCCCGAGGCCAGGGAATGGTGATTTTCACCTCCATGTAAAGTTGTGCCCGGCTCGGTTAGCGCCCCGGCAGGATGACCGTGAACACCGAGCCCTCGCCGACCCGGCTACTCACCGTGATCTCGCCGCCCATCTGACGGGCCAGCCGGCGCGAGATGGCCAGGCCCAGGCCCGTGCCGCCGAAGCGGCTGGCCGCGCCCGGCGCCTGCTCGAAGCGCTCGAAGATCCGCTCCAGCTGGTCGGCGGGGATGCCGACGCCGGTGTCGGTGACGGTCATCACCAGCTCGCCGCCGCGCGGCGCGATGACCAGGCTGACTTGGCCCCGTTCAGTGAACTTCAGGGCGTTGCCCAGCAGGTTGACCAGGATCTGGCGCAGGCGCGAGGCGTCGCCGCGCACCGTCGGCAGGGCGCCGGCGATCTCGGCGGTCAGGGCGATCTCCTTGGCCAGGGCCCGTTCAGCGAACAGTTCGACGGCCGAGCGCGCGACCTCGGCCACGTCGATCGGCTCGGCGGCCAGGTCGGCGACGCCGGCTTCCAGCCGCGCCAGGTCGAGCACGTCGTTGACGATGGTCAGCAGCTTCTCGCCGGCCGACTTGGCCTTGGTGGCCAGCATCCGCTCGCGCTCGGGCAGGTTGGGCGAGGCGGCCAACAGGCCGTTGAAGCCGATCACGCTGGTCAGCGGCGTGCGCAGTTCGTGGGTCATGTTGGCCAGGAACTCGCTCTTGGCCTCGGTGGCGGCCTGCGCCCGGCGGGTCAGCAGTTCGTTGCGGGCGTTCAGCAGCCGCAGGTCCATCTCGGTGACGACGATCTGGGCCAGGGCCTTCAGGCGCCGCTTCTCCTCGGCGGTCAGCGGCGGGCGCGGCCGCTGGTCGATGACGCACAGCGCCCCAAGCCGATGGCCGCTGTGCAGCTTCAGCGGCGCGCCGGCGTAGAAGCGGATGTTGGGATCATCGGTGACGAAGGGATTGTCGCGGAAGCGGTCGTCGCCCTCCGGATCCAGCACCTCCATCACCTCGTCGGACTCGATGGTGTAGTGGCAGAAGGCGTCCTCGCGCGGGGTGCCGCCCGGCTCCAGCCCGACGATCGACTTGATCCACTGCCGGTCGGCGTCGATCAGGGTGACGGCGGCGATCGGCGTGTCGAACAGTTCGGCCGCCAGGGCCGTGATCCGGTCGAACGCCGCCTCGGGCGGGGTGTCCACGAGGCCGTACTCATGCAGGGCCGCCAGGCGCGCGGTCTCGTCGCTGGTGAACATCGGGTCCTGTAACGCTGCCGGCGCGGGGGAGACGCCGAACCGCCATTTCACCCGGAGCGGGGGCGTGTGTCGAGTATCGGACAAACCCTTCGACCCTTCCCCCATCTAGGGGGAAGGGAGTTATCAGAGATACTTCATCCACGGCTGCCGGCTGGCCCGCTTGACCGGACCGAACCACCGGCAGGCCTGCCAGCATGGAACCGCCACCAGCGCCGCCGTCAGCCAGATCGAGGCCACGCCCGGCAGGCTCCACACCTCGCCCTGGTTCGGGCCCATCGCCGCGACCGCCGCAAGCTGCAGCAGGTGCAGGGCGTAGAGGTGGATCAGGTAGAAGAACAGCGGCGCGCCGCCCAGCACCGCCAGCCATGACACCAGCCGCGCCGGCGCCTTCTCCAGCCCCGCCAGCAGCAGGGCGCCCAGACCCAGTGTCAGCAGCAGGAAGTCGGCCGAGGGCGGGTACTTGGTGAAGTTCAGCCAGCTCATCACCGTGCGGATCGGGCTTGAGCCGGCGACCCAGGGCGTTTCGCCATAGCCGTTCAGGCTGCGCAGGATCACCAGCAGCGCCAGCGCCCCGAAGCCGGTCAGCAGCAGGCGATTGCGCCGGTCGCGCCAGGCGCCGACGAACCATGGGCCAATGCCGAAACCCAGGGCCACAACCCCGATCCATGGCAGCAGCGGATAGGAGGTGCGGGCCTGCGCCCCCCAGGGCAGGTCGATGAAGCCGCGGTCGTGCAGGATCGCCCACAGCGCGTGGCCGGGCTGGCCCTGCGCTATGCTGATCGGATCCAGCAGGTTGTGGCCCAGCACGATCACGAGACCCACGGCGACCAGCGCCGCGCGGGGCAGGTGGACGAGGGCCGAAAGCGCGATCATCGACAGGCCGATCGCCCAGATCACCTGCAGGTAATAGGTCCTGGGCGTCAGGTCGAAGGTCCAGGCGAAGCTGACGAAGGTCAGCTCCAGGAACACCAGGAAGAGGCCCCGCTTGAACAGGAAGCCCGAGGCGGCGTGGGCGATGGCGCGCGGATCGTTCCCGCCGGCCTTGCGGCCGTATAGCCAGGCGGCGAGGCCCGTCAGGGCCACGAACACCGGCGCGCACAGGTGCGCCGCCAGCCGGGTGAAGAACAGGGATGGGGCCGTCGCCTCCACGTCCATCGGGTCCGACACCTGAGCGTGGATGAAGAAGAACTCCCGCACGTGGTCGACCATCATCAGCAGCATGACGAGACCCCGCAGGGCGTCGATGGCGGCGATCCGGCTCGCGGCTGGAGCGGGAAGGGCGGTGGAAACGGCGTTGGTTGACAGCATCACTCGGGCGGCATAGCTGATATGAAATAACATTACAAACGGAGTTGATCTCTTGCCCCTGTCGTGGAGCTGCGTCAGCGCATGCCTGCTGGCCCTGTCCGCCGCCGAGCCGCCGGAAACCGTCCCGGCCGCCGAGACGGAGCCCCACGCCGTGGGCGAGATCGTCATCCTGGGGCGACGCGGCGCAGCCCGCGACGTCACCCTGGGCGCGGGCGAGATCACCCAGGCCACTTCGCCGTCCAGCCGCTCGGTCGAGCGTGACCTGCTCGACGCCGTCGGGGCCGGGCGCCTGGCCGACGCGCTGGAGCTGACCAGCGGCGTGTCCCAGCAGAACAACCGCGGCGGCTTCCTCGACAACTTCGCCATCCGCGGCTTTCTCGGCACGCCCGACGGCGGGGCGGAATATTATGTCGACGGCTTCCTGGCCAACCGGGGCCTGGCGCCGCCCCGCGACCCGGCCACGGCAGAGCGCGTCGAGATCCTGAAAGGCCCGGCCGGCGCCCTGTTCGGCGACATCGATCCGGCCGGCCGCGTCAACATCGTCTCCAAGACCCCGCAGTTCGTGCGCGGCGGGCATGTGGCCGCCACCGTCGGCTCGTTCGGCCTGCGCCGGGGCGAGATCGACTTCACCGGTCCGCTGTCCGACACCCTGGCCGCCCGCCTGGTGGTCGCCGACGAACGCAGCGACGGCTGGCGCGACCATGTCGACCTGCACCGCCGCGCCATCGCCCCGTCGCTGACCTGGCGGCCCACCGACGCGTTGCGCCTGACCTATGTGGGCGAGTTCACCGTCTTCGACGCGCCCTTCGACCGCGGCGTGCCGGCGGTGAACGGCGACGCCCTGGCCATCCCGCGTTCGCGCTTCTTTGGCGAGCCGGGCGACGGAACGACCCGCTTCCGCAACGAGCGCCACCAGCTGACCGGCGAGTACGAACTGTCGTCCGACTGGCGCCTGACGGCCGGTTTCGCCTACCGCACCGGCGACATGCACGGCTTCTCCAGCGACCAGTCGCGCCTGGTCGGCCGCCAGCTGTGGCGCCAGCGGCGCGAGCGCGACTATGCGGTGGAGGACGTCTCGGGCCGCCTCGAGCTGGACGGCCGCATCGGCGCGCACCACCTCAATGTCGGGGTGAAGGGCTACACCCTCGACTACAGCGAGTTCCTGCTGCGCCGGAACCCGACCGCCGCCGCGCCGCACGCCATCTCGATCGACGCGCTGGTCTATGGCGGCCAGGCCCTGCCGCTCTTGCCCTTCACCGACAACCGCGAGACCCGCCGCGTCACCACCCTCTACGCCCAGGACCTGTGGCAGGTCTCCGAGCGCCTCAGCCTGCTGGCCGGCGTGCGGGTCGACGACTACCGCCAGACCGTGCGCAACAACCGCACCGGCGCGGTCGGGCGCGGCGAGGGCTCGCCCGTCGACTACCGCCTGGGCGCCCGCTATCAGCTGACGAACGCCCTGACCGCCCACGCCAGCTTCGGCCGCTCGTTCCTGCTCAACTCCGGCACCGGCCGCACCGGCCAGGGCTTCGCGCCCGAGAAGGGCGAGGGCTGGGAGCTGGGGCTCTCGGGCCGCTGGCCGGGCGTCGACCTGGCGGTGGCGCTGTTCGACATCGAAAAGCAGAACATCCTGGCCAACGATCCCGTCGACGCCAGCTTCCTGGCCCCCGTCGGCCAGCTGACCAGCCGGGGCGTCGAGTTCGACGGTTCGTTCGAGGTCAGCGCCGCCTGGCGCGTGGTGGTCAACTACGCCTGGACCGACGCCAAGGCCGACGACACCGCCTTCGCCAGCGACGCGGTGCTGAACGTGCCCGAGCATTCGGGCGGCGCCTTCGCCGTGGGGACCTTCGACAGGTGGTCGCTGACGGTGGGCGCCAGCTACATGGGCGACCGGGCGGGGGCGCTGGACGGCTCGGGCCTGATCCTGCCGTCCTACTGGAAGGCCAAGGCGACGGTGGAGTACGCCGTGACGCCGAGGGTCGATGTCCGTCTCGAGGTCGACAACCTCTTCGACGAGCACTACGCCCAGAGCTCCTACAGCCCCGTCTGGATCTTCCCCGGCGCGCCGCGGACGTTGCGGGCCAGCGTCAAGGCGCGGCTGTAAATCTACGGCCTCAAAAGCCCGTCATCCCGGAAACGGCGAAGCCGTTATCCGGGACCCAGGGGGACCGGGCGCGGCGTCAAGATTCGCCGCCCAGCCGGTATCCGATGCATTGCGGCGACCCCTGGGTCCCGGGTCTACGCTGCGCTACGCCCGGGATGACGAAGTAGGGGAACGCCTCAGGCCAGCCGATACTCGCTGTCCAGCCCTGGCGGCCCGTCACAGACCACCCGGCCCTCCCGCACCAGCAGCACCAGGTGCGCCAGCATCGACAGCGCCGCCGCCGGATGCAGGCGCGGATCCACCGCCGCGTAGAGCACAGGCACCATCGCTTTGATCTGCGCGGGGCCACCGGTCAGCGCGGCCAGCACCTGGGCTTCCCTCGCCCGGCGGTGGTCGACATAGGCCGCAAGGAAGGGCGCCACCTCGCGCACCGGCGAGCCGTGGGTCGGCCACAGGGTCTCGAAATCCCGGGCCTGGATCTTGGCCAGGCTTGCGAAATAGTCGCCCATGTCGCCGTCCGGCGGGGTGATCACCGTCGTGGACCAGCCCATGACGTGGTCGCCGCTGAAGAGGGCGTTCTCTTCCTTCAGCGCAAAGCAGACGTGGTTGGAGGTGTGGCCCGGCGTGGTGATCGCTTCCAGCGTCCAGCCGGGACCTTCGAAGACGTCGCCGTCGGCGATCTCGATGTCGGGCCGGAACTGGCCGTCGTCCTCGGCGTCCAGCTGCACACCCGTCTCTTCCGAGACTTCCAGCGCCGGCGCAGGCCGTCCCCAGATCCTGGCCCCCGTCCTCTGCGCCAGCGGGCCGGCGAGGGGCGAGTGGTCGGCGTGGTGGTGGGTCACCAGGATGTGGCTGACGGTCTCGCCCTCGATCGCCGCCAGCAGGGCGTCCAGATGGGCGGGCATGTCGGGGCCCGGATCGATCACCGCCACGACGCCGCGGCCGACGATGTAGGTCCCCGTACCGGTGTAGGTGAACGGCCCCGGATTGTCGGCGATCACACGCCGGATCAGCGGCGAGACCTGGTCGCAGCGGCCGTACTCGAACTCGATCTCGCGGACGAAGGGGATCATCGCGACCCATCCTGAGCGGCGCCGGTCTTGCGCTTAACGACTCGTAAACCCTGCGGAGTACGGATCATGGCGGCCGACACGGCGATTTTTGTCTCAAAACGGCTCCAGCGCGCGGCCTTCGCCATCCTGTGTCTCATTACGGCGCAGTTCGTGCTGGCGTCCTGCGAGCCCGAACCCAGCCCGATGGCCGCTCGCGTCGGAACGCTGGGCGGCTACTAGACGGGATTTCAGTGCGGCAGGACGCCGGAGAGGTCGTAGCCGGCCTCATAGCCCTGCTTCACCAGCGTCTCGCGATCGGCCGCGCCCGACAGCGCCTGGCCGATCGACCAGGTGACGATCGAGCGGGTGCCCGAGCGGCAGAAGGCCAGGACCGGGCCGTCGGCGGCCTCGACCGCTTCGCGCACCGCGTCCACCTGCTCCTGGGTCGGTCCGCCGCGCACCGGCACGTGCAGGTAGGAAAGACCCGCGGCCTTGGCCGCCGCCTCGATCTCGGCGCTGGTCGGCTGGCTGGGGTCTTCACCGTCGGGACGGTTGTTGACGATCAGCGAAAAGCCTTCGGCCTTGGCCCGGGCCACGTCGTCGGTGCTGATCTGGGGGCTGACCGACAGGCTGTCGGTCACGCGGCGGAAATCGGTCATGGGCGTCGGGCCTCGAAGAACCTCTATAACAAGGTCCTTCAGATGCGCGGCGCGGGCGGCCAGGGCAAGCCCTACTAGTCGACGCGGCGCGCCCGGATGGCCGTCTGGCCGTCGATATTGAGGAAGAAGCTCCCCATCGACGCCTTGCGGATGGCGATCTTCGAGCCCGGCTTGGGCGCGCGGCGCACCGGATCGCGACCGACCTGGTCCCACTTGGCGCCGTCTTCCAACACGATGGTCCAGCCGCCGGTTCCATTCTGCCAGGCCTGCTTGGCCACGCCCTCGACGCGGTCCAGCGCCTCGGGCTTCTCGCCCTTGCCGCCGAACAGGTCGAGCTTGGGCAGGTTGAAGCCGAAGGCCTCGCGCTTGACGGTCTCCACCTTCTGGCGGTCCAGCACCACGATGTCGCCGGCCGCATCGGCCGCCACCAGCGCGCTCGCGGCCTTGTCGTAGCAGGCCAGGCGGGCATCGGCCTCGGCGATTGCGCGGCACGCGGTCACCGCGTCCAGCGCGGTCGGGCCGGCGGCCAGGGCTGAGGCGGGGAGGGTGCCCAGGACGAGCAGGGCGAGCGGAAGCTGAATCGAGCGCATGAACGGATCCGACTGG
Source organism: Caulobacter zeae (assembly GCF_002858925.1). Classification (GTDB taxonomy): domain Bacteria; phylum Pseudomonadota; class Alphaproteobacteria; order Caulobacterales; family Caulobacteraceae; genus Caulobacter; species Caulobacter zeae. The sequence continues at coordinate 14,535 of NZ_PJRS01000029.1, forward strand.
CGAGGAAGCGGTCCCGGGGGAGACCGATATGTGTCGCGGACGACACGCGGTCAGATTGTGGCGCCACTATGGCCGCTCACGAGCCCGCAAGGGGATCGTCGTGCGAGAATCGCGTTTCAGGAAGTGAACATATTCCGGTAGTGGCGTTATTTCAAAGCGGAGAAAATTGCCACTAAGCCGCCTTATTTGAACAATCATGCGCTAGCTTGGCCGTATAACGCGGTTCTAGCGGCTGTAATCTGCCGCATAGGCGACAGCAGTGTGTTCAATTTGCGACAGGCACGATGCTTCAGGTTACATAACCGTAATCGGAAATTGACCGCCGAGAGCGGGCGCTCCTAACGTCCCCGCCAACCGGGCTGTGAGCAGCCTGGGATTGCAAGACGTGGGCATGACGGCTGGAGACTTCGTCCCTGCCGGCCCATTCTCGGAGGGATTCCATTGAAGATTCAGATGACGCGTAAGCGCCTGCTGACGACGACCATCATCAGCGGCCTCGCGATCGCCGCGGCCAGCGCCGGTGTGGCGTCGGCCCAGACGGCTCCCGAAGGCGAGTCGACGGAAATCGAAGCCGTCGTGGTCACCGGCTCGCGTATCGCGCGCCAGGACTACGTGGCCAACAGCCCGATCTCGACGGTGACGTCGGAGGCCATCCAGGCCGCTGGTTCGACCACCACCGAAGACGTGCTGAACCGTCTGCCGCAGGTGATGCCCGGCCTGACCGCCGCTTCGAACAACCCGTCCGACGGCACGGCCACCGTCGACCTGCGTGGCGTGGGGGCGTCGCGTACCCTGGTGCTGGTCAACGGTCACCGCATGAACCCGTCGACGCGCGCTAACACCGTCGACCTGAACAACATCCCGACCGCCCTGATCGACAAGGTCGAGATCGTCACCGGCGGCGCCTCGGCCGTGTACGGTTCGGACGCTCTGTCGGGCGTCGTGAACTTCCAGTTGAAGAAGGACTTCGAAGGCGTCGAAGTCGGCACCCAGTGGACCGGCACCGAAATCGGCGACGGCAAGACCACCAACACCTACGTCCTGATCGGCGCCAACACGCCGGACGGCAAGGGTAACGTCACCGCCTACGCCAACTACTACAGCCGCGACAAGATCCTGCCGAACGCCGACCGTCCGTGGTCGCTGGTGTCCAACGCCGGCGGTTCGGGCACGGGCGTGACGGGCGCCGCCAGCGCCATCGGCACCAACCCCTTCGGCGGTTCGACCTCGAGCCCGCTGAACGTCCGCTACGGCTTCAACACCAACGGCACCCCGCGTCCGTTCGTCAACACCCTGGCTGGCGACCGCTACAACTTCTCGCCGGTCAATAACCTGCTGTCGCCGGGCGAGCGCTTCAACATCACCGCTCTGGGCAACTACGAGATCACCGACCGCCTGACCGCGACGGCTGAACTGTTCTACTCGGACAGCCGCAACTCGGCTCAGCTGGCCCCGACCCCGGCCACCGCGATCCAGATCCCGTACAACAACCCCTTCGTCTCGCCGGCCCTGGCCGCCCTGCTGGCCACCCGTCCGAACCCGACGGCCCCGATCTTCTTCGATCGCCGTATGGAAGAAGTCGGCCCGCGCGTTGAGACCCGCGACTCCGACCTGTACCAGATCAACCTCGGCCTGAAGGCCGATCTGGGCCACGGCTGGACCGGTGAAGCCTTCTACAGCTTCGGCCGCACCGAGTTCCGCGTCGGCGTGCAGAACGACGTCTCGCGTTCGAAGGTCGCCGCGGCGATCGCTTCGGGCGCCGGCGCCAGCACCACGAGCTGCTCGACCGCCTCGCTGGCGCTGTTCCCAACCTGCGCCCCGCTGAACATGTTCGGCGCCGGCACGATCTCGCCCGCCGCGGCCAACTTCATCCGCCTGAACTTCTCGGACCTGACCGTGTTCGAGCGTAACGTCGGTTCGGTGTACGCCACCGGTCCGCTGTTCAAGCTGCCGGCCGGCGACCTGTCGGTGGCCGTCGGCGCCGAATGGCGCGAAGACAGCCTGGCCTTCACCCCCGACGCGGCCAAGAACGCCGGCGACATCTTCGGCTTCAACGCCGAACGCGCCGTTGGCGGCGCCTCGAGCGTGGGCGAACTCTACGCCGAAGCCGTGGTTCCGCTGGTCGCCGACGTGACCGGCGTGCAGTACCTGGGCCTGGAACTGGGCGGCCGCTACTCCGACTACTCGTCGGTCGGCAGCGTCTACAGCTACAAGGTCGGTCTGGAATACAAGCCGATCTCGGACATCAAGCTGCGCGCGATGTTCCAGAAGGCCAGCCGCGCTCCGTCGGTGTTCGAACTGTACCAGTCGGGCGACCAAGGCTTCCCGGCCGTGCTCGACCCCTGCACCACCGTCAACCCGGGCACGGGCGCTGCTCGCACCCTGTCGGCCTCGGTTCGCACCTTCTGTACCGCTCAGCTGGGCTATGATCCGGTCGCCGGCAACTTCGTCGCCCAGAACACCCAGACGGAGTCGTTCTTCTACGGCAACCCGAGCCTGAACGAAGAGAAGTCGGAAACGATCACCTTCGGCGTCGTCTGGCAGCCGAGCTTCATCTCGGGCCTGAGCGCCACGGTCGACTACTACGATATCAAGATCGACGACTACATCGGCACGATCAAGGGCGGCGTCTCGGGCATCGTCAACGACTGCTTCGCCTCGGGCAGCCTGACCTCGGCCGCCTGCTTCGACTCGGGCATCAACCTGCCGCTGATCTACCGCGACGCGGCCGGCAACCTGAAGGCCCGCGCGCCGCTCGGCAACGTGTCGGCTCTGCAGACCAAGGGCATCGACGTGGCCGTCTCGTACGGCTGGAACGTTCCGTGGGCCGGCGGCATCTGGGGCGACAAGCTGCAGTTCGACCTGTCGAGCACCTATCTCGACAGCTACGAGCTGGACGGCATCGACTACAAGGGCACCATCGGCGCCTACAACATCTCGGCCTCGCTGCCGGAATGGAAGGCCAGCCTGCGCGTTGGTTATGATGTCGGCCCGGTCCGCCTGGCCTACACCGGCACCTACATCGGCAAGATGGACAACCAAGGCAACATCCCCGAGTTCGAGGATGGCGGCTACAACACCGTCAAGGCCTTCATGTATCACGACGTCAGCGCCCGCTGGAACGTCAACGACAACGTCGAAGTCTTCGGCGGCGTTCGCAACCTCGGCGACAAGAAGCCGCCGGTGTTCGACAACTCGCCGGACGGCAACACCGACCCGAACACCTACGACATCCTGGGTCGTTCGTACTTCCTCGGCGCCAAGCTGCGCTTCTAAGCAGCCTGGCGTTCGCCCCGGCGGTCGCAAGACCGCCGGGACAGACGGCATCGACGGCGGGTCCGAAAGGACCCGCCGTTTTTGTTTGCGCGCAAGGCCCCCCGTGGGGAGGCGATCGCGCAGCGATCGGTGGGGGGAGCCCTCACGAAACCGACTGACGCCCTGAAAGCTGAAACCGGCCCCCCGCCGGCCGCCTCCCCAAGAGGGGGCGCCGCCTCAGACCCTCCCCCCGAAGGGGGAGGTGGCCCGAAGGGCCGGAGGGGGAAGTTCCTGATGAGCCTGAGCCGAGCGCCGACGTGGGAAGTCACTTCCCCCTCAGTCGCTTCGCGACAGCTCCCCCTTCAGGGGGAGCGTCTTTGTGAGCGCGCCCAAACAAAAAAGGCCGCCCCTTTCGGAGCGGCCCTTCTCGTGAAGCCGGTCTGTCGATCAGTACGACGGCGTATCGGCCAGGACGCTGGCGCCTTGCGAGCGCAGGCGGGTCTTGGCCATCTCGTCCAGGATCGCTTCGGAGCGCGGGTCGCCCAGGATCCAGGCGGCGGCGGCCACGGTGCGCATCGAGGCCGAGCTGACGCCCAGGGCCTTCTCCAGGGCGTCGAACGGCGACTTGGGCCCGCCGATCTTCTTCAGGCGCACGTCGCCCGTCAGCTTGGCCAGGGCCTTGGCCTTGTCGACGGCGTCGTAGAAGCCGCCCAGCTGGTCCACCAGGCCCAGTTCCTTGGCCTGGACGCCCGTCCAGACGCGGCCCTTGGCGATCTCGCGCACGCGTTCGACCGGCAGCTTGCGGCCCTCGGCCACGCGATTGATGAAGCCGGCGTAGATATTGTCCATCCAGGCCGAGAAGCGGGCGCGCTGGTCGGCGGTGAATTCCTGGCCCGTGCCGAAGGCGCCGGCGTAGTCGCCGCCGACGGTCACCTGGCGGGTGTCGACGCCGAAGCGCGACAGGGCCTCGCCCAGGGCGAACTTGCCGCCGAACACGCCGATCGAGCCGGTCAGGGTCGAGGGCTGGGCCACGATCGCCGAAGCCTGGCTGCTGATCCAGTAGCCGCCGGAAGCGGCGTAGGTGCCCATGCTGACCACGACGGGCTTTCCGGCCGCCTTGGCGGCCCTCACGGCCGCCAGGATCTGTTCGGAGGCCGTGTCCGAGCCGCCGGGCGAGGAGACGCGCAGCACGATGGCCTTGACGTCCTTGTCCTCGATCGCGTCGTAGATCGCCTTGGCGGTCTCGTCGGAGTGGATGGTGCTGTCGCCGCCGAACGGCGAGGCCTGGCCGGCCGTGCCGGTGACGATCGGGCCCTCGGCGCCGATCACGGCGATGGCCGCGCCGGTCTTGGGCAGGTCCTTCTTCGAGCGCGAGGCGTAGTCGGAGAAGTCGATCAGCTTGGCGCCCTTGCCGGCGCGGGCCAGCATAGCGTCCTGGGCTTCCTTCACCTGGCCGACCTTGTCGATCAGGCCCAGTCCCTGCGCCTGCTGGGCGCTGTAGGGGCCGGCCTCGATGGCCTTGATCAGGCGGGCCGGTTCAAGCTTGCGGTCCTGGGCGGCGGCGGTGAGGGCGCTGGTGTAGACCGAGCCCATCCACGACAGCGTCGCCTCGCGGTGGGCGGGGGTGAAGTCGCTGTTCAGGTAAGGGTTGACCGCGTTCTTGTATTCATAGCGCTGCTCGAAGTCGGCCTTGACGCCGTACTTGTCGAACAGGCGCTTGTAGAACATCGTCTCGCTGGCCACGCCCACGGCCTGCAGCGCGCTGTCCGGCTGCATCCAGAACTCGCTGGCGGCCGCGCCCAGGCGGTAGGTCGAGGTCGACATGCCCGAGGGATAGATGCCCTGGCTGTGGGCGATGATCGGCTTCTTGCCGACGCTGCGGAAGTGCTTGAAGGCCTGGGCGATCTCGTCGGCCGAGGCCGGGGCGATCCCGCCCTCCGGCAGGCGCACGAACACCGCCTTGACCTTGTCGTCGGTCTCGGCGCGGCGCAGCACCTCGATCACGCCCATCACCGACTGGCCGCCGCCGCCGAAGGCCGCGAACGGATTCTGCGAATCCTGGTCCGACAGACCGCCGCGCAGGTCCAGCTGCACGACCGAGTTGGTCGCCACCGGGGCAGGGCGGGCCGCGCCGGCCGCCAGCACGATCAATATGAAGGGAACCCCGACGAGAAAAAGCACCAGTCCGACGAACACGCCGGCCACGGTCATGAGAAACTGCTTCATCGGGGTCCCGTTGCGATAGCCAAGGCGCGGCGGCGGAAAAGCACAGGTGGTCGTGCGTCCGTCGCGCTTCAATGTCGTCGCAAGCTAGCGGCTGTCGCGTTGCGGTCAAATGAACAGCAAGCAACCTGCCGAACTTATCGCCCGTGCGGTGCAGATGAAGGGATTTTCTCGGGAAAGAAGATGGTCGGAGTGGCAGGATTTGAACCTGCGACCCCTGCGTCCCGAACGCAGTGCTCTACCAGACTGAGCCACACTCCGACTTCCGAAGCCGCGCCGCCGGTTGGCTGTGCTCGACTTGGGAGGCGGCTTATAGGCGGCGGTCGGGAGAGTCGCAAGCGTGAAAATAGACCCAAAAAAAGAATTTGGAGGGCGTTGCCACCGTCCGAATCCTGAGCTATCTCCACCGCCTCGCCGCGGCCCACTGGGTCGGCAGCCGTTCCTGCTGGGGAATGGTGTAATGGTAACACTGCGGTTTTTGGTACCGTCATTCTAGGTTCGAGTCCTAGTTCCCCAGCCACTCTCTTCAATCTCTTCGCTGATCAGCAGCTCCCTTCCGGAGCGGCGTTTACATCGCGATCTCCTTCTTCCTTCAAGCTGTGCTTTACCGGCCCGCGCCGTCGCGCGTCCGAGCCCTTGCACGATCCTCCCGGCATGTTCGCTTCGATCTGAAGATGGCGGTGAGGCGCGCGGCGAATCTCGATCCCGCGCCCGGCCCTGTTCAAAAGTGCAGTTGCACGCGAACCTTTCCGGTCTTCGCGACTGCGAAAACGTCCGTGGTGGAAACTGAACTTGAAGGCGAGCGCAATCGCTTACGGCTAAGGCTTTGAAAATCCGCCATCGACATTGTTGCTACGAAATAAAGCCTGTTTTCGCGGAGCGTTGCTCGTTCGATTGCGTATTTGTGTACTTGTAATTCCACGGGGCGGGTGTATTTCCGAATTTAAAGTCATTGTGGAGTGACGCCGTGGAAGACAAATCGACCCTGATCGAGCTGACCGCCGAGATTGTGGCCAACTATGTGGCCAACAACACGACCTCGGTCTCTGACCTGCCGGCTCTGATTCGGGCCACGCACGACGCCCTTGCCGGTCTTGGTTCGCCGGAAGCGCCGGTGACCGAAGCCGTTACCAAGGCTACTCCGGCCCAGATCCGCAAGAGCATCACGCCGGACGCGCTGATCAGCTTCGAGGACGGCAAGCCCTACAAGACGCTGAAGCGCCACCTGACCACCCACGGCATGACCGTCGCCGAATACAAGTCGAAGTGGGGCCTGCCGGCCGACTATCCGACCACGGCGCCGTCCTACAGCGAAGCCCGCTCGGCCATGGCCAAGGCCCTCGGCCTGGGTCAAGGCGGCCGCAAGGCCAAGGCTCCGGGCAAGGCCCGCGCCCGCAAGGCCTGATCCTCGGTTCTTTTAAAGAGCCCCGAAAACACGAAAGCCCCGCCGGTCCGCCGGCGGGGCTTTTGCTTTGAGTGGCGTTGCGGCGACCTAGACGCCGCTCAGCGACATGCCGGGCGCGTCGGGCGGGGTGTCGCCGCCGCCGTTCAGGGGGCGCTGCATCCACACCAGGTCGACCCAGCGGTCGAACTTGTAGCCCATGGCCGGGAAGACGCCCTTGTGCGTAAAGCCGAGCGCGGCGTGGACGCCGATCGAGGCGGCGTTGCCGCTGTCGCCGATCACCGCGCACATCTGGCGCAGGCCCAGGGCCTCGCAGGCCTCGATCAGCGCCTTCAGCAGCGCCTTGCCGACGCCCTTTCCGGCCGCGTCGGGGGCGACATAGATGCTGTCCTCGACGGTATAGCGATAGGCCGCCCGCAGCCGGAACGGACCGGCATAGGCATAGCCCAGCACCTTTCCGTCCAGTTCGGCGACCAGGTAGGGCAGGCCGCGGTCCAGGAACGCCGCGCGCCGACGGGTCATTTCGGCCTCGTCGGGCGGGACTTCCTCGAAGGTGCCCAGGCCATTGAGCACGTTCCAGCCGTAAATGGCCGTGATCGCGCCGATGTCGGCCTCGGTGGAGGGGCGGATGATCAAGCGAAACTCCAGAAACACATGAACCCCTCCCCCTTGCGGGGAGGGGCAGGGGTGGGGGTGTCGGCACCGTGCCGGCCAATGACAGCGTCGGCGCCCCCATCCCCAACCCCTTCCCCGCGAGGGGGAAGGGGCTTTCTCAGGCCTTCGTCCAGCCCTTGTCGACAGCCCACACGGCGAAGGCGTAGTCGAGCGCGATCTCCTTGAGGAAGTCGAAGCGGCCCGAGGCGCCGCCGTGGCCGGCTTCCATGTTGATCTTCAGGAGGATCGGGTTGCCGCTGGTGGTGTTGGCCCGCAGCTTGGCGGCCCACTTCTCCGGCTCCCAGTAGGTGACGCGCGGATCCGACAGGCCGCCGGTGGCCAGCACGGCCGGATAGGGCTTGGCCGTGACGTTGTCGTACGGGGAATAGCTGGCGATGTAGTCGTAGGCCTCCTTGTCCTCCAGCGGATTGCCCCATTCGGGCCACTCCGGCGGGGTCAGCGGCAGGGAGGTGTCGCTCATGGTGTTGAGCACGTCGACGAACGGCACCGCCCCGATGATGCCCGACCACAGGTCCGGCCGCAGGTTGGTGATCGCGCCCATCAGCATGCCGCCGGCCGAGCCGCCATAGGCCACCGTACGGCCCTTGGCCCCGTAGCCGCCCGCGTGCAGGTGCTCGGCGCAGGCGATGAAGTCGGTGAAGGTGTTCTTCTTCTTGAACTTCTTGCCGTCCAGGAACCAGCCGTAGCCCTTCTCCGAGCCGCCGCGGATGTGGGCCGTGGCCCAGATCCAGCCGCGGTCGACCAGGCTGAAGTTGCGGATCGAGAACGACGGGTCCATCGACATGCCGTAGCTGCCGTAGCCGTACAGCAGCAGCGGCGCCTTGCCGTCGAGCTTGACGTCCTTCTTCATCAGCACGGTCACCGGCACCTCGGCGCCGTCGGGCGCCTTCGCATAGAGGCGCTTGGTCACGTACTTGCTGGGATCGTGGCCCGAGGGGATTTCCTGGGTCTTGCGCAGCACCTTGTCGCCGCTGCGCATGTCGTAGTCGAACCACTGACGCGGCGTGGTCGGCGACTGGTAGACGTAGCGCAGGGTCGGGGTGTCGAACTCGTAGCCGCCCTCGACGCTCAGCACATAGGCCTGCTCGTCGACGACGATCGGCTTTTCGGCCTTGGTGGCGCGGTCGGTGATGACGATGCGGGTGTTGGCGTTGACGCGCTCGACGCGGACCAGGTGGTCCTTGTAGGCGGCGTGGCCGGTGATGAAGGTCCCCGGCTTGTGGGCCACGAAGTCCTTCCAGTTCGCGCGGCCCGGATTGTCGACCGGCGCCTCGACCAGCTTGAAGTCGATGGCGTCGTCGGCGTTGGTCAGGATGACGAACTTGCCGTCCCAGTGCTCGACCGAATAGCGCAGGCCCGGCGTGCGCGGCTCCACGGCTTTCGGCTTGGCGTTCACGTCGCTGGCCGGGATCAGCAGCGTTTCCGACGTCTCGTGGTCGCCGGCGCTGATGACGATGAAGGCGTCCGAGCCGGTGACGCTGACGCTGACGAAGAAGCCGTCGTCGGGCTCTTCATAGACCAGCACGTCGTCCTTCAGCCCGCCGCGCGCGGGGCGGCGATAGATCTTGTCGGAGCGGCCGTTGTCGTCGCGGTGGGTCCAGAACAGCCACTTGGAGTCGGGCGACCAGGTGAAGTCGCCGGTGCTGCTGTCCACGGGCTCGGGCAGGATTTCGCCGGTGGCCAGGTCCTTGACGTAGATCTTGTGGACTTCCGAGCCCTGCGCGTCCTCGGCATAGGCGAACAGCTTGTGGTCGGGGCTGTGGTCGGCGGCGCTGACCTGGCTGTAGGCCTTGCCCTTGGCCAGGGCGTCGCTGTCGAGCAGCACCTCTTCGCCGTCCGTCTTTCCACGGGGACGCCGTGCGTAGATCGGATGCTGGCCGCCCAGGGCGAAGCGCGAATAGTAGTCGTACGGGCCGTCAGGCGAGGGGACAGAGGAGTCGTCCTCCTTGATGCGGCCCTTCATCTCCTCGAACATTGCCTTCTGCAGGTCCTGGGTCGGGGCCAGCATCGCCTTCACATAGGCGTTCTCGGCGGTCAGGTGCTCCTTGACCTCGGCCTTGATCAGGCTCGGATCGCGCAGGACCTTCTGCCAGTTGTCGTCCTTCATCCAGGCGTAGTCGTCGACGCGCACCCGGCCCAGCTGCTCGATGCGCTTTGGAACCTTCTTGGCGACAGGAGGAACGGGCTTGGCGGTGGCGGACATGGAACTCCCGGGGATGAGGGCGGAGGACGTGGCGGCGACGGCGGCAACGCTCGTCATCATTTCGCGCCGGTTCATTGGACAGATTCCCCCTCGGATGCGTCAGAACGCCAACTTGTTGCGGCAGGGGCGTCTGGTCAAACTCATACGACGTCTAAGGTTAAATCGGAGGACGAGGCGTACATGGCTTGGGACCTGTCGGTCGATCTGATCCAGGCGACGGTGCAGCTGGAGCAGCCGCTCGCCGATGGCTCGCGCACGGTCGGCACCGGATTCCTGATCGAGGATCCCACGCCCGACGGCCGGCCGCGCACCATCCTGGTCACCGCCGCCCACGTCTTCGACCGCATGCCCTCGGTGTCGGCCAAGATCGGCTATCGCGTGCAGAGCAAGGAGGGGGTCTGGCGCTATGACCCTCGCACCCTGAAGATCCGCGACGGCGACCACCCGCTGTGGGTCAAGCATCCCAGCCGCGACGTCGCCGCCATCGTCGTCGAGGCCCCGCCAGAGTTCGCCAAGGCCGCCATTCCGTTGGCCTGGCTGGCGCAGGACGACACCTTCAACAAGTACAGCCTGGGCCCCGGCGACGAGATGATGGCCCTGGGCTTCCCCCGCGGCCTGTCGGCCAACACCGCGGGCTTCCCGATCCTGCGTTCGGGTCGGGTTGCGTCTTATCCGCTGGCTCCGGCCAGCGCCTTCCCGACCTTCCTGATGGATTTTTCGGTCTTCCCTGGCAATTCGGGCGGGCCGGTGTTCATGGCCGAAGGCGCGCGCCGCCGTCCGGGCTCGACCGAAAGCCAGGAGGTGCAGTTCGTCGCCGGCATGTTGACCCAGCAGGTCGAGCTGTCGGGCGAGCGCCTGGAGATCGGCATCGTCACCCACGCCAAGTACATCCGCGAGACCGTGGCCCTGCTCGACAAGCCGTCCGGGCCGCCGCTGATCCAGGCCGCGCCGGCCAAGCCGCCCAGTGTGGCGGCCGCCCAGGACGTCGTCGCGGTCCAGGCCGTCGCCGCGCCCGGCTTCAATCGCTGATTTTGACTAAATCGGCTCCAGCCAAGCTAGGAACCATTGCTCCCGGGGCCCCGTTCGAATGGGGAGTTCAACGCTAGCAGGAGCAAGCCAATGAGCACCAATCGTGTGGAAGGCACCATCGACAAGGGCGTGGGCGCCGTCAAGGAAGCCGTCGGCAAGGCCACGGACAACGAACGCCTCGAAGCCGAGGGCAAGGCCCAGAAGGTCAAGGGCGACGTCCAGAACAAGGTCGGCCAGGCCCAGGACAAGATCGGCGACGCGATCAAGCGCTAGGCTTGGTCCGATCCCCAGAAACGAAGGCCCCGGAGCAATCCGGGGCCTTTGTCTTTTTCAGATCCTCCCCCTCTGGGGGAGGTGGCGCGAAGCGCCGGAGGGGGGCCGTTTTCAGCTTCCGAAAAGCTGACCGCCCATTCGCCCCTAACCGCCGTAGATGATCGAGATCGTCTCGGCCACGCAGGCCGGGCGCTCCTCGCCCTCGATCTCGATCGTGCACTCGTTCTTCATCTGGAGGCCGCCGGCCTTGGGCTCGACGCTGACCAGCTTCTGGCGCATCCGCACCCGCTTGCCCACGCGCACCATGCTGGTGAACCGCACCTTGTCGCAGCCGTAGTTGATGCCGCGCGTCACGCCGGTGACGTGCAGGATCCCCGCGCCCAGCATAGGGATCAGCGACAGCGTCAGGTAGCCGTGGGCGATCGGCCCGCCGATCTCGCGCGTCGCCCGCTCGACGTCGATGTGGATCCACTGGTGGTCGCCGGTCGCTTGCGCGAACTGGTTGACCCGCTCCTGGCTGATCTCGACCCAGTCGGACACCCCGACCTCCTGCCCGACCAGGCTGGCGATGTCGGCGAAGGCGATCTCTTTCATGAGGCGTTCTCCCAAACGTTTGTTTGGAAGAGATCACGGGCGATCGCCCGGGGCAACTCCCGGCAGCTACGCGAACGTCGAAACCACCAGCCAGACGTTCGCCGCCGAGATCACCAGGAACAGCCCCCAGGCGACGAGGCGGGTGACCAGGCCGTTAGCGAACGGACCCATCAGCGCCTTGTCGTCGGTGAACCGCAGCAGCGGCCAGATGGCGAACGGCAGCTGGGCGCTCAGCACCACCTGGGTCAGCACCAGGAGGCTTCCCACCGCATGGTCGCCGAGCGTCAGCACGCCGATCAGCGCCGGGATGATGGCCAGGCCCCGGGTGATCAACCGCCGCTGCCAGCAGGGGATGCTGAGGTTCAGGAAGCCCTCCAGGATCACCTGGCCGGCGATGGTGCCGGTGAAGGTGGCGCTCTGGCCCGAGGCGAAGAGGGCGATCCCGAACAGGATCCCCGCCACCGCCGCGCCGGTGATCGGCGCCAGCAGCTCGTGCGCCTCCTCGATGCCGGCCACCTCGCGCAACCCGTTACCGTGAAAGGCCGAGGCCGCCAGGACCAGGATCGCGGCGTTGATGAACAGCGCCAGCACCAGGGCGACCACGGTGTCGATCGTGGCCAGCCTGATCGCAGCCCGCTTGCCCGCGACGTCTTCCGGCGTCAGCCGTGTCTGCACGATCGATGAGTGCAGATAAAGGTTATGCGGCATGATCGTCGCGCCCAGTATGCCGATCGCCAGATAGAGCGCGTTGCCCTGTTGCAGCGCCGCCAGCGACGGGACCAGCCCCCGCGCCACGGCCCCGGCGTCGGGCGGCACGATGATCAGCTGCACCAGGAAGCAGATCCCGACCGTCGAGATCAGGCCCAGGATGATCGCCTCCAACTGGCGGAAGCCCTTGCCCTTCAGGCCCAGCACGATGACCGTGTCGAGCCCGGTCAGCAGCACCCCTGCCCACAGGGGCACGCCCAGCAACAGCTTGAAGGCCAGGGCCGAGCCCAGCACCTCGGCGATGTCGCAGGCGATGATGGCCAGCTCCGCCAGCACCCACTGCGCCTTGACCGTCCACGGCCCGAACCGTTCGCGCGACATCCGGGCCAGGTCCTTGCCGGTCACCAGGCCCAGCCGCATCGACAGGGTCTGCAACAGGATCGCCGCCAGGCTCGACAGCACCACCACGAACAGCAGGGATGTCCCGTAGCGCGACCCTGCCTCGATGTCGGTCGCCCAGTTGCCAGGGTCCATGTAGCCGACGCTGACCAGCAGCCCTGGCCCCGCCGTGCGCAGCATCCGCTTCCAGGTCGGCAGCCCGTCCGGGACGGGCACGGCGCCCCGCACCTCGGCCGGGCAGAACGGAGCGGTCGCAGTCTTGGGGAGGCGGTCGAGCAGGGCGGAAAGCATGCCCCGACCGTGTGGCGGGAATCCCGTCCCGTATAGAAGCAACGTGCGCTGGTTCAGCCCTCCAGCACCGCCCTTGCATCTCCGGGCAGCAGGCTGACCGCTTCATCCAGCAGCTTGCGCCACGCCTCGCCGCGTCCGCGGGCCTCGGCATAGGCGTCACGCAGGGCGAAGGGATCGTCTTCGGCGAGGGCACGGATCAGGGCCTGAGCCTGCTCCACGTCCTTGCGTCGCTTGGGGTTGGCTTGGCTGCGCTTGCGCGAGATGATCAGCTTGTGCACGGCATATCGCGCCGGGGCGGGAACGCGCACGAGCACGCCATCATCGTGCAGCACGGCGGCTTCCACCGTATCTCGCAGCAGGAAATCGAGAAAGCGCAGGGGCGTTGCGTCGGTGTTCAGGGCGACGAGGCGGGAGGTCTCATCGTCGGCCGCATGCCGGCTGGTCGTCAACACGTCCACTGCATAGCCATCGGGCGTCCGGTAGGCGGCGCTCTTGCTCGGATCGAGCTTGGGGATGGGGGAGAAGCTCGGGTCGGCGGCGCGCAGCACGTCGATGAAGGGCCGGTCCATTGCATCGTCGATGGCCATCGAGATCCCGTAGTCCTGGGCGATGTCGAGATCGCCCGTGCGCACGGCCTGTGCGGGCAAGGTGAAGCCCAGCAAGGCGCCGTAGGTTTGGAAGGCCACCGTGCCGACGACGGCGGCGCGCAGCCGAAACACGCCGGCCTTGTTCAAGGCTTGCAGGACACGGCCTGTGCGCTGGTCCGGCGTGTGCAGTCCCGCCGCGCGCAACCCCCTCACGATTTGCCGGCGCCCGTCGGCGGCGCCGTTGATGGTCTTCGCCGTTTCCATGGCTGCCAGCAACTCGGGCGTTTCGGGGCCAAGGTAGCGTTCCAGCCGCTCGCCTCGCACCTGCCGTGAACGGACATACCAGTAAGGGCGACCGCCGCGCTCGCGCCGTAGGAAGCTGGCGCCGTCGCCGAACTCGCTGATCTGGGTCGCGCGAAGCTGGTCGATCAGATCGGCGACGTTCGTGTGGATCGCCAAGGGTAGGCGCTGGAGGGTCACGGGATTGGTCCTTGCCACCACTTTCAACAAAGTGGTGGCAAAGATTTGGAAAATCAACTTTCTAGTGGTTTTGGATCAAACGATCCGCCCCTCGCCCTTGCCCCAGTAGGCGTCCCGTACCAGCCGCTTGTAGAGCTTGCCCGTCGGGTGACGGGGCAGTTCCCGTGCGAAGTCCACCTGCCGCGGAGCCTTCACGTGGCTGAGGTTGTCGCGGGTGAAGGCCAGCAGTTCGGCGGCCAGGGCCTCTCCCGCATCGTCCCAGTCCAGCGGCTGGATGACGGCGACCACCTTCTCGCCCATCTCCTCGTCGGGCGCGCCCACCACGGCCGCGTCGGCCACCTTGGGGTGGGTGATCAGCAGGTTCTCGATCTCCTGCGGATAGATGTTCACCCCGCCGGAGATGATCATGAAGCTCTTGCGGTCGGTCAGGTAGAGATAGCCGTCCTCGTCGGCCCAGCCCACGTCGCCCAGCGTCGTCCAGCCGTGCTTGTTGTAGCTCTCGGCCGTCTTCTCCGGGGCGTTGTGATAGGTCACCGCCGGGCCGTTGGCGAAATAGACCACGCCCTCGGCGCGGGCGGGCAGGGGATCGCCCGCCTCGTCGCAGATGCGTAGTTCGCCCAGCGCCGCCTGGCCCACCGAGCCTCGCCGCTCCAGCCAGTTCTTGCTGTCGATCCAGCAGAAGCCGTTACCCTCGGTGCCGGCGTAGTATTCGTAGATCACCGGCCCCCACCAGGCGATCATCTGTTCCTTCACGGGCACGGGGCAGGGGGCGGCGGCGTGGATCGCCGAACGCATGGTCGAGACGTCGTACCTGGCCCGCGTCGCCTCCGGCAGTTTCAACATCCGCACGAAGTGGGTCGGCACGAACTGGCCGCAGGTGGCCTTGTGCTCTTCGATCAGGGCCAGGGCCGTCTCGGGATCGAACTTCTCCATCACCACGACCGTGCCGCCCAGCTTGTGCACGCTCATGCACCAGCGCAGCGGGGCGGCGTGATAGAGCGGCGCGGGCGAGAGGTAGACGCTGTCGCCGTCCAGCTTGAACAGGTGCTGGGCCATCATCTGCAAGGCGTGGGGCGCATCGATCGGCGCGCCGTTCAGCGCCGGCTTCACGCCCTTGGGCCGGCCGGTGGTGCCCGACGAATAGAGCATGTCCGAGCCGGAGGTCTCGTCGGCGATCGGGCTGGCCGGCATGGCCGCCCGGGCGGCGTCGAGGTCGGCATAGGGGCCGCTGGGCCCGTCCACCCGCAGCAGCGCCACGCCTGGGATCAGCGGCGCCAGGCCTTGCGCAACGCCGTCCATCGCCGGGCCGGCGATCAGCGCCTTGGCTCCGCAGTCCTTGACGATGTACTCGACCTCGGGCGCGGTGAGCTTGGTCGAGATGCAGGTGTAATAGAGCCCCGCCCGCTGGGCCGCCCAGGCGATCTCCAGATAGCGCGGATGGTTGTCGAGCAGGATGGCGACCACGTCGCCGACCTGAAGCCCCATCGACCGGAACAGCTGGGCCCCCTGGTTGGAGCGGTCGTCCAGCTCCTTGTAGGTGACGATCTCGCCCGAGCCGGCCATCACGAAGGCGGGCTTGTCGGGCTGGGTGCGGGCGTGGACGCTCGGATGCATGCGACCTCCTGGGCCGCCGGTCGTCGCCGGGGCGGCCGTTTCTCTCCCTGCCGCCGCCTGCGTGTGACCCGCATGATCGGCGTTCAGTCAGCAGCATGACCCAAGGCCGGACGCTCGCGCAAGTTGCCGTAGGGGCGCCGTTGGCGGCCGCGCAATCCTGGGTGATCGTGTGTCCCACAACGATGTTCGACGGGAGGCGAGCGCATGGAGCTGATCAGCAAGACGGTGGTCGACGGCCGGCCGGGACCCGGCGCGGCCAGGGCCTATCCCACCCTCGAAGGCGTCGACCTGGCCGACATCTTCCGCTTCACCAGGGGCCAGCCCTTCGCCGACTTCACGCGGATGCGGGACGAGGCGCCGGTGATGTGGCACGGCGAGCCGTTCGGCGGGCCGGGGTTCTGGGCCGTCACCCGCTACGACGACGTCATGCGGGTCAACGGCGACCCGGAGACCTTCTCCTCGCAGAAGGGCGGGATCCTGATGTCGATGGGGCCGCCCGACAAGCGCCACGCCCTGCTGTTCCGGGCGACCATGGACACCATGATCAATCTCGACGCGCCGCATCACCTGCAGCTGCGCCGCGAGCACATGCCCTATTTCACCGCCGCCTACCTGCGCGGCCTGACCGACCGGGTGAAGGGAGAGGTCACGCGGCTGCTGGACGAGATGGAGCCGCTGCTGGCCGGCGGCGGCGAGATCGACATGGTCGAGCACTTCTCGTCGATCCTGCCGCTGTTCACCCTATGCGAGATCCTGGGCGTGCCGCCCGAGGACCGGGCCAAGTTCCTGCGCTGGATGCACTATCTGGAGCGGGCCCAGGACCTGGCCGTGCAGCAGGCCCAGGCGCCGATCACGCCCACGCTCGAGCTCATGCAGTTCGTGGCCGACTTCAACGACAACATCGAGGAGATGTTCGACTACGGCCGGACCATGCTGCTCAAGCGGCGCGAGGATCCCAGGCAGGATCTGATGACGGCGATCGCGCGGGCCCAGGTCGACGGCGATCTGCTGGCCGACGAATATCTCGACGGCTCGTGGCTGCTGATCGTCTTCGCCGGCAACGACACGACGCGAAACACCCTGTCGGGCGCCATGCGGCTGCTGACCGAGTTTCCCGAGCAGAAGCAGCGGCTGATCGAGGATCCGTCCCTGCTGCCGGGGGCGGTGGACGAGTTCATCCGCATGGTCAGCCCGGTGATCTACATGCGCCGCACCGCCACGCGTGACGTCGAGGTGGCCGGCCAGCAGATCGCCGAGGGCGAGAAGGTGGTCATGTACTACGGCGCGGCCAATCGCGACCCCGCCATGTTCGAGAACCCCGACCGCCTGGACGTAACCCGTCCCAACGCCGGCAAGCACGTGGCCTTCGGCTACGGCCCGCACACCTGCCTGGGCAAGCGCGTCGCCCAGATCCAGCTGGAGGAGGCCTATCGCCAGATCCTGGCCCGCTTCCCCGACCTGGAATGGACAGGGAGCATCGACATCGCGGCCAACAACTTCGTGCACGCGATCAGCAAGCTGGGGGTGAGGCGGGCCTGACCTCCCTTCCCCCTTGATGGGGGAAGGGCCGGGGATGGGGGTGACCCGCCGAGCCGGCCACGTTGTGTGGCTTCTACCGCCGCATCCACCCCCACCCCTGCCCCTCCCCCATCGAGGGGGAGGGGTTGTGCACATGCGGCAAGCGATCATACGATCGTTTGAAAATGGACCGCCCCAGGGAGCCCGCCACATGTCGCAGCCCAGCTTCGAGACCCTGCTCTATGCCGTCGAGGATGGCGTCGCGACGATCACCCTGAACCGGCCCGACAAGCTCAACGCCTTCACCGCCCGGATGATGAAGGAGCTGATCGAGGTCTTCGACGTCACCGACGCCGACGATGCGGTGAAGGTGGTGATCGTCACCGGCGCGGGCCGGGCGTTCTGCGCGGGGGCGGATCTTTCGAGCGGCGGGGCCACCTTCGACCGCACGTCTCCTCAGGCTTTGGAGCGGGAAGAGGGCAAGGTCGGCGACGTCTATCGCGACGGCGGCGGCCGGGTGACCCTGCGCATCTACGACAGCCTCAAGCCGGTGATCGCCGCCGTGAACGGCCCGGCCGTCGGCGTCGGCGCCACGATGCAGCTGGCCATGGACATCCGCCTGGCCGCCGAAGACGCCAAGTTCGGCTTCGTCTTCGCCCGTCGGGGCATCACGCCCGAGGCCTGCTCGTCCTGGTTCCTGCCGCGCCTGGTGGGCATGCAGACGGCGCTGGAGTGGTGCTACACCGGCCGGGTGTTCCCGGCGACCGAGGCCAAGGAGAGCGGTTTCGTCCGCTCGCTGCACGCCCCCGACGACCTGCTGCCCGCCGCCCGGGCCCTGGCGCGCGAGATCGCCGACAACACCGCCCCCGTCTCGGTCGCCCTCACCCGCCAGCTGCTCTGGCGCATGGCCGGCGCCGACCATCCGATGGAGGCCCACAAGGCCGACAGCCGCGCCATCCAGTCGCGCGGCGCCTCGGGCGACGCCAAGGAGGGCGTGACCTCGTTCCTGGAGAAGCGCGCCCCGGCCTATCCCAATCGCGTCTCCACCGACCTGCCCGACATTTGGCCGGAGTGGGAACCGCGACAATTTCGCTGACCCCCTGGCGAAGCCAGGCTTTGGGCCGCAAATTCCCCTGGCGGGAGAATCCCTGGCGCTAATTCGAACTTAAGGGCGTTACCGTCTAGGTTCGAAACTCGGCGACCGGGGCTTCGCCGCCAGGAAGATCATGACCGACTCGATTTCGCCCTTCGCCAAGCCGATCGCCGTTCCGCCCAAGTCGCGCGCCGCCCTCCTCAAGCGTCTCGCCGACGTGGTCTGTCTGCCGGCCAGCCGCATCAACGCCTTCGAGCGGGCGATGTGCGCCGACCTGCTGGTCGAGATGCTGCGCGAGGCGGTGGTCGAGGAGCGCGAGAAGGTCGCCCGCCGCCTGGCCAACCTCAACGACATGCCCGGCTCGCTGGTCCGCCTTCTGCTGCGCGACGAGGTCGTCGTCGCCCGCGCCCTGCTCGAGAACTCGCCCAACCTGTCGGACGCCGACCTGATCGACTGTCTCTACCACGCCACCCAGGAGCACCGCCGGCTGATCGCCATCCGCCGCGGCGTCGGCGAGGTGGTGGCCGACGCCTTGGTCGACATGGGCGAGACGCCGGTGGTCGAGGCCTTGCTGCGCAACGAACTGGCCCGCTTCAGCCACCAGGGCGTCGAGAACGTCGTGGCCATGACGCGCGACAATCCCAGCCTGATCCCGCTGCTGCTGCGGCGCGCCGAGCTGCGCCCCAGCCACGCCTATGTGATGTTCTGGTGGGCCGACGCCGAGGCCCGCCGCACGATCCTCCAGCGCTTCGCCGTCTCGCGCGAGATCTTGCAGGAGGCCGTCGGCGACGTCTTCGCGGTAGCCTCCGAGGAGGGCTGGCAGGATCCCTTGTCGCGCAAGGCCCTGCAGTTCATCGAGCGCCGCCAGCGCAACCGCGCGGCCATCGCCAAGAGCCCGTTCGACAGCCTTGAGGACGCCGTCGCGGCCGCCCAGAGCGGCCTGACCCGCGAGACGGCCGAGGAGATCTCGTATCTCGCCGGCCTCAAGCCGATGACCGGCGCCAAGATCTTCACCGACGCCGGCGGCGAGCCGATCGCCATCCTCTGCAAGGCCACCGGCCTGCCGCGCGCGGCCGTTCGCGCCCTGTGGCGCGGCCTGCGCCGGCCGGAGACCGACGCCGAGGGCGCGCCGTCGCCCGGGCTGGAGCGCGTGCTGGGGGTGTTCGACGCCATCGCCGTCGATCGGGCCCAGACCGTGTTGCGCTATTGGAACTGGTCGTTGTCGTCAGCCCTGACGCCGGCCCTGCTGAAGGCCATCCGCGACGGCGACACCGACGCCATCGACGAGTATTCGGTGCCGCAACGCGCGGCGATGCTGGCCCTGTCGCGGGATTTCGGCCGCTAGGCGCCGAGATCTACGCGACGCGTCGTGTCCGTACGGTCAAGTTCGGCGAACGCGTTCAGTCAAAATCCAGAAAATCTGAATTTTTATTTCGCGACCTTAAGTTGCCGATGCGAATGATCGCATTGATCGACAGTCAATATTCCCCTGCGGCATCTATTGCCCGGTTTTACTGACGCGTTTATCCATGATGCAACTTCGCGCGCCAAAGCTGGTCGCGCGTGAAGAAAGATAAAGGGAACGGGAGAGGCGTCATGGAAGAAGAGATCCCATTCGTCGAACTTACCGCGGGCATCGTCGCGGCCTTCGTCGGCGGCAACGCCGTTTCGGCTTCCGAGATGCCGGCCTTGATCCGCAGCGTGCATGACGCGCTCCGGTCGGTGGGCGCGCCCGAGGCCGCGACGCCCGAGCCCAAGGAGCCGGCCGTGCCGGTCCGCCGCTCGGTGACCCCCGACTACATCATCTGCCTGGAGGACGGCCGGCGCTTCAAATCGCTGAAGCGTCACCTGCGCACCCAGTACGACATGAGCCCCGAGGACTACCGCGAGAAGTGGGGCCTGCCTTCGGACTACCCCATGGTTGCGCCGAACTACGCCAAGGCGCGCTCGGAGCTTGCCCGCCAGATGGGCCTTGGCCAGACCGGCCGGGGCGCCGGGAAGGGCCGCAAGGGCTGAGTCTGAGCGTTCATTTACCTTAATTCAATCAATCGCTTGTGGTTAAGCTAAGCGAGAAAATCGACGCCCGGGCGCTTTTCCAGCGCCCGGGCGTTGTGCTTCCAGATTGACTCTCAAACGGAATCTTTGTTGGCGGCGGCGATTTTTCGCTTCCGCCGATTCGGTGCTTAAGACATAGTGAACGAGCGGTGAATCACCGTGATTCCAAAGGCTTGTTAAGGACTCTGAAGATGTCCGCGCAACTGAGCGCATCCGCGACCGCGGCCCGCGCTCATCAGGAAATGTTCGCATACTGGGCGTCCCTGCGCCGCGGGGCGAGCCTGCCTGCGCGTGGTGATCTTCACCCGTCGGGCATCAAGCGCCTGCTGCCGACGGTCAGCCTGATCGACGTCGTGCGCGAGCCGCGCGACTACCGCCTGCGCCTGGCCGGCACGGGCCTCTACGGCGTCTATGGCCGCGAGATCACCGGCAAGGCGCTGGGCGAGGTCTACAACACCGCCGCCGGCGACTACTGGCGTAAGGAACTGGACAAGGTCGTCGACGAGCGCCGTCCGGGCGTGGGCGTGCACAGCCTGGCCTGGCGCGGCGCGCCGCACGTCTCGATCCTGTGGCTGCGCCTGCCGTTGGCGACCAACGGCAAGGACGTCGACATGATCCTCGGCTACGACGCCATCGTCGGCGCCCAAGCCGAGGGCGGCTTCAGCGGCATCCGCGCCGCCTGACGGGCCTCAGCGCCGCTTGAGGCGGCGCTTGCACGCTCGTTGAGCGCCACCCAGATCATCGCCAGAACGAGGCCCGCTAGCACGGCCGGCGCGATCAAGAGGGGTGGCGTCCACGCGCCGAACCCCGGGCCGATCGGCGTCAGGGTCTGGGCTTCCATTTTCTCGCTTGCGCCTGGACCGGCATCGTCGCGCATCGACCGCTCTCCGCCTTGAGGGCGACAGCCTGCATTCGCGGGGAGGCATCCGCAAGGCGCCGAGGGTGCCGGCGATGGGCTCATCCCTCGAGGAAGACCTCGACCTCGCGCTTGCTGGGCATCGACGGCGCCGCGCCGGGCTTCTGCACCGAGAGGGCGGCCGCCGCGTTGGCCTGCTCGACGGCTTCGCGCAGGTCGAGATTGGCGGCCAGACCGGCGGCGAGAGCGCCGCAGAAGCAGTCGCCCGCGCCGACGGTGTCCACCGCCTTGACCTTGCGGCCCTCGACCAGGAAGGCCTCGTCGCGGCGCACGGCGGCCACGCCGGTCTTGCCCAGGGTGACGATGATCGTCTGGTCGGGTCGGCTCATCAGCTTGCGGGCGGCCTTGGAGACCTCCTCCAGCTTGGCCGGCTCGTGGTCGAGGCGGGCGTAGGTCGCCAGCTCGGTCTGGTTCAGGATCAGAATGTCGGTCAGCGGGAACAGCGCCGCGCCCTGGGGCAGGGCGGGGGCGGCGTTCAGCACCCGCAGGCCGCCCTTGGCCGCGCCGGCCTTGAACAGGGCCTCGATGGCGCCGGCCGGGGTCTCCAGCTGGGCCAGCAGCACGCGCTGGCCTTCCAGCGCCGTGGCCGCCACCTGCTGGGGCGTGATCATCATGTTGGCGCCGCCGGTGACGACGATCATGTTCTCGCCGCCGTTCGACACCCAGACGTGGGCCTGGCCCGTCGGGGCGCCCGACAGTTCGGCGACGTCGGCCACCTGCACGCCGTAGCCGGCCAGCTTGCCCTTCAGGCTGAGGCCGCTGTCGTCCTTTCCGACCGCGCCCATCAGGCGGGTGGGCGCGCCCATGCGGGCGGCGGCGACGGCCTGGTTGGCGCCCTTGCCGCCGAGGAACAGCTCCAGCGACAGGCCGGCCACCGTCTCGCCCGGCCGCGGCAGGTCGTCGACCCGCGCCACGGCGTCCAGATTGATCGAGCCCAGTACGAAAACGCCCATCGGTCTTGGTCTTCTGTTCTAGTTATCTGTGTGTCTTGCCGGATCTTACCCGCCGCCGGTCCCGCGCTGGAAGCTTTCCACCAGGCTGCCGCAGACGAGTCGCCATCCATCCACTAGCACGAAGAAGATCAGCTTGAACGGGAGGCTGACCGTCGCCGGCGGCAGCATCATCATGCCCATGCTCATCAGCACGCTGGCCACGACCAGGTCGATGACCAGGAACGGGATGAACAGCAGGAAGCCGATCTCGAAGGCGCGCTTCAGTTCCGAGATCATGAAGGCCGGGGTCACCACCTTCAGGGGGGTCTCCTGGGCGGTCTTCGGCTTCTCGATCTTCGAAAGACGGATGAACAGGGCCAGGTCGTCCTCGTCCACCTGGCGCAGCATGAAGGTCTTAACCGGCTGGCCGGCGGCCTCGAAGGCCTGGGGCAGCTCCATCTGCTTGTCGAGCAGCGGTTTGACGCCCGCGTCGTAGGACTGCTCGAAGGTCGGGCCCATGACGATGGCGGTCAGGAACAAAGCGAGGCTGATGATCACCGGGTTGGGCGGGCTCTGCTGCACGCCGATCGCGGTGCGCAGGAGGCCCAGCACTACGACGATGCGCACGAACGAGGTCGTCATGATCACGATCGACGGCGCCAGAGACAGCACCGTCAGCAGGCCGACCAGCTGGACGACCCGTTCGGTCAGGCCTGCGCCGGTGCCCAGATCGACGTTGATGGCCGACTGGGCCATGGCCAGCGACGGGCCCAGCGTCGTCGCCAGGCCCGCCAGCATGGCGATGAGGGCGGCGCGGCGCAGTTCCTGCGGCGTGGCGCCGGTGAGGCTCTTGAGCAGGCGCATCAGGCCACGGGCTCCGGCTGGGTCTCGGCGATGGGGGCGAGGGAAGGCGAGGGGGCTCCGGCGGGCGTCCAGTCAAGCAGGCGGCCGTCGCCCAGCAGCACCAGGCGCTCCTCGCCGTCCAGGCGGCACAGCACCAGGCGGCGGGCGGGGTCCAGCACCAGGGTCTCGACCACCTGCAGCCGCCGCTCGCGGCGCTTGGAGACGATGCGGTTCAGGGCCTCGGGGCCGAACTTGCGCAAGGCCACGGCGGCCAGGCCGATCAGGCCCAGGGTGACGGCCAGCGCCGCCACGGCGCGGATCAGAAGAAGGACGTCCATGCGCGGACCGGATTCCACAGGAAAGAGGCGCGGCGAGGCGCCGCATCCCTGGTGTGCCTCACTGTCCTTAATGCGTGATTAACCCTGTTTCTTCACCATGCTCGCATGGGTCCCGACGACATCCCTCTTTTCTCGATGCTGAAGAACCGGCTCGGTTATCTGACCGAGCGGCAGAAGGTGGTCGCCCAGAACGTCGCCAACGGCGACACCCCCGGCTATCAGCCGCGGGATCTGAAGCCCTTCACCTTTCAGGCCTCGCTCGACGCCCAGGCGAGCAGCGGGACCAGCAGCGGTTTGGCCACGATGGGCCGCCCGCTGCAGATGCTGACCACCAGCGCCGGCCACATCGCGCCGTCCAAGCCCGCTAGCCTGTGGCGCTCGCCGCAGGGCCCCGACAGCGAGACCACCCTCGACGGCAACTCCGTGACGCTCGAGGACCAGATGCTCAAGATGACCGATGCGCGCATGAACTACGACGCGGCGGTCTCCTTCTATCAACGCTCCATGTCGATGCTGCGCACCGCCGCGCGTCGCCCGAACGGCTAGAGGACGTCTAGATGGCTGAGATCCGATCCCAGTCGGCGGCGGCGATGGCCGTGGCGGCCAGCGCGCTCAAGGCCCAGCAGGGCCGCATGCGCATCATCGCCGAGAACATCGCCAACGCCAATTCGACGGCCCGCACGGCCGGCGGCGACCCCTATCGCCGCCAGGTGCCGGTGTTCCGCCCGGCCAAGGTCGAGGGCGCCGAGGGCGTCCAGATGGCCCGCGTCGAAGGCGACCAGAAGGACTTCAAGACCGAGTACGATCCCGGCAACCCGGCCGCCGACGCCAAGGGCTACGTCAAGCTGCCCAACGTCGACACCCTGGTCGAGGCGCTCGACATGAAGGAGGCGCAGCGCGCCTACGAAGCCAACCTCAACGTCATCGAGACCGCGCGCAGCATGCAGTCGCGCACGCTCGACATCCTGAAGAAGTAAGGGCCTAGGCGATGATCACCGCTCTGGCCGCCTCGAAAGCCTACGCCGCCACCGGCGCGACCCCGCTGTCGCTCGGCAAGAGCGTGGGTGAGCCCAAGAAGATGGACTTCGGCGACATGCTGAAGTCGGCGATGACCGACACGGTCCAGGCCTCGCGCCAAGCCGAGCACAAGATCGCCCAGCAGGCGGCCGGCAAGGCCGAACTGATCGACGTCGTCACCGCCATCTCGTCGGCCGAAGCCAGCCTCGAGACCGTGATCTCGATCCGCGACCAGGTGATCTCGGCCTATCAAGAGATCATGCGGATGTCGATCTGACGGCTTTGCCGTCGATGGATCGAACCTAAGGCTTGGAAGGCGCGTTGAGAGCTCGAACAAGGAGCTCCACCGCATGAACCTCACGCGTCCTCTCTCCCTCGTCGCCATCGCCGCCGCCGCGCTCGCCCTGACCGCCTGCGGCGACAAGGATTCCGGCCACGCCCAGAAGACCGAAGGCGAGATCAAGTCCACCGTCGGCGACATCACCGGCGACAAGGACCTGCAGAAGGAAGGCAAGAAGGACGAGGTGGTCGGCGGCGTGAAGTCGGCCGGCGAAGACCTCAAGGCCGCCGCCAAGGACGCCAAGGACTAAGGCGCTTTTCCCGTCATTCCCGCCCTCGTGGCGGGAAGCCCTCCGTCAGCCGCAAAGGCGAGTGGGGCGGCGTGCTCAGCACGCCGCTTGCGTCTCACCTGCGAGCGGAACCAGGGGGTCCCGCCACAAGGGTGGGAATGACGGGCGATGGGGAGGAGCGCTTCTACAGCGGAACCAACCCCGCCACGTCCACGCCCCGCAGGGCGGCCACGACGCCGGCCCAGACGGCCAGGTTCAGCAGCACCATCAGGGCCACCGCCCAGCGCAGTCGGCGCTGCACGGCCTTGCGGCGCTTGCGGGCCTTGAAGCCTCCCGTCGGGGAGGGCGCGGTCAGGGTTGCGGCCATCGTCATGCTCCACGCCAGCCAGAACTACCCCCGTTAATCACTATTAACGCGTCTGATTTGGCTTGGTGCAAGCGGGACGGCTTGTCGCAGCGCCCGGCAGCGGGAAAGGTGAGTGCGCATGACGCCAGCCATCGCCCTCGAAGAGGTCAGCAAGACGCATGACGGCGTAGCCGTTCTGCAAGGCGTCGACCTGTCCATCGCCAAGGGTCAGTTCGTCGCCCTGGTCGGCGGTTCGGGCGCGGGCAAGACGACGCTGCTCAAGACTATCAACGCCCTCGCGCCGCCGACCACGGGCGTCGTCAGGATCGACGGCCAGGCCGTCAGCGCCCTCGACGGACCGGCCCTGCGCCGCCGCATCGGCTATGTCTTCCAGGAGATCGGCCTCTTTCCGCACATGACCGTGGCCGAGAACATCGGCGTCGCGCCCAGCCTGCTGGGATGGAACAGGGACGAGATCGCCGCCCGGGTCGACGAACTGCTCGATCTCGTCGATCTGCCCCGCGCGGTGGCGCAACGTCGTCCGGCCGCGCTTTCGGGCGGCCAGCGCCAGCGGGTGGGCGTGGCCCGGGCCCTGGCCGCTCGCCCCGCGATCCTCCTGATGGACGAGCCGTTCGGCGCGCTGGACCCGATCACCCGCCAGGCCCTGGGCGACGACGTCCGCCGCCTGCACCAGGCGCTGTCTTTGACCACGGTGATGGTCACCCATGACGTGGCCGAAGCCCTGCTGCTGGCCGACCGCATCGTGGTGCTCGACCAGGGCCGCATTATCGCCGACGCCGCGCCGCGCGAGCTGATGGCCGGCCATGAGGACCCGCGCGTCGAGGCTCTGATGGCCGCTCCGCGCCGCCAGGCCGAGCGGGTGAGGGCGCTGCTGGATGGCTGAGCTGCTCGCCCTGCTGCCGCAGCGCCTGGCCTGGCACGCGGCCCTGTCGGCCGCCGCCCTGGCGCTGGGCCTCGCCGTCGCCCTGCCGCTGGGCTTCGCCGCCGCGCGTCGACCGGGCCTGCGCTGGATCGCCCTGGCGGTCACCGGCTTGGTCCAGACCATCCCGAGCCTGGCCCTGCTGGCCCTGTTCTATCCGCTGCTTTTGCTGCTCTCGAACCTGGCGAAGGCGACGCTTGGCTTCGGCTTTCCGGCGCTGGGCTTCCTGCCGGCCCTGCTGGCCCTGTCGCTCTACGCCATGCTGCCGATCCTGCGGAACACCGCCGCTGGCCTGGCGGGCGTCGACCCGGCCGTGGCCGAGGCGGCCCGCGGCGTCGGCATGACCCCGCGCCAGAGCCTCGTGAAGGTCGAACTGCCCCTGGCCGCGCCGGTGATCCTGGCCGGCGTGCGCACCGCCGCCGTCTGGACCATCGGCGGCGCGACCCTGGCCACGCCCGTCGGCCAGACCTCGCTGGGCGACTACATCTTCTCGGGTCTCCAGACCGAGGCGTGGGACATGGTGCTGGTCGGTTGCGCCGCCTCCGCGGGCCTGGCCCTCGTCGTCGACCAGCTGCTGGGCCTGGTCGGGCGCGGGCTGGAGCAGCGCAGGCCCGTCCTCTGGGGCGGTGCGCTGGCGGCGCTCGGCCTCGGTCTCGCCGCGGCCCTGGCGCCCCTGGCCGCGCCGGCCCTGACCCCTCGCCCCCAGGCCTATGTCATCGGGGCCAAGAACTTCTCCGAGCAGTATGTGCTGGCCGAACTGATGGCGCAGCGGCTGGAAGGGCAGGGCGCCCGCGTCGAGCGGCGGATCAATCTCGGCTCGGCGGTGGCCTACCGCGCCCTGGCCGCCAGCGAGATCGACGCCTATGTCGACTACACCGGCACCCTGTGGGCCAACGTTCTGCACCGCACCGACAATCCCGGCCGCCAGGCGGTGCTCGAGACGCTGCGAAGCGAACTGGCCAGGCGCGACGGCGTCGTCCTGGCCGCGCCCCTGGGCTTCGAGAACGCCTACGCCTTCGCCATGAAGCGCGAGCGGGCCGAGGAACTCGGGGTGAGGAGCCTGGCTGACCTCGCCGCCAGGGCGCCCGGCCTGGTCATGGGCGGCGACCTCGAATTCTTCTCGCGGCCCGAATGGGCGGCGGTTGAGAAAGCCTACGGCCTGAAGTTCAAGACCCGCCGCCAGTTCCAGCCCACCTTCATGTACCGCGCCCTCGGCTCGGGCGAGGCCGACGTCATCTCGGCCTTCTCCAGCGACGGCCGCATCGCCGCCGACGACCTGGTGGTGCTGGCCGATCCGAAAGGCGCGCTGCCGCCTTACGACGCGGTGCTGCTGGTCTCGCCCGGGCGAGCCGCCGATCCGGACCTCAACGCCCTGGCCGCCTCGCTGTCGGGCAAGCTGACCGTCGACGCCATGCGCCGCGCCAACTACGCCGTCGATCGCGACACCGCCAAGCAGTCTCCGGCCGCGGCCGCGCGCGAACTGGGCGTCGTCGCTCAGTGAACTTCGTCTGCTGAAGCTTTGTTTGCGGCCGTCCCGCCATTGGGGCAGGTTGCGCGCCATGAGCAAGCTTACCTACACGGCGGCGCTGTCGGCGCTGGCCGGCGTCGCCCTTTTCGCCTCCGTCCCGGCCCAGGCGGCCGACCAGGTGAAGCCCAATCCCAAGCTGGTGGTGGTGATCTCCATCGACCAGTTCAGCGCCAACCTGTTCGAGCAGTGGCGCGGCCAGTGGAAGGGCGGCCTCGGCAAGCTCGGTCGCGAGGGGGTGACCTATCCCAACGGCTACCAGTCGCACGGCATGACCGAGACCTGCCCGGGCCACTCCAGCCTGCTCACCGGCGCCTACCCCAACCGCACCGGCATCGTCGGCAACAACTGGTACGACGCCACGACCGGCAAGAAGTCGTACTGCCTGCTCGACGAGTCTGTGACCCTGGCCGCGCCGTCCGAACAGGACCCGGTCAGCCCCAGGAACCTGATGGTCCCCACCTATGGCGAGTGGCTGAAGGCCGTGTCGCCCAAGAGCCGCGTCTATGGCGTCTCGGGCAAGGATCGCGGCGCGATCACCATGGCCGGCCACGATCCGGACGGCGCCTTCTGGTACCAGGCGGGCTTTGGCTTCACGACCTACGTCAAGCCGGGCGAGGACGCCGCGACCAAGCTTGCGCCGGTGGCCGCCCTCAACGCGCGCCTGGCCGCCGAGCAGAAGAAGAAGCCCTTCGTCTGGACCTACGAGAACAAGGCCTGCGCCGCCCTCGAAAAGACCTGGACCACCGGCGAGCGAACCTGGGACGCCAAGCTGCCGCGTCCGCTGCCCACGAACAACGCCGAGGCCCTGCGCGACCTGTCGGCCAGCCCCTATACCGACGCCGTGACCCTGGAAGCCGCCGCCGCCCTGCGCGACGAGTTCGGCCTGGGCGACGGCCCGCAGGTCGACGTGCTGACCGTCAGCCTGTCGGCCACCGACTTCATCGGCCACCGCTACGGCACCCGCGGTCCGGAGATGTGCGACCACCTCAGCCGCCTGGACGCGCGCCTGGACACCTTCCTGTCGCGCATCGGCAAGGCCAAGGGCGAGGTGCTGGTGGTGCTGAGCGCCGACCACGGCGGTTCGGACTTCCCCGAGCGCCTGCATGACGAAGGCTACGACGTCTCGCGCATCGCCACCTCGGCCTGGCTCAAGGGCCTGAACCAGCAGCTGCGCACGGACCTGTCGCTGGATTACGACCCGCTGGTTGCTCCCGGCGGGATCGACACCCTGGTGATCGTCGGCGCCGACAAGAAGACCCCGCCGGCCACTGAGCGCGCCCGCATCGCCTCGGCCGCCCTGGCGCTGGTGCGTTCGCGCGGCGAGGTCGCCGAGGCCTACGAGATCAACGACCTCCTGACCACGCCGCCGGTCGCCAAGGGAACCTCGCCCGACACCATCAGCGTCAAGGAACGCCTGCGCCGCAGCGCCTATCCGGGCCGTTCGGGCGACATCCTGGTGGCTTTCAAGCCGAACCTGGTGCCGGCCACCGCCAGCAACACCTATGTCGCCACCCACGGCACGCCTTGGGACTACGACCGCCGCGTGCCGATCCTGTTCTGGTGGAAGAGCGCGCAACCGCGCGAGCGCATCCTGCCGATCGAGACCGTGGACATCGCTCCGACCATCGCCGCCGTCACCGGCGTGCCGATCCCCAAGGCGATCGACGGCCGCTGCCGCCCGCTGGGCGCGGGCCACGACTGCTGAGGCTTTCGCTGATTGTCGTTTGGGAGAAGGGCGCGGATTTCGATCCGCGCCCTTCTTCGTTCAGTGGCGCAGGAGAAGGGCGACCAGGTCCGCCCCGAGCGCGATCGCCGCCCAGCCCACGGCCAGGCCGACGAAGGGATGACGCTGCCACCAATGCCAATTCGTACTCGTATGCATGACACTTTCCCGACTGATTGGTGAAGCTTGCATGTCGCGGGATAGTTTCGCTAGCAACTAATGCCGGGCGCCGCGGCGTCACCTCTGCGGCGCGGTGACGCAGGCGCGGCGTTAACAGTCCCTAACTCCCTGTTAACCATGTCGGGCGCAGGGTGGCGGCCACACCAAACCGACCAGAGCGAACGCAGAAAGCCCGTTCATGACCGGAGCCGAAGTCCTCGACGTGGGTCGCGACGCGATCTGGCTGACCCTTCAGCTGTGCGCGCCCGTGCTGATCGTCGGCCTGGTGGTCGGCGTCGCCATCGGCCTGTTCCAGGCCCTGACCCAGATCCAGGAAGCCACCCTGGTCTACGCGCCCAAGATCGTGGCCATCTTCATCTCGCTGCTGCTGTTCCTGCCGCTGATGGGCGCGCTGATGTCTGGCTTCATGCGCCAGATCGCCGCCCGCATCGCGGCGATGTAGGGAAGGGCGGGGCGTGGACAGCTTCGCGACGACCGCCCAGGTCTATGTCGCCGGTCTGGTCTTCGCCCGGATCGGGGCCATGGTCATGCTGATGCCGGGCATCGGCGAGCAGGCCGTGCCGCCGCGCATCCGCCTGGCCTTCGCCCTGCTGATCGCCGTCGTCCTGACCCCCGTGGTGGCCAAGACCGTCGGCCCGCTGCCCACCACGCTCGGCGGCCTGGCCGGCCAGGTGATCCACGAGATCCTGATCGGCCTGATGATCGGCGCGGTGCTGAAGCTGTTCATGAGCGCCCTGACCACCGCCGGCGAGATCGTCTCGCTGCAGACCACCCTGTCCTTCGCCCAGACCACCAACCCGTCCGGTGCGCCGTCGAGCACGGCGGTGGCCACCTTCCTGTCGATGCTGGGCCTGACCCTGGTCATGGCCACCGACCTGCATCACCTGTTCATCGGCGCCATGGCCAGGTCCTACGAGCTTTTCCCGTTCACCAAGAGCGTGCCGGTCAACGACGCCGCCGCCCTGGCCGTCCGCACCGTCGCTCAAAGTTTCATGCTCGGCGTCCAGCTGGCCGCGCCGGTGATCGTGTTCTCGATCGTCTTCAACCTGGCGACTGGCCTGGTGGGCCGGGTCATGCCCTCGTTCCAGATCTTCT
Source organism: Caulobacter zeae (assembly GCF_002858925.1). GTDB lineage: Bacteria > Pseudomonadota > Alphaproteobacteria > Caulobacterales > Caulobacteraceae > Caulobacter > Caulobacter zeae. The sequence goes on from NZ_PJRS01000029.1 coordinate 45,361, forward strand.
TCGTCACCTCGCCGCTCAGCGTGATCCTGGGCCTTTCGCTGCTGGCCCTGTCCCTGGGCGGCATCGCCATGGTGTGGAGCGATCGCTATCGCGATCTGCTCGGCGTCTTCAACTAGGAGCGCGCCGTGGCTGACGATACGGACCAGGAATCGAAGACAGAAGATCCGTCAGCCAAGAAACTGGCGGACGCCCGGAAGAAAGGCGACGTTCCCAAAAGTCAGGACTTCTCGCAGCTGGCCTCGCTGGCCGGCGCGTTCGGCGTCATCGCCATCGCCGGCGGCTGGCTGGCCCGCGACATGGTCCAGGCGCTCGTGCCGTTCATCGCCCAGGCCGGCCAGATGGACATCGAGGGCGGCGCCAACCTGATCGCCCGCAAGGTGCTGATGGCCGCCCTGCCGCCGCTGGTGCTGGTGATGGTGGTCTCGGGCCTGATGGGGGCCGCCGCCAACATCGCCCAGTCGGGCTTCCTGTTCTCGGCCGAGAAGATGAAGCCCGACCTCAACAAGCTCGACCCGATGAAGGGCCTGGGCCGGATCTTCGGGCCTGACGGCCTGATGCAGTTCGCCAAGTCGGCCCTGAAGTTCCTGGTCACCGGCGTCATCGCCTGGTTCGTGCTCAAGCCCGACGCCAGCATGGTGATCGGCCTCGTCGGCATGGACCCCGCCGCCATGCTCCCGCTGGCCGTCGACCTGTGCAAGAAGCTGTTCTGGGCCGTGCTGATCTTCCTGGTCGTCACCGCCGGCTTCGACTGGTTCTGGCAGCGCCTGCGCTTCAACAGGCGCATGCGCATGACCCTGAAAGAGGTCAAGGACGAGCACAAGGACAGCGACGGCGACCCGCACATCAAGGCCAAGCGCCGCCAGATCCAGATGCAGCGCTCGCGCCAGCGGATGATGCAGGCCGTGCCTCAGGCCACCGTGGTCGTCATGAACCCGACCCACTACGCCGTGGCGCTGAAGTACGAGCAGGGCGAAACCCCCGCGCCGATCTGCGTTGCCAAGGGCCTCGACGAGCTGGCCCTGAAGATCCGCGCCGTGGCCGAGGAGGCCGGCGTCCACGTGCTGGAAGACCCGCCCCTGGCGCGGGCGCTCTACGCCGCCGTCGAGATCGACCAGCAGATCCCGGCCGAGCACTTCGAGGCGGTGGCCAAGGTCATCGGCTTCGTGCTCAGCAACAAGCAGTCCAAGCGGCGCGCCTGGGCCGATTGATGGTGAACGGATCGTTCCTAGGCCTGGTACGCAACCGCCGGGAAATCACATTTCCGCCGTAGAATCAGTGGCCTGCTTGATAAACGCGCTCTCGCGCCGCGTAAGGAGTATCCTTACCGGACGAATCGTCGGGCCCTCCACCCGACCAGGTTGCAGAAGGATTTCGGTCGGCATGGCCGAGACGCCCGGAAAAGACATGACGGCGACCCGCCGCCGCGCCGACCCCCTGATCTGGGGCGCGGCCGTTTTCTTCGTTCTTGCCGCCGGCTTCGCCACGGCTCCGGCCCTGCGCGCCGGCCCGGCCACCTTGGCCGGCCTGCTGCTGCTGGCGGGCGTGGCGGGCGTGGCGATCCTGGGCCTGGTGGCCATCCGCGCCTCGGCCGCGCATGACAACGGCGTCGACGTGGTCGACGGCTTCATCGACGCCCTGGGCGAACCGGCGGCCCTGACCGCCGCCGACGGCCGCATCCTGGCCGCCAACCAGGCCTGGCGCGACACCCTGGGCGAGACCCGCCGCCTGCCCAAGGACGCCTCGCTGTTCTCGGCCTTGGTCCGCGCCCGCAAGGGCGAGGCGGCCGAGGCCGTGATCGTCGTCGCCGGCCAGGACCGTCCCGCCCTGGCCGCCCGCGTGACCGGCGGCCGCCTGCTGGTCCGACTGCCGGCCGTCGCCGAGCCGATCGCCGCGCCGCTGCCGCCGACCGCGCCGGTCGTCGCCCAGGCCGCCCCGCCGCCGCGCGCGCTCGACGCCTTCTCCGGCGCCTCGCCGTTCGGCGCCGCCCTGCTGGAGGGGCTGGATCCCTTCAACTCGCCGATCCTCGAGGCCAATCCGGCCCTCTCGGCCATGGCCGGGGCCGTTCGCGCCGGCATGGCGCTGGGCGAGCTTATCGATCCGCCGTCGCGCGCCGAGGCCGAGACCCGCCTCGCCGAAGGCAAGGCCGGCCCGTTCGAGGTGCGCCTGGCCCGCGATCCCTCGCGCATCGCCCATCTCTATCTCTACCGCGCCGACGGGCGCCTGGTGGCCTATCTGATCGATGTCTCCGAGCAGAAGCAGATGGAGCTGCAACTCGCCCAGGCCCAGAAGATGCAGGCCATCGGCCAGCTGGCCGGCGGCGTCGCCCACGACTTCAACAACCTGCTGACCGCCATCCAGCTGCGCCTGGACGAACTGCTGCACCGCCACCCGGTGGGCGATCCGTCCTACGAAGGCCTCAACGAGATCCGCCAGACCGGCGTGCGCGCCGCCGACCTGGTGCGCAAGCTGCTGGCCTTCTCGCGCAAGCAGACCGTCCAGCGCGAGGTGCTGGAACTGGGCGAGCTGATCTCCGAGTTCGAGGTCCTGCTGCGCCGCCTGCTGCGCGAAGACGTCAAGTTGATCACCGACTATGGCCGCGACCTGCCGCAGGTGCGGGCCGACAAGAGCCAGCTTGAGACCGCGGTCATGAACCTGGCCGTCAACGCCCGCGACGCCGTGCGCGCCGCCAAGGGCGGCGGCGTGGTGCGCATCCGCACCGCCCGCCTCAACGAGGACGAGGCGCGCAGCCTGGGCTTCCCCGGCGCCGAGGGCGACCAGGCCTTCATCGAGGTCAGCGACGACGGCCCCGGCATCCCGCCCGAGGTGATGGGCAAGATCTTCGACCCGTTCTTCACCACCAAGCCGGTGGGCGAGGGCACGGGCCTGGGCCTGGCCACCGTCTACGGCATCGTCAAGCAGAGCGACGGCTGGATCCACGTCCACAGCCGTCCGGGCGAGGGCGCGGCCTTCCGCATCTTCCTGCCCGTGCACGAGCCGACCCCGGCCCAGGCCGCCGCCGCGGCCGTCGCGGTCGCCGAGCCGCCCAAGCCGCGCGCCGCCCGCGACCTGTCGGGCGCCGGCCGCATCCTGTTCGTCGAGGACGAGGACGCCGTGCGCGGCGTCGCCGCCCGCCTGCTTCGCGCCCGCGGCTACGAGGTGCTCGAGGCCAGCGACGGCGAGGAGGCCCTGGTCATCGCCGAGGAGAACGCCGGCCAAATCGACCTCTTGATCAGCGACGTGATCATGCCCGGCATCGACGGCCCCACCTTGCTCAAGAAGGCCCGCGGCTATCTGGGCAATGCGCCGGTGATGTTCATCAGCGGCTATGCCGAGGCCGAGTTCAGCGACCTGCTGGAAGGCGAGACCGGCGTGACCTTCCTGCCCAAGCCCATCGACATCAAGACCCTGGCCGAACGCGTGAAGCAGCAGCTCCAGGCGGCTTAGACGCTACCCTCTCCGTAGAATCCCCGCGAAAGCGGGGACCCAGGCTTTTTCTGAAATCCACGGGGCTCGACGATAGAACACCCGGGTCCCCGCGAAGGTGTTGTGTCCCGAGAGCTTGGCGGGATGGTTTGGGTGTAGCCTCCGGTTTGGCCTGGCTGGAGGAACAGCGATGCTCGTGAAGCTGCATGGCAATGCGACGACGACGCCGAAGGTGCGTGCCTACATCCAGGCGA
>NZ_PJRS01000044.1 GCF_002858925.1 Caulobacter zeae
TCGCCTGGATGTAGGCACGCACCTTCGGCGTCGTCGTCGCATTGCCATGCAGCTTCACGAGCATCGCTGTTCCTCCAGCCAGGCCAAACCGGAGGCTACACCCAAACCATCCCGCCAAGCTCTCGGGACACAACACCTTCGCGGGGAAGCTCGGTGGAAGTGGCTGGGATTTCTGAATGTCGGTCCGCCGCGACATCGCGCCACACCGGGCGCAAGTGGCTGATCACCAAGCCTTAAATATGCGGGGCGCACGACGGAGCGGCAATCAACGCGACCGCTCGATGATCCGATTCCCCTGGCCCAGACCCGTTCCGTCGACCCCCGAGCTGCTGAGGGGCCAGGTGCGCGCCTTCTCGCGCCAGGTGCCGATGATGTACGCCCTGGTGCTGGTCAACACGATCGCGCTGTCGGCCACCCACCTGCACAGCTCGCCGCCGGTGCTGACCCTGGGCTTTCCGGGACTGCTGGCGGTGGTCAGCCTGGCGCGGCTGGTGATCTGGTGGCGGGCGCGCAAGACGGCGATCGACACGGCCGGGGCCGAGCGCCTGCTGCGCCAGACCATGGTGTTCGCGGGCATTCTGGGGGCCGGCTTCACGTTGTGGGCGTTCAGCCTGTTTCCCTATGGCGACGCCTTCGCCCAGTCGCATGTCGTGTTCTACATGGCCATCACGGCCATCGGCTGCGTCTTCTGCCTGATGCACATGCGGGCGGCGGCCTTCCTGCTGACCGGGATCGTCGTGGGGCCGATCACCGTCTTCCTGATCGCCAGCGGCAAGCCGGTCCTGGCGGCCATCGGCTTCAACATGGCCCTGGTGGCGGTGACCATGCTGGTCATCCTGCTGATCGCCTATCGCGACTTCTCCCGGCTGGTTGAATCTCGCCGGGGGCTCGAAGAGCGCCAGGCCGAGATCCAGAGCCTCAGCGACGACTATCTGCGCCTGGCCAACCTGGACGTCCTGACCGGCCTGCCCAACCGCCGCCAGTTCTTCGCCCGGCTGCAACGGGTTACCGACGCGGCCGCCGCGTCGGGGGCGCGCTTCGCCGTGGGGGTGATCGACCTGGACGGGTTCAAGCCGGTCAACGACGCCTATGGCCACGCGGTGGGCGACAAGGTTCTGGTCGAGGCCGGCGACCGCCTGAGCCGCGATCACGGCCAGCCGCTGTTCGTGGCCCGGCTGGGCGGCGACGAGTACGGCCTGATCATCGAGGCCGACCTTGACGCCCAGGCCCTGCAAGCCCTGGGCGCGGACCTCTGCGCTGCCCTGCGCGAGCCGTACTGCTTCCCCGGCGTCACGGCGCAGGTCTCCGGCTCGGTGGGCTTTGCGGTCTATCCGCAGGCGGCGACCGCGCCCGAGGTGCTCTATGAGCGCGCCGACTACGCGCTCTATCACGCCAAGCAGAACGTGCGCGGCGCGGCGGTGGTGTTCTCGGCCGACCACGAGACGGCGATCAAGGCCTCGGGCCTGATCGAGCAGGCCCTGCGCCACGCCGACATGGACGCCGAGTTCCACCTGGCCTTCCAGCCGCTGGTCGACATCAAGAGCGAGCGTACCGTCGGTTTCGAGGCCCTGGCCCGCTGGACCAGCCCGACCCTGGGCGTGGTCTCGCCCGGCGACTTCGTGCCGGTGGCCGAGCGCTCGGGGCTGATCGCGGCCATGTCGCCCGTGCTGCTGTCCTGGGCGCTGAAGGCGGCGGCGACCTGGCCCGACGACGTGCGGCTGTCGTTCAACCTGTCTGTCCGCGACATCGCCTCGCCCCAGCAGATCGCCCGCATCGTGACCATCATCCAGGAGAGCGGCGTCGCGCCCGGGCGCATCGACCTGGAAATCACCGAGACGGCGGTGATGCGTGACTTCGACCAGGCCGCCCGCTCGCTGGCGACGCTGAAGGCGCTGGGCGTGCGCATCGCGCTGGACGACTTCGGGGCGGGCTATTCCAGCCTCAGCTACGTGCACCGCCTGCCGATCGACAAGCTGAAGATCGACGGCAGCTTCATGCGCGGCCTGCAGGCGGCCGACAAGCGCCGGGCCATCGTCAAGACCATCCTCGACCTGTGCCGCAACCTCGGCCTCGACTGCGTGGTCGAGGGCGTCGAGGCGCCCGAGCAGTTGGTGCTGCTCCAGCCCCTGGGCTGCCGCGTGGTGCAGGGCTTCCTGTTCGCCCGGCCGATGCCGCTGGAGGCGGTGGCGGCGTACCTGGCGGCCGAGCGCGGCGAGGGCGTCGCGCTGCGGTCGGCGGGGTAGGGGGCTGATAGATGCTCCCCCCTTGGGGGAGCTGTCGCGGAGCGACTGAGGGGGTGTTGGCGCGGCGCTTCCCCCTCCGGCCCTCCGGGCCACCTCCCCCAGAGGGGGGAGGATCTTCGCGCGTAACGCTGATCCGTCAAATCGTACCCATTTTCCCAAACTGAGTAGCGCCGTCCGCGAACCTGTGATTGCATCGTCAAAAAACAGGGTGGAAACAAAATGCAGATGGCTCAATGGCCGGCGCTGATCGTACTGGCGCTCAGCGTCATCGTGTGGGGCGGCATCATTCTCTATCGTGGAAGACGGGACGGCCCGCAGACGGGCGAGGAAGATCTCGACGCGCTTTCGGGCGACTGAGACGTCCGTCGCTTCCGGCGAGCTGATCCGAAATCCAAGTCAGCGCGAGCCTTCGCCAAGGCGAGCTCGCGTCTCGGCGCGTGGGCGGCCACGCGCGCGAATCCTGGCGTCGGCCGACGGCCTCGCCTAGCTTGCGGCCATGACCACGACGCCGCTTTCCGCTCTCAAGCCCATCGTCCTGACCAACGAGGCCGGCGTCGCCTTCCTCAAGCGCCATCCGGCGACTCGCGAGGTGGCGACCAGCGACTCGGCGAGCGGGCTTTTGCAGGCGGCCCTGCATTTCGTCGACGCGGTGGAGCCTCCGCCCGCGGACGACTGGGTGATGCCAAACGCCGGCGTGCCGCAGGACCGGCCGCACGACCTGAGTTTCGAGAACGACGGCCACGCGCCGCCCTACGGCTTCTGGATCACCCATCCCGACGTCCTGGCCTGGACCACGGAGATGACCGAGGACGATCGGCCCGACTGGTGGGTCAGGGTCTGGCTGAAGGCCTAGGTTGGATCGACATTCAAGATCTGAGACGAAAACCTCGTCCTTCGACAGGCTCAGGATGAGGTTTTTCTGAGCCTGTAGATGGTCCTCATCCTGAGCTTGTCGAAGGACGAGGGCCACGCTCGAACTTTGAATGTCCAGCGGCCTAGGGTTCGGACTTAATTGTCCGGAGTGAAAAGCCTTTAAAATCAATGCCCATCAATCGTCATCCCGAAAAGCGCGAAGCGTAGAGCCGGGATGACGACCTATTGCGCCCCATCCAGAGTGCATCTTGACCATGTGTCAGGAAGAGTTGGTGCGGGCGGTCGGGGTCGAACCGACACTCCTTTCGGAACCGGATTTTGAGTCCGGCGCGTCTACCAGTTTCACCACGCCCGCGCCTCGCCGGGCCGCAGCCCGAAGCGAAGAGGCGACTACCTAGCAGTGGTCGCGGGGAAGTTCCAGAGGCGGTTTGAAGTCTCCGATCGCTGACGTCTCTTTCACTCGTCATCCCGGGCGAAGGGCCGCGAAGCGGGCCGCAGGCCCGGGACCCAGGGGGAGCCGCATTGCGCCGGCCCCTGGGTCCCGGCTCTCCGCTGCGCTGCGGCCGGGATGACGAATTGGGGAAGCCTCATCCCAGCCAAGGGGCCTTGGCCAGCCGTTCGGCCAGGAACTCCATCAGCACGCGCACGCGGGCGGGGCGGATCGGGTTGGGCGGGGTGACCAGGTGCATGGCGATGGCCGGCGGGGTCCAGTCGGCCAGGACCTGTTCCAGCCGGCCGGCGGCCACGTCGTCCCAGGCCATGAAGTCGGGCTGCATGGCGAGCGCCTGGCCGTCCAGCAGCAGGGCGCGGAAGACGTCTGCGTTGTTGGCCCGCAGCGGGGCGGGCACGCTGATGGCGTACTGGCCCTGGGTCTTGTGCTCGAACCGCCAGGCGTCGCGCGAGCGGCCGCCGGTGTAGAAGAGGGCGCGATGGCGGGCCAGGTCCTTGGGGTGCTCGGGCCGGCCGTGCCTGTCGAAATAGGCCGGCGAGCCGACCAGCATCACCCGCACCGGACACAGCCGCCGGGCCAGCAGGCTCGAATCCTCCAGGGCCGAGATCCGCAGGGCCAGGTCGAAGCCGTCCTCGACGATGTCGATCAGCTGGTCCGACAGGGACAGCTCGACCGAGACCTCCGGATAGAGGGCGAAGAAGTCCGACAGGGCAGGGCCCAGGTGGGCGATCCCGAACGACATGGGCGCGGCCATCCGCACCAGGCCCTTGGGCGTCACCGACTGGGCCGAGGCTTCCAGCTCCAGGCTCTCGCCGTCGGCCAGCAGGCGGCTGGCGGCCTCCAGCGAGCTCTGGCCGCTGTCGGTCAGCGACAGCCGGCGCGAGGTGCGGTGGAAGAGGGTGGCGCCCAGCCGCTGCTCCAGCCGCGACACGGCCTTGGACACCGTGGCGTTCGACAGGCCCAGGTCCTTGGCGGCGCGGGCGAAGGAGCCGGTCTCGGCCACCTTGGCGAACACGGCCCAGGCCTCGAAGTCGGGAAGTTTCATGATGTCATTTTTGGAAATGGTTTCTTTCGACCATTTCTATTTCGGATCAAGCGATCTGTCTCCATCTTCCTCGTCAACGGAGAGGCCAACACGGCCAGCCACAAGACACTCCAGGAGATCGACATGATCGAAGTTCGCAAGTTCGACAGCCTGGGCGGCGCCAATCACGGTTGGCTCGACGCCAAGCACCACTTCTCGTTCGCCGGCTACCATGATCCCAAGCGCGTCCACTGGGGCGCCCTGCGGGTCTGGAACGACGACACCATCGCCGCCGGCACGGGCTTTCCGCCGCACCCGCACAACGACATGGAGATCATCACCTATGTCCGCGAGGGCGCGATCACCCACCAGGACAGCCTGGGCAACAAGGGCCGCACCGAAGCGGGCGACGTGCAGGTGATGAGCGCCGGCACCGGCATCCGTCACTCGGAGTACAACCTCGAGCCGGGCGTGACCAAGATCTTCCAGATCTGGATCATTCCGGACCGCGGCGGCGAACCGCCCGCCTGGGGCGCCAAGCCTTTCCCGAAGGGCGACCGTTCCGGCAAGTTCGTGGCCCTGGCCAGCGGCTTCAAGGACGATAACGACGCCCTGCCGATCCGCACCGACGCCCGCGTCCTGGGCGCGACGCTGAAGGCCGGCGAGGAGACCGAGTATGAGCTTGGCGCCGGTCGCCACGCCTACCTGGTGCCTTCGACGGGGTCGATCGAAGTCAACGGCGTCAAGGTCGACACCCGCGACGGCGCGGCGATCGCCAACGAGAACACCATTCGCGTCAAGGCCCTGGCCGACGCCGAGCTGGTGCTGGTCGACGCGGCGTAAGCAAAGCGTCGCTGAATTCCTTCAAGACGCGGCTGTCGCAGCCGCGTCTTTTCCTCCCCAACCTCAAAGAAGACTTCTCTAGGAGACTCTCATGGCCAAGGTTCTGGTCCTTTACTACTCGTCGTACGGCCACATCGAGACGATGGCCAAGGCTGTCGCTGAAGGGGCTCGCACCACCGGCGCGACCGTCGACATCAAGCGCGTTCCGGAAACCGTGCCGGAAGAGATCGCCAAGGGCGCTCACTTCAAGCTGGACCAGGAGGCTCCGATCGCCTCGATCGCCGACCTGGCCGAGTACGACGCCATCATCGTCGGCACCGGCACGCGTTTTGGCCGTATGAGCTCGCAGATGGCCGCGTTCCTCGACCAGGGCGGCGGCCTGTGGGCCCGCGGCGCGCTGAACGGCAAGGTCGGCGGCGCCTTCACCTCGACCGCTTCGCAGCACGGCGGCCAGGAAACCACCCTGTTCTCGATCATCACCAACCTGCTGCACTTCGGCATGACGATCGTCGGCCTGCCCTATAGCCACCAGGGCCAGATGAACAACGACGAGATCGTCGGCGGCGCGCCCTACGGCGCCACCACGGTCGCCGGCGGCGACGGCAGCCGCCAGCCGACCCAGATCGACCTGGACGGCGCCCGCCACCAGGGCGAACTGATCGCCGCCGCGGCCATCAAGCTGCACGGCTAAGTCTGGTGCGTGGTCCTCGTCCTTCGACAAGCTCAGGATGAGGACCATGGCCAAGGCCGAGCCTTCGAGATCCTCACCCTGAGCTTGTCGAAGGGCGAGGGTCTCGCACACTACCCTCGGCCGGGTTCCTCCCCCCACGACCCGGCCCACCAGCCGCGTCGCGCTTCATCCTCCCCCAGGAAGCGCGGCGCGGCTTTTCTTTTGGAAAACGGCCGCTTAACCGCGTTTGGAAGCATCCTCTTCAGCCTGCCGCGCGATAGTGGGGGCTCGCAGGGGACAGCGAGGCGGGCGTGGCCAAGAAGGAAAAGGTAGCGAAGCGGAGGTCGGGAATGGCCGACTTCATGACGCTCCTGGTCTGCATCGGCTGCACCGTCTGGGCCTTCAGGACAATCGTCGGCCTTGGCGGCTGATTAGCGCTTGGCCTGAAGGCCGGAAGGCGGCACTTGAACGGGAAAGCCGTTCAAGACCAGGATACCGCCGCCCATGACCACCCAATCCCTTCCGGGCGTGACCATCGTCGACCACCCGCTGGTGCAGCACAAGCTGACCCTGATGCGGGACAAGGAAACCTCCACCAAGACCTTCCGCGCCCTGATGCGCGAGACCGCGACCCTGATCTGCTACGAGGTCACGCGGCAGCTCTCGATGGACGAGGTCGAGATCCAGACGCCCGTCGCGCCGACCAGGGCCAAGGTCATCGCCGGCAAGAAGCTGGTCTTCGCCCCGATCCTGCGCGCGGGCCTGGGGATGGCCGAGGGCATGCTCGACCTGGTGCCGGCCGCCCGCGTGGCCCACATCGGCCTCTATCGCGATCCCGAGACGCTGGAGGCGGTCGAATACTACTTCAAGACACCCGAAGACATCGCCGACCGCCTGGTCATCGTCGTCGACCCGATGCTGGCCACAGGCCACACGGCCGTGGCGGCCATCGACCTTCTGAAGAAGCGCGGCGTGCGCGACCTGCGCTTCGTCTGCCTGCTGGCCTCGGTTCCGGGCGTCGAGACCCTGCGCGCGGCCCACCCGGACGTCGAAATCTGGACGGCGGCGGTGGATCCGCAGCTCAATGACCACGGCTACATCGTTCCGGGCCTGGGCGACGCCGGCGACCGCACTTTCGGCACGCGGTGATCCGGCGGCGCGCGCTGGCCCCGGATCGGGGCCAAGTGTGCGCTTGAGCACTTGCGCGACTCCACGGGCGCGGTAAGCAGCGGCGTTAACCTTTTTCGAGTTCGCATGCTGGTTACGCCGCCTCAGATCTATGTCGCCGACGACGACGCCCTGACGCGCGAGCTGGTCGAGATCCAGCTCGGCCGCGGCGGCTATGGCGCGCGCACGTTCGAGACGGTCGAGGAGCTGCTGTCGGCGGTGGCCGAGGCTCCGCCGTCGCTGATTTTGCTCGACGTGCGCATGCCGGGCCTTTCGGGCCTGGACGCCCTGCGCAGCCTGAAGTCGGCGCAGGGCGCCGAGGACATCCCCGTGCTGATGCTGACGGGGGAGGGGCGGCTGGACCGCATCGTCCAGGCCCTGCAACTGGGCGCGGTGGGCTATGTGATGAAGCCCTTCACCGGCAAGGCCCTGGTCGACAAGATCGGCGAGGTGCTGGCGGCGGGGGGCTGAGGAGGGGGCTTTCCGTCGCCCGATATCGTCATCCCGGATAAGCGCTGCGCGCTTTCCGGGATGACGAGCGGTGTTGGGTCGGCGAGCAGCGGGATCCCGTCAAACAAAAAGGCCGGGGATCGCTCCCCGGCCTTTCGTTCTTCAGGGGCGCAGGCCCGATCAGATTTCCTGGTTGTACTTGCCGACCCGGTCGCCCAGGCGCGGCTTCACTTCCTGGCGGAAGAGGGCGCGCATGTCGTCTTCCGACTGGGTGCTTTCCACCACGACAACTACTTCGGGCTTGTTCGACGAAGCGCGGACCAGCACCCACGAGCCGTCTTCCAGGTGCACGCGCACGCCGTTGACGGTGATCACCTCGGTGATCTTGCGGCCCAGGATCGAGCCGCCGGCGGCGAACAGGTCTTCGTATTCCTTCACCACGTCGGCGACGACGCCGTACTTCACCTCGTCGGCGCAGTGCGGGCTCATGGTCAGCGAGGTGAAAGCCACCGGCAGGGCCTTGCGCAGGTCCGACAGCTTCTTGCCGGGGTTGCGGTCGAGCATGGCCAGCACGGCGGCGGCGGCGGTCAGGCCGCAGTCGTAGCCGTAGCCCAGCGGGTCGTTCATGAAGAAGTGGCCGCTCTTCTCGAAGCCGGCCAGGGCGCCCGTCTCGGCGCTCTTGCGCTTGATGTAGCTGTGGCCGGTCTTCCAGTAGATGACCTTGCAGCCATGCTCCTTGAGGATCGGGTCGGTGGCGTAGAGGCCGGTCGACTTGACGTCGACGACGAAGGTCGCGCCCGGGTGCAGCGGGGCCAGGTCGCGGGCCAGCATCAGGCCGATCTTGTCGGCGAAGATCTCCTCGCCCTCGTCGTCCACCACGCCGCAGCGGTCGCCGTCGCCGTCGAAGCCGAAGGCCAGGTCAGCGCCGTGCTCACGGACGGCCTTGGCCATCTCGTGCAGCATCTCCAGGTCTTCCGGGTTCGGATTATACTTGGGGAAGGTGTAGTCGAGGTCGGTGTCCATGCCGATCACATCGGACACGCCCATGCGCTGCAGGGCGTCCACCGCGAAGGCGCCGGCGGTGCCGTTGCCGCAGGCGGCCAGCACCTTCAGCGGGCGAGTCACCTTGGCGCGGGTGGCGACGTTGGCGATGTAGCGCTCGGCCTGGCCCTCGACGCGGATCAGCTTGCCGCCGTCACGCTCGACGAACTTGGCGCCCAGCACGATGTCCTTCAGCTTGCCCATCTCGTCGGGGCCGAAGGTGAGGGGCTTCTGGGCGCCCATCTTCACGCCGGTCCAGCCGTTTTCGTTGTGGCTGGCGGTGACCATGGCGACGCACGGGATGTCGAGGTCGAACTGCGCGAAATAGGCGGTCGGCGACAGGGCCAGGCCGATGTCGTGAACTTCGCAGCCGGCGCTCAGCAGGCCCAGGATCAGGGCGTTCTTGATCGACGAGGAGTAGGAGCGGAAGTCGTGGCCGACGACGATCTTCGACTGGCCCAGTTCGTGGATGTAGGTGCCCAGGCCCAGGCCCAGGGCTTGAACGCCCAGCAAGTTGATCTCGGGGCCGAACAGCCAACGTGCATCGTATTCGCGGAAGCCCGTCGCCTTGACCAGCGGCTCGTTTTCGTAAGCGGCGGTATTCGGAACCAGATCGGCGCGGGGAATCGAGAACATTGGAGCTCGCTTCAATGAGTGATGGGGTGCGTTTAGCTGTCGGGGTGGTTGTTTTCCACCCTCTTCGTACGACGATGATCGATCAATGTGACGATTGATCGATAATGGCGCGTCGGAAAGCGACTATTGCGCCGTGTCGCCGCTGGCCGCGGCCGCTGTGGCGGCTTCCTGCGCGCGACGTTGTTCGCTGCGGCGCGCGGCCGCCTTCTCTTTCTCGATCAGCGCCTTCATCTCGGGGGTCTGCTGGATCGGCGTGGAGCCGAACGGCTCCGGCGAACGGGCGCCGTATCCCTGCGGCCAGACCATGGAGAAGGCGATCATCGCCAGGGCGACCAGCGCGCAAAGGGGCATGAAAATGCGATCGGGCATGGTCCGCCTATACCACGCCCCTTGTGGCTGGATAGGGGCGATGCTTGACGCGAGGTCCCGCGCGCCTTAGCCCGCCATGACCTAATCCAAGGAGCGCAGATGCCCGTCCTCGTCCTGCTTCGCCACGGCCAGAGCCAGTGGAACCTCGAAAACCGCTTCACCGGCTGGGTCGACGTCGACCTGACGGCCGAAGGCGAGGCCCAGGCCCGCAAGGGCGGCGAGCTGATCAAGGCCGCGGGCCTCGACATCGACGAGGCCTTCACCTCGGTCCAGACCCGCGCCATCCGCACCTGCAACCTGGCCCTCGACGCGGCGGCCCAGAGCTTCGTGCCGGTGACCAAGGACTGGCGCCTGAACGAGCGCCACTATGGCGGCCTCACGGGCCTCAACAAGGCCGAAACCGCCGAGAAGCACGGCGAGGAACAGGTGATCATCTGGCGCCGCTCCTACGATGTTCCGCCCCCGGAACTGGCCCCGGGCGGCGAGTACGACTTCGCCAGCGATCGCCGCTACAAGGGCGCGAGCCTGCCGTCGACCGAAAGCCTGGCCACCACCCTGGTGCGCGTGCTGCCCTACTGGGAAGAGGCCATCGCGCCCAAGCTGAAGTCCGGCGAGAACATCCTCGTCGCCGCCCACGGCAACTCGCTGCGCGCCATCGTCAAGCACCTGTTCGCCGTGCCCGACGACCAGATCGTCAAGGTCGAGATCCCCACCGGCAACCCGCTGGTCATCGAGCTGGACGCCGACCTCAAGCCGACCGGCGCCCGCTACCTCGACGAGGCCCGCGCCGAAAAACTGCCGGCGATCGGCTGATCTCACTCCTCGGGTAAGATCTTCTAGGGTTCCTTTCTTCCGAGGGCGAAAGGAACCCTAGGTCGTTTCAGGCGTCCGCCACGCGCGGGAAGTGCCTGGAAACACGACGTTAATGCTGATGGGCGCATCAAGCTGGTCTACCCTTCGGGGAAACGACGCGAGCTTGCATGAACACCCCGGCAGCGGCGGGCCAGGAACACCGGCGCCTGACGCAACAAGAAGTCGACGTGATCTGCGCCAAGCACGACCGCCTGTGGTCGGCTAGGCTCGGCGGCGCGCGCGCGGTCTTCGCCTTCTGCGACCTTTCGGGCCTGGTGCTGCACGGCCGCAATCTGTGCGACGCCGACTTCACCGGCGCGCTGCTGGTCGGGACCGACCTGCGCCGCTGCAAGCTCGACAACGCCAACCTCTACGGCGCCGACATGCAGGGCGCGGACCTTACTGATTCTTCGTTGCGCCGGGCCGACCTGCGCGGCTCCAGCCTGCGCGGCGCCAACCTGACCGGCGCCGACATGTTCGAGGCCGACCTGCGCGAGGGCCAGATCGCCGCCGCCGACCGCGAGAAGGGCTACCGCATCATCGAGCCGGTGCAGCGCGAGGCCTACGCCACGGGCGCCAACCTCTCCGGCGCCAACCTCGAACGCTCGCGCCTGTCGGGCATCGTCGCCACCAAGGCCGACTTCAGCGACGCCATCCTCAAGGACGCCAAGCTGGTCCGCGCCAATCTCAAGCAGGCCAACTTCAACGGCGCCAACATGGCCGGGGCCGACCTGTCGGGCGCGAACCTCGCCGGGGCCGACCTGCGCAACACCGTGCTGGTCGGGGTCAAGACCATGTCCTGGAACGTCACCGGGGCCAGCATGGAGGGGGCCCTGACCGACAAGGCCTCGGGCGTCGACGTCTCCGACATGCCCTACGAGCAGATGATCGCCGACCACGCCCGCTGGTGCGAGACCGGCGGCGGCGAGGGCAAGCCGTCGGTGTTCGACAAGGCCGACCTGCGCAACCTGAAAAGCATCCGCGGCTTCAACCTGACGGCCCTGTCGGCCAAGGGCGCGGTGTTCTACGGCCTCGACATGGAGGGCGTGCAGATGCAGGGCGCCCAGCTCGAAGGCGCGGACCTTCGGGCCTGCAACCTGCGCCGGGCCGACCTGCGCGGCGCGCGGCTCAAGGGCGCCAAGCTGTCGGGTTCCGACCTGCGCGACGCCCAGCTGGGGCCGCTGCTGATCGGCAAGGACCGGCTCTTGCCGGCCGACCTGACCGGCGTGCTGCTGACCAACGCCGACCTGGCCCGGGCCGACCTGCGCGGCGCATGCCTGGCGGGCGCGGATCTTTCGAGGGCGAACTTCACCAGCGCCAACCTCAAGGACGTCGACATCACCGGAACCATCCGGCTGGGCGCCCGAGGGCTCGAAGACCTCATCTGAGCTACCCAAATTGAGAAGTGTGCAGCGACCTTAACCGTTCGCTCGTCGATTCCTGTTATCCGATTGTCCGCCAGTGATTTTCCAGTAAGCCGGGAGGGGGTCCCGCAATGAACGCCGCACAGAGCCTCGCGGGCCGCCGCAAGCTCAGTCAGGCCGAACTCGACATGATCGTCACGGCCCACGAGAAGTTCGTGACCGGCAAGCAGGGCGGCAAGCGCGCCTCGCTGCGGTTCATGAACCTGTCGGGGCTGGACCTGTCGTTCCGCAACCTGACCGACGCTGATCTGTCCGCCTCGATCCTCGACGGCTGTCGCATGGTGCGCTCCAAGCTGGATCGCGCCAGCCTGTTCGGCTGCGACCTGCGCAAGGCCGACCTGCGCCAGGCCAGTCTCCAGCGCGCCGACCTGCGCGGCGCCTGCCTGCGCGGGGCCAACCTCTCGCAGGCCGACCTGACCCAGGCCGACTTCCGCGAGGGCCAGATCGCCATTCCGCATCCGCGCAAGGGCCTGGACACCGTCAAGCACGAGACCCGCAACGGCGAGGTCGACGAGGTCAACTTCTCGGGCGCCACCCTGGACGGCTCGCAGTTCACCGGCGTCTCGGCCTTCAAGGCCGACTTCTCCGACTGCTCCCTGCGCGGGGCCAAGCTGTCGGGCGCCAACCTCAAGGAAGCCAACCTGGTCGGGGCCATCCTCGACAACGCCGACGTCAAGGGGGCCAACCTCGAGGGGGCCAACCTGCAGGGCGCGGTGATGTCGGGCGTCGACACCTCGACCGCCCGCGTGCACGGCGCGCACATGACCGGCGCCCTGACCACCTCGACCCCCGAGGCGGTGAACAAGGCGCGCGAGCTCTACGCGCGGTGCCTGGCCAACCAGCAATGGTGCCAGACCGGCGGCAAGGAGGGCGCGGCCGCCCGCCTCGACGGCGAGGACCTGCGTCCCATCGGCGACCGCCTCAAGGGCCTGCGCCTGACGGCGATGAGCGCCAAGGGGGCCTGCTTCGTGGGCATGGACCTGTCCGGCGCCCAACTGCAGGGGGCCAACCTGCAGAACGCCGACCTGCGCGCGGCCAACCTGCGCGGCGCCGACCTGCGCGGGGCCAAGCTGACCGGCGCCAACCTGACCAAGGCCGACCTGCGCCAGGCCTTCCTGTCGCCGCTGCCGCTGGGCCCCGAGCGCAAGACCGTCGGCAACCTGGCCGCCGCCCGCCTGCGCTACGCCATGCTACAGACCGCCGATCTTTCCGAAGCCGTCCTCGACGGCGCCGACCTGCGCGGCGCCGACTTCACCGGCGCCCGCATCGCCAAGGCCAGCTTCCGCGACTGTGACGTAGGCCAGGCCCAGGGGCTGGAGTTCGGGGCTTAAACCCCCTCAGTCGGCTTCGCCGACAGCTCCCCCAGAGGGGGAGCATCTTGGCGCTCTAGATCCTCACCCTCTGGGGGAGGTGGCCCGGAGGGCCGGAGGGGGTAGCCGCTGAGGCGGCCTATTTCAGCCCCAGCGTCACCGCGTTCGTCGTGCGCACCAGCGCCTTGGGCGCGGCGTCCTGCGAGGCGACGGTCTGGTCGGCGGCCTTGTCGGCGGGCACGGCCTCGCCCTTGGCGTCGACGAAAACGGCGGTGAAGCCGCGGGGCGAAAGCGCGGCCACGGCGGCGGTTCCGGTCAGGCCGCGCACGTCCGGCATCGGGGCGGCGTCGTCCAGCGCGGCGGGCGGCGGCACGGGCACGATCTTGAAGGTCAGCTTGGCTGCGCCGCTGGCCTGGAAGGCGTAGCGCTGCTGGAAGGCCGCGTCGACCGGGGTGACATAGGTGCGGGCCTTGCCGATCGCGGCCGCTTGGCCCGACGTGCCGGCGCTGCCGTCGGCGCCGCCGGTGCCGCCGATGTGCATCGAGACCTGCACCTCGCAGGTGGTCTCGGGCAGCACGTAGAAGGTGGGCTGGTAGCCGATCGAGCGCAGGGCCTCCAGGCCCTCGTCGCCCTCGCTCTCGTACATGGCCAGGGTGGCGGCCAGCGAGGCCTGGTCGAGGGCCGCCTGGGCCTCGGCCACGCCGCGCCCGACGGCGGCGATCACCTCGCCCAGCGGCGTGGCCAGGCTTTCGCTGAGCAGTTCTGAGGCGTCCTGCGACATCGGTCAGGCTCCCTGTTGGTCGGCGAAGATGACCATCACCTGCGCGCCGCGGGCGATGATGGTTCCGGCGCCCGGCGACTGGACCATGGCCTGGCCAGGGGCGACGGCGGGGTTCAGGCCGCGCGGACCGGTGCTGGCCTCCAGCACCAGGCCCACCGAGGTCAGCACCCGGCGCACCGCGCTTTCGGTCAGTTGCAGCACGTCGGGCACGCGGGGGCCGTCGTCGCTGGTCGGCACCTTCTCGGGAATGAACTGGAACTTCAGGTCGCTCAGGGAGTCCTGCGGCAGGGCCTTCAGGGTTTCGGTGTCGGGAAACTCCATGCTGCCGGTGTCGCGCAGCACGCCCTTGGCGCTGATCTGGATCGTGCCCAGCGAGAAGCCCGTGGGTTTCAGGGTCTTCTGGGCGGTGTCGAGCTGGGTGGCCATGTCGGTGGCGAGGTCCGTGACGGCCACGGTCCGCAGCGTGGCGACGGCGGGATTGATCGTCGCGGTGGTCCCGGTCGTACCCGTGGTCGGTTGGGCCTTGATCTCGTCGATCTCCAGGTCCTTGGCGACCAGGGTGGCGCGCAGGCTGGAGATTTCCTTCGCCTGCTCGGCGGCCGTGCGGCTGCTTTCGACCAGTTGCGCGTCGCGGCTGGCCAGGTCCTGGTCGCGCTGGACCAGGCGGGCGTTGAGGCTCTTGGTCGTCTCGTCGGCGGCCTTGGCGGCGTCGGCCTTCTCGGCGCGGACGGCGGCGATCTGGGCGTCGCGCTCGGCCAACTGCTTTGTCTGCGCCGAGATCTGGGTGTCGCGCGCGGCCAGGTCCTGGTCGTTCTTGGCCAGGCGGGCGGTGAAGGTCCTGGTCGTGTCGTCCACGGCCTGGGCGCGGATGGCGGCGACGTCGACGCTGGGCGCGGCGACCGGGGCGTCGGTGGCCACCACCCCGCCGATCGGCGTCGCCGTGCGCAGGGTGCGGGCCGACAGGGTGCGGGCGATCGCCGTCTCGGCCGGCGCCAGGCGGCGGACCTGGCCGAAGTCTATGGTCAGGGCGCCGGTGCGGGCGTTGCGGGTGAACTCCGGCGCGGCCGAGATCACGCCCGCGCCCTCGACCAGCCGGAAGGCCGGGGCGAAGGGCAGGGTGTCGTCGGCGATGGCGCCGGCGCCCTTGGCCGTGCCGGTCGCGTCGGTCTTGGCGCTGGAGGCGCTGGCCCAGGCGCCGGTCTTGAGGTCGAACAGCTGGACGTCGAGCGCCGCGCCGACCGCCACATTGCCGTCGGCGTCGGTCAATCGAGCGGTCCAGGAGAAGGCGGTGCTCATCCCACTTCCTCCATCCCGACCACGCCGCGGCCGCTATAGGCGCCGATCGAGGCGACGACCACGATCACGGCGCGGGGCGGTTCCTTGGCGATCGACAGGGTCGCCAGGGCGCGGCCGTCGGCGCCGGTGCGCAGCAGGGCCTGTTGCAGCCGTGTGCCGGGCTGGCGCACGAAGCTGGCCACGCCGCGCGCCGCCGACAGGGTGGCGCTGGCCGCGTCGTCGATGTTCAGCTCCACCGGCTGGTCGGCCAGCACCTCGCCGGCGCTGTTGGTGACCACGACCGAGAGGTTGGCCACGCCGCCGATATTGCCGCCGCCCGAGACGGCGATGCGCGGCGTGGGCAGGCCCTCGCCCGGCGGGGTGGCCACCAGCCGCCCGCTGATCGTGCTTGAGACCTGCTGGTTGGTGCTGTTCTGGTCCTTGGCGGTGAACAGCAGGGCGATCGGCCGGCCGCCGCTGTCGGCCTTGGTCTGCATGTCGACCTTGATCGAGAAGTCGAGGAACGGCAGCTGGTAGCCGCCGATCGGCGCGCCGCTGGCGTCGACCTTGGGGCCGCTGTTCAGCGCCAGCTGCGCCTCGCGCACGCCTTCGGCGAGGGCCACCAGCAATTCCTCGATCGAATTGCCGACGAAGCGGCTTTCGGCCGGCATCAGGCGTCTCCCTCGGACTCTTCGGAACGCTTGGCCTTCAGGCGCTCCAGGGCGCGGTCGCGGCGGGCGTCGTCGCGGGCCTCGTCGGCCTCTTTCAGCTCGCGCACGTCGCTGGCCATTTCGCGCAGGCGGTCGGCCTTCTCGGCGAAGTCGGCGGCCTCGCCTACATAGGATGACAGCTTGCGGGCCGTCTCGCGCACGTACGGATCGGCGCGGCCCATGCCCGGGATCTTCTCGCGGGCCCGCTCGACCCAGTCGGCCGGGATGGCGTCGCGGGCGCTGTCGAGCGCGCGCTCGGCGGCGGCGTAGGCCTTGCGGCCCCGGCTGACCATGTCGCGGGCCTTGGCCAGGCGACGGTCCAGCGGATCGGTGGCGGTCGCCGCACGAGGACGCTCGGCCGGATCGCGCAGCGCCCGGCCGGCGTCGCGCAGGCCCCGACCGGCGTCGGCCAGGGACGACAGGCGGCGCGAGGGCTCGCTCAGCGGCTCGGCCTCGCGCCGGGCGGCCAGGCGTTCCCAAGGAGCTTCGCGCGACGTCGCGGCGGGGCGTTCCCAGGGCGTTTCGCGGGGCGAGGCCGCCGGGCGTTCCCACGGCCCCTCCCTGGGGGAGGCGGCTGGGCGCTCCCACGGCGCTTCACGCGGCGCGGCGGCGGGGCGCTCGAAGATTTCGGTCGGGCTGAAGCGGCGCAGATCGGGCGTCAGGCCGCCGGGCGTGGGGCGCACCATCTCGCCCGGCGTGGCGCGCAGGCCTTCGCCGGGCGTGGCCCGCAGGGCGTCGGCGGCGGTGCCGCGCAGCGCCGGCGGCAGGGCGGTCGGATGCGGGTCCGGGCGCGGTCCGGCCTGGGCCCGGGCGACGTCGCGGCTCGCGCCCCAGCGCTCCAGTTCGGCGCGGCGCTGGTTCAGTGGCGTCACGGCGTAGCGCGGATCGCCGAGCGCGCCCTGACCCGTCAGCTGGGCCATCTTGCTCTCCAGCGCCTGGCGTTCGGCCAGCAGCCGCGCCAGGTTCGGCGACAGGGCGGCCGGATCGGCGCCCGGCGGCAGGCCGACGGCCGGGGAGGGGGCCGCGCGGGCCGGCGTCGGCGTCGGCGCCTTGGCGCGACGCAGCGCGTCCTTCCAGGGCGGATCGCTCATCCGTTGTCGGGGTCCTTGGGCGGCGGCGCGCGTCGCTGTTCGATCAGCGCGCGGACCCTTTCCTCGAACAGGGCCGGCGGCGGTATGGGCACCAGCTTGGTGCGCATCAGGCTCGAGCCCTCGGCGCTGTACTGGTACTTGGCCGCGTAGCTGGCGCTGACGCTGCTGGCGCTGACCGCCCCGCCGCCGCCGAACGGCGTCCAGAAGCCGCCGGCCTTGACCGTGGTGGCGCTGCTGCTGCGCTTGATCTCGGTCTCGGACTTGAACGAGATCGACATCTTCAGCTCGATGACGGTGTCGACGAACTGATAGAAGGTCGGGGTGAAGCCCAGCTCCAGCAGGCTGTATTCCTGCCCGTCGCCGAACTTGACCATGTAGCTCTTGGACTTGGCCCCTTCGCCGTCCTTTTCCTCGTCGGCGTCCTCGTCATAGCCGGCCATCATCCGGGCGATGCGGAGCGACACGAGGTCGAGTTGAAGCTGGGCGGTGGCGATGCCCACCCCCAGGCGCTGCACCATCTCCGGGAAGGGGACGGCGAGCAGTTCTGTGCCCACGCTCATGGCGCGCCCTCCATCCTGGGATTAGTCGTCCTTCTTCTCTTCCTTGCCCAGCTTGGCGTCGAGCAGGCGGCGACGACGCTCGACCTCCTCGTCCAGCTGGCGGCGGATGCGCTCTTCCAGGATGGCCGGCTGCGGTATGGGCACCAGCTTGGTGCGCAGCAGGCTCGAGCCCTCGGCCGAGTAGCTGTATTTCGACGAGTAGGTGGCGTCGACCTGGCTGGTCGAGACCTGGCTGGTGTTGCTGGTCCCGGCGCGGCCGCGGAACAGGCTCCAGCTGAAGCTCGAACCCTTGGTGGTCACCTGGTTGGTGTTGCGCGAGCTGTAGCCGGACTCGCTGGTTCGGGTGATCTTGATGGCGATCTTCACCTCGATGATCGTGTCGACGAACTGGTAGAAGGTCGGCGAGAAGCCCAGCTCCAGCATCGACAGCCGCGTCGGCACGCGGATCAGGGTCTTGGGATCTTCCTTATTCTTGACCAGCTCGGCCTTCTGGGCCTCGACGACCTTGACCAGGGCCGCGGTGTCGCCGCCCGAGATCGCGTTGTCGGCCTCGATATAGGCCAGGGCGTCCGAGGGGGTCATCAGGTCGTAGCCGAAGAAGATCCGGCTGTCGTCGAAGGTGGTGTTGCCCTCGTCGTCGGTGACGGCCTGAAGGCCGCCCATCATCTCGGCGACCTCGATGCTGTTGGCGTCGAGCTTGATCTGGCCCTCGGCGATGGCGAAGGCCATCTGGCGGATCATGTCCCCCATGGGGACGTTCAGAAGTTCTCTGCCGATCGACATGTCTGGTCCTTCCTACGGTGGGGGGGCGGGCGTCGGCGCGGGGGCCGGCTCGCTGATCTTGCGAAGCAGGGTTTCGAGGTTCTCGGGCGGCGGCAGGCTGACCAGCCGGGCCGCGATCGAGCTCATGCCCTCGGCGCTGACCGAGAACTTGCGCGCGTAGCTGACGTTGACCGAGGCGGCGACCATGACGAAGCCGGCCTGGACGCCGACCGTCGCGCCGGCCGACACGCCGAACTCGGTGCTCTCGGTCATGCTGAACGAGAGCTTGGCCTCCACCGTGGCCTCGGTGAAGCTGTAGAAGGTCGGCGTGAAGCCCAGCGAAATCAGGTTGTGGGTCTCGCCGCCCAACTCGACCTCGGCCTCGGCCATGGCCTTGGCCGTCTCGATGCTGTTGCGGTCGAGCGCCGACTGGGCCTGGGCGATGGCGATGCCCAGGCGCTCGATGATCTGCGGCAGCGGCGCGGACAGCAGCTGCCGGGTGACGGACGCGGTCTCGCTCATGGGGTGGGCGTCGGCGCGGCGTCTTTGGCTTGCGCCAGGAAGGTCTTGATCTCGTCGAGGAACTCGACCGGCGCGGGCACGGCGACGATGCGGGCCGAGATGCTGCTGTTGCCGTTGATCGACTGCTCGAACTGCCGGCTGGTGCGGTAGTCGACCGACAGGCCCACGGCGACCGAGACCTTGGGCTTGTCGCCGCTGGCGGTCGGGGCCGCGGCGATCTTGTCGAGGGCCTTGGTGACGCTGGCGCCGTCGGCGGCCGACAGGGCGATGTCGTTGGCCGACAGGGTGACCAGGTTGATGATCACCGCGTCCTTGGCGTCGGAGAAGCTGACCACGCCGCCCTTGCGCACGGCGCGCACGCCGTGGGCGGCGCTGCCGGCGTTGACGTCGCGCGCCAGGTTGAAGGCGTAGGCCTGGGGCGAGTTGGCGTCGAGCGTCGTTCCGCCGTCGCTGGCGGCCGTCCCGCTGATCGCCACCGAGGTCTCCGAGGCGCCGACCTTGACGGCCGTGCCGTCCACCGGAACCGCCGTGAAGTGGCGCACGATGATGAAGCCGTTGCCGCCGCCGGAGCTGGTCTTGTCGGGCGTCGGGGTGGTTTGCAACTGCGTGCCGGCGGACTCGACCACGACCAGCAGGTCGTTGGAGTCGGCCAGCAGCACCTCGGCGCGGCGGAACTGCTGGTTGGCCACGTTGTCGACCGCGCCCTGGGCCTTCCAGCTGGCCTCGCCGCGGCTTTCGACCTTGCGGATCTGGCCGGGCGCGACGCCGTTGTCGCGCAGGAACTCGGCCACCTTGTTGGCGCGGTCCAGGCCCAGCTTCTGATTGTAGGGATCGGTGTCGACGCGGTCGGTGAAGCCGACGACGTCGACGGTGGCGCCGTTGGCCTTGAGGGCGCGGGCCACCAGGGTCAGTTCCTCGACGGCCGCCTGCTTGAGATCGGACTTGCCGCTGTCGAACAGCGCCAGGCCCAGGGTGCCGCCGCCGACCGGCAGGTCCGAGCCGACGGGGTCGCGCAGCAGCTTGGCCTTGAAGCCGCCCAGCGTGTTGATCTGGCTGGCCACGGCGCGGGCGTAGAGCAGGTTGTTGGCCTTGGCGTCGACCTTGGTGCTCTTGCCCGCGGCCAGCACGAACTCTTCGCTGGTGTTGTTGGTCGGGGTCTCGACGATGCGGATGACACCGAGGCTGGCCTCGGAGGCGGCGTAGAACGCCACGCTGGTGTCGGTCTTGATCGGGTTCTTGGCGGTGTCGGGCTCGAGCTTGAACGGCACCTTGGTGCGCTTGGCGCTGACATAGGCGCGCTCGAACTTGCCGGCGGGCGTGCCCAGTTTCTTGGCCAAGTCTTCGGCGGCGGCCTCGACGTCGGCGCCCGCGGCGTCGGTCTTGGTCCCGTCGACGGTGACGCTGGCCGGCAGGCTCTTGAGCGTGACCTGGGCCTCGCGGGCATTGGCGGGGGCCTGGGGGCCGCCCTGGCCGAAGCCGAAGTCCAGCTTGCCGCCGATGCCGAAGGCGCTGGCCTCGCCGACCTTCATGGTCAGCTGCATCGAGACCGACAGGTCGGCGTGCTGGTAGTGATAGAACGGCGGCGACAGGCCCAGCTGAAGCAGGCTCTTGCCGCCGAGGCCGGGGCGCGGCTCGACGTATTCGCCGACCTGGGCCAGGCTGTTGAGGTCCAGCGCCTTCTGGGCGTCGGCGATCGACAGGCCCATGGCCTTGATGAACTCGGCGACGCTGGCGTCGGCCAGGATCTGGCCGGGCGTCATCTTCTCGATGGGGTTCTGGTCAGCCATTCATCGGCTCCTTGATCCGCGGCGTCTGGGGGCTGGTTGGGGACTCGCAGGCGCGCGCCCTGTCGACGGTGTCGGGGCGGACGGTCCAATAGCCGTGGACCCGCTGGGCTTCGGACAGCCGGCCGGCGGGAACGCCAAGGCCGCGGGCGGTCCAGGCCAGGAGGCTGCGGGACAGGGGCAAAGCCTCGTCCAGGGCGACGGCGGCTGTCAGGCTTTCGCGGGCGGCGGTCACGTCGCCGGCCTTCAGCTCGTTGACGCCCTTGCGCTCCAGAAGGCAGGCGCGGTCGCGGCGCTGGAAGTCGCTGGGCGTTCCGTCGCCCAGTTCGGCGGCGGCGCTGCTGGCGGCCTCGCCGGCCAGGACGGCGGCCTGCTCGTGGGCGCCGGTGCGCTCAAGGCTTTCCAGCACGCAGTGCAGGTAGTGGCGGGCGAAGATCTGCGGGGCGCGCACGCCGTGGGCCAGGCGCAGGGCCTCGCGGTACTTGGCCAGGGCCTGGTCGTGGCGGCCCTTCAGCGCCAGGACCTTGCCGGCCTCGGCGACGCCGGCGTGCAGGCGATGGATGTCGAGGGGGGCGGTCATGCGCGGATCTCGGAAAACAGCACCTCGGCCCCGGCGGCTTCCAGCCGGTGGCGCAGCAGGCGCGCGCGGGGCAGGGGCATCAGGCCGGTGGCGAGCGGGGCGACGCCGGACAGGCCGACCTCGGCCAGGACCGCGGCGGGGGCCGACAGGATGTCGAGCGCCTGGTGCGAGAAGGTCTCCAGTTCGGCGCGCACCGTCAGCCCGGCTTCGGCGTAGGCGGCCAGGCGGCCCTCCAGGTCGGCGAAGGCGACGCCGGCCTCGATGGGCACGGGCAGGGCCTGGCTCAGCAGGTCGAAGTCCTCGGCCGGAACGCCGGCCAGGGCCTCCAGCGCGGCGGCGGCCTGCGGCGGCGCGGCGACGAGGTCCAGGGTGAAGCGCAGGAAGGCCTGGTCGACGATGCGCACCTGCTCGGGCGCCTTCAGTCGCCGCCACAGGGCGTCGGCCTCGCCGCGGCTGAGGTCGAATACGGTGGCCGAGCCGCCGGCGCTGACGTCGGCGCCCGCCGGCAGCCTCTGGCGCAGGACGCTGGCCTGAAGGTGCGACAGGTCGCTGGCGAACAGGGCGAAGCGGGCCTCGTCCGGCCGGCTGGCGGTCAGGCGCACGGCGCCGCTTGGCAGGGCGGCTTCCAGTGCGCGCACCGTCGGCTCGGTGACGGCTCCCAGGATCACCCCCGGCGGGGTCAGCAGCAGGTCGAGGGCGGCGGCGGGCTCCATGCCCAGGAAGCGACCGAGGATCGCGGCGACGGCGTCGGCGGCGTCGAGGTCGAGCAGCTCGGCGGCCAGGTCCATGGTCGGGGCGCGGACCAGGGCGGCGCCGGCGGGGGCCACCGAGGCCTCGACGCCGAGCGTGCCGATCAGGGCGGCCAGGCGCGTCGCGTCGGCCGCCGGCAGGTTGGCCAGCAGCCGGGCAGGGGCGCGATAGAGGGCGTCGACCACCGTCTCGACCGGCAGTTCCAGGGCCTGGCTGAGCACCGAGGCCGCGCGGGGAGAAGCATTCCCGATGCTGATGATCAGCAGGTCGGCGGCCTCAGGTTCGACGCTTGGATACGCTACGCTGGGGGACACCGACGACTCGAGCACCAACACCTCCCAAAAGGCTGGTTTCGACCGGGCTTATCCACGCTCTAGTTGGCGCGGCTGGAGACTCGTGTCAGAGTTGTATCTCTTTGTAAAGTTCGGAAATATTGCACGTGGTGAATTTGCGCCATGTGCATTTGACCGCGTGCGGACGATCGACGCTAACGCCTTGCCAGCAAGGCCCCGGCGCCGGCCACGGCGGCCAGGGCGGCGGCTACGAAGACGCCGCGCAGGTCGCCGCCGGCCGACGCCACGGCGATGCCGAGCAGGGGGCCCAGCGCCTGCGACGCGGCTACGGCCACGTTCATCAGGCCCAGGTCGCGGCCGTTGCGCGCGTTGTCGGGCAGGACCTCGGCCACGAGGGCGAGGTTGCTGGTCGAATAGACCCCGTGGCCGATCCCGAACACGATCTGGGCGACCAGCGGGCCGGGCCATTGCGGCGCCAGCAGCAGCAGGGCGACGCCGGTCGCGATCAGCACGCCGCCCGCGATGACCACCGGCCGGCGTCCCAGCCGGTCCGACAGGAGGCCGCTCACCGCGCCGGCCGCCAGCATGCCCAGGGTCGAGGCGGTCAGCAGCAGGCCGAACGCGGCCTCGGGCGTCACGCCGGGCAGGCGGCTGGCCAGGTCGCCGCGGTCCTTGAGGTAGAAGAACAGGTAGAGGGTGTGCAGCGCCACGGCGGTCTCGACCAACAGGCGCGAGGCGAACACCATCCGGAACCCACGATCGCCGAAGGCGGTCAGCCGCAGGCTGGGCCAGGCGATCGGGGCGCGAGCCTGAGCGGGCGGCTCGCGCAGGGTCAGGGCGAAGGGCAGGATGAGCACGGCCGTGGCGGCCACGACCGCGGCGTAGCGGCTGGTCGCCGAGACCAGCAGGGCGCCGACGACCAGGGCCGTGAACAGCTTGGAGGCCGGCAGGGCCAGGCCCGCCCAGGCCGCGGCCGCGCCCTTCTGGTGATCGGGCACCAGGTCGGGCAGCACGGCGGCCAGCGGCGCGTAGAGGGCGTTGACCGCCAGTTGCAGCACGACGACCGCGCCCAGCATCTGCCACGGGGTCTGGGCCAGGCCGACGAGAACCAGGCCCAGGGCCGTGGCCGCCCAGCCGCCGAGCATCCAGGGACGACGCCGGCCGAAGCGGCCGCGCGTGGCGTCGCTGAGCGCGCCGAAGGCGATGTGGGCGATCGCGGCGGTGATCGCCCCGACGATCGAGATCTGGCTGAGGGTCAGGTCGCGGGCGTGCGGCGCCACCTCGGCGGCCTTGAGCGGCGCCAGCAGGGTCAGGAACGGGATGAAGGAAACGAAGGCGCCGGCATTGGCCAGGCCATAGCCGGCAAGGAAGAGTCGCGAGCGTCCCGTGGTGGGCTCGGCTTCTGTAAATGGGCGGTCGCCTTGATCCATCCGTGGTTTATGCGATCAGGACAGCTTGCGGTCGAGCTATTGTCAGCCTGGCCGTTCGTCACCATCGTGTCGCCCAGCGTTCGGTTCGGAGAGTTCATTGACGGCAAGACGGCCCACCATCGACGACGTCGCGCGCCTTTCGGGCGTCGCGCGGACGACGGTCTCGCGGGTGCTCAACGACGGCCCCAATGTTCGCGACGAGGTGCGGGCCCGGGTGATGGAGGCCGTCAAGGCGCTGGACTACAAGGTCAATCCGCAGGCCCGCTCGCTGGCCGGCGGCGGCAGCCGGCTGCTTGGCCTGGTGTTCGCCTCGGACCTCGAGAGCGAGCCGAACTCGTTCTACCATTCGGCCCTGGAGCTGGGCGCGCTGCGCGGCTGCCTGGAGCTGGGCTACCAGCTGGTCACCCGCCACATCCCGCTGCAGAGCGCCGATCGCGAGCAGCAGGTCTACGACCTGATCGCCACCCAGCGCTGCGAGGGGCTGATCTTCACGCCGCCCTATTCGGACGACGCGGGCCTGATCGCCGAGGTGCTGCGGCGCGGCTGCAAGGTGGTGTCGATCTCGCCGGGCGGGGCGGGCAGGGACCTTGCCGACGGCGTGGGCATGGACGACGAGGCCGGCGGCTACGACATCGCCCGCCGGCTGATCGAGCTGGGCCATCGCCGATTCGCCTTCATGGGCGGCATCCAGGGCCACTTGTCGGCCGACCGGCGCCTGGACGGGCTGATGCGGGCCCTGTCCGAGGCGGGGCTCGGGGCGTCCGACCTGATCCAGGTGCGGGGCGACTTCACCTTCCGCTCGGGGGTGGAGCTGACGCCCCACCTGCTGGACGATCCGCTGCATCCGACGGCCCTGGTCTGCGCCAACGACGACATGGCCGCCGGGGCGCTTTCGGTGGTCCACGGACGCGGCGTGAAAGTGCCGCAGGACCTGTCCGTCACGGGCTTTGACGATACGCCGGTGTCGGCCATCGTCTGGCCGCCGCTGACCACCGTGCACCAGCCGCTGAAGGACATGGGCCGCCGTGCGGTGGCCCTGCTGGCCAGCCGCCTGACGGGCGGCCGGGCCGAGGCCGAACCGGAATTCGACTGCCTCGACCACGCGGTGGTCGAACGGGGCACCGCCGCCTCCGCGCCCTGATCGATCGCCGTTCCCCTTGACAAGGCCGACGCGTTGCGGCCTTTGTTGGAAGCGCTTCCAATTCACGAAAGCGCGGCTTTTCGATGCCGAATCCGCAAGAGACGGGGCGAGGAGGGCCAGGGAAGAGACGCAGTAGGGGAGAGTACCTTGATCCATAACGCCCATTCGGCCGCCCGCGTTCGCGCCGGCGCCCAGCGCTTCAAGCAGCTGGCCTATGCCTCGGCCGGGGCCCTGTCGCTGCTGGCCTGCGCCGCCCACGCCCAGGACGCCGCCCCGACCGAGCAGGACACCGCCGTCGACGAGGTGGTGGTCACCGGCTATCGCCGCAGCCTGGAGCAGTCGGCCGAGATCAAGCGCCGCGAGGTCGGCGTGGTCGAGGCCGTGTCGGCCGAGGACATCGGCAAGCTGCCCGACGTGTCGATCGCCGAGTCCCTGGCGCGCCTGCCGGGCCTGACCGGCCAGCGCGTCAACGGCCGGGTGCAGGTGATCTCGATCCGCGGCCTTTCGCCCGACTTTTCGACCACCCTCCTGAACGGCCGCCAGCAGGTCAGCGCCGGCGACAACCGCGCCGCCGAGTTCGACCAGTATCCGTCGGAGCTGCTCAACAGCGTGGTGGTCTACAAGACCTCGAACGCCGCCCTGATCGGCCAGGGCCTGTCGGGCACGGTCGACATGCGCACCGTCCGCCCGCTGGACCAGAAGGGCCCGGTGATGACGCTGAACGCCCGCCGCGAGATCAGCGACCTCGACAAGGCCAATCCCGACGGCTCCAAGAGCGGCTACCGCTTCAGCGCCTCCTATATCGACCAGTTCGCCGGCGGTACGATCGGTGTCGCGCTCGGTTACGCCCACCTCGACAGCCCGACCCAGGTCCAGCAGTACAAGGCCTGGTACTGGGAGCAGCCGGCCCAGTTCACCGGCGCCAACGCCGGGGCCTACAGCCTGGGCGGCCAGGAGATTTTCGCCACCAACCGCGACCAGGTGCGCGACGGCTACATGGGCGTCCTGGAATGGCGGCCCAACGACAAGCTGCACTCGACGCTGGACCTGTTCTATTCGACCTTCGACCAGAAGGAGATCCGTCGCGGCATGCAGTGGTTCTCCAGCCCCAGCACGCCCGACGCCACGGTGTTCCTGAACCCGGGCTTCACCAAGGTCGGCAATTCGCTGATCAACACCTCGGGCACGGCGACCAACGTCACCCCGATCGTCCGCAACGACCTCAACACCCGCAAGGACGAGCAGTTCGCCCTGGGCTGGAACACCTCGTACGTCTCGGGCGCGACCACCTACACCGCCGACATCGGCTATTCGAAGGTCGAGCGCCGCGAGCAGATCCTCGAGACCTACGCCGGCTACGGCCCGATCCGCACCTTCGACAACATCGGCTACGACCTCACCTTCAACGGCGTGGGCAAGTACACGACGGGCCTGAACTACGCCGACGCCAGCCGCATGCAGCTGGGCGATCCGGCGGCCTGGGGCGGTTGGGGCCATGACGGCGCCATCCGCTTCCCCGAGGTCGAGGACCGGATGTTCACCGGCGACTTCCGCATCGACCACGACGTTTCCAAGACCCGTCTCGGCGGGTTCCTGAGCAGCGTGCAGGCCGGGATCAACTACGCCGACCGCAAGAAGGACAAGACGGTCTCCGACAACGACCTCTTCCTGAAGAACGGCCGCGCCCCGACCACGGTGGCCTCGCAGTACCTGCTGTCGCCGGTCTCGCTGTCGTTCGCGGGCATCGACCAGGTGCTGGCCATCAACCTGCCCAAGGCCCTGCCGGTCTATTACGACATCGTGCCGATCGGGAACGCCGACGACTACAACAAGGACTGGAAGATCCAGGAGCGCCTTACCACGGCCTACCTGATGGCCAAGATCGACACCCATGTCGGCGCGCTGCCGATCAAGGGCGACATCGGCCTGCAGTACATCTCCACCAAGCAGGAATCGACGGGCTACACCGTCAGCGGCGGCACGGCCCAGGCGCCCAGCCTGGTCACGGTCGAGGACACCTATGACGAGCTGCTGCCGAGCCTGAACCTGACGGCCGAGCCGGTCGAGAACCTCTATGTCCGCTTCGGGGTGGCCAAGACCTCGGCCCGTCCGCGCCTGGACGACATGCGCGCCAGCATCACCGCCGGCGTCGACGCCCTGACCTTCCGCTGGAGCGGCTCGGGCGGCAATCCGTACCTCAAGCCGTGGAAGGCGACCGCCTTCGACCTGTCGGTCGAGAAGTACTTCGCGCCCGGGACCTACATCGCCGTCGCCGGCTATTACAAGGACCTGGAGACCTACATCTATAACAAGTCGGTGGACTACGACTTCTCCAACGTGCCCAACACCGGCACGGTCACGCCGATCAGCAACATCGGCCTCCTGACCCGTCCCGAGAACGGGGAGGGCGGCAAGCTCTACGGCTACGAGATCTCGGGCGCGGTCGACTTCGGCCTGATCACCCCGTGGCTGAAGGGCTTCGGCTTCGTCGGCAGCATGTCGCACACCAAGACCGACATCCAGCCGGACGGCCCCGGCTCGAGCAACGCCCTGCCGGGCCTGTCGGGCGACGTCTACAACGTCACCGGCTACTACGAGCGGGCGGGCTTCTCGGCCCGGATCAGCAAGCGCCACCGCTCGGCCTTCCGCGGCGAGGTGGTGCAGCTGTTCGCCTATCGCGGCTTCACCCAGGTGCTGGCCGACGAGCAGGTCGACGCCCAGATCGGCTACGAGTTCCAGGACGGGCCGCTCAAGGGCCTGTCGGCCGTGCTGCAGGTCAACAACCTCGACAACAGTCCCTACCGCACCCGCACCGGCGTGCTCTCGGACGGCACCATGCTGCCCGAGACCAACGACCAGTACGGCCGGCAGTACATCTTCGGTCTGAACTACAAGTTCTGACCCCTGCGCGCGGAGGGCCGATCCCTTCCCCTGGCCCTCCGCGCTTTTTTTCGTTTCGACGCGGCCCGCCTTCGCAAGAGGCGCGGGCCCCCTCGCGCCCGGTTGCGGCGCCCCCGATCCCGACACGGAGTAGCCCATGACGACCGCCGCCCAGCCTTCATCCGCCCTGCGGATCCTGCGCCGGACCTCCGCCGCCGTGGCGCTTCTGGCCCTGCTGCCGGCCGCGAGCCTGGCCCAGACCATGCCGACCAAGGACAGCGCGCCGCTGGCCGCGCGCGCCAATGATCCGGTCTGGGCGCGCGCCGACGCGCTGGTCAGGCAGATGACGCTGGACGAGAAGATCACGTACCTGCACGGCCTGTTCCCGCCCAACACCAAGCCGGCGCCCGCCGACATGATCCCCTCGGCCGGCTACGTGCCCGGCGTGCCGCGCCTGAAGATCCCGACCCTGCGCGAGAGCGACGCCAGCCTCGGCGTCGCCAACCAGGTCGAGCAGCGCAAGGGCGACACCGCCACGGCCCTGCCGTCGGGCCTGGCCCTGGCGGCCACCTTCGAGCCGAAGCTGGCCTACGAGTCCGGCGCGATGATTGGCGCTGAGGCCCGCGCCAAGACCTTCAACGTGCTGCTGGCCGGCGGCGTCAACCTGACCCGCGACCCGTGGGCGGGGCGTAACTTCGAATATCTGGGCGAGGATCCGCTGCTGGCCGGCGAGATGGCCGGTGCGTCGATCCAAGGCGTGCAGAGCAACCACATCGTCTCGACCATCAAGCACTTCGCCATCAACTCGCAGGAGACGGGCCGCCACGTGATGGACGCCCGCATCGGCGAGGCCGACCTGCGGGAGAGCGACCTCCTGGCCTTCCAGATCGCCATCGAGAAGGGCCAGCCGGCCTCGGTGATGTGCGCCTACAACAAGATCAACGGCGACTGGGGCTGCGAGAACGACTTCCTGCTCAACAAGGTGCTCAAGCGCGACTGGAACTATCCGGGCTGGGTGATGTCGGACTGGGGCGCGGTGCACAGCACCACCAAGGCCGCTCTGGCGGGCCTGGACCAGCAATCGGGCCAGGAACTCGACAAGCAGATCTATTTCGGCGACGACCTGAAGGCCGCCGTGGCCAAGGGCGAGGTCAGCCAGGCGCGGGTCGACGACATGGTCCGCCGCATCCTCTACGGCGTGATCGCCACCGGCCTGATCGACAACCCGACCCCGGTCGAGGCCCAGCCGATCGACTACGCCAGGAACGCCAAGGTGGCCCAGTCCCTGGCCGAGCGCGGCGCGGTGCTGCTGAAGAACGACCGCGACCTGCTGCCGCTGGCCAAGACGGCCAAGAAGATCGTGCTGGTCGGAGCCCATGCCGATGTCGGCGTGCTGTCGGGCGGTGGTTCCTCGCAGGTGCGCTCGGTCGGCGGCGCGCCGGTCGAGATCCCGCTGAACGGCGGCGAGGCGGCCTCGTTCGTCCGCGTCACCTGGCACGCCTCCTCGCCACTTAAGGCGATCAAGGCGGCCTATCCGAACGCCGAGGTCTCTTACGTCGACGGCAAGGATCCGGCGACCGCCGCGGCCGCCGTGAAGGGCGCGGATCTGGCCATCGTCTTCGCCTGGCACTGGCAGACCGAGGCGCAAGATGCGCCCTCCATCGCCCTGCCGGAGAACCAGGACGCCCTGATCGACGCCGTGGCGGGCGCCAACAAGAATTCCTTGGTGGTGCTGGAGACCGGCGGGCCGGTGCTGATGCCATGGCTGGATCGCGTGGGCGGCGTGTTGCAGGCCTGGTATCCGGGCCAGCGCGGCGGCGAGGCTGTCGCCGGCATCCTCAGCGGCGCGGTCAATCCGTCGGGCCGCCTGCCGATGACCTTCCCCAGGACCGAGGACCAGGCCCCGCGCGCCTCCGCGCCGGGCTATGCCGAGCAGGCCGCCATCGACGACGCCCGCCGGGCCGGCAAGGAGGCCGGACCCATCAAGGGCTTCCCGGTCGAGTACGGGGAGGGCGCGGCCGTCGGCTATCGCTGGTTCGCCGAGCAGAAGCTTCAGCCGCTCTATCCGTTCGGCTACGGCCTTTCTTACACGAGCTTCGGCTACAAGAACCTCAAGGTCGAGGACGGCGACGGGCTGAAGGTCAGCTTCGACGTCACCAACACCGGCAAGGTCGCCGGCGCCGATGCGCCGCAGCTCTATGTCACCGCTGGCAAGCGCAAGTCGATGGTGCGGTTGGCCGGCTTCCAGAAGGTCGACCTCAAGCCGGGCGAGACCAAGCGGTTGACCTTCAGCGTCGATCCGCGCGTGCTGGCCGACTACGACACCGCCAAGCCCGGCTGGACCCTGCCGGCCGGTTCGTATCCGCTCTATGTCGGCGCCCACGCAGGCGATCCGGCCCTGACCGGCTTTGCCAAGCTGAAGGCCTGGAGCCGCAAGCCGTGATGCGTCTGGCCCTGATCTCGACGGCGGCGGTCCTGGCCCTGGGAGGCTGCGCCAGCGTCTCCCCGGCGCCCCAGCACGCCGCCCGCGCCTGGGTGACGACTGGCGACAGGACCCAGCTCCTGGCCGAGCAGCCGCCGTTGGCGAGCCTGGCGACGGGCGACGACCTGCCGGTCGTGACCGTCGACGTCGCCCAGCGCGACCAGTCGATCGTCGGCTTCGGCGCGTCGATCACCGACGCCTCGGCCTGGCTGATCCAGACCAGGATGTCGCCCGCCCAGCGCCAGGCGCTGCTGGCCGAGCTGTTCGGGCGCGGGGAGGGCGGTCTCGGCTTCAGCTTCACCCGCGTGACCATCGGCGCCTCGGACTTCTCGCTCGACCACTACAGCCTGGACGACGCGCCGGGCGGGGCGGCCGATACGGAACTGAAGCACTTCTCGACGGCGCGGCCCGAGCAGTACGTGTTCCCCACCGTGCGGGCGGCGCTGAAGATCAATCCGGACCTGAAGGTCATGGCTTCGCCGTGGAGCGCGCCGGCCTGGATGAAAACCACCGGCTCGCTGGTGAAAGGCCAGTTGAAGCCCGACGCCTATCCGGCCTATGCCGAGTTCTTCGCCAGGTACGTCAAGGCGGCCAAGGCGAAGGGCGTGCCGACCGACTATCTCAGCATCCAGAACGAGCCGGACTTCGAGCCGGAGAACTATCCGGGCATGCGCTGGCCGGCGGCCGACCGGGCGCGGTTCTTCGGCGACAACCTGGGCCCCGTCTTCGCCCGTGAGCGGATCGCAACCAAGGTGCTGGACTGGGACCACAACTGGGACCAGCCGCAGCAGCCGATGACCGTGCTGTCCGATCCCAAGGCTCGGGCGTTCGTCGCGGGCGTGGGCTGGCACTGCTACGCCGGCGACGTCGCCGCGCAGGACGAGGTGCGCAAGGCCCATCCCGACAAGGACGTGTTCTTCACCGAATGCTCGGGCGGCCAATGGGCGGCCAGGTTCGACGAGAGCTTCCTGTGGATGATGGACAAGCTGATCGTCGGCTCCACCCGGGGCGGGGCGCGCGGCGTGCTGATGTGGAACCTGGCGCTCGATGAAAAATACGGCCCGCACGCTGGCGGCTGCGGCGACTGCCGGGGCGTGGTGACCATCGACCAGGCCACCGGCGCGGTCGAGCGGAACCAGGAATACTACGCCTTCGGCCACGCCAGCCGCTTTGTGAAGCCGGGCGCGGTGCGCGTCGGCTCGCCGGCCGAGGCCGCGGGCCTGAGAACCGTGGCCTTCGTCAATCCCGACGGCGGCCGCGCCCTGATCGTGCTGAACCAGACGGGCGAGGAGAAGGCCTTCGCCATCGTCGACGGCGCCCGGCGCCTGAAAGCGAAGCTTCCCGCGAGGTCGGCAGGGACGTTCACCTGGTGACGTAGAGGGGCGGCGGAAGAACTGTCACGAAGCCGTGGTAGCCGCCGCCCCATGCTCCCCAAGGCCGCTTCTTCCGCGCCGGCGCGCCGTGACGCGCCAGATCCTGCGTCATGACCGACCTGGCGTCCCTGCGCGCCCAGCGCGACGAGCTCTATCACTTCATCGTCCGCCGCACCCGTGACCCGGCCGCCGCCGACGACCTGGTGCAGGAAACCTTCGCCCGCCTGCTGACCTACGAGAAGGCGCGCACCGTCGCCGACCGGGCGGCGCTCGGCTATCGCATCGCCCTGAACCTCGTCCGCGACCATTTCCGCAGCCGCAATCGCCGGCCGACCGAGATGCTGGACGAGGAAATTCCCTGCCAAGCCCCGGCGCCGGAGCAGATCCTCATGCATCGCCAGAAGGTCGAGGTGTTCGGCAGGGTGCTGGACGCCATGCCGCCGCTGCGCCGCGACGTCTTCATCCGCCGGCGCCTGCACGGCCAGACGACGCGCGAGATCGCACACGCCCTGGCCATGAACGAGGCCGCCGTCGAGAAGCACGTGGTGCGGGCGCTGGAGCAGCTGCATCGCGAGATGACCAAGGCCGAGCGCCGCGCCGCCGGAGGCCGCCGATGAGCCGCGCCCGCCGCACCGCCGCCCTGTGGGCCGCTCGCCGCATGGACCCGGCCTTCCACGACGAGGCCGGTTTCGAGGCCTGGAAGTCGGACGACCCGGCCAATGCGCAGGCCTTCGACCAGGTCTGGCGCACCAACCAGGACAGCGCCCTGACCGAGGCCATGAAGCTCAGCGAGCAGCGTCGCCTGGCCAGGCGACGCCAGGCCGGGCCGATCGCGGCCCTGGCCGGCGGCGTGCTGACCTGCGGCCTGGCCGTGGCTCTGGCCTGGCCGCAACTGCAACTGATGACCGTGACTCCGACGGCCTTCGAGACCGCGCGCGGCGAACACCGCGCCGTCGTGCTGGAGGACGGCACCAAGGTCATGCTCGACGGCGACACCCACCTGGAGGTGCGCCTGGGCGCGGGCCGTCGCGAGGTGGCGCTGAGCCGGGGCGAGGCCTTCTTCGACGTCGCCCATGACGAGGGCCGGCCGTTCACTGTGAGGACCGCCGCCGGCTCGGCCCGCGTGCTGGGCACGGCCTTCGACCTGGAGATCAGCGACGAGCGCGGGCCCGAGCGGCTGGAGCTGTCGGTGCATCGCGGCCGGGTGCGCCTGGCGCCCGACGGCCTGATCCGCCGCACCGCCGAGCTGACCGTCGGCCAGCGGGCCTTCGCCACCGAAGGCAGGCTGTCGAAGGTGCGGTCCTTCGATCCCCTGGCCGACGACTGGCGCTCGGGCTGGCTGGAGACCGACGGGGTCACGCTGGGCCGGCTGGTCGAGCGGGTGAACCGCTCCTCCGAGCGCCGCATCGTCATCGCCGATCCGGAACTGGCCCGCCAGCGGGTGGCCGGACGCTTCCGCCTGGACGAGCCGACGACCCTGGTGCGCAACCTCGCCTTGGTCCACGGCTTCGAGGTGCGCGAGGGGCAGGGCGGCCTGGTGATCAGCCGGTGAGGTTCGCGGGCCGTCGCCGAAACTTCACAAAAATCCCTGTCCTGAATGGGGGCGCGGCGACGTCTTCCCCGCCGAAGCCGGCCTGACGCCGCGCATTCGGGGATAGTACGATGACCTTCAAGACCTGGACCCTGTGGAGCACGGCCTCGGCCGCGGTCCTGATGTCGGCGACGACGGCGATGGCCGCTCCGGCGCCCAAGCCCGCCCTGGCCATCCCGGCCGGCGACCTGGGCGCGGCCCTGCCGGCCTTTTCGCGCGCCACGGGCCTTCAGGTCCTGGCCGATCCGGCCCTGCTGGCCGGCAAGCGCACGTCGGGCGTGCGCGGCGAACTCGACGCCGAGACGGGCCTGGTCCAGCTGCTGCGCGGCACCGGCCTGACCTATGTCCGCAACGGCGGCGCGGCCGTGCTGCGTCCGGCCGCCCAGAAGATCTCGACCGCCCCGGCCCCCGCCCGCCGCGCCGAGGCCGCCGCGCCCGTCGCCGCCGCCGAGCCGGCCGCCGACGATAGCGCCACGGTCGAGGAGATCGTCGTTACCGGCGGCTTCGCCAACTCGCTGGCGCGAGCCCTGGCCGACAAGCGAAAGGCCGCCAACGTCGTCGACGCCATCTCGGCCGAGGACATCGGCAAGTTCCCGTCCAACAACATCGCCGAGGCCCTGCAACGGGTGCCGGGCGTGGCCATCACCCGTGACCGCGGCGAGGGCCTGTTCGTCCGCGTCCGGGGCCTGGGCCCCAACTTCCAGATCGTCACCCTGAACGGCCGCAGCGCCGCGGTGAACGAGAATATGCGCGACAGCGGCCAGAGCGGCCGCCAGTTCCGCTTCGACACCCTGCCGTCCGAACTGGTCGCCGGCGTCGAGGTCGGCAAGACCCCGCTGGCCTCGCTGGACGAAGGCGCGATCGGAGGCGTGGTCGACATCAAGACCTTTCGCCCCCTGACCCTGGGCAAGAACACCATCGCCGCCTCGGCCACCGCCAGCCATCCGGAGCTGGCCGGCGCCACCGACCCGCGCGTGTCTGGCCTGCTCAGCTGGGTCAACGAAGACAAGAGCTTCGGCGCGCTGCTGGCCCTGGTCTATGACCAGCGCACCCTGCGCCAGGACCGCGTCACCGGCGTCAGCTGGAGCTACGCCGATCCTTCGACCACCCTGGGCAGGAGCCTGGCGGCGCAGGGGATCAACCTCTACCCGACCGCCATCCGTCCGACCCTCGAGCGCGAGGATCGCGAGCGCAAGGGCTTGGTGTTCTCGGCCCAGTACCGGCCGACCGACGCCACCGAGATCACCTTCGACGCCAGCTACACCCACCTCGACGACCACTATGACGAGCTGACCTATTCGGTCGACCAGACGGTCTCGACCCTGGTTCCGGGCTCGGCGGTGGTGCGCGACGGCACGCTGGTCGGCGGCACGGTCACCTCGACCAGCCAGATCGGCCGCGAGGTCAGCGACCTGGCCCACGACAACCTGATGCTGGCCATCAACGGCAAGCAGCGGATCGGCGAGTGGACCTTCTCGGGCGACGCCGCCTACGCCCGCGCCTACAGCGAGACCTCCAAGCCGATCACCCGCACCCGCCTTCTGGGCGCGATCGGCCAGACGACCTTCAACATGACCAAGGTCGACGACGACGTCCTGCCCAGCGTCACCCTGGCCACCGCCAACCTGTCGAACCCCTCGCTGCTGCCGTTCCGCCGCATCGAGTGGCGCACCAACGACTCCCTCGACCTGGAAAAGGCCATCCAGGCGGACGCCGAGCGTCCGGTGCAGTGGGGGCCGTTCACGCGCGTGGCCTTCGGCGTGAAGTTCCGCGAGCGTGAGCGCAGCTACAATCGCGCCGACATCAACTTCACCACCAACCTGGCCAACAAGTACTTCGACGCCAGCTATTTCGAGGCCTTCCCGGCCGGCGACTTCCTGGGCCAGGTGGGCGGCAACCTGCCGCGCACCTGGGTGATGCCCGATCCGGAAAAGTTCTGGGCCCTGGCCGACAAGACCCAGAAGGGCACGGCCCGCGCCGACCAGCGCAACTCCTACTTCGTGTCGGAAGAGATCCTGGCCGGCTACGGCCTGACCGACATGGACACCCAGCTGTTCGGCCGTCCTCTGCGCGGCCAACTGGGCGTTCGCGTCGCCCAGACCAAGCAGGTCTCGGCCGGCCACGCCGACACCGGCAGCGCCGCCATCCCGGTCCGCTACGAGAAGACCTATACCGACGTCCTGCCGACGCTGAACTTCGCCATGGACATCACCGACACCCTGCAGGCCCGTTTCGCCGCGGCCAAGGTGATCACCCGTCCGTCGCTGGCCGACCTGGCCCCGCGCCTGACGCTGAACTCGTCGGGCACGGTGCTGACGGCCGTCGGCGGCAATCCGCAGCTGCAGCCGTTCGAGGCCTGGCAGTACGACGCCACGCTGGAGTGGTACTTCGCCCCGGGCAGCGCCCTGGTGGCCGGCGCCTTCTACAAGGACATCACCACCTTCGCTTACAGCCAGAAGACCAACATCGTGGTCGACGGCCAGACCTACCAGCTGACCTCGCCGACCAACGGTGGTGAAGCCAGCATCAAGGGCGTCGAGCTGGCCTACCAGCACCTGTTCAAGAACCTGCCCGCGCCGTTCGACGGCCTCGGCTTCCTGGCCAACTACACCTACACCGACACCGAAGCGACCTACTCGCCGACCCTGACGGACGCGATGGTCAACGTGGCCAAGAACAGCTTCAACATCACCGGCTTCTACGAGAAGGACCGCTTCGCCGCCCGCGCCGCCTACAGCTGGGTGGACGACGTGTTGCAGGACGTCGGTGGCGCCGGCCTCTCGGCCCTCAACGACAAGGCCTTCGGCTCGCTGGACGCCAGCGTCAGCTACAAGATCACCGACAACATCACCGCGGCCCTCGAAGGCCAGAACCTGACCGATGCGGCCCAGTGGCAGTTCGTGAAGGGCGGCTGGTTCGGCGGCTACACCCACTACGGCCGCACGGTGAGCTTCGGCCTGCGGGCCAAGTTCTAAGGCTCTGATCGCTCCGTTTGCGGAGCATCGTCGCGGCCGCCTGCACAGCTGGGCGGCCGCGACGGCGATCTCTTGTTCCTGAGGGGGCCTCTGCTTGACCCCTCATGATCCGATCCCCTCGACTGGCCCGCGCGATTCCGCCGCGCGGGCCGCTTTTTCGTTTTCGGGAGTTTCGATGCGTCTGCTTGCCCGCTTTTCAGCCTTCGCCCTGGCCGCGCTCGTCGCCGCGCCCGCCGCCGCCCAGGCGTCCGGCGAGACCCTGGAGAAGGTGGTGATCCTCAGCCGCCACGGCGTGCGCGCGGCGATGTCGAGTCCCGAGCGCCTGGAGACCGCCACGGCGCGCCCGTGGCCGCGCTTTTCCGTCCCTCCGGGCCATCTGACGGCCAATGGCGGGACGCTGTCGACCCTGTTCGGCGCCTATTACCGCGAGATCTACACCAGGCAGGGACTGCTGGCCGGCGCTGACTGCGGGCAGGTCTACTACTGGGCCAATGTCACCCAGCGCACGATCGCTACGGCCAAGGCGCTGGGCGAGGGGCTGTCGCCCGGCTGCGCCGTCGACGTCCACACAGTGGGCGAGGGCAAGGCCGATCCGCTGTTCGAACCGGTGAAGGCGGGCGTGGCCAAGGCGGACCTGGCCCTGGCCCGCGCCTCGGTCGCCGGCCGGGTGGGCGGGAACCTGGCGGCCTGGAGCGCCGGTCATGGCGACGCCATCGCCAGCCTCGACGAACTGCTGATGCAATGCGGCGCCGCGCCGTGCCCGAAGGCGCCCGGCAAGCGCCGCGTCTATGACGAGCCGGCCTCCTTTCTTGACGACGCCGACGAGACGGTCGGGATCTCGGGTCCCGAAGCCTTCGCCTCGGGGATCACCGAAAGCATGCTGATGGCCTGGGCCGACGGCCAGGACTTTGCGGGGCAGGGCTGGAAGGGTCTGGACGAGGCGGCCCTGCTCAGGGTCTTCCCGCTGCACCAAGCCGAGTTCGACCTGCGCCTGCGCTCCCGCGAAGTGGCCCGGACGGGGGCGGGGCATCTGGCCTCGAAGATCCTGGCCACGCTGGAGACCAAGCCCGGCAAGGAGGCCATCGGCGGTCCGGACGCCAAGATGGTGGTGATCGTCGGCCATGACGGCACCCTGGCCATGCTCGGCGGCCTTCTAGGCATGGAATGGGTCGCGCCGGGCTATCAGCCGAACCAGATCGCGCCGGGCGGCAACCTGGTCTTCGAACGCTGGAAGCGCGCCGACGGCGTCCGCGTCATCCGCGTGCGCTATGCGGTGCAGAGCCTGTCGCAGCTGCGCGAGAAGAAGCCCTTAACCCTGGCCGCGCCGCCCTCTGCCTCGCCGATCTTCGTGCCGGGGTGCAGCGAGGCGAGCTTCGACTGTCCGCTGGATCGGTTCGGCGCGGTGGTGAAGGGGGCGACGGCGCGGTAGGCGCTTGGTCCTCGCCCTTCGACAGGATCAGGGTGAGGACCAATTCAAGCTCGGCGTAACAGCAGAAACCCTCACCCTGAGCGTGTCGAAGGGCGAGGGTTTCTTTCTCAGTGCACCGCCGACGTGTCGGCGACGCGCGTCGGCTTGGGGGCCAGCCAGACCACCAGGGCGGCCACCACGAACAGGACGGCCATGGCCATGAACACCTGGTTGGTGGCCAGCATCACGCCCTGGCTCTGGACCATGTTGTCCAGCGTGCCGCGCGCCTGGTCGGCGCTCATCCCCAGGCCCTTCAGCTGGTCCATCGTGCCCTGCGCGCCGTTCAGCACGCCCGACAGTTCGTTGTGGTTGCGGCTGGCGCCGTCGGCCCACACCGTGGTCACCACCGAGGTCGCGAACGCCCCCGACAGCGTGCGGCAGAAGTTCATCAGGCCCGCGGCGCTGGCGGTCTCCTCGACCTTGACGCTCGCAAGGGCGAGAGCGGTCACGGGGACGAAGAAGAACGGCATGCCGAAGCCCTGGAACAGCAGCCAGTGGGCGATGTCGAAATAGCCCATCTGCTGGTTGGCCTGGGCCCGGAAGAAGGTCATGACCGCCATCCAGATCAGGCCCAGGAACACCAGCTTGCGGGCGTCGAACTTGGCCGACATGCCGGCCGCCAGCGGCGCGACCATGACGGCAGTGACGCCCAGCAGGGCCGAGACGTAGCCCGCCCAGGTGGCCGTGTAGCCCATGTTCTGCTGTAGCCAGAGCGGGTTGAGCACATTGATGCCGAAGAACGCCCCGAAGGCCACGCTGAGGGTGATGACCGCCGCGGTGTAGCCCCGGTGTCGGAACACCCTCAGGTCGACGATCGGGTTCTCCGCGGTCAGCTCCCAGATCAGGAAGGCCGCGAAGCCCACCGCCGCGACGATGGCCAGGCCGATGATCATCGGCGAGGCGAACCAGTCGTGCTCCTTGCCCAGGTCGAGCATGATCTGCAGCGCGCCGACCCAGACGACCAGCAGGCCAAGGCCCACTAGGTCGACCTTCGCGCGGGCCAGAGGGGTCTCGTGACCCTTCAGCAGGTTCCAGGCGAACCAGGCGCAGGCGATGGCGATCGGCACGTTGATCCAGAAGATGAAGGCCCAGCCGACGCTGTCGCACAGCGCCCCGCCCAGGATCGGCCCCAGGATCGGGGCGATCAGGGTGGTCATGGCCCACAGGCCCGTGGCCGCCGCGGCCTTCTCCTTGGGGAAGACGCGTAGCAAGAGGGTCTGGGACAGCGGCATCAGCGGGCCGCCGCAGGCGCCCTGCAGGATGCGGAACAGCACGAGGAAGCCTAGCGACGGCGCCAGGCCGCACAGGAACGAGAAAATCCCGAACCCGATCATGCCGAAGACGAACACCCGGACCGCGCCGAAGCGGGCCGAGAGCCAGCCGGTCAGCGGCACGACCACGGCCTCGGCCACGGCGTAGGAGGTGATCACCCACGTGCCCTGGCTGGGCGAGACGCCCAGTGCGCCGGCGATGTTGGACACCGAGACGTTGGCGATGGTGGTGTCGAGCACCACCAGGAAGTTGGCGGCGGCCAGGATCAGGCCGGCGAAGATCATCGCCGGCCCGCTGAGCGGCGCGGGTTCGGACGCCGCCCTTGCGGGGGCGGCTTGAGCGCTGGCCATGACGGCGGTCCTTGCTGCTCGGGTTTAGTCGCGGGTGTCGATCGTGGCCTTCATCGAAAGGCCCACGCGCAGCGGATGGGCCTTCAGGTCGGCCGGATCGATGGCCACGCGCACGGGCAGGCGCTGCACGACCTTGATCCAGTTGCCGGTGGCGTTCTGGGCCGGGATCAGCGCAAAGGCCGCGCCGGTGCCGCCCGACAGGCCGGCGACCTTGCCGTGGTAGGTCACCGCATTGCCGTAGAGGTCGGCGGTCAGCTCGACCGGCTGGCCGATCTTGACTTTGCGCAGCTGGCCTTCCTTGAAGTTGGCGTCGACATAGGCCGCGGCGATCGGAACCACCTGCATGACCGGCGCGCCGGCGGCGACGCGCTGGCCGACCTGCACGGCGCGCTTGGCCACGACGCCGTCGATCGGCGCGCGGATCACGGTGCGCGACAGGTCCAACTGGGCCTGTTCGAACTTGGCGCGGGCGGCGGCGACTTCCGGGTTGGTGTCGACGGTGGTCCCGTCGGTCAGCACGGCGTTGGCGGCCAGCGAGCCGGCGGCGGCGGCGCGGTTGGCCTGCGCTTGCGCCTGGGCGGCCTTGGCCGAGGCGAAGGCCGCCTGGGCGTTGGCGAAGGCGTTCTGGGCGCGGGTCAGCTCGTCGCCCGAGACGGCGCCGGTGGCGGCCAGGGCCTTGCGGCGGTCCAGGTCGATGCGGGCGCGCTCGAGATCGGCCTGGGCCGAGGTCAGGCTGGCGGCGGCGCGGGCCTGGTCGGCGTCGCGGGCGGCGATCTGGGCCGACAGGCTCTGGTCGGTGGCCAGATAGCCGCGCACCCGGCGCTCGGCGCGGGCCAGGTCGGCCTGGGCCGAGGCCAGGGCGATGCGGGCGTCGCTGTCGTCCAGCACGACCAGCACGTCGCCGGCCTTCACAACTTGCGTGTCATGGACGGCGACGCTGCGCACCGGGCCGCCGACCAGCGGGGTCACCTGGGCGACGTCGGCGCCGACATAGGCGTTGTC
Source organism: Caulobacter zeae (assembly GCF_002858925.1). Taxonomy (GTDB): domain Bacteria; phylum Pseudomonadota; class Alphaproteobacteria; order Caulobacterales; family Caulobacteraceae; genus Caulobacter; species Caulobacter zeae. The sequence continues at coordinate 40,426 of NZ_PJRS01000044.1, forward strand.
GGTCTCGACGTGGTGCGAGCCCACGAGGGCGTAGTAGGCGCCATAGCCGGCGCCGGCGATCAGGACGACGGCGGCGAGGCCGAGGAACAGCTTTTTGCGCTTGGCGCCGGCCGCGGCCTTGGACTTGGCTTCGGCGGCGGCTTGGGCTGTGGCGTCGGCGGAGGCTTCGGAATCGTACATGGGGGAGGGCTCCGGGAAACGGGTCAGGCGGCGCGGTAGCCGCCGCCGAGGGCGCGCACGAGCGCCACGTCGAGGGTGAAGGCGCGGGTCTCGAGGTCGGCGAGCGTCCGCTGGTTGGCGATCAGGGCGTCCTCGGCGGAGAGGACTTCCAGGTAGGTGGCCAGGCCCCCGCGATAGCGCTGCAGGGCGATGTCGTGGGCGGCCGACGAGGCGGCGACGGCCTTGCGGGTTTCATCGAGCCGGGCGTCGAGGGCGCGGGCGCTGACGGCGGCGTCGGCGACGTCCTTCAGGGCCTGGGCGAGGGCCCCGTTGTAGCTGGCCACGGCGGCGTCGTAATCGGCCGCGGCGCCGCGATAGTTGGCCCGCAGCGCGCCGCCCTGGAAGATCGGCAGCCGCACGGCCGGACCGATCGAGCCGATGCGCGAGCCGCCCTTGGTCAGCATGTCGAGACCCAGCGACTGCTGGCCGAAATAGGCCGACAGGTCGACGTTGGGGTAGAACTCGGCCTTCGCTTGCTTGATCGACTGAGCGGCGGCCTCGGCCCTCAGGCGGGCGGCGACGACGTCGGGACGGCGACCGATCAGGTCGGCCGACAGGTTGGCCGGCAGGCCGAAGGCCTTCAGCGTCCCGACCTTCGGCCGCTGGAGGGCGAGACCCCGGTCGGGACCGGCGCCCAGCAAGGCGGCGATGCGGTTGCGGGTCAGGCCGACGGCCTCGTCTGCGGCGGCCAGCTGAGCGCGGGCCGAGGCCAGGCCCGCCTTGGACTGCTCGGCCGAGCCGCGGTTCTCCAGGCCGTTGGCGGCGCGGTCGGCGGTCAGCTGGGCCGTCTGCTCGCGGGTCTTGACCGCGTCGGCGGCCGCGTCGCGATCGGCGAACAGTTGGGCCAGATCCGCATAGGCGGCCGCGACGCTGGTCGACAGCACCAGGCGCGCCTCGGCGGCGTCGGCCTTGGAGGCCTCCGCCTGCGAGGTCGCGGCGGCCAGGGCCGCGCGGTTCTTGCCGAAGAAGTCGAGCTCCCAGGCGAAGTCGAGCGTGGCGCGGCCGGTGTCGTTGTAGCCCTTCGGCACGAAGCCGGCCGGGACGCCGTTGTTGTAGCTCTGCTTGACCGAAGCGTAGGTCGCGCCGGCGCTGAGGCTGGGCAGGGTGGCCGAGCGGGCCTGGCCGGCCAGGGCTTCTGCCTTGCGGACGCGGGCCTCGGCGGCGGCCAGGTCGGGCGAGCCGGCCAGGGCTTCGTCGACCAGGGCGTCGAGCTGGGCGTCGCCATAGGCGGTCCACCAGCGGTCGGTCGGCCAGTCGGCGGCGGGCGCGGCCAGGCTCGCTTGCGAGGCGTAGGCGTCGGGCGCCTTGATCGCCTGGGCCGGCGGCAGCTTGGGCACGGCGGCGCAGCCCGCCAGGGCTGTCGTCGCAAGGAGGCCCGCGAGGGCCAGTTTAAGGGGGGAAGTCCGGGGGAGGGCGTTTGCCATCGGATTTGCTCGATATCAAACCGTACAGGACGGTCCAAATATAACTTGACGTGACGACGTCAAGTGAAAAGTGTACGGTCTGGTCCAGAAAACGCCTGGGCCTGGTTAATCGGCCTATCGGAGACGGGAGGAGGGCGCGTGCGCGTCAAGACCGAGGAAAAGCGCAAGTGCATCCTGGAAGCGGCCAAGGCCGTGTTCCTGGAGCGCGGGTTCCTGGGGGCGAGCATGGCCGAGGTGTCGGCGCGCGCCGGCGGCTCCAAGCAGACGCTCTACAGCTACTTCGCCTCCAAGGACGACCTCTTCGTCGCCACCATGCTGGAGAAGGGCGCCCAGATCATCGATCCGGTGTTCTCGACCTTCGAGACAGAGGAAGACCTGCGCACGGCGCTCAGCCGCTTTGGCCGCGTCTTCCTGGCGTTCGTGGCGAGCGACGAGGTGTTGGCCTTCCGGCGGATGATCATCGCCGAGGGCGCGCGCTCGAACCTCGGCAAGCTGTTCTTCGAGAATGGTCCCCGGCGCGGCTGGACGCGGATGACCACTCGGTTCGAGTGGTTCATGGAACAGGGACAGATGCGGCGCGTCGACCCCTGGCAGGCGGCCATGCACTTCCAGGCGTTGTGCGAGTCCGGAGCCTTCTATCGCCTGCTCGAGGGCGTGCTGCCCGAACTGACGCCGGAGATGATCGACACGGCGGTCGACGCCGCGGTCGACGTCTTCATGCGCGCCTATGGGAACGAGGCGGCCGCCGGCTGACCTCGACTGTTGCGCCTGGAGCGACCTGGCGTAATCATTCCCTCAATGGTTGATCGGTGGGGCGGGAATGGCGCGGAGCGGACGGATCGCCGGATTGGCGGGCTTGATCGGCGCGGTTCTGCTGGCGGGTTGCGCCACCACGCCGGAGGCGCGCTTCGCCAGCCTGGGGCCCTTGCGTACGGCGCTGAGCACGCCGCCTGAGACGCTGCTCCAACTGGCCGATCGCAACGACGCCAACGCCCAGATGGCGCTGTCGCTGCTCTATCAGTACGGCCGGGGCGGCGTCGCCAAGGACCCCGTCCGGGCCCTTGAGCTGCGCCAGCGCGCCACGGCCCAACGGGGCTCGACGCCGATCACCACCTACATCGCCGGGATCAACGGCAAGCCCGGGCGGGTGTCGATGATCTTCGTGCCCCGCTACGACGTCTCGCCGGCCGACGCCCTGTTCAACGCCGCCTGCGCAAACGCCCTGGCCAGGGGTGATCGCTCGCCCAAGGCTGTCGAGCCCTGCGGCGGCGAGGAAAAATACGATCAGCTGGCCGCCGCCTGGCGGCGCTAGGCGGCGGCAGCGCCGGCGATCAGCTTCAGCGCCTCGTCCTCTGAAACCACCTCGGCGTACTTGGCCTGAAGGTCGAAGAGGTTGGCCTCCTGCACGCGCTCGTCGCGGTCGCCGGAGGCTTCGCGCACCACGAACGGGATGAAGCCGTGTTGCAGGGCGTCCAGCGCGCTGGCCCGCACGCAGCCGCTGGTCGAGAAGCCGCCCATGATCACCGTGTCGACGCCCATGGCCCGCAGGGTCGAGGCCAGCGGCGTGCCGAAGAAGGCCGAGGCGTACTGCTTGGACAGCACGATCTCGCCCTCGATCGGCGTGATCTCCTTGGGGAACGCGCCCAACGGCGAGCCTTCCTGGAAGGCCTTGAGGGCCGGCACCTTGCGATAGAACACTCCGCCATCGCGGCCACCGACGCCGGCCTGGTAGACGACGTTGGTGAGGATCACCGGAATGCCGGCCTTGCGGGCGGCTTGCAGGAGCCTGGCGTTGCTGGCCAGGGCCGCCTCGACGCCGGCATAGAGCGGCGAGTCCGGCAGCAGGTAGGCGTCGACCACGTCGATGATCAGCAGGGCCGGGCTCTTGCCGAAGGCCAGGCGGCCGCCGAAGCCGGCACGTTCGTAGTCGGAGTTCAGATCTTCGGCCATTTCTACTCCGGTCGTCCTCGCGCAGGCGGGGATCCAAGCTGACTATCTTTGAGCGCGCGGTGCGTGGTCCTCGTCCTTCGACAAGCTCAGGATGAGGACCAACTTGCAGGCCGCAGGATCGTAGGCGATTGCAGTAGAAAACCTCATCCTGAGCTTGTCGAAGGACGAGGTTTTCGCGTGGTCCTAGACCACCCCCTGCTCGGCGAACGCCTTCAGCTCGCTTTCGCTCACCCCCAGCTCGCTCCACACCGCCGCATTGTCCTGGCCCACCGCCTGCGAGGCGATGGCGCGGACGACGCCGGGGGTCTTGGACAGCTTGGGCATGACGTTCTGCATCGGCAGTTCGCCCCAGCGCGGGTGGTCGAGCGTGATGATCGACTCCCGGGCCGCGAAGTGCGGGTCGGCCAGCATTTCGGGCGCGCGATAGATCTTCCCGGCCGGCACGCCGGCCTCGATCATCTTGGCCTCGACCTCGTCGACCGTGAGGGTCTTGGTCCAGGCCTCGATGAGGGCGTCCAGCGCCTTCATGTTGCGGCCGCGGTTGACGTGGTTGACGTAGTCGGGGTGCTGGGCCAGCTCGGGCTGGCCCATGGCCTTGCACAGGCGACCGAACACCGTGTCCTGGTTGGCGGCGATCAGATAGTCGCCGTCCTTGCAGTGATAGACGTTCGACGGCGCGATGCCGGGCAGCACCGAGCCCGAGCGCTCGCGGATGTAGCCCATGACCTTGTAGTCGGGGACCAGGCTTTCCATGACCTGCAGCACCGCCTCGTAGAGCGAGCTGTCGACCACCTGGCCTTGCCCCGTCTTGTCGCGGTGGCGCAGGGCGGCCAGAGCCCCCAGGCACCCGTAGGTGGCCGCCAGGGCGTCGCCGATCGAGATGCCCATGCGCGAGGGCGCGCGGTCTGGGTCGCCGACGATGTGGCGCCAGCCGCCCATGGCCTCGCCGATGCCGCCAAAGCCCGCGCGGTCGGCATAGGGACCGGTCTGGCCGTAGCCCGACACCCGCACGATGATCAGGCCCGGGTTCTCGGCGTGCAGGACCTCGGGCGACAGGCCCCAGCCCTCCAGCGTGCCCGGCCGGAAGTTCTCGATCAGGATGTCGGCGGTGGCGATCAGCTTGCGAGCTAGGGCCTGGCCCTCGGGCACGCGCAGATTGGCCGAGACCGTGCGCTTGTTGCGGGCCACGACTTCCCACCACAGCGGATAGTCGCCGCGGCCCCAGTCGCGCATCGGGTCGCCCTTGCCGGGCGGCTCGATCTTGATGACGTCGGCGCCCATGTCGCCCAGCAGCTGGCCGCAGAACGGACCAGCGATCAGCTGGCCCATCTCGACGACGCGCAGGCCCTTCAGGGGACCCGTGTTTTCAACCGTCATGACGCTTGCGACCTATTCCGCGGCCAGGGCCAGGGGCGCGTTGCGCCACACCGGCGGACGCGGCGCCGGCAGGCCCGTTTCGGCCAGGCAGTTGGCGCGCAACTCGTCGAGCGACGGACCGCGGTCGAACACCTCCAGCGGGCCGCGCTCGGCGCGGATCTTGGCGCGCAGGGCCTCGGTGGCCGCCGCATCGACCTTGCCGGCGGCGTCCAGCACCACGCCGAAGCGCTTGGCGCCCTCGACGGTGACCAGACCGCGCAAGACTTCCAGCTCGACCAGCTCGACCTCGCGCTCCAGCGGGTCGCCCCAGCCGCCGCCGCCCCAGGTGACGAAGTGCAGGAGGTCGCCCTTGTCGACCTGGATTCCGTCGCACTTGGAGGGCAGGGCGATGCTCTCGCCATTGGCCTTGTCCAGGCGCTTCCACGAGCGGGCGCCGGGGGCGCCGCCGTTGACGCCCCACGGCGGCACGAACCAGCGGTCGTCATGGATGGCGATCGTGCCGGCTTCCGTGAACCGATAGGTCATGTGGATGCCGTTGCCGCCCCGGAAGCGCCCGGCGCCGCCGCTGTCGGCCACGCTCTCGTAGCGTTCGATGACCATCGGGAAGTAGCGTTCCAGGAACTCGTTGGGCACGTTGGTGAAGCCCGGCCACAGCGAGTGGCCGTCGGCGCCGTCGCCGAACGGACGGCCGGGAATGCCGCCGAAGCCGATCTGGAACAGCTGGAACCACTCGCCCTTGCCGTCGAAGCCCGAGAACATCAGGTGCGGCGAGCTCGAGAAGCCGGCGGCGCACAGGAATTCCGGGGTCTTTTGGCCCAGCAGCGCGCCCAGGACGTCGAAGATGCGGCCGAGAGCGTGGGTGCGGCAGGAGAGGGCGGCCGGGAACTTCGGCTTCAGCAGGCTGCCTTCCGGGATCCGCACGTCGACCAGGTCGTAGAACCCGTCGTTGAACAGGATCTGCGGGTCGAAGACCATGATCATGTAGATGCCGAAGAACATCTTGAACATGTTCTCGTTCAGCAGGAAGTTGATCGAGCTGTCCGACTGCGGATCGGTGCCGTCGAAGTCGAGAACGACCTTGCCGCCCTCGCGCCACATGGTGCACTTGATCTTGAACGGGCCCGCACCCTTGCCGTCGTCGCAGATGTAGTCCTCGAACGACACCGGCGCCTCGCCGATCGCCGTCGAGATCAGGTGGGCCATGGCGCGGTGATTGCGGGCCAGAAGCTCGTCCAGGGCGCTGGCGAAGACGTCGTCACCGAAGCGCTCGCAGATCTCGACCACCCGGCGGCCGGCCACGCGGCACGAGGCGACGATGGCGTGCAGGTCGGCCTTGAACCATTCGGGCATGCGCGACTGGTGGGCCGCGATGCGCACGATGTCGCTTTGCAACTCGCCCTTGCGGTACAGCTTCACCGGCGGCAGGCGGAAGCCTTCCTCGAAGATCGAGGCCGCGTCGGTGGGCAGGGAGCCGGGCACCTTGCCGCCGACGTCGGTCATGTGGCCGAACATCGCCGACCAGGCCACCAGCCGCCCGTCGCGGTAGATCGGGGCGATGCACAGCTGGTCGGACGCATGGCTGATCGCGCCCTCGACCGAGTAGGGGTCGTTGACGAGGATGATGTCGCCTTCCTCGATCTCGCCGTCATAGCCCTTGAGGAAGCCGTCGATGAACGAGCCGAACTGGCCCACCACCATGCGGCCGTCGCGGTCGGCGATCAGCGGGAAGGCGTCGCCCTGCTCGCGGATGCCGGGCGACAGCGCGGTGCGGAACAGGGTGGCGTCCATTTCGACGCGGGCGTTGCGAAGGGCGTTCTCGATGATGTCGAGGGTCACCGGATCGACGGCGACCTTGCCGAACGGCGTGGAATTGGTTTCCAGGATGCGCGCGGGCATGGCTCAGGCCTCCGAAACGGGGTTGATCAGGATGACGCCGTAGGCGTCGACGAGCGCCTCGCAGTCGGGCAGCACCAGCGTGGTCGAGTCCATCTCGGTGATGATCGCCGGACCGGGGACGCGGTCGCCGGCGCGGAGCTTCGAACGGTCGTAGATGGCGGCCGGCTTCATGCCGCCCTCGGCCCAGACCTCGTGGTCGCGGATCTTGGCGCGCGACGGATCGCCGTCGCCCTTCTCGATCTCGAGCGAGGGGATCTCCTGCACCTTGCCCATGGCGACGGCGCGCAGGTTCACCAGCTCGTGCTCGGCGTCCATGTTGAAGGTGAAGAGGCGGCGGTGCTCTTCGTCGAAGGCGGCGGCCAGGCGTTGCAGCCCGCCGTCCTTCAGGCTGTCGAGCGTCACGTGCATCGGCACTTCGAAGGCCTGGCCGTGATAGCGGACGTCGATCTCGAAGCGGGTCTCGATCTCGGCGTCGGTGACGCCGTCGGCCTTCAGGGTGTCGCGGATCTGGGCGTCCATCTCGCCGAACAGGCCGAGCACCTCGGCCTCGGTCGCGGCCGATAGGCGCTTGGAATACGAGCGCGCCGTCTCGGTGCGCATGCGGGTGGTCGCATCGCCCAGGGCGCACAGCACGCCGGGCGAGACCGGCGACACGGCCGGCCACGAACCCATCAGCTTGGCCACGGCGTTGACGTGCAGCGGACCGGCGCCGCCGAAGCCCATCAGGGCGAAGTCGCGCGGGTCGTAACCCTGCTGCACCGAGATCATGCGCAGCGCGCCGAACATGTTCTCGTTGACGATGTCGATGATGCCGCGGGCGGCCTCATAGAGGTCGATGCTCAGGGCGTCGGCGATGGTCTGCACCGCCGTGCGGGCCGCTTCGCGATCCAGCTTGAAGGCGCCGCCCAGCAGGTCTTCGGGCAGGTAGCCGAGCACGACGTTGGCGTCGGTGACGGTGGGGGCCGTGCCGCCCTTGCCGTAGGCGGCCGGACCCGGCGCGGCGCCGGCCGACTCGGGGCCGACGCGCAGGGCGCGGGTCAGTTCCGGCACCTTGGCGATCGAGCCGCCGCCGGCGCCGACCGTCTTCACGTCCAGCGACGATGCGCGGACCGTGAGGTGGCCGACGTCGGTGGTGCGCACGCGGCGCGGCTCGCCGTTCTCGATCAGCGCCACATCGGTCGAGGTGCCGCCGACGTCGAGCGTCAAGATGTTCTTCAGGCCCGAATTGCGGGCCACCCACAGGGCGCCGGTGACGCCGCCGGCCGGGCCGCTCATCAGCAGGCTGACGGGGTGCTCTTCGGACTTTTCCGACGACATCAGGCCGCCGTCCGAGCGCAGCAGGGCGATGCGGCCCTGCATGTCCAGGCCCCGCAGCTTGTCGCGCAGGTTCTTGACGTATTTGGAGACCACCGGGCGGACCGAGGCGTTGGCGACGGTGGTCAGGGTGCGCTCGTATTCCTGCATCTCCGGCAGGACCTCGTGCGACAGCGACACCAGCACGCCCGGCAGGATCTCGGCTGCCAGTTCGGCCACGCGGCGCTCGTGCGAGCCGTTGAGATAGGCGTTCATCAGGGCGATGGTCACCGCCTCGACGCCTTGCTCCTTCAGCCTGGTCAGCTGGGCGCGGACATCGACCTCGTCGAGCGGGCGGATTTCCTTGCCCACGGCGTCGATGCGGCCCTTGATCTCGACGGTGTCTTCCAGCTTCGCGAGAGGTTCCGGCTTGGGCCAGATGATCCAGGCGGCCAGGCCCCCCGGCACCAGCGAGCGGGCGATCTGCATCACCTGATGGTAGCCCTCGGTGGTCACCAGGCCGACGCGGGCGCCCTTGCCCTCGAGCACGGCGTTGGTGGCCACGGTGGTGCCGTGCAGGAAGACGTCGACGTCCGACGGCTTGACCCCGGCCTTCTCGCAGACCGCGTTGACGCCGGTCATCACGCCTACCGAGCTGTCATGCGGGGTCGACGGCGTCTTGTGTCGCCAGAAGTCGCCCGTCGCCTCGTTCAGCAACAGCAGGTCGGTGAAAGTCCCGCCTACATCCACGCCCAATCGGTAAGCCATCGTCAGCCTCTATTGCGGGCGCGCCAACTCCCCCCCAGGGCGACTCCCCCCAAGTGCGACGGCGCGACGCCTGTGGGGCGACATTCCCCCGATCGGGCGGCGCGCGCCGGATCGGGGGAGGGGTTTCACCGCTGTGCGGGCGCCGTCAGAACTTCACGGCGAGCTCGACGCCGAAGGTCGCGCCGGCGGCGGGCGAGGCGAAGTTTCCCCCGAACTCCGGCGCCGGGATCACCTCGCTCAGGTACTTCTCGCCGGTCACGTTCTTGCCGAAGGCCGTGACGCTCCAGGTGTCGGCCTCCAAGCCGGCCCGCAGGTCCAGCGTGGCGTAGGCGTCGCGACGGCTCTTGGCGTAGTTGGCCCGGCCCAGTGCGCCGTAGCTCAGCTCGAAGACCGTGGGCGCGTCCTGGTCCTGCACGACGTGGAACCAGGTCGGTCCCGTACCGCGCACGTCGGCCCGCAGGCGCAGGGCGAGGTTGTCGGGCAGCGGGTGGAGGTAGTCGGCCGCCAGGTTCCAAGTGTAGCGCGGCGTGTAGGGCGACTCGTTGCCGATGGTGTCGGGCCGCACGCTGTTCTTGCGGATCTCGCTGTCGGTATAGGCGCCGGAGGCCTCCAGCGTCAGGCGCGAGCTTGCCTTGTAGCGCAGTCCCAGTTCCGCGCCCTTGATCCGAACCTCGTCAATGTTGGACACCACCCGCAGCAGGCCGAACGGACCGACGAAGAACTCGAAGAACTGCATGTCGTCGACGTCGGTGTGGTAGGCGGCCGCGTCGATGGTCAGCCGGCCGTCCAGCATCCGGCCCTTGGCCCCGATCTCGAAGCTGCTCGAGACCTCCTTGTCGAAGTCGTCGCGGATGCTCACCGGCTTGTAGCCGGCCGCCGTGCGCACCGGATTGACGAACAGGTTCACGGTGGCGGCGCTGCCCTGGCTGTTGAAGCCGCCCGACTTGAAGCCCACGCCCCAGTCGCCATAGAGCGTCCAGTCGTCGCTGGCCTTCCAGCGCAGGGCGATCTTGGGCTGGACCTGATCGTAGGTCTTCTTCTGGTCCTTGATGCCGCCCGGATTGATCGTGGCGTCCAGGCCAGGGTTCAGCGCCGCGCCGCCGGTATAGGGTGGGCCGTTGAAGTCGATGTACTTGGTGCGCGCGGCCGTCGGCACCAGGTTGTGCACCTTGCGCTCTTCACGGTCGTAGCGCAGGGCCAGCGAGCCTTCGAGGCCGGGCGTGAGGTCGTAGGCCAGCTGGCCGAACACGGCGGCCACGTCGCTCCTGAAGTCGTCCCAATAGAGCTGCTCGGTCGAATAGGCCGAGGCGGCGGGCACGTAGAGCGCGCGCGGAACCTCGCCGCCGCCGTCCAGGCCCGTGGCCACGCCGACCTCGCGGTCGATGCGCAGGGCGTAGGCCCCGACCATCCAGCGCAGCGCCTGGTCCGAGCGCGAGGTCAGGCGCAGCTCGCCCGAGACGTCGCTCTGGTCGCGCTTCTGGTACTGGTAGCCGTCGCAGGCGGTCGGCGTGTAAGGCCCGAAGAACGAGCCCGCCGCCGTCGGCGCCAGGTACTGCGGCGCGGGCAGGGTGATCCCCTTGGCGGTGAGGTTGGCGATCGAGGCGGCGCAGGCGGCGCTGGCGTTGAAGAAGCCGAACGAGGCCGAGGTCCCGTCGGCGACCAGGTCGTTGTCGATGTCGGAATAGAGGGTCCAGGCCGTCAGGGTGGCGAAGCCGAGGTCCCATTCCAGCTTGGCCGAGACCTCCAGCGCCTGCTGCTCGTTGGTGTGCGGCACGTTGTTCTGGAAGGCGAAGCGGTGGTCGTTGACGTCCTCGTAGTAGGACGGCGTGGCCAGCACCGAGGCGAAGGCGGGCAGGGCGAAGACGGCGTTGTAGGCGATCGAGCCGGCGGTCAGTTCGCCGTAGCGGGCCTTGAGGTCGAGCTTGGTCTTCTCGTCCAGTCGCGCCACGAGGCGACCGTTGAAGTTATAGCCCTCGAAGCGGTCGACCGCGCCGCCGCCGAAGTCGCTGCCCCAGAAGCCGTCGGTCTTGCGGAAGTCGGCCGACAGGCTGCCGGAGATCCGCTCGCTCAAGGGACCGGCCACGCGGAGGTCGCCGGAAAAGCTGTCGCGATTGCCGACGCTGATCTTGCCCTTTCCCTCGAAGGTCTCGCCCGGCTCGACGGTCGAGACGATGATCGCGCCGGCGGCGGCGTTGCGACCGTAGACCGCGCCCTGCGGGCCCTTCACCACCTCGATCTGGCGCAGGTCGGAGAATTCGCGGTTGAAGGCGGCGGGATTGGCCATCTGCACCCCGTCGACGACGAAGGCGAACGAGGCCTGGGCGTCGCGGGCGCCGTTGACGCCGCGGATGTTGACCTGGGCGTCGCCCTGTTCGGCGGCCTGCACCAGGCTGACACCCGGCGTCAGGGCCACGAAGTCGGCGGCGCGGGCGACGCCGGCGGCTTCCAGCGTGCCCTGGCTCAGGGCCGAGACGGCGGCGGGCACGTCACGCAGGTTCTCGGCCCGCTGGCGGGCGGTGACCATCACCTCGTCGACGGCGGTGGGCGTCTCCTGCGCCGAGGCGGCGCCGCCCCAGGCCAGGGCCAGCAGCGAGACGCCCATGAGAGCGGCGGTTTTCTCAGGTTTCATCGATCAGGCTCCCCTCCAGTGATCGGGGGAGAGCTTGCGCCGCATACCGACGTTCGCCGCGCGGTCGCGCGCGCTCCCCGCCTGTCGGGCGCCGGGGGGCGGGGCGCTGGCTTCGCGGGCCTCGCTCCGCATCCTCGCGCGCCATGCCTGCCCGCCTCGCGGGCGTCCGCCAGGAGACCGCGCCATGACCGCCCGCATCGAGATCGTCGAGGTGTCGCCCCGCGACGGCCTGCAGAACGAAAAGGCGATGGTCTCGGCCAGCGACAAGGCCGCCCTGGTGCTGAAAGCTGTCGAGGCCGGCGCCCGGCGGGTCGAGGCGGTCAGCTTCGTCAATCCGCGCGCCGTGCCGCAGATGGCCGACGCCGACGAGGTGATGGCCCGCCTGCGCGGCCAGCAGGACCTGCGCGCGCGCGGCGTGTCGCTGATCGGCCTGGTGCTCAATCGCCGGGGCCTGGACCGGGCCATCGCCGCCGACGTCGACGAGGTCAATTTCGTGGTCGTGGCCAGCGAGACCTTCAACGCCCGCAACCAGGGCGTCCCGATCAGCGAGACCCTGCGCCAGATCTCCGAGGCGCCGCAGGTCGCGCGCCAGGCCGGCCTGAAGCTGGGCGTCACCATCGCCGCGGCCTTCGGCTGTCCGTTCGAGGGGGAGGTGGCGGTCGAGCACGTGGCGCGCATCGCCGCCGAACTGGCCGACTACGGCGTCGCCGAGATCACCCTGGCCGACACCATCGGCGTGGGCGATCCGCTGGCGGTCGAGACCCGCTTCACCGCCGTGCGCGCCGTCGCGCCGGAGGCTGTGCTGCGCGCCCACTTCCACAACACCCGCAACACCGGCCTGGCCAACGCCTTCGCCGCCTGGCGATCGGGCGTTGCCAGCCTGGACGCCTCGATCGGCGGCATCGGCGGCTGCCCCTTCGCCCCGGCGGCGACCGGCAACGTGCCGACCGAGGACCTGGCCTACATGTTCGCGCGGATGGGCGTGTCGACCGGCCTGGACCTGCCGTCGCTGATCGACGCGGCCGGCTGGCTCAAGGGCGTGCTGGGCGCGCCGGCCCTGCCGGGCATGGTGTCGAAGGCGGGCGGGTTTCCGGCCTAGCAGAACCTCCCCCTCTGGGGGAGGCGGCCGAAGGCCGGTGGGGGGACGTTTTCAGCTGCCGCTGTGGTGGAAGTTCAGAAATCACGCCCCCCACCGATCGCTTCGCGATCACCTCCCCCAGAGGGGGAGGTTCCTGTTTCGTCAGGCTTTCGCCTAGTACTTCAGCCCCACAGCCACACTGGCGCCGTCGGCGCCGACGTCCACGGCCGAGTCCTCGAACTTCGGCGGGCCGAACCTCGCCTTGGGATCGCGCGACAGGCCGACGCCGTCGGCGGGCAGGCCAAGGGCGGTCTTCTTCATCACGCCGTCGCCGTCCTGGTCGTGGAAGGCCAGGAACGACCAACGGCCGGCCGGCAGGCTGGCGAACTTGGCGCTCACCCCGCCCGAGGCGGCCGGGACCTTCACGTTGTAGGGGCAGGTCTTCAGGAACGTGGCCTTGTCGCAGGCCGACACCACGACCTGGCCCTTGGTGTTCTGGAGCCCCGAAACCTTGACCTCCACGGAGGCTGCGTGGGCAGCCCCCGTGACGGCCAGCGCGGCGACGAGGACGAGGATGCTCGGTCTCATGCGCGTCGCTCCCGCTATTCGGCCGCGGCCGGCGCGGAGCCGCCGTGGCGCTGTTTCAGGGCCTCGGCCCGCACCCGCTCGCCGTCGACCAGCGGCACGGTCTTGAGCAGGAAGTCCTTGGCCTCCGCAGGGTTGGCGCGGTCGGGCGAGGGGATCACCATCGCCCGCTTGCCCTGCACGTCGCGCTCCATGGCGTCGACGTCCAGCGCCCAGCCCTTCTCGATCAGCTCGCGGCGCTTGTTGCGCCAGGCCACCATGATGCCGTCCGACTTCACGCTGACTTCCTCGTGCAGATAGACGGGCAGCAGCTCGGGGCAGACCTTCTCCATGATCACGCGGTCCTGCTCGAAGATGCGCAGGGTGCGGCGGCGGCTGTCGCCGTCCCAGATCTTCTGGGTCAGGAAGTTACGGGCCATGATCCAGCGGGTGATCGTGGTGGTCTCGTCGATCGGCGTGTTGACGTCGAAGATCACCGTCGACCAGGTCGGCGTCGGGCGGATCTGGATGCGCACGTGGGCGCCCGACACGTGGAAGCCGTTGCGCACGGTGACCATGCTGCGCTTGGCCTTGCGGAAGAACTTCCACATGCCCTTGTACTCGGGCGGCACGAACTTCAGCTCGGCATAGGCCGACCACTCGTCCTGCTCGAGCGTGAACTCGTGGACCTGCGGGGCTTCCTTGTCGCCGAAGCTGGGGTGGACGAAGGCCGCGTGCGAGGGGTCGATGCCGTTCTCGGTGATGCGGGCGTAGTTGGCCTTCCACTCGTAGGTGCCGCGGATGCAGCGCCAGGCCGGGTCCTCGAACTCGGGGAAGGGCGGCAGGGGCGGGCGCTCGGCCTCGGGCAGGTCGCCCATGAACACCCAGATCATCCCGTACTTTTCCAGCACCGGATAGGCGTCGACCTTGGCGCGGGGCGGGATCTTCACGCCGGGCTCCTGCGACGGGATCTTCACGCACTTGCCGCCGCCGTTGAAGCGCCAGCCGTGATAGGGGCACTCGATGGCGTCATCGACCACCATGCCGCTGCCCAGCGACGCGCCGCGGTGGATGCAGACGTCCGACAGGCAGCTGACCTTGCCCTTGGAGTCGCGGAACACCACGAACTCCAGGCCCAGCATCTTCACGCGCTTATGGCCGCCATTGGGAATCTCGTCGCAGTACTCGGCGACGTACCACTGGTTCTTGATCATGGCGCCTTCTCCGGCTGCGGGGCGGCGGGGGCCGCCAGACCGCGAAGAATGAGATTGGGTATCTTGGTGTCGTCCCAGTCGTCGAGATCGACGCCGTCGCGCAGGACGACCAGCTTCTGGGAGGGCACGATCCAGAGACGCCGCTTGCCCCAGCCGTCGAGGAAGATGGCGTCTTCTGCGGCGATCGGCTCGGCCGAGACGCTGGCCTTGTCGGGGCGCTCGGGCGAGTAGATGCGGTTCTTGACGAACGGGCGGCCGCGCCAGATCTGGAAGCCGTAGCCCGGATTGGCCTTGCCCGGCGCGCTCATGGCCGCGACGTAGTCGGCGCTCAGCACGTACTTGCCCTCGAACGAACCGCCGTTGGCCAGCATGATCCCGATGCGCATCCAGTCCTGGACCTGCGAGATCATGCAGCAGTCGCCGTGCGACAGGCCGCCTTCCTTGGCCAGCCAAAGCGAGCCGTCGTGCATGCCCAGCGGCTGGAACAGCTTTTCCGACATGTAGTCGGCGAAGGTCTCGCCGGTGGCCCGCTCGACGATGACGCTCAGCGCAACCGGGTCGGGATTGTGGTGGCCGAACACCGTGCCCGGCGGATGCACGGCCTTGAGGGCCAGGTTGTCCTTGGCCAGGTCCGGCGACAGGAAGGTGCGGATGGTGCTGGACCAGGGCGCGTAGGAATAGTCCGGCGGCTCCAGGCCCGACGACATCTGCAGGAGGTCGCGGATGGTGATCTTCGAGCGCTCGTCGTTCTTCCACTCGGTGATGAAGTCGGCGGCCGGCTGGTCGACCGATTTGATCTTGCCGTCGGCGATGGCCGCGCCGACCAGCATGCCGGTCATGGTCTTGGTGAAGGAGTGGGCCTTCATCACCGTGGTCGGGCCGACGCCGTTCCAGTAGCGCTCGTAGACGATGGCCCCGTCCTTGACGACGATCAGGGCGTCGGACTTGCGCGCGCCGGCGTATTCGGCGGCGGCCTCCAGCGCGGCGGGATCGATCCCCGCCGCTTCCGGCGTCGTCTGGGGCAGGGGCGCGGCGGGGGCGCCCTTCACCACGGCGACGGGCTTGTACCAGTCGATCGGCGGTTCCAGCGGATTGACGGTGAGGGCGCGGAAATAGCGGCCCCAGTAGAGCGGCGCGGTCGCATAGGTCGCCGCGCCCGCCAGGACGACGGCGCCGAGACCGATCAGCAGGATCTTGCGCTTCTTCACCTTCAGGCCGCCTTGGCTTCGACGATCGAGGTCACGCCGAACGGGATGTCGAGCTTGACGCTGGCGACCAGCTCGCCGCTGTCCAGCGCGATCTTGGCCAGCTGGCCCGAAAAGAAGTCGCCGGCCCAGAAGTGCGCGCCGTCGTCGGTGACGCGCAGGAACGACCAGCCGCGGCCTTCCGGCACGGCGTAGGTGCGCAGCACCGAACCGTCCTGGGCCACGCGGCGCACTTCGTTGCCGCAGCTGACCAGCACGTCGTCGTTTGGGACGGCGGCGATGCCGAACACCATGCCCGGCGGGTCGGTGCGCACATAGAGCGGCGACAGCTGGGCGTCGGCCTCGATGTCGTAGCGATAGACGGTGTGGCCGGTCTCGGAGACATAGGCCACGGTCTTGCCGTCCGACAGCACGGTCAGGTGGGTGACGCCCAGGAAGCCCATGACGCCGCCATGATACTCGGGGCGATAGAAGCGGGTCACGCGGCCGTCGGCGTCGAAGCGCACCAGGCGGCCCTCGCCGGTGAAGGGCGGGGCCAAGCCCGAGAGGTGCTCGCCGGCCAGGGCGCCGCCGTCGGGCAGGAACACCATCGAGCCGAGGCCGCGACCAGGCAGGAGGGAAGCCTGGCCCGGCACGCGCAGCCCTTCGGCGTCGATGCGGGTGACGTTGCGGGCGAAGGGGTCAAGGGCGTTGAGCTCGCCGGTGCGGGGATTCACCGCCAGGCCCGAAACCATGCCGAAGTCGCCCGTATGCAGGGCCGCCTTGATCTGGAGGTCGGGGCTCAGGAGGAGGATCCTGGACAGCCCGAGCTTCAACTTGTCGTCGGTGACCATCGTCGCGGCTACCCAGAGGTCGCCCGCCTGGGGTTTGACGGGGAGAGATAGGGGATCGCCGAACATCAAGGTCTCCGCTTGCGGTCAGGCCCGCGCTCGGCGGGATGCTCGGAGACTTTCAAAAAGGGACCGATCGGTCAATTTTCTAGTCGGCGTTATCCGCCTGACGAGAAGTGGCGGCGTCGACGCCGGTCTGGTAACGGCCCATCACGTGATCCAGCATGCCCACGACACGCTCCCACGCCAAGTCGTCATGCAGGTCGAAACCGAAGAAATTCGGCTCGAACTTGGCTCGCATGCCGACATAGGACACGGCCGACAGCATGGTCATGGCGATGGCCAGCAGTTCCTTGTCCTCGCTGCGCTGGCCGATGAACAGCCGCTCGTACTCTTCCCAGATGCGGATGCGCACGGCGGTGACGGCGTCGCGCAGTTCCGGCGGGCCCGCGAACTCGCCGGCCATGATCGTGGCCACGGCCGGATGGGCGCGCAGGGACGAGGCGTAGGTGCGCACCAGCATCCGCAGGCGCTCCATCGGCGGGCGCTGGTGGAAGGTCTCCAGCGGCTCGTCCAGCATGTCGGAAAGGCGCGGCCAGATGCCGGTGCGGCGCACCCAGGCGTCGGCGACGCCGCCCAGGCCGCCGAAGTAGTCATATATTTGTTTCTTGCCGACGCCGGCTTCCTTGATTAGGGCGTTCACACCCGCGTCGTGGACGCTTCCGCGCTCCATAAGACGCCCGAACGCCTCTACGATCGCTGCTTCGGTGGCGATCCGGCGCGATTGCCGAGGCTTTGTTGCGGGCGCTACGTCTGTCAGCATGGCGGGACTTTCCTGAACTCCTATCCGATGGACGGACAAACGCTTTATCGCAAGACCTGTATTGGTCCGGCTCCATCATCTTGACCGTCGGGGAACAGTCGCGGGGAACGCGGCGGGGTGTGGTCAAGATTTGAAGAGGGGAGTCATGACCAAGTCGGCAATGAGTATCTATGGCGCGAGCGCGAGCGCTCTTACGCTTCTGATTTGTTCGGGGCAAGCCCTCGCGCAAACGACGACTTCAGATGATATGACGGTGATTGGGGAAATCACCGTGACGGCGCGGAACAAGTCTGAATCTCTTCAGGACGTTCCGATCACCATCAACGCCGTTTCGGCCGAGACGATCGAGCGGCGCAATATTTCCGACATCAGCCGCGTGGCTCAATCGACCGCCGGCCTGACTTTCGACCAGGGCCTGACGCCCAGCGACACGCGTCCGGCGATCCGCGGCGTGCAAGCCGTGCGCGGCCGTCCGAACGTGGCCATCCTGGTGGACGGGGTCGACACGTCGTCGGAAGCCTTCGCCACCGCCGGTGGCGGCGCGCTGGCGTCCTTGCGCTTCGTCGACGCCGAGCGCATCGAGATCGTGAAGGGGCCGCAGAGCGTGCTCTACGGCCGTTCGGCCTTCTCGGGCGCGATCAACTACATCTCCAAGCGTCCGAACCTTGGCGAGTTCGAGGGCAAGCTCAGCCTGGAAGCCGGCGACTTCGGCCTGAAGGAGGGCAAGGTCTCGCTTTCGGTCCCGCTGGTGCAGGACAAGCTGGCGATCAACCTGAACGCCGGGGCCTGGGAAAACGACGGCCAGTACCTGAACAGCGTCAGCGGCAAGCGCGTCGGCGGCGGTGAAGCCAAGGGCGCGGCCTTCAGCGTGCTGATGAAGCCGACCGAGAAGCTGACCGTCTTCGCCCGGGTGCAGAGCTCGCACGAAGAATACGACCAGATGGCTCGCGCCTACATCACGGCGGTGAACCCGCTGACGGGCACGGCCAACACCGCCAATCTCGGCGTCGCGGTCACCGATCCCAGCAACAATCGCCCCGGCTTCACGGTCAAGGGCGACCTCAGCGACGCCGCGGTGGTCAAGAGCCAGACCATCGCCTACTCGCTGGATCCGCGCACGGGCAAGGACTTCAAGGGCACGGTCACCGATGCGACCCGCGCCTCGTTCGAGGTCAACTACGAAAGCGACTGGGGCACGTTCACCTCGCTGACCGGCATCACCCGCGGCGAGACCACCCAGGTCCAGGACTTCGACAACTCCAACAACAGCCTCAGCGGCAACGTGCTTCCGCTCTATGCGGGCATGGCGCCGTTCTACGGCTCGCTCTACCAGTACCTGGGCTTCCTGCGCGCCTACGGCCTGAACTACTCGACCGTGGCGCCGACCGGCGGCCTGCCGGCCATCGGCTTCTCGGTGATGCTGGACGACGACTTCGACACCAAGCAGCAGAGCCAGACGCTGCGCTGGAGCAAGGACTTCGGCAAGCTGCGCACCTCGCTGGAAGGCCTGTACTTCCATGAGCAGGCCAGCCAGATCAACAAGGACCAGTTCTGGATGCGCGAGGGTTCCGACCCGCGCCTGACCATCCTGACGGCGCTCTTCATGGGCGGCGGCGCGACGGCGAGCGGGGCCTTCCAGGCGCCGACCACGACCGCGAAGGCCACGGCGGACTATCCGCTGAAGATCTCGCGCGAGACGGACTCGCTGTCCTGGGCCGGCAGCGTCGAATACGACGTGACCGACGCCCTGACCCTGCGCTTCGACGGTCGCTACATCGAGGAACGCGTCGCCTATCGCGGCAGCCCGTACCAGCCGATGTACTACCGCCTGTTCGGCGTGCAGCTGGTCTGCCTGCAACAGCTGGGCTGCGCCGCCGGTCCGGCTGGCACCGTCGCAGCTCGCAACGCCCAACTGGCCAAGACCACCCAGATCGACAAGAAGACCGTCCGCGCCGACGCCTTCACGCCGAACTTCGTGGCCAACTACAAGATCACCTCGCGCAACTCGGTCTATGCGTCGTACGGCGAAGGCTTCAAGCCGGGCGGCGTCGACACCACCGGCACCAGCGGCAGCGTCGACTCGACCTTCAAGCCGGAGAAGCTGCAAAGCTTCGAAATCGGTTCGAAGAACGTGTTCCTCGGCGGCGACCTGGTCCTGAACGGGGCGATCTTCTTCAACCGCTACAAGAACCAGCAGATCGGCACCACCAAGGTGCTCGGCGGCACCTCGGTGCCGTCGGTCGAGAACGCCGGTGAAAGCGAAAGCAAGGGCATCGACCTGACCAGCGACTGGCGGGCCACCCACTGGCTGACGCTGAGCGGCAACTACACCTACACCGACGCCGAGTTCACCGACTACAAGGTCCCGACCCCCGGTTACTTCGACCGGATCGAGTCCACCGGCGGCGACTACACCGGCAAGACCGTTCCGCTGACGCCCAAGCACAGCTTGAACGTCTCGGCCCTGGTCACCGGCGAGCTGCCGAAGATGTCGAACTGGTCGTGGACCGCCGAACTGTCGGGCCGTTACCAGTCAAAGCGCTACATGACCCAGAACAACCTGACCTGGCTGCCGAGCTACTTCGTCTCGGATCTGCGGGCTGGGATCACCGACGGGTCGTGGGGCATCGATCTGGCCGTCACCAACCTGTTCGACGACGACACCCCGAAGAACGCCATCGCGGCGACCGACTTCGGCTTCTTCGATCTGAACAACAATACCCCGCCGCGCTCCTACGTGGTTTCTCTGCCCGAGAAGCGCGCCGCCTCGATCCGCATCAGCAAGACCTTCTGATCTTCCTGAACGCGTGACTTTCAAGGCCCGGCGCCCCTGCGCGCCGGGCCTTTTCCTTGCCCCCAAAGTTTTCTGGAGTTCCCGATGGCAGCGCCCAAGAACCCCGAGCGGTTCGGCATACTGGCGATAGAGCCTGGCGTGCGCGCCGGCCACATGTGGACCGCGCTCTACGCCGCCTTCGTCAATATCGGCCTGGCCACGACGGTCGCGGTGATGACGCCCTACGTGCTGAGCGCCAATCTCGGCGTGCCGCTGGATCGCCAGGGCTCGGTCCTGGGGATCCTCAACCTCGTCAACGAGGTGGCGCTGCTGTTCGTGTTCGGCCTGGCCGGCGCCCTGGCCGACCGGGTGGGCCGCCGCGCGGTCTACGCCATCGGCTTCCTGGCCACGGCGGCGGGCTACCTGCTGTTTCCGCTGGCCACCAACATCTGGGACCTGTCGCTCTACAAGGTGGTCTACGCCGTCGGCATCGGGGCCACGACCGGCATGCTGTCGACCATCCTGGCCGACTACGTGAAGGCCCGCGACCGGGGCAAGATCGTCGCCTTGTCCGGCATCCTCAACGGCCTGGGCGTGGTGGTGCTGGCCCTGGCCATCGGCAAGCTGCCGGCCGTGTTCGTCGGCCAGGGCATGGACGAAAAGACCGCCGGCCAGGCCGCGCTGGCCATCGCCGCGGCCCTGTGCCTGGTCTCGGCCGCCGTCATGTGGCTGGGCCTCAAGCCCGGCGTTGCGACCCGCTCGGTGGAGCGGGTCAGGCTCTCGGCCCAGCTGGGCGTCGGCGTCGCCGCAGCCAAGGCCAATCCGCGCATCGTCCTGGCCTACGCCTCGGCCTTCGTCGCCCGGGGCGACCTGGCCATCGTCGGCGCCTACGCCATCGCCTGGGGCAAGAAGGCGGCGCTGGAGGACGGCGCGAGCCTCGCCGACGCCCTCGACCAGGGCCGCATTCCGTTCATCGTCGCCCAGTCGGCGGCGCTGCTGTGGCCGGTGGTCATCGCCCTGATGATCGACAAGGCCCACCGCCTGACGGCCCTGGCCGCCTGCATGCTGCTGGGCGCGGTCGGCTACCTGGCGACGATGTTCATCGACGACCCGCTGAGCAAGGCGGCCATGCCGCTGTTCGTGCTGCTGGGCGTGGGCCAGATCAGCGCCTTCATCGGCTCCCAGGCCCTGATCGGCAAGGAAGCGCCGGAAGAGGGGCGGGGCGCCGTCATCGGCTTCTTCAACCTGTGCGGCGCGTTCGGCATCCTGGTGCTGGGCACCCTGGGCGGCGTGCTGTTCGACGTGATCGGCCCGGCCTCGCCGTTCGTGCTGGTCGGCATCCTCAACGCCGCGGTCGGCTTGGGCTGCATCTACCTGCGGCTCAAGGAAGCCAAAAGCCCGGTGGGGCAGGAGGCCTAAGAGGCCTTCGTCGTCCGGGAGGAGGCGGCTTTCTTCGGAGCCGCTTTCTTCGCCGGGGGCTTGGTGGCCGGGGCCTTGCCGCCCAGGCTCTTGCGCAGGGCCTCCATCAGGTCGACGACGTTGGTGTCCTCCGGCGGGGCGGCCGTGACCTTGGTCTTGCCGCCCTTTTCCTTGCGCTTGATCAGGTCGCGCAGGGCGTCCTCGTAGCGGTCCCTGAAGGCCTTCGGCTCGAACGAGCCGTCCTGCTGCTCGATGATCTTGCGGGCGATGGCGATCATCGACGCATCGGCCTTCTTGGCCGGGATGTCGTCGAACAGGTCGGCCGGATCGCGCACCTCGTCGAACGAGCGCAGCGACCAGGCCACCAGCCCCTTGCCGCGCGGTTCTATGGCCAGCAGCCGCTCGCGGGTGTGCATGACCACTCGGCCGAGCGCGATGCGCTTGGCGCCGGCCATGGCGTCGCGGATCACGCTGTAGGCCTCGACCGCCAGCTTGCCGTCTGGGACCAGGAAATAGGGATTGTCCCAGTAGAGCCGGTCGATGTCGGCCACGTCGACGAAGCGCTCGATGTCGATCGTGCGGGTGCTTTCCAGCCGCACGCTGTCGATCTCTTCCGGCGTGACGATGACGTAGCGGTCCTTCTCGACCTCGTAGCCCTTCACCAGATCCGAGCGCTCGACGGGCCCGAGGTCCGGGTCGGTGGCCACCATCTTGATGCGGTTGTGGGTCTTGGGGTGCAGCAGGTTGAAGCGCACCTCGCCGCCGGGGTTGGTGGCGGTGTAGAGCGCCACCGGGCAGGTGACGAGCGAGAGCCGCAAATGGCCCTGCCATGTGGGACGCGGGGCCATCTGCGTGTCGCTCCTACTTCTTGGCGCCGACCAGCGCCTTCTTCACCGTGGTCACCGCCGGCTCGTCCGGCGTCTCGGTGTTGGCGGCCATGACCGTCGGATCGCCCTTCAGGGCGGCCACGAAGTCGTCGCGCCAGGCGGTCACGTCCTGGCGGGTGACGTTGTCCATCAGGTCCTCCCAGCGGCGCTTGCGCTCGGTCTCGTCCATGGCGAGCGCCTGGGCCAGAGCGTCCGAGATCTCCTCGGGGCTGTTGGGGTTGATGATCAGCGCTTCCTTCATCTGCCGCGCGGCGCCGGCGAAGCGCGACAGGATCAGCACGCCCGGATCCTCGGAATTCTGCGAGGCCACGTACTCCTTGGCCACCAGGTTCATGCCGTCGCGCAGGGGCGTGACCAGCGCCGCCTTGGCCGCGCGATAGACCCCCGCCAGCTCGTCGCGCCTATAGGAGCGGTTGAGGTAGCGGATCGGCGTGAAGTCCATCTCGGCATAGGCGCCGTTGATGCGGCCGATCAGCCCGTCCAGGCGACTGCGGATGTCCTGGTAGGCCTCGACCTCGTCGCGCGACAGCGGGGCGATCTGAAGCAGCATCACCTCGCGGCGGGCGTCCTCGTGGTCGTGCAGGAAGCGCTCGAAGCCCAGCAGGCGCTCTTCCAGACCCTTGGAGTAGTCGAGGCGATCGACGCCCACGACCATCTTGCGGAACACGCTGTGGGCCGCCATCCGGTCATAGACCCGCATGGCTCGCGGGCTCTTGGTGATGCGGGCGAAGTCGTCGGCGTCGATGCCGATCGGGAAGGCCCCGGCCTCGGTGATCTGGCCGAAGGCGCGCAGGCGGCCGTCTTCGGTCTTCTCGCCGCCGACCTCGTTGAACACGTAGCCCTCGAAGGCCTGCAGGCTCTCCTCGGTCTGGAAGCCGACGACGTCGTAGTGGAACAGAGCCTCCACCAGCGGTCGGTGGCGGGGCAGGGTGACCACCAGCTGGTGGGCCGGCCAGGGGATGTGCAGGAAGAAGCCGATGCGGTTGGTCACGCCCAGCCGCCGCAGTTCCCGCGCCATCGGGATCAGGTGATAGTCGTGCACCCAGATGATGTCGTCCGGCTCGATCAGCGGGCGCAGGGTCTCGGCGAAGCGCTTGTTGACCCGGTCATAGCCCTCGCCGAACGAGCGGTCGTAGGCCGTCAGGTCGACGCGATAGTGAAACAGCGGCCACAGCGTCTTGTTGGCGTAGCCGTTGTAATATTCCTGGTAGTCGCCTTCCTCGAGGTCGACCGTGGCCACGGTCACGCCCTCGACGCGCTGCATGTTCAGCTGGCCGGTGAACTCGGGCGTGGTCTTGCCGCTCCAGCCGAACCAGATGCCGGAATATTCGCGCAGGGCCGCGGCCAGGGCCATGGCCAGGCCCCCGACGCTTTCCTCGCCCTTGCCGGATGGCGGATTGACGCGGTTCGAAACGACGATCAGGCGGCTCATCGGGTCACCTCGCTTTCGGTGACGGATTTGGCGGCGGCGTCCAGCCAGGCGTGGACCGCTTCAGGTCCGTCGAGGCGATAGCTCGCCGCGCTCGGGCGTTCGGGGCCGACCAGCACGCCGTAGCCGCCCAGGCGGCGGGCGGCCTCGAAGCCGTCCTCGTCGGTCAGGTCATCGCCGATGAAGATCGGCAGGGCGCCGTCGAAGGCCGGTTCGCGCAGCAGGGCGGCGACCGACGAGCCCTTGTCCTGGCCGGGCGTGCGCAGCTCGGCGACCATGTCGCCCAGTTGCAGGACGAGGCCGGTCTGGCGCTTGAGGCGCTCGGCCGCCTCGATCACCGCGTCGGCGGCCAAGGGAGTGTTGCGATAGTGCAGGCCGACGCTCAGGTGCTTGTCCTCGAAGATCAGGCCGCGATCGCAGCGGGCGAGGTCGGCCAGCACGTCGCGCGCCTCGGCCAGGCCTTCGTGCGGTTGGGCGCGGAACACGCCCTCTGGGGTGCGGCGCTCCAGGCCGTGGACGCCGGCCATGTAGGCCAGGGCGCCGTCGCCCAGGATGCGGGAAAGATCGTCCAGCGAACGGCCGCTGATCACGGCCACGCGGTCTTCGAAAGCTTCGCGCAGGCGCGCGATCAGCGCCGCTCGCGCGGCGTCGGGGCCGACGTCGTCCGGACGCGGCATGATGGGCGCGAGGGTTCCGTCGAGGTCGAGGAACAGCGCGCTGTTGGTAGGGATACTGGTGGGCGGCGGCGGAAGATCCGACGACGCAAGCCGAGCGGCAGACCCGTACGTGGTCATGCAGTTAGGCCCCTTTCACTATGGAACTCAGCCGTCAGGAACGCCCCGCGGCTCGGTTCGATCCCCCCGACGTGGCGGTCGGGGGTCACGTTTGACTGACCAAAACGTGAGGCCCAAGGGGTTGACCTAGCTTCAGCGTACCGAAGTCCAAGGCCTGCTGAGCAGCGCCGCGCAGTTGATCAGACCTACCAACGAATAGGTCTGCGGGTAGTTGCCCCACAGCTCGCCGTCCTCGAAACCGATGTCCTCCGACAGCAGGCCGGCGGAGGTGCGGCGGTCGAGCATTTCCTGGAACAGGGCCCGGGCTTCCTCGACCCGGCCCTCCAGATAGAGCGCCTCGACCAGCCAGAAGGTGCAGATGTTGAAGGCCGTCTGCGGCGTGCCGAAATCATCGGGCAGGGCGTAACGCAGCAGGTAGCTGCCCTTGCGCAGGCCCGCTTCGATGGCGGCCACCGTGGCCTTGTTGCGCGGATCGTCGGCGGCGATGAAGCGCAGGTCGACGAGTTGCAGCAGGCTGGCGTCCAGCTCTTCGCCGCCGAAGGTGGCGGCGAACCGGCCAAGCGTCTCGTTCCAGGCGTGGGTGTCGATGGCCTCGCGCACCTTGGCGGCGCGGTCGTTCCAGAACTTGGCGCGGTCGGCCAGGCCCAGCTTCTCGGCCACGTTGCCCAGGCGGTCGCAGGCGGCCCAGCACATCACCGACGAATAGGTGTGCACATTGGCCCGGCCGCGGAACTCCCAAAGGCTGGCGTCGGGCTGGTCGTGCAGTTGGAAGGCCCGCTCGCCCACCGGTTCCAGCGCCTTGAAATCCTCGATCGTGCCCGGCCGCAGCAGCCGTTCGTCGAAGAAGGCTTGCGTCGAGGACAGGATGATCTGGCCGTAGACGTCGTGCTGCTGGTGCTCGAAGGCCTGGTTGCCGATCCGCACCGGCCCCATGCCGCGATAGCCGGGAAGGTCGGGCGCGAAGCGCTCGACCAGCGCAGGCTCGTAGCCCACGCCGAACAGCGGCTGGATATGGCCGCCGGCCGCCCGGTCGACGATGTTGCGCAGATAGGAGAGGTAATTCTCCAGAATGTCGGCCGCGCCCAGCCGGTTCAGGGCCTGCACCACGTAATAGGCGTCGCGCAGCCAACAGTAGCGGTAGTCCCAGTTACGGCCGCTGTTGGCGTGCTCGGGGATCGAGGTGGTCATGGCCGCCACGATCGCCCCGGTCTCCTCGTGCATGCAGAGCTTGAGGGTGATGGCCGCGCGGATCACCGCTGACTGCCAGTCCAGCGGTACGGCCAGGCCCCGCACCCAGTTCAGCCAGTAGTCCTCGGTCTGTTGCAGCATCCGCGCGCAGGTCGCGCCGACGTCGGCGTCGAAGCCTTCGTCGGCGCCCAGAAACATGGCCAGCGTCCGCTCAACGCGGAAGGTGCGCTCCTCCAGGATGTGCGAGACGGGGCAGTCGGTCGTCAGCCGCAGCGTCATGTCCGAGCACAGATAGCGGATGTGGTTGGAGCCGTTGGTGTGCTCGGCCAGGCGTCCGCCCCAGTTGGCCGTTGGGCGCAGGCGGATGGTGGCGCGGCACACCCCGCTGAGCGGCCGCACCAGGCGGATGAAGGCGGTGGGGCGATAGATGCGGCCGAACTGCTGGAAGCGGGGGGAAAAGTCGATGATCTCCAGGCTCGCCCCGTCGGCGTCGGTGACCACGGTGCGCAGGATCGGGGTGTTGCGCAGATAGGCCTGCTCGATCTTCACCGCCCCGTCGACGACCACGTCCCACAGGCCCTTGCCGCCCTCGAACGGCGGCTCCAGCCCGCCCAGCAGGGTGCTGAACACCGGGTCGGAGTCGATGCGGGGCATGCACCCCCACACGAAGCGGCCGTCGCGGTCGACGAGGGCGCTGACCGAGCAGTTGCCGATCGGAAACAGGTCGAGGTTCTGGGGCATGGTCATTGTTCTTGTTACGCTTTTGGGAGAAATCAGCAGCGGGTGAGGATCGGCACGGTCGAGCGCCGTCCGCCCTGGACGGTGACCTGTCGGCCGACATGCTCGAACGACAGGTCGGTCAGGCGGTCGCCGACGCCCAGGTTCTCGATCGACAGGCTGTCGATGCCGATGGGCAGGCGCGGTTCCTGGATACGGATCTCGCCGGCCCAGCCGTCGACGGTGATGCCCAGGCACGCCTGCAACATCATGAACGCCGAGCCGGCGGCCCAGGCCTGGGGCAGGCAGGCGACCGGATAGGCCACCGGCGGCTCGCCCGGCTGGCGGGGGAAGCCGCAGAACAGCTCCGGCAATCGCATCTCGTAGTGGGCGGCCGTCTCGAACAGCCCCGAGGTCATCCGCACCACGCCGTCCCGGTGTCCGTAGCGGGCCAGGCCCATGGCGCAGATGGCCGTGTCGTGCGGCCAGACCGAGCCGTTGTGATAGCTCATCGGATTGAAGCGCGGTTCGCCCTCGGCCAGGGTCCGCACGCCAAAGCCGTTGTTGAACGCCGCCGACAGCAGGGTGTCGGCCACCTTGGCCGCGCGCTCGGGCGAGGGCAGGCCGCAGAACAGCAGGTGCCCGGGGTTCGAGCCGCGCACGCGACAGGGCTTGCCGTGACCGTCGACGGCCATGGCGTAGAAGCCCTTGTCCTCCATCCAGAACCGCTCCTCGACCATGGTCCGCAGGTGCTCGGCCTTGGCCGCCCAGCGCTCGGCGTCGGCGGTCTCGCCTCGGCGACGGGCCAGGTCCGCCATGCCCTTGAAGGCGGCGAAGGCGTAGCCCTGAACCTCGACCACGGCGATCGGGCCGTCGGGGAACTTGCCGTCGGCGTGGAAGACGCTGTCCTCGCTGTCCTTCCAGTTCTGGTTGGAAAGGCCGGTGTCGGCGCCGCGGGCGTAGTCGATCAGGCCGTCGCCATCGCTGTCGCCGAACTGCTCGATCCAGGCCACGGCCGCGCGCAGGGCGTCCCACAGCCCGTCGATGAAGGCCAGGTCCCCGGTGCGCTCGGCATAGGCGCAGGCCAGGGCCACGAACAGCGGCGTGGTGTCGACCCCGCCGTAGTAGCGGCCGAAGGGCAGCTCGCCCAGGCGGGTCATCTCGCCCTTACGCGTCTCGTGCATGATCTTGCCCGGCGCGCTGTCACGAAAGGCGCTGACCTCCTCGGCCTGGTGCTCGGCGAGGTAGCCGAGCACGCCCTTGGCCAGCCGGGGCTCGATCCACAGCACCTGCCAGGCGGTGATGATCGCGTCGCGCCCGAACGGGGTCGAGAACCAGGGGATGCCGGCATAGGGATAGGGGCCGGTCTCGAACTCGGTGGTCAGCAAGGCCAGGTCCGCCCGCGACTTCTCCAGCCAGTCGTTGAACAGGCGCCCCGAGCTCTTCAGCCGCGCCCCGCGCCGGCGACGGCCACGCATGTCGATCCGAGCCCGGGCGGCGGCGGCGCGCCAGCGCTCGCGGGTCGGCGGATGGTCCGGGACGGGGCCCACCTCGAGATAGAGGTCGAAATGGGTCTCCGGTGTCAGCATGAACATGAACTCCGCCCGCTGCGGCGTCAGGCGGCCGGGCGGTTCGGAGAAGGCGATCACGCTGTCGCGGCGCAGCTCGTCCAGGCCCTGGTAGGCGAAGTGGACCGATCGGCCGTTCAACTCGGCCGGCAGCACGCGTCCCCTGGCTTTGCGCTTGGAGCCGCGCACCTCGAACATGTCGTGGAAATCGGCGTCGTACTCCAGCGCCACCGGCAGGATGACCATGTCGCGGCTGTAGTTGACGAACCGCAGGCGCTCGTACAGCCGCTCGCACCACAGGAAGCGCTTGCGCTCGACGTGGATCGCGCCGTGCGGCGCCGAGGCCCCTCCCAGCGAGGGCAGGGTCTGGTTGGTCGAGTGCGAGGTGAAGAACACGTTGTCCTGCGAGACGCTGGCGCTCAGCAGGGCCGGAGGCCGCCCGCCGATCAGCAGCCGCAGGCGTGACAGCAGGCGGGTGTCGTCGTGAAACAGCCCGTCGGCCGCGCCCAGCACGTCGCCGAAGGCGTCGGCCACCAGGAAGGTGTCGCGGTCCTTCAGGGCGAACAGCCGGTAGGGCACGCGCGGTTCGCCGGTCTCGCCATGCTCGCCCGCCGTCACCGGGGTCGGCGCCAGATCGTCCATCTCGATGCCCCTTGTCTAAACGCGATCAGCGGCCGCGCCAGGGGAGGCGCGGTCGCTGAACTTGAAAGCTACAATGCGGCCTCAACCCGGCGGGGTTTGGCCGCCTTTGAGGTCACGCACTCTGGGCCAGGGTCAGGCGGGGCGGCTGGGCCGCCTCGTCCAGGCGCGCATAGAGGTCGAGATAGCGGCGGGCCATGGCGTGGGCCGAGAACCGCAGCTCGAAGCGCTCACGCACGGTCTGGCGCGACAGGTCGGGCAGGCGGCGAAGCGCGGCCACCGCCTCGTCCTCGTCGTCGACGATGAAGCCGGTGACGCCTTCCTCGATCACCTCGGGCACCGAGCCCCACTGGTAGGCGATCACCGGCGTGCCGCAGGCCATGGCCTCGATCATCACCAGCCCGAAAGGCTCGGGCCAGGCGATGGGGAAGAGCAGGGCGTCCGCGCGCCCAAGGAAGGCCGACTTTTCGGCGTCGCCGATCTCGCCCACGAACTCGACCAGCGGATGGTCCAGCAGCGGCTCGACGACGGTGTGGAAGTATTCGAGGTCGGCTGCGTCGACCTTGGCGGCGATCTTCAACGGGCGGCCGATGCGCTTGGCGATGGCGATCGCCCGCTCGGGCCCCTTCTCGGGCGAGATCCGTCCTAGGAAGGCCAGGTAACCCTCTGACTTCGGATGATATTCGTAGGTCTCGGCGCACATGCCGTGAAGCACCGTGCCGGCCCAGTTAGCGAAGGGCAGGGGCGTACGTTGGCTGTCGGAGATCGACACCAGCGGAAACTGCGGCCAGCGCCGGTAGATGCCGGGCAGGTCCTTCAGGTCCAGCCGCCCGTGCAGGGTGGTAAGGGTCTTTTCCGCCATGCCCTCGAACAGGGGGAAGTGGATCATGTCGGTGTGGAAGTGGATGACGTCGAACTCGGCGGCGCGGCGGCGAACCTCGGCCAGCATGGCGATGTGGGCGGCGAGGTCGGATTTCAGCGGGGCGGGGTCCAGGCGGATGGCCTGGTCGCGGACGACCACGAGGTCGGCCTTGGTGCGGGCTTCGGCGGAAGCGAACAGGGTGACCTCGTGGCCGAGGTCGACAAGCGCGTCCGTCAGGTGCGCGACCACCCTTTCGGTGCCCCCGTAGAGCCGTGGCGGCACGGCTTCATACAGGGGCGGAACCTGGGCGATTCTCATCTTGGCTGTCCTGACAAGGACGATTGTGGCGCAAAGGCGCCGTCGTCGAACTGCAAACCGCAAGTGTGGCCGGAAGGTTCCGTAACGTGAGAAAGAACCAAATGGGGACCTTGGCCGTTGGAGTTTCACGATCCTCGCGTTGACGACCCCGGCGCGGAATTGCCATTTGAGAAGTGCGCGGAGGGGCCGCGTGCAAAGTGCGTGCGAGACCCGTCGACGGTGAGCCAGAGCCTGAAAGTTTCGACCGTCCTGCTTGGGGCGGCCCTGTGGATGTCGGCGGCCCCGGCCGTTCTTGCTCAAGCTCAGGTTCGGCCAGCCCGCGCGCCGCAGCAGGCGCCCGTGGCGGTGCCCGCGCCGCCGGCCCTGCGCGCCGACCAGATCGACCTGCTGGTAAAGGCGCTGAACGACGCGCCCTCGCACGGCTTCGAGCCGGGCGTGTTCGCGCCCGACCGCGCCCTGGCCCTGCTGGACTCGCGCAGCGCCGCCGATCGCCAGGCCGGCGTGACCCAGCTGGTCGCCCTGACCATGCGCTACGCCAAGGCCGTGCACAGCGGCCGCCTGGCGCCCGCCGACTTCGACGGCAACTGGGGCCTGCGTCCCGCAGCCTATGATCCGGCTCCCGGCTTCGCCGCCGCGATCCAGAACGACCGCCTGGCCGGCTGGCTGGAAGAGCTGTCGCCGCCCTATACCGGCTACCAGACTCTGCAGAAGGGCCTGGTGGTCTATCGCGACCTCGCCGCCAGGGGCGGATGGGCCGTGATCCCCGAGGGGCCGCCGCTGAAGCTGGGCGACAAGGGCGATCCGCGCATAGTCCAGCTCGAGGCCCGCCTGGCGATCGAGGACCCGACCATCGCCGTCGACAAGGCCCCGGTCTTCGACGAGGCCCTGCAACAGGCCCTGATGCGCGCCCAGAAGCGTTTCGGCCTCAATCCCGACGGCGTGCTGGGCAAGGGCACGCTGGCGGCGCTGAACGTGCCGGTGCAACTGCGCATCGACCAGATCGTCGCCAACATGGAGCGCTGGCGCTGGCTGCCAGAAGAGCTGCCGGCCGACCGCATCCAGGTCAACATCGCCGCCGCCGTGATGAGCGTCTTCCACCATGACGCCCCGACCCTGACCATGCGCGCCGTCACCGGCCGCCCGGGCGACGAGACGCCGATGCTGCAATCGCAGATCCACTCGATCGTGCTCAATCCGCCCTGGAACGTGCCCAGCTCCATCGCCACCAAGGAGCTGTGGCCCAAGGAACGCGCCAATCCCGGCTACCTGGCTCGCAACGACTTCATCGTCATCCCGACCGAGGGCGGCGGCACGCGTCTGCAGCAGAAGGCCGGCGACAAGGCCGCCCTGGGCCTGGTGAAGTTCGACTTCAACAATCCCTATGGCGTCTATCTGCACGACACGCCGTCGCGGGCGAAGTTCGCCAGCTACAGCCGCCTGGCCAGCCACGGCTGCGTGCGCCTGGAAAAGCCCATCCCGCTGGCCAAGCAGCTGCTCGACGGCAGCGCCGAATGGACGGCCGAGAACGTCGATGCCACCATCGCCTCGGGCAAGACCGTGCGGGCCCAACTGCCCAAGCCGATGGCCGTCTATCTGCTCTATTGGACCGCCTACGTGACTCCGGACGGGCAGGTGAATTTCCGCGACGACCCGTACGGCTGGGACAAGGCGCTGGTGCAGCGTATCGCCGCATCCAAGACCGTCTGAGCGTTAGGCTCAGCCGCCCAAGCCGCTGTCTTTGCAGCATTTGAAGCGTGGCTGGAATGGGAGTGCCCACGCTTTCAGCGGCCGCGCGTCCATGCGCCCGGCTTGACCCGACGGCCCTCGTCAGGCCTCTTTTGGCGCGTAAGCCTTTCCGATCGGGAAAGTTTATCGTGTTCCAAGTGAGCGCGGGCGGCCTCTTTGGCGGCCTGACGCAGTCAGTCGGGAAAGCGTATCTATGATCGAACGACGCAAGCTCCTGGGCCTTGGCCTGGGTGTGCTGGGCGCCAGTGCGGTCGGGCCGATGGCGGCCTTCGCACAGTCCAAGTTCGGCCCCGGGGCCGATCCCATCGCGGACCTGCTGATGAAGCAGGGCGACCTGGGCAATGCGGCCGAGGGCATGCCGGATAACGGCCTTCCCGAAGCGCCGGTTCCCGTCGCCGAGCCGAAACGCATCATTTCCGCCGAACCGCGCTGGGTGAAGCTGCACAACGTGCACACCCAGGAAAAGCTCGAAGCCGTGTATTTCGAGAAGGGCGAGTACGTGCCCGACGCGGTCGAGGCCCTCGACAAGGTGCTGCGCGACTATCGCACCGGGGACGTTTCGGCGATGAATCCCAAGCTCTACGACATCATGGCGGGCCTGGCGGCGCGCACCGAGAGCAAGTCGCACTTCCAGATCATCTCCGGCTATCGCTCGCCCAAGACCAACGCGATGTTGCACGCGCGCAGCGGTGAGGTCGCCAAACGCAGCCTGCACATGGACGGCAAGGCCATCGATCTCTATCTGGAGGATGTCTCCCTGGATCGGCTGAGGACTGCGGCCCTCGACCTGAAGCAGGGCGGCGTCGGGTACTATCCCGTCAGCAATTTCGTTCACGTCGACGTCGGCGCGGTCCGACGCTGGGTCGGCTCCTAGGATCGGAGCCTTCCCTTTAGGGAGCTCCAGATGGCCAAGGCCGAACGTCGCGGCAATCCGTTGGGATGGATCGTCCTGGGTTTCGTCGTCGGGGCGGTCGCCGCCCTGGGCGTGATCCTGGTGGTCAGCGCCGGGGTCGGTTTCGAGAGCTCCGGCTACGAAGAGGGCGCGGAAATCCGCACCACGGCCGATGACGCCGCCAGCGCAGCCACCGTCCGTACGCCCGCCGCCCAGACGCCACCGCCCGCCGTCGCGCCCGAACCCGAAAAGCCGCCGGTGGTCGAAGCGCCGCCCGCCGCGCCCAAGCCCGCGCCCGAGGTCGATCCGCAGATGGCCGACGACGCGGCGGCGGCAGGGATGACCTCGCGTACGCGCCAGTAGGCGGCTACAGCCCGATCCGGCGCGAGCCTTCCGCCACGGTCACCACGTCGAAGCCGGCATTGACCGCGCCGTCGACCAGCCGCTCAAGCGCCTGCACCGTGCAGCCCCAGGCCGACGGCTGTTCCGCCACGTCGTGGGTGTAGAGGATCAGCCAGGCCTTGCGGCGGTGCGCCTGGTCCAGCCAGTGCAGGGCCACGGCCTCGCCATCCTCGCCCTCGATCCCGACGGCCGGCGCTTGGTTCAGATCGGCGCCGTTGGCGATCAGGCCGTGATGCAGGGCCCGCAGGGTCTTGAAGCGACCGGCCAGGGCCGTCTTGGCCGGAGCGGCGACGTCGCCGTACGGATAGGCGAAGCTCACCGCGTTCCCCACGCCCCACGAGGCCAGGGCTTCCGTGTTCTGCGCCACATCGGCCAGGGCGACCTGCGTCGTGGCCTGGCCGCAGTCGAGGTGGCTGAAGGTATGGCAGCCGATCTCGTGGCCGGCCGCGTGCAGGCGGGCGGCGTCTTGGCCGGTGGCGTAGCGGCCCATGGGGCCGTCACGCCCGGTCAGGCCGGCGGCGAAATAGTAGGTGCCGCGAAAGCCGCGGCTCTCAAGCACCCGCGCGCCGGCCTCGCAGGCGGTGGCGGGGGCGTCGTCGAAGCTGAACGACACCATCGGCCGCTCGAGCTTCACCCGCGCCGGGCGGCGGTGCTGCAGGCGGATCAGCCGGCGGCGGACCTTGCCCTTCAGCGAGCGGTCCGGCTCGTAGGCGTCGACTTTCTCGTAGGTCTGTTCGAGGGCGGTCATCACACGGCGTCCGAATAGAGGGCGGCCCGGTAGAGCCGCATGGAAAAGGCGCGAAGCGGGGTGGGCAGGCTCTCGGCCAGGGCGACAGCCTTCAGCCACGGCCGCCAGGTTCCGCGCAGGGGAACAGCCTTCAGGGCCTTGGCGACCTTGTAGCTGGGATAGGCGCTGACCACGTCGCGGTGGGCGGCCACCACGCGGGCGAAGTTGGCGGCCGACTGCTCGTACTTGGCGGCCATCACCGGCGCTGGATCGAGGCCCAGGTGCGTGGCGGTGTTGTCGATGTGCAAGATCGGGTGGGCGCGGGCCACCCGCATCGCCCATTCCACGTCCTCCCAGCCCCAGCCGGCGAAGCCCTCGTCGAAGGCGATGGTCTCGAAGACGTCGCGGCGGACCAGGAGGTTGGAGGTGAAGACGTGTTTCTCCGGCGCCTGGGCCCGCTCGGGGGCGGGCGTGCAGTCGCTTTTCAGCGCCATCGCCCGGTGCAGGGCGTGCTCGGGCCGGATCGGGGTCTGGTCCAGGGTGAAGCCGCCGAAGGCCACGGGCGCATCGTCGCCGGCCACCGCCAGCCAGCGGGCCAGGAAGTCCTTCGGGTCGGGCAGCATGTCGCTGTCGAGGAACAGCAAGTGCCGGCCACGGGCGTGCGCGGCCAGGCGGTTGCGGCCCTGGGCGCGGCCGGCGTTGCGCGACAGCCGCACGAAGCGGGCGGGACGCTTGAGGCCCGCGACCAGCTTGCCGATCCGCGCGGCCAGGGCCTCGTCGCCGCCGCCGTCGTCCAGCACCACGATCTCGGCGGCATGGTCCTTTCCGTCGAGTGCGCGCAGCAAGGCCGTCGGGTCGTCGCGATAGGTGGGGATCAGCACCGACAGGCGCGGCGCGGCGCCCGCCCAGGCGGCGTTGTCGGTGACGGTTTCTGTGATCGGGGCGGTCATGCGGTGCGGAACCTGCGGGTAAGGACGGCCAGCCGCGCGCGGGCGCCGCCGGCGTCGAGCAGCAGGGCCGCGCCGCCGAAGGTAGCCGCGCCCAGGCCGGCCTTGAGGATCAGTTCTATCAGGCCGCCGACGTCGGGCAGGGCCAGCACCACGGCCGCCATCAGGGCGCAGGCCAGGCCCGTCCTGGCCAGGGTCGGCCACGGGATCGGCAGGGCGCAGGCCCGGCGGCCCAGCACCCCGGCGGCGATCGCGCCGAGGGCGTAGCTGGCGGTGGTGGCCCACAGCGCGCCGGACAGGCCGAAACGCGGGATCAGGATCAGGTTCAGCGCCAGGTTGGCCCCGGCCGGGATCGCCATGCAGGCGCTCAGCATCGTCGTGCGGCGGCCAAGCGTGAAGGCCTGCAGCAGGTAGTAGGTGGTCACGCCCGACAGCCAGCCGCTGGCGGCGATCCACGGCGTCACGCCGGCCGCGCCTTCACGCAGGGCCGGGCCGATCATCACCTCGGTCAGCGGGCGGGCGACCAGGGCCAGGCCCACAGCGGCGGGCAGGGTCAGCAGCACCATGAAGTCGGCCTGCTCGCGGGCGCTGTCCTCCAGCGCCGGCCGGCCGCCGCGCTCCAGGGCCGCGACCATGGCCGGTCCGCCGGCCATGCCCAGCCAGATGAACACCACGTCCAGCGTGCGCGAGCCCAGCGAGTAGCCCGCGTGGTAGTCGCCGACCGCGCTCTCGTCGAGGAAGGCGGCCAGCAGGAAGCGGTCGGTGGTCGACAGCACCAGGGCCAGGATCAGCGAGAAGGCCACCGGCAGGCCGTAGGCTGCGTAGGCCTTGGCCATCGCCTTATCGAAGATCCCGCCCTTCAGGCGTCGCAGATCGGTGGGCAGCACGAACACCACGCACAGCAGGGCGACCGCGCCCGTGCCGAGGATCGGCGCGGCGCCGCCCAGGCCCACCAGGGCCAGCACCAGGCCCAGGGCGAAGCCGCCGACGGTCTGGATCACGTCCAGCAGGGCCGCGCCCGACACCTCGCCGGCCGCGCGGCGGCGCTCCTGGGACATCTTGGCCAGGCTCTTCACCGCCGCGGCCGCGAAGGCGGCGGCGACGGCGACCTTCAGGGCCGGGGGCATGGGCCAGAACCGCAGCGCCAGGGCGGCGACCACCGGGATCGCCAGGGCCATCAGGATCCACAGCCGATAGAGCGTGGCGAAATGGTCGGGCAGGCGGCCGTCCTCGTCGGCGCGGGCCAGGAACCGGGCCATGGCGGCCTCGGTCCAGGTCAGGAACGCCGTCTGGGTCAGGCTCAGCACCGAGAACGCCAGCGCATAGATCCCGTACTCGGCCGGGGACAGGATCTGCGTGAACAGCACGATCGTCAGGAGGCCGACGACCCCCTGGGCGATATTGACGGGCAGGTAGCCCAGGACGCCGCGCCAGAACATGGTCAGCGCACGGCGGTCTTGTCGCCCAGCAGGCAGGGGACGGTCATCAGGATCACGTAGAGGTCCAGCCAGAAGGACTGCCGCTCGATGTATTCGACGTCGTAGGCCACGCGCTGGCGCACCAGCTCGGGGGTGTCGACGGCGCCGCGCGAGCCCTTGATGGCCGCCCAGCCGGTGACGCCCGGCTTCATGCGGTGGCGATGGGCGTAGGTGGCCACCAGCTTGGCCGACTCCACGTCGCCGGTCATCATGCCGATGGCGTGGGGGCGGGGACCGACCATCGACATCTCGCCCGCCAGCACGTTGAACAGCTGCGGCAGCTCGTCGAGGCTGGTGCGGCGGATGAACTTGCCGACGCGCGTGACGCGGTCGTCGCCGACGCTGACCTGGCGCGCGGCCTTGGCGTCGGCCATGTCGTGGCGCATCGAGCGGAACTTCCAGACCAGGATCGCCTCGTTGTTGAAGCCGTGGCGGCGCTGGCGGAAGAACACCGGGCCAGGGCTGTCCAGCTTCACGGCCAGGGCCACGCCCAGCATCACCGGCGCGGCGACGACCAGGCCGACCCCGGCGACGACCAGGTCCTGCACCCGCTTGGCCATTGCCCGGCGGGCGTCGGTCGGGGCGCCCGACAGGTCGGCCAGGTGCGACAGGGCCGCGTCGCGGTCGGCGTCGCCGCCCACGTCGACGATCATGCTGACGGGGTTGGGCAGTTCCGACAAACGCTCGACCAGCTGGCCGACACGGGCCTGGGCGGTGGATTCGACGGCGATCACCACGCGGTCGACGAAGGGCATG
Source organism: Caulobacter zeae (assembly GCF_002858925.1). GTDB lineage: Bacteria > Pseudomonadota > Alphaproteobacteria > Caulobacterales > Caulobacteraceae > Caulobacter > Caulobacter zeae. Next base: position 77,238 of record NZ_PJRS01000044.1, read on the forward strand.
ATGCGGTGGTCGACCAGGGCCTTGGTGTCGCCCAGCACCGGCACGCCCAGCACGGCCTCGGGGGCGCGGGCGGCGCGATCGTCGAACACGCCCAGCACGTTGACCTCGCCGGTGCGCAGGGCCGCGGCGATCAGCCGCTCGGCGTTGGTGGTGGCGCCGACCAGCACGATGTTGGGCGTCAGCTTGCCGATGCGGCGGCCGTGGCGGACCACGGACCACCAGGTCGCGTGCAGCACGAGAAAGGCGGGCAGGGCGGCCAGCAGCCAGCCGGTCACGGCGTGCGCGCCCGGCGCCAGAGGCGTCAGGACCACGACCTGCACGACGATCGCCGAGGCGCCGATGGCCGAGCCGACGCGCAGCAGGTGGCGGATCAGGGGCTCGCGGTGAGCGAAGACGTACGCCTCCAGCCCGTGCAGGGCGACCAGCAGCACGGTCGCGCCCACCAGCGGGGCGACGAGGCCGCCGGTGGGGGCGACCCAGAGGGCGAGGGCGGCGGCGAGAATCGCGTCGGCGACGCGGAAGGCGCGAGTCAGGTTCTGGATCTGCACCCGCGCGCGCGCCGGGGTCAGGCGTTCCGGTCGGAACGGTCCGCGCCGGCTGCGTGCGGCGTCCGACGCGTGGCTTGCGTCCGCTGGGCGGGCGAGGGCGGAACTCATGATCGCTCTTGGGCTTCTGCGCACTGGAGAACGAGGTTCAACCTAGCGTGGCCGTCTGAGCGTCGCGTTAACGCGATTTTCCTTCACGCCTCGATTGTCATTCGCGAGCGAACAGGCTATCGAACCGCTCCCTCTCAGGAGGAGACGTGGCCGAGAGGCTGAAGGCACCGCTTTGCTAAAGCGGCATACCTCAAAAGGGTATCGAGGGTTCGAATCCCTCCGTCTCCGCCATCCCCCATCTATTGCTGTCCAGCGCCGTCCAGGTGGATCCGCTGAAACCCTTACGTCGTAAGGGAAAAATCGCGAAAACGTGTTTGGACGCATCCATGCCTATCCACCACAGTCGGCTGCAAGGTCGTATGTAGGAACGTAGGTATGACCCGGGTCCTCGAGCGTCTTTCTCCGCTTCAAGTGCGCCGACTCACCAAGCCCGGCTTCTATGCCGACGGCGGTGGGCTGAACCTCCAGGTGATGGGAGAGGGCGGCCGGTCGTGGATATTCCGCTACGAGGTCGACGGAAAAGAACGGCGGATGGGTCTTGGACCTGTCAATTGCGTCTCGCTGGCCGAAGCGCGCCTGGCGGCGGAGGAGGCGCGCAAGTTGCGGCGCGCGGGCCTTGATCCCCTTGAAGAGCGTCGCAAGGTCGAAGTGGCCGAGGCCATTGAGACTGGCAGCAAGCTGACCTTCGACGAGGCGGTCGACGCCTACATCAAAGCCAATAAGGCCGCCTGGCGAAACGAGAAGCACCAGCAGCAGTGGAAGAACTCCCTGACGGCCTACGCTTCGCCCAAGATGGGCAAATTGCTCGTCGGCGAGATCGACACCGACCACGTGCGTTCGGCCATCGAACCGATCTGGGCGACCAAGACCGAGACCGCCAGCCGCGTGCGCGGGCGTATCGAAAGCGTCCTCGACTGGGCGACCGTCCTGAAATACCGCATGGGTGACAACCCCGCGCGCTGGACCGGACACCTCGACCAAGTCCTGCCCGCCAAGGGCAAGGTCAAGAAGGTCCGCCACCACGCCGCGCTGCCTTACGCAGAGCTTCCCAAGTTCATGGCTCGCCTTCGCAAGCTCGGCGGCGTGGCCGCCAGGGCGCTAGAGTTCACGATCCTGACCTGCGCGCGCAGCGGCGAGGTCTTCGGCTTGGATTGGAGCGAGATCGACCTGGCCAAGAAGGTTTGGATCGTGCCGGCTGAACGGATGAAGGCCGAGCGGGAGCACCGCATTCCGCTAAGCCCGCCCGCCATCGCGATCCTCGAACAGATGCGAGACCTGTGGCTAGCGATCGAGGCCCGGCGCTGGAAGGGCAAGCGCAGCACCTCTGCAGTCGTTGAACCCCACGGGCCCGTGTTCTTCGGCCAGAAGGCGGGCAAGGGCCTCAGCAACATGGCCATGCTGAAGGTTATCAAGAAGCTCGGCCACGCGGGCCTCACGACGCACGGCTTCCGCAGCACTTTCAGCGACTGGGCGGCCGAGACCACCAACTATCCGCCCGAGATGATCGAGATGGCGCTGGCCCATACGATCGCCAGCAAGGTCGAGGCGGCCTACCGACGGGGCGACCTCTTCGCCAAGCGTCATGCGCTCATGGCCGACTGGGCAAAGGCCGCCGCGCAGGCCACAGCCAAAGCTGCTTGAGGCGGAGCCTAGCCCCGTCCGATCCTGACGCAGGACGAGGGTCTTTTGCCATCGGGCGGCGACTCGGGATCTGAAGGGCGTCGCGATACGCGAGGACCACCGATGACCCCTGAGGCATTTTCGGCGCTGGCCGCACGGCTCGGCGAGGGCGTTCAGGTCCAGCCGGTCCTGGACACCGTACAGTTCAAGGTCGGCGGCAAGGCGTTCGCAACGCTGGGCTGGCCCGAGGCCGGCTGGGCTATCGTGAAGCTCACGCCGCGCGACCAGGCCGCGGCGATGTCGCTCAGCGACGCCGTCACGCCTGAACCGGGGCGTCGGCGCAACTCCGGGGTGACGCTCCTGCGTTTGGAGAGGGCCGACGCCGCCGTCGTCGCAAGCGTGCTGGCGGCGGCTTTCACGCACGCCTACCGAGGCGCCTCCGTGCGTCGGGCGGCTGCCGCGGCGACGGTGGCGAGGGGGCGGTAGGCGCGAGCGCTCATTGCGCCTGGCCCGGCGATGCACAGCTTTGGCGTGAACGAATGTGGAACATTGCTATCGCCTCGGCTATGCTTCCGCGCGACCGGACGAGGGATATGTGGATGGCTATGCGGCGTAGGCCCACGGGGCGACTTCTGACCGGGCTCGGCCTTGCCTGCGTGGTGGGATCGTTCGTCCTGCTGGTCGCCATGGCCTTGGCGATGGTCAACGAAATCTACGCCTGGCCGCGGCCTTGACCTCGGCCGCGGCCCTGGCAGCCGCCTCCAGCCGATCAAGATAGGCGTCCAGCTCGCTCCGCCGCACGATAGTGCGCGCGCCTTCTTTCAGAACCAGGATTTCGCCTGCGGAGACCAGTTCGTAAAACCGGCTGCGGCTTATCGCCAGAACCTCCGCGGCTTCCCGAACCCGATACGCCAGGCGATCAGGTGGCGGCGCGTCGCTCCTGTCGATGTTGTCCTGGCGCATGTCGGCTCCTTGCCAGGACCAGATGCTGCGAGGCGGGCACGCGATCAACATCGCGTCGGCGCGCGTCGAACCCTGGCGTAGAAAGACAGGGAAACGGCGGGGTCGCACCCTGCCGGACAGGGGGCGAACGCGAGGGACCATCCCTGCGGCGGCTGGCCTTCCGCGCCATCGCTGGATGGTCAGGCCGACCTAGTCCGTTTGCCACCGGGCGGGCGTATCCATTTCATCCGGCGCCTGCAGCTGGGCGCGCTCCCAGCCTTGGGCGCCGGCGCTCAGGGCCTCGCGGGCCTTGGCGGTCCAGGCCGCGTCCGCAATGGGAGCCTCCGCCAGCGCTCGCATGCTGTCGGGCGTGGTCTCGAAGGACCATCCACCCGGCGTCTCCGCGGCCTCACCCTCGATATTGGCCGATGCGGGGGTCGGGGTCTGGTGCTCAAGCCGGAGGGGCCCGCGTCGGCGGTTGTCCTCTTGCGGCCAGGTTCGCCAGATCTCACTGTCTGACATGCCGCGTTCGCGCGCCCGGTGACGTTCCACAGCGACCATCATCCCTGGATCGAAGGCCGGCCGGTACCAGGCTCGCGCGCCGCCCAACTTCAGGAACGGCTCGGGGTGGGCTAACACCGTGTAGATCCGGTCGACCACCTCGATCATCAGGCTCTTCATTTCCTCGTCGCAGAGACGGGAGACCTCTGCCCAAGGGATGTCGCCATACGGAGTGACGACCTTTACGTCGCTGTAGTCCCCCACGGCGCTGGCCGGCGACACCCCGGCATGCAGCTCTTCAAGTCGCGAGTTCCGCACGCCGGACTCTGCCAGGGCCAGCGCCAGCGCAGCTTGCCACAGCTCTCGTGGGAACTCGGAGGCCTCGGCCAACTCGTCGGTGTGCTCGGACATGGGAGCATGATGGACCGCCTCGCGCCGCTCACCAAGGCGGGGAGGGCGGGTAAGACATGCGCGGCGCGCAACAGACGTAAACCACGCGCAACAGGCTCAACCCGTAGAGCATGCAAAGCCCGCCGGACATGTTGAGCACGTAAAGCCCGCAATACGTGCTTTATCGCGGGCCAAGCGACGATGCCCACGAACCTGGCGGGTCACGCGGGGTTCCCGCCGGGCGCTTTCGCGCCCGGCTTCACCCGACAAGGAGAGCGGCCGGCGGTCACGCTCGGTCCCGAGCCTTTCGGCTCTCCTACGGGCGCGACGCCTTCGGGCAGGCTTTGGCCTGCCGCCGGCCGCCCGACGCGGACGTTCCGACACGCGCTTTGCGCGGTCTCCTTGCGGCTTCATTGGTCATGAGCGCTCGCGGTCGCGAGGGCGCACCGCTTAGGGCGCTGCCCTCAGCGCACTTCGGATCGGCTTCCGCCCAGCTTCGTCCGGCCCTTGGCCGTCCTGCAGCCGGGTCCCCGCGAAGCCGCCCCTCCGCTTGCACACCCGCGCTCGCCGCTGGGCAGGGGTTCAGGCGCGCCTTGTGCGCCTGCACCCCTGTCCCAAGGAGGGAGATCATGACCACCTCAGAGACCCCCGCGACCGCCCAGCACCAAGCGTCCAAGGCCAAGCGCCCCGGCCAAGTCGTCGTCCAGTATGGCGAGGTCCGCGACATTCCCCTCGACCGTCTCAAGGCCTCGCCCAAGAACGTTCGGCGGGTGGGCCACAGCGCCGAGGTGATCGAGTCCCGCGCGGCCTCGATCACCTACAAAGGCGTGCTCCAGCCGCTCGTCGTCGAGCCCGAGGTCAAGGACGGTCGCGAGACCGGCTATTATCTCGTCAGCGCGGGCGAAGGCCGCCGTCAGGCCCTGCGCTTGCTGGCCAAGCGTAAGGCGCTGGCCAGGGGGCGCCGGTGAGGTGCGTGGTCGATAACTTTAGAGTCCGCTGATGGCGCGAGTGGGTCTAAGTAAGTGACCTGAGGACCCTTTTAAATTGTGTGGCGAGGATCGCTATCGTCATTAACACATCCTGTGGATAAGTGTGTATAAATATCCTTCCTTTAGGGGAGGGCGGAATGCGGAGACTCTATTTCGGAGACAATCTCGAGATCCTTCGAGATGTGAGCGCCCATAGCGTCGACTTCGTCTACCTGGATCCGCCGTTCAATAGCCAGGCGCGCTACAACGTGCTTTTCAAAAGCCCAAAAGAGGATGTGGCTTCGGCCCAAGCCTCGGCATTCGTGGATTTTTGGTCCTGGGGCGTAGAATCTGAACTCGCCTACCATGACCTGCTTACTAAGGTGGGCGGCCCCACGGGCGTCTTCGTGCAGGCGCTACGCAGCGCTTTGGGCGAGAGCGACATGATGGCCTATCTGGTCATGATGGCGGTGAGGCTTCACGAGCTGCGGCGTGTGCTCAAGCCCAGCGGCGGCCTGATGTTGCATTGTGATCCGACGGCTAGCCATTATCTTAAAATACTATTGGATGGAATATTCGGGGCTGTCCACTTCAAGAATGAGATCATCTGGCAACGCTCGATGAGCAAGTCGCTCATGAAAAGAAGATTGCCCTCCAATCACGATGTTATTCTTTATTACGCCGGGCCGGAAGGTGTGTGGAATGAACGCCGCGCCTTTATGCCCTATCAGCAGGATTTGCTGTCAGCGAAGACGGCTGAAAAGTATTCTTCTATAGATGGTGAGGGGCGTCAGTTTCAGCTAACAAGTCTCATCAACCCCGCTGCTGATCGCCCCAACCTGACCTACGAGTTCCTGGGCGTTACGCGAGTCTGGCGCTGGACGCGTGAGAGAATGCAGGAAGCCTACGAGGCCGGACTTGTCGTCCAGACTGCACCAGGGCGTGTGCCTCGACTCAAGCGGTATCTCGATGAGCAAAGGGGCGTCGCTCTCAGCGATGTATGGCCCGACATCCCGCCCTTGAATTCGCAGGCGCGCGAGCGCCTAGGATATCCAACACAGAAGCCTCTGGCGCTCCTGACGCGAATTCTGGAGCTGACAACGACTGCGGATAGCACTGTGCTGGACCCGTTCTGCGGATGCGGAACCACTGTGCATGCCGCCGAAGCACTCGGCCGTAATTGGATCGGCATCGACGTGTCGATCCATGCCGTTCACGTCATTGAGCGACGCTTGGCTGAGGCCTTCGGTCAAGCACGTGTTCCTCGAGCCGAGGGTATTCCGGCTGACTACGATGCTGCTGAAAGGCTCGCTCGAACCTTGCCGTTCCAGTTCCAATGGTGGGCCAACTACCTCGTCGGCGTCCATCGTCTGCACGAGGTCAAGCGAGGAGCTGATCGCGGGATTGACGGAGAGCTCTTCTTTCCCAACGGGCCGGGGCGACCCTATGGCCGGCTTCTTACCTACGTCAAAGGAGGCAAGGTTGTTACGCCGGCGATGGTCCGAGAGTTTCGCGGCGTACTAGAACGGGAGGGGGCGGAAATGGGCCTTTTCATATGCCTTGATCCGCCTAGCGCAGCGATGGTGCGCGAGGCTGCGACTGCCGGACTCGCAGGCACCGTGCACGGGAAAATCCCGCGTCTTCAAATTGTCAGCATCAGCGACTGGTTTCGAGGTCAGCGGCCTCAGCTGCCACCGACGGAGCATCTACCTTACGCTGCGTTCTCCACGCCCGTTAAGCGTTCGCAGAAGACCTACAAGCCGGATCCAATCCAGCGCGAACTTCCTCTTTCGTTCGTTGGCGGAAAAACCAGTGCCGTTGCCCACCTCAATCCTGTGATGGTCGCGCGCGACCTCGACGGTGGACGGTCGGAAGACGGCGCCGGAGCTGCTAGCGCCTAGGTTAGCGAAACGGTCGAGATGGGTTCACGCCATTGAAGGGCGAAAGCTGCCTTCCCAGGTCAGAGTCGAATGTCGCTTTTCTGAAGGTAAGCCAAGGGCAGCAAATGGCGCTGGCCCGACTGGCAGTACGAGTCGGACGGAGCATCGGCGATGCATCCTTTGCCGCGACCGTGCTCTTCTGGCTACGGTCCTGAGCCCGTTGCCCCTCGCCAGGAAAGCGTCTGCGAAGCGGCCGGGAAGATCGCTTCGCAGGCTCGCCGATCCCACCACAGTCAGTGGAGGGGCGCCGGTAGGCGGTACCACTGCAATTGACCTTGGCCGGCGGCGTCGGGCCGGGTGAGGATCACCAGGGCGCCGGGGCCGCCGTGCAGTCCGGGCGTCACGGCGATCTTGCTGGCGGCCAGGGGGAGGCGGCCGAGGTCGGTGACCTTGCCGCCCGCCCGGTAGGTGATCAGCCGCCCCTTGTCGCCGCCGGCATCAAGGCAGGCGGCGATGTAGGCGCCCGGCGCGTCGGGCTGCACGATCGCGTCGGCGACCGCGCAGCGGGCGCCTTCCGGCGGCGGCGGTGCCTGTTCGGGCAGGACGCGGTCGTGGTTGAAGCCGAGGTCGCGGGGGGAGACCCCCTGCGCCACGCTCCTGACGCCGACGATCGCCTGCTCGCCCGCCGCGGCGGGGTCGGTGCGGTACTTCCAGGCGATGAACGAGCCGTCCGTCAGCCGGGCAACGGAAAGGTCGCCGGCGAAGCGGTCGATCCTGGCGAACAGGTCGGGCCGCTGGTCGATGACGATGCTGCGCATCAGCTTCAGATCGGCAGCCTCTCGCGCAGCCGCGGCGGGCGCCTTGGCCTGATCCGCCGCGAACGAACACCCCGACTGGCCGACGGCCAGCAGGGCGGCCGCCGCCGCGCTCAGGGCCAGCTTGCGCAGGCGCGGCATCAGCAGTTGCCCCCAGGACCGGCGTTGGCCGTGTCGGGCGTCAGCGAGGACGGCGAGTTGAGCACGTCTACATCGCCCTCGGGCAGGTAGCCGTGTCCGACGTTGGGGAACTCCGACCGCAAGTCATAGCCGAAGAGCGCGGCCAGGCTGGCGGCGACGCTGTTCATGAACTGCTCATTGCCGGCGAACTGAGTCGAGTTCTCCCATGCCACGCCCGGGGAATTGGCCTGCCAGTCGGCATAGGCCATCGCGTGGAGCGCCTGGCCGTTCGCGGTCGAGTGGGCGAGCTCGTGGAAGAAGTACCAGACCTGGCGGGCGTCGGTGACCAGGTAGTTGTCCAGATAGCCGTTGTAGACTGTGTTGATAGGGTTGCCCCCGTTGGCGTTGGCCGAGCCGCCGTATCCCGGCGCAGGCGTGATGCCCGTGACGATCCAGTCGGTTAACGACCACAGCTGCTTCAGCTCCACGCCGTTGGTGAATGCGCCGCCGACCAGGGAGGAATTGACCTCGAGGCCGTCGGGCAGCGCGCGCACGCGATCGGACTGGGATTCGATCGCCTTGGAGAATTCGGAGGCCTGGTCGCCGGCGTCGGGCGCGGCCGTCGCGGCCGCGTCGAACTCGATCTGCATCTCGCGGCAGTCCGGCACGACGATGCCGCCCAGGATGCCGCCGCCCGTCGTGGCGCTGCCCTGGCCGTGGAAATGGATCAGCTGGCCGACCAGGGTGTTCTGCATCGTGGAGTTGGGGGTGACGACGATGCCCTCGACCTGGTTGGGGGTCGGAACGGTGATGAACAGATCGACGAACGAGGGGCCCGACACGCCCAGGAGGTTGGCGGTGTGGGTGTAGGTGGTGGTGTCCGGAGCGCCCGGCGTCGCGCCGCCGAAGCGAACATAGACGGCTTCCATGCCGTCGGTCAGGTCGATCTCATGTCTGGCCCGGGTGTCTTCGATGCCGTGGACCGTGATCTCGATGGACTGCCAGTTGCTGGAATTGATCAGGTCGTAGGAGGTGAAGACGTAGATCTCCTCGATGAGGATCTGAAGCCACTCGTTCTTGTCGTAGTACGGAGACGAGGCCGGGTTCGAATTGAAATGGAGGGTGATGGGGCCTTCGGTGACCACCCCTCCGGAGACGGTCTTCAATTCAAGTACGGTAAGCGGACGCATCGCAACTCCCTACAAAACATTCCCGTCGGTGACGGCACGCGCGACCTCCAGAAATCAACCTGGAGTGACATATTGCAAGTCACTATTATCAGCATATAACCGCCATAGTGGTAAAGCTTCTTTCTACGCCGCTCGGCCTCCCTCCTTGTGCGGTGGGGCGCGGGGCGGGCGCGGGCCGGTGATCAAATGCGACGAACCAGACAGCCCGGGCGGGGCATAGCGTTTCCCAGGCCCGACGATGCGATCCGAAAAGGCGATCGCGCCTTTAGACCTCGGCTTTGGCGCTGAGCGGTTCGATGTCCGACTATCAAAAGCTCTTTCGCTCCGAAGCGCTGGCAGCGGCCCGCGACCGGCTCGGGGCGCCGGTGCGCTCGGCCGGCGTCGCCAACTGGGTGCTGACCACGTTCCTGATCGCGGCGGCGGCCAGCGTGATCGTCTTCGCCTGCCTGACGAAGTACGCCCGCAAGGAGACCGTCACCGGCGTTCTGGCCCCGGCCGAGGGGGCCATCCGCGTCTCGACCAACCGCCCCGGCGTCGTTTCTGGCGTACACGTGCAGGAGGGCGACGTGGTCGCCAAGGGGGCTGCCCTGATCACGCTGTCGTCGAACCCGACCCTGAAGGATGGACGGCGGCTGGGCGATGTCTACGCCGCCGTCGCTGACACCCAGCAGTCGGCGCTGCTGCGTCAGGCCGGCGCCAAGCAGGCGCTCACCGAACGCCAGCGCGACGAGATCGGGGCGCGGCGGGACGCGCTGCTGCTGCAGGAAAAGCGGCTGCGGGCCGACATCGTGATGCAGGAAGAGCGCGTGCGCCTAACCGAACAGACGCTGGCCGCGTCCGACACCCTGCAGAAGCAGGGGCTGATGCCGATGCTGCAGCACCGGCAGAGGCAGGAAGCGTCTCTGGCCGCCAAGCTGGCGCTGTCGGCCGCGCAGCGCGAGCTGGAGGCCATTCCGCCGGCTCTGGCGCAACTGGCCGCGCAGGACCAGAGGCTGGTCGCCGAGGCCGAGGACGTCGCCGCCTCGATGGCTTCCAGTGCGGCCGAGCTGTCCCAGCGCGATGCGGCCAACAGAACCGACACCGAGCTCGTGCTGACGGCGGGCGAGGGCGGCCGGGTCGCGGCTTTGCAGGCGATCCAGGGCGGGGCGGTGAACGCCGGCTCCACCCTGGCGGTGATCGTGCCCGACGGCGTTAAGTTGCAGGCCCAGCTATGGCTGCCTTCGCGAGCGGCGGGCTTTCTGCGGCGCGGCGACCGCGTGCGGCTGATGTACGACGCCTTTCCCTACCAGCGGTTCGGAGTCGGGCGGGGCAGGGTCGCCGACATCGCTAGGGCTCCGCTCTCGCCCGGCGAACTGCCGGTCGCCCTGAAGGCCGAGGAGGACCTCTACCGCGTCCTCGTGGAGCTGGATGAGCAGAACGTCGGCGCCTACGGCAAGCGTTGGCCCTTGACGTCGGGCATGCGCCTGCAGGCCGACGTCATCCTGGAGGAGCAGTCCCTCTGGGCCTGGCTATTCGACAAGGTTCGCGCCGCGCGCACGCGCGCCGCGCCGCTGTGAGTACGAGATGAGCTTTCTCCATCTGCGCCAGACTGAGGCGGCCGAGTGCGGCCTGGTCTGTCTGGCGATCTCAGCCCGGATGCTGGGCGACAAGCCCGACCTGGCGGAGCTGCGGCGACGCCATCCCGTTTCGCCCCGCGGCCTGACCTTAAAGGACATCGCCGCCATAGCCGGCGCGATGAACCTGGTGGGTCGGGCGGTCCGCTGCGAGCTCGACGAGCTGGTCCATCTGAACTGCCCGGCGATCCTGCACTGGGATCTCAACCACTTTGTCGTGCTGGAGCAGGTGTCGCGTGGGAAGGCGGTGATCGTCGATCCCGCCCTGGGGCGCAGGATCGAGCCCCTGGAGGTCGTGTCCCGCCGCTTCACGGGCGTGGCGATGGAGGTGACCGCCGCGCCGGCCTTCGTGCGGCGACAGGAGCGATCGCGCCTGAAGCTGACCAGCCTGTTCCGTTGGACGCCGCGCGTCCTGAGCGGTCTTGGCCAGGCGCTGCTGCTGTCGGCTCTGCTGCAGATCTACGTCATCGCCAGCCCATTCTACATCCAGCTGGCGGTGGACGAGGCGGCGGTCAAGGGCGACCAGGACCTGCTGGTCTCGCTGGCGATCGGCTTCGGGCTCTTCGCGGCCTTCAACGCCGGGGCCGAGGCGCTGCGCGGGTTCGCCCTGCAGCGGGTGTCGGCGCTGCTGGCCTGGGACATGACCCAGCGCCTGTTTCACCACATGGTCCGCCTGCCGCTGGTCTGGTTCCAGAGGCGGCGGCTGGCCGACGCCCTGACCCGCTTCGACAGCTTGGCGCCGGTCAAGAACCTGGTCGCCAATGGCATGGTCGGCTCGCTGATCGACGGCGCGCTGTCGCTCACCACCCTGGTGATGATGTTCCTGTTCGCGCCGCTGCTGGCCTGCCTGGTGCTGGCGGGCCTGCTGATCGACGTCGTCATCCGCACCGCGACGATCCCCTGGACCCTGCGCCTGGGCGCGGCCTCGCTTTCGGCATCGATCGCCGAGCAGGGCAAGCGCATCGAGACCTTGCGGGCCATGCAGACGATCAAGGTGATGGCCGCCGAAAGCGACCGCGAGGGCGATTGGTCAAACCGGCTGGCCGACACCATTCGCACGGGCCAGGCCAGCGGCGACGCCAGCGTCGCCGTTCGCGCGCTGCAGACTGGCGTCGACGCGGTGGGCCTGGTGCTGACTGTGTTCCTCGGCATGAAGAGCCTGATCGCCGGGGCCATGAGCGTGGGGGTGTTCTACACCTTCCTAGCCTATCGCAATCAGTTCCTGGCCGCCTCGCAGCGGCTGTTCGAGCAGGTGGTGAGCACTCAGCTGCTGCAGTTGCATACCCATCGCCTGGCCGACATCGCGCTGCATCCGGTCGAGGAGGGGATCAACAAGACGGTAGTCGGCGCTGAAGAAATCCGTGGGGCCGTCGAACTGCGCGACGTCAGCTTCGCCTACGCCCCGCACGAGCCGCCGATCCTGAGACGGGTCAGCCTGCGGATCGAGCCGGGAGAGTTCGTCGCCATCGTCGGCCCGTCGGGCGCGGGCAAGTCCACCCTGCTGAAGGTGGCCACGGGCCTCTATCAGGCCTCGTCCGGCGAGGTGCTGATTGACGGCCTGTCGCTGGCCAGCTGGGGACCAAGGGCGGTGCGGCGGAAGCTGGGCGTGGTCATGCAGGACGACGAGCTGCTTTCCGGCTCTATCGCCGAGAACGTCGCCTTCTTCGGCGAGGCCGTCGATATGGACCGGGTCTGGACCAGCCTGAGGGCGGCCAGCATGGAAGAAGACGTCATGGCCATGCCGATGCGGGCCGAAACGCCGGTGGGCGACATGGGCTCGTCGCTTTCGGGCGGGCAGAAGCAGCGGCTGCTGCTGGCGCGCGCCCTCTATCGCGAGCCGCGCATTCTGGTGCTGGACGAGGCCACCTCGCACCTCGACCTAGCACGCGAGCAGCGGGTGAACGAGGCGCTCAAGGCGCTTTCAGTGACGCGGATCATCGTGGCCCACCGCAAGGAGACGGTGGCGGCCGCCGACCGGGTCGTCGTCCTGGATCGTGGGGCCATCGTCGCCGATACGCGCCAGCCATCCGGAGGGCATGCGCTTGGTCCCGCCGGCCTGGTGCCGGCGACCTAGGCTCAGGACCCATTGTGTCGAGGGGAGCGATCTGATTTCGGCTTCTGAGGAGTCTGGATCATGAGTGACCTGTATTGGCCGACGGACGAGCAGTTGGCTCGGCTGGAGCCCTATTTCCTCAAGAGCCTCGGCAAGCAATGGGCCGCGTTGGCCGGGCGTCCGGCGGTCTATGGGTTGCACAAGACCCTCCAATCGCTCGAAGCGATGGAGCGAGGGGCTATACGGCGCCTAGGCGCTTCAAAATCCAGATCTCGACGAGACGTGATTCCGAAACCGGCAAATTCAACTCGTAGCTCAAGCTGAAATCAGCGATTTGGTTTGCACTCGGTCAATCGTCGCCTGAACGTCGCCTTTCTGGACACACGCTAGAGTCAGCTTCTGACGCGACCCGGCCGGCAACGCAGACATTCGGATCGACTGACGAGGCTGGGAAACAGTCGCTGCCTATTGCGGAACCTCGAAGCCGTTCATCCGAGAGAAGGTGCGAACGAGATCATCACACGCGACCTTCGATCCCTCGCAATGCACGCTCATCTTTATCGAGACCTGGCTGCCCTTTTGCACCACTTGGCGCTTCACCACGGCAGGGTATGCAGAGTAGCCACGGGGGGAAAACGACCAGATCGTCATTGCCGCCTCGTCGGTGGCGATGTCCCATCCATTCTGGACCGTAAAAGCCACGCCGGGCTTCGTTTTCAGGGCGATCAGCGCAGCCGAGACGGTGTCATATTCTATTGCCGGACCGGAAGTCTCAGGAAGGGCGGTCTGAGCCGCGCAGATTGACGTAGTTGCAGTGATCAGCGCCGCCAGCAAAATCGCCGCAACTCGCGATTGGGTCTTCAGTGAGCAAGCAATCATAGGCTGGACGCTATCCAGCGAAGCTTTGCCTGTCTATGTCCGCTAAGGGTCGATCTCGCCCTTGTGCCGGGTGAGCTGAAGGTCCGGTTCCTGGAGGTGAATGTAGGTCAGCAACTGGCGCTATCGCGCCGGCAATACGGACATCACTATCGGCCATAAGGGAGGAAACGGGGCACGCCCAAAGATGCAATCATGGCTTGGCTAACTAGGGACAAGCATCGCGGTCTTCGTGAACCTGAGGATCGCCCGATCATATTCGTCGTAGATTTCGACCGCGGTGTAGGCGGGACAGCTGCGGATTTCTTCGGTCACCGCGGCGGCGAGCGCCTCGCCAGGTTCGCTGAACAGGACAAGCAGACGCGGCGCCATCGACGCCGGCATGTGGATATAGCAGAAGTAGCGGGTCATGGCCGCTTGCCCCCGGCAAGGTCGTCTCGACCGCGGCGAGAACCCCGGGCGATCAGGACTTGGTCCCCCGCAGGGCGTCGGGATCGATCGGGCGGGGCCTGGAGTTTTGGCCCGAGGTCGAGCGCGGATCGTTGAAGCCCTTTGGTGGGGACGAACGCGTTCCAGGATAGGTTTTCATCTAGTCGCCTTTCTTGGCGCGCCGCCGTCGCGGCGGAGGATCATTTCTTTCGCGATCCAGCCATCGCCAAAGAGGCCGACGGCGCGGCGGCGATCACCTTGGGCTTGATGGCCTTGGGTTTGCGGACTTCTCGGTTGCCTTTGGACAAGCGGCGTTCCTTTCGATGGCAATGAGGGCGCGCGACGAGCCGGCCGAGCAAAAGCTCGTGGGGGCCATTGCGAAGGTAATGGGTGGTGGACGCGTCGGGATCTTGGCGCACCGACGCCCGGCGAACCGACCTGACGGCGTGATTACGCGCCGCAGAGCGACATTAGCATGAACGCTTGGTCCCCTGGGAAATGATTGCGCCCCGGCGACAATCTTCCGGCTCATGATAGGGGCTCCAGCACGGCTGTTTCGCCCTGCCTGGCGACCAGTCTCATCGGCCGCCCCCTGATCCACAGCCGGTCGATCTCGATGGCGGTCCAACCCGCCGGCAACATGACGGTTCGTTCGGCCCAGGCGTTCGGTGTGTCGGGACCGGGCCGCAGGCCGGTGAAGCCCAGGATCAGGCCTGTCAGGAAACCGCCAATGTTTGCGAAGAACGGGCCCGCCTGTGGTTGCTCGGGGAAACGGTCGGCGCGGTATTCCAGTGTCTGGAGAAAGCGGCCGGCGCAGAACCGGGCGTAGCCGTCGTCGAGCAGTTTCAGCGCCAGATCCCGATCGCCGAGACGTGCGGCCCAGGCTCCGTACAGGGCCGAAAGCATCGGGCTGCCGACATAGTCCTGGGCCATGCCGAGATAGAGTTCGAGCGTGGCCTTCTCCTGGTCCGCAGGCAGCGGAAAGCCGAAGGGAAACAGCCCCATCAGCGGATCGGGCGTCGCGCCCTTTTCCTCGTCGACGCGATAGGCGTCGTGGGAAATCACAGCCTTGCCACGCATAGGAATGGTCATGCCGTCGGCGATCCGGGCCCAGGCTGGATCAGCCTGGAAACCGAGCGCTTCGGCAGCGCGGACGGCGTCGCGCAGCACGACCACGGCGGCCATGTTGGTGAAGGCGGCGTTGGCTACGGGCTCTTCACGCTCGGCTATGCCCATCGATTCCAGTATGGCGTAGCCATCGCCGGTCCTGGTCGTGCGCGTGGTGAGCCATTCGCATACGCCCGATAGTACGGGCCAGGCGCAGGCGCGCAGGAACTCCCGGTCGCCGGTGACGTCGGCGTAGAGTGCGAAGGCGCGCGCGACATCGAGCGAAACGTGGTCCTCGTGCCAGGCGGCGGAGCCAGGCAGGGGCGCGGCCTCCTGGCCGCTAGCCGGCGCGCTCTCCCACGGAAACTGCAGGCCGCGCCTTCCCATCAGTTGGGCGGTGCGCCGGGCCCCGTCGAGCTTGGCGGATCGGTAGTCGAGCAGGGCTCGGGCCGCCTGGGGCTGGAGCATGCTGAGCGCAGGGACGGCGAAGGCCTCGATGTCCCACATCACGTGGCCAAAATAGTAGTGATAGTCGTGCCAGGTCGCGAGGCCGAAGATCGAGGTCGAGGCGGGCGAGGAGGCGTGCACCGAGCTGTTGAGGTAGAAGACGGCCGCGTCGGCCAAGCCCTGCCAGTCATCGCTCGCGCCCTTCAGCCGGATGCGGCCTTTCCAGAGTTCGTCCCACTCGGCCCGGTTCTGGGCGCGGATCGTGTCGAAGCCATCCTTGGCGGCCTTGGCCGCCAGGCGCGCGGCCTGCTGGTCGGGCATGTCGTGCAGGATCCGCGGCACGAGGCTGGCGATCTGGCGCAGGCGAACCGTTCGTCCAGCGCGGGCGCGCAGGTCGTACTGGCTGACCAGCCTGTGGTCGCGCAGCGGCGGCTTGTCGGCAGACTCGTCGCCGGCGCCGCGTAGTTCGGTGACGAAGGCCACGCCGCAGGTCGAAAGGCCGCCGGCAGACTCCCAAAGCAAGGTCCCGTCCGTCGCGGGCGGGTCCTGGCCCGGGGTCTTGCGGTCGGATCTCAGCGCCCGGCCGTCGGCGCCGGAGGCGTCGACGATCGCGCGAAGGCCCAAGGCGCAGGCCTTGTCGACGGTGACGGCGATCTCCTGGCAGACAAGGGTGGGGTCGCGCCGGCTGCAGAAGGTCAGGACCTCGACCCTCGCTGTGCGTCCCGTGGCCTGGAACGTGAAGCGAGACGTCAGTTCGCCGGCCGAGAAGTCATACGCCTGCTCCAGATCGAAGATCTGATGCGGAACGTCCGACAGCCAGACCCCGTTGAGGGCCAAGTCGCCAGCGATGGGGTAGGGGGCGACGGCGGCGGCCTCGATCCGTCGCTCATAGTGCTCGCCGCTGTAGCCGCTGAGCAGGGCCATGCCGGTCGTCAACGGAACGTCCCGAACCCGCAGGCCGACCAGGCCGTTAGCGACATAGGCCGGAAGCTCGCGGCGTGCCGCCCCCTGGACTTTCTGCGGGTTGATCGGCGCGCTCATGGTGTGCTCGCTGGGCGCCGGCTATCGGGGCGGCCGATCACAGGCTGGCGGCCGATTTCGAGGCGTAGGGCGGGACGGCAGGCTCGCGCAGATGAAGCTCGCAGAAGGCGGAGATCTGGGCGTTGTAGAGATCGGGACGTTCCAGGAAGCCCATGTGGTTGGCCTGGGCGATCGTCTCCAGCTGGCCGCCGGGTGTGGCCTGCGCCAGGGTCTGGCTGGCCCGGGGCTCGGTGACGATGTCGGCGTCGCCGGTCAGGATCAGGGCCGGCACGGTGATCGCCTGCAGCGCTCCGTCGGCCTCCCAGCGGAACATCGCCAGATTGCCGCGCGCCTGGACGGCCGGCGGATTGCGGGTGGCGAGTAGGGTGGTCTGCTCCAGCTGGCTGCGGGTGACATGGCGGGCGAAGCCCAGGCGATTGGCTAGGTGGGCGGCCCCGCTCAGATAGCTCTGCCATGCAGACAGCCAGGCCAGCGGCTGCAGCCAGATCGTCAGCCTGAACATGGGCTCCAGCAGGGGCCATCTTAGGGCCCTCGCCAATGGGCTGAAGATCATGGTCTCGAGAGGATTGGTGTAGGTGGTGTTGACCAGCACGATCCCTGCCACCTGGCGCGCCATTACCTGCGGATGGTCGCGGATCAGGGTCTGAATGGTCATGCCGCCGATGCTGTGTCCGACCAGGACCGCGGGCCTGTCGCCGGCCAGCGAGAGGATCGTCTGCAGGTCGCGGGCGAAGTGCGACAGGTCGATCGCGCCGGTGGCGGGCTTGGAGCGGCCCAGGCCAGGCAGGTCCCAGACGATCACCCGGAAGCGCTGGGAGAGCGCGCGGCGGAGATAGAACCAGATACTGCTGTCCAAACCCCAGCCGTGGGTCAGGATAACGGTGGGCGCGTCTTGCGGCCCATGCATCTCGACATACAGGTTGGAGCCTGTGGGACTGGTGATTTCTTGACCGGCGCTGCGTTCGGGTCGGGTCGGGTCGGTGTCTGGACGTGCGACCAAGACGGGGACGATCCAGCGGCCGCAGAGCGACCATGCCAGCATCCCCAGGCCCAGCCAGAGCCGCCACGCCTCTCGAATGTGGTGGGTCTGGCCGAACCGATCGGCCAGCCAGTAGCCGTCATACCAGGACCAGAGCAGATAGCCGCCCATCCCGAGGACAATGAGGGAGGCGAGTGAAAGCGCAAGGCGCGCCAGGACGATCAAGGGCATGGCGGCATTCCAGGTTTTCTCCCACTAGGGGGAGCACCTAAACCGATGGCCGGAACGGCTGTTCCACAGGCGAAGGTTGTCGGCGAAAAGATTCGCGCATGGCTCCAGGCGGCGTGAGATTGCAACCATTGATCGACGGGAGCCGTTTTCAATGCGCCGCGAGTGCAGCCTTCCGTCCCGGACGGCGTGCGCACGGCTAGTCAGGCGTGTCCCGCTGCGGTCCTTTCCGCCCGAGCCGCCTGTAGGAAACCCACAATGAAATCAATCGCCTTGGCCGCGCTCTTGGGCGCCGCCTCGCTGATCGTGGCGACCGCCGCGACCGCGCAATCCACCCTCCCGTCCACGACGGGCAGTTCAACGAGCGCCAGCGTTGGCGCTATGCCGGTCCACGGGCTCGACGCGCCGGCCTTTTCCGCCGCGGCTTCAGACGCCAACCAGTATCAGATCGCCGCCAGCCGCCTCAGTCTGGCGCGCTCGCAACGCGCCGACGTCAAGGACTACGCGCGGCGCATGATCTCAGCCGGTGAGACCGCTCAACAGACTCTGATGGCGTCGCTTTCGAACGATCAGCGCAAGATCGCCAAGCCTGCCAGGACCCTTTCAGCTGAGCGAGCCTCGATGCTGGAAATGCTGCGCAAGACGCCGCGTAGCGGGTTCGACAACCTCTATCTCACCCAGTCGGCTAATGTTCAGCAGGCCAACTGGGCCGCCTACAAGGGCTATGCCGAAGACGGAACGGATCAGTCCCTCAAGCAGGTCGCCGGCAACGGCGTCCCACTGATCGAGGCGCAACTGCAGCAAGGCGGCGCCCTGCTGCCCGCGTCGCTTCTGTCGTACTGAGGTCGTCGGGCCAGGCGAGCGACTCTCGCCTGGCCCTTCGCCAGACTCGAGGCCGGGATCAAGCGCTATGCGCGAGCGGCGTCCTCGCGTTTCATGCGTTCGCGGATGCCGCCGTCGATGATGAGCCCGTCGGCCTGCGAAACGTGGATTGATCCACTCGTCGCCGCCAGGGGCGAGGCCTTGGCCATCTCAGACTGCGCGATCCTGGCCGACAGGCGCTCGGTCAGGTCCGGGAAGATATGGTGCGAGAGGTTCGAGGCGTGGGCCTTGGGTCCGACGGGCTGTTCTTCCTTCGGGTCGGTGCAGGCCGCGACGATGGCGTCGATCACGATCTGCGGGTCGTCCATGGCCGCCATGCGCGGCGCATGCCCGCTGTAATTGGCCGCGTGGGTCCACCAGGGCGTGTCGACCGCCCAGGGCATGATCGTTCCCACCTTGATGGCGTCGTGACCGGCCAACTTCAGGTCCTCGTTCAGCGACCGGCTCAGGCCGAGCACGGCGGCTTTCGAGGCGGCGTAGGAGGCCTGGTAGGCGAGGGGGACCTCGCTGTCGATCGAGCCGACATTGACCAGCGTCCCCTGGCCCTGGGCGATGAACTGCCGGATGGCGGCGTGGGCGCCGAAGATCAGTCCCTTCAGATTGACGTCGATGACGCGAGCGTGGTCCTCGATCGGGATATCCCAGAACAGCCCCAGGGCGCCGATACCGACGTTGTTGACCCAGACGTCGATGCGGCCGAACCGCTCGATCGCGGCCGTGGCGAGCCTGGCGATGTCGGCGGGATCACTGACGTCGCCGGGAACCGCGATCGCCGCGCCGCCGGCGGCGGTGATCTCTGTCACCAGGCCGTCGAGCATGTCGCCGCGGCGAGCGATGACGACGACACGGGCGCCGAGGCTGGCCAGCTTGAGCGCGGAGCCGCGACCAAAGCCGCTGGACGCTCCGGTGACGACGATGACGGCGCCGGTGAGGTCTTTTTGATCGGTCATTGGAAATCTTAATCCACCTTCGGATTGGAGGCGGGCTCAGCCAACGGGGCGCTGGAGCGACGGTTCCCCGGACGATGCGATCCGGCGCTGAGTATATGTACGGCTGACTGTCCGGTTCCTGGAGGCGTATTAACGTCAGCAACTGGCGCTAGTCGTCCCTTTCGCGTTACGCTTTTCGTTCCTTCCGCGCGGGGAGCAAGGGAACGACCTTGGCGAAAGCTCCAACCTTAACCTCTGACAACGCAAGCTCGATGGCCGCTTTTAGCGCCTCAAGACTGTAGGGCTTTCGGAGGATGCGGAACTCACCGCCAAGGTTCTCGGCGGCCTGGCTGTACCCCGTGGCCAGCAGCACCGGCAGGTTCGGATGGCGCTCACGCAGCAGCCGCGCCAGCTCGAGGCCATCCATCTCGCCGGCCATGACGATGTCGCTAAACACCAGGTCGGGCGGAGCGCCGTGCTGCAAGGCGCTCAAGGCCGTGGCCGCATTGTTCGCAACGCGCACCTGGTGCCCGAGCCGCTCAAGCAGCCCGGTCGCCACGTCGGCGACATCGGGATTATCCTCAACGAGCAGAATTCGGGCCGCGCCGACCTCCGCGCTCGGCTCGGCCAACAAAGCCTTCGTGGAGGCCTCGCCGTGCGACCTTGGCAGCAGGATCGAAAAGCGCGTGCCCTTGCCGAGAGTGCTTTCGACCCGAACGTCGCCGCCGGCTTGCTGGGCGAAGCCGTAGACGTGGCTAAGGCCAAGCCCGGTGCCCTTGTCGATGTCCTTGGTGGTGAAGAAGGGCTCGAAGATCTTGGCCAGGATATCGGGCGCGATACCGGTGCCCGTGTCGGCGATCTGGATTTCGACAACTTCGCCGCTCAGTTCGCTCGAGGCGTCGGCCAGATTCGTGTTGCGGGCGGAGATGGTGAGGCGACCGCCGGTGGGCATGGCGTCCCGGGCGTTGACGGCGAGGTTGAGGATGGCGAGATCAAGTTCGCCTTGATCCACCTCGACGGGCCAAAGATCGCCGGGAAGGTTTAGCTCCAGATCGATATTGGGCGGCAAACTGGTCGCCACCAGTTCGCGCACGCCGCTCATGCGCTCGGCGAGCGGGGCGATCGTGGTCTGCAGGCGCTGGCGCCGTGCGAAGGACAGCAGGTGCCGGGTCAGGTCCTGACCGCGTAAGGCGGAGGTCTCGATCGCATCGAGGGCGCGATGGGCCTTGGGATCATCGCCAACCTTGCTGCGGAGCAGGTGGGCCTGCCCGCCGACCACCATCAGCAGATTGTTGAAGTCGTGGGCCACGCCGCCCGTGAGCTGGCCCAAGGCTTCCATCTTCTGGTTATGCGCCATCCGCTCGCGCGCCTGATCGAGTTCGGCCTGGACGCGCTTTTTGTCGGTGATGTCGCGAGTGATCTTGGCGTAGCCGACAAGGCGTCCGGCCTCGTCGCGTATGGGATCGATGACCACGTTGGCCCAGAACAGCGTGCCGTCCTTTCGAACCCGCCAGGCCTCGGCCTCGAACCGGCCTTCCGTCGCCGCCTTGTGCAAGCTCTGCAGGGGCAAGCCGGCGGCGCGGTCCTCCGGACTATAGAACTTGGAGAAGTGCTGGCCGACGATCTCGCTGGCGTTGTAGCCCTTGATCTTCTCGGCGCCGGCGTTCCAGTTGGTGATGATCCCGTTGGGATCGAGCATGTAGATGGCGTAGTCGACCACGCCCTCAACAAGCATGCGAAACTGCCGCTCGCTCTGGGCCAATGCTTCCTCGGCCGCCTTGCGCTCGCTGATGTCGCGCGTGATCTTGGCGTAGCCGATCAAGCGACCCTGATCGTCATGGATCGGATCGATGACGACGGAGGCCCAGAAGCGGCTGCCATCCTTGCGTAGCCGCCAGCCTTCGCCTTCGAACCGCCCTTCGGCCTTGGCGGTCGCCAGGGCGAGCGCCGGTCGACCCGCGGCGCGATCATCCGGCGCATAGAAGGCGCCGAAATGGCGGCCTACGATTTCATCGGCGTCGTAGCCTTTAATCCGCTGGGCGCCGCGGTTCCAGTTTGTCACGACCCCGTTCACGTCCAGCATGTAGATGGCGTAGTCGACCACCCCCTCGACGAGATAGCGGAAGCGCCGCTCGCTCTCGATCAGCGCCTGCTGGGCCGCTCGCTGCTCGGTCATGTCCCGCGTGACCTTGGCAAAGCCGACCGGCGCGCCGGCCTCGTCGCGCATCAGATGCAAGGTCGCCACGGCCCAGAACCGGCTGCCGTCCTTGC
Organism: Caulobacter zeae; assembly: GCF_002858925.1. GTDB lineage: Bacteria > Pseudomonadota > Alphaproteobacteria > Caulobacterales > Caulobacteraceae > Caulobacter > Caulobacter zeae. The sequence goes on from NZ_PJRS01000044.1 coordinate 99,175, forward strand.
GCACGCGCCAGCCCTCGCTATCGATCCGGCCTAGCGTGCGCGCCTGCATGATCAGGCGCCGTGGAAGACCGTCGCGGCGATCTTCGAGCGTAAAGAACCGGCTGAACTCCTCGCCTTGGATCTCGTCGGCTGTATACCCCTTGAGATTTTGGGCGCCGCGATTCCAGCTGGTCACCCGGCCTTCAAGGTCGAGCATATAGACGCCATAACCCGTCAAGGACTCGACGAGCAGCTCGAACCGGTGATCGTCAGAGGACTTCATCGTCGAATCTTTTCTTTCCCGGACGATCTCGCCCGTGACGTTGACAGCCTTGGGCTTAGAAGAAAGGGTTCGGAGCCCTTCACGGAGAGTCTGCGGTGCCCGAAGTTGTAAAGCTAAGCCCCACCGATGATCCCTTCGACCGCCGGTCGAAAACGCCGCCGCCGCAAGGACGGTTCCCGAACGGCGCTGATGATCTGCCCTACAGCGTCGAGCTCTGGTCGGCGGATAAGAACCTGCTCGAGCAGGTGATCGCTGTCAGCGCTTCGCCTTCGATCGGCTACGCCGCCTACTACGCCGCGACGCGGGAGTATCCGGGCCGGGTCATCGTCTTGCGTCATCTCGACCGCGTCATCAGCCGATGGGACGCCAAAACGCAATAATCATCGCGCGCCTCCCCAATGGCTTCTCAGCCCTCCGACGACGCCATTCCGTTTGCAGTCGAGCTGCGGCGCGTCGGCGCGCCGACGCGGGTGCTCGGCCGCGGCGCGACCCCCATGCTCGCCGTGGCGATCTTCGAGGCCGCGCTCGCCGCCTATCCTGGCGAGCGGGTCGTGTTGATCTGCGGCGCCGATATCATGCGCGACAGCCAAGTGACGAGCTGAATGCCCCAGAGTTGGAACGGTGACCTGGCGGCCTTTCAGGCCGTGCTCGGCGGGGCGAGAATGCCCACGATTCTCACGGACGCGACGCAGGCCGATCATCCGATCATCTACGCCAACCAGGCCTTCCTCGATCTGACGGGCTATGGGCGCGACGATGTTCTTGGGCGCAATTGCCGTTTTCTACAGGGGCCGCTGACGGACCGGAAGGCCGTAGCGCGCATTCGAGAGGCGCTCAGGCAAGAGCAGCCCATCTCGATCGAGGTCCTCAACTATCGGGATGATGGATCCAGCTTCTGGAATGCGCTGTTCATCGGCCCTGTGTTCGATGGCGCCGGGCGCGTGCGGTATTTCCTTGGAAACCAGCTTGACGTCACGGAGCAGAAGGCGGCCGAGGAAGCGCTGCACCAGAAACACAAGATGAAGGCTGTTGGCCAGTTGGCGACGGGCATGGCGCACGTCCTGACCAATCTTCTTCAGGTGGTCGTTGGCGCCTTGGAGTTGATGGCGCCCAAGTTCCAGGAGGCGGGGGTTGCGCGTCGGGGCGCGCGCGCCCTCCATGCCGCGCGCGACGCCGCGGAACTGGCTCATCAGCTTCTGGCCTTTGCGCGCAAAGCTCCCCTGAGCCCACGGCCGTTGGATCTCGTCGATACCGTCCAGAGGATGCAGCCCCTGTTGGAGGCTACGGCGGAGGCTCGTCACCTTCGTCTCGCCTTTGACGCTTCGCCACGACGCGCCTTACTTGATCGCGCCCAGTTTGAGGCGGCTTTGCTGAGTTTAGTCGTTAACGCCCGTGAGGCGACCACCGAGCAAGGGCAGATTGTCGTCAGGGTTCAAAACGGCGATCTGGACGGGGCGCCGGCTGTAAGCATCCGCGTCGAGGACGACGGCGACGGCATGGGACCCGGCATCGTGGAGCGCGCGGCGGAGCCCTTTTTCACGACAAAGCCTTCGCCGCGCAACGCTGGTATGGGCTTGGCCATGGTCGGAGGTTTCGTCGCTCAGTCGCGGGGGCGCCTCGAAATTGAAAGCGAGGCCGGGCGGGGAGCGCGTGTCGCCATGGTGTTTCCAGCGACACTGACAGAGGTTGTCGTCTAGGTGCGCGCTATTGCTGCCGACCTAGGCCCTTGCACGAACGTCCTTATTCCGGAGGCAAGCCAACGGCAGCTGTTGGCGCTGCGCTGTCTCAGGACCAACTTATCGACTGGCCGCGCGCGGTGACCGGGAGCCATCTCAGGGAGAGTAGGGCCGGTGCCGCAGTCACCATCGCCTGCTGCGGCCTCGATAAGGCTCGCAAGCCAAACCGTCACCATCTCCGTCCATGCTCTCTCGATAGGAGGGATCCCACGACGGTATGCTTTCGCGACCCGCCGCTCGGGCCGCGTTGCAGCCGCTGAAGTGTTGGTCGGCGGGCAGCATGGTCCGGATTTGCGCTGCTGACATCTGGGTCAAGCCCGCCGCTTGCGGAGACAGGGCAATGAGCGTCAGACCGAATGCGATCGCGGCGACCAGAGCCACCACGGCCGGGAAGGGAAGTCGCGATCTCGGGCGACGATGCATGCGCCGACCATCCCACGGTGAGCTTAGCTTTCGGTAAAGCTCCGCTGACCCGTCTGTGCGACGGCGGGAAGAGAGGGCTCTAAAGGTCAGCATTGGGGCCGCATGCCAACGTCCGTTGATGGCGCGACCCCGCCGGAAATGCAGACCTCCGGACCGACCTAGATGGGTGGATGGCGGACGTAGCTACTGAAGCGGCGTGGCTTTGAGCGCGTCTTGGATGAGCCACTCATCATCGCCCGCGCCGCATATCGCAGCTTCTAAGTTGGCGCGAGAGGCTGGACGACGGAGCCAAGCTTCGAAGATGGGACGGTGCAGCGCTGGAAGCTCTTCCCAGAACGGCGGTATATCGTTCTCCAGGCCCCGGAGGTTGGCGGCTTGTATGCTCTGGGCCAACTGCAGGGTTGCATTGGGCTGTGGAGCGGCGGCCCAGATCTGGAGCGCCTCAGATATATCGGCTCCCAGGCGCAGGTCGGCGCAGAGCCATTGCTCCGCGTCAGCAGACTCCGGACGTTCGGTGACGGCTTGTTCGAAAGCAGCACGAAAGAGCGCCCGGACCGCCCGCTGCTCCGAGGCGGGCCATCGATCGAAGCCCGCGTAGATGATCTTGCCGGCTAGAGCCTCCGGGATTGTCCCTTGATGCGCGCAATCGCCCTGAACAGCTAGCTCAGCGATCCGAGGCAGGAAGTGCTTGTAGTGTCGCGGCTCCCCAACGGTGGTCATCGCCCAACCAGAGTATGGACCAAGAACTTCGCACGTCAGCTCTCGCAACGGCGCGCCGGTCAAGCGTCGGAGAAGGTCGGTCGGTCGGCCCGGCGCTGCTTCCCAGCTGGTGGGCATCGGGTAGCAGGCGAGCGCCGCATAGAGCGCGTCAAGAGCAGCACGAAGAGGTGGATGGGCGAGCATGAATTGTGCAGTGGCGTTACCTACGCGCGATCGTAGAGCAGACTTTCCGACCGTCCGACAAGGGTCGAGAGCGGCCGAAGACGCCAACGGTGCTATGTCCGGAGTCGGACGCGAAGCAATGTCGGCTACGCGCCGCCAGCCCGTGAGGCGCTCAGGGATGATAGAATGAGCCGAGGGGAGTAGCCAATTCGCAGGAGGCGAACATGGCTCAATTTGACCTCTTCCTTCCCCCAAAGCGGCCCTGGAACACCGGCCGCGTCATTG
>NZ_PJRS01000016.1 GCF_002858925.1 Caulobacter zeae
CAGCCCCGTCTCCCACAGCGCCCAGACAACGGTCAGCGCAAAGATGACGAAGTAGACGATCGCGCCGGCCGGCTTCAGTCGAGCGACCAGCACGCCCGCGATCAGCAGGCCGATCCCGGCCAGGACGTAGTAGGGCGATCCGCCCAGAACGGCGAGCCACGCTCCGCCTGCGCCCAGCACCAGACCGATCAGCACCAGGAGAGCGCCCAGCAGGCGAACCAAGACCGACATGCATCTCTCCACCGAAGCTCGGTGCGACAACACCGGCGGGGGAGGGGACGTTCCGTGGCTGGGCCTTCAACCTCCGGGCCGTGTGTGACGTCAGGCGATGCCGGCGCCGCCGGTCACGCCATAGACCTCGCCGGTCGTGAAGCTGGCCTCCTGCGAGGCCAGCAGCACGTAGACCGGCGCGATCTCGACCGGCTGGCCGGGGCGACCGAACTGGCTGTGCTCGCCGAAATGCTGGACCTTCTCCTGGGTCTGGCCGCCGCTGGGCTGCAGCACCGTCCAGAACGGGCCGGGCGCGACGGCGTTGACCCGCACGCCGTCCTTAATCAGCTGCTTAGCCAGAGCCTTGGTGAAGGCGACGATGCCGGCCTTGGTGGTGGCGTAGTCCAAGAGGTTCTCGGATGGTTCATAGGCCTGGATCGAGGCGGTGTTGATCACCGCCGCCCCCGGCCGCAGGTGAGGCCGCGCCGCCTGAGTGATCCAGAACATGGCGTACAGATTGGTCTTCAGCGTGTGGTCGAACTGCTCGCTGTCGATGGCGGCGATGTCGGGACGGCTGACCTGCTTGCCGGCGTTGTTGACCAGGATGTCGAGCCCGCCCAGGCCCTCTACCGCCTTGGCCACGAGTTCGCGGCAGAAGGCCTCGTCCTTGATGTCGCCTGGCAGGGCGACAGCCTTGCGACCCTCGGCCTCGATCAGCGCAATGACCTCGCGCGCGTCGGTTTCCTCGCTCGGCAGATAGCCGATCGCCACGTCGGCGCCCTCGCGGGCATAGGCGATAGCGGCGGCGCGGCCGATGCCGGAGTCGGCGCCGGTGATCAGCGCCTTGCGGCCGACCAGCTTGCCTGAGCCGCGATAGCTTTCCTCGCCGTGGTCGGGTCTGGGATGCATCTTGGCGGCAAGGCCCGGCGCCGGCTGCGGCTGGGCTGGGAAGGGCGGCTTGGGATACTGCTCGCGCGGGTCCTGCATGCGCAGGCGATCGTCTTGGCTCATGACCGTCTCCAGGGTGTGCGCATCAACGGGGCGGTCAGCGACGGTGTTCCGCTGGACGAGCGATCGGTTTCTCTGAACCTTGGCGGGATCGAAGGGCGTTGAGAGGGGATCAATCCACGGAGGTCGCCATGCCCGCCAAGTCAGCCGCCCAGCAGAAAGCCGCCGGAGCCGCCCTGTCTGCCAAGCGTGGCGACACGCCCAAGAGCAAGCTCAAGGGCGCGTCCAAGTCGATGTTGTCGATGAGTGAGAAGCAGCTTGAAGAGTTCGCCCATACTGAGCGCAAGGGCAAGCCAGAGCACGCAAACTGATCCTCGCCGCAGTTTGGCGCACGGCGCAGAACAAGACAGGGGGGGCTTCAGGACGCTTAGCGCATCAATCTCAAAGGTTCGAATGGAAATCTGATGTCGTAGGCCGTGCCCGGTGGTCCGGACCTTTCGAGCTGGCCGTGCAGTTGTTGCACGAGCGAACGCACCAGCCGGGTTCCGCCGCCTTGGCGACTTGAAGCCGGATCGAAGCCGACCCCGTCGTCGGCGACAGCCAGGTGAAGCTTTCCAAGCGCGTCCAGATCGAAGGCGACGGTGATCAAGCCGGCACGCTCATCCGGGAAGGCGTATTTGAGAGCGTTCTCCACCAGCTCGTTGACGATAAGGCCTATCGGCACGGCCATGATCGAGCCGATGTTGATCCTGGCGACATCGACCCGCAAAGCGACAGGGCGAACCCCGATGACGCCGTCGCGCAAGTCGTCGCAGATCGAACAAATATAGTCGCGGGCGCAGATGGCGGTCGCTTCGTTGGACAGGTGCAGGCGGCTGTAGAGCCTGCCCAGAACTCCGATGCGGCCGCTCGCCTCTTTCACGGCGCGCTGCGCGTCGGGATCGGTGATCTCACGAAAGGATAGATGGAGGAGACCGTTTACCGAGGCCAAGTGGTTCTTGACCCGATGATTGATGTCCTCGATCAGCAGCTTGTTGAAGTCGTTTGCGCGTTCCAGCGCCAGACTTATCCTAGCTAGGCGTTCGGCAGTGGAACGCAACGCCTCGACCGTCACGGCCAGGAAAAGACCGATCAGCACATAGAGCGCCAGAGGCAGGGCGTCCCTAGGGTTCGGCATTTCGAACGAGCCGACGGTTGGGACGAAAAAATACCAGGCCATCCCAGCGCTCAGCAGCACGGCGAAGACCCCGGTACCGCGATCGAACAGCGCCGAGATCAGGATGATCGCCGGAAAGAACAGCAGGAATGGAAACCCGCCCATATAGGGCGCGGCCGCTACGCGAAGCGCGAAGAAAAGCAGGATGATAGCGGTGGCCAGCAAATAACGCAGCGCCACCGGGGCGGCGCGTAGCGGCGCCGAGACGCGGAAGATTGTTTCCAGCTTCAAAGGCGATGATCTCTGAAACGATGTCTGGCGATCAGGATGGGCGCGTGTGGGATCAATATGCGCCCGTTGCTCGATTGGACAGCCAATGTAGCGGATCTCGTAGCCGACGACGGTAGAAGTATTGGCGCGAGCCTTGGGAACAGGCCATGCGCGTCCGGCGGCGTCCACGGATATCCAGGCGAAGTCGTATGTAGAGACGTATGTATAGCTTGGCAATGGTGTGTTAAGTAATTGAATAAATGGGGAAAATGGAAATCTAGGCTAGGACTCCGTCTCCGCCATCCCCCTTCCAGAAGCAGCGATTTTCGCCCGACGGCGCCGTCGGCGCGCTTTGCCATGTCTGACGTTCAGGCAACGGTAATGCCTGCCAAAACATTGTAGTTGCTAGGAAATACCTTCCGGCGGAAGTGGTTCGTCAGTGCTTGTCGACGGGATTGTCGCTTGTCGCCCCCGCTCTGGCTTCCGAACCGCATGCGGTTCGGAAGCAGGACCGACGGACCCCCGCCGATGCGAGTCGCCGTCCGCGCCGCGGGGGATTCGCGGCGGCGACTCGGATTCGCGGCGGCGAATCTCCTGGGGGGGCGCCTAGGCCATCCGCCAGCGTTGCAGGTGGTCCAGCACGTCGCTGACCAGTTGGTCCTGCGTGAAGCCCGTCACGTCCCGGGGTTTTGCGACGTCGGCCGAATGGGCCATCAGCCGCCATTCCAGCGCCCGGCGGCCCTCGGGCGCGTCGAGCGCGGTAAGGGCGGGGCGCGGTCGTGAGCGGGCGGCCAGCCGGTAATGGAACAGCTTGCCGCCTTCGCCGACCGAGGCGGTCAGGGCCAGGCCGTCGTCGTCCCTGGCCAGGCTGGCGGTCAAGCCCTCGGCCTCCAGCCCGGCGCGGACGCCCTCCAGCGCCGGAACGCCGGTGCGCTCGATCTGCCGCAGGATCTCGCGCCGGCTGGCGGGCGAGAGAATCCGCTTCAGCTGCTCGGCCAGAGGCGGCGTCTCGGTGTCGATGGTGCGGCCGGCGACATCGGCGTTCATCTGTCGCACCAGGCCGATCGACAGCAGGATCATGATCACAGCGAAGGGCAGGGCGGCCACCAGGGTGGCGGCCTGCAGCGCGCCCAGCCCGCCGGCCAGCAGCAGTACGGCGGCCACCAGGCCCAGCAGGACGCACCAGTACATCCGCTGCCAGCGCGGCGTGTCGTCGGCCCCGCCCGAGGCCATGGTGTCGATCACCAGCGCCCCGGAGTCGGCCGAGGTGACGAAGAACACCGCCACCAGCAGGATCGCCAGGGCCGAGGTGAAGGTCGTGCCCGGCAGTTGCTCGAAGAAATGGAACAGCGCCGTCGACAGGTCGGCGGTCACGGCCCGCGAAATGGCCCCGGCCGCCTGGCCCATGTCCAGGCTGATGGCGGTGTTGCCGAAGACCGTCATCCACAGGAAGGTGAAGCCCGCCGGGACCAGCAGCACGTTGAGCACGAACTCGCGCACCGTGCGCCCGCGCGAGATGCGGGCGATGAACATGCCCACGAACGGCGACCAGGCGATCCACCAGGCCCAGTAGAATAGCGTCCAGTCCGCCATCCAGGCCCGCGGCTCGTAGGCGTAGAGGGTGAAGGTGCGGCGGATGAAGTGGTCCAGATAGAAGCCGAAGTTCTGCACCAGGGCCTTCAGCAGGAAACCGGTCGGGCCGATCGCCAGCACGAACAGCATCAGCAGGATGGCCAGGATGAGGTTCAGCTCGGACAGCCGCCGCACGCCCTTGCCGACACCGCTCATCATCGAGGCGGTGGCCGCGGCCATGACCACGGCGATCAGGATCACTTGCACCCAGGCGGTGTTGGGGATGCCCAGAAGGTAGCTCAGACCGCTGTTCATCTGCGCCACGCCGAAGCCCAGCGAGGTGGCGATGCCGAAGGCCGTGCCCCAGATGGCGAAGATGTCGACCGCGTCGCCGATCGGACCATTGATCCGCTTGCCTAGCAGCGGCGACAGGCCGGACCGCAGGGTCAGGGGCAGGCCTTTGCGGTGGGCGAAGAAGGCCAGGCTCAGCCCCACCACTGCATAGATCGCCCAGGCGTGGACGCCGTAGTGGGTAAAGGTGATGACCATCGCCTCGCGCGCGGCCTCGAAGCTGCGCGGCTCGACCTCGGGCGGGTTTATGTAGTGCTGGATCGGCTCGGCGACGCCGAAATACATCAGGCCGATGCCCATGCCCGCCGCGAACAGCATGGCCAGCCACGAGACGTAGGGAAAGTCCGGCTCGGAGTCGTCGGGGCCCAGTTTCAGCGCGCCCGTGGGGCCCAGCGCCAGGAACAGGACCAGTCCCAGGAAGCCGGCGACGGCGGCGACGTAGAACCAGCTGAAGGTGTCGATCACCCAGGCCTGGGCGGTTTTGAAGACGCGGTCGGAGAAGTCCGGAGCGGCGACGGCGAAGACGAGAAGCAGCCCGATGATCAGGCTGGCGCCCCAGAACACACGAGGGTTCATCTTGGTGGTCAGCATCCCCAACCTTAACGGCGGAGGGCCGATCGCGCCACCCGTGGGGCCTGGCGGTGTTGCGAACGCGGTTCGCGCTCAGCGCGGCCGCTTGTCGCCGTTCTCGGTCCAGAAGCGCCGCATGCGGTCGGTGATCTCTGTCGGGGGCGGGGTCTTCCAGCCGGCGGCGCGGGCTTGCGCCGGGGGCCAGGCGCCGGTCAGGACCAGGCGGCGGGTCTCTTTCGCGTCGGGCCCGCCGGGGATGGCCCAGCCTGCCTTCTTCAGGGCCTCGATCACGCGCGGACGGGCGGCCTGCTCCTCGGGGTCGCCGGGGCGCATGGGTCCGGCCAGCACCGTCCCGACCGTCTCGCCATTGCTGCCCACCGCCCACGGATCGGCGCCCTTTTCCAGCAAGAGCTCGGCGATGCGGAAGTTCTGCTGCTCCACCGCCAACCGCATGGGCGTGGCGCCGGTGGCGTCATGGTCGTTGATCCTGGCGCCATGTTGCAGGAGCAGGCGCACCGCGCCCAGCGAGTTGAGGCCGATCACGGCCTTCAGCGGCCAGTAGGTCTCGCGCCGCTGCGGGCTGGCCCCGGCTTGCAGGAGTTGGGTGGCGAAGCTCGGGTCGGTGGCGCGCAAGGCCAGGCTCAGCGGGACGGCGTTTGCGGCCCCGCCGGGCGGGACGCCGAGATCCAGCAGGGTCGCGACCATCGGCTTGTCGCAGCGGGCGATGGCCAGACTCAAGAGATCGCCGTTGGGCCCGCCACGCGTGGTCTTCAGCGCCGGATCGGCGCGCAGGCGGCGCTGGGCCTCGCCGACATCGCCCTTCAGCACGGCCGACATAAGGTCGCGCCCGGCCTGGCCATGGTCGGCGGCGGCCAGGGCGGCGCGGCTGTCGGGCAGGGCGGTTCCGCCCACGAAACACGAGGCGAGCGCGGCGTCCGTCATCATCACCATCGAGGCCGCCAGGGCGGCGATTGCTGCGGGGCGGTTCACGAGCCTCAGTTGGCCGTGGCGCGATAGGCCGCGTCAAGGCTGGACGACAGCCAGGCCTGGCCGTGCAGGTCGCCCAGCGAGGCGTCGCCCGCCGACTGCCCCTCGGGCCCGACCGGCGTCAGCACGTGCCGCTCGCCATAGGCCGGCGGGGCGTCGGCCAGCAGGCCGCCGAGGATCGCGCCGGGGATGCCGCCGAGCAGCCCGCCCAGGCCGGCGCCCAGCCAGCGGTCGCCGCCATCCTGCACGCGACTGAGCGGATCGCCGTCCAGGTAGTAGGCGTCGACCTGCGGAGCCGCCGCGCCGCCGGCCCGGGCGGCCTCTAGCGTGTCCTCGTGCAGACCCGCGGCGTTGAAGGTGTCGGCCGGCAGGCCCGAGGCCACCGCCGCCGCCGAAGCCAGGCCCCCGCCCAGCGAGTGGCCGGTCAGGGTGACGTCCTCGCCGGCCGTGCGCAGGCGCTCGCCGATCACTAGGGCCTTGTCGTAGTGGCCGGAATCCAGCCCGAGGCCCTGCTGGAAATTGTTGCGCCAGTCCTCGGCGTTCTGGCTGCCGCGGAAGGCCACGACATAGTCGCCCTGGGCGTCGACATAGATCCGGGCGCGGAAGCTCGAGCCCGGCTCCTCCAGGTCGGTGGCGTCCAGGCCCAGGCGGGCCAGGTCGTCGGCGCCGGCGACTTCCCAGCCCGGCGGCGGGTTGGGGGTGTCGTTATAGACGTCGGCGGCCAGGGCCATGTGCACCCGGGCTTCGGCCAGCTCGGCCGACTGGCCGCCGCCGGCCGCCACGGCCGAGATCCGCACGTCGGCCTGGGCCGTGGTCGCGATCGCCGGGCGCGAGGCGGGCGCATCCCACTCGGCCGCGACCCGGGCGTCGACGGCGACCCGCGCGCCGGCGCTGGTGTCGAAGCGCTCGCTCGCCGCGCTGATCCCCGATCCGCCCTCGATACGCATGGCCTGTCCCTCGGCGTCCTCGTCAGGATTGCGATGCTGCGCGCGACGATAGGGAGGGGATAGTTGGGGAATTCCCTAGTGCGGGCGCGTCAGGCCGCCACGCGACCGTCGTCGTCTAGGCTGACGCCCAGCAGGTCGCGTAGCGCGGCCGCGCCATCCGGCGTCAGTCGCACCGCCCGGCCCTTGGTTTCCAGCGCCAGCCAGCCCCGCTGGCTCATCGCCGCCAGCAGCTTCACGCCCAGCGGACCGGCCAAGTGATGTCGGCGCTCGGTCCAATCCAGGCACCGGCGGGCGACGCCGCGCGGGGAGGCGAGGGCGGCGACCTCGATCCCCAGCTCGCCGAACCAGGCCCGGCCCTGGTCCGGGATCGCGTAGAGCTTGTCGTCGGCCGGGGTCAGCAGGCCGCGCTCCACCAGGGCGTCGGCGACCCTGACCCCCAGGCGTCCGGCCAAGTGGCCGTAGCAGCAGCGGGCCTCGCGCAGGGCGCGGGCCTTGGGAGAGCGGGGAACCTCCAGCGAACGCACCGGCTTGGCGATCGCCGACAGCGCCTCGATGGCGTGCGCCACCTCCGCCGAGGCCAGGCGGTAATAGCGGTGGCGCCCCTCGCGCTCGACGCTGAGCAGTCCGCCCTCGACCAGCTTGGACAGGTGGTTGCTGGCCGCCTGGGCGCTGACGCCCGCCGCCCAGGCCAGAGCCCCGGCCGGCTGGGCGCGGCCGTCCTGCAGCGCCTGCAGCATGGCGGCGCGGACCGGGTCGCCGATCAGGGCGGCGGGGCTGGCGATATTGGCGTCCATGAGGCCACTCTACCCTGATCGCCGGCGCAATGGTTCATCGGTGCGTGTAGCATCCGGCGACGCGGACGGCGCATGACGAGGCCCATGAGCACCCAACCCTCCCGCCTGCCGCTGATCACCGCCGCCGCCAGCTTCGGCTTCCTGGTCACCCAGCTGGACGTGACCATCGTCAATGTCGCCCTGGATGCGATCGGCGACGCGTTCGGCGCGCCTACCGCCCAGTTGCAATGGGTGGTCGACGCCTATGTTCTGGCGCTGGCGGCCATGCTGCTGTCTGCCGGGGCGATCGGCGACCGGGTCGGCCCCAAGCGGGCCTTCCTGGCCGGGCTCGTGCTGTTCGGTGCGGCCTCGGCGGCCTGCGGGTTCGCCACTGGGCCCCTGGGCCTGATCCTGGCCCGTGTCGCGCAAGGCGCGGCCGGGGCGCTGCTGATCCCGCCGTCCCTGGCCCTGATCGCCCACGCCGCCCATGGCGACGACCGCCGGCGCGCGGCCGCGGTCGGATGGTGGACGGCCGCCGGTGGAGTGTCGATCGCCGCCGGACCGGTGCTGGGCGGCCTGCTGGTCGAGACCTTGGGCTGGCGCTGGGTGTTCTTCGTCAATCTGCCGCTCTGCGCGATCGGCGCGGTGCTGGCCCTGCTGGTCGCGCCGGCGACCCCGGCCAAGCCGAAGGTCCCGTTCGACCTGCCGGGACAGGGCCTGGCGGTGGCGGCCGTCACCCTGCTGGTCGGCGGCCTGATCGAGGGCGGTCATCGCGGCTGGGGCGGCGCGCCGCTGGCGGCCTTGGTCGCCGGCCTGGTCCTGGCCTTCGCCTTCGTGGTGTTCGAGTGTCACGCCCGCCATCCGGCAATGCCGCTGTCGGTGTTCCGAAGCCGACCGGCCTGGAGCGCGGTGGTGGTCGGCTCGGCCCTGAACTTCACCTATTACGGCCTGATCTTCGTGCTCGGCCTCTACATGCTGCGCACCCTGCACTGGTCGCCGGGCAAGGCGGGCCTGGCCTTCCTGCCGCTGACGGCCACCTTCATCGTTTCCAACCTGGCCAGCGGATCCCTGGTCGAAGGCTTCGGCGCCCGGACCGTCACGAGCGGCGGGGTGCTGATCGCCGCCTGCGGCTACGCCCTGACCGCGCAGCTGGGACCGGCCAGCGGCGTGCTCGACATGCTGCCGGGCTTTGCTTTGATTCCCGGCGGCATGGGCTTGGCGATCCCAGCCCTGACCAGCGGCCTGTTGGCCAATGTCGACCGTCACGACGCGGGCGCCGCCTCGGGCGTGCTCAACGCCTGCCGCCAGGTCGGCGGCGCGGCCGGGGTGGCAATCTTCGGGGCGCTAGCCGGGGCGGGGATCGCCACGGGGCTGCGGACCTCGGCGATCGTGGCGACGGTGATGCTGGTGGCGGCTGCGGGGGTCTTGCTGGCGCCGGGGCGCAGGCTCCCTCACTAACGCCCGTCATTCCCGCCCTTGTGGCGGGAAACTCTGTTTCCGCTCGCATATGCAGCGCCGGCGGATCGCTGGCGATCCGCTCCATCTGCTTTTGCGGCTGACAGAGAGGTTCCCGCCACAAGGGCGGGAATGACTGTAGGTAAAAGGGTTACGCCGCCGCGTAGTCGTACTTGAGGTCGAACGCGCCGTCCGACGTCAGCGAGAACACCGCCTTCGACCACGGCTCGTGGGCGCTGGACGCCATCAGGCGGTGCAGGTTGCGCAGCGCCTTCGACACCGAATAGTCCAGCTTGCGGACGTCCAAGTCGGCCACGCCGCCGGCGGCCTTGGTGTAGTCGCCGGTCAGGCCCACCGAGCCGTCGACGACGTCGATGTTCAGGCGGATCTCCGACCAGGGCTCGGCCACGCTGTCGGCCAGGGCCTGGCCGACGTGGCGGTAGATGCCTTCGGGGCTGTCGATGTCGGCCATGGAATCCTCCGGGAGGCGGTCGCGAGAGATTTTAGTCGTTGAAGAAGGTTCGGGTCGAGGGCTTGCCGTCGATGACGTACTCCACCCTGAACGCGTCGGGCCGCTTGGAGTCGCCCTCGAACACCGCCTTGATGTCGACGTCGACCTGCTTGCCCTCCTTCAGGGCGGCGGCCCACTCGTTCTCCATCACCTTCCAGCCGCTCTTGTTCAGCGTGCCGTCCATGGCGTGGTAGTTGATCTGCTCGCCGGGGCCGTTGAAGATCGCCGCGATCAGGTGGCCGCCCTCGTCGCCGTCGACCCCGTCCTTGATCCCGCCTTCCTGGCCCGCCTTGGCCTGCTGGTAGCCGTTGCGATCGGCGTGCTTGAGATCCAGCGTCCCGGTCACTTGCTCGACGCGCCCGCTGGCGTCGGTGGAATAGGTGTAGCGGCCGCTGACCACATAGTCGGTGTTGGGCGCCAGCTCGCCGTTCAGCTTGGCGTTCCAGCCGCCCTTGGCGCCTTGCTCAAGGTCGACGCGGGGGCGGGCGGAGAGGGCCTCGTCCAGCTTGCGGCTGGCGGTCTCCAGCGTCTGGCGAGCGCTGTCGGGCAGCTTGTCCAGCGGCAGGGCGTCGATGGCGCCCTTCAGCTTTTCGAGCGCCGGCTTGGCGGCGGCGGCGAAGGCGCTGTCGACCTTGGCCAGATCGGCGGCCTTGCTCACCGTCTCGGCCCACTTGCCGAGCTTGCCCAGCTTGGCCGCGTCGCCGATGTAGGGAACCATGCTGACGGCCGAGAGGCCCGCGCCCAGGAAGTCGCCGCGGAACAGCGAGATCACCCCGTTGACGCCGTCCGAGATCGGGGTCGGGTCGAACAGGCCCGCCACGTCCAGGGCCATCTGGCCAAGGTCGAGGATCAGTTCCTGCTTCTGGGCCGCCGTGGCCGCGTCCATGTCGTCGGCCAGGCGCTTCTGGTCGGCAGGCGACAGGTCGGCCTCGATCTCAACCCGCAGGCTCTGGGCCTTGGCGGGATCGGACCTGGCGATCTCGGAAAGTTGGCCGGCCAGTTCGCTGGTGTTCAGCTGTCCGCCGGTGCGGCTGGCCGCCACCAGGCCGGAAGCCTCGCTGGAGACGCCGGCGGCGCTGGATGCGACGCGACTGGAAGCCCCGATGGACTCGGCTGCGTTCAGTCCGGACATGGATGCCTCCGTTGCGCCTCGACTGGCGCGACGATGGCCGGGGGCAGGGGGCGTCGATAGCTGGGGGCGTCCCTAGCTAGGGATAACCCTAGTTATGCGGGCGGCGGGCCGGGAATAGCGTCTTCCTCAGGAAAGCGTCCGTACCAGGAGTGCCCGATGACCGCCGTGTCCCTCAACACCCAGTCATCCGTTTCAAGCTCTGGCGGTGGACGCTCCAGCGACTATGTCGTCCAGTCGGGCGACACCCTGTCGGCCATCGCCGACAAGCACGGCGTCTCGCTGGACGCGCTGATCCGCGCCAATCCGCAGATCACCAATCCCAACGTCATCCGGCCCGGCCAGGAAGTGACCGTGCCGACGGGGGCGGCGGCCGAGCCGCGCAGCTACACCGTCGAGGCGGGCGACAACCTCTCCAGCATCGGCGCCGAGTTCGGCGTCTCCTGGCAGGCGCTCGCCCAGGCCAACCGGTTGTCGAACCCCAACCTGATCAATGTCGGCCAGGACCTGCTGATCCCCGGCGGCGGGGCTGCGGCGCGTCCGGCGCCGGCCACGACCGACGCGGTCCCCACCTCGCCGACCGCCACGGGTCAGGCGACCGGCGTGCTGCCCTCGACCCAGCGCATGAGCGAGGCTCAGAAGTACGAGCTCTATTCGGGTTACGTGAACGCCTATGGCGACGCCCAGGCCAAGGCCGATCTCGCCGCCGGCAAGCAGGTGATCCTGGGCCTGCGCACCGAGACCAGCCTGAACGCCAACGGCGGCAAGGGCGCCTATGACGACCGGATCGTCGTCCTGCAGAAGGGCGGCAAGGTCCAGGAGTTCGCGGCCAACACCGAACCCTCGGCCCAGTACGACGGCCGCTATGGTTCCGACTTCAACGGCGACGGCCGCAAGGAGCTGGGCCGGATCGCCGAGGGCACGGTCACCTTCCAGAAGAGCACGAGCTCCAGCCTGGGCGACGTGCTGCGTCCGACCGAAAGCCACGCTATCCAGCGCGACACCAATCACGACGGCCGGATCGACGACAACGACGCCAAGGGCAAGGGCGTCAGCACCGACAACTCGTTCCTGTTCCACGCCGGCGGCAACAGCAACACCGGCTCGGCCGGCTGCCAGACGCTGAAGCCCGGCGACTTCCAGGCGTTCTGGAACGGCCTGGGCGGCCAGAAGGCCTTCAACTACGTGCTCGTCAACGTCGACAGGCAAGGACCGCCCGGCGGGACGACCGCGACGACGCAGACTTCCACCACGAGCGACGCGCGCATCGGCGCCCTGTCGGAGCAGTACGAGACCGGCGGCCGCGGGCCCGGCACGGTGTCGAGCGGCGCGGGCGACCCCGGCGGCGTCTCCTACGGCACCTATCAATTGGCGGGCAATCGCGGCCGGCCGCAGCAGTTCCTGGCCGCCGAGGGCCGCCAGTGGGCCGCCGAGTTCGGCGGCGCCTCGCCCGGCTCGGCCAGCTTCACCGCCACCTGGAAGGCGATCGCCGTCCGCGAGCCGGAAAAGTTCGAGGCCGCCCAGCACGACTACATCCAGCGCACCCACTATCAGGTTCAGCTCGACACGGTCAGCAACGCCACGGGGCTGGACCTGTCGACCCGCTCGGCGGCGATCCGCGACGTGGTCTGGTCCACCTCGGTGCAGCACGGGCCCGAGACCGGCGCCATCGTCAAGGCGATGGCCAGGGTGGAGGGGCAGGGGCTCTCGCCGGCCGACGGCAAGGCCTATGACCGCGCCCTGATCAACGCCATCTACGACGAGCGCGGCAAGCGCAACGACGCCGGCCAGCTGGCCTATTTCACCAGCGCCTCGGCCGCCGTGCAGGTCTCGGTCGCCAACCGCTTCGCCAGCGAACGCCAGGACGCCCTGGCCATGCTGGGCCAATGAGAACCGTCGCGGCGGGCCGGCGTTGAACAGACGCAAGGCCCGCTCCGGATCACCCGACGATGAAGTTTGCTCCCCCAACCCTCATCGCCCTCGCGCTGGCCGTTGCCGGTTGTGAGCGACCGGCGGCGGCCGATCCCCCCCTACCCATGGCCGCCGCCGGCACCGCTGAAGCGCCTAAGCAAGGACCGGCGGGAAAGTATGTGATGAGCGGGCAGCGTCGCGGCCTGCTGACCCTGACGCCCAAGGGCGACACCTGGCGCGTCAGCCTGTCTGGCGGGGCCTTGTCCGACGGCGCGGCGACGGCGGCCGACTGCGAACTCGAGGCCGAGGGGGCGCTGAAGGACGGCCGCATCGAGGCGCGGGTCGTGCCCTTCGAAGGAACGAACATCAGCCTCAGCGCCGCCGACCTGGCGGCGCGGCCCGCGACGGCGCGGGTGACCCTCAACGCGGAGACGGCCAGCGTGAGCACGGACTTCCAGGGCTGCGGCGTCGGCGCGGATCTTTCCGGCCGCTATGTGCGCCAGGCGCCGGGCGCGATCTCGGAAGGCGACCGCGTGGCCGACCTGTCGGCCGCCCTGCCGGACGCGCGGCTGACCATCCTGGACGGCTATCCCTGGGCCCGCTTCGCGATCGAGCGCGGCGGCAAGCGCTTGGCCGTCGTGCAGTTCGACGGCGAGAACGAGGAGCTGGCCGATGGCCGCAACAGCCAGCAGGCCATCGGCGCCCAGGTCGGCTGGAGCGCGCTGAAGCCGGCCTTGCGGGTCGTCAAGGTCGAGGGAGCCGCGTCGTGATCCGTCCCGTCGAGCGCGCCTCGGGCGCCGACCTTTCCACCTGGACTCCGTCGACCACGGCGGCGCGGGCCGGCGTCGCCCGCCTGGCGATCGAAGCCATGGCGACCGTCGCCGGCGCGGCCTTGGTCGATCCGCTGCGCGGCGGCGATCGCGGCCAGGCCGCCGCCTTTGTCTGGGCCGAGCACGGTCAGTCGAGCATGGCCCAGGTGGGGGCGGATCTGCGGATCCTGGCGGCCCAGAGCGGCCAGTCGGTGGCCGGCCGGCTGTCGGCGACCTCGCCGGTGGACGCCGGCCGTATCGAGCGGGTGCTGGCCGACTTCGCCCGCGAACTGCGCGCCCAGGCCGCCGACAAGCCGCACCTGACGCCTTCGGCCATCGTCGAGCCGCTGTTGCGCTCGGTCGCCGCCGGCCTGCAGCGCGAACCGGCGCCCGGCGCGGCGCGCAGCGATGTCGTCGAGCAGTTCGTGCGGATCATCGACGGTGCAACTGCGGAGTTGAAAGCGGTTTAGCCCTTGGCGAAGCCGCGCTCGGTCAGCCGCAGCCGGCGCAGGTCGACGCCCATCTCGCCCTTGAAGCGGGCCACCGCGGCGTCGCCCAGTCGCTGCAGGGCGGCTTGGTCGCCCCGCTTCAGCGCGTCCACATAGGCCGCCTGCTGGACCAGGAAGTTCAGCATCAGCACCTCGGCGAACTCCTGGCGCTGGGCTTCGCTCAGGCGGGCATAGGCCGGATTGGAGGTCATGATCGCCCGCACCTGGTCGCGCACCGCCAGGGTCTGGACGCGGTTGTTGTCGCCGCGATTGGCGATCATCCAGTTCAGCACCCAGTAGCCGGCCAGAGCGTCGGCGGCGTCGCCAGGGCGAAGGCCGTCGGCGGCGACCAGCTGGGCCCAGTTGCGCACCGGATCGCGCGCCTGCATGGCGGCGGCGACCTTGCGGCCGCCTTCCGGGCCGGTCTGGCGGGTCATGTGCTGGGCGAACTGCGCGCGGACCTTGGCGCTGACCTGCGGCGAGGGGCGATAGGCGGTCGACACCGTCTGGCCCGCCGCGGCCCTGCGCGCCGTCGTGGCCCTGGGCCTGGCCGGGCTGTTACCCCGGATGCCCAGATTCCGCTCGCGCAGGTCGTCCATCACCGTGCGGTGCATCTCTTGCAGCATCAGGCCTTCGAATGGGGCGGGGATGTCCTGCGAGAAGGCGGGCGAGGCCAGGGCGAGGTACAGAGTCAGCGCGATGGCGACCGTCGGGCGGGCGCTCAAGCCTTGGGCTCCGGCGTCGCCCCGCCGTCGTCGGTGCGGGTCAGGTTGGCCAGGGCGGCGGCTGGGCGATCGAGCTTGTTGTGGACCGCCAGGGTCACGTCCATCCAGGCCTGGCCGCGCATCTGGCTCCACCACTCGTCGTGGACGGCGGCCTGGAAGTCGCCGTTGACCCGCTCCGAGCGGGTCTCGACCACGGGATCGGCCACGGTGTCGGCCGTGTCCTCCACGACACCCACCGTGTCGTCGACCGCGCCGCCGACGCCGTCCAGCAGGCCGCCCAGGCCCTTGGCCAGCAGCGCGCCTTCCAGCGCGCCGCGCTGGGCGGGCGGCAGGCCTTTCAAGGCTTGGGCGGTGTCGGCCGGACCGGCGGCGGCGAAGGCGGCGGCGTCCACCTCGCCGGTGCGCGCGAAGCGATCGACGGCGTCGTCCAGACGGCTCGGGCGCGGCGCGGGGGCAGTGGCGGCGCGAGCGGCGGCGGAAGGGTCTTGCACGATCATGGCCGGGGCCTCCTCAAGTGCAGCCTGCGCCGGGCCCTTCGCCGCCGCTATTGGGGTTTTCCCGAGGTCCTCAGCGCACGAAGCCGGCCTCGGTCAGCTTCAGCTGCCGCAGGTCGATGCTCATCTCGTTGCGGAAGCGGGCCACGGCGGCCTCCGACAGCTGGCGGCTCAGCGTGGTGTTCTTCTTGGCGTTAGCGTCGGAGAAGGCCGAGCCCTGGGCCACGAAGTTCAGCATGAACACCTCGGCCATCTCCTGCTTGCCGGCGTCGTCGAGGCGGGCGAAGGCGGGGTTCGAGCCCAGGGCCTGCGAGACTTGGCCGCGCACGCCCTGAACCTGGGCGCGGTTGGCGAAGGGCACGTTGTTGGCGATCTGCCAGTTCTGCACCCAGTAGGCGGTCATGGCGTCGGCCACGTCGCCGCGCCGCAGGCCGTCGACCGCGACGTGCTTTTCCCAGGCGCCCAGCAGGTCTTTCTGCTGCACGGTCTGGCGCAGGCGGTCGCCGTTTGCCGGATCGCGCTTGGCGACGAAGTCGGCGAACTGGCCGCGCACGCGGCTCGAGACGGCGGGCGAGGGGCGGTAGCGGGTGTTGGCCGCCGCGGCGCTGCGCTGCTGGGCCGAAAGGCCGGCGCCGGGCGCGGGCCGGGCGGTCGTGGAGCGCGTGCGGCCGCCGCGCTGCACCGTCGAGCCCAGCACGTTGTTCATCTGGCCCACCGACATCATCGACGAGCCGAAGTCCATGTACTGGGTGCCGATGCTGGAGAAGTCCTGCGCCGCGGCCGGCAGGCCGATCATCAGGGCGATGGCGCTGAGCGCGGGAACGAGGCGGCGGTTCATCCGGTGTGCTCCACTGTTTTTCCAACCCTGACGTGCAATATTGACAAGAAAACGACAGGCGGCCAGATGGCCGCCTGCCTTTTCTACTATCGAGCTTAAGCTTAACCCTTGCGGGCGAGGGTCGAGCCGGCTTCGCCGATGGACTTGATCGAGTTGTTCAGGGCCTGGCTGACCATGTTCATCTCCTGGCCCAGGGCCTGGATCTCGGCGGTCAGCTGGCCGTACTTGGAGTCCTTGGAGTCCAGGCCGCCCAGTTCGTCGGTCTTGGCCTTCATCTGACCCATCTTGCCGTCCATCACCTTGCCGAGAGCCTTGGCGAGGGCGACCAGGAAGCTGTCGCCCTTGGTCGACTTGCCTTCGCCGCCGTCGCGGACGCTTTCCAGGATCGAGTTGGTCCAGCTCTGGGCCACGTCCTCGGCGGTGCGTTGCAGGTCGCCCTGCTCGGCCGGGCTGAAGCCGAAGGTGTCGGCCGCGCCCTGGACCGCTTCGGTCAGGCTCTGGGCCGCGCCGCCCGGATTGCCGCTGGCGGCCTGGAAGACGCCCTGGGCCAGGTCGATCACGCCCTGCGGCAAGCCCAGTTGCTGGCCGACCTGCTGGATCACCTGGCTGGCGACCGAGCTGATGATCTGCTGGAAGATCGACTGGAAGGCCAGCGAGGTGCCGCCGGTGAGCGCCGCCAGGGCGACGGTGCTGAACAGGCTGCCGATGTTGAGACCGCCGCCGCTGAAGATGCCGGACATGTTTCGAACTCCGCGATTTGAAATCTTGCTGTCCTCGGTCCCGCGTTCATCGCTGCGACCTGACGCCGCAAGACAACCATCGCGGGTCGATCGTCAGTAGTCGGGTCGTTCCCTAGCTAGGGTTTTCCCTATCAGCCGGCGCAGGGCGGCCGAGGGCTGGGCCGCGCGCATCCGGGCCTCGTCGGCGGCGCGGGCCTCGGCGGCGATCTCTTCGGGCGAGCGGGTCCGGCGGTCCAGCACGGTGATCTGGCCGGCGGTGACCCCCAGCAGGAACACCTCGTCGCGATAGGCCACCAGGGTCAGCCGCTCGCGCTGGCCCACGGGCAGGGCCCGCAGGTAGCGGATCTGGTCGTCGCTGGCGGGCCCCGCCTGAACCCGCTTGAGCAGCTTCAGCGAGAAGAAGGCCAGGCCCAGCACGATGGCCAGGGCGATGGCGACGGTCAGCAGGTCGAGGATGGCGCTCACGTCGGCTCCAGGTCAGGGCAGGGGCGGGAAGGTCGGGCCGGGCGGCGGCCCTTCCGGCGGTTCTTCGGAGGCGGCCCTGGTCTGCTCGTCCTTCAGCCGGCGGGCCCAGAGGATCACCTCGGCCACGGCGGCGAACAGGTCCTGGGGCACGATGTCGTCGATGGCGGCCTTGTCGCGCAGGGCGCGGGCCAGCTCGACATTGCGGATGATCGGAACGCCGGCTTCCTCGGCCGCCTCGCGCATGGTCTGGGCGATCGGTCCCTCGCCCTTGCCCAGCAGCACCGGGGCGGCGTGTTCGGCCGGGTCGTAGGCCAGGGCGCAGGCGATGTGGGTGGGGTTGACCACCAGCACCGAGGCGTCGCGCGCGGCCTGGGCGGCGTTCTGTTGCGCCCACTCCTGGTGCAGTTGGCGCCTATGGGCCTTCACGTGCGGATCGCCCTCGGAATCCTTCATCTCCTGGCGGATGTCGCGCCGGCTCATCTGCATTTTCTTGGTGAAGCTGTGGCGCTGGTAGGCCAGGTCCAGCAGCGACACGAAGACGAACAGCACCACCGTCCCGGCCAGCAGCTTGAACGTCAGCCCGCCATAGGCCGACAGCGCCCCGTCGGCCTCGCCGGCCGGCAGGGCCATCAGCTGGTCGAACGACAGCGCCACGACGATCCAGGTGAACACGCCCAGCAGCAGGGTCTTGGCCAGCGACTTGGCCACCTCGAACAGATTGTCGAGGCTGAACATTCGCTTGAGCCCCTCGCCGGGGTTCATGTGCGACATCTTCGGGCTCATTTTCTCGAAGGTGAAGACCGGGCCCACCTGGCCGAACTCGGCCAGCATGCCGAAGATCGCCACGGGCGCGAAGGTGATCGCCGTCAGCAGCACGAAGGCCTTGCCGGCGGCCGCGCCGGCGATCGGCCAGGCCTCGGCGAAGGGCCGGTCCATCACCGCGAACACCTCGTCGAAGAGGCCGCCCAGCCGGTCGAAGGCGAAGCCCGCCGTCATCGCCCCCAGCAGCAGCCACACCCCCAGCACCGCGGTCGAGGTCAGGTCCTTGGACTTGGGAACATCGCCCTTCTTGCGGGCGTCCGATAGCCGCTTGGGTGTCGGCTTCTCGGTCTTGTCCCCGCCGTCGTTTTTCTCAGCCATAGCGTGTGTTCTGGAGCGTCACGATGAACGTCGGGCGTTCGCCGACCGGTGAGATGCCGACAATGGCGCCAATCGTGGCCAAAAAGCGGCGAGCTTAGCCATAGTAGTTGTTAAGCTGAGCTATAGAATTTGTTGTCTGGTAAGCAGTATACTGAGTATGAAAATTGTTTTAACTCCGAGGTTGACAGGATTGATGCGCCAAAGTTAGCTTTTGAATGGGTAGTATGCACAGGCGGGGCGCTGCATAGAGGGATAAATTTATGCGCAAATTCCGCGTAGTGGCGTCGAGCGTGTGTTTAATATTATTTTCTTCAAGTCCAGTGTTCGCATATGAATGCGTGACTGCCGACGGCTTGAAGTTCAGCAGCGCTCTCCCGATCAATGAAAAGTTCTCGCTGGCGCGCATAGATTGCGTTGAAGAAACACAACCGACGGGGGTGTCGGAACAGCTTCGTCTCTATGACAGCCCACAGGTGGCGACCGCCGTTATCTCGGCTGGACGTATCGCCCCGGCGCCGGTCGTCATCGCCAGGGGCGCCCGCGGAACGGCCCTCTACGCGCCGCTGGTGGCCGCCGCCGGCCGCGACTTCGACATTGATCCGGACCTGCTGCAGGCGGTCATGCACGTGGAATCGCGAGCCAATCCGGGGGCGATCTCGCCCAAGGGCGCGCGGGGCCTGATGCAGATCATGCCGGCCACCGCCAAGCGCTTCGGCGTGCGCGACCCGGCGGTCGAGCTGGGCGACCCGATGGTCAACATCCGCACCGGCGCTGCCTACCTCAAGACCCTGCAGGGCCACTTCGGCAACGATCTGGAGCTGGTGCTCGCGGCCTACAACGCCGGCGAGGGGGCCGTCATGAAGTACGGCCGCAAGATCCCGCCCTATCGCGAGACGCAAGGGTACGTCGCCAGCGTCCTCGACCGCTATCGCGGCCTCGTTTCAGCCCGCGGCGGCTTCTGAGGACCCATTCCCCATGAGCGTCGAAGGCTATCTCAAGCGCCTGCAAAGGCGTCCGCGCCAAGGCGTCATGGCGCGTTTCAGCGACCTTTTCCTGGTGGCCGGCGTCGTGGCGATCGTCGCCCTGATGATCCTGCCGCTGCCGGCCCTGGCGCTCGACGCCCTGGTGGCGGTCAACATCTGCTTCGGCGTCATGCTGCTGCTGATCGCCATCTACATCTCGACGATCGTCGAGTTCTCGGTGTTCCCGAGCCTCCTGCTGATCACCACGCTCTACCGGCTGGCGCTGTCGATCGCCACGACCCGGATGATCCTGATCGAGGGCCACGCCGGGCACATCATCGACACCTTCGGGACCATGGTCGCCGGCGGCAACCTGGTGGTCGGCCTGGTGGTGTTCCTGATCATTACCGTCGTGCAGTTCATCGTCATCGCGAAGGGCGCCGAGCGGGTGGCCGAGGTGGCCGCGCGCTTCAGCCTCGACGCCATGCCGGGCAAGCAGCTGTCGATCGACAGCGACCTGCGCTCGGGCATGATCGACAAGGACGAGGCCAAGCGCCGCCGGCGCGTGCTGGAGATGGAGAGCAAGCTCCACGGCAGTCTCGACGGCGCGATGAAGTTCGTCAAAGGCGACGCCATCGCCAGCATCATCATCGTGGTCATCAACCTCTTGGGCGGCCTGGCCATCGGCATGCTGCAACAGGGCCTCGACTTCGGCTCGGCGATCCACAAGTACTCGATCCTGACCATCGGCGACGGCATGGTCACCCAGATCCCGGCGCTGCTGGGCGCCATGGCCGCCGGCCTGATCGTCACCCGCACCACCGACGAGGACAGCGAGACCCATCTGGGCGACGCCATGCGCCGGCAGTTCGCGGCCAAGCCCCGCGTGTTCCTGGTGGCCGGCGGCATCTGCTGGCTGATGGCCCTGGTGCCCGGCTTCCCGGTGATCGTGTTTCTACTGCTGGGCGGCGTGGCCATCGTCACCGGCGCCCTGGTCGACGCCGACATGCGCGCCCGCCTGACCCGCAAGATCGCGCCGGGCCGCGCCGCCGCCGATGAGGCCAAGGCCTCGCCCGCCGCCGCCCGCACCAAGGCCACCGAGACCCAGCCCGTGGTGCCGCTGCTGCTGGAACTCGACGGCGAGGCCGTGCGCCGCCACGAGGCCGCCGTCATGACCCGGGGCCTGGAGGAGGTGCTGGAAGAGTTCGAGCTGCGCCTGGGCGTGGCCCTGCCGCGCGCCTCGTTCCACTACGGCGAGGGCGCAGGCGGCCCGCGCTGGCGGCTGCTGGCCTTCGAGGCCCCGATCGGCGCCGGCGAACTGGCCCATCCGGCTGACCTCTCCGAATTGCAAGACGCTGTGCGCCAGGCCCTGCGCCGCAACGCCGGCCTGTTCGTCGGCATCCAGGAGGCCAGCAACCTCCTGACCCGCGCCGGGGCTGAATATCCCGAGGTGGTCAAGGAAGCCGCCCGCGCCCTGCCTCTGGCCCGTATCGCCGAGGTCATGCGCCGCCTGGCCGAGGAAGAGGTGCCGCTGCGCAATCAGCGCGACATCCTCGAGGCCCTGGCCGACGCCGGTCAGCGCGAGAAGGATCCGCTGGCCCTGACCGAGTTCGCCCGCGTCGCCCTGCGCCGCCAGATCAGCCACCGCTACGCTCCCGACGGCGAACTTCGCGCGGTGGTGCTGGAGCCGGCGCTTGAACAGCACCTGCGCGAGGCCATCCGCACCGGCGGCGGCGCCCAGCAGCTGGCGCTGGATCCCGAGATGAGCCGCCGTGTCACCGACGCCCTGCTGGCCAAGGTCGAGGAGACCGGCGCCACCGTCGTCCTGGCCGCGATCGACCTGCGCCGGCACGTGCGCAAGCTGATCGAGGCCCACGCCTTCGACCTGGGCGTCCTGTCCTTCCACGAACTGCTGCCGACCCTGCGGCTGGACGTGGCCGGCCGCGTGGCCTTCCCGCGCGAGCCCCTGACCGTAGTGCCCAACGATCCCGACCCGCCGCCGCCCGAGTCCGCGGCCGCCTGAACCCGGAGACAGAATGTCGCTTCCGAAGGATAGAACTGCTGTTCGCCGCGCCGCCCGGATGGGCGTGGCCGCGGCGGTCGCCGCCGCCCTGGCCGCGACGGCGCCCCAGGTCCAGGCTGGCGAGGTCCCGCTGGGCGCGCGCAGCGTCGACCTGACCGCGCGCGAACAGCCGATCGCCCAGTTCCTGCAGAACTTCTACAACCAGATCGGCGTGCCGGTGGTGATCTCCTCGCAGGTCACCGGCACCATCAACGGCGTGTTCCGCGGCCCGGCCGCCAAGATCGACGCCGACATCGCCAAGGCCTTCGACCTCGTCACCTATTACGACGGCGGTGCGGCCTATGTTTACACCGCCGCCCAGCTGTCCAGCCGCAGCTTCCCGATCTCGGGCTCGGCCTCGCGGCGGGTCGACCGGGCCGCGCGGCAGCTTGGCCTGCTCGACAATCGCAACACCCTGCGCGCCACCGGCGACATGCTGGTGGCCACAGGCGCGCCGCGCTTCCTGCAACAGGTCGACGAGCTGGCGCGGGGCGGGGTGCAGGCCGAGGCGGTCTCGCCGACCTTGCAGTACCGGGTCTTCTACCTGCGCTACGGCTGGGCCGACGACGTGAACCTGACCGTGGGCGCCAAGCAGGTGACCATTCCGGGCGTGGCCTCGATCATCCGCTCGCTGGTCAGTTCCGACCTCAACGAGCGGGCCGGGGCTGCCGCCCGCAGCGAGACCCCGATCCCCGCCGCCGTCCAGGGCCTGCGCGGCCAAGGCCTGGCGACGCTGGGCACGCCCAACGCCGGCGGCGCCTTCTACGGCGGCCAGGAGACCCTGGGCACGCCGCTGGCCAACGAGCAGACCGGCGTCTACTCGCCGCAGAACCCGATCCGGGTGCAGGCCGACAGCCGCCTCAACGCCGTCATCGTCCGGGACGTGGCCGAGCGCATGTCGGCCTACGAGGAACTGGTCCGCGCCCTCGATGTCGAGCCGCAGCTGCTCGAGGTCGAGGCGGCGATCATCGACATCGACACCACCAAGGCCCGCGACCTGGGCGTCAATTGGCGCTTCGACGACGGCAACGGCGGCATCCAGTTCGGCCGCGGCCCCGACGCGCCAGCCGGCCTGGAGGATGGCAATCTGGTGCGCGGCAACACCTCGCCCAAGTCGGCGACGGGCCTCGTCGCCTCGACGATCATCGGCAACGGCGACTACTTCGCCGCCCGCCTCAACGCCCTGGAGACGGAAGGCGTCGCCCGCGTCGTCTCGCGGCCGCAGATCGTGACGCTGTCGAACGTCGAGGCGGTGTTCGAGAACAGCCGCGACTTCTATGTCCGCCTGGCCGGCGAGCGCGACGTGGACCTCTTCAATGTCACCGCCGGCACCACCCTGCGCGTCACCCCGCACGTCACCCGCGACGGGACCCAGACCCGGATCCGCATGCTGGTGACCATCGAGGACGGCTCGCTGACCAACGCCAGCGTCGACAACATCCCCGTCGTCCGCCGCGCCGCGCTCAACACCCAGGCCCTGATCCAGGAAGGGCAAAGCCTTTTGCTGGGCGGCATGACCGTGCAGTCCGACACCACCGGCGCGCAGAAGATCCCGGTGCTGGGCAACATCCCGGTGCTGGGCAACCTGTTCAAGGTGCAGTCGCGCAGCAGCGGCCGCATCGAGCGGATGTTCCTGATCACCCCGCGCCTGGCCTCGGTCGCCGCGCCGCGCTCCACCACCCAGGCGGGCCTGCGCTACGACGCGCCCGCATCCGGGTTCGAGAACGCGCCGCTGCCGGCCGCTCCCAAGCTGCCGTCCGATCGCAAGCCGCCGCCGAAGTCGGCCCCGCGCGGACCCGCCCAGCCGCTGCCGCCCGCGCCGCCCCCGGCGCAGGAACCCTACGGCACGATGAAACCCATCCCCAATCCGAGCTAGGCCCATGACCGATCAAGCCCTGCTGTCCGACGAACCGACCGAAATCCCCGCCGCCACGCCGTCCGAGGCGCTGGTCGTCAAGGTGCTGTGCGGCCGCGTCGCCGGCGCCGTCCTGCCGCTGCCGGCCGGCGAAAGCGCCGAGCTCGGCCACGGCTTCGACGCCGACATCGTCCTGCGCGACCCCAGCGCCAGGGGCGTCCGTGTCCGCCTGACCGCCGGCGAGGAGTCCGCCGAGATCGAGGTCGTGTCCGGCCAGGTCGAGATGCTCGGCCACCGGCTGGAGGCCCCGGCCCGGGCGGTGCTGCCCTGCTACGTGCCGCTGATCGTCGGCGACAACGCCCTGGCCCTCGGCGTCGAGGAAAGCCCCCGCTGGCGCGAGGCCGAGCGCCTCTTGGCGGCCTCGGGCCCTGCCGAGCCCGTCGCGCCGGCGGTGGAGGAGGGCGACCTCTTCGAGGACGGCCGCAGCCTGCTGCGCCGCACGCTCGATCGCGGCGTCCAGGTGGTCGGCTCCACGCCGCATCTCGTGCCGGCCCTGGTGTTCGGCGCGGCCCTGGCCTGCGTCACCTACGCGGTGGCCAACGTGCCCCGCTTCGGCGGCCAGGAGGCCAGCCCCTCCAAGGTCCACGCCCTGCTGCGCCAGGAGGGCTACGGCGCCCTGGCCGTACAGCCCGAGGCCAACGGCAAGCTGGTCATCGCCGGGGTGCTGAACCGCGACGCCGAGAAGGCGCGCCTGGCTCGCCTGGTCAGTTCGCGCGAGCTGCCCGCCCGGGTCGAGGTCGTCACCAGCGAGGGCCTGGCCCAGAATGTCGAGGACGTCTTCCAGGCCAACGGCCTGGCCGCCACCGCCCGTCCGAACGGCCTGGGCCGCGTGCGGGTGCAGGTCACCGGTCCGTCGGACGAGGTGGCCAAGGTCGAGAAGATCGCCCTGCACGACGTCAAGGGCCTGCGCGACCTCGACGTCGCCCGCGCCGCCGGCGGCGACCGCTTCGGCGCGGTGTTCGACCAGGGCCCCGGCAAGCGCGTCGTGGCGGTGGTCGGCGGCGAGGCCGGCTACGTCGCCACCGCCGACGGCGCCCGCTACTTCGCCGGCTCCACACTGCCCACTGGCGACCGCATCGTCGGCGTCGAGAGCCAGGCCGTCGTCGTCGAGAAGGACGGCGCCACCACCCGCCTGATGTTCTGAAAATCCAACCCGATAAGAGGAGAAGCGACCATGTCCGACAGCAGCATTTCCGGCTTCAGCAGCGCCTCCGTCGCGCCCAGCCTGGCCGGCTCCAACAACAAGAACCGCCCCGGCAGCTGGTTCGAGGCGATGGCGCATGCGTGGGGCCAGGTGCTCGACGCCCAGGCCGTGAAGATCACCGAACTGTCCGACCAGATCGGCCCCGGCGGCGAGGACAAGCCCTCGGTCATGGCCCAGCTGACCGCCGAGAGCCTGCGCATGAACTTCATGGCCAACTCGGAGTCCACCTCGGTCGACAGCGTCGGCCGCGCCCTCGAAACCATGGCCCGCAAGAACTAAGCGCGTCTTTCAGGAGAGGACGCCATGTCCTTCGATCCCGTTTCGGCCGCCGCCCTGGCCATGCCCCAGGAAGCCGCGCCGCAGGTGGCCCAGGTCGGCTACGGCGCCAGCCTCACCGACGCCGTCCAGTTCCAGAACGCCCTGCACACCGCCGGCGCCTCGCAGGTGGCGGGGCTCGGCGGTCCCGAGGCCCTGGCCCCGGCCATGAAGGGCGTCTTCAACCAGCTGGAGTTCGTCAACAGCCAGGCCTCGAACCTGGCCGCCCACGCCAAGGCAGCCGAGGCCAAGGGCGCGGCGATCACGCCCGGCGAGATGATCGGCCTGACCGTCCAGTGCCACGAGTTCATGTTCAACTGCCAGCTGACCTCGAACATCGCCAACCGCACGTCCGACGGCCTGCAGCAGCTGTTCCGGCAGCAAGCCTAGGGTGGCGGCCATGCGCAAGATCCTGCCCGCCGTGCTGGTCGCCGCGGCCCTGGGCCTTTCGGCCTGCGCCGAGAAGGAGCTCTACGGCGGGCTCACCGAGCGCGAGGCCAACGAGATGGTCGCCGTGCTGCAGAACGCCAATGTCGCCGCCTCGAAGAGCAGCAAGGACGGCAAGGTCTGGGCGCTGAAGACCCGCGCCGAGCAGTTCTCGTCGGCCGTCGCCGTGCTGCACGACCAGGGCTATCCGCGCGACAAGTTCGAGAGCCTGGGCGAGGTCTTCAAGAAGGAGGGCTTCGTCTCCTCGCCGATGGAGCAGCGGGCCCGGCTGATGTACGGCCTGTCGCAGGAGCTCAGCCAGACCATCTCGTCGATCGACGGCGTGGTGCAGGCGCGGGTGCACATCGCCGTGCCCGAAGCCGACCCGCTGGCCGAGCAGCAGAAGCCGTCCTCGGCCTCGGTGTTCATCCGCCACAACCCCGACGTCGACCTCTCCGGCCAGGTGGGATCGATCAAGGCGCTGGTCACCAACTCCATCGAGGGCCTGCCCTACGACAAGGTGACCGTGGTGATGTTCCCGGCCAAGCCGGTGATGGTCGCGACCCCGGCCTCGCCGATCCGCTCCTTCACCATGCCGGCCGTCGCCATCCTCGCCGCCATTGGCGGGGTGGGGGCCTATGTCTTCAGCCGCACCAGCCGGGGCAAGCCGCGCCGCAAGCTGAAGCCCCTGGCCGAGCCCGGGACGCCTGTCGCATGAACGCCCGCGCCGACCGCCAGCGCCTGGTCGCCCAGGCCCGCCTGCTGGGCGCGATCGGCGTTCCCGCGCCGGTCGGTCCGCGCGCGGCGCGGCTGGCGCGGCGGCTGAGCGGCCGCGCCGACGCTCCGCTGGCCTTCGCCGACATCGCCGCCGCGCCCGACTGGGCCGCCTGGCCGGCCGAGCGCCGCGCGCGCCTGGCCGACTTCGCCGCGGCCGCCGCCTGCACCGAGATCCTGCGCCGCACGATCGACGGCAAGTGCCTGGCCCGCGTAGCCCGCCGGATCGGCGAACCGGCTCTGGACGCAGTCCTGGCCTCGCCGCCCGGCCTGGTGGCGGCGATCCCGCAGGCGGAAGGCGCGCTGGCCGACGACGAGGCCTTTTCCGCCCTCGGCGCCGGCGTGCTGCTGGCCGAGGTCGGGCGCCGTCCGGCCGCCGTCGCCCGTCTAGCCGAACTCTTTGCGGTCGCCCCGCTGGCGATCGATCCTGACCGGGGCCTTGGCGCGGCGCACGCCGGGCGCGGGCTCTTCATGGCCTTCGAGGCCGGCGCGCTGGAGGCCGCCGCATGACCTATCTGCTCCTGTCTTCCGGCCCCTCGGGCGCGCTCCTGACCGACCAGCCGGTGATCCGCCGCGAGGACGTCGGCGCCGTGCGCGACGCGGCCGAGCTGACCGCCGCCCTCGACGCCCTGCGCCAGGCGACCCGCGAGGCCGCCCTGCGCGACGGCTTCGCCCAGGGCCACGCCGAGGGAACCGCAGCCGCCGCCCGCGAGACCGCCCAGGTGCTGGCCGGCGTCCACGCCGCCCTTCAGGTCGAGCGCGACCGCCTGCGCGCCAGCGCCGGCGCCCTGGCGCTGGACATCGTCCGCCGCATCGCCGCGGGCCTGGCCCCCGACGAGGTGCTGGCCGCCCTGGCCGAGCAGGCCGCCCGCGACCTCCTGCCCGAAGAGCCGATCCGCGTCCGTGTCGCCCCCGAGGCCGCCGGCGCGGTCACCCGCCGCCTGTGGTCGATCGACGCCCGCATCGAGGTGGTGGCCGACGCCGACGTGGCGGCCGGCGACTGCGTGCTCGACACCCCCTCGGGCCGCACCCACGCCGGGCTTGAGACCCAGCTGCGGGCCCTGGAGGCGGTGTTCGCCGTTCCGGCCGGCGAGGCCGCGGCATGAGCTTCGACGCCCCGCCTTCTGAACGCTCGAGCGACGAGCGTCTGCGCGACGCGCTGCGCGGCGCCCGCACGGTCGAGCGGCGCGGCCGCGTCGCCCAGGCCTTCGGCACCACCGTTCGCGCCACCGGCCTGGACGTCCGCATCGGCCAGGAGTGCGAAATCGTCGACCGCTCCGGCGGCAATGTCGTGAAAGCCCAGGTCGTCGGCCTCGACGGCGGGGCGGCGATCCTGACCCCGCTGTCGCGCCTGGAGGGCGTGGCCGTCGACGCCGAGGTCGTGGCCGGCCCCCGCCGCAGCGAGATCGGGGTGGGGCAGGGGCTGCTGGGCCGCGTCCTCGACGCTCATGGCGAGCCGTTCGACGGCCTGGGGCCCATCACCGGCCTGCTGCGTCCATACCCGGTCTATGGCGAGGCCCCCAATCCGTTGGCCCGTCCGCCGATCGCCCGGCCGTTCGCCACGGGGGTGCGCTGCGTCGACGCCCTGCTGACCACCGGCGAGGGCCAGCGCGTGGGCCTGTTCGCCATGGCCGGCGGCGGCAAGTCGACCTTGCTCGGCATGTTCGCCCGCCACGCCCGCAGCGACGTCAACGTCATCGCCCTGATCGGCGAGCGCGGCCGCGAGGTGCGCGAGTTCCTCGACGACTGCCTGGGTCCGGAGGGACTGGCCCGCTCGGTGGTCATCGTCTCGACCTCCGACCGCCCGGCCATGGAACGGGTGCGCGCCGCCCACGTGGCCACCGCCATCGCCGAGGGGTTCCGGGCCGAAGGCCGCCGCGTGATGCTCCAGATGGACAGCGTCACCCGCTTCGCCCGCGCCTTGCGAGAAATCGGCCTGTCGGTGGGCGAGCCGGCCGTGCGCCGGGGCTTTCCGCCGTCGGTCTTCGCCGAGCTGCCACGGCTCTTTGAGAGGGCGGGTTCGATAGAGGGCGGGGCGATAACCGCCTTCTACACCGTGCTGATCGAGGACGAGGAGGGCGGCGATCCGGTCGGCGAGGAGGTCCGTTCGATCCTCGACGGCCACATCTACCTGTCCCGCAAGCTCGGCCAGGCTGGGCACTATCCGGCCATCGACGTCGCCGCCAGCCTCAGCCGGGTCTATCCCCGCGTCGCTTCGCCCGAGCAGCAGGCGGCCGCCATGAAGGTGCGCGGCTGGATGGCCAAGTACGCCGAGATCGAGTTCCTGCTTCAGATCGGCGAATACAAGTCCGGCGGCGACATTCTGGCCGACGAGGCCATCGCCCGCCGGCCGCGCATCACCGAACTGCTACGCCAGGGCGCGCACGACGCCGTCGCCTTCGACGAGGCCCTGGCGGCGCTGGCGGAGACCGCCGCATGACCGCCCGCGCCCAGGTCCAGGCCCTGGTTCCGGTGGTGAAGCTTCGTGAGCGCCGGGTGGAAAAGGCCATGCGCGAAGCCGCCGAGGCCCGTCGCAAGGTGGCCGACGTTGTCGAGGCCCTGGAGGTCCGCGACCGCCTCATCGCCGCCCACGACGTCGCCAAGGCCCGGCTCGACGACTGGTTCGCCGGCGGCCTGTCGGGCGCGGCCCATCTGGTCGAGGCCGCCTTGGCCCGGCGCGAGGCGATCGCCGTGGCCCGCGACGCCGACCAGCGCCTGCGCGACCAGGAGGCCGTGGCGCTGGACCTGGCCCGCGAGGACCTGGCCGCCGCCATCCAGGCCCTGGCCCGCGCCCAGGGCCGCTTCGACGCCATGAACGGTCGCCTCGACCACGCCCGCGCCCTGGTCGCCGCCGACCGCGAGGCCCGCGAGCAGCTCGAGATCGAGGACGCCGGCGCCTTCAGGAGCTTCCGATGACCACCATCCGCGACAACGCCGCCGCCGAGCGTCCCAACACCTCGAGCCCGCGTGGTTCGAGCGAGCCGCCCACGCCCTGGCGCGGGTCGGAGTTCCAGGCGCTGTTGCAGCAGGCCGCCGAGCGCCGCGAGCCGCTGTTTCGCCAGACCGGCCGCGCCGAGCGCGACAAGGAGACCGAGCGTGACGAGGACGACGGCAAGGTCGACCTGTCGGCCCTGCTGGGCCCGGCCCGCGACTTCCAGGACGTTGCCGGCGGCCAGGAGGCCAGCGGCGTCGACGCGCTGTCGGCCTTGGCGAAGTCCGGTGGCAATGCGGTCGAAGCCCCCGTGTCGTCGCCTGGCGCTACCGTGGCCGACATCGAGGCCTTCACCGCCGCCATGGACAAGGCCTGGCTGGCCTCCGGCGGCGACCGCAAGGCGTTGGCCCTGGGGGTGGCCGACAAGGCCTCGCTGCTGACCGGCCTTGGCCTGTCGCGCGCCCCCGACGGTTCGCTGTCCCTGACCCTGGCCGCGCGTCCCGACGCCACGCCCGAACTGACCAAGGCCCTGGAGACCCTGCGCAAGCGCCTGGAAGTGCGCGGCTTGGCGCTGGCGGACCTCTTCGTCGAGGCCGACGACGGTCTGGACCCGGAAAGCCTGATCCGGAGGGTGCGTTGAGCGTGCGCGCCTCTCCCCGTCACTCCAATCACTCCCGTCATTCCCGCCCTTGTGGCGGGAACCCCTGGTTCCGCTCGCACGGGCGTTGCAAGCGGCGTGCTCAGCACGCCGCCCCATTCGCATCTGCGGCCGATAGAGGGGTTCCCGCCACAAGGGCGGGAATGACGGGATCTATGGGGAGTGGCTCCGAGCCGGAGCGTTCGCGCTCACCGCAACGGCAGCCCGAACCGTCCCACGCCCCGATCGGCCTCCGCCGCGCGAGCCACGGCGCGGGCGACCTCGGCGGGCGGATCCCCCGCGGCCCAGCGCTCGGCCAGCACCTCGATCAGCCGGCGGCTCTGGGCGTTGTGCAGGCCCTCGGTCGGGTCGGCCGCATCGGCGCGCAGCTTGTCGATGTAGAGCGCGCTCGCCTTGGGCGAGGCGCCGACCAGGTCCAGCAGGTAGGTCGCCGCCGTCTCGAAGGCTTCGGCGTCCAGCGGCGCGTCGGCGATGTCGCGTACCAGCCAGACGCACAGGAACTCCAACGGCCCGACCTTGCGGCTGTTGCTGAGCAGCGGTCCGCCGCCCGCGAGACCCGAAAAGCCCCCTGCGCCCCAGGCCGGCACGCGGGCCGCGGGCAGGCGGGCGGTCAGCAGAGCCTGGGCCAGGGCGTCGGCGACCAACGCCTTGACCTCTGGCTCGCCGAAATGGGCCACGGCGGCCAAGAGCTTGGCGAAACCCGGATACAGCGCATCGCCCAGGTCGGTGCAGACGCGCTCCAGCACGTCGACGCGGCGGTCCAGGCTGGCCTGGCCCCGCAGGCCCTCGACCAGCGCCTGGGCGGCGCCGAACCAGTCGGGCTCGGACTTGAGGATGCGGTCGGCGTTCACGCCGGGAGGCTAGAGCATTTTCGAGCGAAGTGGATACCGGTTCGCGTGAAGAAAATGCGCCAAAACAAAAGACTGGGGCTCCGCTCTGATGCAATCAGACCGGAAAACGCCCCGGTGTCAGAACAAGCCGTTGTCGCGGGTGTCGGTCAGGCGGTCGGCGACGGCGCGGGCGGTGTCGTCCAGGTCGCGCGCGGCGCCGGAAAGGCCGATGCGGCCGTCGTGGCGCGAGAAGCCGGAGAAGTCGCCGAAAGACTGGGCGCGCGAGGGCTCGCCGGCCGGGGAAATCCCGGAAAGACCGTGGCTCCAGACGCCGGAGACGGACGGGGCGTCGATACGGCTGGCGGACATGGCGAGCTCCTTCAGTCTCTCGATACGAAAGACAACGCGCGCCCGCCAGTCGGGTTTTCCCTAGCCAGCCCGTGTGTCGCATGACCGGCCTGGCCGCGCTCCTGTCGCAATCGCCCGAGGCCGAGGCGCTGGACGTCCTGGGCCTGGCCGTCGCCGCCTTCGAGGACGCCGCCGCGCCGCGCCTGGCCTGGCGCGCGCCGGCCTTCGCGCGGCTGACCCCGGACCTGCGGCCCGGCCAGGTTCCGGCCGGCGGCCTGCTGGCGGCGGTCGAGGCGGCGCGGCGCGGGGAGGGGGGCCTCATTCCGCTGGATCTCGACGGCCAGGCCTTCGAGGCCCGGGCCGCGCACGGCGACGGCCGCATCTGCCTGATCCTGTCCAGCGCCGCCGAGCGCCAAGAGGCGGAAGGCCGGCGCCTGGCCGATCGCGAGCGCCTGCTCCTGACCTCGCGCGTCATGTCGGTGGGCGAGATGGCGACTATGATCGCCCACGAACTGAACCAGCCGATCGGCTCGATCGCCAATATCGCTCGCGGGCTAAAGGCGCGGCTGTCGCGCGGGGCGCTGTCGACGCAGGAGGGCGTCGAGGCCCTCGACCGCGCCGCCGAGCAGGCCCTCTACGCTTCGGGCGTCATCCAGCGGATGCGCTCCTTCGTCGAGCAGCGCCAGCCCCAGGTCGAGCCGCTGGACCTGCCGCGACTAGTGCGCGCCACGCTGGATCTCCTCGACTGGGAGATCGCCCGCGACAAGGTCGCAGCCCGGGCCCAGTTTTCGACCCTGCCGCCGGTGCTGGGCGACGCGGTGATGATCCAGCAGGTGCTGGTCAACCTCGCCCGCAACGGTCTGGACGCCATGCGCGGCCGGCCAGGGCCCCGCCGCCTGACCATCGTCGCCGCGCCGATGGAGGGCAGCGACCGCATGATCGAACTGACCGTCGCCGACAGCGGCCCGGGCGTCGAGGCGGGGGCGGAAGGGCGGATGTTTTCGCCGTTCTTCTCGACCAAGCCCGGCGGCATGGGCGTGGGCCTGGGGATCTGCCGATCCATTGTCGAACTGCATCGCGGGCGTCTCTGGCACGCCCCGGATCCCGAGGGGGGGACCGTATTCCACATCGCGCTGCCCGTGGCGCGCCAGGAGGAGCCATGACCACCCCCTCTATCCCGACACCCGAGCCCAGCGCCCTGGGCGCGGTCTGCCTGGTCGACGACCACGGCGAGTTCCGCCAGTCCGCCGCCTGGTGGCTGGAAAGCCTGGGCTACGCCGTCTCCACCTTCGACGGCGCGCGGGCCTTCCTCGACGCCGGCGACCCGCCGCCCGACGCCTGCCTGCTGCTCGACGTGCGCATGCCCGACATGTCGGGCCTGGAGCTGCTCGACGCGCTCAAGGCCCGGGGCTGCGAGCGGCCGGTGATCTTCATGACCGGCCACGGCGACGTGCCCCTGGCGGTCGAGGCCATGCAGAAGGGGGCGATCACCTTCCTGGAAAAGCCGTTCCAGGAGGCCGCGCTCGAGGCCGCCCTGGAGCGCGCCTTCGCCCAGGCTCGACCCGTCCAGACCCCCGGCCAGGAGTCCTATGCCCGCCGCCTTTCCGGCCTCACCGAGCGCGAGCGCGAGGTCATGGCCCTGGTCGTGGCCGGCAAGGTCAACAAGGTCATCGCCTACGACCTGGGCATCAGTCCCAAGACCGTCGAGCTGCACCGCTCGCGGATCATGACCAAGATGGAGGCGACCAGCCTGACCCGGCTGGTGCGCATGGCCGTCACCGCAACCGTGGACGACGACGCATGAGCGCCTCCCTCGATCTCCAGGCGGGGGAGGGCGCTTCGCCCGTCGCCGCCGACCTTTCCGATCTCGTCGCCCGCAACCACGCCCTGGCGGTGCTGGCGGCCCTGCGCGCGCCCGGCCTCGTCACCCGCGTCGCCCTCGACGCCGAGGCCGGCGTGGGGCCTTGGATCTTGTTCGGCGAAGACGAGCCGAGCCTTCGCCTCGCCATCCGCGACCTGTCCGACGCCGTCTTCACCCCGGCCGACGACGCCGAACTGCTGGTCGCCCTCGACCGCGTCGAGCCCGTGCTGGCCGCCATCGAGGCCGCCACCACCGAGAGCCTGTTGCCGCTGGGTGTCGAGGCGCAGGCGCCGGACGGTCTGCTGGCCCTGTCGATCGCCGTCGAGGCGCAGGATGGCGCGCCCTTCGCCCACCTTGTCCTTGCCGTCGACCCCGAGATCGCCCGCGCCTGGCCGCAGCCGATCTTCGATCCGTGGGCGCCCGGCGCGCACCTGGCCGTGCCCGCGACCGGGCCGCTGGTGCTCGACGGACCCGAGCTGCCGGCGACGACCGCCGCCGCGCTTCGTCCTGGCGACATCGTCCTGACCCCGCTGTCAGCCTCGCGCCCGGGCCTGGCCGCCCTGACCCTGTTCGATCGCCGCCTCGTCGGGCGGTTCGAGTTTTCCCATAGTCGCTTCACGCTCAACGCCATCGAGGAGAGCGCCATGACCCCGCCGCTCGACATCGCCGTCGCCCCGACCGAGGACTCGGCGCCTGACGCCGCGCCCGTCGCCCCCGCCGACCTGCCCGTGCCGCTGAAGGTGCTGCTGGGCGAGGCCAGCCTGCCGCTGTCAGAGCTGGCAGGACTGCGCCCCGGCTCCACGGTCGTGCTGGCCGGCCCGCGCGAGGACGCCCCCGCCGTGCTGCTGGCCGGCGAACGCGCCATCGCCCGCGGCCGCCTCGTCCCCGTCGGCGAGGCCTGGGGCGTGCTGGTCGAGACCATAGGCGGCGAGGGCTGAACCGCGATGGACCTGACGCAATTCTCGCCGGGCTCGGCCCTCATCACCGTCATCCTTCTGGCGCTGGCGCCGTTCGTGGCGGTGATGGTCACCTCGTTCACCAAGATCGTCGTCACGCTCAGCCTGCTGCGCAATGCGCTGGGCCTGCAGCAGGTGCCGCCCAACATCGTGCTCAACGGCCTGGCCCTGATCCTGACCCTCTACGTCATGTACCCCGTCGGCCAGCAGATGGCCGCCGCCAACCAGGACGTGAAGCCGATCGCCGCCGTCAGCAGCGACACCCAGGCCCTGTTCACCTATGCCGACAAGGCCAAGGAGCCGCTGCGCGAGTTCCTGATCAAGCATTCCACGCCCCGCGAGCGGGCCTTCTTCCTGAAGACCGCCCAGCGCATCAACGGCCCGGAAAAGGCCCGCGCCTTGACCCAGCGCGACTTCATCGTCGTCGTCCCGGCCTTCACCGTGTCTGAGCTGGCCGCGGCCTTCCAGATCGGCTTCCTGATCTTCCTGCCGTTCCTGATCATCGATCTCGTGGTCTCCAACATCCTCCTGGCCATGGGCATGATGATGCTGTCGCCGACGACGGTGTCGCTGCCGTTCAAGCTCTTGCTGTTCGTGCTGATCGACGGCTGGGTGAAGCTCTCGCACGGCCTCGTGCTGTCCTACACGTGACGGGGGCCGCGCCATGCTGAACGCCCAGGCCATCGAACTCGTCAACCAGGCCCTCTGGCTGGTGCTGATCCTGTCGGCCCCACCGATCGTCGCCGCCTCGCTGGTGGGCCTCTTCGTGGCGGTCATCCAGTCGGCCACCCAGCTGCAGGAGCAGACCCTGCAATATGCGGCCAAGTTCTTCGCCATCGTGCTGACGATCTTCGTCACCGCCAGCCTGCTGGGCGGCACGCTCTATCGCTTCGGCGACCGGGTGTTCACCGAGTTCCCGGCCATGGTCCGCCGATGAAGAGGAGCGCATGACCGGAGCGCCCGACTGGCTCGGGGCGATCTTCGAGAACACCCTGATCCTGGCCGTCGGCGCGACCCGGGTGGCGGCGGCCTTCATGCTGCTGCCGCTGCTGTCGCCCGAGACCGTGCCAGCCCTGGTGCGCAACTCGATCTTCCTGGCCTTCGGGATCATCGTCATCACGCTTCAGCCCCAGCTAGCCCAGATGGAGCTGCCGACGGTCCAGTGGATCATGATCTTCGCCAAGGAGGCCCTGGTGGGCCTGGTCATCGGCTTTTTCTTCGGGACCATGCTGTGGGCCCTGGAGGCGGCCGGCCAGATCATCGACGCCAAGGTCGGCGCCACCATCGCCCAGGTCGTCGACCCCTTGAGCGGCCACCAGACCTCGCTGACCGGAGAGTTCCTCAGCCGCCTGGCCAACTTCGTCTTCATGTTCTCGGGCGGCCTCCTGCTGATGGTCGGGGTGATCCTCGACAGCTACGCGGTGTGGCCGATCGGCAGCCTGACCCCGGTCCTGTCCCTGCGCAGCCTGTCGCTGTTCGAGGGCGAGTTCTCGCGGCTGATGGTGATGGCCGTCATGCTGGCGACCCCGGCGCTGATCGTGCTCTACTTGGTCGACGGCGGCCTTGGCCTGATCAACCGCTACGCCCCGCAGCTCAACGTCTTCTCCCTGGGCCTGGCCATCAAGTCGTGGATCGCCACGGCGGTGGTCCTGGCCATGCTGACCGGCCTCGTCCAGTTGCTGCTCAACGAGATCGGCGCCCGGCCGACGGTGATCCTGCAGGTGCTGCGGGGGCTGGACGGGAAGGGCTGACCCCCTCAGTCGCTTCGCGACAGCTCCCCCAGAGGGGGAGCATCTAGAGCGCCAAGATCCTCCCCCTCTGGGGGAGGTGGCCCGAAGGGCCGGAGGGGGCGCGCGTAGCGCGACCTAGGGTTTTCCCTGATGGGATACGCCCCAGCTATCTGGACCGCCCCGCTTGGCGCCACCTTTCGTCGCAGGCCGCAACCGGCGGCTATCCGATCGAGCAGGGGTAGGAGCGATGACCACCATCAACGGCGCCTTGAACACGGCGCTCAACGCGGCGATCCTCACCGGCGTGGGCGCGGGCCTGGGCCAATCGCTGAAGACCTTCGGCGCCATGCAGTTCACCCTGGGCGCGATGGTCGCCGGGCTGTTCCAGCCCGCCCCCGCCCAGCAGCCGTTCACCGCCAGCATGCCCGGCGAGGGCAAGGCCGAGATCGACATCGGCGACGGCTACACCCTGTCGATCAACGAGGCCAATTCCGAGATCATCGTCCGCGACGCCGACGGCAACGCCACCCGCGTCTGGGGCGACCCGCACGTCAGCTACAACGGCGAGCACATCGGCGACTTCTGGGGCACGACGACCTTCCAGCTCGAGAACGGCACGAAGATCACGATCAACACCGAGACCTCGAAGTGGAATAACATGACCTACGCCGAGCAGGTGGTGGTCACGAAGGGCGACCAGGCGATCGTCATCGACGGGGTCAGCGAGCAGACCAAGGGCGACTTCTCGGTCACCCTCGGCGGCAGCGGCTACGCCCTCGACGCCGCCCATGACGACGGCTTCGTGATCCACGAGAACGACGCCGCCTCGTCGGGCTGGACCAGCAGCATCACCGGCGGCGCCGTCGGCCAGGCCGACTTCGACCTGACCAAGCCGGGCATGGAGCCGGTGCGCGAGGCGCTGGAGGCCTTCAACTCGGGTCTGGGCCTGATGCTGACCGGCTGGCTGCTGGGCATCGGCGTCGCCGCCCTGGCCGAGGGCGGGGCGGAAGGCTCGACCACCAACGCCAAGGCGGCCGAGCGCTTCCCGCTGCTTGAGGTCTGATCCGCCGCTTCTCCTGCGACCCTTTCCGCTCTCCAAGATTTGCCAAATGACGCAAATCATCGTGGGTAGGCGGAAAGGATCTGGGGGCGGACGATGCGCGCGCGAAAGTGGTTTCTGACCAGCGGACTGATCATGGCGGCCGGGCTGTTGACGCTCTCGTCCGCCCAGGCCGCCCCGTCCGACGCCGAGGCGCGCGCATCGGCCGCCTTCGACGCCGCGGCCGGCGACAAGGCCAAGCTGCGGCTCTTCCTGCAGGCCATGCCCAAGGGCGGCGACCTGCACA
The DNA here is from genome assembly GCF_002858925.1 of Caulobacter zeae. Classification (GTDB taxonomy): domain Bacteria; phylum Pseudomonadota; class Alphaproteobacteria; order Caulobacterales; family Caulobacteraceae; genus Caulobacter; species Caulobacter zeae. Next base: position 36,809 of record NZ_PJRS01000016.1, read on the forward strand.
ACCATCTGTGGGGCGCGCCCTACGCCGAGGACTTCGTCGCCTGGGCGGGCGAGGGCGGTCTATGCGTCTCGACCGCGACGCCGCCGGCCCTGACCGGAGGTCCTTGCGACGGCAAGGCCACGGTTCCCGCCGCCGGCCTCGCCCGCCGCGACCCGGCGCTCTACAACCGGGTGATCGACAGCCTGTCGGTGCGCAACTACGACCGCGGCGCCGATCACGCCGCCGCCTCGGGCCACGACCAGTTCTTCTCGACCTTCGAGCGCTTCGCCGCCGCCGCCGTGCCCAATATCGGGCCGATGGTCGCCGTCACCCGCGAATACGCCGCCCAGGACCGCGTCTCCTATGTCGAGAGCTCGGCCAATCCCAACGCCATGCGCGCCTTCGCCGAGCGCGAGGCCGGCCGCTGGAACGGCGACTTCGCCAAGACCTACGCCGCCTTCGCGCCCGGCCTGCCGGCCATGGTCGAGGCCTCGCGCAAGGAGATGGACGCGGCCCTGGCCGAAGCCGACAAGCGCCTGGACTGCGCGCAGAACAGCGGAACCGCCGGTCCCTGCGCCGTAGAGGTGCGCTTCCAGCCCTTCGTCGAACGCGCCCAGCCGGCCGGCTTCGTGTTCGCCCAGATGGCCGCCGCCTTCGCCCTGGTCGACGCCGACCCGCGCTTCGTCGGAGTCAACATCGTCAATCCCGAGGACCACCCGGTCTCGCTCGGCGACTACGCCCTGCACATGAAGATGATGAAGTACCTGTCGGGCCGCTACCCCAAGGTTCCGATGGCCCTGCACGCCGGCGAGCTGACCCTGGGCCTGACGCCGCCGCGCGACCTGACCTTCCACATCAACCAGGCCGTCATGGTGGCCGGCGCCAAGCGCATCGGCCACGGCGTCGACATCGCCTACGAGCACGACGCGCCGGGCCTGCTCAAGCAGATGGCCCGTGACAAGATCGCCGTAGAGATCAACCTGACCAGCAACGACGTCATCCTGGGCGTCAAGGGCGCAGACCACCCGCTATCGCTCTACCGCCAGGCCGGAGTTCCGGTGGTGCTGTCCACCGACGACGAGGGCGTCTCGCGCATCGACCTGACCAATGAGTACGTCCGCGCCGCCGCCGAGCACGGCCTGCGCTATCCCGACCTCAAGGCCATGGCTCGCGACAGCCTGGAATACGCCTTCCTGCCGGGCAAGAGCCTGCGCGGCTCCACCGAATGCGCCAAGCCCGGTCCGGCCTGCGACGTGTTCCTGAACAAGAACCTCAAGGCCGCGATGCAATGGCGGCTGGAGAAGGACTTCGAAGACTTCGAAGCCGGCTTCTAGACCCTCCCCCTCTGGGGGAGGCGGCCGAAGGCCGGTGGGGGGACTTTTTCAGCTGCCGAGACGCTTGGCCGTTTCAGCAACCCCGCCCCCCCAACCGATCGCTTTGCGATCACCTCCCCCACAGGGGGAGGTTCCTCACCGCCCGCACGCCCCTGCCGGCCGTAGCACCAGCGCGTCCAGCACCACCCCCAGGTCCACCGAGGTCACCCGCACCGTCCGCTCGCCGCCGCACAGCGTCAGGCCCGAGCCCACGCGCAGGCGGCCGTCGGTCACGCCCTGCGCCCAGGCCTTGTCGCTCACCTTGCGCGGCGCGGCCACGCTCACCGGAGCGCCGCCGTCGGCGCTGACAGCCAGCCGCAGCGCCGTCTGGCCGTTCAGCGGGAAGGTCGGCAGCAGGTCGAGGTCCAGAGCCCAGGCCCCGGCCGGCAGTTTCACCGCATAGTCCAGCGCCGCGCCGCCGGTGGAGGCCTCGCGCACGTCGCCGGCCGCCATCGACGCCCCGCCGCGTCCCAGGCCGTCGATCCGCCGCCAGCCCTGGCCGTCGGCCGTCTCGGCCTCGACCACGATCAGTCCTTCGTCCTCGGCAGGCGAGGGCGCCAGGCGCGGCGCGGCCGCATCCGCCGCCGGGGCCGCGAACGGCCGCTGGCGGAACGAGGTCCAGGCGCCGTCGGCCGGCTCCACCGACATGATCCCGCGCCACTTGCCGCCGGCGATCTCGTCGTTGAACCTGCGGGTGAGGGCGGCGATCTGCGCATCCGCCGCCCTGGCCTTGGCCGCGCGGGCGTGGGCCTCGTCCGGGCGCTCGCCGATCAAGCGGTCGAAGGCCTCGGCGTCGAAGAAGCGATGATTGGCCAGGGCCGCGTCCCGCACCGGATAGTCCACCAGCTCGAACCAGGCGTCGCGCTGCTCGGCGGGGACCCTGGCGGCCTCGGTGTCCAGCTTGGCGACCAGGGCGTCGAACCGCGCCAGCCGGGCGTTCGCCTGCTCGACCGACAGCGGGCTGGATCGCGGCGTCGACCCCTTGCCCCAGAACCATTGCAGGTGCTCGGGCTTGCGCTCGAAATTCAGCTGGTGGTGGTCGGCCAGGATTTGCGCGATCGCCCTGGCCTGCGAGGGTCCGAAGGTCTCGCGGGCGAAGGCCTCCTCGTAGCCGTGGGCGCCCAGTCCCCGCACGTGGTCCACGTCCCAGGCCATGTCGAGAAAGAGCTGCGTACCCAGTTCCGCCGGCTTGATGTCGCCGACGTTCACGACCCAAAGCTGGCGGGCGTCCAGGTCGTAGGCCCGGCCCATCTCCTCGATCACCAGGGCCGGCGGCACGGTCGACAGCCACAGATGCGACAGCGGCGCGCCCAGATAGGACAGGTGATAATAGACGCCCGAGCCGCCGGGACGCTTGCGCTCGTCGGCGTTCGGCAACTGGCGGATGTAGCCGAAATTGTCGTCCGGCCAGACCAGGGTCACGTCGTCGGGAATCTTCAGGCCCGAGCGGTAGATGTCGAGCACCTCCTTGTAGGCGGTGAACACCTGCGGGACGGTCTCGACTTTCGGGTCGACATGCTGGCCGATCAGCCCGCGCTGGTCGGTGATGATCTTCTCCAGCAGGGCGCGCTGGCCGTCGATATCGCCGCCGCCGACCATGCCGGAGTCGTGGATGCCCCGCATGCCCAGGGTGTAGATGCTCTCGTACTTGCCGTTGGTCTTGGCCCGCTCGCGCCAGTAGTCGAGCACGCCGCCCGGATTGGCCGCGTAGTTGAACGCCTCGGCCCCGGCCTTCCACTCGCCGACATTGTTGCGCAGCATCGGTTCGGCGTGGGACGAGCCCATGACGATCCCCCAGCGGTCGGCCAGGGCCGCGTTGGCCGGGTCGGCGTTGAAGGGTTTGGTCACCTCGTGCATGGCCGGCCACAGGGTATTGGCCTTCAGCCGCAGCAGCAGTTGGAACACCTTCTCGTAGGTCTTGGGTCCGATGTCGCCATAGGCCGGGTCGAAGGTCTTGGCCGCCCAGGGCTGAAGGCCCCAATCCTCGTCATTGATGAAGATCCCGCGATACTTCACCGACGGCGGGCCGAAGCGGCGCGCATCGGCGGCGACATACAGCGCCTTTCTGCGCTGCGGCTTGACGTCCGCCCACCAGGTCCACGGCGAGACGCCGGCCGCGCGGCTCAGTTCATAGACGCCGAAGGCCGCGCCCCGTCGGTCGCTGCCGACGATCACCAGGGCCTTGTCGAGGCCGGGCGCGGGCTTGTCGACCACGGCGATTACGAAGCTTTCCCAGGCGCCGGAGAGGTCGCCGACATCAAGCTTGCTGTCGCGCACCAGGCCGTCGATCAGCGGGTTCCTGCCCAGCGTCCCGACGATGATGGCGGTCTTGCCGCTCGGCTTGCCGGTGGAGAGGGAAGGGGCCTTGCCGAGGACCGCGCCCAAGTCGTCCCGCAGGTCGCCGGCGGCCAGGCCGACGACGGGGAAGTCGCCTTCGGCATGGAGGATCTCGGCGCCGGCGATGGCGAACGCGCCCGGCGTGCGCTTGTCGCTGACCCAGACGTCCTGCGCCCAAGCGGTGGTGGCCAAGACAGCCGCAACAAAGCCGACCAGCAGCGACGTCAGCCGCATGGGTTTCCTCCAGATCGCAAAGCTGTCAGGCAGCTTGGTCGAATTGGTCAGACCATAGAGCGATCTGGAGGATTATCCATTCATTTCGTGAGCATTAATCCCACGAAATGAAACTACTATTCGAGATAGCGGGCCCGCAAGCTGGCCAGGTCCTTGGCGTCGACGCCCAGCACCTTGTCGAGATAGGCCTCGACCGAGCCGTACTTCGCCGTCACCGCGTCCAGCGCCGCTTCAACATAGGCCGGCTCGGTGCGCATCAGCACGCGGGTGATCTCCGGCGGCAGCTTGGCGAACATCGCCGCGTTCGGATCGTCCGACTTGGCACCGGCGGCCATGGCCCGGCGGGTGCTCTCGTTGTCGAGCAGGGTCTCGCTCATGGCGTAGTCGGCGATGACCTGGGCGCGCGGCACGCCCAGCGCGGTCAGGATCAGGGCCGAGGCCACGCCCGTGCGGTCCTTGCCCGCCGAGCAGTGCACCAGCATCGGCGCATCGCCAGCCAGCAGCTTCTCGAACATCGCCTTGTATTCGCCCGCATAGGCTTCCGGCATCAGCTTGTAGAAGCCGATGAAGTTGGCGCGGACGGCCTCAGGCGTCGGCGGGCCGTTGCCGAACAGGGCCCGCATGTCCATGTCCAGGCCCGCCTTGGGCGAGTTCAGGAACACCGGCACGGCCTTGCCGCCGCGCCAGACGGTGGGCTGGGTCTTGCGCTCCTGGTCGGTGCGCAGGTCGCAGACCAGCCGCACGTCCAGGTCGCCGACGGTCTTGTAGTCGGCGTCGGTCAGGGTCGACAGGCCGTTGGAGCGGAACACCTGGCCCCAGCGCACATGCTTGCCGTTGGCGGCCGAATAGCCGCCCAGGTCGCGGAAGTTGGCCGCGCCCTGCAGCGGCACCCCGCGGGTGGCGGTGCGCAGGCCGGTCTTCTCGCCATCGGCGACGACGTAGAAATAGGGGCGGGCGGCTCCGGCCTGGGCGGCGGTCACCGCAGCCGCGCCGTCCTTGTCGTCGTCGGCCAGCTTGCGCATGGCCTTCAGCGGGGCGTCGGGCGAGCCGGCGACATAGAGGTCGACCGGCGCGCCGGGGCGGCTGGTCTTCCAGGCCACCTGGTAGGTCCCGTCCTTCAGCACGACCGAGGCCTTGGTCACGGTGGCGGCGGCGGTGCGGGCCTGGACGGCCGGGGCGGCGAGGACGGCCGCCGCGCAGGCGGCCGTCAGCAGGTTGCGGATCAGCATTTGTCTATGTCCTGGCTTTAGAAGTTGAACCGCACGCCGCCCATGAACCGGCGGCCCACGCCCTCGGCTTCGATCGGGCGGTTGGCGTGGCCCTGGTAGCGCATGCCCGTTTCGTCGGTGAGGTTGCTGGCGTCGAAGTAGACGGTGACGCCGTCGCGCACCTGGTAGCGCAGCGACAGGTCCACCTGCTCGGTGGCCGCCCAGTAGGTCTGGTCGGTGGCGTCGGCGCTGGGCTCGTCCAGCCAGTCGTTGCGCCACTGGTACGAAAGGCGCGCCGACAGGCCGTACTTCTCGTAGAAGATCGAGGCGTTGACGAGGGTGTCCGACAGGCCCGGGAAGGCGCTCTTGATCCCTTCGGGCGTCTTGAATTCGCCGTCCAGGAAGGTCACGTTGCCCTGGAAGCCGAAGCCGCTCAGCGGGCCGGGCAGGAACCGCCACTGCTGCATGTAGGCCAACTCGATGCCGGCCATCTTGCCGTCTGAACCGTTCAGCGTGGTTGAGTAGGTGTAGCCCGTGCGGTCCAGCGTCCCGACGTCGTAGCGGTCGTCGCGGATGGTGGCGACGCTGTCGTAGAGCACGTCGTCGATCCGGCGATAGAAGGCCGAGGCCGACAGCAGGCCGGCCCCCGGCAGGTACCATTCCAGCGCCGTGTCGAAGCCGAAGGCGCGCTCGGGCTTCAGGTCCGGATTGCCGCCGCTGACCGTCTCGCTGGCGTCGTTGACCGACACGCTGGTGCGGATCTCGCCGAACGAGGGCCGGGCCACGCCGCTGATCAGGGCGAAGCGGGCCTGGATGTCGTCGGTGACCTCATAGTTGACGTGGATGCTGGGGAACAGGTCGGTGTAGCTCTGCTTGGCCGTCAGCGGCGTCAGGCTCGCGCCGCTGGCCACCACGCCCCGGCTTTCCAGGTCGACGCTCTCGACGCGCAGGCCGGCCAGCACCTCCCACTTGCCCAGGGTCCACTTGTTCTGGGCGTAGGCCGACAGGATGTTCTCGTCGACGGCGAAGCGGTCCTGGGGTTGCACGGCCGCCGCGGCGTTGTAGAGCCCGGCGCTGGTCGCCTTGGCCAGCAGGGCGTCCAGGTCCTGGCGCAGGCCGATGTTGTCGACGTAGTTCACGCCCCAGCCGCGCGCGAAGTCGCTGGTCCACTGGGCGCCCGTGATGCGCGGGGTGACGCTCCAGGTCCCGCCGGTCTGGGCCGCCAGGCTCTGCAGGATGGGCGTCGCGCCCGGCACGCCCGAGAAGGTGTTCCCGGTCGCCTTGCGCATGTCGTACTTCACGCCGGCCTTGAAGGTGGCCTCGGCGCCCAGCGAGGTCCAGTCGCGGGCGATGTCGACCTGGCCCGTCCAGGCGTCGGTGTCGGTGCTGTAGACGATCGGGATCAGCACGTCGGCCTGCGAACCGGTCTGCGGCAGGTTCGCCAGCGCCGTGCCCCGCGTATAGGTCGTGCCCGAACCGCTGGTCGTGTAGAGGTCCAGGTCCGGAATGCCCGAGGTCGCGCCGCTGTAGACCAGCGACAGGCGGCCGAAGTTCTGCTGGATCAGCGGCAGGTAGGCGCCGGCGTCGGTGTGGGTGTAGTTCAGCCGCCACTTGATCGAGGTGTCGGCCCACTCGTGGTCGCCGCCCAGGGTGTTGGCGAAGGTGTCGCTGTAATAGCGGCCGTACTGCCAGCTGCCGGTATAGGCCGCGCCGTCGACGAAGCCGCTGTCGGGGCCGCGATTGGCCGCCGTCTGGGTGCGGGCGCGCGACAGCTGGAAGTCGTACTGGTTGCGCTGCTCGCGGTCGATGAATTCCGAATAGAGGCTGTTGAAGAAGATCCGGCCGCCGTCGTCGGGGCGGTATTCCAGGCCCAGTTGGGCGGCGTTGTTCTCGCGCTCCAGGCGGTAGGAGCGGAAGGAGAAGTCGTCGACGGTGTTCAAATCACCGTCGCGGTTCCAGGTGATCTCGCGGTTGTCGGTGGTCTGGTTGCGGCGGTAGTGGGCCAGAGCCGCGACGACGCCGAACCTGTCGTTCGACCACGAGCCGCGGATCGAGCCCTGGCGCTGGGGTCCGTCGCCCAGCTGCATCTCGCCATAGCCGATGTCGCCCGAGACGTGCGCGCCGCGACGATCGAAGGGAGAGGCGGTGACGATGTTGATGCGGCCCGCAAGGGCCTCGGCCGGCTGGTCGGGGGTCAGGGTCTTGTTGACCTCCATCGACTGGATGACGACGGCCGGCACGGAGTCGAAGCGGAACACCCGCTCCTCGGCGCCCAGCACGTTCATCCCGTCGATCGACACCACGGTCCAGCGCTCGGGCGCGCCGCGCAGTTGGACGTAGCGTTCCTGACCCTGGTCGCGCTCGATGGCCGCGCCGGGAATGCGCGACAGCGCGGCGGCGGCCGACTGGTCGGGGAAGCGGCCGATGGCGTCGGCGGCGACCACGCTCATGATGTTGTCGGCGGCGCGCTGCTGGGCGATCGCGGCGGCCTGCGAGCCCAGGATCGGACCGGCGGTCACGACCACGGCCTCCATCTCGGCGCTGTCGGCGTAGCTGACCTCGATCGGCGCAGCGCCGGCGGTCGCCTCGACCGAGCGGTCGGGCAGGCCGGGATAGCGCACCAGCAGGGTCTGCGCACCGGCCGGCAGGGCCAGGCTGAAGCGGCCTTCGCGGTCGGTGGTGGTGCGCAGGCCCAGCTTCGGCGCCGACACTTCGGCGGCGACCAGATAGGCCCCGTCCGTGCCGATCACCCGGCCGCTGGCCATGGCGGCGGTCGCGATCGCGGCGGGTTGGGCCGCGTCTGCGGCGTGGGCGGCGATCGGCAGGGCGAGCGCGGCGGTGGTGAGCAGCAAGGCCTTGGCGGCGCTCCGGCTGGCGCGGGTCATGTTGGCTTCCCCTCGATGAAGATGAGGGGCGGATAGCAATTTGAACGAATGTACCGTGTGAAGCTGTCGTGAAATTTAGGCGACGGATTGATGTATTGCGCAGCATCTAGCTGAAATTATTGTATAATATGAGTGATGTTCCGCATCGCTCTCGCTTCGGGCGGTGCGCAACTTGAACGCTTGTCCAGACTTGCGTTCGAACGCCTGTCCAGCCACACACGGATCATGGCTTTCGCAGACTTGGATTCCGCCGCCCAACTGGTCGAGGCGGGCTATCGCCTCGCCCTCGAGGAGGGATTGGGGGCCGTCAGCGCGCGCACCGCCGCCGCCCGCGCGGGCGCGGCGGCCTCGGCCGTGAACTACCATTTCGGCGATCGCGCCGGCTTCCTGCGGCGGATCCAGGCCCTGGCCCTGGAGGAGGCGGCGCGTCAGCGCCTGGCGCTGGCGGACGGCGTCTCGCGCGGTCCGCGCTGGAACAGCCTGGCCGATCGCCTGACCCTGCTGGTCGCCGAACGGCTGGAGGCCGGCCGCCTGGGCTTCGTGCTGCTGGGCGAGTTCGAGATCGAGGCCGAGGTCGGCGGCGACCTCGCGCTGCAAGCCGGGGCCGGGCAGGGCGGTGAGGCCGAGTTCGCCTTCTGGCGCGAGACCGCGCTGGCGCTCGGCGCCGGCGAACACGAAGCCGACGGCTGGGCCGGTCTCGCGGTCGGCCTGGCGACGCTGCTGCATGTCGAGCCCGACGCCGGCGAGCGCCTGCTTTGGCTGGTCCCGGCCTTCCGGCGACTGGGCGCGCGGCTGGCCGGGGCGCCGATCGAGCCCGCGCCGCCCGGTCCGGCGCCCGATGAGGTCCTGCCCGAGCGCGAGCACGCCAACGACACCGCCCGCCGCATCGTCGAGGCTGCGATCGCCGGCATCGCCGACCGGGGCGTCTTCCGCCTGACCCAGCGCGACGTCGCCGCCCGGGCCGGGGTGTCGCTGGCGGCCACCACCTATTTCTTCCGGACCAAGGCCGACCTCGTCGAGGCGGCCATGGTCGAGCTGCATCGGCAGGTCCGGGCCGAGGTCCTGGCCAGCGCCGACGACACGGGCGTCGCCACCGTCATGGCCCCGACCGGTGGCTTCTCGGCCCGGGTGCGGGCGCTGGGCGCCCTGCAACTGGCCGCCGCCCGCGAGCCGGCCTTGCAGCCGCTGGCCGCCGCCGTGCGCGCCACCCGCGGCGCCACCTCCATGCGCATGCTCCGCCGCCAGGGCGTCAACGACGCCGACGGCTTGGACGCCATGGTCTGGTCCACCCTGATGAGCGGCCTGATCGGCAAACTCCGCTTCGCCGCCCCCGCCGACCGCGAGGCGGCTTTCGGCGCCATGCGGGACAAGCTTCAGGCCAGGCTGTTCGGCGCGGTCTAGAGATCCTCTCCCTCTGGGGGAGGTGTCGCCAAAGGTGACGGAGGGGGCGTTTTCAGCTGCCGCAACGCCCGACGATCATCCCCCCCACCGATTGCTATCGCGTTCGGGGGGAGCGTCTTGAAGGACGCTCACCGCCTACTTCAGCCCCAGCACCCCGGCGATCGCCGACCAAGGCACGAGCTTGAAGTTCTGGTGCTCGGGCGGGAAGACGTTGCGGCCGTCCTGGGCCACGAAGGCGCCGTCTTCCAGGCCCGCGCCCAGCGAGGCGCTGGTCACGTCCAGGCCGTCGGTCTCGGAGATGCCGTCAATGCCCTTGGCCCCGTCGGCGGTCACCGAGAAGCTGCCGACATAGGCGTTGTCGCCCTCGCGGCGATAGACGGCGTAGCTGTTGTTGCCCTGGCTGGAGACCACCAGATAGCCCTTGCCGCCCGCCTGCCGGTAGAGACCGATCCCTTCCAGGTCGTCCTTCAGGGCCGGATTGGAGGCCACGCGGTCGATCGCCTTCGGTTCCTTGCGGTCTGTCGGCTCGGCGCCCAGCTTCCACAGGGCGACGTCCTCCTCGGCCACGTACAGGGCGCCGGTCTCGTCGTCGGCGACGCAGCCTTCGGTCTGGGTGTCGAACTTGACGTCGCGCACCGGAACGGCGCGGACCTTGCCATTGGCTTGGGCGACCAGCTTCCACTGCCGCACCAGGCCGTCCGGGTCGCCGACGAACACGTAGGTGGCGCCCTTGCGTCCGCGATACATGCAAAGGCCGTACGGATCCGAAAGCCCCGTGGCCTGCACGCCGTCGGCCACCGAGGTCAACTGTCGCGTCGCTGGGTCCAGGGTGTAGAGCGCGATCGACTTGTGGGTGCGGTCGCTGGCGGCGACCAGGATGGTCTCGCGGCCGGCCAGCTTGAAGCCGGCCCGCAGGTCGACATTGTTCATCTTGCCGTCGGCCAGGTACTGCAAGGGCTGGCCCGACAGGTCGTAGACCAGCAGGCCGCCCTTCTTGTCGGTGGCGATGATGGCGCTCTTGGCCGGATCGGCCGGGTTGGCCCAGATGGCCGGATCGTCGGCGGCGTCGCCGTCGTGGTCGACGGGCCTCGTTTCCATGGTCGGCTGCACCGTGGCGAAGCCCTTGGCCGGCTTGGAGCCGGCCGCGTCGCCGGTCGCCAGCTTCAGGCCGGCGGCCACATCGGCCCACGAGACGACCTTCATGTTGGCGCCCGACTTGCGGTCGTCGGCGACCAGCAGGGAGCCGGCGAGCAGGCGCTCGCCGAGGGGGTTGCGCAGGGCGAACAGGCCGGAGGGGTTCTCGACCGCGTTCTGGTCGCCCGCCTGGATCCGGAAGGTCCCGACGAAGGCGTCGTCCTGGGCGCGGTCATAGACATTGTAGCCGCCGGCGGTCGCGTTGGCGGCCACCAGGAAGCGGGCGCTCGGCCCGCCGTCGATCAGGGCCAGGCCCGCGACCTCGCCGGCGATCTGGCCCAGGCGGTTGGCGTCGACCAGGGTCGGCACGGCCTCGGCTTCCGGATCGGCGTCGTAGCGCCAGACGCCGACCGCCTCCTGGGCGACATAGAGCGCGCCGGTGGCGTCGTCGCTGACGCAGTACTTGGCCTCGGACGACAGGTGCAGGCGGCGCACGATGCGCCCGTCCAGCTTGCCGTCGGCGGTGGGGAACAGCAGCCACTGGTCCATCTGGCCGGCCACGCCCAGGGTGAAGGCGTAGAGCGAGCCGTCGCGGGCGCCGCGATGCAGGCAGACGCCTTCGCCGGCGTAGTCCAGCGTCAGCGGCTTGGCGTCGAGGCCGGTCGCCTGGCCGGTGGCGAAATCGTAGGCGGCCAGGCGTAGGCGGCCGCCCTTGCGGTCCAGCAGCGCCAGCAGCGGCTTGCCCTCATGCTCGCGGACGTCGACGCCATAGACCTCGCCGCCGGCGATCGCGCCGACCCGCTGGCCGTCCAGGCCGTAGAGCTCAAGCCCGCCGCCTTCGCCGGTGGCGGCGATCAGGCTCTTCTCGGGCGCGGCGGGATTGCGCAGCAGCGCCACGCCGTTGGCCCCGCCCTCGACGGTAGGGGCGGTCGAGGCGACGGGCGCGACGGCCGCGCCCTGGGCCAGGGCCGATCCCGCGCCGAGCAGGAAGGCGAGCACGCCGACGGCGGCGCTGGCGCGAAGATGGGTCATGCGGCTTGTCCCCCGGAAACCTGCGCGCGAGCGGCGGGCCGCGCGCGAGGGCTTATGCGACGATTGCAAAACGGATTGATGACAGGCGAGCCTTTTCCACCGGAGGGCCGTTCCCTTGCGCTGGCGCGGCGATAGGCTGCGCCGACTCTCATCCATCCGGAGCCCCGATGTTCGACGCCGCCCTCGAGACCGCCCCCGCGCCTGAAGTCCCGGTCTCGGAAGTCGTCGTCACCGGCGCGCGCCTGCCGCCGTCGGCCGGGGAGGGCGCCTTCGCCATCACCAGCCTGGCCGACCCGGCCTGGGCGCGCTCGACGCGGCTCGACGAGCAGCTGGCGCGGGCGCCGGGGGTCTCGCTCTTTCGCCGCACCTCCAGCTTGGCGGCCAATCCGACCACGCAGGGGCTGTCGCTGCGGGCCATCGCCCCGTCCGGGGCCGGGCGGGCGCTGGTCACGCTGGACGGCGTGCCGCAGAACGACCCGTTCGGCGGCTGGGTGATTTGGAGCGGCCTGCCGTCCGAGACCATCCAGGACGTCCGCATCGCCCGCGGCGCCGGAGCCCAGGCCTATGGCGCAGGCGCCCTGACCGGCGTCGTCGCCCTGACCGGCCGCGACGGCGGCGCCCCGGTGCTGGAGGCCGGCGCCGAGGGCGGCGGCCAGGGCTATCGCCGCGCGGCGGTCAACGCGGGCAGCGGCGGCCTGCTGGCCAGCGTGACGGCCGAACGCTCCGACGGCTGGACGCCGGTGCGCGCGGGGCGCGGCGCGGCCGACGAGCCCCTGGCGCTCGACGCCTGGTCGGCGGCCCTGCGCTACGACACGAGGCTTTCGAGTGGTCCGGCTATGGCCGCACGGCTTGCCGTCTACGACGAGAACCGTCGCTCGGGCCTCGTTGGCGCGGACTCCCGCTCGCGCGGCGCGCAAGCCAGCCTGACCTTCGCCCAGGCTCCCGCCGAGGGGCGCAACGGCTGGCGATTGCAGGCCTGGACCCTGGTCAGCGACCTGCAGAACCGCTCGGTCGCCGTCGGCGCGGGCCGGGCCTTCACCACCCCGGCCAACGACCAGTTCGAGACGCCGGCCTACGGCTATGGCTTGAACGCCGCCCTGCGCGGCGTTCGCGGGCCGCTGGAATGGGAGATCGGCGCCGACTTCCGCGCGGCCGAGGGCGAGACCCACGAGCGCTTCCGCTACATGAGCGGCCAGTTCACCCGCCTGCGCGAGGCAGGCGGCCAGACCGCGACCCTGGGGGCCTATGCCGACGCCAGCTGGACCGCGGGCCCGTGGCTGGTCACCGGCGACCTGCGCCTCGACCACTGGCGGGCCTTCGACGCCCGTCGCCGCGAATACGACGTCCAGACTGGCGCGGCGACCCTTGCCGAGACGCCGGCCGGCCGTTCGGCCACGACGCCCACCGGCCGCATCGGCCTGCGCCGCGACCTTGGCCCCGGCTTCGTGCGCACCGCGGCCTATGCGGGTTTCCGTCCGCCCAGCCTCAACGAGTTGCACCGGCCGTTCCGGGTCGGCAACGACGTCACCGAGGCCAACGCCGCCCTCAAGCCCGAGCGCCTCTACGGTGTCGAGGCCGGGGCGGGACTGGAGGGGCAGGGGGCGAGCCTCGCCGCCACCCTGTTCCTCAACCGGCTGGAGGATCCGGTGGCCAATGTCACGATCGGCCAGGGGCCGGCGACCTTCCCGACGGCGGGCTTCATTCCGGCCGGCGGCGTGCTGCGCCAGCGCCAGAACGTCGGCCGCATCGACGCCATCGGCATCGAAGTGGAAGGCCGCGCCAGCCTCGGCGAGCGCCTCGTGCTGACCGGCGCGGTGATGGCGACCGACGCCGAGGTCGACGGCGGCGCGCAGGCTCCGCAGCTGACCGGCAAGCGTCCGGCCCAGGCCCCGCGCGTCGCCGCCTCCGCCGGCTTGGAATGGCGCGCCAGCCAGCGCCTGGACCTGTTCTTCGCCGCCCGCCACGAGGGCGCGCGCTTCGACGACGACCTCAACACCCGCCGGCTGGAAGCTGCCACGACCGTCAATTTCTCGGCGCGCTATGCGCTCAACTCCTCGACCCGGCTGGAACTCGATCTGCGCAATGCGCTGGACGCAGACGTCGCCACCGGCCGCACCGGCGACGGGATCACCAGCTACGACGCGCCACGCAGCCTGCGGGTAGGAGTCACCTACATCCGCTGACGTAGCGGTAAAAAGAAAAACAAATTTATTTATTCTATTGACGGCAAGCGCGCCCCCGTGGTCACCTCCGTCTCAAGCCAGCCGCCCACGCCACCAAGGACGCGGCGCGGGACTTGGGGAGGCAAACATGACTTTCGGGCACGGCCCCGACGCGCTTTCGCGTCAACCAACCGCTTTCCTCCCCGCCTGATCGACTGAGGCCATCGTCGCCTCGCGGTCCGCCGGTTCACCCGCGCCTTTCCCAAGATTCCTGCAAGCGGGAGCCAAGGGACCGGCGGACCGTCCTTCTCTTCACCCCACATCCAGCGTGACCCCATGAAGCGCCTCGTCTCGACCCTGGCGGCCGCGTCCCTGTTCGCGTCCGCCGCGCCGGCCCTGGCCGACGATCCGCCGCCGCCTCTGCCCGACAACGGCCTGGCCCGCACGCCGCCGATGGGCTGGAACAGCTGGAACAAATTCGCCTGCAACGTCGACGAGATCCTGATCAAGCGCATGGCCGACGCCATGGTCAGCTCGGGCATGAAGGACGCCGGCTACGAATACGTCGTCATCGACGACTGCTGGCACGGTGAGCGCGATGCTCGCGGCGACATCCAGCCCGATCCCAAGCGCTTTCCCAGCGGCATGAAGGCGCTGGGCGACTACATCCATTCCAAGGGCCTGAAGTTCGGCATCTATTCCGACGCCGGCCTGAAGACCTGCGCGGGCCGTCCGGGCAGCCGCGGGTACGAATACCAGGACGCCAGGCAGTACGCCGCCTGGGGCGTCGACTACCTGAAATACGACTGGTGCATGGCCGGCACGCAGGATGCGCCGTCGTCCTACTACATCATGTCGGCGGCCCTGCAGGCCTCGGGCCGGGACATCGTCTTCTCGATCTGCGAGTGGGGCAATTCCAAGCCCTGGACCTGGGGCGCGTCGGTCGGAAACCTCTGGCGCACCACCGGCGACATCTACGACGCCTGGGAAGGCGTGAAGGGCTACAGCCTGGGCGTCATGAACATCCTCGACAAGCAGGTCGAGCTCTATCCGTTCGCCAGGCCCGGTCACTGGAACGACCCGGACATGCTGGAGGTCGGCAACGGCGGCATGACCACCGAAGAGTACCGCGCCCACTTCAGCCTGTGGGCCATGCTGGCCGCGCCGCTGATCGCCGGTAACGACATCGGTCACATGGACGTCGACACCAAGGCCGTCCTGACCAACAGGGAAGTCATCGCCGTCGACCAGGATCCGCTCGGCGCCCAGGCGCGGCGCGTGTCCAAGCAGGGCGACCTGGAGGTCTGGGCGCGTCCCCTGAAAGGCGGCGGTCGCGCCGTCGTGCTGCTGAACCGTGGGCTGGGGCCGGCGGCGATCCGGGTGGACTGGGCGATGCTGGACTATCCCGAAACCTTGCCGGCCAAGGTCCGCGACCTGTGGGCGGGCAAGGACCTGGGCGTTCGCAAGGGCGGCCATGAGGCCCAGGTGGCGCCGCACGGCGTCGTCATGTTGAAGGTCACGCCCTGACTTGTAGTACGAATAAATAAAAAGTCTTTTTTTATTCTGGCGCGGCGGGCGGACGCAAGGTAAGCCTCTGGCCGCGGGAGGTTGCGGCGTCCGGTAAGGACGCGTGCGGCGAGGGAGTTTCGGGTGATCCAGATCGGGGTCGATTTCGGCGGAACCAAGATCGAGGCGGCGGCCCTGTCGCCCGAGGGGCGCGTGCTTTCGACGCTCCGCGCCGCCACGCCCGGCGACTACGAGGCGGCGTTGAAGGTGGTGCGCGACCTGGTGGACCGCACCGAGCAGGCCGTCGGCGGCAAGGGAACGGTGGGCGTGGGCGCGCCGGGCTCGGTCTCGCCGCGCACGGGCCTGATCCGCAACGCCAACACCACCTACCTCAACGGTCGCCGGTTCCGCGAAGACCTCGAAGCCGCCCTGGAGCGACCCATCCGCCTGGCCAACGACGCCAACTGCCTGGCGCTGTCGGAGGCCGTCGACGGCGCGGCCGCCGGGGCGCGAGTGACCTTCGCGGTGATCATCGGCACCGGCTGCGGCGGCGGGCTGGCGATCGACGGCAAGCTGGTCGAGGGCGCCAACGGCGTGGCCGGCGAGTGGGGGCACGTACCTCTGCCCTGGCCCAAGGCCGAGGAGAGCCCGGGTCCGCAATGCTGGTGCGGCCGACATGGCTGCCTGGAGACCTGGATCTCCGGCACCGGCTTCCGCCGTGATTTTCGCCAGCACGGCGGCGCCGACCTCAGCGGCGCGGCGATCGTCGAGGCCGCCGCGGCGGGGGATCCGGTCGCCCAGGGCGCGCTGGATCGTTATCTCGACCGCCTGGCCCGCGGGCTGGGCGTGATCGCCGACATCGTCGACCCCGACGTCTTCGTCTTGGGCGGTGGCATGTCGAACGTCGAGCTGCTGTACGAACGCCTGCCGGCGCTGGTCGGGCCGCATGTGTTCACCGACAACTGGGAGAGCCGCATCGTCAAGGCCCGCTGGGGCGACTCCTCGGGCGTGCGCGGGGCCGCGCGCCTGTGGAGCCAGGCCGATTGGGCCGGCGATGTCGCGGCCTGACGCGAGCTGAACCCATGGGGCTGGCGCGCTTGCTCATCGTCGCCGTCCTGACAGCGCTGGCGGGCGCCGCCGTCGCCGATCCCGTCCGCGTCTCGACGACCGCCGGGACGCTGGTCGGCGAGAGGCGGGCCGATGGCAGCCAGGCCTTCCTCGGCGTTCCCTTCGCCCGGCCGCCGGTCGGCGAGTCGCGCTGGAAGCCGCCTCAGGCCGTGGCCGCGTGGAGCGGCGAGCGGCCGGCTCAGGCGTCGGGGCCCGCCTGCCGACAGACCTCGCGCGGCTGGAATGCGGCGGACGCGGCGCGCTCCAGCGAGGACTGCCTCTATCTGGACGTCCGCGCTCCCAGGCATGCGCCGGACGCGCGGTTGCCGGTCATGGTCTGGATCCACGGCGGCGCCAACCAGGCCGGCTCCGGCGCGGGCACGGTGGAGTCGAGCCTGGTCGATCAGGGCGTGGTGCAGGTCAGCGTGCAGTACCGGCTGGGCGTGTTCGGTTTCCTGTCGCATCCGGCGCTGACCCAGGAGCAGGGCGGGGCGTCGGGCAACTACGCCCTGATGGACATCATCGCCGCCCTCCAGTGGGTGCGCGACAACATCGCGGCGTTCGGCGGGGATCCGGGCAACATCACGCTGTTCGGCCACTCGGCCGGCGGCCAGGACGTGGGCCTGGTCATGTTGTCGCCGGATGGGCGAGGCCTGGCCGCTCGGGGGATTCTGCAGAGCGGCATGCCGGGCTTTGGCTTTCCGCCGCGCTCGCTGAAGCAAAACGAGGCGATCGGCGAGGATCTGGCGCGGCGCGTGGGGGCCAGATCGCTGGGCGACCTTCGACGGACCTCTGGCGAGGCGTTGCTGAAGGCCGCCGAGACCCTGACGGCGCCCATCGACGACCAGGGCTTCATCTGGACGCAGGCCGTGGTTGACGGGGCGGTGCTGCCCAAGGCGCCCGAGGCGCTGCTGGCTGATCCCGGAGTGAAGCCGATGATCGTCGGCTCCAGCGCCCGCGAGATGGCCCTGTTCGGTGGCGAACCCCAGCGCGCGCGGGCCTGGGTCGCCGAGAGCTTCAAGGAACGCGCGCCGCAGGTGTTGGCGGCCTATGGCCTGGATCGTGAGCCGCCGCCCGCTATTGATCCCGTGCGGGGCGACGCGGTGCTGCGACTGGCGACCGACCGGATGTTCCGCTGTCCGGCCGAGACGACGGCGCGCCTGCGCCGCAGGGCCGGCGGCAAGGTCTGGCGCTACGAACTGGAGGTTCCCGCGCCTGGCCAGGCGTCCGTGGGCCACGGTTCGGAGCTGTCCTTCGTCTTTGACCGGCCCGGCAAGGGGCGTCCGCCCTTGCAGGCCTACTGGGCGGCCTTCGCGCGCACCGGCGAGCCGAACGCACCCGGGCTGCCGCACTGGCCGGCCGAGAGCGGCGCGGGCGAGCGGCTGGCTTTCACCGCCACCGGACCGAGGGCGGAGCAGGGCGAAGAGCCCGACTGCCGGTTCCACACCCGGCCCTAGACCATCAGCAACAAGCGGCGACCAAGCCGCGCACGGAGGAAACCAAGAGGATGAAGACCCGCTCGAAATCCGTCCTGGCCGCTGGCTGCGCCCTGGCCTTGCTGGCGCCGCTGACGGCGTCCGCCCAGGTCTGGGGTCCCTACAACGCCGAGTTCCCGGCCGGCGGCGACGGCCTGTCGCGCCCCCTGGCCGGCGCCGCAGCCGGCGAGACCTTGCCGGCCGGTGCGCCCTGGTCGCTGTCAGGCTGGGTCAGGATCTCGCAGGTGCAGTCAGGCCAAGCGCTGGCGGCCGGGATCGGCGATCTCGCCAGCGGGCGCTTCCTCGCAGTGGGACCCGACGGTTTCGCCGTCGTGACCTCGGGAACCGAGATCAAGGGCGGGGATGCGCCTTTGCCGGGCGACTGGCGGTTCGTCGCGGCCGTTTCGGACGGCGCGAAGGTCACGCTCCTTGTCGACGGCAAGGCGGTGGCGCAGGGCGCGGCGCCCGCCGCCGCGACGTCGGCCATGGTCGCTCTGGGGCCGCGCAAGGCCGGCGGGTTCACACCGTTCGCCGGACAGGTGGCTGGCTTCCGCGCCGAAGCCCGCGCGCTCTCCGAGGCCGAGATCAGGGCGCTCGCGGCGCGCAAGCCCGATCCGCTGACCGTGTTCGAGACCGGCAGCCCGACCTGGCCAGTGCAGGTGCGCCAGCAGGCCGGCCAGGTGACGCCGCAGGAGGCCTGGACCCGGCCGCAGGGCAAGGATGCGATCTCCGCCCCGGTCGCCAAGCCCGCCTATGCCGGCCCCGCCCTGCTCGAAGCCGGTCCCGGCGCCTGGACGCTGAAGCGTTGGAGCCTGGTCGAAGCTCCCAAGGTCGTTGGAGAGGGCGCAGCGATCTCGTCTGCCGGCTTCGACGCCAAGGGCTGGTACGCCGCCTCCGTCCCTGGCACGGTGCTGACGACCCTGGTCGATCGCGGCGTCTATCCAGACCCCGATTATGGCCTCAACAACACCGCTATCCCTGAGAGCCTGAACAAGCAGGCCTGGTGGTATCGCACGACCTTCGATGCGCCCGCCGCCGTCGCCGGCAAGCGCCCGCGCCTGACCTTCAAGGGCGTGAACTACGCCGCCGAGGTTTGGCTGAACGGCGAGAAGCTGGGCGACATGAAAGGCGCCTTCGTGCGGGGCCGCTTCGAGGTGGCGGGCAAGCTGAAGCCGACCGGCAACGTGCTGGCCGTCAGGGTCTCGCCGCCGCCGCATCCAGGGCTGGCGCACGAGGAGTCGCTGACCGCCGGCGTTGGCGAGAACGGCGGCATGATGGCCCTGGACGGCCCGACCTTCATCGCCAGCGAGGGCTGGGACTGGATCCCCAGCGTCCGCGACCGCAACACCGGCCTCTGGCAGGACGTGGTGCTGGAGGCTTCGGGCGATGCGCGCCTGGGCGACCCGCAGGTGGTCACGACGCTTCCCCCAATGGCCGGCAAGCCCGACAACAGCCTGGCCGAGATCGAGATCTTGGCCCCGGTCGAGAACCTGTCGGACCGTCCGGTCCAGGCGACGGTGACGGCCGCGTTCGACGGCGTCCGGGTCAGCAAGACGGTCGCCGTCCAGCCCGGCGCCTCGACCGTGCGCCTGACGCCGGCCGAGTTTCCGCAACTGGCCGTTGCCAATCCCAGGCTCTGGTGGCCCAACGGCTATGGCGAGCAGGCCCTGCACGACCTGATCCTGACCGCCTCGGTCGACGGCCAGGCCTCGGACGAGAAGCGCCTGCGGTTCGGCATCCGCCAGGTGACCTACGAGCTTTCCGTGATGAACCCGGCCGGCCACCTGCGGCGGGTCGAGGTCGACTTCAGCAAGGCCCGACAACTGGGCCAGGACGTCACCGACGGCAGCCACGCGGGCATCCGAAAGGTGGTCGACGGCTGGGCGACTTCGCTGACGGCGCAGGGCGACAACTCGCCGGCCGTGCGCGACGTGCCCGAGACGGGCCTCGCGCCGCACCTGGTGCTGAAGGTCAACGGCGTGAAGATCGCCGCGCGCGGCGGCAACTGGGGCACGGACGACTGGCGCAAGCGCATCGAGCGCGAGCGCCTGGAACCCTATTTCCGCCTGCACAAGGAGGCCGGCCTCAACACCATCCGCAACTGGGTGGGCCAGAACACCGAGGAACCGTTCTACGACCTGGCCGACGAGTACGGCCTCTTGGTGCTCAACGACTTCTGGGCCTCGACCCAGGACTACCAGCTTGAGCCCCAGGACGTGCCGCTGTTCCTGGCCAACGCCGCCGACGTCATCAAGCGCTACCGCAACCACCCCTCGATCGTGCTGTGGTTCGGGCGCAACGAAGGGGTGCCGCACCCGATCCTCAACGTGGGCCTCGAAGCTCTGGTCCACGACCTTGACGGCACGCGCTGGTACACCGGCAGCTCCAACCGCGTGAACCTGCAAAACAGCGGGCCCTACAATTATCGTGAGCCCGAGACCTATTTCACCGAGCACGCCAAGGGCTTCTCGGTCGAGGTCGGCACGCCGTCGTTCCCCACGCTGGAGGCGTTCTCGGCCGCCGTGCCCGCGCCCGATCGCTGGCCGATCAGCGACACGTGGGCCTATCACGACTGGCATCCCACCGGTAACGGTGCGACCAAGAGCTTTACCGACGCCATGGCCGCCAAGCTGGGCGCGCCGACCAGCCTCGAGGACTTCGAGCGCAAGGCCCAGCTGATGAACTACGAGACGCACCGGGCGATCTTCGAGGGCATGAACCAGGAGCTCTGGACCAGGTCGTCGGGGCGTCTGCTGTGGATGACCCAGCCGGCCTGGCCCTCGACCATGTGGCAGATCCTCAGCCACGACTACGACACCCACGGCGCTTTCTACGGGACCAAGGCCGCCGCCGAGCCCGTCCACGCGCAGATGAGCCTCGCCGATCACACGCTGGCGGTGGTCAACAACACGACCACGCCGATCGCCGGCTCCCGGCTGCGGACGCGGGTGCTCGACCTTTCGGGCAAGGTGCTGTCCGACCAGACCGACGTGGTGGAGGCCGCCGCCAACGCCGTCGCGCCCGGCCGCACGCTGGATCTTGGCTTCAAGAGCGGGGAAGCGGCCGTGGTCCGTCTCGATCTTACCGCCGCGAGCGGCGCTGTGCTGTCGCGCAACCTCTACTGGGTCGGGGCCGACGATGCGGGCGAGCGGCGGCTGTCGCAGATGGCGGCCCAGCCCGTGACGCTGTCGGCCAAGTCCGGCAAGGCCGCGAAGGATGAGGCCGTGGTCGCCGTCACCCTGGTCAATACGGGCGCCGCGCCGGCCCTGAACGCCAAGCTGACGTTAGTCGACGCCAAGGGAGATCGGATCCTGCCGGCCTACTATTCGGACAACTACGTCTCGCTGCTGCCGGGCGAGACGCGGACGGTGGAGATCCGCTACCCGGCCGGGGCGGGGAAAGGCGCGAAGGTCGCCCTGCGCGGCTGGAACGTGACGCCGCGCACCGAGGCGGTGCGCTAGTCGCGCTCGCTCCGCAGCTGCTTGTTCAGCGCCACGCTGGCCTCCATCCGCGCAAGCTGCTCGGGGGAGGCCGGCGCCTGGTGACGGGCCTTCCACTCGGACTGGGGCATGCCGTAGATCGCCTCGCGGGCCGCGTTCTTGTCGAGCGCGCCGTCCGAGGCCTCCTCGACCCAGTCGGCCAGGCAGTTGCGACAGAAGCCGGCCAGGCCCATCAGGTCGACGTTCTGGGCGTCGGTGCGCATGCGCAGGTGCTCGACCAGGCGGCGGAAGGCGGCGGCGGCGAGGCGGTCGTCGATCTCGACAGTCATGGTCTTCAGGTCTTCTGCAGGGCCGCCCGCGAGGGCAGCAGGCGTTCGATGATCGGCAGGATGGCCGCGCCCATGGCGGGCGCGTCGGCGGCCAGGGCCGCGCGCTGCACCGGGGCCAGGGCGGGCACGCCCGAAACGCCGGCCAGCTTGGTTTCGAGGGCGGCGGCCAGACGGTCGACCAGGCTCTCGGGCAGGCGGCCGCCGATATAGACCGCCTGCGGATTGATCAGGCAGCTGACCGCCACCATCGGCCCGGCCAGCAGGTCGGCGGCCAGGTCGACCCAGGCCTCGACGGCGTCCAGGCCCTTTTGGGGCAAGGTCTCCAGGTCGCCGGGCGCGGCGATGGAGAAGCCGTTGTTCTCGAGGAACTGCGCGAGGGCCGACAGCGAGACGGCCTCCTGCAGGGTGGCCACGTCGATGCGCGGCGAGGTCACCGGCAGGAAGCCCAGCTCGCCGCTGCGGCCCTGGGCCCCTCGGAA
This sequence comes from Caulobacter zeae, assembly GCF_002858925.1. Taxonomy (GTDB): domain Bacteria; phylum Pseudomonadota; class Alphaproteobacteria; order Caulobacterales; family Caulobacteraceae; genus Caulobacter; species Caulobacter zeae. The sequence goes on from NZ_PJRS01000016.1 coordinate 58,890, forward strand.
ATACTCGCCCTCGACCACCAGGCCGCCGCCCAGGCCCGAAGTGACCAGCACGTAGAAGAAGCTGGGCGCATTCATGCCGTGGCCGAAGTGCAGTTCGCCCAGCGCCGCTGCGGCGGCGTCGTTTTCGACGGTCACCGGCAGGTCGTGGCGGCGCGACAGCAGTTCGCGCACGTCGGTGGTGTTCCAGGCGCCGTACTCGGCCGGGCGATGGGGCAGGTCGACCCGGGCCATGTCGTCGGGCATGGCCACGCCCACGCCGATGATCCGCTCGGCCTCGACGCCCTTGGTCTTGAGGAAGGCCTTCCAGTTGGTCTCGAAGAACTCGGCCACCGCGTCGGGGCCGGCGAAGGCCACTTCCCAGGTCGAACGCGCCCGCACCTGGCCGGCGAAGTCCAGCAGCAGGATGGTGACGTGGTCGCGGTCGATGTTGAGGCCGATCGAGAAGCAGCCGTCGGGATTGACCGCCAGGGTCATGGCCGGCTGGCCGCGACCGCCGTGCAGCTTGCCGGCCTCGACGATCAGGCCGTCGTCCAGCAGGCGCTTGGTGATGTTGGTGATGGCCGGCACGGTCAGGCCGGTCAGGGCCGCGATCTCGGGCTTGGTCTTGGCGCCGCCGATGCGGATCGACTGCAGCGTGACCCGCTGGTTGTAGTCGCCGGCCCGCTCCAGATTCGTACCGGATAGGCTGGGACCGGATTGCGAGGTCTTGCGGGCGGGGCTTTTGGGAGGCTGGCTCATCTGCGCCCTGGCTTAGCACCTGCGGCGTGGCGCGCGATAGGTCGGCGACCGACGCGGCGCTGCGCGAAATAAAGAAAATTGCTTTCTTTTATGCCTTGCGCGCGGCGAACGCCATCGTCACGGTCCGGTCCCTGCGTTGGGAGGCGGTAATGGGGATGCACGCGGTGCGGACATGGGCCGGGAGCCTTGCGCTGGCGTCCGTATTGCTCGCCACGCCCGCCTTCGCCGGTTTCTCGGTGCAGGACGGCCGCCTGATCGACGCCTGCGGCGATGGTTTCGTCATGCGCGGGGTCAACCTGCCTCACGCCTGGAAGCCGCGCGCGACGGGCAGGGCTATCCGCGACTCGGCGGGGCTGGGATCCAACACCGCCCGCATCGTGCTGAGCGATGGGACGCGCTGGCGGCGCACCTCGCCGCGCGCCGTCCGCAAGATCATCGCCCAGGCCCGTCGCGCCGGGCAGGTGGTGATCCTGGAAGTGCACGACACCACCGGCTACGGCCTGGAGCCGAAGGCGGCGCACATCGGCGCGGCGCTGGCTTACTGGACGCGGCTCGCTCCGGTCCTGCGCGGCCAGGAGGACTACGTCCTCGTCAACATCGGCAACGAGCCCACGGCCGGGACGACCACGCCGGAGCAGTGGCTCGAGGCCCATCGTACCGCCATCGTCGCCCTGCGCGCCCTTGGGCTGCGCCACACCCTGGTGATCGACGCCCATGACTACGGCCAGGACAGCTCCGGAACCATGCGGGATCGGGCCGCAGAGCTGCTGGCCGCCGATCCGCAGCATAACCTCGTCTTCGACGTCCACATGTACGAGGCCTATGGCCAGGCGCAGGCGGTCGAGCGCTACCTGCGCGCCTTCCAGGTCGCGCGCCTGCCGCTGATCGTCGGCGAGTTCGGACCCGACCATCGCGGCCAGCCGGTCGACGAGGAGGCGATATTCCGGCTCTCCGGCGCAATGGGCGTGGGCTATCTGGGCTGGTCGTGGTCGGGCAACGCGCCCGAGGTCGCCGACCTCGATCTCGTCGAGCGCTTCGACGGCCGGCGGCTGACGCCGTGGGGCAGGCGCTTCTTCCATGGGGCGGGCGGGGTGCGCGAGACCAGCCGGCGCTCGCGCGTCTTCACCGGCTGCCGCTAGCTGCGCTTGGCGGCCGCGGACTCGGCCAGCACGCGCGACAGGATGGTCAGCAGTTCCCTGGCCGCGCCTTCGTCCAGATCGCCCAGGATGCCGCGCGCCTGCGCAGGCAGATGCTCGTTGGCGTCGCCGTCGGTGCGGAAGACGTAGTGGTCGAACATCGCCTTCCAGGCCTGGCGGTGGGCCGGGGGCAGGGCGCGCAGGGTCAGCATGGCGTGCATGAAGGCGTCGCGGGCCAGGCCGCGTCCCTGGTTGGGCGGGTTCCACCAATAGTTCACCAGCATGTTGACCGTCTCCAGCGAGCGGACGTGGTGCCACCACAGGTACGGGACGTAGATCGCATCGCCCGGTTCCAGCTCCGCGGTCTGGGCGACCTCCAGGGCCTGGGCGAAACGGGGGAAGGTCTCCAGGTCGGGATCCTCCAGCGAGACCAGGCTGATGGTCGCCCCGGCCGGCGTGCGCTCGAACGGGCCCATGTAGAGGTTCTCGACCTGGTCGGGCGGGAACAGGGTGAAGCGGCGGCGGCCGGCGACCACGCAGGCGATGTTCTCGAACGGGTCGTGGTGGGCGGCGACGATGACGCGATTGCCGATCCAGGCGCGCGGCTCGACCTCGGGGCCGAGCAGGGGCAGGGGGTTTTCCTCGGCGAAGCCGGGCAGGGCGTGCCAGGTCGGCACGGACTGGGCGGCCAGCGCCGTCTGCTCGGCGTCGCCGGCGTGCTCGGTCAGGAAATCGAAGGTCTTCCGCAGCCGGGCCCGTCCGCCACGGAAGTTCATGTTCGCCAGGTCGTCGGCGTAGAAGAACCGCCCCCCGGCCTGCGCCGGCGCGAAGACGGTGGCCACCGATTGGCCGGCGTCGAAACGCGACAGATAGTCGAACAGCGAAGCATGGCCGGCGCGGCCTGCCGCAACCACCGGCCAGTGGGATACCAGGCCCCGGATCACCACGGGTTCGGCGGCGGTCGTCAGGGCGCTCAGCGCCTCTGGCGAGGTCGCCGTGGATTCGAAGATTGCCTTCACCGGCTTGCCTCCCCTCGAAGGTCGTCACCCTTCGAACGGGGCGTACTGGAGGGTGATTGTGTCCGCCAGGCAACAGGGGTTGGCAAGGCTCAAAGATTAAACAAAATATTTTTATAAAATGCTGGCGTACCGACGTTTGCTACGGTTATGAAACATCAAGCGCCCGCGTCGAGACGGGTGCGACGGGAGGAAGCGCGACGCCAGGACGCCTGGCCAAGGCTTCCCGTACAATCGGCGGCACGACCGCTCATCTCCGGGCGAAAGCTCCGGACACTTGAAGGGGCCCGCGTGAGCGAGCGCGGCCTTGGGAGGGGACGACCTATGAGAACCACGCGAATCCGCATGGCCGGATGGATGGGCTGCGCTTCAGTCGCCGCCCTGCTGAGCGCGGCGCCGGCCCTGGCGCAGGAGACGGTGTCGACCGCTCCGGCCGCCTCGCAGGCTTCGCCGTCGGACGTGATCGCCGACAACCAGGTGGAGACGGTGATCGTCACCGGCCAGCGCGCGGCGCTGAAGTCGGCCCAGCAGATCAAGCGCGGCGCCGACACCATCGTCGACTCTATCACCGCCAGCGACATCGGCTCGTTCCCCGACAAGTCGGTGGCCGAGGCCCTGCAACGCGTGCCGGGCGTCACCGTCAACCGCTACGCCTCGACCAGCGACACCACCCACTTCTCGGCCGAACCTTCGGGCGTCATCGTCCGCGGCCTGTCGCAGGTGCGCTCTGAGTTCAACGGCCGCGACACCTTCAGCGCCAACTCCTCGCGCGGCCTGTCGTGGGGCGATGTCTCGCCCGAACTGATGGGCGGGGTCGACACCTACAAGAACCAGACCGCCGAACTGATCGAGGGCGGCATCGCCGGCACGGTCGACCTGAAGACTCGCCTGCCGTTCGACAGCGCTGGCAGGGTGATCGGCATCACCACCTCGCTGAACTACGGCACCCTGTCCGAACAGGTGACGCCCGAGGTCTCCGCGATCTACGCCAACCGCTGGGCGACCGAGATCGGCGAGTTCGGCCTGATGGTGAACGGCGCCCATTCGGAGCTGAACACCATCTCGGAAAGCTCGCAGTTCGGCCGCATGGGCATCTTCAAGGATGTCACCATGTTCGGCGGCGGCACCAAGTACATCCCGGCCTGGTACCGCCTGGCCCACACCGAGTTCGACCGCACCCGCAACGGCGTCGCCGCCGCCGGCCAATGGCGCGACAACGACCAGAAGTTCCTGGCCACGGTGCAGTTCAACAAGTCGAGCTACGAGAACATCTGGCACGAGCGCTCGGTGCAGGGCAGCGCCTTCAGCCTCTACAACCGCGGTCCGCACTTCGAGATCACCAACGCCGACGCCAACACCTATGTGCTGCCGGCGCCGGGCACGACCTTCAAGTTCGACGACGAAGGAAACTTCGAGAGCGGGATCATGACCTCGCCGCTCGGCTGGGTCGGCAACACCACCTCGGCCAGCAATGACTGGGCCGGCTACCTGATCGGCCAGACCTCGACGGGCGAGCCGGTCATCGAGCCCTGCTACGGCTGGACCGGCCGGACCGACTGCGCGCCCGAGCAGCGCGGCGGCGAGCTGTCGGCCACCACGCGCTACAACTACAACAAGCAGACCACCCAGGACCTGGGCTTCAATCTGAAGTGGGATCCGACCGACCGCCTGCGCTTCAACTTCGACGTCCAGAAGGTGAAGGCCAAGCTGTCGAACTACGACGCCGACGTCGGTCTGGTTTCCTACGCCAACCTCAACATCGATGCGACGGGCGACCATCCGGTCATGACGGTGCTTCCGGGCACCAACATCAACTATGCCCCGGGGGGGCTCGCCAACCCGAACGCCTGGCGCTTCAACAACGTCAACAACCACCTGGAACGCAGCGAGGGCGACCAGTTCGCCGCGCGGATCGACGTGCAGTACGACCTGGGCGATGGCTGGCTGGACTCGCTGAAGGTGGGCGCGCGCCATGCCGACCGCGAGCAGACGGTGCGCTGGAGCGTCTATAACTGGGGCGGCATCGCCAACGCCTGGGGCTGCGACCAGGGCGGCGGCGGCGTCAACAGCACCGACTATCTCTGGTACAATGTCGACCGCACCGCGCCGGCCGCCAACGTCAACGGCGACTGCGCCGCCGGCAATCCCACCACCACCTTCAGCGGCTGGGACCGCAACCTGCCGGACGTGCGCTCGTTCAACGACATCTTCGGCGGCGACGTGCTGAAGACCGGCATGCTGACCTTCGCCAGCATGGACTTCGTCAAGGACCTGGAGAAGTTCCAGAAGGCCTTCGGCTACTCCAACACCGGCGTCGGCTCCTCGCGCTGGGAGGCGGTCTGCTATCGCGCCGGCGAGACCAACTGCTTCCTGCCGCAGGAAATCACCGACGTCTCGGAGAAGACCAACGCCGCCTACTTCATGCTGAAGTTCGGCGGACGCGATCACACGATCGGCGGCTTCGGGATCAGCGGCAACATCGGCCTGCGCTATGTCGAGACGCAGAACGAAAGCAGCGGCTCGCTGGTCCATGCCGACTTCGGCAAGAACGACGTGCGGGTCTGCCAGCCGCGCGGCCGCCCGATGGGACCCGACGGCCTGCCGATCAGCGGCGCCTACGTGCCCCAGAGCCTGTGGTGCTACCTGTCGGCCGACGACAAGGCGTTCACCGACGGCCTGGCCTCGGCCAGCACGGTTCGCCAGAAGCACCACAACGTACTGCCGAGCTTCAACCTGAAGATCGACCTCAATGACGAGTGGCAACTGCGCCTGGCCGCGTCGCGCGCCATGTCGCGTCCCGACATCGGCTACCTGAAGAACTATGTTCAGGTGAACATGGCCGGGCCCGACATGAACAACGTCAATGACCCGCTGTGGGTCAAGGACAGCGCGGGCAACATCACCGGGGCCAACCTCCGCTACACGGCGGAGTCCTACAATCCGTACCTGAAGCCGATGACGGCCGACCAGATCGACATCAGCCTCGAGCACTACTTCGCCGAGGTCGGCTCGTTCTCGCTGGCGGTCTTCTACAAGAAGTTCAACGACTACATTCAGTACGGCGGCTTCAACCAAGATGTCACGGTCAACGGCGTCACCCGCACGGTGTTCACCCGCGGACCGGTGAACGGCGACGGCGCCAAGATCCGCGGCGCGGAAGCGGCCTATCAGCGCTACTTCGACTTCCTGCCCGCGCCGTTCGACGGCTTCGGGATCCAGGCCAACTTCACCTATGTCGAGAACAAGGGGATCACGAACTCCAACCTGAGCAACGCCTCGGGCGGCGGCGGCTCCAACACCAGCGGCGGCGGCCTCAGCCAGGCCGACGGGGCGGTGCAGGTCGACTCGCTCGAAGGTCTCTCGAAGTACGCCTACAACCTCGTGGGCATGTACGAGAAAGGCCGCTGGGCGGTTCGGGCGGCCTACAACTGGCGTTCGAAGTACCTGCTGACCGCCATGGACTGCTGCCTGGCCTTCCCGATCTGGCAGGACGACGCCGGCTATCTCGACGCATCGGTCCGCTATCGGGCCAGCGACAACCTCGAGATCAGCCTGCAAGGCAGCAACCTGCTGAACACCGAGTCCGTGCTCAAGCAGCAGGTCAACGACGCGTCGGCCGGCGGCCTCCTGAAGGACAACGCCTGGAACCGCACCGACAAGCGTTACCTGTTGACGTTCCGGTTCAAGTACTGATCGATCTGAGGAGGGGCGGGCCATCGGTCCGTCCCTTCGTCACAAGAATACGGGCCCGCTCGACCGGCGCCCGAAAATGGGTGGGAACGGCGGCATGGAAACAAGCGCGCCCCTGGATATCGTCATCGTCGGCGGGGGAACGGCCGGCTGGATGGTGGGAACCGCGCTGGTCAGCGGCCTGCGCCCGCATCAGGCGCGGGTGCGGCTGGTGGAGTCCGACGAGATCGCCACCGTCGGCGTCGGCGAGGCCACGATACCGGCCATGCGCGACTACAACCGCTTCGTCGGCATCGACGAGGTCGAGATGATGCGCGAGACGAACGGCACGTTCAAACTCGGCATCGAATTCCTCGACTGGGGCTTCAAGGGCTCGTCTTACCACCACCCGTTCGGGGTGCACGGTGCGGCCATCGGCGGCGCGGGCTTCCACCACCAGTGGAACCGGGCGCGCCTGGCGGGCCACGACCTCGACATCGAGCAGTTCTCCTACGCCATCGCCGCGGCGCGGGACGACCGCTTCGAGTTCCCCAATCCCGATCCCGACAAGATCGATTCCACCTACAGCTACGCCTACCATTTCGACGCCAGCCTCTATGCCAAGTACCTGCGCAAGGTGGCCGAGGGGCGGGGCCTCAAGCGCACCGAGGGCAAGGTCGTCGACGTTGCGCGCGATCCGCTGTCGGGCGACGTGGCCTCGATCACCCTGGCGTCCGGCGAGGTGGTCAGGGGCGATTTCTTCGTCGACTGCACGGGCTTTCGCGGCCTGCTGATCGGCCAGGCCCTCAACAGCCCGTTCGAGGAGTGGACCGACTGGCTGCCCTGCGACCGGGCCTGGGCGGTGCCGTGCGCCCGCGCCGGCCGCTTCACGCCCTTCACCCGCTCGACCGCCCGCGAGGCCGGCTGGCAGTGGCGCATCCCGCTGCAACACCGCACCGGCAACGGTTACGTCTATTCCAGCCGCTACATCAGCGATGACGAGGCGGCCGCCACCCTGATGGCCAATCTCGACGGCGAAGCCCTGGCCGAGCCGCGCCAGATCCGCTTCAAGGCCGGTCGGCGGACCGCCTCCTGGACGCGCAACGTCATGGCCGCGGGCCTGGCCAGCGGCTTCCTGGAGCCGCTGGAGTCGACCAGCATCTACCTGGTCCAGATCGCGGTCATGAACCTGCTCAAGCTGTTTCCGGGCAAGCGTGTCGAGCCGGCCCTGGTCGAAGAGTTCAACCGTCGGGTCGACATGGAATACGACCGCGTGCGCGACTTCCTGATCCTGCACTACCACGCCAATACCCGCACCGACGGCGAGCTCTGGAAGCATTGCCGGGAAATGGAAATTCCCGAGAGCCTCAAGCACAAGCTGGAGCTGTTCCGGCATCGCGGCGTGGCGCCCAACTACCATGACGGCCTGTTCGCCCTGCCGAGCTGGATCTCCGTGCTGCTTGGGCAGGGCGTCCTGCCGGGCGGCTATGACCGGATGGTCGACAATGTGCCGTTGCCGCAGGCCCTGGCCGAGATGGAGCGCCAGCGCTCGGCGATCGCCAGGCGGGTTCCGGCCATGCCAATGCACGCCGACTTCGTCGCCAGCCATTGCGCAATTCCTCGTCCGATCGCGGAGGCCGTGGCATGAGCCGGCCGGTGCGAACCGTCGTGGTGGTGGGCGCCGGCGCGCCGCTGTGGCTGACGGCCCTGGCCCTGCGGAAGGCCTTCGGGGCCGGGGGCCTTGCGGTGCGAGCCATCGAGACCGGGCCGCCAACGCCAGGTCTTTCTCATTCGGGTCTGCCGGCCGTCGGCAATCTGCATCAGCTGCTGGGCCTGTCGGATGTCGAGCTGGCGCGGCGTTGCGGCGCCGTTCCATCCCTGGGCCAGCGGTTCGCCGGCTTTGCGGGCGATGGCTCGGCCTTCCTGCACCCCTACGACACCCATGGGCATTCGGTGGACTATGTCGATTTCGTCCACCACTGGGTGCTGGCGCGTCGGCGCGGGCTGAAGACCGCGCTGGAGGATTTCTCGCTGGGCGCGGCGGCCGCCAAACAGGGGCGGATCGTCGAGGGCGATGATCCGGGCCGGCTGTCCTCGCCGGGCGTTGGCCTGCATGTCGACGCGGTCGCCTACGCCGCACTGCTGCGGCAGCGGGCCTTGGCGGACGGCGTCAGCGTCGAGCAGGGCGCGGTGGCTGATGTTCAGCGTTCGGGCGAACGGATCGAGGCCGTGGTCGTCGAGGGCGGAGCGGTGGCGGTCGGCGACCTGTTCGTCGATGTCGGCGACGGCGCGCTGATCGGCCAGATGCCGGGTGCGGGTTTCGAGCCCTGGAACGCCTGGCTGCCGTTCGACCGGGTGCTGCCGCTGTCCGGCCAACGCCTGAACACCTTGCCGGCCTACGCCCACATCGAGGCCGTCGACGGCGGCTGGGTGGGGCTCTATCCGTTGCAGGACCGTACGGCGGGTCTGGCGGTCTACGACTCCAAGGTCGCCGACGCGCAAGGCATGGTCCGCCGGGCGGAGGGCGTCTCGCCCCTGGGCTGGCGGCAGGGCGGGGCGCTTGTTCTGAAGCCGGGCATGCAGACGAGGCCCTGGATCGGCAACTGCGTGGCGCTGGGCGCCGCCGCGATCACGCTGGACCCCTCCGACGCCGCGCCGATGCACGCCTTGCAGGCGGGGCTGTCGCACCTGGTGACGCTGTTCCCGGCCGACATCGACGGCGGACCGGAGGCGCGGGCCTACGGCGCGGCGACGGCGGCGCATGGCCGGAGCCTGCGGGACTTCCAGGCCATGCACTATCACCTGAACCGCCGCAGCGGCGCGCCGTGGGAAGCCGCCCGAGGCGCCGAGCCGCCGGCCGACCTGGCCTACAAGCTGCAACTGTTCGGCGCGCGGGGCGTCGTGCCGACCCGCGAGGACGAGGCCTTCCAGCCCGCCAACTGGGCGGCCTGCCTGATCGGCCATGGGGTCATTCCGCAGGCCCATGACCCGCTGGCCGAGGGCGTCAGCGAGGGCGAGCAGATCCAGATCTTCCAAAAGATCCTGGGCGGCATCGCCGCCGATGTCGGGCGGATGCGTCCGCTGGAGGCCAGGCTGGCGGCGATGGCCCAGCGGCCCGCCGTGCAGGCTCCCGCGCCCCTACGCTTCACGTGAGCGAGGCGATCCGCAACATCGTTGTCGTCGGGGGCGGCACGGCCGGCTGGATGACCGCCGCGGCCCTGGCCCAGACGGTCGGGACGCAGCGCTATTCGATCACGCTGGTCGAGTCCGAGCAGATCGGAACCGTGGGGGTGGGCGAGGCCACCATCCCGATGATCCTGCTGTTCAACAAGGTGCTGGGGCTGGACGAAGACGTCTTCATCCGCGAGACCAACGCCACCTTCAAGCTGGGCATCGAGTTCGTCGACTGGCGGCGGCTTGGGCACAGCTACTTCCATCCCTTCGGCCTCTACGGCGCGGACATGGACGGCGTCGGCTTCCAGCACTTCTGGCTGCGTTGGGCGCGCGAGAGCGGCGACCGCAACCACGACGGCTTCAACGCCGAGACCCTGGCTGCAGCGACCGGGCGGTTCATGCGCACGCCGCCGGCCCCGAACCTGCCCAAGATCAACTACGCCTTCCAGTTCGACGCTGCGCTCTACGCGGCCTTCCTGCGCCGCTATGCCGAGGCCAGGGGCGTGGTTCGCGTCGAGGGCAAGATCGCCGGCGTCGAGCGGGACGGCGAAAGCGGCCATGTCTCGCGGCTGGTGCTGGACGACGGCCGGACGATCGACGGCGACTTCTTTGTCGACTGCTCGGGCTTTCGCGGCCTGCTCATCGAGGAGACGATGGGCGCCGGCTATGACGACTGGAGCCGCTGGCTGCCCTGCAACCGCGCCGCCGCCATGCCCTGCGAACGGGCCGGCCAGCTGACCCCCTATACGCGGGCCACGGCGCGCGAGGCCGGCTGGCAATGGCGGATCCCGCTGCAGCATCGCAGCGGCAACGGCTATGTGTTCTGCGACGCCTTCATCGGCGAGGAGGAGGCCGTGCGCCTGCTGGGCGAGCGGCTGGACGGCGCGGCCCTCGCTGAGGCCAAGGTCCTGAAGTTCACCGCCGGTCGCCGTCGCAAGAGCTGGATCGGCAACGTGCTGGCCATCGGCCTGTCGAGCGGCTTCCTGGAGCCGCTGGAGTCGACCAGCATCCACCTGATCCAGGCCGCGATCGCCAAGCTGCTGACGCTGTTTCCGAAAACGGGCTTCGATCCCTTCGTGGTCGACAAGTTCAATCGCGAGATGGCGCTGGAATACGAGAAGGTCCGCGACTTCATCATCGCCCACTACAAGGTCGGCGAGCGCGACGACACGGAGTTCTGGCGCTGGTGCCGCGACATGGTCCCGCCCGACAGCTTGGCCCAGCGGCTGGAGGTATTCCGCACGCGCGGCGAGGTGCTGATCGACCAGAAGGAACTGTTCAAGGAGACCAACTGGTTCGCCATCCTGGTGGGGCAGGGGCTTGTGCCCGACGACCATCACGCCGTCGCCGACGCCATCTCGTCCGAGGAGCTGCGTTCGCGCATGGGGCGCATCCGGGCGGCGATCAACGAGCGGGTGGCGGGCATGCCGCCGCACGACCTCTATCTCGAAAAGGCCGGCCTTCTGGGCGCCGCCGCTCGCGCGGGCAGGCGCGCACCGGCCTGATTGGTCCGACCATTTGTCGAATTGGTATGACTTCCAGTTTGACAAATCGCCCCCGGTTCCGCGAATGCTAGCGGTAACAAGCGCGCAGGCGCGGGGCTCGGGAGGTTATTCGATGAGAGGTTTCGGCGCCTGGCTCGGTGCGAGCGTCGCGGCGGTCGCCCTGCTCACCGCAAGCGTGGCTGTGGCGGAGATCCCGCGTCTCGAAAAGCACGGAACCTCGGCCCGGCTGGTCGTCGACGGCAAGCCGATGCTGATCCTGAGTGGTGAGCTGGGCAATTCCAGCGCCTCCAGCCGCGCCTACATGGCCAGGCACTGGCCGCGCCTGAAGGCGATGAACCTCAACACCGTGCTGGCGCCGGTTTCCTGGGAGCTGATCGAACCGAAGGAGGGCGTCTACGACTTCTCCAGCGTCGACGACCTCTTGGCCGACGCCCGCGCCCAGGACATGAAGCTGGTCCTGCTGTGGTTCGGGGCCTGGAAGAACAGCATGTCGACCTACGCCCCGGCGTGGGTGAAGCGCGACCAGATCCGCTTCCCGCGCGTGAGGGCGCAGGACGGCTCGACGGTCGAGATACTGTCGGCCTTCTCCGACAACACCCGCGCCGCCGACGCCAGGGCCTATGCCGCGCTGTTGGCCCACCTGAAGAAGGTCGATGGCGAGCGCAGCACCGTACTGATGGTCCAGGTCGAGAACGAGATCGGCATGCTGCCGTCGGCCCGCGAACATGGCGCCGCCGCCGATGCGGCCTATGCCGGCCAGGTTCCGCCGGCCCTGATCCAGGCGCTGAAGACCGGCGGCGAGGTCATCGAGCCGGAACTGCGCGATCTCTGGAAGCGCAACGGAAGCAAGGACAAGGGAACTTGGGCCGCCGTGTTCGGCGCCGACGAGGCGGGGCAGGAGGTGTTCACCGCCTGGTCCTACGCCCGCTATGCCGAGGCCGTGACCGCAGCCGGCAAGGCGGCCTATCCGTTGCCGATGTACGTCAACGCCGCACTGAACCGCACAGGCAAGAAGCCCGGCGAGTATCCCAGCGGCGGACCGCTGCCGCACCTGCTCGATGTCTGGAAAGCCGGCGCGCCCAGCCTCGACCTGCTGTCGCCCGACATCTACTTCCCGAACTTCAACGACCTGGCCGCGCGGTTCGTGCGGCCCGACAACGCGCTGTTCGTGCCCGAGGCCAACAACGCCAACGCGCCCGAGACCCCGGCCAACGCCTTCTACGCCTTCGGCAAGCTGGACGCCCTGGGCTTCTCGCCCTTCGCCATCGAGAGCGTCAACGCCGAGGAGCACAAGGCGATCGCCGACGCCTACGACGTCCTGCGCCAGCTGACGCCCGTGCTGCTGGACGCCCAGGGCAAGGGGAAGATGGCCGGTTTCAAGCCGCGGGTGCTGGAGGACGGGAGCGTGCAGGACGCTCCGGTCAGCCAGGTGATGGGCGACTATCGCTTCGAGGTCGGGTTCATCGATCTCTGGACGCCGAAGGCTGCGCAGAAGCCGGCCACCCATGGCGGGCTGATCATCCAGACCGGTCCCGAAGAGTACCTGATCGCCGGACGCGGGATCGTCGTCACCTTCGCCAGCGCCGGCAAGGGACCGCCGCTGGCCGGTATCGACAAGGCCGAGGAGGGGGTGTTTGACGCGCAGGAGCGCTGGGTTCCCGGCCGCCTGCTCAACGGAGACCAGACCCACCAGGGACGGCACATCCGCCTGTCGCCCGATCAGTTCCAGATCCAGCGGGTGAAGTTCTATCGCTATCGCTGATCAGGACGGGACCTCCGGATCGTTCCGGAGGTCCCGCACCGTCAGAAGCTGTATGTCACGCGGGCGTAGTAGTAGCCGCCGTTGATCCCGAACGGCGAGAAGCTGGGATAGAGGGCCACGCCCGGATTGCCGGCCGCGATCGAGGCGGCCGTGCCCGCCGGGTTCAGGTTTTCCGGATAGATGTCGAACAGGTTGTTGGCCCCGATCGAGGTCTTCACCGCGTCGGTCACCGCATAGGACAGTTCCAGGTCGGTGATCAGGTGCGACTTGATGCGGTCCTTGAAGTAGGTCCCGTTGACGTTGGTATAGGCCCAGGCGGGGCCATAGAGCGTGTTGGTCAGGCTCACCGTCCAGCGGTCCTTGGCGTAGACCCCGGTCAGGTTGGCCTTGTAGCGCGGCGAGGCGTGCTCGAGGAACGCGATCGCCGCCCGGTCGTAGAGCACCGCGCTGCCCAGGCCCGAGGGCGGTGTGGCGATGCGGGTGACCTTGGTCTGGTTGACGTTGACGCCCAGGGTCCAGTCGATCTTCCCGAGATCGCCAAGATCGGTCCAGGTCGTGGCCAGGATTTCGACGCCGCGCGTGCGGGTGTCCAGGCCGTTGGAGAACAGGTTGATGCCGGTGGTGCCCACGGTGGGGTCCAGCACGTTGCCGTTGGCGGTGATGGCGTTGGTGATCGCCGCATTGACCACCGCGCCGCCGATCTTGCCGTAGAGCGCGCCGCTGCCGACGATGCGGTCTTCGATCTTGATCTGGTAGGCGTCGATGGTCAGCGACACGCGCGGCAGGGGCGTAGCGACGATCCCGACGCTGAGATTGGTCGACTTCTCGGGGTCCAGCCCGTCCAGGCCCAGCAGCCTGGCGCCGGCCGAGCCCGGCGGCAGTTGCACGAAGGCGGTGGTCGGCGAGACGTTGGTGGCCGAATAGTAGAGCTCGGCCAGGGTCGGCGCGCGGAAGCCGCTGCTGACCGTGCCGCGCACCGCGAAGGCCGGCGTGAAGTCGTAGCGGCCGGTCAGCTTGGCGATGTCGGCCGAGCCGAAGTCGCTGAAGTCCTCGTGGCGGACGGCGAAGTCGAGCTTCAGGTTCTCGACCGGCGAGGCGGCGAGGTCGGCATAGACCGCCCAGCTGTCGCGCTTGTGCTTGCCGGCGTCGGTGAGCGCGAAGCCCGGATAGGACTGCGAGCCGGACTTGTAGCGGGCGGCCGCGTCACCGGCCTGAATCTCGTAGCTTTCGTTGCGCTGCTCGGCGCCCAGGGCGAGCGTGAGCGGCGAGGCCCAGCCGACCTCGAATTCGCGGCTGAGGTCGAGATTGTTGGTCCACTGGGTCGAGACGAAGTCGCCGGCGTGAAACTCGGTCGGGGTGGCGCCGGTGTCGGCATAGAGTTGCAGGTTGGCCGACTTGCGCACCCGCACCTCGTGGTCGTCGCGGCCGTAGGTGCTGGAGAGGTCGTAACGCCAGCCGCCGAGGGCCTGGCCCTTGATCCCGCCGGTCAGGGCGTAGTCGGTCTCCAGCGTCTCCAGCATCGGGCTGAAGCCCTTGGGGTAGATCGCCGGCAGGCGGTTGGGCAGGCGATAGTTCTCGTAGGCCGTGGCCTTCTTCACGCCGTAGGTGCCGAAGCCGTAGACCTCCAGCTGGTCGCTGGCCTTCCAGCCGGCCGAGACCGTGCCGGCGGTGATCTGGTAGCGGGCGTCGCCGGCGATGCGGTTCACGTACGGATAGCCGGGAAGGGCCGTCGGCCAGCTCGGATTGGCGGCGACGGCGGCGGGGGCGATGATCCGTGCGTCCGGCGCGCCGCGGAAGCTGAAGTCGTGGAAGCGGTTTTCCAGCGTGACGTTGACATAGGCGCCGGGGGCCGGCGCGAAGCCGGCGTTGGCCGACAGGCTGTAGGTCTCGCCGTCGCTTTCGTAATAGGCGCCGCCGGTCGCCGAGGCGCTGCCGCCGTGGTCGTCGTCCTTGAGGATGATGTTGATGACGCCGGCGATGGCGTCGGTGCCGTACTGGGCGGCCGCGCCGTCGGTCAGCACCTCGATGCGGGCGATCGATGCGGTCGGGATGAAGTTGAGATCAGCCGCCGCAGAGCCCTGATAGGCTCCCGCCAACACGGCGAGGTTGGCGGTGCCGTGGCGGCGCTTGCCGTTGATCAGCACCAGGGTCTGGTTGGCGCTGACCCCGCGCAGGCGGGCCGACAGGGTGAGGTTGGCCGCGTCGCCGCCGAAGGCCTGGGCGGTGAACGACGGCACGAGGTTGCTGATCGCCAGGCGCAGGTCGGACTGGCCGGTGCGGGCCAGGGCCTCGTCGCCGATCACCTGCACCGGCGCTGCGCTGTCGACGGCCCGGACGCCGCTCTGGCGGGTGCCGGTGACGATCACCGCCTCGACCGAGGCGACATCCGGCGCGGCCGGTTCCGGCGCCGGATCGGCGAGCGCGGCCCCGCCCCACAGGGCCGTCGTCAAGGCGAGCGCCGACGCGCCCAGAATTTGGGTTTTCATCCTATCCCCCGATGAAAGCTTCAGATTGTTGGGATGCGCGATCGGCCGGGGAAGCGGCCCCGTCGCGCGGCGGGTCTGGTGGTCGCGCGGCCCGTCAGCGGGTCTTGGCGGCGACGAATTCGATCTCGACCAGGGCGCCGGGCAGGACGAGGCCCGCCACCTTCACCGTGCTGCGCGCCGGCTTGTTGGGCTGGGCGGTCGTGCCGAAGGCTTCGGCCCAGGCCTTGTTCAGGCCCGCGAAGTCGATCTCGCCGCCCTTGGCCGGATCGCCGACCAGGAAGACGGTGGCCTTGACCACGTCGCCATGACCAAGACCCTCGGCCTTCAGCGCGGCCTCCAGCTTGGCCAGCACCGAGCGGGTCTGTTCCTCGGTCGTGCCGGGTTTGGCCCTGTCGGCGATGGTCGGCAGCGCGCCGCTGAGGAAGACGAGTTCGGTCCCGGCCGGGACCGCCACCGACGGAGTGATGGCGATCGCACCCGAGGACGGCGCGCGGCGGATCTCGGCCGCGCTTGCCGAGCCCGCCGCGAAGACGGCGGTCAGAACAAGGGCGAAGGCGAGTTTGCGGATCATGGACGGGTCTCCGTTCGGGAAAGGGTCAGGCGGTCGGCGCGGACGCGCTGGGCGATCAGGCCGACCGTGCGGCGGGCGGCGGCGACGCCGCCCTCCTGCCAGCTGGGCAGTTGCGAGAGATGGGCGCCGGACAGGAAGATCCGGCCCTGGGGCTGGTTCAGCAGGCGGTAGGCGGCGGGGTCGTTGCCGTCGCCCTCCCAGTGGATCCAGGGGCCGAGGTTGAAGGCCTGGCGGTTCCAGTCGATCACCAGCGGGGCCGAAAGTTCGCGGCCCTTGCCGGGGTGCAGCTTGTCGATCGCGGCGCGGGTGAGGGCGACCTGGTCGTCGAAGCTTCGCGCCTGGAAGGTCCGCGCCGCCGCCCCGACGGTGTAGGCGCCGACAAGCAGGCCGCGCGGCTGGTGGAAGCCGCCGCTCGGGTACCAGACCAGCGTCGTCTCGCCGCCGACGAACGACAGGCCGCCGTAGATCTGTTCGGCCTCCCAGAAGCGTGGCGCGTCGAACGCCACCTTGGTGGCGTTGTCATAGCGGGCGCCGGCGATGGCGGCCTGGACCTCGCCCGGCAGGTCGTTGGCGACCTTGGCCAGAATCGGCAGGGGAACGGTCACCACCAGATAGTCGGCGGTCAGCTTACGCGAGGCCCCGCTCTTGCGGTCGCGGATCGCCACCTCGGCGACTTGCGGCGTCTGGCGGAAGGCGCTGACCTCGGCGCCGAGCAGCACCGGTCCCTTCAGCGCCTTGGCCAGGGCCTTGGGGATGGCGTCCATGCCGCCGGTCGGCTCCAGCATGGTGGCCTGCATGAGGATGTTCTCCTCGAACAGGGCGTAGGGCAGGGTGTCGTCGGACAGCAGCTCGCGCAGGGCCAGCGGCGGTCGCGCGACGCCCTTCTGGTCGGCCGCGCCGGGCGCGGTCAAATAGCCGGACCGTTCCGAGCCCCTGTAGGCGCCGCCGGCGTCGAGGTCGCCGTAGGTCTTGAGGAAGGCCAGCAGCCGTTCCTTGTCGGCGGGGCTCAGTTCCTGGTCCAGGCCGCCGCCGCGCGTGGCCTTGGCCAGCAGCTCCGACAGCCCGCCGCGCAGGTCGTTGATCGCTTGGCGCTGCTGGATCGGCTTGCCGCCGAATGTCGTGTCGGACTGGAGGAGGCTGCTGCGGCTGGAATTGACCTCGACCTCCAGCGGTACGCCCAGCGCCTTGGCGTAGGACAGCACGCCCTGATGGTGGCTGGGCAGGCGGGCGGGACCGGCGTTGAAATAGAGACCGGGCGAGAAGGCGGCTGTCTGGCCGGGACGGTCCAGCGTCCCGACGCGGTCGCCGCCGCGGATGGTCCAGTTGCGGCCGCCGACCCGGTCGCGGGCCTCGACCACGGTGACGGAAAAGCCGGCGCGCTCAAGCTCGTAGGCGGCGACCAGGCCGGCGATCCCGGCGCCCAGGACGATCACCGAGCGACCCTTGCCGAAGTCGCGCGGCAGGTCAGGCGCTTCCTGGGCGAAGGCGGTGGATGCGAGGCCAAGGCCCTGAAGGGCGGCGTAGCCTGCGGCGAAGCCTCCGAGAGCGAAGGCGCGGGTGATGAAAGATCGACGGCTGACCAAGACTTGAGAACGCCCCCGTACCAGGACCTCCCCAAGAAGCGGCCGCCGCCGAAGCGGCGGCCCTAAGTGAACGCGGGGAAGTCGCCAAAGAAGGAGAGCGGCGTGTCACGTCGCCTCCGAGCGGTATTCGGCTGCCGCTCCGGCGGTTCTGGTATTCAGAAAAACTGCGTTCGCTTGCGGTTCGGCTTTCAGCGCTTCTGGCTGAATACCTTGTGCATTGAATTTGATGGGTATTCAGATCGTCTGCGGGTGCGGCGTCGCGGCTGCGCAAGCTTATGAGTAATTCTGCATGTTCTGATGAGGCTCATGTCGTTGAGCGGGCGTCATCATCACTGATCAGCGCGGCGACTACATCGCCCAGCGCAGGCCCAGCCGGAACTCTCGGCCGGTGTGGTGGCGATAGGTCGGGATCAGCGTACGGTCGCTGAACTGTCGCTGGTAGGCGTCGGTCAGGTTGGCGGCCTCGGCCGTCAGGGTCAGGCGCGGCGACAGGGTCAGCCTGGCGGCGGCGTCCAGAGTGGTCAGCGGATCCACGCCGTCGACGTCGCCGCCGTTGGGAGCGGGGATGGTGGCGAGATATCGGCTGCGGTGGCTGAGCGCGGCGCGCGCCTCCAGGCCGTGTCTTTGGTAGGCCAGACCGATGTTGGCCGCGACGCGAGGCGCGCCGAGAGCGTCCTGCATGTCGACCCAGGAGCCGTTCTGGTCGAGCAGCCGCACAACGGTGCGGGTATAGGCGGCCGCGCCCTGGACGCTCCAGCTTTCGCCGAGTGGCGTGCGGAACGAGACCTCTACGCCGGTGAGCCGGCCTGGGCCTGAATTGATCGGGCGCGAGAACTGCCAGATCGGCAGGCCGGCCGAGCAATCCGGCGCCCCGCCGCAGGCCTCGGCCGCGACGCTGTCGGGCAGGCCGAACGGATTGGCCGAGAACGGAGCTGGGCGGGTGCTCGTGCCCTGCACGGTGGTGGCGATGGTCTTGCGATAGACGGCGGCCGAGACTTGCACGCCCTGGCGGGGCCGCCAGTCCAGCGACAGGTCGAAGGCGTCGGCGCGCGTGGGGCGCAGGTCCGGATTGCCCGACGAGACCGATTTGGCGCCGGTGGTCGAGACGCTGACACCGGGCCGCAGGCTGATCAGGTCGGGCCGCACCATCACTCTCGCCGCGCCCAGCCGCATGACGATGTCGGGAGACAGGCTCCAGGCCAGGTTCAGCGACGGCAGGGTGGACCAGTAGTCATTGGCGGCGCTGGTCCACCGCGCGATGGCGTCGGCTCCGACATCAAGGCCGGCCGCGTCGACCCTTGTGTGGATCACGCGCACGCCCGCTTCGCCCCAGAAGCGGCGCGAGGGGGAGCGGGGCAGGGCCAGTTGCAGGAAGGCCGCGTCGGAACGTTCGGTCACGTCGTAGTTCAGGCCGGCGACGGCGCCGGGGCCCAGTTCGAAGCCCGGACATCGGCCTGTCGCACAGGCCGCCGACAGGGCGGCCTGGGTGTCGATCGCCAGCCATTGCGCGGGGGCGCCGACGACGCCGAAGTCGACGCCCTGGCCCACGAGGCGGACGTAGTCGACCAGGGAGAGCGCGCGCAGGCTCGCCGGAAGCTCGACGTTGATGTTGCCGATCCCGCCGTCCGAGCGCATCCGGGCCGAACCGACGTTGCGATAGGTCTTGGCCAGCAGGCCGACGCGCCAGTCCACCGGGCCCGAGCGGTTTTCTAGGTCCAGCGCCAGGGAACGATAGCTGTTGTCGACCCAGTTGGGATCGGAGCGGAACTCGCTGATCGTCCAGGCGTCGGGCGCGGCGAGGGCGGCGTCGCCGAAGCTCAGCGCCGGACGGCTCCTGTCGGAGAAGTCGTAGGCGAAACCGTCGACGTCGAACTGCTCCAGATAGAGCGTCTGCTGGACGGGATTGCTGAAGTCCGATCGGCTGAAGCCGGCCAGCAGCCGGCCTTCCAGGCCCTCGCGAAACCGGTGGGTCGCCGCCAGGGTTGTCTGGCGAAAGATGGTGTTCAGTTCGTCGCGGCGGGCCTCGGAGCGCACGTCGACATTGTCGAACCGGCCGGCGATCAGCACCGGCTTGCGGCCGCCGAACAGGGCGATGTCGGCCGCCGTGACCGCCACGGCGTTTATGCCGCAGCGCGGATCGGGCGATGCGGCGCAGGCGCCGGGCGTGCGGAAGGTGAAGCTTTCCAACAGGTTCTCGCGCCGGCTGGAGCGCAGTTCGGCATAGATCGTGTCCAGCGCGATGCGGGTGGCGTCGTCCGGCCGCCATTCCAGCGCGCCGGTCAGGCCCACGCGATCCTGGTCGATCTGCATCAGTTCCAGCCGGGGGATACGGGCGTGCAGGGCGGCGTTGACGGCGGCGAGGTCCAGCGGCGCGGCGGCCGACCCGAAGCCGGGCGCGATGGCGACGCCGGTCTCCCACTGGCCGGCGCTGGCCCCGGCCTCGACCGCCGAGCGGCCCGAATAGGCGGCCGAGACGAGGAAGCCCAGCCGGCCCGCGGCGTCGCGCCGGGACAGCACCGCAGAGACCCGTGGCTGGGCCTCGCCCGACAGGGTTTGGTAGCCGGCCTCGACGATGAACACCGCGTGGCGGCGCGGCAGCTCCAGCGGCGAGCGGGTGCGCATGTCGATCGTCGCGCCCAGCGAGCCCTCGTCGACGTCGGCCGAGGCGGTCTTTTGCAGCCGCACCTGCTTGAACAGGTCGGCGGCGAAGATGTTGTAGTCGAAGGCCCGGCCGCGATTGGTGCCGCCGACCGCGTTGCTGGCGCCGAAGGTGGCGAGGGTCTCCATGCCGTTGACCCGCACGCGGGTGAAGCGGCCGCCCACGCCACGGACGGCGATCTGGCGCGCCTCGCCGGCTTCGGGGCCGGCGGCCACTCCCGGCATCTGCCTCAGGGCGTCGCCCAGGCCCAGCGCGCCGGCGCCGCGAAGCTGCTCCTCCAGCAGGACGTCGACCTGGGCCGGCGCGTCCCTTGCCTGTTCGGTCGCGGGCTCGGCCAGGGGGCGGGCCAGTACGCTGATCGGCGTGACCAGGGTCGGTTCATCGCCTTGGGGCGTCGAGGGGCGCGCCGGCGAGGGCGGCGCGGTCGCGATGGCCTGGGTGTGGCGTTTCAGGGTCACGACGCCGGAGGGCGAGATCGAGAAATCCAGGTCCGAACCCGCCAGCAACATCCGCAAGGCCTGGTTCAACGACATCGATCCCGACAGGCCCGGCGCGCGACGGCCGGCGGTCAGGGCGGACGGGGCCGCGATCACCGCGCCGGTGCGCGCCGACACCGACAGCAGGGCCGTGGCCAGGGGCTGGGCCGGCTGGTCGAAGGCGAAGGATCGTTCGGGCGCCGCCGCCAGTGCGGGGGCCGCCATGAGCCAGGCCGCCGCCATCGCCCCGATCGCGGGAGCGGCCTTCATCACGGCGCCGAGGCGGTTCCGGGACGGACGTCGATGGTCCGCTGGGCGCCGGAGGCGCGAATGCTGACCGGCAGGATCTCGGGCAGGCTGGCGATGAACCGGTCGGCCTGGTCGAGCTGGAAGCTGGCGGTGATCCGAAGGGCGGCGGCGCGTGGCGTGACCCGCAGTCCGGCATGGCCCCTGGCCACGAGGTCGGCGACCACGTCGCCCAGGGGCGCGTCGGCATAGGCCAGGCGTCCGGCGCGCCAGGCGGCGGCTTCGGTCGGGGCCGGCAGCCGGCCGCCCTGAGCGCGGCCGTTCTCGACCAGCACATAATCGCCGGCGCCCAGACGCGCGACCTCCCTGCGCGCCGTGCCCTGATAGACGGCGACCCGGCCTTCCTCGACCGCCACGCGGACCTGGCCGCTGGCGCTGGTCCGGGCGTCGAAGCGCGTGCCCAGCACCTCGACTTGCGTCTCCCCGACCTCGACCTGGAAGCGGCGACCGTCGGCCTTGCGCACCGAGAAGAAAGCCTCACCGCGTTCCAGGACATAGCGGCGGTCGTTCCAGCGCGAAGCGGGCGCCAGGCGGCTGCCCGGCGCAAGGATGGCTGTGCTGCCGTCCTTGAGGGCGACTTGGCGCGATTGAGCGCCGGTCTCAAGCACGGCGGGCGGCAAGGCTATGAACACGGCGGTGACCAGACAGGCGGCCAGCGCTGTCACTCCGCCGATCCAGGCAGATGGACGGGCCAGGGGCTTGCGGTGCGATTGGGGAGCGGGGCGCGCCAGGGACGGCAGTTCGCTCAGCGCCAGCAGAACCGCTTCGGCCTCTTCATAGGCGCGCGCATGCGCCGGATCGGCGTCGAGCCAGTGGCGCAGGTCGGCCGACCGCTCCGGCGGGAACGGCTCGCCCGACACCGCCAGGGCCCAGGCCCGGGCTTCCCGCCCGATCGGCGAGTCAGGATCGACGGTTGCGTTCACGCGACAGGCCCCTGTAGTCGGCTTTGTAGTCGATGACGCCGCGCGCCAGGGCGCGCTGGCAGACGGCGGTGGTTTCGTCGATGGTCTTGCGGACCAGGGCTTCGGAGACGCCCTCGCGGCGGCCGATCTCGGCGAAGCTGAGACCCTCGATCCGGTTGGCCGCCAGATAGCGGCGGTGTCTATCCGGCAGGCCCGCCACCACCTTTTCCAGCAGCTTCAGGTCGTCGCGCGCGATCAGGGCCCTTTCCACGTCCGGCGCATCGTCCGGCTCCAGCGCCGGCGCGGAGGCGTCCAGCAGGCGGGCGGTCCGCTGGCGACGCCGCCGGCCGTCGAGCGTCAGGTTGATGGCGACGCGGAAGACGAAGGCGCGCGGGCTTTCCAGCGAACGATCCGAAGGCCGCTGCCCGAGCTTGAGGAAGGCCTGTTGGGCGACGTCCTCGGGATCGGGCGGGCCCGCCCCGAACCGCGCGCGCAGGAAGGCGCACAGGTCGCCCCAGTCCTGGGCATAGGCGCGCCGATAAGCCGATCGGTCTTTCCACAGCTCGTCGTTGCGAGCTTCTGGCCGCTCCGCCGTCGACACGAGGTCTCCCCAAACATCCGGTCTCGCCGGTTGGCGCGACGATGCTGGCGAAAGTCCGCCCGATCAATGGACGACGAAAAATTATGGGACAGCGGTCGTTTTCTTGTGCGGATCGGCGCCCGCCAGGCGTCGTTCAATGTCGGGAAGAAAGGCGGAGAAAATCTCCGCATTTATTTAAGTTACCGGTACCTTTTTCTCTTTTCGTGTCGATTGCGACATGCTTATTTCAATCATGACACCGGTGGCTAACCGGGCGAGACGGTCGACAAGACCGCAACATGGGAAGGGGAGGCGGTTCGATGAACAGCTCTGCGCGCGACTCGGGCGCTGCGCCGCGTGGCCTGTCCTCAGGCGACGAGCGGCCCGCCGAAGAGCCCGTCTTCGATATCGCCCGGGCCTTTCAAACCGACGTCGGCGACATGCTGACACGTTCTCTCTGCCGCCAGATCCGTGAAGCCCTGCTCGAAGGAAAGGTCGTCGACCTGCCGGGCGTCGGGCGTTTCGAAATTCGCGACAAGCGCCGCTACGGCCTGGTCAATCCCAAGAGCGGCGCTCGCGCCGACCTCGGCGGCGAGCGCGCCGTCGTCTACCGGCCCGACCGCAAGCTGCTGCGCGATCTGAATTCTTCCCGAGGCGATGTTTGATGAGCGTATCCGTCCGCAGCCGTCGCTTCGGCGTGGTTTCTCTTCTGGTGCTGGCCATGGCGACTGCGCCGGCCGTGGCGATGGCGCGGGTCGACGCCTTCCACGACGTGAGCCTCTCGCCCGAGGCCCGCGCCGCCGATCTCGTCTCGCGCATGACGCTGGAGGAGAAGGCCGGCCAGTTGAAGCATGCCGCACCGGGTGTTCCGCGCCTTGGCGTGCCCGCCTTCAACTGGTGGAGCGAGGGACTGCACGGCGTGGCCCGCGCCGGCGAGGCCACCGTGTTCCCGCAGGCCGTCGGCATGGCGGCGACCTGGGATGTCCCGCTGATCCAGGACGTCGCCGACACCATCGCCACCGAGTTCCGCGCCAAGTATGTCGAGAAGCGCGGCGCTGACGGAAGCTCCGGCCAGTATCGCGGCCTCACCGTCTGGTCGCCCAATATCAACATCTTCCGCGATCCGCGCTGGGGCCGGGGCCAGGAGACCTGGGGCGAGGATCCGCACTTGACCGCCGAGTTCGGCGTGGCCTTCGTTCACGGCCTGCAGGGCAGCGACCCCCGGCACTACAAGACCGCCGCCACCGCCAAGCACTTCGCCGTGCACAGCGGCCCGGAAGCCGATCGCCACCACGACGACATCCATCCCAGCAAGCACGACCTGGCCGATACCTACCTGCCGGCCTTCGAGGCGCTGGTTAAGCGCGGCAAGGTCGAGTCCGTGATGTGCGCCTACAACGCCGTCGACGGCGTGCCGGCCTGCGCCAGCGACTTCCTGCTCAAGGACACCCTGCGCGGCAAGTGGGGCTTCAAGGGCCACGTGGTATCGGATTGCGCGGCCATCGCCGACGTCTTCCTGCCGACCTCGCACAACTACGCCAAGACGCCGGCCGAGGGCGTGGCCGTCAGCCTGAAGGCCGGCACCGACCTGATCTGCGCCGAGTTCGGCGCCAACAAGAGCTCTGAGATCGGCCCGATCGTCGACGCGGTGAAGAGCGGCCTGATGAGCGAGGCCGAGCTCGACCAGGCCGTGCGACGGCTGTTCGTCGCCCGCATCAAGCTGGGTCTCTTCGATCCGCCCGCCAATGTCGCCTATTCGAAGATCACGCCGGCCGACAACGACACGCCCGCCAACCGGGCGCTGTCGCTGAAGACGGCCCAGGCCTCGATGGTGCTGCTGAAGAACGACGGCCTGCTGCCGCTGAAGGCCGCGCCGAAGCGCATCGCAGTGATCGGGCCGAACGCCGACAGCCTTGACGCCCTGGTCGGCAACTACAACGGCACGCCCTCCAAGCCGGTGACGGTGCTGGCCGGGGTCCGCGCACGCTATCCGAACGCGGAGGTGACCTTCGTCGAGGGAACAGGCCTGGTCGGCGCGCCGATGAACACCCTGCCCAATGCCGTGCTCTGCGCCGACGCGGCCTGCGCCGCGAAGGGTGTGAAGCTCGAGACCTTCCAGGGTCTGGAGCTGGCCGGCGAGGCCAAGGCCGAGACCGCGGCCAACGTGCAGGTCAGCTGGGGGAGGCCGACCCGCGAGAAGCGCCAGGCCTCCACGCGCTGGACGGGCTTCCTAAAGCCGACCGAGACCGGCGTCCATCGCTTCACGCTGCGCGGCGAGGGTGGTTATCGGGTGATCGTCGACGGCAGGGTCGTGGTCGACGCCTGGAAGCGTCCGGCCGACGCCACGCCGGAGGGCGCCGTCGCCCTCACTGCCGGTCAGGCGCACGCCATCACCGTGGAGGCCTGGCAGGACGGCGACCGGGGCGATCAGCGCCTGACCTGGAGCAAGCCCAGCCAGGGCGCCGAGGCTGCGATCGCAGCGGCCAAGGATGCGGATCTGGTGCTGTTCGTCGGCGGCCTGACCGCCAAGCTGGAGGGCGAGGAGATGTCGGTCCGCGCCCCGGGCTTCGCCGGCGGCGACCGCACCCGCATCGACCTGCCCGCGCCGCAGCAGAGCCTGCTGGAGGGCCTGCACGCCACGGGCAAACCCGTGGTGCTGGTGCTGATGAACGGCTCGGCCATGGCCGTGAACTGGGCTGACGAGAAGCTGCCGGCCATTGTCGAGGCCTGGTATCCGGGCGGAGAGGGCGGCCATGCCGTGGCCGGCCTGATCGCCGGCGACTACAGCCCCTCGGGCCGCCTGCCGCTGACCTTCTACCGCTCGGTCGACCAACTGCCGCCGTTCAAGGACTACGGTATCGCCGGGCGCACCTATCGCTACTTCGGCGGCGAGGCGCTCTATCCGTTCGGCCATGGCCTGAGCTTCACCAGCTTCAAGTACGGCCAGCCGAAGGTGGCAAAGTCGGTGAAGGCCGGCGAAGCCGTGAAGGTCAGCATCGACGTCTCCAACATCGGCGCTCGTGATGGGGACGAGGTCGCGCAGCTCTATGTCTCGCGCGGTGCGGCCGGCGCGCCGATCCGCTCGCTGAAGGGCTTCCAGCGCGTGGCCCTCAAGGCCGGCGAGACCAGGACCCTGACCTTCGAGCTCGATCCGTCGGCGCTCAGCGTTGTCGACGCGGCCGGCGTGCGCGCCGTCGAGGCGGGGCCGGTCGACCTCTGGGTCGGCGGCGGCCAGCCGGTGTCGCGTCCGGGCCTGGCCAAGCCCGCTGGTGTTTTCGCCCGTTTCGCCGTCACCGGCCGGAAGGTGCTGCCGTGAAGCTGGATCGCCGTTCCTTCCTGGCCGTCGGCGGCGCCGGCCTCGCCGCGACCGGGACGAGCGCGCCCGCGTCGGCCGCCGACCTGCTGGCCGTGCCCGACGAAGGCTGGAGCCTCTGGATCGACCAGGCCGCGGCCTGGAAGGACGATACGCTGCACTTGCCCAGCGCCGTCGACCTGAAGGCGCTGCCCGTCAATCCGCCGACTGGCGGCTGGGGCGCGCTTGGCTCTTCCGAGGCCATAACCGTCAGCCTGCCGACCACGGTCGAAGAGCACTTCTGGGGCAGGTTCGCCTCGCGGCCCTACGGCGCTGACGAGTACCGCTACGCCGAGGATGACGACGTGCCGCGCTACGGCGCCTACAAGGGCGTCTCCTGGTGGTCGCGGACGATCGATATTCCTGCGTCGGCCAAGGGCAAGCGGGTGCTGCTGAACCTGCGCGGCGCGCGGTTGCGGGCCGAGGTGTTCCTGAACGAGCAGCTGGTCGGCTACTCGATCATGTCGGAGCTGCCGTTCGCCTGCGACCTGACGGCGGCGATGAGGCCGGGGCAGGGCAATCGCCTGTCGATCCGCATCACCAATCCCGGCGGCCGGTTCGACTGGCGCGACAGCACCACCATGGCCTGGGGCAAGGTGAAGCTGTTCGCCTCGCACGGCTTCGGGGGGCTCGATCGTGGCATGACGCTGAGCGTCCATCCACAGGCCGCCCGCATCGACGACGCCTGGGTGCTGAACACGCCGCAGTCGCGCACCGTCACGGCCTTCATGGACGTGGTGCTGGAAAAGCCCGTCGCCGATCCGCAGGCGCTGCGCGGCAAGGCCTCCGCTACGCTGGTCGATGACAGGGGCGCGCCGGTCGCCGCCGACATCAAGCTCGAAACTCTCGAAGCCGTCGAAGGCGGTCGCCGCCTGCGGGCCCGGTTCTCGGTGACCGCGTCCAAGGCCGAGCTGTGGGACCTCGATACGCCGCGCCTGCATCGCCTGCGCCTGTCGTGGGCGGAGGCCAGGCGCGATGTCGATACGCGCGAGGTGCGCTTCGGCTTTCGCTGGTTCGGCGTCGAGGGCGTGGGAACCGACGCCGTGCTGCGCCTCAACGGCCGTCGCATCCGGCTCTATTCGGCGATCTCCTGGGGCTATTGGGGCTTCAACGGCCTGTGGCCGACCACGGAACTGGCGCGCCGCGAAGTCACCGCCGCCCACACGCTGGGTCTCAACGCGCTGCACTTCCACCGTAATGTCGGCAAGCCGGAGGTTTTCCAGGCCATGGACGAGATGGGGCTGCTGCGGGTGATGGAGCCCGGCGGCGGCCGTCACGCCATCGGCCGCGACCTCAAGCCGGGCGAGAGCCTGAACCCCGCCGACGCCTTCAGCCGCCAGTTCATGGTCGAGAAGTGCCAGGCCATGGTGCGGGCCTTCCGCTCGCATCCGTCTCTGGCCCACTACACGCTGCAGAACGAGATCGGCGCGAACCTCTCTAATCCCGACGTGCAGTTCGTGCTGAAGGCCATGCACGACCTGGATCCCAGCCGGGCGGTCATCCTCAATGACGGCTTCGTCAAGCGCGGCGCGGCCCAGGCGATGTACCTGCCGTACAACGACCACTACTTCCGCTCGGACGTGGAAGCGTGGGGCGGTTGGTGGGTCGAGCACCAGGGCGCCGGCGACCAGTGGTACGACAAGTTCTACGCGTCCAGGGACGACTACATCCACATGCAGAAGGGCAAGCCCTTCATCGTCGAGTTCGGCGAGATGCAGGGATGCGCCGTGGCCGACAACCACGTGGCCATGGTCGCCGAGATCCTGGCCAAGGGCGGCAAGAGCTACGACCTGGAAGACCACAAGGTCATCGTCGAGGCCACCAACGCCTATCTGGATCGCTGGGGTTTCCGAAAGGCGTTCCCGACCACCGAGGCGCTGTTCCTGTCGGTGGGGCGCAAGGCCTACGAGGCATGGCGCAACTACCTCGAGAACATCCGGCTGGGCGAGACTGTGGATGTCGCCGCCATCTCGGGCTGGGAAAGCACCTCGATCGAGAACCACTCGGGCATCGTCGACGCGTTGCGCGGCTTCAAGGCCGATCCGAGCCTCATGAGCCAGAGCCTGCGGCCGGCCTTGGCCGTGGCCAAGCCCCGCAAGCTGGCCTATGCCCCAGGCGAGGCGGCCGAGCTTGATCTCTGGCTGTTCAACGACACCGGCAAGCCGATGACCGGCGAACTGGCGCTGAGCGTCGTCGGGCCGGATGGCGTCGCGCGGGCGGCGGGGCGCTGGCCGGTGCCGCCGCACGAGGCCGACCGCATGTCGTGGCTGGTCGCCGAGAGCGTCCGCACGCCCGCCTTCGAGCTGGAAGGGCGGCATGTGATCCGCGTGGTCTTGTCGGGCTCGGGTCAGGTGGTCTCCGACCGCGAGGTCTGGGTCGCCGCGCCGCAGGGCGAGCCGCGGCGCAAGTTGAAGGTCGCCGTCTCGGGCGTCGCCAGGAGCTTGCGCAGCCAACTGGAGAAGCAGGCCGGGATGACGATCGAGGACTTCAAGGCCGGCGCTCGCTACGACGCCATCGTCGCCTCGGGCCTCAAGGCCGACGAGATCGTCCGCCGCCAGGTCGGCGAGCAGACCGGTCTCGAGGCCCAGCCGAAGAAGGGCGAGAAGGTCGAGCTGGTGCTCGGCGAGCTGCCGCCCGAGGTGCTGGCGGCCGTCTCGGCCGGAACGCCGCTGCTGGCCATGGTGCAGGAAGACGGCCTGGCCGAGGGCGTGGCCAAGCAACTGGCTGGTCTTGGCCTCTTCTCCTACGCCGGTCAGGTCGGCGGCCTGCGGGCGCCGTGGATGGGCAACTGGAACTATGTCCGGTCCCATCCGACCTTCGCCGGAATCCCGTCCGACATGGCCATGAGCGTGCTGCATCAGGTCGAGGGCCAGCCCTCGAACGGCCTGCTGGTCGACGGGCTGGGCGTCGAGGTGATCGCCGCCTACAGCCGCGACCACGACCGCCACAACGGCGCGGCCAGCTTCATCGCGCGCAAGGGCGCTGTGCGGGTGCTGGTCCACCGCCTTCCCGACATGGTCGCCCCGCTCCAGACGCGCTGGCTGAGCAACGCGCTGGACTGGATGGCGGCCGATCCGATCACGAGCCCAGGAGGGTGAGCGACGATGTCTAGCGCCTAGAGCCGAGACTAAGGCGGCGGCCTGCCGCCGTCCGTGAAGACCAAGAGATCAGTGCGGGCTTTCTCGCCGCCGCGCCCCTGGCGCGGCGAACGGGAGCGCTTGCGCCAAAGCCGACGCGTCCGAAGCGACGCGATCAACAATTGGGAGGGAAATAGGGATGACCAATCACAAGACGGGCAAGGCGCCGCCGCGCACGCGGCTGATGGCCGGGATTTCGAGCCTGACGGTGGCCGCGCTGCTGACGCCGGCCGTGGCCCTGGCGCAAGCGGCCTCGCCGCCGCCGGCCGACAAGCCGATCACCGACAACGCGGTCAGCGAGGTGGTCGTCACCGGCTATCGCGCCGCCCTGCGCAGCGCCATCGACACCAAGAAGAACTCGGACGTGATGCTCGACGCCATCAACGCCGAGGACATCGCCGACTTCCCCGACTCCAACCTGGCGGAGTCGCTGCAACGCCTGCCGGGCATCTCGATCGACCGCGACAATGGCGAGGGCCGCACCATCAGCGTGCGGGGCCTGTCGGGCGACTTCAGCCGGGTGCGGATCAACAACATGGAGGCCCTGTCGACCGGCGCTTCCAACGACTCCGGCTCCAGCCCCAACCGCTCGCGCGCCTTCGACTTCAACGCCTTCGCCTCGGAGCTGTTCAGCTCGGTGCGGGTGCGCAAGTCCTCGTCGGCCGAGGCCGATGAAGGCTCGCTGGGCGCCACGGTCGATCTGATCACCGGCCGGCCCTTCGACTACAAGAAGAGCGCCTTCGCCCTGTCGGCCGAGGACAGCTATTACGAGAACGGCAAGAAGCACAGCCCGCGCATCACCGGCCTCGTCTCCAACCGCTGGTTCGACGGCCGCCTTGGTGTGCTCATGTCGGCCGCCTACGCCAAGCGCACCTCCGAGGACGACACCTACGCCCGCGGCGGCGGCTCGTCGGACTATGTCTATCGCGGCTCGACCTGGACCGGCGACGAACTGCCCGGCCGCGCGGGCTTCGCGGCCCCGACCGGCACAGTGTTCACCGCCCTGATCCCGACCACGCTGACGGGCGCGGCGCTGGACGCCTACAAGGCCAATCCGGCCAACTATTACAACCCGATCGCCAATCCGCTGGCCTATGCCGAGATGACGGGCTCGGACCCGGCGGCCTACGCCAAACTCTATCCGAACTGCGCGGCGACCAGCGGCCAGCCGGTGGCGGGCCTGACCCCGACCTCGCCGGGCTGCAACGACAGCCAGATCCGCTTTCCGGCCCTACCGTCGATCGCCCAGCGCGACGTCGAGACCGAACGCCTGGGCCTGACCGGCTCGTTCCAGTTCGAGATCACCCCGCGCACCAAGCTGACAGTCGATGGCCTCTATTCGCGGTTCGAGAGCGTCAGCACCAACTACCAGCTCTCGCCCGTCGGCCTGAACCGCAACAACACCAACGCCAGCTACCAGTACGGGGCCAACGTGCCGACGGCCACGGCCCGCAACGGCAGCGCCATGACCGACGCTCAGCGCCGCGCGCTCTATCCGGGCGGCTGCACCTTCACCGCCGAGACCGACCTGAACCCCGGCCAGGACTGCGGCCAGCAACTCTATGGGCAGGCCCCGGTCAGCGGCTACACCTACAGCTTCAATCCCTACAACCTGGATCCGTACGAGTACTACAGCAACCCGTCCTCGCCCGGTTACGCCGGCCCGGCCTCCAGCCTGCCGTTCCGCGGCGACCTGATCGGGCGCCCGTCGGTGAAGCTGCTCGACGCCGAAGTGGTGGGGCAGAACGCCGAATACCTGAAGCTGGGCAATGTCGACTGGCGCTCGGGCGCCGACCGCGGGGCCTACACCACCGACTTCCGCCAGGTGTCGGCCGAACTGACCCACGAGTTCAGCGACAAGCTGAAGGCTACCGCCGCCTACGGCGCTTCGCGGTCGGAGAACAAGAACACCGGCACCCTGGTCGAGTTCAACTACATGGACGCCCAGGAGCCGTTCATCTTCGACGAGCGGGGCGCGTCGGGCATGCCGCGCTTCGACGCCGGCTTCGATGCGGCCGACGCCGGCAAGTGGGGCATCGTCAAGGGCTTCTCGGGCATGCGCCACTACAAGCGCAGCACCCTGAACACCTACAACGGCGCCAAGATCGACGTCGCCTACGAACTGGACGACAACTGGACGATCAAGTTCGGGATCACCGGCCGCAAGTACGAGTTCTCGACCGACCAGTACGAGCGCAACAACGACCTCCTGAATCCGACCGAGAAGGAAGCCGGCGTGACCAGCGCCTCGCTGGGCCAGATCATCGAGTTCGGCCAGGGGCTGGACGTGCCGCAGGGCTCGACCACGCGCTTTTATGCGCCCAACCTCGAGGCCTTCAGCAGCGTCTTCGGTTTCGACTGCGACTGCATCAACAAGTACGGCGACTTCCGCATCACCCGGAAGCGCAACCGCTCGGCCTCGTTCGAGGTGGCCGAGAAGAACCTCGCCTACTACGCCCAGTTCGGATTCAACTACGAGGTCTGGGGCGGTCGTCGCCTGTTCGGCAACTTCGGCGTCCGCCAGGCCGAGACCGAGGTCGAGTCGCTCGGCGAGACCACGGCCGGTCGTCCGATCCGCGGCGAGAACAAGTACAGCGACACCCTGCCGTCGGGTAACCTGACCTGGGAGGCGATGGACAACCTCTACATCCGCTTCGCCGCGGCCAAGGTCATGGCCCGTCCGCTGCTGGGCAACCTGTCGCCCGCCGTCACCGGCGTCAGCATCCCGGGCGACGGCTCGGTGACCGGCGGCACCCTGACCGTCGGCAACCCGAAGCTCTCGCCGTTCCGCGGCAAGGCCTTCGACGTGGCCGCCGAGTGGTACTTCGCCAAGGGCGGCCTGATCAGTCTGGGCTACTTCCGCAAGGACATCGACTCATACCCGCAGACGGTGTTCTACGAGGCCCCGCTGTCGGAGTTCCTCGACGCCGACGCCATCGCCCAACTGCGCCTGCAGTTCCCGGGCGAGACCGGCGGCGACATCTTCCGCCGCGCCTATATCGACGCCGACAACGTGATGCTGGCTCGCCAGGTCCGCGACGCGCCCGGCGGCGTGTTGCAAGGCTGGGAGTTCAGCTACCAGCAGGACTTCACCTTCCTGCCCTGGTACTTCAAGAACCTGGGCGTCCAGTTCAACATGACCAAGCTGGACACCGAGCTGAAGTACATCCTCGACCCTGGCGCGGTGAACGCCACCACGGGCGCGGTGACCAAGGCGCCGGTCTACGGCACGGGCCCCTGGCTGGGCGCCTCGCCCAAGGGGATCAACTTCACGGTCTATTACGAGACCAAGAAGTTCAACGCCCGCGTCTCGATGGCCCAGCGCGACGAGTACTACACCAAGTACCCCATCGCCTCGGGCAACTGCGACCCGGGCCTGCAGGCCAACGGCTCGGCCTGCGACGGCCCGCTGATCAACGAGTTCGAAGGGGCCAAGTCGACGATGAACGTCGACTTCTCGATGCGCTACCAGCCGATGAAGCAGGTCAGCATCACCTTCGAGGCCCTGAACATCACCGACGAGAAGTCCGAGCGGTTCGTCTACAACGACCCGGTCATCCTCTCGTACGGCGGCAGCGGCCCCAACTATCGGATCGGCGTCCGCTACAAGTACTAGCGGACGGTTCGAAGACTGGTCGTCGCGCCCCTCCGCGCGGCGGCCACCCCCTTCGGCTTTCCCCAGGGCTCGAAGGCGGCCTCGGCGGAGGATCGACGCGGTCCTCCGCCGCTTCTTTTTTCAGTTCGGCCAGGAGTTGGCGATGAAGACGGGTGACCTGGTGGTGGGACGTCGGACGGTGCTTGCGGGCGCCGGCGCGGCCATGCTGGCGCCGACGGCGACCTGGGCCAAGGCGCCCGACTTCGCAGCGCTTGGCTGGGCCAGCGCCAGAGGCGGGGAGGACGGCCGCACCCTGCGGGTCACGACCCTGGCGGCCGAAGGACCAGGTTCGTTCCGCGCCGCCGTCGAGGCCTCGGGGCCGCGCAAGGTGGTGTTCGACGTCGCCGGCGTCATCGACCTTGGCCGCAAGAGCATCAGGATCCGCGAGCCGTTCCTGACCGTGGCCGGCGAGACCGCGCCATCGCCGGGGATCACCTTCATCCGGGGCGGAATCCAGATCGAAAGCCACGACGTCGTACTGCGCCACCTGCGGGTGCGGGCCGGCCGCGACGGCGCCGCCGACCGCAGCGGCTGGGAGGTGGACGGCATCACCTGCTGGAAAGCCCAGGACGTCATCGTCGACCACTGCTCGATCGCCTGGGCCACCGACGAGAACCTGTCGGCCTCGGGGCCCCGTTTCGACGGCGGTGATACGGTCGAAGCCTGGCGCAAGGGGACCTCGCACCGGATCACCTTCAGCAACAACATCGTCTCCGAAGGGCTGTCGCACGCCAGCCACGTGAAGGGCGAGCACTCCAAGGGCACGCTGATCCACGACAATGCGACCCAGGTGCTGATCGCCGGCAACCTCTATGCCCACAACCTGGAGCGCAACCAGCTGTTCAAGGGCGCGGTGCATGCGGTGTCGGTCAACAACCTGGTCTACGACCCCGGCGCGCGGGCCATGCACTACGCGCTGAACGCGCCGGAGTGGGAGGGGCGGGCCTGGCAGGTCGGCCAGTTGGCGCTGGTGGGCAATGTCGTGCGCGGCGGCGCGTCCACCCGGCCGGACCTGCCGTTCCTGATCGTGGAGGGGCAGGGGGACCTGGATCTCTACGCCCATGACAACCGCGCGACCTATGCCGGCGGGGCTGCGATGCCGGAGCTTCGGGTGCTGCCGACCACGCCCCTGCCGCAGGTCCGGCGCCTGGCGGCCGCGCCGCTGTGGCCCAAGGAGCTGAGGGCCCTGCCAGCCTCGGGCGTGGAGGCCAGCGTGCTGACCAATGCCGGCGCGCGGCCCTGGGACCGCGACGCCGTCGACGGGCGAATCCTTCGCCAGGTGAAGGATGGAACAGGCCGGGTGATCGACGACGAAGCCGAGGTCGGCGGCTACGCGGCGGCCGGCCGAACGAAGGTCTGACGCCTCGAGTTGACGTTTTTCGGCCACGTTTAGAAAAACATCGGCCACTTGTAGGAGTTTTTAAGGCTGCCTCAGGTGGCCATACCGCTCGCCCGGGCCGACGCGCCTTGGCGAGCGTTGTTCGTTGTTTCGTCGAAGGTTTTGAGCTTTCAGGCCTAATTTGCACTGCAATATGTCAGCGTTGTCATTGCCCGATATGCAGCGGCAGGCTTATCGCATTGATCATAACAATAACTTGTCTGAGTATCTCGGTTATGCAACAGAGTGGTCAGGCCAAATATGGCGAGGCCTGACGGCGCCGACCGTCAGCGAGGGCGGGAGGAAACAATGATCAAGACAGCACCGGCCGGCGCATAGCGACGGCCCGGCCAGATCCCTGGGGGGATGGCCGGGCGACGTCGCCAATTGCAGCCATGAGCCTGGCGGGCGGCCAAAGATTCCGCCCGCGAGAAATAAGAAGACTTTGGGAGAGGAAGTAATGAAGCGCTTCAGCGCGCGCGGCCGCACGGCCGCGGCTGTGTCGATCATCGCCTTGAGCGCGGCCGTCTGGCCCGTTCAGCAAGCCGCCGCACAATCCGAAACCGTCAAGACCAACGGGTCCGTCGAGTCTCCGACCGAGGTCGAGGCCATCGTCGTCGGGGCCCGCGCCTCGCAGCAGTCGTCGATCGCGCGCAAGAAGCGCAGCGCGACGGCTCAGGACTCGATCGTCGCCGACGACGTCGGCTCGTTCCCCGACAGCAACGTCAACGAAGCCATGTCGCGCATCGCCGGCGTGGCCATCGAGCGCAACGGCTTCGGCGAAGGCGACGGCGTCTCGATCCGCGGCAACGGCGCGGACCTGACCCGCGTCGAGCTGGACGGCATGGGCGTGGCCGCCTCGGGCTTCAGCCTCGCCGTCGGCGACGGCGGCGGTCGCTCCGCCGACCTGCGTGAATTCCCCGCCGAAATGATCAAGAGCCTGGACGTCATCAAGGGCCAGACGGCCGACATGACGCCGGGCGGGCTGGGCGCCACCGTCCAGATCCAGACCCGCACGGGCCTGGACTTCAAGAAGCCGTACCTGTCGATGCGCGGCGCGGCGGCGGGCAACACCCTGTCGCGCAAGGCCTCGCCGGAACTGGGCGTGGTGGCGTCGCGCAAGTTCTTCGACGACCGCCTCGGGGTGATCGGCAACATCAGCTACAGCAAGCGCCTGAACGACAGCCACGCGCTGAACAACGGCGGCTCGAACAACGCCCAGGGCTACACCCGCTTCGCGGACTTCGACAATTCGCCGGACAAGACGTTCACCTACAACCCGGCCACCGCCAACGGTGTCGGCGCCACCGACCCGATCGCTTCCTGGGCTCTTGTCGGCGGCGGCATGTTCAATGCGCCCACGCCGCTGGACGTCTACACCAAGTCGGCCGCGGCCAAGACCAAGGCCGAGTGCCTGACCGCGTTCCCGACGCTGACCGACGCGCAGCTGGGCACGATCGTGGCCGGCAGCAACGGCGCCAACCGCCAGGCCGCCCAGGCCGCGCAGATCAACGCCCAGATCAGCTGCCTCAACCAGTGGAACGACTACGCGCCCAACCTGGTGCGCGACCAGAACCTGACCCAGTACGAAGACCGACTGTCCTGGGACCTGCGCTTCGACTATCGCGTCACCGACGACCTGACGATCTTCGCCAAGTACCAGGTCGCCAACCGCGAGCAGAACGAGAACAACCGCCAGCGCACCCGCGGCGGCATCACCTCGCTGTACGGCATCTCGCAGAACCAGACCGCCGTCTCGATGCTGACCAACACCTTCTATCCGGCCGGTACGCCCAACGTGCTGTCCGCGATCCCCGGCGGCGGCTTCTACATCTACAACCAGGGCATGCCGACGGCGCCCTACACGATCGACACCACGCCGGGCTCGACCGTGACCAACAACTCGTTCCCGCTGATGGGCGTGGCCGCCAACATCGTGCCGGGCTCCATCCAGATGGACGGCAACCACCACCTGACCCAGTTCGACATCACCAACGCCGCGCTGGGCATCGACCAGATTCAGAACGACCAGATCTGGAAGACGAACTACATCTCGGGCGGCGCCAACTACAATCGCGGTCCGCTGACCATGGACCTGATCTTCGGCCGCAACGAGAGCGACTATTCGCGCACCGACCTGCGCTTCTCGCGCAGCTACACCTACGGCAACGCCACCATGCGGGCGCTGGAGAACGGCATCTGGACGATCGACATGCCGTCGTCCTTCGATGACACTGACATGCGCAACTACGCCCAGCTGAACGCGCCGACCGCGGTGGGCCAGCCGGCTTATTCGAACGCCTATCGCCTGGTCTTCAACCCGCGGAAGGTCGAGAGCGCCGAAGACCAGCTGAAGTTCGACGTCACCTACCTGCCCGACATGCCGCTGTTCACGCGCTTCAAGGCGGGCGTCCTCTACCGCAAGGGCACGGCCAATTCGTGGGGCGGCGGCGGCTACTCGCCCGACCCCGGAATCTTCGTGCCGACCCTGACCCTGCGCGGCGACGTGCGGGCCTGCGCGAACGTGGCCTCGACCCTGCCGGCCAACGCCTGTTCCTACGGCTACACCGCCAACCCGACCACCGGCGTCAACTTCCTGTACGGCCTGGAGACCCTCACCCAGGCCCAGCTGATCGACATCTTCCAGAGCTCGATCGAGCACAACTCGGGCAAGTTCATGCCGGGCTACAAGGGCGTCTCGGGCCTGGAGCTGTGGGACAGCATCGACGTCAAGAAGGCCTTCTCGCAGATGGCCGGCGCGGTGAACTACAACTTCGACTGCCTCAAGGAGTGCACGGCCAGCGACGGCAAGGTCTACAAGCAGCCCTTCAACGAGACCGAGGAGAAGATGACCTCCTGGTACTGGATGGCCGACCTGGCTCACGACCTGCCGTTCGGCATGGAGTTCCAGGGCAACCTGGGTTCGCGGATGTTCAAGACCGAGGTCGAGGGCTCGGGCTACGTGACCCTGGCCACGACCTTCAAGACCGCGGCCTTCGATCCCAACAATCCCAACGCCGCCGCCGGCATCGCGACGAGCAACCGGGTCCGGCCGGTGTCGATCAACAAGAGCTATACCGGCTGGCTGCCGTCGTACAACGCCGCCGTCTGGGCGATCCCCGACAAGGTCGTGCTGCGATATTCGTGGGCCAAGACCATCGCCCCGCCGGCGATGAGGTACCTGTGGCCGGGCGGCACCTGCACCTATGACGAGCGTCGCGACGGCGTGAGCGACGCCGACGGTTCCGAGCAGGACATGACCTGCGGCACCTTCGGCAACGCCGAGCTGAAGCCGTACCAGGCGACCAAGAACAACACGAGCCTGGAGTGGTATCCCAACAAGGACACCTCGTTCAGCCTGGCCTACTACCGCCAGAAGGTGCGGGTCGGCGGGCCGCTGGCCGTGCCGGTCAAGAACGTCAATGTCTTCGAAGGCACCGACATCGAGATCCCGGGCACCGGCGGCAAGAAGTTCTCGGACTACGAGTTCGGCATGACCACCTACGAAAACGGCCCCGGCTACGTGCAGTCGGGCTGGGAGTTCGTGGCGCGGACCGCCTTCACCTACCTGCCGTGGAAGCTCAGCAAGACCGGCATGGACTTCAACATCTCGACCACCAAGTCGGGCACCGCGGTCACCTATATGGACCCGCTGACCGCCGAGGCGCTCGACCCGCAAGGGCAGTCGAAGTACTTCGCCAACCTGGTGTTCTGGTATGACGACGGCGTCACCAAGGCCCGTATCGCCTACCAGACCCGCGACCGGGTGCTGACCTGCATCTCGCCGTGCGGCAACACCAGCGCCTCGCCGGTGGCCAATGCGCCCAACACCAACATCGGCAACTACGTGCGCTTCCCGTACAATCCGAGCGAGCCCTACTACTCGGAGCAATACGAGTACCTGGACGCCAAGATCTCGCGGCGGATCAACAAGAACCTCGAGGTCTACCTGGAAGGTCGCAACCTGCTGCAGGCCGCCCGCCTGTCGGTCGGCTCGGACGACCGCGGCTTCGAGGGCCGCGCCAATCCCTGGTCGGTCCAGTACGGCGGCTCGCGCTTCGCCCTCGGCTTCACCTACCGGAACTAGACTCTCCGTTCCGGTCGGCTCCTGGCCCTTCCCTGGAAACAGGGGAGGGCCTTTTGCTGTTTTGGGTGTCTCCGGGAAGGAACCTCCCCCTGTGGGGGGAGGCGATCGCGCAGCGATCGGTGGGGGAGTTGGAGGGAGAACTGCCAGCGCGGCGGCAACTGAGGAGGTCCCCCCACCGGCCTGCGGCCGCCTCCCCCACGGGGGAGGTTCCTCATGATCGCGTTCCTCGCCCTTGTGGTGATGATCCATCGTTCAGCCCGCTTTTCAGAGGCGGGCGCTGCTATTGGCCTGACCATGTTGAGCCGTGGGAGCATCGATACGGAGCGACGCTGAAGGGGAGGATCGATTTCAATTACCGTAAGCTATTATAATTAATGAAATTTGATGCGTCGCGGATGACAGCGCTATTAGCGTGAAAGTTGCAAAAATTGGTCAGGCCGATATTGCGCCGACGAGTGCATTTCGGTAGAAGGAGAGGGTGTTCGGCGTCTGCGAGCCGATCACAACCTTCATAGTTCCCCTCCGGCCGACCACGACGACGGGTCGGCCTTTTTTTGTGCGGTCGCCGGGCAGGAGCCTCAGCGGCAGAGCGTCTTGGGATCCACGCGCTCGACGGTCGGCGCGGCGGCGGGCAGGGCGACGCCGCGGGCCTTGGCCGTGCGTTCCATGATCCCGCCGCCGCCGGGAATGGCCGCGGCCTGCGCATAGGCCGGGTCCTTCTGGGCCGCTTCCAGCGTGACGTAGCGGGCGCCGGCGGCGTCGAGGCGATCCATGACCTGGGGCAACATGTGCGCCGACCAGCCGCCGATATGGGTCAGCAGCACCTGTGGGATCATCCGGCCGTAGACCGCCTGCGAGACCGCCCGCATGTGCGCGAGCTCTTCGTCGACGCCGCGCAGGTACTGGCCTTCCATCGTGCCGATAGCGGCCTGGTCGCCCTTGGCCAGGCAGCGGGCGTAGGCGTCGCTGTAGCTCCAGTCGCTGAACGAGATGGTGACGTGGGCGACCTTGTAGCCGTGGCCGGCGAGGTACGCCGCCGCGCCCTGGTGACGCTCGGGGCGCGTGCCGGCCGTCAGGTTGGGAAACCTCAGATACCGCCAGTCCTGGCCCTTCATCCGCTGGGCCACCGCCGGCTCGCCAGCCTCGAGATCGGCGATCCAGGATTCCAGGGTCTCGGCCTCTTCTAGGTTGAGGTGGTTGGCGGTGTGGTTGCCGAGTGGATGGCCGGCCGCCCGCCAGGCGTCGAGCACGGCGTTGCTCTCGGCGTCGGTCGCCTTGGCCGAATTGACGAAGCCGAAGGCCTCCTTCACGCCGTGGGTCTTGAAGGTCTCGATGTGCGAGCGGGCGATCGACAGGCGGGTCATGCCCGGCGGCAGGGCGCCGTGGACGGGCAGGTCGTCGACCGTGACGGCGACGTCGAAGCCCTGGGTCTGGACCTGGGCCTGGGCCGCGCCGGGCGTTAGCAGGGCCAGGACGAGGAGGGCGGCGCCCTCACGAGGCCTTGCCCGCGTAGTAGCGGCGCAGGGTCTCGAAGGCGAGCTTGCGGTGCCCCTCGTTGCTGACCAGGCCCTTGCGGTTCCAGTAGTCCTGGTAGCGGGCGTGCCAGCGCCGCGGCGAGCGGAAATCCTTCAGCACCCAGGGGCTGACGCCGACGAAGCCGTCGCGCTCGAGCAGGGCCAGCGTCTCCTCGAACACCCATGCCTGGTATTCCTCGGTCCAGCGGTTCTCCTTGGGGCCGCGCTCGCCGTAGAGGGCGTCGGCGCCGAACTCGCTCATCATCATCGGCTTGTCGTGCGGGTTGGAGAAGCGGACGGTCTTGGCCTGGTCGGGCGTGCGCGGGCCGTACCAGCCCTCGTACTGGTTGATGGCGACGACATCGAGGTCGGGCGCCAGCGGATCGTCGACCACGAACTGGTTCTGGCCGGCCTTGGCGCCGCCGACGTCGATGTTCTTGTTGAGAGCCGCCGTCAGCAGGCGGGTGGGGTCCAGGCGACGGATATCGGCCACCACGTGGCGCAGGAAGGTCGTGCGGGCCTGGTGGGTGGGCGTCTCGTTGGCCACCGACCAGAAGGCGACGCTGGCGCGGTTGCGGTCGCGCACCACCATCTCGGCGGCCATGGCGCGGGCCAGGGCCAGGGTCCCGGGGCTCTCATAGGCCACGTCGTCCCAGTAGACCGGGATCTCCGACCAGACCAGCAGGCCCAGCTCGTCGCACAGGCGCACGGTGCTTTCCGTGTGCGGATAATGCGCCAGGCGGACCATGTCGCAGCCCAGGGCCTTGGCCTCTTCCAGCAGGGCGCGGGCCTCGGGCGGGGTCATGACGCGGCCGCCCTGGGCCCCCAGAGGCTCCTCGTGCAGCGCGATGCCGCGGATGAAGCGGGCCTTGCCGTTGACCAGGATCTGACGGCCGCGGGCCTCGAGCGTGCGGAAGCCGATGCGGTCGCGGCGGACGTCCTCGCCGGCCTTGAAGGTCACGTCGTGGAGCGTGGGGCTTTCGGGCGACCACAGCTTCAGGCCGCGCGGGGGCTTGGCGGAAAGGCGGGCGCGGCCGTCGGGGCCGGTCTTGCCGGTCAGAGTCAGGTTCAGGCCTGCGATAGCGACCGAGACCTCCAGGCCGGCCGCCGCGGGGCCGTCGGCGCGCAGGTCGGCGACGATCTGGCCGGCTTCGAGGCGCAGGAAGGCGTCGCGCAGGAAGGTCGTCGGCGTCTCGACCAGCCAGACCGAGCGGGTGATGCCGCCATAGTTCTTCCAGTCGAAGTCGAGCGAGGGCAGGGTCTCGGGACCGACGCGGTCGTCGACCCGCAGCACCACGACGTTCTCGCCGGGCTTCAGCTTGCCGGTGACCTCGAAGACGAAGGGCGTGAAACCGCCCTCGTGGCGGCCGATCTCCTGGCCGTTCAGCCAGATGACGGCGTCGTAGTTCACCGCCTCGAAGCTGAGGAAACGGCGACCGCCCGCATCGGCGGGGGCCTGGAAGCGGCGGTGGAAGTAGATCGGGCCGTCGTACCACTCCAGAGACGGATCGCGGGTATTCCAGTCGCCGGGGATCTCCATGCGCGGCGAGATGCTCCAGTCGTACTCGACGACCGGGCCGCCGGGCTTCTGCGGCTCGTCCAGCCAGAAGGCGCGGCGGGCGTTGGGCTTGCGGAAGGCGGAGTCGTTCTGGTCGAGGATATAGGCCCACAGGCCGTCGAGCGTGGTGCGCGGACGGTCGTGCTGGGCGAACAGCAGCAGCGGCTCGTCTTCGCCAGCCAGGGGTGGGGAGGCGGCCTTTTCTCGCGCCTGGGCCTGCATCGCCAGGGCGGCGCTGGCGGTCAGGGCGGCTCCGGCCAGGAGCTGGCGACGGCTGGGCGTCATGGCGGCGTTCTCCCTAAATCGTACTTGCGACCTTCCTAGAGCGTTTGGTCAAGTTTGGCCAGGGCGCATGGTCAGGCCGCTATTGCAATCGGTCTGACCAATCTCTATTTGCACTCCCATCGGGTCGAAGAACCCTTCAAAATGTGGGAGTCAGGTATGCGGCGGTTTTTCAACACGACGGCGCTCGGCGGGATCTCGGCGGGGGTCGCCCTGGCCGCCTTCGGCGGCTTCGCCCACGCCCAGGAAACGGTCGACGACGCGGTCGTCGGCGAGATCGTCGTCACCGCCCAGAAACGCTCGCAGAACGTCCAGGACGTGCCGATGGCCGTGCAGGTGATCGGCGGCGACCAGCTGGAAGCCGCCGCCGTGCGCGAGTTCACCGACCTGACCAAGGTGGCCCCGTCGCTGATCGTGCGCCCGGCCGACAACCCCGTGAACGCCTCGGTCTCGATCCGCGGCGTGGGCACCTTCGCCTTCGGCGTGGGGGTCGAGCCCAGCGTCGCCGTCGTGGTCGACGACGTGCCGATCGCCTTCCAGGCCCGGGCCTTCGCCGACCTGGCCGACGTCGAGCGCATCGAGGTGCTGCGCGGCCCGCAGAGCACGCTGTACGGCAAGTCGGCCTCGGCGGGCCTGATCAACATCGTCACGCCGGGCCCGACCCGCGAATTGACCGGCAAGGTCAGCGCCCTGG
Source organism: Caulobacter zeae (assembly GCF_002858925.1). GTDB lineage: Bacteria > Pseudomonadota > Alphaproteobacteria > Caulobacterales > Caulobacteraceae > Caulobacter > Caulobacter zeae. The sequence continues at coordinate 101,110 of NZ_PJRS01000016.1, forward strand.
CCACCACCGACGACGAGGTCGGCCTGGGCGCCATGATCTCGGGCCCGATCTCCGACACCCTGCGGTTCCGCTCGTCGAACAGCTACACCAGCTTCGAGGGCAATATCGACAACCTCTACAACGGTGAGAAGGTCAACGGCCGCGAGACCTTCGCCACCCGCAACAAGCTGGTCTGGGATCCGACCGACAAGTTCAGCGCCACCCTGGCCGTCGACTACCTTAAGGGCGACACCACGGCGGGCCGGCCGTTCATCGCCCTGTCGCCCGACGCCCGCCTGCGCGGCAACGCCGCCTGGACGCCGGCGGTGTTCGCGCCCGGCGTGACCGTGGGCCCGAACAACAGCTCGGTGGTCAACAACGTCACCACCGGCTCGGACTACGAGGACTTCGCCCAGTCGCTGAAGCTGACCTACGACCTGGGCTTCGCGACCCTGATCTCGGTCACCTCCAACGACCGCTACAAGATGCTGGACGCCTTCGACCAGGACGAGACGGCGCTGAGCGTCAACAACTACGCCAAGGGCCTGTTCTCGGCCGACCAGTTCAGCCAGGAGATCCGGCTGGTCTCGGACGGTTCGAGCAGCCTGCGCTACACCTTGGGCGCCTTCCACGCCGACGTGAACTATCGCCGCTACTTCTTCCGCGGCCCGGCCTTCTCGCAGGCCAACTGGGACGCCACGTCGGGCTCGAACGAGAACTCGGTGTTCGGCCAGCTGGAATATGACGTGATCGAGGGCACGACCCTGATCGGCGGCCTGCGCCTGGGTCGCGAGAAGATCGGCTACACCTTCCGCGACCTGCGCGGCGGGCCGGCCGCGGCCTGGGCCGACGGCGCGAGCGACGACTACGCCACCTACCGGCTGGGCGTGCAGCACAAGCTGGCCGACGACGTGATGGTGTTCGCCACCTTCGCCACCGGCCACAAGGGCCAGAGCTACGACCTGACCACCGGCTTCAATCAGGCCCGCGCCGACCTCGGCCCCGTGCGCCCGGAGAGCTCGGAAGACATCCAGGTGGGCGTGCGCTCGCGGTTCCTGGATCGCCGCGTGACCCTGAACGCCACCCTGTTCAACACCGAGTACGAGGACTTCCAGGCCCAGGGCGCCGAACTTTTGCCGGACGGCACCCAGAACTTCCGCCTGACCAATGTCGGCGCGATCCGCACCCGCGGCGTCGAGCTGGAAAGCACCGCCCGGCTGGTCGACGGCCTGACCCTGTCGGGCTCGGTGGCCTATCTGGACGCCGAGATCACCCAGTTCGCCGGCGCCCAGTGCTGGCCCGGCCAGACGGCCGCCCAGGGCTGCACCGGCTCGCCCGCCCGCCAGAACCTGGCCGGCGAGCGTCCGCCCCAGGCCCCGAAGTGGAAGCTGAGCGCCGGCGCCGAATATGTGCGTCCGCTGGCCGGCGACCTGGAGGGCGTGGCCAATGTGGCCGCCAACTACCAGAGCAGCGTCAACTACTCGCTGAGCCAGGATCCGCTGACCGTCCAGAAGGGCTACGCCGTGGTCAACCTGTCGGTAGGCGTGCGCGACAAGGCGCGCGGCTACCAGGTGACGGCCTTCGTCAACAACCTGTTCGACGAAGGCTACTACACCAACCTGGTCAACAACTACGGCGCCTACGGCAACCAGCTGGCGGTGCAGGCTTTCCTGCCGCGCGACTTCAAGCGCTATGGCGGCGTGCGGGCGTCGATGACGTTCTGATCGGGCAGGGCGCGCGAGGGCTTTTGCCCTCGCGCGTCGCCTACTTCGTGACGGCGAAGGCCCCGACCGTCCAGGACTTGAGCATCCACTCGCGCAGGCCCGTATCCCAGATCCAGGTCTGGTCGCTGGGCGCGGAATCCCGCACCTGCGGCTCGGACAGCGAGGCCCTGTGGACGCGCCCGGTCACCTTGACCGTCCGGCCGTCCACGCCCTCGATGCGATCGGGATAGAGGGACAGCCGGGCCGTCGCGCTTTGGGCGGCGAGGAACTTGCCGACGTTATTGCGCCGGTAGATGTCGTCCTTGGCGACCTGTCCGTTCCAGTTCAGCTCGGCCTTGGCGTTGGTCCCGATCCAGTTGCTCCAGGCCATGGCCGGTTCGAGGTCGCGGCGCAGTTCCAGCCAGCCGCCGGTCTGGCTGGCGAAGCCGGCGGCGGCCAGCGTGTCGCCGTGCAGGAGCGTGCAGGCCGCCAGCCGCTCGATGTCGTTGCGATACTTGCTCTCCGACAGGGCCTCGCAGGCCGGGAACTGCTGGATGGCCAGCGTCGCCAGTTCGAAGGTGAACTGCGTCGTCAGGCCGGGGCCGCAGGCGTTCTCGGTGCGGGACCTGATCTTGTCGTCGCCGCCTTCGCGCGTCGGCGCATTGACGATCTCGACCGACGAGACCCAGGCGTGCAGGCAGATGTTCGGGAGGGCGTCGGCCGGCTTGGCGGGCGGAAGCGGCGCCAGGGCGCGATCGGCGAACTGCGCGTCGGTCTTGACCTTGTTCCAGGCCGTCAGGGAGGCTGGCGCTTCGAGCTTGCGGTCCTGGGCGTAGACCACGGCCTTGGGCGGCTGGCCCGGTCGCCGCTCGAAGGCGATGGTCGGGCGTTCGCGGCCATAGCCGTCGACGAAGAAGGCGCGATAGGCCTCGACGCCCGCCTTGGCCTCGGCGTCGGCCGAAGCCATGCCCCGCTTGGCGACGATGCGGGCCCGGTCTTCCGGCGCGCAGCGGTCTGCGTGGTTGTCGCCCCGGCAGTTCTCGGGCGGAAGGGCCAGGCTGGCCTGCAGGAGCGCGGCGGCGAAGAACACTGAGCTGAACATGGCGCCCCACTTACATCTGAGGTTGATATTTCAGCTTCCTGCGACCGCCGTAAATAGGCTTGCTTCGCTTCCTTAAGTGTAGCGGTCGCGAGCGGCGGCTATGCGGGCCTTGGCCTCTTCCATCTCCTGCACCTCGGTGGCGGCCAGCAGCGAGTTGAGCACGCGGGTGAGGTGGCGGCGCATGGCGTCGCGGGCGTCCTCGGGGGAGCGGGCGCGCAGGGCCGAGACGATGGCCGCGTGCTCGTCGATGCGCGGGATGACGCCGGCGGCGTGGGCCTTCTCGCCCATGAGCTTGGTCTGGGGCGAGCGCTCGCGGGCCTCCCACAGCATCTCAACGGCGGCGATCATGGCGCTGTTCTGGGTGGAGGCTGCGATCAGCATGTGGAAGCGCTTGTCGGCGTCTTCCGAGCGGTCGACGTCACGGGCGTTCTCGGTCTGCATCTCGATCACCAGGGTGTCGAGCTGGTCGAGCTCTTCGTTGGTGATGCGCTTGGCGGCCATGGCGCAGGCCTCGGCCTCGATGGCGCGGCGGGCTTCCAGAAGTTCGAACGGACCGATGTCGGTGGCGCCGGCCTGGCCCTCGTTGGGGGTCTGGGCCTTTACATAGACGCCCGAGCCCAGGCGCACCTCGACCATGCCGTCCAGCTCGAGGGCGATGATCGCCTCGCGGATCGTCGGGCGCGAGACCGAATAGGTCTGGGCGAGGTCGCGCTCGGACGGCAGGCGCTGGCCGACGGCGTAGCGGCCCTCGGCGATCTGGCCGGCCAGATCCTTGGCGACGCGTTCGTACAGACGGTTCTCGCCCTTCACGGACATGCGGGGACTTCCTAAAATTGGTCTGACCAATATGGACAAGCCAGTTGTCGATAGTTATGGGTCTTCCAACTGGAAGACCACGGGAATCTCGACGTGCATACTAGCCAAACCGAGGCGTTCAAAGCAGCCGGCCTGCCGCCGATGCGAATTACCGGCGCCCGCGTGATCGTCACCTCGCCCGGCCGCAACTTCGTCACCCTGAAGATCGAGACCGACCAGGGGGTCTACGGCATCGGCGACGCCACCCTGAACGGCCGCGAAAAATCGGTCGTCGCCTATCTGGAAGACCACGTCATTCCGGTGCTGATCGGCCGCGACGCGCGCCGCATCGAGGACATCTGGCAGTTCCTCTATCGCGGGGCCTACTGGCGCCGCGGCCCGGTGACGATGCGCGCCATCGCCGCCGTCGACGTGGCCCTGTGGGACATCAAGGCCAAGGCGTTGGGCGCGCCGCTCTACGACCTGCTGGGCGGTCGCAGCCGGGATGGCGTGCTGGTCTACGGCCACGCCAACGGCAGCGACCTGGAAGACACCGTCGAGGCCGTCGGCCGCTATATCGACGCGGGCTACAAGGCCGTCCGCGCCCAGTCGGGCGTGCCGGGCCTGGACCTGGCCTACGGCGTGGGCCGCGGCGACATGTACTACGAGCCGGCCGACGCGACCCTGCCGACCGAAACGACGTGGGACACCCGCAAGTACCTGCGTTACCTGCCGACCCTGTTCGAGGCGCTGCGCAAGGAGCACGGCTTCGACGTGGCGTTGCTGCACGACGGCCACCACCGGATGACGCCGCGCGAAGCCGCCCAGTTGGGCAAGAGCCTGGAGCCCTACGACCTCTTCTGGCTGGAGGATTCCACGCCAGCCGAGAACCAGGAGGCCTTCCGCCTGATCCGCCAGCACACCACCACGCCGCTGGCCGTGGGCGAGGTGTTCAACACGATCTGGGACGCCAAGGACCTGATCCAGGAACAGCTGATCGACTACATCCGCACGACCATCGTCGGGGCCGGCGGCCTGACCCACCTGCGCCGCATCGCCGACTTCGCCTCGCTGTGGTCGGTGCGCACCGGCTGCCATGGGGCCACCGACCTGTCGCCTGTGACCATGGGCGCGGCCCTGCACTTCGACACCTGGGTGCCCAACTTCGGCATCCAGGAATACATGCGCCATTCGGAAGAGACCGACGCGGTGTTCCCGCACGACTACCGCTTCGACAAGGGCATGCTGTACGTGGGCGACACGCCGGGCCACGGCGTCGACATCGATGAGGCCCTGGCCGCCAAGTACCCCTACGAGCCGCGCCAGCTGCCCGTCGCCCGCCTGGAAGACGGGACGATGTGGAACTGGTAGGCGAGCTTACATGACGAGGCCGCTCTCGCATCGACGAGGGCGGCCCCAAAACAGCAGAGGCGGAACGTCTGGGACGTTCCGCCTCTTTTTTCTTCGAGTCAGACCCGAAGGCCGTTCCTGTCAGGATCAGCCGTTGACGGCGTCCTTCAGTTGCTTGGCCGGCGTGAAGCCGACCTTCTTGCTGGCGGCGATCTCGATCGTGGCGCCGGTGGCCGGGTTGCGGCCGGTGCGGGCCGGCTTGTCCTGGACCTTGAACTTGCCGAAGCCCGGGATCGAGACTTCTTCGCCCTTCACGGCGGCGTCAGCGATGGCCTTGAAGACGCCGTCGACGATGGCCTTGGCCTGGGTCTTGGTCAGCTTGTCGTCGCTGGCGACCAGAGCTTCGGCGATATCGGCGGTGTTCATGGAGTAACTCCTTATAGAATCGGGAGAACCAGACTGACTGGTGAGATCGGCCTTGTCACGCGCCGCCGTGTGACGTCAAGCGTCCGCCGCAACCGGTGGAGGGCCGAAAAAGCACTGATCCGTCTGGTTGAACCGCCTGTGTGGCGAGGATGTGGCCGGTGTTCGGCCCGGCAGCGGGCCGTTCGGGCCTGTTTACTCAGACAATAATTGGGGTTGGCGATATTGCATGTGCACGCATATCCAGATCGTCCAGTGATTGACGACGATGGGTGTCATATATACTCCGACAAATAGTCGGCGGCTTCGCGAGGCTGCTCCAGACGCCGCTCGAGACGGCGACAAGGGAAGAAGCAGCATGACGCCGAGCAAGCCTCACCGCGTATTCCTGGCCGGCCTGGCGGCGTTTCTGCTGTCGGGCAGCGCCGCGCCGGGTCTGGCGGCCGAGCCCGGCCCGCGCACCTGGACCGCCGACAACGGCGATGGGACCTTCACCAATCCGCTGTTCTACGACGAGTTCTCCGACCCCGACATGATCCGGGTGGGCGAGGACTACTACCTGACCGGCACCACCATGCACACGATGCCGGGCCTGCCGATCCTGCGCTCGCGCGACCTGGTGAACTGGCGGTTCGTCGGCTACGCGGCCGACAGGCTGGACCTTGGCCCGAACTTCCGGCTGGAGGGCGGCGACGTCTACGGCCAAGGCTTCTGGGCGCCGAGCTTCCGCCATCACGACGGCGTCTTCCACATCTTCAGCAACGTCAATCGCGAGGCCACCTTCCACTTCACGGCCAAGGATCCGGCCGGGCCGTGGACGCGCACGCGGATGAAGCGCGGCTTCCACGATCTCTCCGTGTTGTTCGACGACGACGGCAAGGTCTACGTGGTCTGGGGCTATCGCGGCATCCGCATGGCGCAGTTGAACGCCGACCTCACCGACGTCGTCCCGGGCACCGAGCGCGAGATCATCGCGCCGGAGCAGGGCATGGGCGAGGGGCTGCACTTCACCAAGGTCGGCGGCAAGTACTGGATCACCAGCGCCTGGTTCGACGGCATGATGCGCCTGCCGGTGGCGCGCGCCGATCGCCCCGAGGGCCCCTACGAGGTCAATCGTGAGATCAGCGTCGGCGAGGATTTCGGCCTGGCCGAGGGCAACCGCCTGGAGGCGCCCAAGCCGCCGTTCAAGATCGTTCCGCCCGATCCCCGGCCGCGCGGCCGGACCGCCCTGCACCAGGGCGGCTACGTCCAGACGCCGAGCGGCGCGTGGTGGGGCTATTCGATGATGGACTACAACTCGGTGGGACGGCTGACGGCCCTGTCGCCGGTGACCTGGAAGGACGGCTGGCCCTATTTCGGCCTGCCGGGGAACTTGGGTCGCAACCCGCGCACCTGGGTCAAGCCCGATACCGGGGCGACCGAAGTCCCGCATGCGCCGTACGCGCGCGGCGACGATTTCTCGGGCGGCAGGCTGAAGCCGATCTGGCAGTGGAACCACGTCCCGGTCGACGGCAGGTGGTCGCTGGCCGAGCGACCAGGCTTCCTGCGGCTGAAGACCCTGCCGGCGACCGACTTCTGGACGGCGCGCAACACCCTGACCCAGCGCGCGATCGGCCCGGCCTCGCGACCGCGAACGCTGCTGGACGCCTCGGGACTGGCCGAGGGCGACGTGGCGGGCCTGGCGCTGCTGAACCTGCCCCATGCCTGGATCGGCGTACGCAAGGTCGCTGGCGGGCTGGAGGTCGAGCAGCGCGACCAGCGTACGGGTCAAGTCGCCAAGGCGAAGGTTTCGGGGACGCGGATCTGGCTGCAGGCCGACGCCGACTTCATGGCCGAGACGGCGCGGTTCTCCTATTCGACCGACGGCAAGGTATTCAAGGCCCTGGGCGAGCCGATGGCCATGGTGTTCCAGCTGCGTACCTTCCAGGGCGTGCGCTATGGCCTGTTCGCCTACAACGAGGCCGGCCGCGAGGGCGGTCACGCCGACTTCGACGCCTTCGAGGTGTTCGAACCGCATCCGCGCGGCCTGCGCCGGCCGATCCCCGACGGCCACAAGGTGACGCTGGCGGCGCTCGGACAGCAGAAGGTCGTGACCGTCGAGAAGCGACCGCTGGGCCGGGCCTTGCTGCGCGGGCCGGAAGGCTACCTGACCGTCGCCGCCGACGGGACGGTCAGCGTCTCGAAAACCCGCGACGACAAGGCCCAGGCCTTCCAGTGGATCGAGACCCCGACGGGCGAACTCGCTTTGATGTCGCTGGTCACCAACCGCTTCCTGAGGGTGTCGCCGGCGGGCGTCTGGACGGCCGACAGTCCAGGGCCTCAGTCCGACGGGCTGGACGGGGCAAGGTTCGTTTGGCGGTAATCGGCCTGGCCTCGGCGGCGAAAACCTCGTCCTTCGACAAGCTCAGGATGAGGTTTTTCTATCGCTTTGACCTGCCAATGGTCCTCATCCTGAGCTTGTCGAAGGACGAGGACCACGCCGGGCGACTGGCGATCTAAGCCGCGTCCAGCGCCGCCCGCTCCAGCACGTCGATCCGATCCGCCAGTCCCGGCGCGGGCCAGTCCAGCGCCGCCAGGGCCAGGTCGATGACGGGCGGGGGCGGCGGCGGGGCCGCCTCGATCACGGCTTCCAAAAGCTCCGCCATGGCTATTCCGCCGCCAGCTGGCCCGGCGAGCGGGTCCAGCGGTTCTCGGGAACCGGCAGGCCCAGGTGGCCGCGCAGGGTGTCGTGCTCGTATTCGGTGCGGAACAGGCCGCGGGCCTGCAGTAGGGGCACGACCTCCTCGCGGAACAGGGCGAAGTCGCGCGGGCGGGTCACCCGCAGGATGAAGCCGTCGGCGGCGCGGCCCTCGAACCAGCGCTGGATCTCGTTGGCGATGGTCTGGGGCGAGCCGACGAAGTCGCTGCGCCAGGTTCCGAACCGCTCGGCCGCCTGGCGCAGGGTCAGGTTCTGCTCGCGCGAGATCCGCACGATGCGCTCGGCGTGGCCCTTGTAGGCGTTGAGGCTGAGGCCCGAGACGTCGGGGAACGGCCCGTCCAGAGGGTACTGCTTGAAGTCATGATAGCCGAAGGCGCGGCCCAGTTGCGTCAACAGCTTGTCGATGCTGACCGATCCGCGCTGGGCCTCGGCCAGGGCGCGGGCCTCCTCGTCGGTGTCGGCGATGACGGGCGAGAGGCCCGGCAGCACGCTGATGTGGTCCGGGTCGCGCCCTTGCGCGGCGGCGCGGGCCTTGAGGTCGGCGTAGTATTCCTGGGCGTCCTCGAAGCCGTCGACGCCGGCGAACACGCCCTCGGCGATGCGGGCGCCCAGATCGCGGCCCGCGCCGCTGACCCCGGCCTGGAAGATCACCGGCTGGCCCTGGTTGGAGCGGCTCAGGGCCAGAGGGCCCGCCACCTGGAAGTGCGGGCCCTTGTGGTTGAGGGCGTGCTGCTTGTCCTTGTCGAGGAAGACGCCGGCGGCCTTGTCGCGCGGGAAGGCGTCGTCCTCGTAGCTGTCCCACAGGCCCTGGACGACGTCGACGAACTCGCCGGCCCGCTCGTAGCGCACGGCGTGGTCGAAGTGGGCGTTGCGGCCGTAGTTGCGGGACGCGCCCTCGAGGCCGGTGGTCACCACGTTCCAGCCCGCGCGGCCCTTGCTGATGTGGTCCAGCGAGCCGAATTGGCGGGCGACGTTGTAGGGCTCCCAGTACGAGGTGGTCAGGGTGCCGACGAGGCCGATCTTCGAGGTCGAGACCGCCAGGGCCGAGAGCAGGGTCAGCGGCTCCAGCCGGTTGAGGAAGTGCGGCGCGGTGTCGGGGGTGATGAACGGGCTGTCGACGATGAAGACGAGGTCGAACTTGGCGGCCTCGGCCAGGCGGGCGTTGTCGATGTACCAGCCGATATCGATGCTGGCGTCGCCGGCAAGGGCGGGATCGCGCCAGCTGGTGTGATCGGCGCCGACGCCTTCGAGGATGGCGCCGAGTTTCAGTTGGCGTTTCGCGGCCGTGGTCATGTTCGCCTCCGTGTCTTGGCCGCAGGCTTGCGACCACGCGGGGCGGGCGACAAATCAGGTGTTCTCAAGAGGCCTATTGGCGGCGTTCAACATCCTGCTTTCGCTGGGGTTTTCGAACGCCGCCGTCTGCTCGGCTGCAAGGCCGATCAGAATTACTGGGCCGGGAAGTCGGTCGAGACGCTCAAGTCCCGCCAGCGTTCCAGCTCGGCCAGCCGCCGGGTGTCGGTGTCGCGGATGATGGCGACGGCGTCGCTGCCGAGCGCGATGCGCAGCGGCGGCTCGTCCATGGCGGCCACGGCGAGGATGGCCTGGGCGGCGCGGGCCGGATCGCCGGGCTGATTGCCGTCATAGGCCGCCTGGCGACGGGCGGTGGCCCCGACCACGGCGTCGTACTCCGAGCGGCCCGCGCTCAGCGTCGTCGAAGCGCCGGCGAAGTCGGTGCGGAAGCCGCCCGGCTCGACGATGGTCACCTTGACGCCAACGAGGGCCATTTCCAGCGCCAGGGACTCCGAGAAGCCCTCCACGCCCCACTTGGCGGCCGAGTAGGGCGCACGGCCCGGCGCGCCGATCCGTCCGCCGACGGACGACAGCTGGATCACGTGGCCCGAGCGCTGCTCGCGCATCAGCGGGATCGCCGCCTTGGTGACGATGATCGTGCCGAACAGGTTGGTCTCGATCTGGCGGCGGAAGTCGTCGAGCGAGGTGTCCTCCACCGGGCCGACATCGCCGTAGCCGGCGTTGTTGACCACCACGTCGAGCCGCCCGAAGGACGTGACCGCCAGGGCCACGGCGCGTTCGGCCGCGACCGGGTCGGAGACGTCAAGGGCGGCCAGCCGCACGGCGTCGCCATGACGCCGGGCGAGGTCTTGAAGGGCGCCGGGATCGCGGGCGGTGGCCACCAGATGGTCGCCGGCGGCCAGCACCGCTTCGGCCAGGGCCCGTCCGAGGCCGCGCGAGGCCCCGGTGATCAGCCATGTCTTGGTCATGGGCGTGTTCCTGTCTCTGGAGTTACTGGGCCTTGGCCGCGGTCTCGATCAGCGCCGAGACCGCGTGCGGGTGCGAGATCATCACCACGTGCGAGGCGCCGGGCACGCTCACCACCTGCTTGGCAAGCGCGCGATCGGCCATGAAGGCCATGGCGGCCGGCGGGATGTTGCGGTCGCCGCCGCCCCAGACCCACCACGACGGGATGGTCTTCCAGGCCGCCGAGACCGCCTTCTCGCCGCCGGCGGCGTCGGTCAGCGGGCGCTGGGCGATCGCCATCAGGCGAGCCTTGGCCAGCGGCACGTCAGCGGCGAACTGGGCGGGAAACTTGTCCTCCTGGATGTAGAGGTCGTGGGCGCCGCCGGGCAGGTCGACCGGCTTGTCGAGGGCGGCGGGCAGGGTGGAGCCGGGGAACTTGCCGGCCAATTCGAAGGTGCTTTCGCCGACCTCGGGGGCGAAGGCGGCGACATAGACCAGCGCCTTGACGTTGGCCGCGCCGTCGGCGGCGGCCGAGATCACCGTGCCGCCGTAGGAGTGACCGACCAGCACGACCGGGCCGGGGATCGAGTTGATCACCGTGCGCACGGCGGCGGCGTCGCTGGCCGCGCCGCGCAGCGGGTTGGCGGCCGACACGACCGGATAGCCGTCGCGGCGCAGGTCGGCGACCACGCCGTCCCAGCTGCTGGAGTCGGCGAAGGCGCCGTGCACCAGAACCACCGTCGGCTTGGCGGAGGGCGGCGTGGCGGCCTGGGCGGAGGCCAGGCCGGTCAGGGCGAAGGCGAACGAAAGGGCGAGGGCTTTCTTGGACATGGGAGGTTTCCTTGAAGACGTGCGGAAGGGTTCGGCCGCGAGGGCCGTTCGGGTTGGCGTTTGGGGGAAGGGGCTCGGGCTAGCCGAAGGTGAAGGCGTAGGCGCGGACGCCGGGATCGAGGAACTCGATCGCAAAGCCGCGATCGACGACGGGCCGCGACTGGCGGACGAGTTGGTACATGCGGGGCCGGTCGATCACGCCGGTTCCGTCGGCCGCCACGTCCCAGCCGTGGTCGGGGCCCGGAGCCTGGCCGTCGAGGCGGACGCGATAGCGCACAGGCCGGCCCGGCTGGTCGGGCGAGAGCACCATGTGCAGGTCGCGGGCGTGGAAGCGGCTGGCGATCACCGCGCCCGTTGCGAGGCTGGTGGTGAACTCCTCGCCGGCCCGCCATTCGCCGGAGAGGCCCCAGCGGTTGAGATCGAGGGCGCCGGGCAGGCGGTAGGCTTTGGCGGCGTCCTGGCGCAGGCCGCCGGGCGAGGCGAAGGCGTCGGCCTTTCCCCAGCCGATATAGCTTTCGGGCGAGCCCAGCTCGGCGAAATCGGGCGCGGCTTCGGGGCCGACGGCCTTGATCGGCGACAGGCCCTCGGCGATCGGCGGACCGGGGATCTCGGCCAGCAGGGCCTGGATGCGTCGCTCGTGGCGGTCGTAGTCGCCTTCGCCCGCCGCATGGCCGTGAACCTTGCCGTCGGCGCCGACGAAGTAGAAGGCCGGCCAGGCGTTGTTGCCGTAGGCCCGCCAGATCCGCCAGTCGCTGTCGAGCACCACCGGGAACGGAACGTCCAGGTCGCCGAGGGCCTGGCGCACGTTGGCGAGGTCTTTCTCGAAGGCGAATTCGGGCGTGTGCACGCCGATCACCACCAGGCCCCGGTCGCGATAGCGGGCGTGCCAAGCGCGCAGATAGGGCAGGACCCGCAGGCTGTTGATGCAGGAATAGGTCCAGAAGGCGACCAGCACGACCTTGCCGGCCAGGGTCTTGGGTGTTTGCGCCGGGCCGTTCAGCCATTGCGGCGACAGGGAAAGGGCGTCCAGCGCCGCCGACGAGCCGCTGGCCCAGGCCAGGGCCTTGCGGGCCGGCGGCAGGCCGACGGCGGCGGCGACCGACAGCGGGACGAGGCCGACGGCCGCGCCCTTCAACCAGTCGCGGCGGGAGAGATGTTCGGATCGGGTCACGACGACCGCTCCTTGAAAACGGGGCTTCAGGCCGCCCAGCGGGCGACGTCCAGGATGGCGCGGGCGAAGTCGCGCGGCGCTTCCTGGGGCAGGTTGTGGCCGACGCCGCCGCCGACATCGCGGTGCTCGTAGCGGCCCTTGAACTTGCCGGCATAGGCGGCCGGCGGCGGGTGCGGGGCGGCGTTGCCGTCGCCTTCCATGGTGATGGTCGGCACGGTGATGGCCGGGCCTTGGGCCAGCTTGGCCTCCAGCGCGTCGAAGCGGGCCTCGCCCTGCGCCAGGCCCAGCCGCCAGCGGTAGTTGTGAATGGTGATGGCCACGTGGTCGGGATTGGCCAGCGAGGCGGCCGAGCGGGCGAAGGTCGCGTCGTCGAACGCCCACTTGGGCGAGGCCGTCTTCCAGATCAGCCGGGCGAAGGCGTCGCGGTTCTGGTCGTAGCCCTTCGCGCCGCGCTCGGTGGCGAAATAGAACTGGTACCACCAGGAAAGCTCGGCTTCCGGCGGCAGCGGCGCGGCGTTGGCCGCCTGGCTTCCGATCAGGTAGCCGCTGACGCTGACCAGGGCCGAGCAGCGGTCGGGCCACAGGGCCGCGACGATGCAGGCCGTGCGCGCGCCCCAGTCGAAACCGCCGATGACGGCCTTGCCGATGTTCAGCGCGTCCATCAGGGCGATGACGTCGACGGCCAGGGCGGCCTGCTGGCCGTTGCGCGGGGCGGCGTCGGAGACGAAGCGGGTGGTCCCGTAGCCGCGCAGGTGCGGGACGATCACCCGCTTGCCGGCCGCCGCCAGGATCGGGGCGACTTCGGCGAAGGCGTGGATGTCGTAGGGCCAGCCGTGCAGCAGGATCACCGGCGCGCCGTCGGCCGGACCCATCTCGGCATAGCTGATGACGAGGTCGGGGGTCGTGACCTGGCGCAGGGTCCAGGCGGGGGCGGCGGTCGATGCTGCCGAGGCGCGGGTGGCCAGGGCGCCGGCCGCGCCGGCGATGACGGCCGCTTGTAGCAGACGGCGGCGGGGAAGGTCGAACTTCGAGGTCATGGGGCGTGCCTAGTGCTGGTGGCCGGCGGGGGCGGCCGGAACGACGAAGCGGATCGTGGCGCTGTCGAGCGGGCGATGATTGGCGTCGGCGAGCGTGATTTGAACGCTGTGCGACCCGGGCGTCAGGCCGACCAGGATGATCGGCTCGCCGCTGGCGTCGGCCCAGTGCCAGGGGGCGTCGTCGACGGTGACGTGGACGTGGCCGATGCGGGGCGTGACAGCCAGGGCGGCGGGGCCGAACACCGGCTCGATGCGTAGGTTCTCGGCCCGGTACTGGATGAACACCCGGCCTTGGGCCAGCGGCCCGGGCAGAGGCGGATCGACCACCAGGCGCGCGGGCGGCTGGGGCGTGGTCAGCGGCACGACGCCGGCGGGACCCAGGACCTCTGCGGCCGACAGGTTCGGCAGGTTCTGTGCGAGGGCGGGGCCGGCCAGCAGGGCGGCGGCGAGGGCAAGGGGAAGGGTCTTACGCATGGCGAACCTCGCCGGCGCGGGCCACGGCGTCCTGGGCGAAGGCGGCGACCGCGCAGGCCGCGCCGCCGATGACGGCCGCCGAGCCCAGCATCGCCAGGGTCGAGGCCGAAGGGGCCAGGCCCGAATAGAAGAAGCTGGTCAGGCCCAGGAAATAGGCCAGCGGATTGTTGATCGGCGCGACCTCGCGCAGCGACAGCACGACGATGACAACGCCGATCACCGCCACCGGCGTGGCCAGCAGGCCGAGCGCGGGCGTCATGGCCCCGATCAGCAGGGCCGTTCCGGCGCCCAGCGCCAGGCCCAGCAGGTGCGAGACGGTGTTGGCCAGGCCCCCGCGCAGGTCGTCGCCCGCCAGGTTGAAGGCGGCCCAGCCCAGGAACATGGCCGGCGGCGGAAGCATGACCGAGGTCACGCCCAGGGTGGCGATCCCCGCGACGGCGGCGACGCTGAGCGAGACGGCGTGGAACTGCGCGGACTTCGGCGTGGCGAAGGCGGTGAGGGCGGACATGGGGGCGTTTCCTTGGTGTCGGGGAGGGCGAATGGAGGCGCTGCATCCCGCAGCGCCTCGGGTCTTCCGGGTCAGATCAGGCGGGTCAGATCAGGTTCAGGGTCACGCCGATGTTGCCGCGCGTGGCCTTGGAGTAGGGGCAGGTCTGGTGGGCGGCCTCGACCAGGGCGCGGGCGACGTCGGCGGGCAGGCCCGGCAGGCTGACGTTCAGGCGGGCCTGAAGCTGGTAGCCCTCGCCAGACTTGCCCAGGTCGACCTCGGCGTCGACGGCGACGTCGGCGGGCAGGGCCACGCCTTGGGCGCGGGCGGCCAGGCCCATGGCCCCGATGAAGCAGGCCGACCAACCGGCGGCGAACAGCTGCTCGGGGTTCGTGCCGGCGCCGCCCGGGGGCGACAGACGGACGTCCAGCTTGCCGTCGTCGCTGCGGGCCGCGCCGTTACGGCCGCCGGTGACGTGGGTGCGACCGGTGTAGAGGACGGTGTCGATAGCGGTGGTCATGTCGATCTCCTTTTTGATCGGATCCGATGTAATCGGTACCGATTTCATAGATTGAAGTTTCGCACATCGTCAACCTTCCGATTTGATCGGATCCGATTTATATTTGTCCCGAACCGCCGCGAACCGCCTGCGGCTACCGAAACGCAAGGCTCCGATGACGACCTCCGCCCCGCCTGTCGCCCCTTTGGGCAAAGCCCCCAGGCTCGCCGACTTCCTGTGCTTCGCCGTCTATTCGGCGAACCTGGCCTATGGCCGCGCCTACAAGCCGATCCTCGACGAGCTGGGCGTGACCTACACCCAGTGGATCATCATCGTGGCGCTGTGGGAGGAGGACGGCCAGAGCGTGAAGAGCCTGGGCGACAAGCTCTTCCTGGAGAGCAACACCCTGACCCCGATCCTCAAGAAGCTGGAGAGCCTGGGCTTCCTGCAGCGCCGCCGCGATCCCGCAGACGAGCGTCAGGTGATCATCAGCCTGACGCAGGCCGGCCGCGATCTGCGCGAGAAGGGCGGCCAGCGGACCCTGGTCAAGGCCACGGGCCTGGAGCCCGACGAGTTCCGTCAGGTGCAGAAGACCATCACCCGCGTGCGCGACAACCTGATCGCCCACGTCGCCAACGACGCGTGATCGAGCTCTCCCTGAAGGGGGGGCTGTCGCGGAGCGACTGAGGGGGGTGCTGATGTTGGAGATGCATCGCCCTAAGCAGCGACTTCCCCCTCCGGCCCTTCGGGCCACCTCCCTCTTTAGGGGGAGGGTCTGGTGGTTCTTGGCTATGTGTCGTCGGGCTGGCGCGCGGCCCGGGCCTTGGTCGGCGAGACGCCGAAGCGGCCGCGGAAGGCGCGCGAGAACTGGCCGCTGCTGGAAAAGCCGAGGTCTAGGGCGATCTCGGTGACGCTGGCCGCTTCGGTCCCGACCAGGGCGAGCCAGGCCGCGTCGAGGCGGCGGTCGCGGATGGCGCTGGCCACGCCGCCGTCCTCGGCGAACAGGCGGTAGAGATTGGCGCGCGAGACGCCGAAGCGCAGCATCAGCGTCTCGGCGTTCAGGGCGGGATCGGCGAGGCGGGAATCGATGAATTCCAGCATTCGCTCGCGGAAGCGATGGCCCAGGCGGGAGGCTCCGGCCGGGGGCGTTTCCGGTCGACGGCGGGCCAGGGCCATGGTCAGCACCTCGATCAGGGCGGCCTCGGCGGCGTCGGAATCGTCGGCTTGCAACCCGCCGGCCACGGCGTGCACGTCGACGATGAAGTTGCGCAGCAGCCGGGCCAGCGGATCGTCGGCTCGCAGCACCAGGCCGTGCAGGCTGTGGCCGCCGGCGACGCGGTCGATCGGCTGGCGCGGCGCGATCACCGTCAGCCGCGCGCCGCTGGAGATTTCGGAGACATAGGGGCGGGCCAGGTCGAAAATGCAGATGTCGCCGCTGCTCGCCGTGATCGCCGTTCCGTCGCAGTCGCCGCGCAGGTCGCCGGACGTCAGCAGCTGTACGCAGTACTGATCGAGGCCGCCGGCGATGATCTTCTGGCGCTCTGGATCATCGCGATGCCTGGTAGAGGTGGAGCTTTTTACATCAATGTTGGTGAAGATGCGCGGCTCCAGATAGAGCTCCCGCCAGAACACGTTTCGAGAACATGGTTCTTCGAGCTCTGTCGACAAAAGCAGGCCTTGGCGCATTAACGAAAACTCTCGGTGACGAGGCGCGATTACCTGTCTGGTCTGAAACAACTTCTAATAGCTAGCCGAGATTCGCGTGTCAGTTGAGACGTATTGCAGCGTGCTGTGAGACGCCTCGCACAGCAAGCCGTTGCGGAATGTGCAAATGAACCCTCAGCGCTGAAGCTCGAACCAAGGGCCGCGCGCGACGGACTTCCAGGTCCGAAAAGGCAAACCGCCGGCGACGGCGGGACGCAAAGCCTCCGGCCTCAAATCCTTGAGGTAGCGGGGCCGCCGAAGGGGAAGACGCCGTCGCCGCCCGCGCCGTCGCGCCATTCCCCTTGTTCGCAATCAGGCCCCGTGAAGGGCCGCAAAGGGGTGAGTGAGCGTCATGAGCAAGGCTGTCGAGCCGATCGGTTTTCAGGGTGAGTTCAGCGCCGAGCGCGGCGTTATGTCGCGTCGCCGACGGTTGGGCGCCGCCGCCTCGGGCGTGGCGCTGCTGACCGCGCTGTCGATGGCGGGGGCGATGGTCCCGGCCGTGGCCCTGGCGGACGGCGGAAGCTCCAACCGGGTCGTGGCGGGCGCGGGCCCCGGCGGCGCCGGCGGCGTCGACGGCGACGCGACCAGCGCCGCCGGCAAGGACGGCTCGGCCGGGACCACGGGCGCGGGCTCCGGCGGCGGAGGCGGCGGCGTGAACCTGCAGACCGGCTTCGGCGCCCACGGCGGTTCGGAGGGCGCTGGCATCAATGGCGCCATGGGCACGGCCTATGGCGCGACCGGAAGCATGGGCGCGGCGATCGACACCGCCCAGACGATAACCACCACCATCACCGGCGGCGCGGGCGGGCTCGGGTCCGATCCCGTCGGCACGGTGGGCCAGGCCGGCTATGTTTCCGGCTCGGGGCACGGCGGAGGCGGCGTCGGCGTCAGCGCGACGGCCGAAGTGATCGTGGGCGCGGGCGGCCTGATCCAGGGCGGCGACGGCGGCGGCGCCACGCTGGGGCTCATCACCGGTCGCGGCGGCGGCGGCGGCGGCGTGGGCCTGTTCACCAACAGCAACGTGACCATCCTGGCCGGCGGCTCGATCCTCGGTGGGGCGGGCGGCGCCAGCAACGCCGGCGGCGGCGGCGGCGGCGGGGCGGCCATCGTGCTGACCTCGCCGGCCGCGGTCGTCAACGCCGGCGAGGTCAGGGGCTCCCGGGGCGGCACGGCGAGCACGGGCAACTTCAGCGGCGAGGGCGGCGCCGGGGTGCTGCTGCTGAACGGCGGCGCGGTCACCAACCTGGCCGGTGGCGCGCTGACCGGCGGCGCGGGCGGAACGGGCTGGCCGGGCTATCTCGGCATGCCGGGTTCCGGCGTGGAGGGGCGGGACGTCACCCTGGTCAACGCCGGGACGATCACCGGCGGCACGCGGACGGGCGGCTTCCGCGCCAATGCGGTCACCTTCACGGGCGGGGTGAACTCGCTTGAGATCTGGTCGAGCTCGGTGATCACCGGCAACGTCCAGGCCTACAGCGCCGCCGACCGTCTGATCCTGGGCGGGGCGACGGACGCCTCGTTCGACGTCACGCAGATCGGGGCGGCGGCCAAGTACCGCGGCTTCGGCGGCTTCGAGAAGGCCGGGGCCTCGACCTGGACCCTGACCGGGACCAACACCGGCGTCACGCCCTGGACCCTGCGCGAGGGCCTGCTGCGCATCACCGCCGACGCGGCCCTGGGCGACGCGGCCGGGCTCCTGACCTTCGCCGGCGGCGGGCTCGACACCACCGGCTCCTTCGCCATCGCCCGCGACATCGTCGCCGCCGGCACGGGCCGGCTGATCGTCGCCACGGCCACCGACACCATCACCCTGGATGGCGACATCACCGGCACGGGACGCCTGACCAAGGAGGGCCTCGGCACGCTGGTCCTGACCGGCGACAACGGCGGCTTCACCGGCGTGCTGACCAACCAGACGGGCGTGCTGCGGATCGGCGGCGCGACGGCGGGCGACCTGGGCGCCGACGTCGTCAACAACGGCCTGATGCGGGTCTTCAACGCCGGCGACATCACGCTGTCGGGCGACATTTCCGGGACCGGCGACCTGGTGAAGGACGGCTCGGGCCGCGCGATCCTGACCGGAACCAGCGCCTATGCCGGCCTGACCACGATCAGCGACGGCGTGTTGCAGATCGGCGCAGGCGGCGCGGCCGGCGGCTTCTCAGGCGATATCGTCAACCACGCGACCCTGGCCGTCGACCACACCGGCGACCTGCTGCTGAGCGGCGACATTTCCGGTACGGGCGCGTTCGGCAAGTTCGGCGCGGGTCGGACGATCCTGACAGGCGCCCTGACCTATGCCGGCGGCACGACGATCGACGCGGGGATCCTGCAACTGGGCGACGGCGGCGCGGCCGTGGGCCTGGCCGGCGACGTGGCCAACAACGGCCTGCTGGCCACCAACCACACCGGCGACCTGACCCTGGCCGGGATCATCTCGGGCGTCGGCGGCTTCGAGAAGCTGGGCGACGGCCGCACGATCCTGACGGGGCTTAACACCTTCTCCGGCGCGATACGGGTCGATGCGGGCACGCTGCAACTGGGCGCCGGCGGCGTCGTGGGCGGCCTTTCGGGCGACATCGTCAACGATGGCGTGCTGGCGACCAGCCACAGCGGCGACCTGACCTTGGGCGGCGACATCTCGGGAACGGGCGCGTTCCTCAAGCAGGGGGCGGGCCGCACGATCCTGACCGGCGACCTCGGCTATACCGGCCTGACGACGATCAGCGCCGGCGTCCTGCAATTGGGCAGCGGCGCGCTGGTCAGCGACTTCTCCGGCGACATCGTCAACAGCGGCGCCCTGTGGTCGTCGCATGACGGCGAGCAGCTGCTGTCGGGCGACATCTCGGGCATGGGCGCCTTCTACAAGTACGGCTCGGGCCGCACGGTGCTGACCGGGACCAACAGCTATCGCGGTTCGACCTTCGTCGAGGCCGGCACGCTGGTCGTGAACGCCGGACGCACCGGGCTGGGCGCGGCCCTGACCGCCGTCCGCTCGGGCGCGACCCTGGCCGGCAACGGCGTGATCGGCGGCCAGGTGATCGTGCAGGCCGGCGGTACGCTGGCGCCGGGCGACGGCGCGGGCACGCTGACCATCAACGCCGGCCTGCTGCTCCAGAGCGGCTCGTTCCTCAGCTACGAGCTGGGCCAGGCCAACCTGCCGGGCGGGACGTTCAACGATCTCCTGGTCGTCGGCGGCAACCTGACCCTCGATGGCGCGCTGAACGTCGCCGTCGCGCCGGGCGGCGGCTTCGATCCGGGCCTCTACCGGATCCTCAGCTACGGCGGGACGCTGACCGACAACGGCCTCGACATCGGGACCATCCCGACGCCGGAGTTCTTCGTCCAGAGCTCGCTGGCCGGGCAGGTGAACCTGGTAAACAGCGCCGGGCTGTCGTTCCGCTTCTGGGACGGCGCTACGGGCGCGCGCAACAACGGCTGGGTCGACGGGGGCGTGGGCCTCTGGCAGCGCTCGACCGGCAACGACAACTGGGTCGACGAGGGCAACGTGCCCAACGGGACCTATGAGGACGGCGCCTTTGCGGTGTTCGGCGCGACCGGCGGCCGGGTGAGCGTCGACGCCAGCCTGGGCGCGGTCGAGACCGCGGGCATGCAGTTCGTCAGCGACGGCTATGTCATCGGCGGCGACGCGCTGACCCTGACCGGATCGGAGGCCTTCATCCGGGTTGGCGACGGCACGGCGGCCGGCGCGGGCCTGACCGCGACCATCGAGGCCGGGCTGACGGGCGCGGCGCGGCTGATCAAGAGTGACCTGGGCGTGCTCGTCCTGTCGGGCGTCAGCAGCTACACCGGCGGCACGACGCTGCGCGGCGGCGAGACGCGGGTCGGCTCCAGCGCTTCGCTGGGGGCGGCCTCGGGCGGGCTGATCTTCGACGGCGGCAGCCTGACCACGACCGCCGACCTGACGCTGGGCCATGACATCTCGCTGCTGAAGGACGCGTTCATCGTCACGGCGATGGGCACGACCGCGACGCTGGACGGCGCGATCGGCGGCGCGGGCGCACTGGTCAAGAACGGCGCCGGGACCCTGGTGCTGGCCGGCGACGCCGCCCACACCGGCGGGACCCGGATCACGGACGGGACCTTGCGGATCGGCGCCGGCGGTCTGACGGGCGACATCGTCAACGACAGCCAACTAGTGGCTGATCGCGCGGGTCTGCTGACCCTGGCGGGCCGGATCTCCGGCTCGGGCGGCTTCGTCCAGGCCGGACCGGGCGTCACTGTCCTGACCGCGGCCAACACCTATGCCGGCGCGACCGACGTGACGGCCGGAACCCTGCTGGTCAACGGCGACCACTCGGCCGTCACCGGCCTGACCTCGGTGGCCGGCGGTGCGAGCCTGGGCGGCTCGGGCGTGATCGGCGGCTCGGTGACCCTCGCCGACGGCGCGACCCTGGCGGCCGGCGGAGCGGCGGGCGCAGCCGGGACGCTGGCGATCGCCGGCGACCTTTCGCTGTCGTCGGGCTCGATCCTCGACTTCCAGCTGGGCCAGGCGGGCCTGGCCGGCGGCGCGCTGAACGACCTGGTGAGCGTGGGCGGCGACCTGAAGCTGGACGGCGTGCTGAACGTTTCCACGGCCGGCGGCGGCGCCTTCGGGACGGGCGTCTATCGCCTGTTCGACTACGCCGGCGCCCTGACCGACGACGGCCTCACCATCGGCGCCACGCCCGGTGGCTCCAAGGCCTACGTCCTGACAGGCTTCGCCGGCCAGGTGAACCTGGTCAACACCGGCGGCCTGATCCTGAACTTCTGGGACGGCGACACGGGGACGGCCTTCGACGGGGCCATCAGCGGCGGCGGCGGCGTCTGGCGCTTCAATGGCGGGTCAAACAGCTGGACCGAGGCGTCGGGCGACCTCAACGCCTACTACGACGAGGCGGCCTATGCGGTGTTCGGCGGTAACGCCGGCACGGTGAGCGTCGACGCCAGCCAGGGCGCGATCAGCGCCTCGGGCCTGCAATTCCTGACCAGCGGCTACCGTATCGAAGGCGACGCCCTGGCGCTGGACGGCGCGCAGGCCGAAATCCGTGTCGGCGACGGCACGGCGGCGGGCGCCGGCATGACCACGACGATCGCCTCGGCGCTGACCGGCGCGGGCGGCGTGGTGAAGGCCGACCTCGGCACGCTGATCCTCGGCGGCGCCAACAGCTACGCCGGCGGCACAAGGGTCGCGGGCGGCGTCTTGCAGGTCTCGGCCGACGCCAATCTGGGCGACGCGACGGGCGGCCTGCGGCTGGACGGCGGCGCGTTGCGCACGACGGCCAGCTTCGCCAGCGGACGCACCGTCACGCTGGACGCCGACGCGCTGATCGAAACTGCTTCGGGCGCGACCCTGACGCTGACCGGCGAGGTCGACGGCGTCGGCGCGCTGACCAAGGCCGGCGCGGGCCGGCTGGTCATCGCCGGCGATGCCACCCATGCCGGCGGCACGACCATCTCCGGCGGCACCTTGCAGGTCGGCGACGGCGGGACGACGGGCTCGATCCAGGGCGCGGTGGTCAATGACGGCCTGCTGGCCTTCGACCGATCCGACGTCGCGACCTTCGCCGGGCAGATTTCCGGTTCGGGCGCGGTCGAGATCATCGGCTCGGGCACGACCATCCTGACGGCGACCAGCACCCATGGCGGCGGCACGACGATCCGGTCGGGCGCGCTGCAACTGGGGAACGGCGGGACTTCGGGCTCGGTGACCGGCGCCATCGTCAACGACGGCGTGCTGGCGATCGACCGCTCGGACCGGCTGACCTTGTCCGGCCTGATCTCGGGCGTGGGCAGCTTCTCGCAGAACGGTTCGGGCGTCACTGTCCTGACCGCCGCCAACAGCTATCTGGGCGGGACGCAGGTGAACGCGGGCCTGCTGGTGGTCAATGGCGACCAGTCGGGCGCCACGGGCCTGACCTCGATCGCCAGTGGGGCGGCCCTGGGCGGTTCGGGCGTGATCGGCGGCGACGTGGCGGTGGCCGCGGGCGGTGCGATCGGTCCGGGCAACAGCCCAGGCACGCTGACCATCAATGGCGATCTGGCCCTCGCGCAGGGTTCGGTGCTGAACTTCGAGCTCGGCGCGGCCGGCGTGGCCGGCGGTCCGCTGAACGACCTGATCGTGGTCGGCGGCGACCTGGCGCTGGACGGTACGCTGAACGTCACGGTCCCCACCGGCGGCGTGTTCGACGCGGGCGTCTATCGCCTGATCAGCTACGGCGGCGCCCTGACCGACAACGGTCTGGCGCTGGGCAGCCTGCCGGCCGGTGCGAACGCCTATGTCCACACCGGCTTCGCCGGCCAGGTGAACCTCGTGAACACCGCCGGCCTGACGCTGAACTACTGGGACGGCGCGACCGGTCCGGGCTTCGACGGCCTGGTCAACGGCGGCGACGGGACCTGGCGGGCGACCGGCGACCTGAGCTGGACGGGCGACGTGGGCGCGATCAACGCGGGCTATGCCAACGGCGCTTTCGCGGTGTTCGCCGGCGCGGCGGGCGTGGTGAGCATCGACGGCGGGCAGGGGGCGGTGACCGCCTCGGGACTGCAGTTCATGACCGACGGCTACCGCATCGAGGGCGACGCCCTGACCCTGACCGGGGTCCAGGCCGGCATCCGGGTCGGCGACGGCACGGCGGCGGGCGCGGACATGACCGCCACCATCGCCTCGGCGATCGGCGGGACCAGCGAGCTGGTCAAGACCGACCTGGGGACCCTGGTCCTGACCGGGGCCAACACCTATTCGGGCGCAACCACGCTCAACGCCGGCGGCCTCTACATCAACGGCGACCAGTCGGCGGCCGGCGGCCTGACGCGCGTCAACGGCGGCCTGCTGGGCGGCTCGGGTGTGATCGGCGGCGCGGTCAGCGTGGCTGACGGCGCGACCCTGGCGCCGGGCGGCTCGGCTGGCGCGGCCGGTACCCTGACGATCAACGGCGGCCTGATGCTGGCGGGCGGCTCGATCCTGGACTTCCAGCTGGGCCAGGCCGGCGTCGCCGGCGGCGGCCTCAACGACCTGCTGGTGGTTAAGGGCGACCTGACCCTGGATGGCGTGCTGAACGTTTCGCAGACGGCCGGCGGAACCTTCGGGGCCGGCGTCTACCGCCTGATCAGCTATGCCGGGGCGCTGACCGACAACGGCCTGCGCATCGGCGCGACGCCGGCAGGCGATCCCAGCTATGTCCAGACCTCGGTCGCCGGCCAGGTGAACCTGGTCAACACCGGCGGCCTGACCCTGAACTACTGGGACGGCGAGGGCGCGGGCTTCGACGGCGTGATCGCCGGCGGCGCGGGCGTCTGGCGCACCGGCGGGGCGGAAGCCTGGACCGACGCCGGCGGCGCTATCAACGCGACCTATGCCGATGGCGCCATGGCGATCTTCGGCGGGACGGCGGGAGCCGTGCGCATCGACGACACCGCTGGCGCGGTCACGGCCATGGGCGTGCAGTTCGCCACCAACGGCTATCGCCTCGAGGGCGGCGACCTGACCTTGCTGGGCTCGCAGGCGGCCATCCGCGTCGGCGACGGCACGGCGGCCGGGGCGGGCACGACCGCCACCATCGTGTCCGACATCGTCGGCGCGGCGGGCCTGGCCAAGACCGACCTCGGAACGCTGGTCCTGACCGGGGCCAACACCTACGAGGGCGGCACGGCGATCAACGGCGGCGTGCTGCAGGTCGCCTCCGACGCCAATCTGGGCGCGGCCGGCGGCGGGCTGTCGTTCGACGGCGGGACCCTGCGGACCACGGCGACGATCGAGATGGCACGGGCGACGACCTTCGCCGGCGCGGGCGGCTTGGACGTGGCGGCCCAGACCACGCTCTCGCTGAAGGGGGCGATCTCGGGCGCAGGCGGCTTCGTCAAGAGCGGGACCGGGACGCTGGTGGTCGCCGGAGACGGCTCGGCCTTTGGCGGCCGCGCCTCGGTGACGGCCGGCGTGCTGCGCGTCGACAGCGTGCTGGGCGGAGTGACCGACGTGATGAGCGGCGGCCGGCTGGAGGGCGTCGGCCGGGTCGGCGGGCTCGTCCTGCGCTCGGGTGGCGTCGTCGCGCCGGGCGGCGAGGGCTTCGGCGTGCTGAACGTGGCGGGCGACTTCGTGTCCAACGGCGGCCTGATCGAGATCCAGGCCGTGCTCGGCGGCGACGGCTCGCAGGCCGATCGACTGGTCGTGGCCGGCGCGACCTCGGGCGCCGCCGAGATCAGCGTCGCCAATCGCGGCGGCCTGGGCGACCAGACGCAGGAGGGGATCAAGATCGTAGACGTGGCGGGCGCCTCCAACGGCCAGTTCACACTGCGCGGCGACTATGTCTTCCAGGGCGACCAGGCGATCATCGCGGGGGCCTATGCCTACCGGCTCTACAAGAACGGCGTGGCGACCCCGGCCGATGGCGACTGGTACCTGCGCTCGTCGCTGGTCGATCCCGGCGAGCCGGAGACCCCGACTAAGCCCGAAGAGCCGCAGGGGCCGCTCTACCAGCCCGGCGCGCCGGTCTACGAGGCCTATGCCGCCAGCCTGCTCGGCCTCAACGGCGTCGGCACGCTGCGCCAGCGCACGGGCGACCGCGTGTGGGGACAGGGCGCGACCGAGCTCGGCGGGGCCTGGGGCCGGATCGAGGGCGAGCAGAGCCGTTCCAAGGACGCGCCGCGCTCGAACACCGGCGCGGACCTGAAGACCGACCGCTGGGCGGTGCAGATGGGCTACGACCGGGCGCTGCCTGACCAGACCTGGGGCGGGACCCTCGTGCTTGGCGCCAGCTGGCGCTACGGCGAGGCCGACACCAAGGTCCGTTCGGCTCATGGCGACGGCGCGATCGCGACCAACGCCTACGGCCTCGGCGGGTCCGCCACCTGGTACGGGCAGGGCGGCGCCTATGTCGACGTCCAGGCCCAGAACAGCTGGTACGACAGCGACCTGCGCTCCAACCTGCTGGGCGACCTAGCTAAGGGCCTGGACGGCTCGGGCGTCTCGCTCGGCGTCGAGGTCGGCAAGCCCAAGGTCCTGGCCCAGGGGCTGCAACTGACCCCGCAGTTCCAGACCGTCTATTCGCGGATCCGCTTCGACTCCTTCGTGGACGGGGCGGGGGCGCAGGTCTGGGGCGATCGCGGCGAGAGCCTGCGCTCGCGGGTGGCCGCGGCCCTGGCGCATGAGACTGAAGGGCAGAAGGGCGCCGGACGCCTCTACGGCCAGGTGGGCGTCGCCTACGAATGGCTGGGCGGCCCCAGCGTCATGGTCTCGGACGCGCAGCTGGCGCGGGGCGACGGCCGCCTGTGGGGCGAACTGGCCGTCGGCGGCAGCTATCGCTGGCGCCAGGGCCTGAGCCTCTTCGGCGAGGTTTCGGCCGCCAGCGGCCTGAACAACCTCGGCGACGCTTACAGCGTACGGGCCAACATGGGTCTGCGCTTGGCGTTCTGAGGTGACGGCGCCGGGCTCTTCGGGGGCCGGCGCCGGCTCTGCGTTGCGGGCTTCGGCGGCCTTTGATATCGATTGAAACGTTCGTTTGAATCGCGATGGGCCGCCATGTTCCGTTTCACGACCTCCGATGGTCTCTCGATCGCCTGTCATGAATGGGGTGACGACGTGGCCGCGCCGCCGGTGGTGCTGCACCACGGCTTTTCGGCCAGCGGCCTGATCAACTGGAAGGCGCCGGGGATCGTCGACGCCCTCGTCGCGGCCGGCCGGCGGGTGATCGCCATCGACGCCCGGGGCCATGGCGCCTCGGACAAGCCGCACGATCCGGCCTTCTATGGCGAGGCGCGGATGGCGCGCGACGTCTCCGAGCTGATCGACCACCTGGGCGTCCCGGCCATCGACCTGGCCGGCTATTCCATGGGGGCGATCGTCAGCCTGATCTGCGCCAGCCAGGAGCCGCGCGTGCGCCGCCTCGTGACCGGCGGGGTGGGCGAGGGCGTGGTGGCGACCGGCGGCGTCGACACCCGCCACGTGCCCAGCGACGCGATCGTCCAGGCCCTGCTGGTCGAGGACGTCTCCATGATCGAGCATCCGGCCGCAGCCCCGTTCCGGCTGTTCGCCGACGCCATCGGCGCCGACCGCAAGGCCCTGGCGGCCCAGGCCAGCGTCGTCCACGCCACGCCGATCCCGCTCGACCGCATCACGGCGCCGACCCTGGTGATCGCCGGCGACGATGATCCGCTGGCCGTGCACCCCGAGCGTCTTGCCGCGGCGATCCCCGGCGCGCGGTCGCTGGTGGTCAGCGGCGACCATCGCTCGGCGGTGGCCGCGCCGGCCTTCGCGCAGGCGATCGTGGCGTTCCTGGCCGGCTAGCCCTTGCCCGGGCGGTAGCGGTCGATCTCGATGCCGTGGCGGCGCAGCTTGTCGTAGAAGGTCTTGCGCGGGGTCTGCAGCAGCGCCATCGCCGTGCGGGCGTCGCCGCCGCAGGCCGCCAGGGTCTCGCGGATGACCATCGCCTCGTAGCGGCCGGTGCGATCGGCCAGGCTCTCGGCCGGCCCTTGCGCGGCGCCGTCCTCGGCGACCAGCGCCGACGGCAGGCCCAGCGCCACGCGCTCAGCGTAGTGCGCCAGTTCCCGCACATTGCCCGGCCAGTCGTGACCCAGCAGGTGGTCGCGGATTGTCGCCGTCAGGCGCGGGGCGGGGCGTCGAAGCCGGGCGGCGGCCTCGGCCAGGAAATGGCCGAACAGCGCCGGCACGTCCTCGCGCCGTTCGCGCAGGGGCGGCACGACCAGGGTGACCACGTTGAGGCGATAATAGAGGTCGGCGCGGAAGGCGCCGTCGCGCACGGCTTCAGCCAGGTCGACCTTGCTGGCGGCGATGATCCGCAGGTCCAGGTGCCGGGGCTCGGCCGCGCCGACCGGCCATATCTCTCGCTCCTCGACCACCCGCAGAAGCTTGGCCTGCATGGAGGGCGACAGGCCCTCGATCTCGTCGAGGAACAATACGCCGCGATCGGCGCGCTCGATGCGGCCGGTGCTGGGCCGGGTCGAGCCGCCGGCTGCGCCGAACAGCTCGGTCTCGAACACCGCCTCGGGAAGGGCCGCGCAGTTGACCGTGACCATCGGCCGGCCCCGCCGCGCCCCGCCGCGATGCAGGGCGTGGGCGACGAGACCCTTGCCGGCCCCGGTTTCGCCCTGGATCAGCACGTCGACCTCGGCCTCGGCCAGTTGGGCGATGGTGGCGCGCAGCCGCTGCATCACCGGCGTGTCGCCCAGCAGCGGCGAGCCGCCGCCGGCCTGGGCGGCGGCCTCCAGCCGGCGGTTGTCGAGCACCAGGCTCCGCTTTTCCACAGCCCGCGCCAGGGCGGCGGTGAGGCGCTCCATCGGGAAGGGCTTGGAGACGAAGTCGTAGGCCCCGTCCTGCAACGCCGCCACGGCCATGGCCACGTCGCCGTGGCCGGTGATCAGCAGTACGGGGATGTCGGGGTCGACGGCTCGTACGCGCTCGAACAGCGCCAGGCCGTCCATGCCCGGCATGCGCACGTCGGTGACCACGGCGCCGTCGAAGTCGCGGGTCAGGGTCTTCAGCGCCGCGGGGGCGTTGTCGAAGGCCGCCACCTCGTAGCCGCGCAGCTCCAGGCCCTGGGCCACCGCGCCGCGCAGGGCGTCGTCGTCGTCGACGAGCAGGATCTTGCCGGCGGGGGAACTCATGGAACGGCCTTGCGCAGGGTCAGGGTGAAGGTCGCGCCGGCGCCGGGCGTCGAGGCGGCCGTCAGTTCGCCGCCGAAGCCGGCGGCGATGTCGTGGGCGATCACCAGGCCAAGGCCCAGGCCTCGCGGCTTGGTGGTCAGGAACGGCGTGAAGAGGGCGCGCTCGACCTCGGGCGCGAGGCCGGGACCATTGTCGGCGACGGCGATCCGCACGGCGTCGTCGGTCTCGCTGACGGTCAGGGTGACGGCGCCGTCGGCCCGGTCCTCGACCGCTTCGAAGGCGTTCTGCAGCAGGTTGACCAGCACCTGCTCGAGCCGGACCCGTTCGCCCAGCACGGCCAGGCCGGGCGTCTCGCCCTTGCGGACCAGGCGCGCCTGCTGCCGGCGCGAGCGGCTGGCGGTCAGCAGCACCGAGCCGTCGACGACCTCGCTGACCAGGGTCGGCTCGACCCGGCCGTCGGCCTTGCGCGAGAAGGCCCGCAGCTCGTCGGTGATGCGGCCGATGCGCTCGGTCATCGACGCGATGGCGGTGAGGTTCTCGCCGGCCGCCTCGGCGCGGCCCTGGGCGATCAGCAAGAGGCCGTTGTCGGCGTTGGCGCGGATCGCCGCGACCGGCTGGTTGATCTCGTGGGCGACGCCGGCGGCGATCTGGCCCAGCGACGCCAGCTTGTTGGCCTGCACCAGGTCGGCCTGCAGCGAGCGCAGTCTCGTCTCGGCGTGCTGGCGCTCGTCGACCTCGTGCGAGAGGGCGCGGTTGGCCTGGGTCAGCTCATGGGTGCGGGCCTCGACGCGTCGTTCCAGCTCCAGGCGGGTCTCCCGGTCGCGCAGGGCGGCCAGCTGGACGCGGCGGCGGCGCACCCACAGCCAAAGTAGTGCGGCGCTGAGCAGGGTCCAGACCAGGGCCGTGATCCAGCGCGCGGCGTCGGCGGCCTGGTCGGCGGGGGCGGCGGGGCTGAGCAGATGCAGGGTCCAGCCGGGGGCGACGTCGGGCAGGCGGGTCTCGATCTGGCGGTCGGCCGGCGCGACGTCGGTGCGGGCCACGCTGTCGCCGCGCCGGGCCCGCAAGGGCAGGGGGGCGAAGGTCGCCTCGCCGAACTGGCCCTGGGTCCGCAACGCCTGGCGGTCGGCCGGCGACAGGGGCGTCCGGGTGTGGAAGCGCCATTGCGGCTCGCTGGTGATCATCACCAGGCCCTGGCGGTCGACGACGAAGGCCGGCTCGCCGATGGCCCGCCAGGCGGCCTCGACGGAGTCGAACTCCAGCTTGACCACGACCACGCCCAGCGGCCCGTCGGGGCCGTCGACGCGGCGGGCCAGATAGAGGCCGGGCTTGCGGCTGACCGTGCCTAGGGCGAACTGCTCGGCGTAGCCGCTGCGGAGGGCCTCGGCGAAGTAAGGTCGGAAGCCGTAGTTGGAGCCGAGGAAGCTGGTCGGCTGGCGCCAGTTGCTGGCCGCGGCGGTAAAGCCATCGGCGGCCACGACATAGATCACCGCCGCGCGGGTCTGGGCGCCCAGCGCCTCCAGCTTGCGCGACAGGGCTTCCAGCCGGCGCGGGTCGCGGGTGGAAAGAGCCGTCTCCAGGTCGGCGTCGTCGGCCAGCACCAGGGGCAGGGCGCGCTGCTTGTCGAGTTCGCTGCGCAGCACCGCCGCGTGCAGGGCGGCCGAGGCGTTGGCGCGCGCCCGCAGGGTGGTCATGGCGCGGTCGTGCGCCAGGGTTCCCACGGCCAGGACCAGGACGGCGCCGATCAGCACCGCGATGGCGGCGAACAGGGCCAGCCCCTGGCGCGAGACGCTGCGCTCGGGCGCGGGTCGCGTATCGGCGGCGCTTGGATCTGGTTGTGTCATATTCCACACGAGTGCGGTTCTGCGTGAGTGAGATATGGCACGGCGAACATGGTCGTGACGAGGCGAAATGTGAAATTTCCCTCTAATATTCATGGGGTTGGTTCGGAATTTAGAAATCGGCTCACGGCGACGGGGAAATCCCGCACTCTTGAACCAAGCGCCCGACCTTCAAAGGACGCGCGAGGAAACGAGAGCCAGGAGCCATCGATGATCCCGCAGACGACCCCCGCCGGCGCCGCGCCGCCTCGCCAGGGGCCTTGGTACACGCACCTCTATGTACAGGTGCTGGTCGCCATCGTGGCCGGGGCCCTGATCGGCCACTTCTGGCCCAAGTTCGGGGCCGACCTGAAGCCGCTGGGCGACGCCTTCATCAAGCTGGTGAAGATGGTCATCGCCCCGGTGATCTTCCTGACCGTCGTCACCGGCATC
>NZ_PJRS01000010.1 GCF_002858925.1 Caulobacter zeae
CTCTTTCCAAATCAACAATGTCAAAGACCAGAGCCGGAGCTCCAAGCCGCCTCCGTAACCGGGGAGCGGCCCCACCGTTTAGCGCCCGGTGTCGGCGGAGGCGGCTATTTAGCTAACCTCGAATTCCGTGTCAAATCGTTTTTTTCAAAACTTTTCGACCCGATGCCGAACCAGGAAAGTTCCCAGTTCAGCGAGCCAGCAGCTTCTAAAGAAACCACCAAACCCTGTCAAGCAATTCTTTCTAAGAAAGCCCTGCTCGACTTCTTCACCAGCACTTCCGAATTCTTGTGAACTCTTCAATCCCGATGAACGAGGCGGCGCTTCTATTGAAACAACCAATCCTCGTCAACCAACTCTTTTCAGAAACTTCCGAAGAACCAAAGCCCTACAAAAGCAACAAAAGCGCTCCTTCCCGAAGACCAGAGGTCGTCGGCAATCCAGCTGCCCGAGTCGATTGAGACCGCGGAACTTAGCGATCCAGCGCTCGAAATGCAAGTCGAAACCTTCATTTCCGAGCGGCGAAGCGTGTCCCCCGCGGCGAGGTGCGGCTTCTAGACAGCCCCCTGCCCGGCCGCAACCCAATTTCGCCCACCCCCGCCGGTTAGCTGTGAGCGGATCTGTGCATGGAATCGCCGGAGGGCGCCCCAGGCCTCATCAAGCGGAACCGCTTGCGCACCCCGCCATGCAGCCTCCATAGAGCGCTCTATAAGGAGAGACGCCGCCGATGTTGTCCCAGAAAGCCCGCTACGCCCTGCGCGCCATGGTCGAACTGGCCCGCGCGGAAGAGCAGGTCACGGCCGGCGAACTGGCCCTGCGCGCCGATGCTCCGCGCAAGTTCCTCGAAGCCATCCTGCTGGGCCTGGCCCGCCACAAGCTGGTGACCAGCCGGCGCGGCAAGTTCGGCGGCTATCTGCTGGCCCGCCCCGCCGAGGAAATCAGCTTCGCCGAGATCATCCGCCTGGTCGACGGCCCTCTGGCCCTGGCCCCCTGCGTCAGCCGCACCGCCTTCCGGCGCTGCGAGGATTGCAGCGACCTGGCCACCTGCGCCCTGCGCGAGGCGCTGCTGCGGGCCCGCGACGCCACCGCCGCCGTGCTCGAGGGCTACAGCCTGGCCGACGCGGTTACCGGCCAGGGCGCCGAGCTGATCGGCTGATCCCGCGCATATAGAAGAGCGCCCATTAGAAAGGCCCGCCCTCGATGAGGACGAGCCTGCTTCCACGCTCTCTATAAGGAGCGCCCTTTGCCTTCACGAAGATCCCGCCGTCAGCCGGCGGCGATATAGGCCTTCAGCCCGTCGGCCTCGGCCTGGGCCTCCTGGATCTTGTACTTCACCAGGTCGCCGATCGAGATGATGCCCACCAGGCGACCGCCCTTGGCCACCGGCAGGTGGCGGATGCGGCGGTCGGTCATCTTGGCCAGCAGGTCGTCGACGCTCTCGTCGGGCTGGGCGAAGATCACGTCGCGCGTCATGCAGGCCGAGATCGGCTTGGACAGCGCGCTCGCGCCCTCCTTGGCGATCTGCCGCACGATGTCGCGTTCCGACAGTATGCCGGCGATGGACTCGTCGGCTTCCAGCACCACCATGGCGCCGACCTTGCGGCTGTGCAGAAGCGCCGCGGCCGCGCCGACGGTTTCCTGGGGCGAGGCGGTGAAAACGAGGTCGCCCTTGGTCTTCAGGATCTGAGACACCAACAAAACGCAATCCTCCCTGATCGCTCTTTGCGTAACGAGGGTCTCGCAAACCCGCGTCGGGATCAATGGTGGAACGGCGCCGCCCGCGTCATGGCGCGCCCCAGGCGCCGCCTCCGCCGCGTTTAACCAATTCTGGATACCTTACCGCCTAGGATGGCGTGTCCGGTTTTGGCACGGGGGTTGCTTGCAAGCCCCGGACAGACAGTCGCGGAGCCCGTCATGGCCTCAAAGAAGAACAACAAGCCCCTGGTTCGGGCCCTCGGCGCGGTCGCCGCCCTCGCCGGCGTGCTGATCCTGGACGCCGCTCCGGCCATGGCGCAATCCATGAGCAGCAACTCCGCGTCCTACAACGCCGGCTACGGCCGCGTCGCCGGCCAGGAAAACCACGTCGTCGACTATTCGACCCGCGACGCCAACGGCAATCGCGTCATCGTCGACGGCGTCATGCTCACCGGCAGCGACCAGAGCGTCTATTCCAGCCGCAGCTCGTCGGGCTCGCTGGACAGCTATTCGGGCGTCGGAAGCCTGGGCGGCTTTTCCGGCTCGACTGCGATCGGCAACAACCTGACGGTCATCACCCAGGGCAACAACAACACGGTGATCGTCAACTCCAACCAGGTCAACAACGGCAATGTCAGCGCCGGCGCGTCGACCAACGGCGGTGTCTCCAATGGCAACTAAGCGCGTCTTCCTGATGGTCGCTGCGGCCTGCACGGCGCTCAGCGCCTGCGGCGGCGGCGTGCCCAAGCGCCTGGACGCTGGCAACTATGCCCGGCCCATCGGCACGGCGCCGGTGACGGCCAACCCCACCCCCTATTCGACGGCGCTGAACTGCCTGGCCAGCTACGCCCGCCAGAACCGCGTCGCCGCCCCGCGCATCGCCGTGGGCCGCATCGCCGACTACACCGGCAAGGAAGAGTCCGACGGTTCGGGCCGCAAGGTCACGCAAGGCGCCTCGCTGATGGCGATGACCGCCTTCGCCAAGGCCGGCATGCCGATGGTCGAGCGCTTCGACACCTCGGTGTCGGAACTCGAGCTGAAGTACGCCAACAACAAGCTGATCTCCGACCGCCCGGCCCCGACGCCGGACGCCCCGGCCGACTATCGCAAGATCGTCGCCGGCCAGGTCGCCGGCTCGGACTTCTACCTCGTCGGCGGCGTCACCGAGCTGAACTACAACATCCACTCGGCGGGCGCGGACCTCTACGGCGGCGACCTCGACACCGACGGGCTGAAGGCCAACTTCAAGCGCCGCGTGTTCGTGATGAACATCGCCATGGACCTGCGCCTGATCAACAGCCGCACCCTGGTGGTGGAAGACGTCATCTCCTACCAGAAGCAGGTGATCGGTCGCGAAGTCAGCGCGGGCATCTTCGCCTTCGCCAACAACAACCTGTTCGACCTGTCGGCCGGCAAGGGCGCGCTGGAGCCAGTGCAACTGGCCGTGCGCTCGCTGATCGAGCGTTCGGTCGTCGAGATGAGCGCCAACCTCTACGGCATGCCGGGTCCGCAAAGCTGCCTGCAGTCCGACCCCTTCGGGGCCGACACCGTCGGCGTCACGGGCGCCTTCACGCCCGCCTACAACAACCTGGGAAGCAACAATGCGCAGACCCGCGAAGATCCGTCTCGCTGGAACGATCGCAGCGATCCCTCTGTGCGTCGCGGCCGCTACTAGCGCCTTCGCCCAGGGCCAGGTTCTCAACGACCAGCTGAACCTCGGCGAGATTTTCAGCGAGCAGACCCTGAACGTCGTCGCCGTCCAGGAAGGCGTCAGCGCATCGACCTCGGCCACCGGCAACACTGTCGGCATCGCGGGCTCGCGCGTGGACGTCGACGCCACCTCCAACCAAGTGAACCAAGGCTCGGTCTACGGCCACACTGTGGTCAACGCCTCCGGCTCGATGGGCGCCTCCAGCGTGGTGGCGACCCAGGCGGCCGGCAATTTCGGCAACGCCGGGGCGGAAGAAGCGACCTACCGCGGCTTCATGGTCCAGACCAACAGCGGCGCGGTCACCGCCCGCGGCCAGGTCGAGGGCGAGACGGCCCGGGCCGGCGACCTCGCCATCGACACCCAGGCCACCGGCAACACCCAAGGCCTGTGGCTGCAGAACGGCGCGGCCGGGGCGCGGATCAGCCAGGCCAACTCCGGCGACGTCATGGCCGACGGCGGCGCGATCGTGCAGTATGTCAGCGGAACCTCGACCGTGGCCGGCACGGCGGCGGGCAACCACATCGACATCGACGGCGCCAACCAGTCGGCCGCCCGGGTCATCACCGACCAGGGCAACACCGCCGACCTGGTCCAGGCCAGCAAGTTCACCGCCTACGGCAACGCCTATCTGACCGAGACCTCGACCTCGGCGGCCGGCAACAACCTCAACGCCACCAATGTCGGCCCGCTGCTCGACGTGGCCAACCACCAGTACAACACCGCCTATGTGCGCTCGCAGGCCGAGACCACGTCCTACCAGTTCGGGGCGGCGGGCAGCAGCGCCTATGGCGTGGGCAACGCCGCGGTCGTCAGCAACACGGGCGCCGCCCTGGTGCTCGACAACGTCCAGACCAATGACGGCGGCGGCGTCGAGGTGATCGCCAGCGCCGAGGGCCACGACGGCTACGACATCGGCGCCC
Organism: Caulobacter zeae; assembly: GCF_002858925.1. Classification (GTDB taxonomy): domain Bacteria; phylum Pseudomonadota; class Alphaproteobacteria; order Caulobacterales; family Caulobacteraceae; genus Caulobacter; species Caulobacter zeae. The sequence continues at coordinate 4,324 of NZ_PJRS01000010.1, forward strand.
GCGCCAGCGCGGCCGGCAACTCGGTGGGCGGCTATGTGTGCGGAACCTGCGGCGGCTCGATGACCACGAGCAACACCCAGACCAACAACGCCGACGTCTCCGCGCGCGCCACCACCACCGTCACCGGCTCGGCCCGCTCGGTCACCAGCACCGCCCGCGCGGTCGGCAACGACGCGGCGTTCTATGTGAGGTCGAACTAGAGAGGGGATCCTCCCCCTGTGGGGGAGGCGGCCGAAGGCCAGTGGGGGGCCGTTTTCAGCTTCAGCGGCGTTGGAAAGTCACCACCAACTCCCCCCCTTCGATCGCTACGCGATCGCCTCCCCCAGAGGGGGAGGTTCCTTTCGCCCCTACCGCCCGTACACCGCGTCGCGCAGCTCGCGCGTCACCTGGCCGTTCATGCCTTCGAAGGCGGTGTTGGTCAGCAGCACCACGGTCAGCTTGGCCTTGGGGTCGACGAACCAGTTGTGGCCGTAAACTCCGCCCCAGGCCAGGGTCCCCGCGCCTTGCGGGGTCTTGGCGATGGCCGGATCGTCGAGCACCGCCCAGCCGTAGCCGAAGCCCCAGCCGGGACCTTGCGTCGCGGCCTTGATACCGGCCTGGTCGGAGGTCATGGCCTGGACGCTGGCCGCAGAGAGAATCGGGCCGCCGCCGGTGCGCACCGCCTCCAGCAGGGCCAGCACGTCGCCGGCCGTGCCGACCATGCCCGCGCCGCCCGAGGGGAAGGCGGCCGGGTCGACGGCGCGACTGGGGGCCATCCGCACGGCGGTGGCGCCCAGCGAGACATCCTGGTTGTCGGTGATCCGCGTCGGGGCCGGGCTGGCGTTGGCGTTGGCGTAGGGCGTGGCCAGGCGGGCAGGGTCGGTCGCCTGGAAGCCGGCGTCCTTCAGCCCCAGGGGCCCCGTGACGGTGCGCGCCACCACTTGCGGCAACGGATGGCCGTCGGCCTTTTGCGCCACCAGGCCCAGCACGTCGATGGCCAGCGAATAGCGCCAGGCCGACCCCGGCGCGAAGGCCAGCGGCCCCTTGCCGATGCGGGCGACGTCCTCCTCAAGCGTCAGGCCCGAGATGTCGAGGCCGTCCGAGACGCCCAGCTGGTGGTAGGGGTGATCGGCCTTTTCGGCCAGGCCATAGGTCAGGCCGGCGGTGTGGCTGAGCAGCTGGCCCAGCGTGATTTCGGGCGTCGAGCCGTCAGCCAGGGCCGGCTTGAAGTCGGGCAGCCACTTGGTCACCGGATCGGCCAGCGACAGCTTCCCCTCCTCGGCCAGGCGCATGATCGCCACGCTGACGAAGGGCTTGGTCACCGAGGCCAGGCGAAAGACGGTGTTCTCGCGCATCGGCGCCTGGGCCTCGCGGTCGGCGAGGCCGGCGGCGCGGTGATAGACCAGCTTGCCGTCGCGGGCGACCAGCACCACCGCGCCCACCAGGCGCTGGTCGGCGATCGCGCGGTCGACGACGGCGTCGATGCGGGCGGACAGCGCCGCGTCGGGCGCCGGCGCCATCGCGGCGGGGACAGCCTGGGGTCGCGCCAGGGCCGCCGTCGGCGCACCGGACAGGGCCGCCAGGATCGCGACGGGGGCCGCAAAGCCCGCAAGCCAAAGACGCATGTGACGCACTCCCTCGCCGCCGGACGACTTTCCGGCCCCTTAGGGAGTGGGCGGCCGCCCCGCCTTCCGCAAGGCGGATGAGCGAGTTTCCCACAGGCCAGACGCGCGGTTGTTGCAATTCTGAAGCGCCGAACGCCGACTTCGCCGCCGCGCGGCCTTGCTTGCGCCACGCGCGAAGGCTTAGCTGCCGCCCCGACACTTCCGGTAATCGAACGGTCTCCATGATCTCTGTCTCGCGCCTGGCGCTCGTCGTTTCCGCCGGCCTGGCGCTCACCGCCTGCTCCACCCTCTCCTCGGTCCTGCCCGGCTCGGACAAGAAGGCGGACGCCGCGCCGTCATCGGTCGCCCCGGTTCCGGCCAAGGCGCCCGCCGCGCCGATCAAGACCGCCGGACCCCAGTTCTCCGACCTCAAGCCCGGCCAGTGGCCGCACGAGGTCTCGGACGTCGCCGTCGATCCGGCCATCCGCTTCGGCGTGCTGGAGAACGGCATGCGCTACGCCATCCGCAAGAACGCCACCCCGCCCGGCCAGGGCGCGCTGCGCCTGTGGTTCGACGCCGGCTCGCTGATGGAGGCCGACGACCAGCAGGGCCTGGCCCACTTCCTCGAGCACATGGCCTTCAACGGGTCGAAGAACGTGCCCGAAGGCGAGATGGTCAAGATCCTCGAGCGCCGGGGCCTGGCCTTCGGGGCCGACACCAACGCCTCAACCAGCTTCGACGAGACGACCTACACCCTCGACCTACCCAAGACCGACGACGGCACGGTCGACGACGCCATGATGCTGCTGCGCGAGGCGGCCGGCGAGCTGACCATCGACCCGGCCGCCGTCGACCGCGAGCGCGGCGTGGTGCTGTCGGAAGAGCGCACCCGCGACAGCCCCGGCTATCGCGTCTTCAAACAGGGTTTCGCCTTCAACCTGGAGGGCCAGCGTCCGCCCTCGCGCCTGCCGATCGGTACGACCGAGGTGATCTCCACCGCCCCGGCCCAGCGCATCCGCGACTTCTACCAGGCCTGGTATCGCCCCGAGAACGCGGTGTTCGTGGCCGTCGGCGACTTCGACGTCGACGCCATGGAGGCCAAGATCAAGGCCAAGTTCGGCGACTGGAGGGGCCAGGGCGAGCCGGGCAAGCGCCCTGACCTTGGCCCCATCGCCCAGCGCGGCCTGACCGCCAAGGTCATCGTCGAGCCGGGCTCGGGCGAGTCCGTCCAGCTGGGCTGGGTGCAGTCGCCCGACCTGCGCGTCGAGAGCAAGGCGTCCGACCGCGAATACATGCTGGAGTCGCTGGGCATGGCGGTGCTGAACCGCCGCCTGCGCGCCCTGACCCGCAGCGCCGAGCCGCCGTTCATCTCGGCCGGCGCCCTGCGCAACGACCAGTACCACGCCGCCCAGATCAACGGCCTGTTCGCCCAGGTGAAGCCGGGCGGCTGGAAAGCCGCCCTGCAGGTGCTCGACCAGGAACAGCGCCGGCTGATGCAGTTCGGCGTGCGCCAGGACGAGCTGGACCGCGAGATCGCCGCCATGCGGGCCTCCTACGTGGCCGCCGCCGCCGGCGAGGCCACCCAGCGCACGCCCGCCCTGGCCGGCCAGATCGTCGGCGCGCTGGGCGACCGCGAGGTGCCCACCAGCCCCTCGCAGAACCTGGCCGCCTTCGAGGCCATCACCAAGGATCTCAAGGCCGACACCGTCTCGGCCGCCGTAAAGTCGCTGTTCGCCGGCCAGGGTCCGCTGATCGTGCTGCCCACGCCCACCGCCATCGACGGCGGCGAGGCGGCGGTCACGGCCGCCTACCAGGAAGCCGGCAAGACCCCGGTCGCCCCGCCGGCCGCGCCCGTGGCCACCAACTGGCCCTATGCGGTGTTCGGTCCGACCGGCAAGGCGGTCGAGCAGAAGGACGTCACCGATCTGGACGCCGTCTTCGTGCGCTTCGAGAACGGCGTGCGCCTGACGGTCAAGCCGACGAAGTTCCGCGACGACCAGATCCTGGTGAAGGCCCGCATCGGCAACGGCCTGCTCGACCTGTCGAAGACCGGCCAGAGCCCGCTGTGGTCGGCTTCGTCGATGATCGAGGGCGGCCTCAAGCAGATCACCGCCCAGGACATGGAGCAGGTGCTGACCGGCAAGGTCTGGAACGCCGGCCTCGGCGTCGAGGACGACGCCTTCGTGCTGTCGGGCCGCACCCGCCCCGAGGACCTGTCCACCGAGCTGCAGGTGCTGGCGGCCTATGCGTCCGACGCCGGCTGGCGGCCCGAGGCCTTCAACCGCGTGAAGACCTATTACGGCACGATCCACGACCAGTTGGAGCGCACCAGCAGCGGCGTGGTCGGTCGCGACCTGTCGTCCCTGATGCACCCCGGCGACGAACGCTTCGCCTTCCCCGACCGCAAGGAGATCGCCGACGGCTCGATCGACCAGCTGAAGGCGGCCGTGGGCGGTCCGCTGTCGACGGGCCAGATCGAGATCGTCGTCGTCGGCGACACCACGGTGGAGAAGGCGATCGCCGCCGTCGGCGAGACCTTCGGCGCCCTGCCCGTCCGCACCGGCGTCGCGGCGCCGGCCGACGCGGCCAGGATCGCCTTCCCCGCACCGTCCAAGGTTCCGGTGGTGCGCCACCACAAGGGCCGCGCCGACCAGGGCCTGCTGTTCATGGCCTGGAAGACCGACGACCTGTTCAGCGACCTGCAACGCTCGCGCAACACCCAGGTCCTGGCCTCGGTGATGCAGCTGCGCCTGACCGACGAACTGCGCGAGAAGCAGGGCGCGACCTACTCGCCCTCGGTCTCGGCCACCCACAACGCCACCTTCCCCGGCTGGGGCTATATCGGCCTGTCGGTCGAGGTTCCGCCCGGGAAGATCGACCAGGTGGTCGCCAGCGTCCGCCAGATCGCCGCCGACCTGCGCGACAAGCCGGTCACCGCCGACGAGCTGGAACGGGCCAAGCTGCCGCGCATCGACCAGCTGGAGAAGGCGCGCGAGACCAACGAATACTGGCTGGGCGCGCTGTCGGGCGCCCAGACCGACCCACGCCTGCTGGACGCCACCCGCTCTGTGATCGCCGGCCTGCAGCGCGTCACCGCCGCCGACGTCCAGAAGGCCGCCCGCACCTTCCTGGCCGACGACAAGAGCTGGACCTTCGAGGTCAAGCCGGAAGGCAAGTAGCCGGCCCGGTCGCCCGTCCCGCCCGGCGGGATGGGCGACCGGATTTGACGCTACTCCGGCTTACACCGATATGTGGAAGGCTGGAGACCTGGATGAAGATCAAACTACCATTGTGGCTGCTCAGGAAGCTCGTGAAGCGAAACCCCTGGCTGCTGTCGAACGAGGGCAGCGTGCGCAGGTCGCTGGTGCTCGAGATCCTGGGCTTCGAGTTCTCGGTCGATTCCGACCTGTCGCTCACGCCCAAGGAAAAGGCCCTGCTCCAGGCCGAGCGCGACGCGGCCGCTCCCCACGCCTGAGCCCGCCCGAGCCGGAAAGAAAAAGGCCTCCGCCCTTTCGGACGGAGGCCTTCGCTTTAGGAAAGCGCTGCTCCAGGTGATCAGTAGACGACGCCGCCGACGCCGCCGTCGAGGCTGAGGCTCATGCTGGAGCTGGACTCGCGCACGGTCTCCTCACGATAGGCGGTGTAGGTCTCGGTGGTCAGGATCGACAGGATCTTCACGCCGGCGCCGTAGCGGCGCAGCAGCGAGCGCTCGTTGCAGTCGCGGGCCGGGCGCTGCGGACGGCAGACCAGGGTCCCGCCTTCGCCGCCCCCTTGGCCCCCACGCGCGCCGGGGGTGTGATACAGCGCCTCGTTCTTGGCGCAGATATAGGTCTGGCCGCCGGTGCTGGCGTCGATCAGGCCGGAATACTCGCCGACCACGTACTGCATGCGGCTGCCGGCGATACAGCGATAGAGCTCGCCGTCATAGAGATCGTCGATCTCGCGGTCGGGCGTGACCTGCGAAGCCGGATGGGGAATGTCCTTGTCGTCCAGGCAGACGGCGCGGACGACGACGCGCTTGAAGCGGGTGCGGGTGGCCTCGTAGGCCGTGCGACGCGCGGCTTCGCCGCCGGTGACGTTCAGGCCCTGGATGTAGCCGGTGGGCTGCGGGCCCGAATAGTAACCGCCATGGGCGCCGCCGCCGTAATAGACGGTCGCGCCGGCCGAGGCGTTGGATCCGGCGCGCACCGAGGCGTTGGCGCTCGCATTGGCGTTCACGTTGACGTTCACGTTCACGTTGGTCTTGCCGCCGCCGCCCCAGTGGCCGCCACCGCCGCCGCAGCCGTTGTCGCAGCCGCTCGGCGGCTTGGGCGGGCGCGGGGGCGCGGGCGGAGGCGCGCAGCAGGTCGGAGGCGTCGGCGTGCAGCCGCTGTTGCATTGGGCGTAGGCGACGCCGCCCACGAAGAGTCCGGCCACGGCCGCCCCGATGGCGATCCACAGCTTGGACACGGTCAGTTTCGGCGCCGTCATGGCGTCTCCCCTTCACACAGCGACGTCTTCCGGCCGGTTCTCCAGCAAGAAGCGCGCCATGGGCCCGCCGCGCCTCGACTCTGTGCCAAGACGATACGACAGGGCCCCTGGCCCGGTTCTCCTAGCAAGCCCCATGCGGTCGAAATGGACCGCGAAAGGACCCGCAAGGGGACGACGATGTTCCATCCAAGCACGGAACGGTTGATAGACTATTGGCGAAACCGGGCCGGCGCCGATCGGATGCCGGCGCGCGCCAGCATCGATCCGGGTGATTTCCTTGACCTGCTGCCCCAGGTGTTCATCCTCGGGCGTGGGAACGGGCGCTATCCCTTCCGGTTGGCCGGCGGTTTCGTCACCGACCTGCACGCTCGCGACCTGCGCGGCGAGGACCAGCTGTCGATGTGGGCGCTGTCGCACCGGCTGGAGGTGAAGTCGGCGCTGGAAGTGGCCCGCCGCCGGGGCGAGCCCGTGGTCGTCACCGCCGACATCCGCGCCCATGGCGTGGCCTCGGTAGGCATGGAGGTGCTTCTGGCCCCGATGACCGGCGCCAGCGGCGAGGCCGACCGGTTCCTGGGGCTCTACCAGCCGATCGCCATGATGCAGCGCCTGATGGGCCGCCCGGCCTACGAGCTGGGCGTGCGCCGGATCCAGGCCCTGGCCCCGACGAACGCCGAGGCCCCGCGCCTGCGCCTGGCCAGCCTGGACGGCCGCCTCATCGCCTGAGGCGGCGACATACGAGTTTCATCCCGTGCTCTGGCGGGAGGTTTTGCGTCGGCTTGCCGGAGACGACGCCGGAAGGACGGAGGGGCGCTCGGGAGAGCGCCGCCACGGCGGGAGCGCCCCTCCGTCCGACCCTTACGCCATGCTGTTGCGCGCCGTGACCACCCAGCCTGCGCCCTCGATCACCACCGCCTCGCCGGTCGCCTTGGCCGCGAAGGCCTCGCGCACCAGCGGGATCGCCTGCGCTCGCACCGCGTCGGACTGATCGGCCAAGGCCCGGGTCAACGGCCCGACCTGGAAGGCCAAGTCCACCGCATCCTCGATCGCCGCCTGGCGGGTCTCGCCTTCGCCGAAGGTGATCGGATGGTCGATGGCGGTGAAGGCGACGTCGACGAAGCCGGCCTCAGCCAGGATCCGCTCCACCCGCGCCCGGTCGCCGAATGAGAACGGCCCCGGCGCCTCGGGCGGGGGCGGCGCCGGCGCCCCGACGATCGGCGCGATGGCCTTCATCGGCAGGCGCACCCAGTCGTTCTCACCCGCCCCGCGCCAGCAGACGAAGGCCAGCCGTCCGCCCAGCTTTAGTGCTCGCCGCATGTGGGCGAAGGCCGCCGCCGGCTCGTCGAAGAACATCACTCCGAAGCGCGAGAACAGCAGGTCGAACTGCTCCACCGGCAGCAGGGCGCGGCTGGCGTCGTCCACCTGGAACTTCACATTGGCGACCTCCGCCGCCAGCTCGCGGGCCCGGGCGACCAGCGGCTCGGAGACGTCGACGCCCAGCACCCCGCCCGACGGCCCGACCAGGGCGGCGATCTCCAGGCTGCCCGCCCCGGCCCCGCAACCGATGTCCAGCACCTGCTCGCCGGCGGCCGGCGCCGCGGCGGCGATCGCCGCCTGGCCATAGTCCTTGAGCATGCGGTCGAGGCGCGCCTGATTGGCCACCCACCGCTCGCCGGTGCGCCCGTTCCAGTCGGAAATCTGGTTGACGTTGCGCTCGGTCATCGGCGGCCCCTTAGTTGAGAATTGGTCTCAACAAGGAATACCCCCTCGCCTCGCGGCTGTCGACTACCGCCCCGCCTCGTCCAGCGCCGCGATGACCTCGGCCGGCAGGGTCAGGCGCACCCCGGCCAGCAGTTCCTCCAGCTGCGCGACGCTGGTGGCGCTGGCGATCGGGGCGGTGATGGCCGGGTGGGCGACGATCCAGGCCAGGGCGACCTGGGCCTGGGTGGCGCCCGTCGCCTCGGCCGCCTGGTCGAGGGCCGCCAGGATCCGCAGGCCTTTGTCGTTGAGATAGCCCTTCACCGTGCGCCCGCGCGCCTTGCCTTCCAGGTCTGCCTCGCTGCGGTACTTGCCGGTCAGGAAGCCCGCGGCCAGGCCGTAGAACGGGATGATCCCCACGCCTTCGCGCGCCGTCAGCTGCGCCAGCGCCCCTTCCACCTCGTCGCGGTCGTAGAGATTGAACTTCGGCTGGATCGACTCGTAGCGGACGAGGCCCTTGTCGGCCGAGGTCTTCAGCGAGGCCTCCAGACGGTCCGGCGTGAAGTTCGAGGCCCCGATCGCCCGCACCTTGCCGGCCTTCACCAGCCGGTCGAAGGCCTCCAGCGTCTCGTCGATCGGCGTGGCCGCGTCATCCTCGTGCGACTGGTAGAGGTCGACATGGTCGGTGTTCAGCCGGCGCAGCGAGTCTTCCAGCGCCGCGACGATGTTGGCCGCCGACAGGCCGGGGCGCCTGGGCCACTTGGCCACTTGGCCACCTTGGTCAGGATCTTGATGCGGTCGCGCTTGCCGCCCGCCGCCAGCCAGCGGCCGATGGTCGCCTCGGACTCGCCGCCCTCGTGCCCCGGAACCCAGGCCGAATAGACGTCGGCGGTGTCGATCGCGTCGAAGCCGCCGTCGACGAAGGCGTCGATCAGGCGAAACGAGGTCGCCTCGTCCGCCGTCCAGCCGAAGACGTTGCCGCCGAACACCAGCGGGGCGATCGAGAGGCCGGAGCGGCCGAGGGGACGTTGGCTCATGAAGCGGATCCTTGTGCGAAAGCGAGCCGAAGCTTGCGCGACTTCGGACCCGGACACGCAATCAAACTTCGAAATAAGGCCTATTGGGCTTTCGCGACGGATCTATCCGAAACGGCAGCTTGCGCAGTGAGGACTACTCATGACGACGGCGCCGGAGAAACCTCATCCTGAGCTTGTCGAAGGACGAGGTTTCCCTTTCTGACAGCCGCCCCTTCACGCCGCCGCGGCCGGAACCCCGTCGAACACCGGCGCGTCCTGCGGCGCCAGGGTCGCCTTGCCACGCAACAGGTCGGCGGCGCGCTCGGCGATCATGATGGTCGGGGCGTTGGTGTTGCCGCCGATCAGGGTGGGCATCACCGAGGCGTCGATCACCCGCAGGCCTTCGATCCCCTGCACCCGCAGTTGGTCGTCGACCACCGCCAGCGGATCGCCCGCCGCGCCCATGCGGCAGGTGCCGACCGGGTGGTAGATTGTCTCGGCCTTGGCGCGGATCCAGGCGTCGATCTCCTGGTCGCTCCTGACGTCGGCGCCCGGCGCGTACTCGCTGTCGCGATAGGGATCGAGCGCGCCCTGGGCGGCGACGTCGCGGCCGATCCGCACGCCTTCGCGCATGGCCCGGCGATCTTCCTCGGCGGCCAGATAGTTGGCCAGGATCTTCGGGTCGGCGAACGGATCCGAAGACTGCAGCCCGACCGAGCCCCGGCTTTCCGGCCGCAGCTGGCAGACATGCAACGTGAAGCCGTCCTTCTCGACCAGCACCTTGCCGTGGTCCTGCATGATCGCCAGCACGGCGTGGATCTGCAGGTCGGGCCGGTCGAGATCGGGCCGCGAGCGCAGGAAGGCGCCAGACTCCAGGAAGTTCTGCCGGCCGATCCCCTTGCCCATCAGCAGGTAGGACAAACCGACGCCCAGCTTGTTCAGCCCCTTGTTGGCCGAATAGGCGGTCTTCAGCCCCCTGGTCGTCCACGACAGGCAGACATCCAGGTGATCCTGCAGGTTCTGGCCGACGCCGCGAGCCTCGTGCACAGGCGTCACGCCGGCGGCCTTCAGGGCGTCCGGATCGCCGATCCCCGACAGTTGCAGGATCTGAGGCGACTGCACCGCCCCGGCGCTCAGCAGCACCTCGGCGTCGGCATAGGCTGTCGCCTTCTGCGCCCCCTTGCCGATCACGTACTCGACGCCGACCGCCTTGCCGTTCTCGACCACGATGCGGGTGGTGCGCGCCTCGGTCAGACAGGTCAGGTTGGGCCGCGACAGGGCCTGGGCCAGGTAGGCCGCGGCCGCGCTCCAGCGCTTGCCGTCGCGGATGGTCAGGTCGTAGGGCCCGAAGCCTTCCTGCTGGAAGCCGTTGAAGTCCTTGGTCACCGGATGGCCCGCCTGGCGGCCGGCCTCGATCACCGCCTTGTAGAACGGACTGTCGGACTCGCCGGCCGAGACGTGCAGCGGACCGTCGCCGCCGTGATAGGCGCAGCCGCCGCCGTGGAAGGTTTCCGAGCGCTTGAAGTAGGGCAGCACCTCGGCGTAGGACCAGCCCGACAGCCCCATCTGCCGCCACTGGTCATAGTCGCGCGCGTGGCCGCGGATATAGATCATGCCGTTGATCGCCGAGCTGCCGCCCAGGCCCCGGCCCCGCGGCCACCACAGCTTGCGGCCGTCGAGATGCGGCTCGGCCTCGGTCCAGAAGCCCCAGTTGCTCTCGCCCTTGGCCTTGATCAGCTCGCCCACGCCGGCGGGCATCCGCACCAGCACCGAGCCGTTCTTGCCGCCGGCCTCCAGCAGCAGCACCTTCACCGCCGGATCCTCGCTCAGCCGCGCGGCCAGCACGCAACCCGCCGAACCGGCGCCGATGATGACGTAGTCGAAGCGCGTGCCCGACATGGCGTCCCTCCCACAATGTTATCGTTGTTAAGACAGAGAGTGACCCGGTCCCGAGGCGGCGGCAAGGGGGGCATCGCATTGTCGGTACAGGTTAGAGCTGTCCCTAAAACAGGCTTAGGCTGTCAATAATGCGAGAGGCGGCCGCGCACGATCGGCGGATTCACGCTGCGCCATGAGCCGGCATTGCGTTGTATCCTGGAAGAGGGCGTTCAGCGGCGCACCTGGATGTTCTTGAGACTCCGTCGGCCGCCCATCCAACAGCCAGGATCTTTGCCAGGGGCGACGGACCTCGCGTAGGAAACGCCGACCGCAAATACCCCGCGACGGCGGCCCGCCCAGGGCTTAAGCAGCCGCCTCGTTCGAAAGGCCCGACCATGTCCCTCCACATCGCCCTGCTGCGCGGCGTCAACGCCGCCGGCGGCCGCCTGATCACCGCCGACGAGCTGACCGGTCTGCTGACCGATCTCGGCCACACCGAAATCCGCATGGGCCCCAAGCTCGGCGACCTGGTGTTTGAGAGCGGCGAGCGCACCGGCGCGGAACTTCAGACCCAGATCGAAACCGAGCTGATGGCGCGCCTGGGCCTGCGCACCGATGTCTATGTCCGCACCGCCGAGGCCTGGCGGGCCCTGGTCGCGGCCAACCCGTTCCCGGACTTCGCGGCGGCCGATCCGGGCTGGCTGATGACCCTGTTCTGCAAGGACACCCCCGACAAGAAGGCCATGGGCGCCCTGCGCGCGGCGATCCGCGGGAACGAGCAGGCGCGGGCCGAAAGCCGCCAGATCTATGCGATCTATCCCGACGGCCTGGGCGGCTCGAAGCTGACCACCAGCCTGGTCGAGAAGACCCTCGGCTCGCGGATCACGGGGCGGACGTGGACGGCGGTGCTTGCACTCGCCGAGATGCTGGAGCCGATCTAGTCCCTCGCAGTCTTTCAAGTCGCCAGCCGTGCGCCCCTTGCCTTGTCCGCGATATACGAGCTCGCTACCCAGACGGGAGGGGGATCTGGCCCGGACACCGCCCGTGTCTCCCGCCCCGCCCGTGCCCTTGAAGAGCCGCGGCCACCATACACTTAAAGCGCTACGAATAGAGTGAACTGAAAGGACGACGACATGGCTTTGCTCGACGAGCTGAAGGCTGACCAACTGGCGGCGCGCAAGCTGGGCGACCGCCTGAAGGCGGACGTGCTCACCACGTTGATCGGCGAAGCCACGCAGATCACGACCGAGGAATTCAAGCGCGGCGTGACGGAAGTCACCGACGAGAAGGTCGTCGCGACCGTCGCGAAGTTCGTGAAGAACACCAAGCTGACGCTGGAAAACCTGGCGGCCGAACGGGCGCGCCTGATCCAGGCCGGTGGCGATACGTCGAAGGTGGACGAACGGACCAAGGCGGCTGAAACCGAACTGGCGGTCCTGTCCTCGTATGGCCCCAAGCAGATGACGGAAGCCGAACTGCGCGACGCCATCAACGACTTCCGGGCCAAGAACCCCGACGCCAATGTCGGCGCGATCATGGCCCACCTGAAGACCAGCTTCGGCGGCCAGTATGACGGCAAGGCGGCCAGCGCCTTGGCCCGGGCTTAAGCTGCGCGGTCCCGCGGCGGGACTGCGCAGCGACGCTGACTGCCGTGCTTGGACACTTTGTCCACGACACCCGAACCGATAAAATTGATAGACCGCTACTCCTTGGCAAAAGGATGCGCGTCAGCCTTCGACGCCACCCAGGAGTAACATTGTGACTTGGGTAGATCTGTTTCCTGTAATCTTCTTCCCGCTCAAGATCATAGTGCTGGGCGTCGGCATGTTCTTCTCCATCAAATGGCACCACGACCAAGACAAGAAGAAGAAGAACGAAGCCGATCGCCGGAATGGCGTGAGCGTCCCTCAAGACGCAGGCATGAGAACAACGCCGGCCATCGACTGAGCGCCTTCACGCGCCCGGCTTGTCGATGCGGCTGCGGCCTAGAGCGCGGTGAGGCCGGTGATCGTCTGGCCGTCCAGCTTGAAGCGGACCTTGGTCCCGACGGCGAGGTCCTTCAGCAGGGCCGGATCGGAAACCTTGAAGGCCATGGTCATCGGCGGCCACTTGCGGGCCGGGATCGCCTCGTGCGCCAGGGTGACCTTGCCGGCCTTGACGTCGACCGCCCGCACCACGCCGACGGCCTCGATCGCCGAGGCGGCGGCGGGGGCGGCATGGCCCGCATGGCCGGCGTGATCGTCCTGAGCCGCGGCCGGCTGGGCGAGAAGGGCCAGGGCGGCCAGGCCGCCGGCGATGCCGAGAACTTTCATGAGCTTACTCCGTGAACCAATGACTGAGGGGCGCTAGAACCAGGCCCGCAGGCCCAGCACCAGGCTGGTGTCTGAAACCTCTTCCCCGGCGGCGCGCGCATAGTCGGCGGTGCGCCCGAAGCGCCGCCCCCAGGTGACGCCGACATAGGGGGCGAACTCGCGCCGCACCTCGTAGCGCAGGCGAAGGCCGAGCTCGGCGTCCGACAGGCCCGAGCCCGTACCGGTCTCGGCCACGTCCTGGGCCGCGAAGTTGAGCTCGGCGCGCGGCTGCAGGATCAGGCGCTGGGTCAGGCGCCAGTCGATCGCGCCCTCGGCCCTGGCCAGGACGTCGCCCTTGCCGGACACGAAGACCGCGCCCTCGGCCTCGATCCAGTAAGGCAGCAGGGTCTCGAACCCGACGGTCGCATAGGTGCGCGACGTGGGCTCCAGGTCCTGGCGGACGCCGACCTGCAGGTCGGTATAGAGGCCCATCGCCCGCGAATAGAGCGCCTGCACCTCGCCGCTCTCGACGCCGTGACGGTCGCCCTCGCCCTCCGACTTGATCACCAGCCGGTCGATGTCGCCGCCGAACCAGGCCTCGCCGGCCCAGTGATAGCCGTCGCCGCCGGAGCGGGCCCGGTATTCGAAGAGGTTGAGCATGACCTGCGAGGCCTGGGCCCCGCCGTGTTCCTGGCGCAGCACCGCACGCGCCCGCTCCATGGTGGCCGGATCGAAGATCCGGTCGGCCAGATGGTCGCTCGGCGCCGGCGGAGCGGCGGTCTCGCGGTCGGGCAGAGGCGGCGGCTCGGTCGAAGACTCAGGCGACGGTTCGGGCGACGGCTGGTCCGCCATGGCGCCCATGTCGTGGCCGGCATGGGGATCGGGCGCGGCCTGCGGCGCCGCCGGCGTCGCGCCCATGTCGTGACCCGCGTGCGGATCGGCCGGCGCCGGCGCGTGGTGGTCGTGCTGCGCCAGGGCCGGGCCGGCCCACAGCAACGGCAGCAGGGCGATCAGGGAGGCCTTCATCACGCGCCCTCTCCCTGGCCGTCCCGTACGCTGAAGACCTGAAACATCCCCGCGTGCATGTGGTAGAGCATGTGGCAGTGGAAGGCCCAGTCGCCGGTCTCGGCGGTGAAGTCGAAGGCGACCCGGCCGCCCGGCAGCACGATCACGGTGTGCTTGCGCGGCATGCGCCCGACGGGGCCGAAAGCCAGTTCGAAATAGTGGCCGTGCAGGTGGATCGGGTGGGCCATCATGGTGTCGTTGACCAGCACGACCCGCACCCGCTCTCCATGCCGGAACGAATAGGGCGGCGGCCTGTCGCTGAACTTGCGGCCGTCGAAGCCCCACATGAAGCGCTCCATGTTGCCGGTCAGGTGGATCTCGATCGACCGTTCGGGCGCGCGCTGGTCGGGATTGGGCTCCAGCGCCACGAGGTCGCGATAGACCAGCACCCGATGGCCGACGCTCTCCAGCCCCTGGCCGGGCTCTGCCCTGCGGTCCACCGCCATGGGCGAGAGCATCTGCACGCCGGGACCGAGCGGGACATGGGGGGCGTTGTCGGGATTGCGCATGGACATGTCCATGCCGCCCATGTCGCCCTTGGCCATCACGTCGCCGCCCCGGGCGCGCGGCGGGGCCATGCCGGGCTCGGCCGCGGGCATGGCGTGGCCCATGGCCGCGTGATCCATGCCGCCATGATCCATACCCGACATGTCCATGCCCATGTCGCGCATGTTGGCCAGGGGCCGCTGGCGGACTGGCGGAACCTCGGCGCTCATGCCCGGCCGAGGCGCCAGCGTGGCGCGGCCCAGGCCCGAGCGGTCGACCGATTCCGAGACGATGGTGAAGGCCTTGTCCTCGACCGGCTGGACGATGACGTCATAGGTCTCGGCGTTGCCGATCTGGAATTCGTCGACCTCGACTGGCCGCACGTGCTGGCCGTCGGCGGCCACCATGGTCAGCTTCAGCCCCGGGATGCGGACGTTGAACACCGACTGGGCGGCGGCGTTGATGAACCGCAGCCGCACCCGCTCGCCGGGCGTGAACAGGCCCGTCCAGTTGTCGCTGGGGCCTCGCCCGTTGATCAGGAAGGTGTAGGCCGCCCCGGTGACGTCGGAGATATCCGTCGGGTCCATCAGCATCCGGCCCCACTCCAGGCGCTCGGCCAGGGTCTGATCCTTGCCCTTCAACAGGCCGGCGATCGTCTGGCGCTGGAAGTTGAAGGCGCCGCTCTGCTGCTTGAGCCGGCGGAAGATCTGGTGGGGGTGGACGCGGGTGTGGTCCGACAGCACCACGACATGCTCGCGATCGAAAGCTGCCGGGTCCTCGCCCGCCGGATCGATGATCATCGGGCCGTAGTGGCCGACCTGCTCCTGCAGGCCCGAATGGCTGTGATACCAGAAGGTCCCCGACTGCTTGACCTTGAACTCGTAGACGAAGGTCTCGCCCGGCTTGATCCCCGGGAAGCTGACGCCCGGCACGCCGTCCATCTCGAACGGCACCAGCAGGCCGTGCCAGTGGATCGAGGTCTCTTCCTCCAGGCCGTTGCTGACGTGCAGCCGGACGGTCTGGCCTTCCTTCAGCCGGATCAGCGGTCCGGGCACGGTTCCGTTGATCGTCACCGCATGGCTGGCGCGGCCGTCCACCGAAAGGGTCGCGTGGCCGATCTTCAGATGAATGTCCTCGCCGCTCAGCGCCGCGGGCGAGCGCTCGGCTGCCCGCGCAGGAAGCGCCCAGGCGGGCAGCAGGTCGGCCAGCGCCGCGCCGCCGCCGAGGATCGCCAGGGATCGCAGGAAACGGCGGCGGTCCAGGGCCCCGCGGGAGATACGCATGTCAGTCCTTCGTACGGCGCGCCGGGGGGAGCGCCCTGTCCGGACGCGACGCGGTCTCGCCCCATGCTACGCGCCCCGCGCGCCCTTCCCTCAGCCTCCCGGCAAAATGTTTCAGGCCTCGGCCAGCCATTCGGCCAGCCGCCGGCGGGCCCGGTAGACGCGGGTCTCCACCGCCTTGGCGCTGACCTTCAGCAGATCGGCGGCTTCCTGCTGCGACAGGCCCTCCAGGCTGGTCAGGATCAGCGGCTCCTTCAGCTGGTCGGGAAGCCGCGCGATCGCCCGCTCCAGCCGCGCCAC
The DNA here is from genome assembly GCF_002858925.1 of Caulobacter zeae. Lineage (GTDB taxonomy): Bacteria > Pseudomonadota > Alphaproteobacteria > Caulobacterales > Caulobacteraceae > Caulobacter > Caulobacter zeae. The sequence continues at coordinate 20,388 of NZ_PJRS01000010.1, forward strand.
CTGCTCGGCGCGCAGGGCCTGGGTTTCGGGTCCGGCCGCGGGGTCGGCGTAGTCGGGGGTTCCCGGCGCGTCGATCGAGCGTTCGCCGAGGATCAGCCGCCGCACCTTCAGGCGCCGGCCGCGGTCGCGGCACTTGTTCAGGGCGATGGCGGCCAGCCAGGTCGAGAACGGACGTGCAGGATCGTAGCGGTTCAGCGCCTTCCAGGCGGCGACGAAACTTTCCTGCACGACGTCCAGAGCCGCGTCGGCGTCGCCCAGGTGACGCCGGGCGAAGGCGTGCAGCCGGCCCTTGTGACGACGCATGAGCAGGCTGAAGGCGAGTTCGTCGCCCCGCGCCGCCCTGCGGGCCAGCGCGCCGTCGTCTTCGTCACCCGAGGGCCGGTTCACGGGGTCTCGGGCGTGAGCGCTTCGCTGACGCGACGATCGAACTTGGCCGCCTGCGCCGGGGTCAGCTCCTTGCGCATGGCCAGCACGTGCTCGACGGTCTCCTTCTGCAGGGTTCCCATCGCCACGTGGAAGCGCTCGACCGCCGCGGCGACCTCGGGCGTATATTCGTGGCGGGCCTGGATGGCGGCGGCCAGCTGGGCGTTGGCGGCCCGCAGCTCGGCCTCCCGCGCGCGCCGGCGCACGGCGAAGTCCTGCTCCAGCGCCTCTATGCGGCGATCCTGTTCGGCGGTCAGCTTCAGCTCGTTGTGGACGACATCGTGGAGCGACGGCGGCTCGTGCTTGGGGACCAGATGGCCAGACCCTAGCCAGCCGCCGCCGATCCCCGCCGCCAGGGCCAGCACCACGGTCAGCACCGCGCCGCGCGAAACCGCCATCACCGACCGTCCAGCAGGGTCGACGGCGCCAGGTGGGCGTCGACCGAAAAGGCCGCGATCTCCACCGGCTTGCTCGTCGTCGAGGTCGTGGCGATGTTGCCGCCGATCATGCCGATCCCCAGGGCGGCCACCACCGCGGCGGCGCGCAGCGGCGTCAGCAGCATGCCGGAGGGCTGGCGCAGGGCGTCGATCCGCGCCCACACGCGCCCCTCCAGGCCGTCCAGCCGGGCCTGCGGCTGGCGCCGCATCGCTTCGATCAAGTGGTCGAGCTCTTCGCTCATGTCGGTTTCCCTGGCTCTCGCCAAGACAATACGCCCGGCGCGGCCCAATCCCTCAACAAATGGCCAGACCGCCCGCGCCCCTCGAGACGCCAAGGCGGCCTTGCGGTCATGTTGCCGCAGGACGAGCCTTCAGCAGAGCCGGACGATCCGCGGCGATGGGGAAAAGACCCCGGCCGGCCTCGTTCTATCCGGAAAATACGAGGACGGCTCGCCCTTAAGACGAGCCCTGCGCACCCAGGCTTGGATGACGAGGTTTCCGCCCGCGCCTCGCCCCGGAAAACCGCAGAACATCGTTACTGATTTTGCGCGAACTCAACCTTAATCCGATCGGAAGGGCCGGCCGCCATCATGCCGGTCATCAGATCGACCGGCGGCTTCGTGGAGAGCGCCTTCCCGGTCCATCCGACTTCCACGCCGGCGACAGTCCCGCCGCCGTCGTGAGAAGGCCCCGCGCTCAAGCCCCTTGCGCGGGTCTGACAGGAGCGCCGCCCATCCCCCCCTCCGGGCGGCGCTCCTGCGCTTTTCCTGTCAGATCGCCTTGAGGCCGGCGCGATAGCGCTTCCAGTTCTGCACGTAGTGCAGGGCCGAGGCCTGCAGGATCATCGCCTGGTGCTCGCTGACCTCGCGGATGATCTTGCCCGGCGCGCCCACCACCATCGAGTTGTCGGGGATCTCCTTGCCCTCGGTGATCAGGGCGCCGGCGCCGATCAGGCAGTTCTTCCCGATCTTCGCTCCGTTGAGGATGATCGAGCCGATGCCGATCAGCGAGCCGTCGCCGATCGTGCAGCCGTGCAGCATCACCATGTGGCCGACGGTGACGTTGGCGCCGATGGTCAGCGGGATCCCCGCGTCGGTATGCAGCACCGAACCGTCCTGGATGTTGCTGTTCTCGCCGATGGTGATCGGGTCGTTGTCACCGCGCACCACCGCGCCCCACCAGACGCTGGCGTTCTGCTTGAGCACGACATTGCCCATCACGCTGGCGGTCGGGGCGATCCAGCATTCGCCCTCGGGGGGAAGCGTGGGGGCCGTATCGCCCAACGAATAGACAGTCATCCGTACACCCCGTGTTCTTTCGGCACGCAAAAACTTAATCGCTCAGAAACCATAATCACCCCATTGTAAATCCGGTGATTCGGCATGGAACATCCTCTCATCGGGAGACTTCCTTCCGTATCCGCCGCGGACCATACCGACCGCGGCCTCCTGACGACGGAGAACAGGGTCTTGCGTTCGGCGTTCCGGCGTACAGCACTGCCTTCCAGGGGCTCCACCGAGCCGCCCGGCCGCGCCTGCGGCTCCGTCTTCTGCTCCTCTCATCGACCCAAGGACGACGCCTTACGGCCTCGTCCTTTTTTCATGCCCGAATGGAGGCTTTGATGACCAAGCGAGCCCTGAAGCGGATGGTGCGCGAAGGCGCTGACGGCCGCTACGACGACGACGCCAAGGTGCGTCGCCTGCCGGTGGAGCATCGCGGCGGCTGGTCGCCCCTCGGCGACGCCGACAACGCGCCCAGGGATCAGAGCTACATCAAGACGATAAAACCGAAATCGCCAGGCCAGGCCCAGCTCATGGACGCGATGGACAGCAAGAACCTGGTCCTGGCCCTGGGTCCCGCCGGCACGGGCAAGACCTATCTGGCCATCGCCAAGGCCGTGGAGGCTCTCGAGGCTGGCCGGGTCAACAGGATCGTCCTGTCGCGCCCCGCCGTCGAGGCCGGGGAGTCGATCGGCTACCTGCCGGGCGACATGGAAGACAAGCTGGCCCCCTACCTGCGGCCACTCTACGACGCCCTGACCGATCGCCTTTCGGTCAAGCGCATGCGGGCCCTGATGGCCGAGGGCGCCATCGAAATCGCCCCTGTCGGCTTCATGCGCGGCCGCACCCTGAACAACGCCTTCGTGGTGATCGACGAGGCCCAGAACTGCACCTACATGCAGCTGAAGATGCTGCTGACGCGCCTGGGCTGGCACTCGACCATGGTGGTCACCGGCGACCCGAACCAGTCGGACCTGCTGCCGGGCATCTCGGGCCTGGGCGACGTGGCCGACCGCTTCGAGCAGATGTCCAACATCGCCGTCGTCCGCCTGGAGGACCGCGACATCGTCCGCCATCCCCTGGTGGCCGAGATGCTGGGCGTTTTGTGACGCTGAATCTGTGATTTTGTAACAGTTCAAACCTCGAAAGGCTTGAGTATGAAGCGGCCGGACGGCAAGGTCCGGCCGCTTTAACTGTTTGCGGGACCCGCATGTCCGATATCACCGCCGCCCCGCGCTCGGAGTTCACGCTCCGCGGCGTGATCCTGGGCATCCTCATCACCGTCGTCTTCACGGCCGCCCAGGTCTATCTGGGCCTGAAGGTCGGCCTGACCTTCGCCACCTCGATCCCGGCCGCGGTGATCTCGATGGCCCTGCTGCGGTTCTTCCGCACCTCGACCATCCAGGAAAACAACATCGTCCAGACGATCGCCTCGGCCGCGGGCACGCTGTCGTCGGTGATCTTCGTGCTGCCGGGCCTGCTGATGATCGGCTGGTGGTCGGACATCCCGTTCCTGGCCACCTTCGGCATCTGCGCCGTCGGCGGCATCCTGGGCGTGATGTACACGATCCCGCTGCGCCGGGCCCTGGTCACCAACTCGCCCCTGCCCTACCCGGAAGGCGTCGCCGCCGCCGAGGTGCTGAAGGTCGGTTCGGGTTCGCGTGAAGGCGCGGCCGAGGGCAAGGCGGGCCTGTGGGCCGTGATCGCCGGCACCCTGGCCTCGGCCGCCTTCGCGGCGCTGGGCGCGGCCAAGATCTTCGCCGCCGAAGTGGCCGCCTTCGTCAAGGTCGGCAAGGGCGCGACCGGCATCGGCGCGTCCAGCTCGCTGGCCCTGATGGGCGCGGGCCACCTGATGGGCATCACCGTCGGCGTCGCCATGTTCACCGGCCTGTTCATCGCCTGGGCCGTGCTGGTGCCGATCCTCACCGGCGTGTTCCCGGCCGAGGCCGGCGCCAGCGTCGCCGACCACGCCCTGACCGTGTGGGCCACCAAGGTCCGCTTCCTGGGCGCCGGCGTCATCGGCGCGGCCGCCATCTGGACCCTGGGCAAGCTGGTCGTGCCGATCTGGCGCGGCCTGGTGTCGGCCTTCGAGGCCGGCAAGGCCCGCCGCTCGGGCGGCGGCGACCTGCCGCGCGTCGAGCAGGACATCCCGCTGTTCGTCGTCGGCCTGGTGTCGGTGGCCCTGCTGGCCCCGGCCGGCTGGCTGCTGGCCGCCTTCGCGCTTGGCGGCCCGGCCGGCGCCCTGGCCCTGCCGCTGACCATCGCCGCCGTGGCCTACCTGGTGTTCGCCGGCCTGCTGGCCGCCGCCGTCTGCGGCTACATGGCCGGCCTGATCGGCTCGTCCAACAGCCCGGTCTCGGGCATCGCCATCCTGACGGTGCTGGGCGCCTCGCTGCTGGTGGGCGCCATCGGCCGCGGCCTGATCGGCCCGGACGCCGCCAAGGCCCTGGTCGCCTTCGCCCTCTATGTCACCGCCACCGTCCTGGCCGTGGCCGTCGTGGCCAACGACAACCTGCAGGACCTGAAGACCGGCCAGTTGGTCGACGCCACGCCGTGGAAGCAGCAGTCGGCCCTGGTGATCGGCGTGCTGTCGGGCGCGACCGTCATCCCGTTCGTGCTCGACCTGCTGGCCAAGTCGAACGGCTTCGTCGGCGCGCCGAACCTCAATGTGGTGCCCGGCGCCGAGCCGCTGGCCGCGCCGCAGGCGACGCTGATCTCGACCCTGGCCAAGGGCGTCATCGGCCATAACCTGCAATGGGACCTGCTGGGCGTCGGCGCCCTGATCGGCCTGGCGCTCGTCGTGGTCGACATCGTCCTGCGCCGCGCCAGCAAGGACCGCTTCAGCCTGCCGCCGCTGGGCGTGGGCCTGGCCATCTACCTGCCCAGCGCCGTCACCGCCCCGGTGGTGGTCGGCGCCGTCGCCGGCTGGATCTTCGAGCGCGTGGTCTCCAAGGACCGCAAGGCTGAGGTCGCCAAGCGCCTGGGCGTGCTGATCGCCTCGGGCTTCATCGTCGGCGAGAGCCTGTTCAACGTGGCCCTGGCCCTGCTGATCGTCTCGACCAACAAGGGCGCGCCCCTGGCCATCGCCAACCCGCCGCCCGAGCACCTCGGCATGATCATCGCCATCATCGTCGCGGCGGTCGTGGTCGCCGGCCTCTACGGCTGGTGCCGGATCCAGGCGCGGAAGATGGAAGAGGCCTGATCGGCCTTTCTCCGCTGAGTAACAAAGACCCCGGATGGCCAGCGCCTTCCGGGGTCTTTTCGTTTGGGGGCGAAGTCGGACCTATTCTGGCGCCAGCACCGTGAACCAGACGTCCGCCCGGCGCTGAAAGCCCAGCGCCTGGTAGAGCGCGTTGGCGCCGGCGTTGTCGGCGTAGCTGTGCAGGAACGGCGTCTCGCCCCGCGCCAGGATCGCGCCGGCCACGTGCGCCATCAGGCCGGCGGCGTAGCCCTGGCCGCGAAAGTCGGGCCGGGTGCAGACGCCGCTGACCTCGGTGAAGCCGTCTGGCCGCATCCGCTCGCCGGCCATGGCCGCCAGCTCGCCCCCGACCTTCACGCCGACGAACGCCCCCAGCTCGTGGGTGCGCGTAAAGAACGGGCCGGGCTTGGTCAGGGTCGCCAGGGCCAGCATCTCGCCTGCGTCGGCGTCGGTCAGGGCGACGATCTCGAAGTCGACGGGCTTCAGCGGCGTGATCGTGTTCGCCGCCATCTGCCAGCATAGGGCGCTGGACCTCACGCTCGTTCCGGGAACGGGCGGCGGTGGGGACAGCTCGACGAGACCTGACGGGCCGTGCTCGCGCACCAACTCGCCCAGCGCCGCCAGGTTTTCCGGCGTATCCTCGGCGACGGCGGCGAACAGGCCGAAATCGGGATCCATCCGCAGGGCCCCGTCCCGCGCGATCGCCAGATGCGACAGACGACCGGTCAGGCTGGACCAGACGGGACGATCCAGAGGGTGGCTCACGGGCAGTAGGCCGCGATCAGGGCCTTCATCGCCCCCACCACCGCCAGGGCCGGCTTGTCATCGTCGTCGAACATCTGGCTGGAGGTGAACACGCCCTCGATCAGCAGCATCATCGCATCGCCCAGGGCCTTGGGATCCGACGCCCCCATGGCCTGCGCCTTGGCCCGCAGGCGATCGCGCAGGTCCTGCTTGTGCGCCTGCGACACGGCCCGGCCGGCATGGCCGCGATCGGGATACTCGACGACGGCGTTGCTCAGCGCGCAGCCGCGATAGTCGGCCCCGCCCGAACGCGCCGCCAGGCCTTCGAAATAGGCGACCATCTGGGCCTTGGGATCATCCGGAAAGGCGTCCTCGGCCGACTTGAAGCGGTCCCAGAAGCCCTCCTCCACCTCGCGCAGCACCGCGGCGACCAGGTCGTCCTTGGACTTGAAGCTGCGATAGAGGCTGGGCTTGGTCACGCCGGCCTTGCTGACGATCTCGTCGACGCCCACGGCCCGGATGCCCTCGCGGTAGAACAGGTCGCGGGCCGTCTCGAAGATCTTCTCGGCCGCGCGCGGGCCCGGCCCGTAGGGCTGGAGATGCAGGGGGGCGTCGGCGTCGGTTTTCGTCATAGCTCAGAAGGCCTCTTGACGATGTTACTAACCGGTACGTACAACGCCATCAAGACCCGTACCGATCGGTTACATTTTCCGCGAGGAAGCCAGCATGGCGACGATCCGACGCCCCTTCGGCCGAAACTACGCCTTCGTGGTGGCCGGCGTGACCTTCCTGGCCCTGCTGGCCGCCGCCGGCCTGCGGGCCGCGCCGGGCGTGCTGATCCTGCCGCTGGAAAAGAGCTTCGGCTGGGACCGGGGCGCGATCTCGCTGGCCGCCGCTATCGGCATCTTCCTCTACGGCCTGACCGGTCCCTTCGCCGCGGCGCTGATGCAATCGTTCGGCGTACGCAAGACGGTGAGCCTGGCCCTCGTGCTGATGGCCGTCTCGACGGGGCTTTCGGCCTTCATGACCCAGACCTGGCACTATGTGGCCACCTGGGGCGTGCTGGCGGGCTTCGGCAGCGGGGCGGTGGCCATGGTGCTGGGCGCGACCATCGTCAATCGCTGGTTCGTCGAGCGGCGCGGCTTGATGCTGGGCCTGCTGACCGCCGCCACCGCCACCGGCTCGCTGATCTTCCTGCCGGCCATGGCCTTCATCGCCGAGCACGGCGGCTGGCGTCCCGTGGTGCTGACCGTGGCCGCCGTCGCCGCCGTCATGGCCCCTATCGCCTGGCTGCTGATCCCCGAGCGCCCCTCCGACATCGGCCACAAGCCGTTCGGCGCGGGCGAGGACTGGGAGGAGCCGCCGCGGGGCTCGGCCTCCAACGCCCTGGCCGGCGCCTTCGGGGCCCTGGCGCGGGCCAGCAAGACCCGCACCTTCTGGCTGCTGTTCCTGGGCTTCTTCATCTGCGGCCTGACCACCAACGGCCTGATCGGCGTGCACATGATCGCCTTCTGCGGCGACCGGGGCATGCCCGAGGTCCGCGCCGCCGGGCTGCTGGCCCTGATGGGCCTTTTCGACCTCTTCGGCACGACGGCGTCGGGCTGGCTGACCGACCGCTACGACCCGCGCAAGCTGCTCTTCGTCTATTACGCCCTGCGGGGCCTCTCGCTGATCTACCTGCCCTATTCGGACTTCTCGATCGTCAGCCTGTCGGTGTTCGCGGTGTTCTACGGCCTGGACTGGATCGCCACCGTGCCGCCGACCGCGCGCCTGGCCACCCAGGCCTTCGGCGACCGCGACGGCCCGATCGTGTTCGGCTGGATCGCCGCTGGCCACCAGCTCGGCGCAGCCACGGCCGCCGTCGGCGCGGGCATGATCCGCGCCGCCCAGGGCCAGTACGTCCAGGCCTTCGTCCTGGCGGGCATGGCCGGCCTCATTGCGGCCGGCGCCTCGCTGTTGATCCGCCGCGAGGTCAAGGCGATGGCGGCCTAGCCGCCGCCCTCTCCCTTTACTCCCGTCATTCCCGCCCTTGTGGCGGGAAACCCTCTATCAGCCGCAAGTGCGAGGGAGGCGGATCGCCAGCGATCCGCTTGCGTCTCACAAGAAGGCGGGACCAAGGGGTTCCCGCCACAAGGGCGGGAATGACGAGCGGTTTGGGATTGGCCCAAACGAAAACGGCCGCCCCGGAGAAACCGGAGCGGCCGCTTCCTGCCTGAACAGGCGAAAGGCTTAGTCGAGGTCTTCGGCCAGGATGGCCATCTCGAACATGTACGAGCCGTCCTCATCCTCGTCCTGGAAGACGACGCCGATGAACTCGCCCTTCACTTCGACCTCGGCCGAGTCCTTTTGCTTCGGACGGGCCTTCACGGCGATGTGCGGGTTGCCGAAGGTGCGCTTCAGGTGGGCTTCGAGCTTGGCGATGGCGGCGGCGTCCACGGGGGGCTCCTGATCTCGTTGGTGGTCTTTCGCCCCCGTGGGGCGGAATGGCGGGAAACTAGAGGTCCACGGCGCAAAGTGTAAGGCCTTTTGCGCGGGCGCCCGATCAGGTCTGTTGAGAAAACGGCGGCGGCGACGCGGCTCGCCCCTGCTCGACCAGCCAGTCGCGGAACCGCCGGGCCCCGCGCGAGGCTCCGGCGAGGGGCGTCAGCGCGCACAGCAGGGTGGGCTCTGGAACCATGCCTAGCGGCGCGACCAGCCGGCCGGCCGCCAGGTCGCGCTCGACGAAGGCGTGCGGAACCATGGCCACGCCCAGCCCCGCCGCCGCGGCCTCGATCATGTAGAAATAGTGGTCGAACTCGCGCACCAGCCCGGCCGGCGGCAAGGCGACGCCCGCACGGACCGCCCACTGGTCCCAGCCGTGCAGGAAGGTGCGGGTATGCAGGCGCGGCATGGACAGAAGGCCCTCCACGCTGGACGCCTTCGCCGCCAGGTCCGGCGCCACGACCGGACCGACGTGGGTGTCGAGAAACGCCGTCGCCTCCCCGTCCGGCGACGGCGGACCGTCGGGGTCGCGCATGCGGATGGCCAGGTCGATCCCATCGGCGCGGAAGTCGAACGGACCGTTGGACTCGGCCACCCGCACCGGCGTGTCGGGAAAACGCTCCAGGAAATCGGGCAGGCGCGGGATCAGCCACTTCATGGCGAAGGTCGGCAGGCACGACACCACGGTCGGCCGGGGCTCGTCCTCGGGCGGCCGCGGCACGGACTCCTCGAGAATGTCGAAGGCCCGTGTCAGGCCCTGGGCCAGCTTCAGCCCCTCCTCGGTCATGGTCAGGCGGTTACGCGGTCCCTCGGTCAAGGCGACGCCGAGATGGTCCTCAAGCTGGCGGACCTGACGGCTAACCGCGCCGTGGGTGACGCACAACTCGTCGGCGGCCAGGGTCATGCGGCCGCGCCGGCCGAAAGCCTCGAAGGCGCGCAGGGCGTTCAGCGGCGGCAGCGGACGTCGAGCCATGTGACGAAACCTCACAGACCTCGACCGATAAGTCGTTAGCTGCGCCAGGGCAACCGCCGGATAAATGACGCATGGACAGACAGCGGAAAATCACGCCGGCCCAATGGGCGGCGGTCGCGGCGCTGTGGGCGCTGGCGGCCTACGGGATCCTGGGCGGGAAACCGACGGCGAGGCTGGAGACGGCGCGGCTCGTGGCTTGCCTCCCCCACCCCTAGAATGCCCGCGAAAGCCCCCTCAGATCACGTAGTCGTACACCACGTCGGCCAGGGTGTGGTCCATGGTCCGGGCCGGCTCTTCGCAGGTGGGGCAGTTGACGATGCGGGCCGGCACGCCGGCGGCGGTGCAATGAGCCGGGATCGGCTTGAGCACCACCGAACCGGAGGCCACCTTGGCGTAGTCGCCGATCTGGATGTTGCCCAGCACCTTGGCGCCGGCGCCCAGCAGCACGCCCTTGCCGATCTTGGGATGGCGGTCGCCGCGCTCGGCGCCGGTGCCGCCCAGGGTCACGCCGTGCAGCATCGAGACGTCGTCGCCGACCACCGCCGTCTCGCCGATGACGATGCCGGTGCCGTGGTCGATGAACACGCCCGCGCCGACGCGCGAGGCCGGGTGGATGTCGACCTGGAAGACCTCGCTGGCCCGGCTCTGCAGATAGAAGGCCAAGGTCTCGCGGTTATTCTCCCACAGCCAGTGCGAGACGCGGTGGGTCTGCAGGGCCAGGAAGCCCTTGAAGAACAGGAACGGCTGGACATAGCCCTTGGTGGCCGGGTCGCGCTCGAACACCGCGCGCAGGTCGGCCTCGGCGGCGGCCACCAGGGCCGGATCGCTCTCGAAGGCCTCGGCGGCGAACTCGCGGGCGGTCATGGCCCGCATCTCCTGGTCGCCCAGCTTGCGGGCCAGCTGGAAGGTCAGGGCGTCGGCCAGGTTGTCGTGGCTGAGGATGACGGCGTTGAGCAGCGAGGCCAGGGCCGGCTCGGCCTTGGCGGCGTGTTCGGCCTGGTTTCGCAGCGCGGCCCAGACGGGCGGCGCGGCCTTATCGGTCACGACTTCAAGAGGCTTGGCCACGGGGCTCTCCCTTCCCAGCGGTGACTAGAGCATATTTATTCAAAACGCTCCAGCCGAACAGGCGACGCGCAACTACCGGCGCAGGACCAGTGCGGCCAGATCGGCCGGCAGCTCGCCCACGACCGCCATATGGTGCACTCGGAGCAGTAACGCCACCGTCAACGAGTCGGGCATCCGCCCTGTGATCGCCGCTTCCAGCGCATCGGCGAACGGAACCCTGGCCACGGCGAGGTCCTCGGTGTCGTCCGGCTCGGCCTTGGTGGGCGACAGGTCCATGGCCAGAAAGCCGTAGGCGACCTCGTCGCTGATCGAGTTCGAGAGCTCCATGGTCAGGATCGGTCGCCAGTCGGCGGCGACCAGCCCGACCTCCTCGGCCAACTCGCGCTTGGCGCCGTCCAGCGGATCCTCGCCCATCGGCGCTCCGCCCTCGGGGATCTCCCAGCTGTAGTTGCCGCGCGGAAAGCGGGCCTGCCCCACCAGGGTGACCGTGCCGTCGGCGTGCAGGGGCACGACGCCGATCGCCTGGTTCTTGAAGCTGACCTTGCCGTACAGCGCCGGGCTTCCGGTCGGGGCGATCGCCTGATACTCGGTCACGCCGATCCAGGGATTGTCGTAGACCACCTTGGCGCTGGTGACGCCCCAGGCCTCGCCATGCGGTTTCAGCCAGGCGAATTTCTCGGACATGCGAACGGCTCGCGACTTGTGCCGGCCGAGGCTCGGCCATAGGTGACGTGCCTGTAGCGCGCTTTCAGGAGATCGTCTTGGCCGGTTCCATTCCCCCCGCCCCCGAATTCGGCGAACCGATCGCGATCGAGGCGGCGCCCGAGGTCCTGAACTTCCTGGCGCGCCGGCGCTCGGCCTCGGCGATGGCGCTGCACGCGCCGGGCCCCAGCGAGGACGAGCTTGCCGACCTCCTGCGCCTGGCCGCGCGCGTGCCCGATCACGGAAAGCTTTCTCCCTGGCGGTTCGTGATCCTGCGCGGCGAGGCCAAGGCCGCCTTCGCAGCCAGGATCGCGCCGCTGGCCGCCGACCAGGCCAACCCGACCAAGGCCACGGCCGCCATGCGCAAGCTGACGACCCCGCCCCTGGCCATCGCCGTGATCTCTCGACCCGTGCCGCATGAAGTGCCCGAATGGGAGCAGGTGATGAGCGCCGGCGCGGTCTGCACCCAGCTGCTGCTGGCCGCCTCGGCCATGGGCTACGGCGCCAACTGGATCACCGACTGGTACAGCTTCGACCAGCGGGCGCTCGACATCCTCGGCGTGGCCGGCAACGAGAAGGTCGCCGGCTTCCTCTACATCGGCACGTCGGCGGAGCAGCCACAGGAACGCGTGCGGCCGGATATCGCGGCGATCACGAGTGAGTGGGCGGATTAAGACCCCCTCCGGCCCTCCGGGCCACCTCCCCCAAAGGGGGAGGATCTATTCCGCAGATGCTCCCCCTCTGGGGGAGCTGTCGCAAAGCGACTGAGGGGGTCGCCGCAGGCGGCTCACCCCCGGCCGCGGTAGGGGGCCACGCCCTGGTCGGGCACCCACAGGCCTTCCGGCGCGGGGCCGGTCTGCCAGAAGACGTCGATCGGGATGCCGCCGCGCGGGTACCAGTAGCCGCCGATGCGCAGCCAGCGGGGCTTGGCGACCTCGACGATCTTGCGGGCCACCTTGACCGTGCAGTCCTCGTGGAACGAGCCGTGGTTGCGGAAGCTGGTCAGGTAGAGCTTCAGCGATTTGCTCTCGATCAGCCAGTCGCCCGGCGCGTAGTCGATGACGAGGTGGGCGAAGTCGGGCTGGCCCGTCACCGGGCACAGCGAGGTGAATTCGGGCGCCACGAAGCGCGCCAGGTACAGCACGTCGTTCTGCGGGTTCGGCACGGCCTCGAGCACGGCCTCTTCCGGGCTGGCGGGAGCGGCGACGGTCTGGCCCAGCTGGGTCACGGAAAGTTCGGTCATGGCGGCGATTTAGGCCCGCGCCCCCGGCGAGACAAGCGCCGGCGCCCTCGCTACGGTGTCGCAAACACTTGTTTGGGAGAGAAACGATGACCGGACGCGACTTCGACGGCTTCACGGTGGTGGTCACGGGCGCCTCGACGGGCCTGGGCCGGGCGATCGCGGTCGAGACCGCCCGCCGGGGCGCGGGCCTGGTCGTCGTCAACTTCGCCCGCAGCGCGCAGGAGGCCGAGGAGACCGCCCGCCAGGTCGAGGCCCTGGGCGCCAAGGCCGTGCTGGCCCAGGGCGACGTCGCCGACGACGCCGATTGCCGGAAGATCGTCGAGGCCGCCGCGCCGTCGGGCCGCATCGACGCGCTGTTCAACAACGCCGGCATGACCAAGTTCGCCCCGCAGCACGGCGATCTCGACGCGGTGAACGCCGAGGACTTCCTCAAGCTCTATTCGGTCAACGTGGTCGGAGCGTTCCAGATGGTCCGCGCCGCCCGGACCCTTCTCGAGGCCGCGCCGCGTCCAGGCGCCGTGGTCAACACCAGCTCGATCGCGGGTGTCATGGGTAACGGCTCGTCGGTGCCCTACGCGGCCTCGAAGGGCGCCATGACGACAATGACCCTGTCGCTGGCCCGCGCCCTGGCCCCGAAGATCCGCGTCAACGCCATCTGCCCCGGCTTCATCGACACCCCGTGGTTCGGCAAGGCCATGGACGAGGATCGCGTCGCCCGCCTGCGGGCCGGAGCCGCCGCCGCCACGCCGCTGCAAGTCGCCTCCACCGCCGAAGACGTCGCCGGGGCCGCGGTGTTCCTGGCCTCGCCCGCCGCGCGCCACGTCACCGGCGAGACCCTGCTCGTCGACGCCGGCCTGCATCTGGGCGCCGCGACCTTGTCGATGCGCTGAAGCCGCAGGCAAACGCCGATCGACAACTTCACGACAACTGTGGCCAATCGGCCGAACATGCAGCAATTGCGCCACAGTTGCCTAGGTTTTGAGCGATCCATGTTCTTATTGCTGGCGCTGTGCCCCCGCTGATTGCAACTAAAGCATGGCCCGCGGTTAATCCCGGCTTGTGAAGGAACGCGCTTGCAGGCGCCGCACAAGTTGGGACCACACTCCCGGCGGGCTACACAAAAAAGGGGATAACACGGATGAAGATCTTCAAGCTCGCGCTGGCCGCCGCCACCGCCTCGGTCGCCCTCGGCGGCGCCGCGATGGCTCAGGAAGTCAGCCTCTCGTACAATGTCGGCGTCGCCAGCGACTACGTGTTCCGCGGCGTCAGCCAGACCATGGAAGACCCGCAAGTGTTCGGCGGCGTCGACCTCGGCTACGGCGTCGGCTACGCTGGCGTGTGGGCTTCGAACGTCGATTTCGGCACCGATGACCCGAGCGTGGAAGTCGACTTCTACGCCGGCGTGAAGCCGACCGTCGGCGACGTGTCGATGGACTTCGGCGTGCTCTACTACGGCTACTCGAAGGACAAGGGCCTGACCCCCGGCAAGTACAGCTACACCGAGCTGAAGGCCGCCGTGTCGAAGCCGTTCGGCAAGGCCACCCTCGGCGGCGCCGTCTACTTCTCGCCGGAATGGCCGGGCGACCTGTCGACCGCCGTCTACTACGAAGCCAACGGCTCGATCCCGCTGAACGACAAGTTCTCGCTGAGCGGCGCCCTGGGCAAGCAGACCATCGAAGACGGTGCGGACTACACCACTTGGAACCTCGGCGTCGCCTACGCCGTGACCGACAAGCTCGCGCTCGACGTCCGCTACTGGGACACCAGCGAACATGACTTCGGCAGCATCTACGACTCGCGCGTCGCCGTGTCGCTGAAGGCTTCCTTCTAAGCCAAGGCCCCTCGGGACCAACGAACGAGCTGCCCGGGTCAGCCCCGGGCGGCTTTTTCTTTGCCCGAACGCGCGCCGGCTAGCGCCCGGCCCAGGCCGCCTCGATCTCGGGTGTGTCGACCAGCAGGGCGAAGGACAGGCCCAGGCTTTTCAGCGCGCCCTCGTGCAGGTCGGGCTCATAGGCCGCGCAGGCGTCGCCGGCGACGAAGACGTGGTAGTCGCGATGGAAGGCGTCACGCACCGTGCTGTCGACGCAGCACTCGGTGGTCAGGCCGCAGACCACCAGCGTATCCACGCCCCGCGCGCGCAGCCGCGCGTCGAGATCCGTGCCCACGAAGGCGCTGTAGCGCGGCTTGCGGATCACCAGTTCGCCCGGCTCAGGCAGGGGGCCGTGGAAGTCGGCGCCGCGCGTCCCCTCGCGACAGATCACCCGCTCGATCTCGGGATCGCCGCCGCGCCGGCGCATGCGCTCCAGCACCACAGGCGGATCGGTGTCGGGCGTGGTCTCCAGGCCGACGAACACCACCGGAGCACCGGCCGCCCGCGCCGCGGCCGCCAGCCGCTGGGCCTGCTCCAGCGCCGCGGCGGCGGCCGAAAGATCGACCCCGAACCGGCCGATGACGCCGTCGGGCGCGGCGAAGTCCACCTGCATGTCAACGATCACCAGCGCCGTCCGCGACGGGGCGATCCAAGCAGCCAGGCCGTCCTGCGCGATGATCGGCGTCGCGTTCACGGATAGGCCTCTCGCAGGCCGGGCAGGATCTCGGCGCCGAACATCGTAAGCCCGGCCTCGTAGTCGGGAAAGATCAGCATCAGCCCGTCCAGCTCGCAGGTTTCGACCAGGTCGCGGATCTTGGCGCCGCAGGTCGCCGGCGCACCGATCACGGTGCGGGTCATGAACGCCCCTTGGCGCGCGGCGGTTTCGGCCAGGCGCTCGGGCGGCACGCCCCAGTTCGACAACATGGTGGTCACCGCGCCCATGTCCACCCCGTCGCGATAGCGATCGGCCAGGTCTTGCGCCTGCGCGTCGGTATCGGCGTGGACCACGGTGCACATGGCGTAGGTGCGGATGGCCTTGCCCAGCTCGGCCGCCCGCGCCTTGGCCCGCCGGCTGGCGTCGCGCAGCGCGGCCTCGTCCTCGCCGCCGATGAAGCAGGCGTCGGCCTCGGCCACGGCGAAGGCGAAGCCGCGCTCGGAGACGCCGGCGCAGATCAGGTCCGGGCGTGGCTGCGAGAGCGGCTTGGGCTTGGACTGACAGTCGTTGAGCGTGAAGAATCGCCCGTCGTGGCTGACGCTGTCCTCGGTCCACAGACGCTTGACCAGCCGCGTCCACTCCTCGGCCAGGGCGTAGCGGTCGTCATGATCGAGGCCGTCGTCCCAGGCGCCCATCTGGGCGAACTCGTCGCGATAGGCCCCGGCGACGATGTTGAGGCCGGCGCGACCGCCGCTGATGTGGTCCAGGGTGGAAATTAGCTTGGCGGCCACGGCCGGGTTCTGAAGCAGCGGATGCAGCGTGGCCCAGATCTTCACGCGGCTGGTCGCCTCGGCCAGGGCGGCCATCAGGGTCACCGACTCCAGGGCCGCGCCCCAGTGGTCGGTGTGGCCGCCGAAGCCCCGGAACTTGGCCATCGACATCACGAAGTCGAGGCCGATCTGGTCGGCCAGCACGGCGGCGGCGCGGTTCTGCGGATAGAGGCCGTCGAGCGGCGGCGTCGTGCTGGAGACGATCCAACCGCCATTGGCCACGGGCAGGAAGACGCCGAACTCCTTGCGCCCGCCGTCGTACCCCATCGTCGCCTCCACGCCCGCTCGCTCAACTTCGAGTCAGGCGCGACCATAGACCAAAAGGGCGACGGCGCGAGGCCGGCCTCAGGCGTCGGCGGCGGCCCCGGCTTCGACCTCCGCCGCTGCGGCGCGCGGCTTGGGCGGACGCATCAGCAAGACGGCCACAAACACCACCGCCGTCAGGGCGGCGAACAGCTGGAAGGTCGGGGTGAAGCTGCCCAAGCGGTCGCGCATGAAGCCGCCGACGAACGGCCCGGCCGCCGACACCGCGCCCACCAGGCAGACCAGCGAGAACAGCTCGACGTTGTTGCGACGGCCGAAATAGTTCAGCAGCAGCAGGCTGACGGCCAGCACGGTCAGGCCAAAGCCCAGGCCCACGCCCACGGCGTAGAGGATCTGCAGCGGCAGGGTGGCGGCGTGCGCCAGGGCCAGCAGGCCCGCGACCAGCAGCCCCTGGGCCAGCACCAGCAGCCAGCGCGGGTCGATGCGGTCGCCCACCGCGCCGCCGGCCATGCGGGCGGCGACCTGCATCAGGCCCTCGGCGCTGAGCGCGCCGGCCGCGACGACGCCGGCCACGCCCAGTTCGGTGAGGTGAGCCTGGGTCAGGCTGGCGGCCGTGACCCCGGCCAGCAGGTGGCTGAAATAGGCCGCCACCAGTATGGCGAACTGCGGCGTGCGCACCGCGTCGCGGACGCTCCAGTCGTGGTCGGTGCGATAGACGCGCGGATGGGCGGGCGCGGCCTTGGCCTCGGCGGCGGTCAGGCGGTCCATGCCCCGGCCGGCCTCCTCCAGCCACTTCGGCCCGCCGACGACGGCGGCGCACAGCAGGCCCAACAGGCCGATGACCACCGCCTGCAGCGCCCAGTAAATCCGCCATTGGCCGTCGAACGCGCCCTGGCTGGCCAGCACCAGCAGCGGGCCGGCGACGCCGCCCAGGGCGCCGCTGGTGAAGTAGACGCCGAACGGCAAGGCCCGCTGGCGGAAGATCGCCGACAGCACATGGGTGCCGGGAATGAGGGCGGCGGCCTGGAAGCCGATCCCCAGGAGGGCCGTGGCCAGGAAATAGGCCGGCAGGCTCTGCACCTTGGCCAGCAGGGCCAGGCCCGCGGCCATCACGGCCGCGCCCGCCACCAGCGTCGCCCGCACGCCCCAGCGGCGGATCAGGAGGGTCGGCAGCCAGGACGAGGCGCCGGTGGCCACGCCCATGACGGTGAAGCCCAGGAACGCGTTCTGCCAGCTCCAGCCCAGCTCCGGGACCATGGCCGGGATCATCACGCCCAGCGACGAATAGGTCGCCGCCGTGATCAGGAACAGCAGCAGGGAAAAGGCGCCCAGCAGCAGCCAGGGGCGGTGCTGGATCTGGTGGTTCGTCATCAGAAGCGCCTTGCGAGGGTGATCCGCCACTCGCGCCCCTTGCCGGGCAGGGCGGCGAGGTTGGCGTAGGTGTCGGCGACGGGCGTGAAATAGAGCTCGTCCAGCAGGTTATCGACGTTGAGCGTCGCGGTGTAGGGGCCCTGCTCATAGGCCAGCGAGCCGTTGACCACGCCATAGGCCGGATAGACCACCGCGCCGGGGACCGTACCCGAGGTCTTGGTCACGTGGGTCACGCCCAGGGTTCCGTAGAGCTTGCCCCAGTCGTGCTGGTCCGAGGCGTAGGCGCCGTACAGGCTGACCACCGATTTCGGGATCAGGGTGTAGTCGTAGTCGCCCGGCCGGATGCTGGCGAAGCTCCACACCACGTACGATCCGCCATAGCCCTGCGCGCCGCTGACGCCGGCCGTATAGGTCGGCACATACTGGAACGAGGTGTCGGGACCCTTGACCGTGGTGCGCTGCGTGTTGCCCGAGAAGGTGAAGCTGAAGTGCTCGCTGGCCAGCCAGCGGACCTCCAGCTCCACGCCCTTCGAGCGCGTGCCGGCGGGATCGCCGTTGATGCCCATCAGCTGGGTGCGGTTCTGGCGATAGCCGGCCAGCGAGCCGATCAGCGCGCCCTTCAGCCACTGGAACTTCACGCCCGCCTCGGCCAGGTCGCTGTCCGACAGCCAGGCGTCGCCGGCGTCGGCCACCAGGCCCGGATTGACGTCGCCGGCCTGGCTCATCTCCAGCGCGCTGGCCTTGGCGTACGACACGTAGGGCATAAGGCCGAAGGGCGCCTTGTAGGTGAAGCTGGCCGTATAGGTTCCCTTGCCCTTGGCGGCGTGCTGCTTGCCCGGCGTCGTGAAGCTCAGCGAGCCGGTGTCCTCCGAGGTGACGTCATAGTCGTCATAGCGGCCACCCAGCATCAGGTTCAGCCGCTCGCCGACCTTGATGTCGGTGGTGAAGAAGATCCCGGCTTGGGTCCACTTGGTGCGGTTGTCGTTTTCCCAGGTCATCGACGGATCGGTGAACGGGCTGCCGATCAGGTCGGTGGCGGTCTGGCCCACCGACAGGTCGCGGCGGTCCAGCGCGATCAGGCCGCTGTTGTAGCTCTCGCGCCGGCGGCCCTTGAACGATCGGTACGAGGCGCCGACGAACGAGCGGGCGACCACGGCGTCGTCGAGGAAGCGGTTGGCGAACTCATAGGTCGCGCGGGCCTCCCAGACCTTGCTGTCGAAACGTGCGGGATAGCCGTAGGAGACGAAGCGCTTGTTCTCCAGGTCGTCGTAGAACAGTTGCAGCTTGATCGCGCTGTCGGGCGACAGCTCCTTGGCGATGTCGAAATAGAGGGTGTTGGTCGCCGTCTTCGAGAAGTCCGACGCCGAGATGTAGACCGTGCGCGGCGACAGCTTGGTGTTCCCGACGCCGACATCCAGGGTGTGGGCAGCGTCGGTGGACGGGAAGCCGTAATAGGGCAGGTACAGCGCCCCGCCGATCTCGTTTGGCGTCAGTCGACCGTTGCCGTCGGCGTCGACCAGGCTCGTATCCCGGCCGGTGACGTAGGTGCGGGTGTCGATCAGGTCCTGGGTCAGGCGGTTCCAGCCCGGCGTCTGAACATCGCCCTTCGAGCGGTAGAGCATGCCGCCGATTGCGGTGCTCCAGCCGTCGCCCAGGTCGAAGTCGGACGACACCTGCAAGGTCTGCCGACGCGGATAGATGCCGCGATAGTAGCTGTGGCTGTCCTCGACCTCGCCATAGACATGGACCCCGCCGACCACGTCGCCGAAATTGGCGGGCAGGCCGATCTGGGCCGTGGCGTTCTTGCGATTGTAGCTGCCGAAGGCAGCGGTCAGCTCGCCCTCGGGCGCGGTCAGGTAGCCGCCCTCGCCCTTTCCGGACTTGGGGATGAAGTTCAGCATGCCGCCGACCTTGCCCGAGCCGTAGATCGGGGTCGGCGGGCCTCGCACGATCTGGATCTGGTCGGCGGCCCCGATCGGCGTCGAATAGGTGCCGCGGTTCTCGATCCGCTTGAAGCCGCGGAAGTAGTTCTCGGCCAGGGTGCCGCGGATGTTGAGCGCCCCGGGCACGCCATAGAAGCTGGCGGTGTAGGCGCCCGGCGAGACCGCCGTCAGGCCGTCGATGGTCTCGATGCCGTAGCGTTGCAGCGTCAGGTCCGACACGAAGCTGGCCGAGCGCGGCGTCTCGATCAGCGGCTTGTCCAGGCCGAAGACGGTGTCGTTGGGCTGCTTTTCCAGGAGGCCGGCGTTGCGGTCGCGGGCGACCACCACCACCGCGTCGACCTCGGCCTGCTGGTCGTCGGCATGCGCGGCCGAGACGGCGAAGACGCCCAGGGCGGCGGTGGCGAGCAGGACGAGGCGGCGAGACATGCGAGCGGGCTCCGAAAAGCGGGACCACGGCCCCGCCTCGCCGCACCAAATGGGGATGACTTGACGTTCGTCAAAATCTCTTCTGACATTTTAGGATGGATTGCCAGGGCCTGTGTCGGGAAAGCCTCACAGTTGGCGGGATGTTCCGTCTCGCCGCTCAGGCCGCGAGCCGCTTGGCCTCGATCCGACGCGAGGCGGCCTGCACCCGCAGTTCGTAGTGGTCGCCCTGCGTCACGTCTTGAACGTTGCGAGGGCGATGGGCGGCGACATTGACGCCGCCCGCATGGCGCAGGCTGTCGAACAGGATTCCCGCCCCGCCCGATGCGCGCACCGCTTCGCCCAGCCCCTGGCCGGCGGCGTAATCGTCGCTGGCGTAGACCTGGGGCCGCGCCGCCTGCCGGCCGCGGATGTCGAGATAGTCGCCCTCGAGCCGCGCGGTGTAGGCTCGGTACTGGCGGCTGATCGTCGCCGCGCCGATGGCGACCGCCTCGCGGCGCAGGTGGTGGGCGACCTCGGCCACGGCCGTCGCCAGGTGTTCGGCGGCGTACCAGGCGCCGAGGTCGGGGCCGTTGAAGCGCATGCCGCCCGGCGCCACGTGCAGGAACGACGCCATGACGATGCTGGCGTTGGGCCGGCCGTAGACCCGCTCCTCCATCGGCAGGCGGGCGATGCGCTCGGCGACCAGCCGGTCGTTGGTCCAGCCGGAAAGCTCCATCACCGCGTCGAGGTCAGCCGCCGTCGCCACGGTGTCGAACAGGCCGATCGGCGGAAACCGCGACGGGATCAGGCGAAAGGCCGGCCGGGGCGCGGGGGCGTGGGGCTCGTCGTTCACGAGAAGACGATCTCGGCGTCTTCGTAGGGGCGGAAGTCTCGGTCGAGATCGCCCGGCGGCATGTAGAGCCCGCCCCGCGCGGCGTCGAGGAAGCGTCGCAGGCTGACCAGGCCGTCCTGGGTTCCGCAGGTCAGAAGCTGCATCGGCGCGCGGCCGCCGAACAGCGGCGCGGCATGGGGCGTCCGCAGCCAGGCGATCCCCTCGCGCTCGCCGGCGTGCAGCACGCCCAGGGCCTGGTGCACGCCCAGCACCGCCGAGATGCGGGTCAGCATGTCGAGGTCGAGGGTGATGTCGCGATGCTCCCGCACCGCCTTGATCCAGTTGTAGTAGGTCGAGCGCGACGGCAGTCCCAGCACCAGCAGGCGCTCGTCCTCGGTCAGCCCCCACAGGTCGGCGATCGACAGGAAGGTGCGAAGGCCGGGGCCGCTTAGCCGCCGGCGGTTGGCGGGCGAGAACCGCGACAGGTCCAGCACGCCCGGACCGGCGGCGACCTCGACGGGTTTGCGCTTGGCGTTCGACATGCGGACCTCCATCCAGATCCACATATAGTCTAAATCTGGACTTTATGGAAGGACGTGCGAGAAGGCCCCCTTCCCCCTCGATGGGGGAAGGGCTGGGGATGGGTGTGGCTACGACGGTTCAGGCAAGCGCGCGACGGCCAACGCCGCACCACCCCCACCCAACCCTCCCCCATCAAGGGGAGGGCCAAGGCAAAGGCGCTAAGCCTCGACCGGCGGCCGCTGCACGGCCTCGGGCGTCACGCTCAACACCCGCATCATGGCGGCCTTGGAAGCCTCGACGTCGCCGCTGGCGATGACGTCGGCGACCTCGCGGTGCTGCTCGATGTCGGCCATCAGTTCGGCCTCGGTGGCCCCGCCGAACGAAAACACCCAGAAGCGGGCGGCCTTGTGCTGCAAGGGGATCAGTATGCGGGCCAGGGCGAGGTTGCCCGAGGCGCGGGCGACGGCGGCGTGGAAGCGCTGGTCCATGGCCACCAGGGCCGGCAGGTCACGGGCCTTGGCGGCGGCTTCGGCGTCGTCGAACACGGCCTTGATGGCGGCGATGTCGGCCTTGGAGGCGTGGCGGGCGGCCAGGCCCGCGCAGTGCGGCTCGATCAGGGCCCGGGCCTCGTAACCCTGGCGCAGGTCGACGAGATCCAGCGGCGCCACCGTGGTGCCCGAGCGGGCGCGGCGGATCACCAGCCCCTCCAGAGCCAGGCGGCCCAGGGCGTCGCGCACCCCGGCCAGACCCGCACCGTAGCGGGCGGCCAGCGACTGCTCGTCCAGACGCGCGCCCGGCGGCAGCTCGCCCAGGATCAGGTCGAGCAGGATCTTCTCGTAGACCTTGGCCTTCTGCAGGTCAGGCGACCAGTCCTCCAGGCCCGATGAGGAGCAGACGTCCAGCACCAGCATGCGCGAGCGCGCGCCGCCACCAGCGACGTTGTAGGGGGCGTCGTCAGGGGCCCGAGGGGGCGAAGGCTGGCGCACGAAACCGCTCCGAAGGTTGTCCTCGGACTGATAGGTAGGCTGAAATGTCAGTTTCGCCTAGTGGCTTCGCGCCCGTAAGGGGTTGGGCCGGGGGGCGTCTGCGAGCCGAAAGGCGACGGGGCGAAACCTCGCCCTTCGACAGGCTCAGGGTGAGGTTTTCCAGCCCTGGGGCCGTCCATGATCCTCATCCTGAGCTTGTCGAAGGACGAGGATCACGCACCGAAAGCAGTCAGGCGCCCTGCATCGGCGGCTGGAACAGGCCGGTGGGCGAGGCCGTGAAGATCTCGCAGCCGTCTTCCGTCACGCCGATCGAGTGCTCGCACTGGGCCGACAGCGACTTGTCTCGGGTCACGGCGGTCCAGCCGTCGCCCAGCACCTTCACCGCCGGCTTGCCCAGGTTCACCATCGGCTCGACGGTGAAGAACATGCCGGCCTTCAGCACCGCGCCCTGACCGGGACGGCCGAAGTGCAGGATGTTGGGGGCGTCGTGGAACACCTTGCCCAGGCCGTGGCCGCAGAAGTCGCGCACGACGCTGCAACGCTGGGCCTCGACATAGGACTGGATGGCGTGGCCGATGTCGCCCAGGGTCGCGCCGGGCTTCACGGCCGCCAGGCCGCGGGCCAGGCTTTCATAGGTGATGTCCACGAGGCGACGGGCGCGCGGGCCGACCTCGCCCACGCCGTACATGCGCGAGGTGTCGCCGTGCCAGCCGTCGACGATGACGGTGACGTCGATATTGGCGATGTCGCCCTCGCGCAGGGTCCAGTCGCCCGGGATGCCATGGCAGACCACGTGGTTGCGCGAGATGCAGACCGTCTTGGGATAGCCGCGATAGAACAGGCAGGCCGGCAGGGCGCCGTGGTCGAGGATGAACTCGCGGGCCAGCGCGTCGAGATGATCCGTCGACACGCCGGGCACGACGTGCGGGATCAGCATGTCAAGGCACTCGGCGGCGAGGCGACCGGCCTTGCGCATGCCCTCGAAGTCTTCGGGCTTGTGGATCTTGATCTGGCCCGTGCGGGTCTCGGTCTCGATCTCGAAGGCGTCGTCGAGGGTCATGGGCGTTCAATCTCAAACGGGGCGCGACCACGAAGGCGCGCCGGAAACACTGGATGCCGGTCGGGCTTATGTCGCGACCATAGCATGAAATTTCAACTGGGGGCGCCGAGTGGCCCCTCCCCATCAAGGATGAGGGAGCGCCTCAGCGCCTCCACACGATCGGCCGCGCGATCCGAACCTCTTCAGCGCTCATCGCGCACGCCCAGACCATGACCTCCACCCCCGCCTCGGCGGCGACGTCGAGGCCGCGTGCGAAGGCTGGATCGAGCTCGCGGCAGGCCTGGAACGCTTCGCAGTCCTCGCGCTGCACTACGAACAGCGCCACGGCCCGATGGCCCTCGCGCACCTGGGCGGCGAGGTCCTCGAGGTGGCGGGTCGAGCGGGCGGCCTTGCAGTCGGGGAACTCCGCCAGGCCCGGGCTGCGGGAAAGGTGGACGTTCTTGACCTCCAGCCAGCACGGCGGCCGGTCGGGATCCGTGAGCAGAAAGTCGACGCGGCTGGCGGCGGCGTATTTCACCTCGGGGCGGATCGAGGCGTAGCCGGTCAGCTCCGGGATCACCCCGCCGACCAGGGCCTCGGCCACCAGCTTGTTGGGCAGCAGGGTGTTGATCCCCACCAGGCCCGTCCCGTCGGGACCGGCGGCCTCGACCAGTTGCAGCGTCCAGGCCAGCTTGCGCTTGGGATCGTCGGAGTGAGAGACCCACGCCCCCTGCCCCGGCAGGTTCACGCCCAGCATGGCGCCGGAGTTGGGGCAGTGGGCGGTGATCTCGCGGCCGTCGTCCAGCACCAGGTCGCAGAAGAACCGCTTGTAGCGCTGGACGATGAGACCGCGGGTCAGCGGTTGCGGAAGACGCACGACGTCGAAGGCGTCAGTTCGCCGAGCCGCCGTCGGGCGCGTCGGTGCTGTTGGGCGCGCGACCGTCGAGCAGGGTGCGGGCGGCCTCCTTGTCGGTGTCGCGCTGGGCGGCCGTGGTGCAGACCCGCACCGGACGGTTGCTGCCGACGACGCGCTCGCGGCGGCAGACGACGCCGGGGTCCTTCTTCTTCTCGGCCTTCTTGTCGGCGGCGGCGGTCGGCGCGGCGGCGTCCATAGGCGCGGCGGTCTGGGCGGCGGCCGAGCCGGCCACGGCGATGGAGATCAGGGCGGAAACGACGAAGGCGCGCATCACGGCTCAATGGTTAAGCTGAAAGATGCAGCGATAAGCTGTCACGCTGACCCGGGTGTCAATCGAGGGTTGGGCGCGCCCGGCCAGGATTGCCATCAGGATTGATTGCACGACGCCGTTGCCGCCCGGCCGGCCTGGCCTTAAGTCCTGATGTCGACAACCGGGAGCCAAGCGTATGACGGCCAGCAAGGATCGAGTGACGGCGGCGGTGCTGATCATCGGCGATGAGATCCTGTCGGGCCGCACCCAGGACGTGAACCTCAACGCCATCGCCAGGTACCTGGCGACCTACGGCGTGGACCTTTGCGAGGCGCGGGTGGTCCCCGACGTCGAGCAGGAGATCGTCGATGCGGTCAACGCCCTGCGGACCAAGTACGACTACCTGGTCACCACCGGCGGCATCGGCCCCACGCACGACGACATCACCGCCGATTCGGTGGCCAAGGCCTTCGGAGTCACGGCGCCCGAGCATCCCGAGATCATGGCCATGCTGCGCGAGCGCTGGGGCGAGCCCAACGCCGCGCGCCGCCGCATGGCCCACGTGCCCGAAGGCGGCAGCCTGGTGAAGAACCCGGTGCAGGGCCCGCCCGGCTTCCAGAAGGACAACGTCTTTGTGCTGGCCGGCGTGCCGGCGATCATGCGCGGCATGCTCGACGACGTGGGGCCGCGCCTGCGCACCGGCGCCGTGGTGGTGGCCACGACGGTGCGCGTCACCGGCGCCGGCGAGGGCACGATCGCCGCCCCGCTGGAGGCCGTCGCCAAGGCCTATCCGGACCTGTCGATCGGCAGCTATCCGTTCTTCGCCCCGCCGGACGTCTACGGCGCCAGCCTGGTGATCCGCGGCCGCGATCCGGCGCAGGTGGAGGCCGCCGCCGTCGAGCTGGAAAAGACCCTGGCCGACCTGGGCGTCACCAACGTCGAACGGCTGGAGGCCTGATCCCAGGCCTAATCCTCGTCGGCCGCCAGCAGCGACTGGGCCAGGCCCAGCAGCGCCCGCTGGGTCTTGGGGCCGGCGGCGGCGTAGGCGTGCAGCAGGTCCAGCGCGCCGGGCAGGGTCAGCGCCGCCAGCATGGCCGAATCCTCGCCCGATGGCGCGTCCTCGCCGACCAGGGCGGCCACCGTCGTCTCCAGGCGGCCGGCGATGCGCACCAGCATCGAGGCCGAAACGCGATTCTCGCCCCGCTCGTATTTCTGGATCTGCTGGAAGGTCAGGCCCAGCGCCGCGGCCAGGTCGTCCTGGCTGACCTTCAGATAACGACGACGAATACGGATGCGGGTTCCGACCGCAAGGTCGATGGGATCCGGGCCGGTTGTCGTCATCGATATTGTCCGAAGCTCACAGAACTCGGCTATCTATCGACGTAGCCGTCACCGGCCGCAACGCACCTCCCTCTTAGATCGAGTAGTTTCCTTCCGCTCGCCCTCATGCCCGACACGCCCCACATCGCCGCCGGCCTCGAACTGTTGACCAAGCGCGAACGGGAAGCCCTTCGCCTCGTCAGCGAACACAGGCTTTCCAAGGAAATCGGCCCGCTGATGGGGGTTTCCAAGTCGCGCGCCGACGCCCTGGTGGAAAGCGCCTGCCGCAAGCTGGGCGTCAACGGCCGGCGGGCCGCCGCCCGTGTTCTGAGCGAGCACGAGCGAGTCGCCGGCGCCGTGGGATTCGCCCCCGGCGACTATGGGATTCAATCCCACCCCGATCCAATCGGACTGGCGGGCGCCCCGCCCTCCTCGCCACCGTCGGCCTCGCAATCAACCGAGGCCTTC
This sequence comes from Caulobacter zeae, assembly GCF_002858925.1. Taxonomy (GTDB): domain Bacteria; phylum Pseudomonadota; class Alphaproteobacteria; order Caulobacterales; family Caulobacteraceae; genus Caulobacter; species Caulobacter zeae. The sequence continues at coordinate 46,606 of NZ_PJRS01000010.1, forward strand.
GACCCCAGTGAAAGAGTTTCCCGACAACACCATCCCGCCGCCGGCGGACACGACCAGCCTGCAGGAGCACCGACTGGGCCTGCTGGTCTGGAAGGCCCGCCAGATCCGCCAGGCGGTGACCGCCTTCGAACAAGCCTGGCCGCCCCTGCCGCCGGAACCGGCGGTCCCGGTCTTCGGCTGGTCGCAGCTGCAACGCCAGCTGACCGACCTGGCCCCGCCGGAACTCCAGCCGCTGGTGGCGGACCTCGTCTCGGCGATCCGCAAGGAATCGGCGGCCAAGCCGGCCGAGATGGTGCTGAGGGAGATCCTGACCATCACCGCCACGGTGCTGGACGATGGCTTCCGCGAGAAATACGCGGAGGATCCGACCATGCTCTGACCCCCGCCTTCCGCCTCCTGGCCGTCCTGGCCATCGCGCTCGGCTTCGCCATGCTGATCGGCGGGCTGCTCAGCGCCCGCCAGGTGGTCGAGCTCTTCCAGAACCTGCGCCACGGCTGAGGCCGCCTTCCCCCAGGAGGCGCCCGCCGGCGCCTTCGATCACCGTCCGGACAGCGCCTGCCGGAGCGCCGGACTTCCGAGGGGACACCGCTTCATGAACCGCCGCATCGTCGCCGAGCACCTGGCCTCCCGCCTGTTCACCGCTGAGGAGGCCGTGGACAACACCCTGGCCGCCATGGGCGAGCTGATCGCCGCCATGCCCCGCGCCCGCCTGCAGGCCAGGGTCGCCGCCGGGGTCGGCCAGCAGGCCGTCGACCACGTGATGGAGGCCGCCTCGGGCCTGGCCGACGTCCGCCGCTCGCTGATCGCCGCCCACGGCGCCCTGGCCGACGCCAAGGACCAAATCGGCCTGCGCCGGGTCACCCTGGTCGGCGGCGGCGACAAGGAGGAGGACGGCGATCCCACCCGCACCGGCTTCCTGGAGGTGGTGAAGTCGGCCTGACCGCCGCCTTCGTCGGTTACCCGACGCCTCTTTCGACCCGCGCGATTCGTCGCGACAATGGCCCCCGGACACTGTTCGGGGGCCTCATGTTCAGCATCCTGCCGACCCAGCTCGGCGCCGGCGCGATGTTCGTGGTCTGCGGCGCAGCGCTGTGGATGGGCGGCCGGCTCGAGCGCGTTCTGGCCATCGCCACCATGCTGGCCTGGGTCGGCTCGGCCCTGGCCGAGATCGAGGACAAGAGCCTCACCCAGTGGGGCATCTTCGCCATCGACCTGGTCTATCTCAGCGTGCTGGTCGGCCTGACCCTGTTCGACCGCCGGATCTGGCTGCTGTTCATGACCGCCTTCCAGCTGCTGATCGTGCTGACCCACGTCGCCTTCGCGCTGGACCGCTCGCTGCGCCAGTGGGGCTTCTTCTCGGCCTACTACCTGTGGAGCTACGCCGAGCTGGTGGCGTTCGCCGTGGGGCTGGCGGCGCTGGCGTGGCGGCGGCGCAGGGCGCGCGCCAAGGGGCGCAGGGTCGGGTGACGCCGCCGTTGCAATACAATTTATATTGGAGTAAATAGCGATAAAATCATAAGTTGCAATTAGGGAGTCGCTCAATGATCAAGCGCACCGCTGTTGCTTCTGTTTTGTCGCTGGTCGCAGCGAGTCTGGCCTTGCCAGCCCCGGCGGCGACGTTCACGCCGGACTTCCCACCCAATGTGAGGATCACCGGGCGACTGACGATCGACCAAGGCGGCCCCGTCACGTGCGACGTCACGCTGGACGGCTACATCATGTTCGGCGGCAGCATGATGCAGATCACCAACGGCTCGTTCACAGCGGGCGATTGGCAATGCGGCTGGCTGGTGCAGCCGACGTCGTTTCCCTGGACGGTCATGCCCAACAACTATGGCCCATGGCCCACGGCCACCATTCAAGGCATGGGCGTGAATACGATCCTGGGGAACTGCAGCGGCTTCGTGACGGTCAAGTGGGTGAACAGCCCCTCATGGAACGCCGGCATGGATTTCTGGGGCCAGGCCTCCTCGGGTTCGCCTTACACCTGCTTCTACGACGGCATGCTGTCGGTGACGAACTACAGCTCGACCCCCATCACCATCCAATAGCTCGAATAAGGTCCGCCCGACGAAGCGCCAGTAGGGGGCGGCGGCAGAACTCTGGAGACCGCGACAGGCGGAAAGCAATCTGGGAGGCGCCATCATGCCTAAAGCCGTGACTTTCCTGTGCGCCGCCGCCCTGGCGGCGGCGATCCCCGCCGCGTCGGCGACCGCGGCGATCTTCACCCCCAATCCGCAGAACCCGGTGGCGTTCGGCGGCGATCTCGCCATCGAGCAGAACGGCTTCACGATCACCTGCCGGGTCTGGCTGGGCGGGAAGGTCGTGGCAGGCGGCTCTCAGGTGGAAATCACCGACGCCAGCTTCTCCGAGGGCGACTGGCGCTGTGGCTGGCTCGTGACCCCGACCGGGCTCCCCGGGGCCGTCTATCCCCTCTCGACGTACCAGGTGCTGTTCTATGGCTTCAGCTTCAACACGATCCTCGGATCCTGCAGCGGCTCGGTCGTGGCCATCTGGACCCAGCCCAGCGGCTACGGCCAGGCGTTATTCAACGACACGATCATCCCCGGCACGCCGGGCAACTGCACCGTCTACGGGGTTCTCCATACGGCCCCGACGCTGACGGTCTTCTGATCCTGGGAGCGGCCGTGGTGCGGGCAGCCGGGGTCGAACCGGCAAGGCCTTGCGGCCGGCGGATTTTAAGAGCGATACGCCTCGAATAAAATCAGCGCGTTATCCGGCTTATGCGCCGATTGTGCGCTCGGCTGGCGGAGCGCCTTCCCCTGCCTGTTGATCAACCGCTTCCTCATTGGCCGCCTCGGCCAATAGTCTTTCCGCTTCAAGTCGCGCTTCTTCATCCGCCTCGCGGCGCGTTTCGTTCACCGCCCGGATGGTGTCTATCGGGAGATACATCTCCAGGCTGCCCGGCTTAAACCGCTGGAAATCGAACCGCTCGTAGTAGGCCGCAGCTTCCTCATCGACCGCGTCCAGGGTCAGCGCCCATATGCCCACACGGTTCGCAACCTCTTCAGCCTGCCGGAAGATGTCGAACATCAGTTCTGTGCCAAGCCCCTGGCGACAGTAGGTTGTGTGGACGCCGATCATGCCGAGGTAAACGGCCGGAATTTTGTTGAATTGGTTAAAGTCGACAGCCGCTTCTAGGCCGACGTCTTCGTGCTCAACGGACGTGGCTGTCAGGTAGTAGTATCCAACGACCGTCCTACTGCCTTCCTCGCAGGCCACGAAGGCGCGCAATGCATTCCTCCGCTGCGCGCGGCAGATGTTGCCGCGGAGGAAGTTCTGAATACGGCGATACGAGCAGCGGAAACGGCTGCGCTCGTGAAGGTCGTTAAGGGCCTCGATCCGGACGCGTGCTAGATCGAGCGGCAAGCGGCCTTCCGCGCGCGGCTCGCTTCAAGGAGGCGCTGGAGCGACTGCGACGGCTTCGGGGCGTTCTGGCACGTCGTGACGAAACGAGCGAACTCCGACTTGTCGAGTTTCTGAACGGACGGGTAACGACCTCCGTCCTTCAACTGCGCAGCCATTTTTCTCTCCGTGGCCTCGGCGAAGGCCTCATGGTGAGCTACTTGGCAATGGCTCACCTGTCGGGGTCGACATGTTAACAGGTTAGAACTTTTGTCAACCGTCTGTTGACAACTCAACATCTCACGACCGGTATTAACGCGGGCTGAAGCTCATCGTTCAGCAGATAAGCCCCTCGCTCCGCCTGGCCAAGGCCGCGTCCGCCTCGTCGTCGGTCCAGAGGTGGCCATACAAGTCCATCGTCATCGCGAGGCTCGAATGCCCAGCTAGCTCCTGCACACGTTTGGGGCTAAGCCCCTGGGCGATCCAAAGGCTGACGGCCACATGCCGCAGCGCGTGCGGGCCAAACGCCGGCACGGGCCGGTTCTTGCCCTTGGAATCGGGGATCATCTCGACAAGCCCGGCGCGCCGCATCAGCGGCAGCCAGCATTCGCGCCAGAAGGCTTGATAGCTCCACAGCGGTCCGTCGGCGCTTGGGAACAGCCGACCGGCGTGGCGCTCCCTCCCCTTGCCGCCGTCCAGCGTGAACGCCTGGGCCGGGCCGCGACGCAGGCGCCAGGAGCGGACGGCCATCGCCGCGGCGGGGCCGATCGGAACCTTACGGCGGCTCTTCTTCGACTTCGGCGAACCAAGGGTCAGGTACTTGCCGCACAGGCGCTCGGTGATGGCCACCTCGCCACCATCCTTGGTGATCGCCGCCTTGTCGTCGGCCAGGCCCAGCAGCTCGGAAATGCGCGGCCCTGCGAACATGAGCAGGCGCACGACGGCCGTGTCCCGCACCGCGTTGTCGCCCCGCCCCGCCGCCTTTAGCACGGCCGCCAGGGTTTCCTTGGCGGGGATCTCGATGACGTCCTCGTCGTCAACGCGCTCGACAACCTCAATCTTGGTGGCGCGGGCCGGGTTCACGCCAAGCCAGCCCTTCCGAATGGCGAAGTCGAACCAGGTGACCAGGTAGCGCCGCTGGCGGCGGGTGAGGTCGAGCGACCCGGAGGTCTCGAAAATGGCGTCGAGGTAGTTCTGCGCCTTGGGCGTGGTCAGGTCGCACATGCGCGTCGCCGAGAACTCGGGCGCTGAGGTCAGGTGCTTGTCGATCGCGGTGTCGTAGCCGTCCCGGGTCGCGGCCTCCTTGGCCCCCTTCTTCACCAGCTTGTCGAAGTGGGCGTAGTGCTCGCGGGCCACGGCCAGCACGGTCATGGTCGAGGAGCCCACGACGCCGGCGCGATCGACTTCCTTCAGCCAGGCCTCGGCATCGCCCTTGCGCGCGAAGACCTTCGAAATCCGCTTGCCGCTCGCGTCCTTGGTGGCGGCTCGCCACTTCGTCGCGCGCGTGCCGTCCTTCCGCGGGGGGCCCTGGAATTTCTGGATGTTGGCCATGAAGGATTAGAACGGCAGCAGTACGCCCAGCGTCAAGCCGCGCGGTCGCCCCCGAGGGTATCTTCCGACTTCAGCCATTCGGTCAGCTCGGATCGAAAGGCATAGTAGCCGATACCTTCGCGCTTGCGGATCGGCCCCAGGCCGCGTTCTCGCACATGATAGACGCGGCGCTCGCCGGCCTTTCCGGCCCACCCCAGGAAGTCGGCGATGGCGCGCACGCCCTCGAGCTTGTCCTCGGATAGCCCCTCCACGTTACGCGGCCCGCGCGGCTTCGGCGTAAACCCGCGCCTTGAAGGCGCTTCGGCCGGCCAGCTGCAGTATGTTCAGGAGATCACCGCCCGAGCACGCGACCGCGCTGTCCCGGTATCCGGCGGCCAACTCGGTCTGCTCATCCGCCAGCTCGGCCAGGCGCTGTCTGGGTAGCGTGCGGATATCGGCCTGCACCTCGAGCAGGAACTCAGCTTCGCGTTCCAGGCGCTCTCGGCTGTTCGGGCGGGCACCGCGGGCGATCCAGTCCTGGACGCGGTCTTGGCTAGCTTGGTCGGGCATAACGAATCCTTCTCAGACGGGTTCGGTGGGGAGGTCGATGTCTCGAAGAATGGCGTAGGTGTCGGGGGTTACCTCGTTGTTCCAGACATCCAGCGGCGCGCTGGCCGAGCACACCTGGCAGAAGGCTCCGTCGACCTCTTCGAGCTCTTCGGTACCGTCAGGGTCCAGTACCGTCGCGCCGTCTCGGATGATTGGTCGGAGGGCGCCGCGGTCGACGATGTGTAGATGATCCCGCTCACTGCAGAACGGGCAGTGGCGCTTAATGCGGGGGTCGCGAGACATTGGCCGCCTCTTGGGCTTTAGGTTCAACGGAAGCGCAGAGCGGCCGCCGGCACTGGCCGGCGGCCATGTCGCTATTCGGCGGCCTGGAGGGCGATGGACGCGTAAGATCCAGCGCTGAAATCGGGGGTGATAATCTTCGGCGCGCGCCCGTTCGCGAGGTGCAGGGCCGATCGGTAGATGCCGAGAATTGCCCGCTCGTCGGTGGGGCCCGCGAGGTCAACCGCGCTAGCGATGTGAGGGTCGGCGGGGTCCATGGGGTGGCCTTCGAGGCCACCAATCTTGTGGGTGGTAACTTGGCACAGGTAGCCGAAGGCCTGCACTTGGCGAGCGATCGCCGCGGCGTCCGGCGCCTGGACCTGTGTGAGCTCATACAGGGCGTTGGAATGGGCGCAGTTCGTGGCGTCCCATTTCGACTTGAGGCGCTCGTACTCGGGGTCGCCGTCGCCGACATCGGGGTTGGCGTCCTCGAACGCGTACTGCGCATGCGCGGCCGAGACAAAGGCTTGCTCCGCATCATCGACCGCGCCGGCCGCCGCGACCCAGGCGCGGCTGACAGCGTCGCTCAGGAAAAGCGCGCTAAGGTCGCGAGCGATCACGTCCAGACCGGACTGGTCGAACTCGGGGGTTAGGTGGAGCAACATCGCTTTGTCGGCGATATCGAGCACCGTTGCGGGCCGGTAGGCCTCGACCTGATCGAGGAGATCGTCGAACCGCTCTTCGTGCTCGTCGTGGAGCTCCTTGCCAGCGGTGACATCGAGGTCGCCGGTGACGACGTCGTCGGTGAACAGGCAGGAGCCTTCATAAAGGCCCCAGGCCCTCATGAAGTCACCGCGCAGCTTCGCCCATTCCGGAGTGATCTCGGCACCCGCGCGCATACCCTGGTAGCGGAGGATCGCGCACATGGCTCCGTGGATTTCAACCGCGGCCATCACCCCATCAGAGAGCGATCCGCTGGCGGCGTGGATTGCCGCCACCAGTCCGTCGTAGGTCGCCCGGCGATCTTCGTAGGTGATGATCGGGAGCAGGCTTTCCGCTTTGGCCCTCAGGGCCGCTTTGGGTGTGGCTTCGATCTGGGTGTTGGTCGATTGGGCGAGCATGGTCGTGTCCTCCATAGGAATATGGAGGACGATAGTTCGGGAATTTTCCCGAGTAAAGCGCTTAGCTCGGGAATTTTCGCGGAGGTGCCTGAGGGGTTAGCCCGAATCCCCCTTGAGGGTCGATGGGCACCAGCGCCCTAAGGACCTTGCCCATCAAGCGCGGCCGCGATTTCCGCTGTTGCAGCAAACTCTCAAAGGCCGCTTCATTATCCTGAAGCGTTGAGGCGTCCAGTCTGCCTGCAAGGTGTCGAAACTCTTCCAAAAGATCGCGAAAAACGTCCAAATCTAAAGGCTTTGGATCCGGGTTATTTTCGTCTAAAAATATATCATCGCTTATTCCCCAGTATTCATGATCCGTCGAGGCATACTCGTAGAACCACAGCCCTAAGTCGGGATATCTATTCTTTACTACTCTAACCGAGCGCTCTACCAGATAGTATGCAGCGGAAGGGCCTATCAGGTGCTTCTCTATTATCACCACATCCCCATCAGCAACGGTGCTCCGATCCGCCTCTGTGAGCTCAGCCACCTGTAAAAGAGATCCGGCAGGAGCGATCAAGTCAGCTCCAGTGTCGCGCACAACCTCGAACCACTGAGCGCGCTTGTCGAAGCTGGGGGGAGAGGAGGCGACCTCAAAACCTAGATCCCTCTCAATTTCTCCGCGACGCCTAAACGCCGAGGTCATGAGCTCAAAGCGTATCGGCAGAAGTACGGCGCCCGGCCGTTGTTGGTGGCTATCCGCGTCGGACCTTGCTAGCGGCGATGGGATTTCATCCACCCCAAGCGCAAAGTTGTGAAGTGCGCCGACCGCAAATTCGGGCTCAGGGAGCCCGAGGAGGAAGTTGACGCTACATTCCAAAGCCTCGGCGAGCTTAGCGAGGCGCTCAGCGCTGGGGCTTTTCACTTTGCCGCGCAGAATGTCGCGAACAAAACTCTCGCCCAAGCCCGCCTTCTTCGCCGCACTATAGGGGTTGAGCCGCATCGCACTCATGCGATCCCGGATGCGTTCGGCTTGTATAGATGGCTCAGGCGGCATTGGCGCTCCCTTCGGGGTCGAACCTATTCGGGACCCTCCCCGTTGACAATTTGGGAAACTTCCCGACAATTCGGGCTATGACCCAACTTCAGCCCTGCCTGATTTCCTTTCTCAGGCGCTGCGATCAGACCGCAGCCGCCCTCGGGCTTAGCCGATCGACAATCTCGACAAAGCTATTCAACGATGGAAAGCGCCTCGGACAGATCGCAGATGGCAGCAGCGATATTGGAGTCCGACGACTTGCGTTGGCGGAAGCCACCCTAGACGCCTTGGTTCTGTCGTCGGTCCGGCCTAGCGGCAGGGCCGCTTGATGTTGGAGCCTCACTTCCGCGCATTCTCGTTAGCGGGCGCCTCACAGCTATCGTCGGTATTCGCACTACCGCGGCCGCCGATTAATAGGTCCCGCGCCGCCAGCGCGGCCGCCTCGTCGAGCCAGGCGCGTGGTCCTTCCGCGCCGTCGGTGGCGATCTTGTCCAGCAGGTCTTCGATCAGCCAGGCGACCTCTGCCTGGAGCGGTATCCGCTCGGCGTCGTCTGCCGCGTCGGCCTCGGCTTCGAACAAGAGCGTTAGCACGATCCGAACCGCATCCATTTCCACCAAGAGGCGGGTCATGACCTGCTCGATGCGCTCCAGGCGCTCGCCGTGGGTTTCACGCCCCACAGCGGACAGCCAAGTAAGCGTTCAATCGCTCGATCGCCTTGCGGCTCTGCGAGTCCGCGATGGCGCGCCACATCGCACGGTCGGGCGGGTTCAGCGCCGCGGACCGTCGGCAGGCGCCGGCGACGATCGCGTGCTCGATGGCCAAAGCCAAGTCAGGGTGGATCGCCGAACCATCGCGGACTTGGGGCAACTCCGGGGGCTGCATCACAGCAGCCCCCGATGCCGGCGGCTATTCGATGCGCCCCGCCTGTCGGGCCTTGTTCTTGATCGTCGCGACAAGATCGCCGTACGCAACGTCAGTCTCGACGTCGAAGCGGGGAGAACCGGCTCCGACCCGGAAGATCTCCTCCATCCCTCCTGGGAAGCGGTACTCAATCCAGAACAGAACTCCGCGAAGGAGTTGTTCGAGGGCTTTTTCCTGCGGGGTGCGCAGGCGCAGTTCGTCGGCCATGGCCGTGTTCCTTCTTCAATGGCGGCTCGATTTTCTCGCCATGAAGAAGTCTGCAACGCGCCCGGAGACGGGGGGCTTAGGTCGTGTTCCATGTGGAGCACTGTCGCTCGGCTGAGGAGGGCCGTCGCCCCGAACGGGAGCTTGGCTTTCGGGGCGACCGCATGACCGGCTTCCGTCCGACAAAGCCGCGCCGGCATGGCTCGTTGCATGCAGCGCTCTCAATCGCGATCGATCAGGTCGGCGGCCTGGAAGACGCGGCCGACATCATTCAGCGCTCGACGAACTGGCTCTACACCGCCGCCGATCCCGACGTGGAGCGTCGCAAGAAGGCCACGCTCTCGTTCGAGGAGGCGCGGGCCCTTAGCCGCGCCGGCGCAACGGCTCTGGCCGAGGACCTGTCTCTGCAAGCCGGCGGTGTGTTCCTTCCGCCCGCGCCAGATACCGCGCCCGCCGCGATCCAGGCAGCGCTCGCGAGCTATGCCAAGGAATCTGGCGAAGCTCTGGCGATGGTCATCCAGCGTGCGGCCGACGGTGACTTCGATCGCCTCGACGCTGAGGCCGCGATGAAAGAGATCGACGAAGCCCTGAAGGCCCTGATGGGTGTCCGCGCTCTGGCCGTCGCGGCGATCGAGGCCGATGCGGCGCCGGTCGCCCGGGCGGCGAGCCGGGCCTTTGCCGCCAGCGTGCGCGCGTGAGCGGCCCTTCGGCGGTTGCGTCGCGCCACCTCCCCTTCAACCTCGAAGCCGAGCAAGCCCTGCTAGGTATTCTGCTCTACGACAATGGCGCCTACGAGCGGCTACCCGACAACCTTCGGCCGGATCGCTTCTACGAGCCGTTCCACCAACGGCTCTTCGGGGCGATCGAGACCCATATTCGCCAGGGGCAACTGGCCGGCACAATCCTGCTGGCCGAGGAGTTCAAGGGGGAGCCCGCGTTTGATGAGCTCGGCGGCGTGCGCTACCTGGCCGACCTCCTGGACCATGCACCGCCGGCGGCGAACGTCGTCGACTACGCTCGGGCGGTGATCGACGCCTCGCTCCGTCGAGACCTGATCAGCTTCGGCGATCAGACCAGCCATAGCGCGGCCGCCGCGGGCGTGGGGTCGGCGCATGAGCTGATTGAGAGCGCCGAACAGGCCTTGTTCGGCTTGGCGGAAGACCGCGGCGGGCAAGGAGGCTTCTCAGCATTCGAGGTAGCGCTCGATGGATTCATGGAGACGGCCGCCCAGGCGATGAGCCGCGGCGGCGGCGTCACCGGCCTGTCCACCGGCTTGGTCGACCTGGATGCGAAGCTCGGAGGCCTGCACCCGTCGGACCTCATCATCCTCGCCGGCCGGCCGTCGATGGGCAAAACGGCCCTGGCGACCAACATCGCCTTCCATGCCGCTCGCAACTTCATTGGCGAGGCCCAGTCCGATGGGACAGTCAAAGCCGTGCGCGGTGGTCGGGTGGCCTTCTACTCCCTGGAGATGAGCAAGGAGCAGTTGGCCGGACGGATCGTGGCCGACGTCGCCGGGGTCTCTGGAGACCGGATCCGCAGGGGCCAGATAGAGCCGGAAGAATATCGGCGCATGCGCGACGCCACGGCGACCCTGCGTAGGATCCCGTTGCATATCGACGACGGTGGTGGAACGTCCATCGCCAAGATCACCGCTCGGGCCCGGCGCCTTAAGCGTCGGCAAGGCCTGGATCTGATCGTCGTCGACTATCTGCAGCTCGCCAAGGCCGGCGGCCGCCCCGAGAACCGGGTCGCGGAGATCAGCGAGATCACGGGCGGCCTCAAGGCCCTGGCCAAGGATCTCGGCGTGCCGGTGATCGCCCTCTCGCAGCTAAGCCGAAAGGTGGAGGACCGCGAGGATAAGCGCCCGCAACTGGCGGATCTGCGAGAGTCCGGCTCGATCGAGCAAGACGCCGACGCCGTGCTCTTCGTCTTCCGCGAGGCCTACTACATCGGCCGGGCCGAGCCCAAGGCCGGCACTGCCGAGCATATGGCCTGGCAGGACGACATGTCCCGCTGTGAGCGAGAGGCCGACGTCATCATTGCCAAGCAGCGGCACGGCCCGATCGGGACCGTAAAGCTCTCCTTCGACGGCGACACCACCCGCTTCGGCAACCTGGCGCGCGAGAACAGCGCCGGAGGATACGACCGCCTTTCATACAGGGGTTACGAGTGACCGATCTTCCCGACCCCTTGGTGCCGGCGGAATGCTCGATGGCCGGCGACGACTGGTTTCCGCTCTACTTCGACCGGCTTCGGAAATCGAAGTGGTGGCGGCGCGCGAGCGACGTCGCCCGTGCCCGCAACATCATGCTTTGGGGGGAGGCCTATAAGGCCCGTCCGGCGGGTTCCTTGCCGGACGACGATGACGAGCTGGCCGAGGCCGCGGGCTACGGCATGGACGTCGACGCGTTCCTTGAGTTCAAGGCCGACATCATGGCGCCCTGGACGCTGTGCTCCGACGGCCGATGGTATCACCCGACCGTCTGCGAGCAGGTGCTGGACAGCTGGGAGCGCCGCGGCGCCACGCGAAAAGCCGAGTCCGCTCGAAAGGCGGAGTATCGTCGGCGCGTCCGCTCGCAGGGCAAAGTCCCGGCGAAAAGTGCTGCGGTCCCACGGGACACACCCACCTGTCCCACGGGACACGAAGAAGATGGAGGCGGGTCCCACGGGACACCCCCCTCTGTCCCGCCGGGACTGGGACTACAGACAATACAGACAGTACAAGAAGGGACTACCGTCCCTGTCGGATCGCCTCCGCCGATCGCGACCGTCACGTCTGTCCCCGACGGCGTGAACGCGAAGAGAGACCCCTGGGCGAGCGACGAGCATTTTGCCGCCGCGTGGAAGGCTTGCACCGACAAAGGCCGCACCCGGAGCAGCCGTGCGAAGGCCTGGCCCGAGTGGCGTCGAGTTCGTGACCGCGTCGGCGGCGAGGCGCTCGCGCGAGCGATGGCCCGGTACGTCGCTGCCGACGAGGACGCCAAACGCACTGGCGGGCCCGGCTTCCACCTCTGGCTCAAAGATGGCCGGTACGAGCACTGGCTGGGACCGTCCGCCGTCGCTGCGGCACCGGTCTGCGCCTTCCCCGGCCCGCCCGCCCTCCGAGCCAGCGTCGTGGACGTCGCCGGAGAGGACTTCGCGCTGAAGTTCATCGATCCAGCGGGCTGGCGTGACGCCGACCGGACGCTCGTCGCCCGCAACATCATGGCGGCCGATCGGATCCACCGCGAGCTGCGGGACTGGCTGACCCGAACCGGCGTGAGGTTGGAGGTCCATGGCGAGCACGTTCACCGTGATCGGGCCGCCTTGAGCACTGGAGTGCAACGATGAGGCAGCCCGATGTTGAGTTCGGCTTAGGGGCGAAGAGCCGGCGCGATATTGCCGTCCGATTTGAACTCGGCAGGTTCACCGTAAGTGTGGCGAGTGATGACGATCTTAAGTTCGTGATCGCCTCCCGAGAGCACCAGATGGGTGTCCGGAGCATCCTGGGCTTGCCGCAGGGTATCCACGTCGCCTTCGACGGTGCCGAACGCGGAGAGGCCGCGGCGGTCCTGCACCACCGTCAGGTGGTAGCGAACCGGGGCGTCGCTTTCGCCGAATTGCAGCGCACCGATGCCATCGAAGATCCTCGGATTCTTCATGTCGTCTCTCTCTCAGCTGGGGCGTCATCTCGACGCTCAATCGGCCCACAGGCGGACCGTGGGGATAGGTATGCCAAGGCCTTTCAGCGGCGCCTAGGCCTCCGCTCGCCTGCCTGCTCGTCCCCCTCCAGGATCAACCTCCTTCAATGGCTTGCCGCATGACCGCCCAGCTCAAGTCCAGTTCCTCGATGGCCTCCTCGCTCGTCCGCCGCCAGCTCGGCGACAAGCTCGACGCCCTACGGATCCGCGCCGACAACGACCACCGCTGCGGTGTGACCCCGAGCCTGCGGAAAGCGGAGCAGGCGATCATGGCCGGCCGCTATCCCGACGCCGGCCGCTTTCTGCAGGACGCTGAGGAAAAGCTCGACCAGCGTGCGGCTGCTCGCGAGGCGGCCGCCGCGGCCGAGGCCGCGGAGCGCCAGGCCCGGCGCCGTGGCGTGCTCACGGCGCACACGCCGGGCGGACCGTCGACCCGGGACGGCTTTCTCTGGCTGGTGAAAAAGGGCCGGGTTACGCCGCACCGCCGGGACGCCGGCCAACGCTACGGCGAGCTCTACGCCCGGGCCCGGGGGGACAGCATCAAGTCAGCCCTAAACGACAACGTCGGCGGCCGCGCCGGCGACAGCCCGGCCGACGCTCGGCTTCGCGCGGTGTTCGACCTCGACGCAGCCAACCTGCACATCTACCGCGCCATGGGTGAGGCGCATGGTCGGCGCCTGGTGGCTCTCCTGGAAGCAGTGTGCGGCATCGGCACGACGCTTCGCGAGGTGGCCGGCGGCGACGACCGTAAGGCTGCCATTCTCGAGGCCGATCTGATGACCGCCCTAGATATGGAGGCGATCCACTTCGGGGTATGTCGATAGCGGCGGTACGCGCTAGGCGGGAATTAACCTCTGCCATTCAATGAATGCGCACATTACGCGCTCATGGCTGGAGGAAGTGCAGTGGCCACAAAAGAATCCGGAAAGCCAAGTATATTTTGGTTTCTCGTAATGCTTTTGGCGGTGTTCGTGGCTTGGTGGGGCCTTGTAGCTTTGGGGGCCACCGGCCTGAATATCTGGCCCGGCAAGGAGTGGAACTTTGAAAGGACGGGTCAGCTCGGCGATTCCTTTGGGATCCTCAGCGCGTTTATGACCACGCTCGCCGCGTTTTTTACTTATCGAACACTGGTAGAGGAAAGGGAAGCGTATCGTCTTCAACAGCAGCGTGACAATCGGCTCGATCGTATAGCTAAAGCATCAGCCGAGAGGCTTCATAAGCGAGAGCGACAACAAGATGAGGCAGCATCTCTAAGCGCTGCGGAGGCTCGCTTCTTTCGCATGCTGGACCTTCGGTTAGCCATCCTGGGCGAGATGGTCTTCTACGAGGACGGCAAGCCCCTGATGGGCCGAAATGCGATAAACGCGATGTTTCGCACAGTTAACACAAGTTTTGACATCAATTCATCGATTATAGAAAAAGAAAAACTCGCCAATAGGTTCACTTACGTTTCCGCACATTATCACAGATTTACGTACCATATAATCAAAGATCTTGTAGACGGACCTCTTCAAGCCGACGCTTATCGATACGCCCGCATTCTTCGGGCGCAGCTATCCGAGAGCGAGCTCGCTATGATCGCTTTTACATGTGCCTATGGCGATGGCCGCGGGCGATTTGCCGATTTCGCTAGGGAGTTTGCTTTTTTCCACAACCTCTCGGCAAAGACTATTAAGGATTTTGGTTTGCGAGAGGCACTTGGCGATGCTGCTTTCGAGAGGGCGAGCAGTGAGGGAGCTGTGCCCGGAGCCGAACCCACTTGACCAATCCGCGCGAACAAGTTCTAAATGCGTTCACGGTGTCGCTTTGCGCCACCAGAGAGCCCCGCCGGTCCACCTGCGGGGCTCTTTTACTTCTACGCCTTGATCCGCTGGATCACGGAACCGATGAAGCTGAATGCCGAAGAGGTTGTCTCAGCGTCCCAGGCATAGAGAGCGCTGACGCCGGCCACCGTGAATGTGATCGCAGCTAGTGCGCGCAGCCCCCACGCCTTGGCCCTGTCGATCACGTGGGCCTCGAAACTCTGCCCCACCTTAAGCGCATTGTCGTAGTGAACCTTGTTAGCTAGCCAGAGAAGTGCAGCGGTCACGGCGGCAGCAACAATCGCTAAAATGAGCATTTCATCTCCTAAGGGTGGTTTCTGAGAAACAACCTTCAGCGTACCGCTTACCGACCCATGAACTTTCAGGGCTAATTGCTACTCACGTTAACTGCGCCTCCACCCTATGTTCGGAGCTACGGCAATGGCTAGGAATGGGACTACGCGGCAAACGTCACCGACGCGACCGCCGGCTCGATAGTGGGGAAGCTTTCAGCGCTCCCGCCACGCCTATCGGCCCTGCCTGTACGAGTGGCCTTCCGCCGGGATGAACAGGGCCACAGCCCCCAGGCCGAACCCTGGCGCGGCTGGTACAACCTCAAGCGCTGGAAAGACCTGCGCCTTCGGGTGTTCGAACGCGACCTCTTCACCTGCCAATGCGGCTGCGCCCGCATCGAATGCGACACTAGCGATCTGGTCTGCGACCACATCGAGCCGCATCGAGGCGACCCCGCCCTCTTCTGGTCGGAGGCCAACCTCCAGACCCTTACCAAGGCCTGTCACGACGGCTGGAAGCAGCGCCTGGAGCGCCAACGGCGCCTCGCCCCCTAACCACCCACCATGTGGGGCAACGGGAGGGGGGGGGGCAAAAGTCTGGATGCCTCTGGGCGGAAGACCGGCGACCCCCGCACGCGCAGATTTTTTCCCGGGCTCACAAAATAGGAGGGTGCGTACAGGTACGCGCCGATGCTCATGGCCGATCGAAAACAAGCGATCGACTGGGCGGCGATCGAGCACGATTTCCGTAACGGATCCATGTCGTTGCGTGAAATGGCGAAGTGGTACGGTGTGTCCGATGGCGCCATTCGCAAGAGGGCCAAGTCTGGCGGGTGGGAGCGCGCGGCCCGGCCCGAAAGTACGCACCGCGCACCGGCGTCAACCAATGCGGCTGGGGGCTCACCGCGAACCGCCCTGACGGCGGCTGCGGCTAGCCCGGTGGCGATCATCGGGCGCGGCCGAAACCTGGTTCTTCGCCTGCTCGACGAGCTCGAGGCCACGACCTGCAATATCGGTGAACTCGATGCCTTCATCGTTCAGGCTACTGGCGGGGATCAGGCCAAGCAGTGCGAGGCGCTCCGGCAGGCCACGTCGCTGAAGCAGCGGTCGGACGTGCTGCGTGCACTTGCCCTCGCGGCGAAGACGCTCTCGGAAGCCGGTCCCCAGGTGGGTAAAAAGGAGGAACGGAACCAAGCCGCCCAGGAGGTTGTCGAAGCAGGCGGAATCTACGCGCCGCGTCGAGGACCTCGCCTTGCGGTGGACAATAGCTGATGGCCTTCGACACCGCGTGTGTCGACTGGGAGCAGCGAATAGTCGGACGCCGCTCGCTGATTCCCGCTCCGCTCTTCGCCAATGAGGCCGAAGAGGCACTGGCAGTCTTCAAGTCACTACGGATCGTTGATGCTCCAGGTCAGCCGACCTTCGGCGAAGCTTGTGAACAGTGGGTGTTCGACTTCGTCGGCGCCATCTTCGGCGCCTACGATGCCGACGCGGGACGCCAGCTCATCCGCGAATTCTTCCTGCTCATCAGCAAGAAGAACAGCAAGTCGACGATCGCTGCCGGGATCATGCTCACCGCGCTGATCCGAAACTGGCGACACTCGGCCCTGCTGCTGATCCTGGCGCCAACCCTTGAGGTGGCGAACAACGCATTTACGCCCGCCCGGGATATGGTGCGCGCCGACAACGCGCTGGCGGCGCTGCTCCATGTCCAGGAGCACACCCGCACCATCACGCACCGGCAGACCAAAGCTATCCTGAAGGTCATCGCGGCCGATTCCGACACGGTGTCAGGCGTCAAATCGTCATTCGTCCTGGTCGACGAGCTTTGGATTTTCGGCAAGCGGCCCAAGGCCGACGCCATGCTGCGGGAAGCGACCGGCGGCCTGGTCTCAAGGCCGGAAGGCTTCGTTATCTGGTTGACGACGCAGGCCGACGAAGAGCCGGCGGGCGTGTTCAAGGCGAAGCTCGACTACGCCCGCGACGTCCGCGACGGCGAGATCGACGATCCTCGCTTCCTGCCGGTGCTCTACGAGTTCCCCGAAAGCATGATCGCCTCCAAGGCGTATCTGCTGCCGAAGAACTTCTACGTCACCAACCCGAACATCGGCCGGTCGGTCGACGTCGAGTGGCTGACCGACGAGCTGCGAAAGGTGATCAACGCCACCGGCGGTGAGTTGCAGGTCTTCTTGGCCAAGCACCTCAACGTCGAGATCGGCCTGCGCCTGGCGCATAACCGCTGGCGCGGCGCCGACTACTGGGAAGCGACGGCCGACACGACGCTGACGCTCGACGAGCTGATGCGCCGCTCCGAGGTCTGCACCGTCGGCATCGACGGCGGCGGCCTGGACGACCTGTTCGGCTTCGCCGTGATGGGTCGCTGTCGCGAGACCCGCGACTTCCTGCTGTGGAACCGGGCCTGGGCGCAGACGGACGTTTTCGAACGTCGAAAGGACATCGTCACCCAACTCCGAGAGTTCGAGGCCGATAAGGACCTCGTCGCGTGCGAAACCCCTGGTGACGACATCGCCGACATCGTGGCCATCTGCATTCGCCTGCGCGATGCGGGCCTGCTGCCGGAGACCGGGGCCGTCGGGCTCGACCCGGCGGGCGTCGCCGACTTGGTTGACGCCTTGGACCTGGCCGGCATCTCGGCCGGCGGTCAGGCGGTCTCTATCCCGCAGGGCTACCGGCTGTCGGGCAGCGTGTGGGGCATGGAGCGCAAGCTGAAGGCTCTAGCGCTGTTTCACAGCGGCTCGCGGCTGATGAACTGGTGCGTAGGCAACGCCAAGGGCGAGAAGCGGGGCAACGCCTTGCTGATCACCAAGCAGGTGTCGGGCTCGGCCAAGATCGACCCGCTCATCGCCAGCTTTAACGCCTTCGACCTGATGAGCCGCAACCCCGTCGCGGCTAACGGCCGCTCGGTCTACGAGGACCGCGGCATTCGCAAAATCTGAGGAGGGCGAATGGCCATCCCCCGTCCCCTCGTTCTCTCCGAGGGCGAAACCGTTTCGCTGCGCTCGCGACCGTCCAGCGGCAGCGCCGCGGGCCTTCTAGCGCTGTCCTTGTCCGATCCCCTGATCGCCGAGTTCTTCCGTGGCGGCTACGCCTCGGCTTCGGGCGCGACGGTGAACGTCGAGACCGCGCTGCGTAACCCGGCGATGTTCCGGGCGCTGAGCCTGATTTCCTACGCGATCGGGATGCTGCCTTTCCAGGTGATCGACGAGACCACCAAGGAGAAGGCGACGGGCCATGCGCTCTATCGGCTCCTGCACAGGGAGCCCAACGGCTGGCAGACGGCGTTCGACTTCCGGTCGCTGATGCAGCTCCGAGCGCTGGTCTACGGCGATGCCTACGCCCTGATCGTCCGCAGCTATCAGGTGCGCAGCCGTCGAAGCGAGCCGGTGCGGCTGATCCCGCTCAATCCAGATTGGGTGAAGCCAGTGCAGGCCGACGACTGGTCGGTTACCTACGAGTACTCCCCGCCGAAAGGCGGACGCCGCGTCTTCGCCGCCAGCGAAATCTTCCACCTGCGAGGTCTGTCGCTCGACGGCTTCCGCGGCCTTTCGCTGGTCCGGCAGGCGCGCGAGGCGATCGGCCTGGCGATCAGCGCCGAGCTGGCCTCCGCTCGACTGTTCAAGAACGGCGCGTTCGTTTCGGGGGTGCTGGAGCATCCAGGATCGCTGTCGGAGACGGCTTACGGCCGCCTGAAGGAGAGCCTTTCCGAGAAGGAAGGCGCCGACAACGCCTGGCAAAGCATGATCCTCGAGGAGGGGATGAAGTGGGGTGCGGTCGGCTCCACCGCTCGCGACGCCGAGCTGGCCGCCTTCCGCAAGATGCAGGTCGAGGAAATCGCCCGGGTCACGGGCGTACCGCGCCCGCTGCTGATGGTGGATGAGACGTCGTGGGGCTCGGGCGTCACGGCGCTTGGCCAGTTCTTCGTCCAGTACGCCCTGAACCCCTGGTTCGAGGCCTGGCAGCAGGCCGCTGAGCGCTCGATGCTGGCAGACGCCGAGAAGGATCGCTTCTCCATCAAGTTCAACCCGAACGCCCTGCTGCGGGGCTCGGTGAAGGATCAGGGCGAGTTCTTCGCCAAGGCCCTCGGGGCCGGCGGCGCCCCCGGCTGGATGACGCAAAACGAGGTTCGCGACCTCAACGACCTACCCGCCCGCGACGGCGGCGACAAGCTCAACCCGGGCTCTCAAGCCAAGCCCGCCAGCCAACCGCAAGAGGACGCCGATGAGCCGCCTGCCGCTGCGAATTCACGCTAGCGCCCGACCGGGCGCGCTGCCCGTTCCCGCCCGCCGCGACGTGCAGGCCTTCACCACGCCGAGCGTGCTGGACCGTTGGAGCGAGGACGCCGCAGGCGTCCGCGCCCTGGCCCAGGGCGACAACGTCATCACCATGTTCGAGACGATCGGCGAGGATTGGTGGACGGGTGGCGGCGTCACGGCCAAGGGCGTCGCGGCCAAGCTGCGCGCCATCGGCGACCGCCCCGTCGAGGTTCAGATCAATTCGCCCGGCGGCGACATGTTCGAAGGCATCGCCATCTACAATGTCCTGCGCGAGCATTCGCAGGAGATCACGGTCAAGGTCATGGGGATGGCGGCCTCGGCCGCGTCCATCATCGCCATGGCCGGCGACAGGGTCGAGATCGGCGCGGCGTCCTTCATCATGATCCACAATTGCTGGGTGCTCGCCATGGGCAACCGGCACGACATGGCAGAGACCGCCGAGTTCCTCGCCCCGTTCGATGCCGCCATGGCCGAGGTCTACGCCGCGCGCACCGGCCAGAAGGTGGCCGACATCGTCAAGTGGATGGACGCCGAGACCTTCATGTCCGGCTCGCAGGCCATCGAGCGCAAGTTCGCTGACGCCCTCCTGTCCGCCGACAAGCTGACGACCGACGAGAAGGCCAAGGCCAGCGACCGTCAGATCAACGAGCTGCGGGCGATGGAGCTTCAGCTCGTGTCCGCCGGCCTTACCCGCACCCAAGCGCGCGAGCGCATCAACAAGATCAAGGGCACGCCTGGCGCTGCCCACGATGAGCCCCCCACGCCCGGCGCTGGGGACACCGACTGGCACGGCGATCTCGCCGCGCTGATTGCATCCTTCCAGGCCTGAAAGGCACCCTCATGAACAAGACCATCGTGACGCCGGCTACGGCCGGCGCGACTTCGCGCGCCCTCGCCGCGGCCGTGCCGCCCGCCATCCTGGCTGGCGCCATGGCGCACGCCTTCCCCCGCGCCATCATCGGTCAGCGCATCCGCGCCGACGTGAACGACCCCAAGGCCATGATCGGCCAGCTGCAAGCCGCGTTCGACGCCTTCAAGGCCGCGAACGACGAGAAGCTGAAAGGCAAGGCCGACGCCGTTCTCGACGAGAAGGTGCAGAAGATCGACGCCGCCGTCGGCGACTTCCAGAAGGCCATCGACGACCTGAACGCCAAGATGGCGGCGCAGCGGACGGGCGACATCTCCGACCGCCGCTCGCCCGAGCAGATCGAGTACGCCAGCGCCTTCAACGCCCACGTCCGTACCGGCGACATCCAGGCGGCCATGTCGCGCGGCAGCGACGCCGACGGCGGTTACACCGCCCCGGTCGAGTGGGATCGCACGATCAGCGATAAGCTCAAGCTGGTCTCGCCGATCCGCGAGCACGCCACTGTCCAGCCGATTTCCAAGGCCGGCTTCAAGAAGCTTTTCAACGACCGCGTGATCGGCTCGGGCTGGGTCGGCGAAACCGCCGCGCGCCCGGAAACCGGCACGCCGGGCCTGTCGATCCTCGATTTCCTGCCGGGCGAACTCTACGCCAACGCCTCGGCGACGCAGACCCTGCTCGACGATAGCGAGATCGACATCGAGGCCTGGCTGCAGAACGAAATCGAGCCCGAGTTCGCGCGCCAGGAGGCCATCGCCTTCCTTTCGGGCAACGGCACCAACAAGCCGTTCGGCGTCCTGACCTACGTGACCGGCGCCGCCAACGCGGCCAAGCACCCTTGGGGCGCCATCACCGTCGTGAACTCGGGGGCGGCCGCCGCCCTGACCGGCGACGGCATCATCTCGATCATCTACGACCTGCCCAAGGCGCACTCGGCCAACGCCAAGTTCTTCATGAACCGCCAGACGCAGTCGAAGGCGCGCCTGCTGAAGGACGGCCAGAACAACTACCTGTGGCAGCCGTCCTTCCAGGCCGGCCAGCCGGCGACGCTGGCGGGCGAGGCCGTGGTCGATACGCCCGACATGCCCAACGTCGCGGCCGACAACATCGCCGCCCTCTACGGCGACATGCGCGAAACCTATCTGGTCATCGACCGCATCGGCATCCGCGTCCTGCGCGACCCCTACACCAACAAGCCCTTCGTGATGTTCTACGTCACCAAGCGCGTCGGCGGCGGGGTGAAGAACCCGCAGTCGATGCGGGCGCTGAAGATCGCCGCCAACACCTGACATCGGCATTCGTACCGGGTCGGCTCAGTGCCGACCCGGCTTTCCCAGGCGGGCGCTACCCGTCTCGGCAAGCCGGGCCAACAAAGGAGACCCCCATGGCCAAGACCGCCGACAAGCAAGCCGATGCCCCTGACACCGACCTCGTCGAACTGAACGACCCGACCTTCTCGGGCGTCGAGGCCGTCAGCAAGGCCCTCGGCATGAAGCTGGCCGACGAGGTCACCCCTGAGCCGATCGCCGAGGCCTGATCATGTTGAACGTCGTCGTCACCGCCACGGGGCCTCTGTTCACGCTCGACGAAGCCAAGGTGCATCTCAACGTCCTGCACGCTGACGACGACACCAACATCGAGGTTCTCAGCAACGCTGCGGTCGCCGCGGTGCTTCAGCATTGCAACATCGCCACCGTGCCGGAGGGCGACATTCCCGAAGCGGCTTTCAAGGTCGCGTCGCTGATCGTGCTCAGCGTTCTCTACGGGGGTGGTCAGTTGGACGCGGCGCGGTTGCCGGCCTCGGCGCGAATGCTCGTCGACCCTTACCGGTGGCTAAGGGTCTAGGCATGGCCTGGGTTCGCTTCACCTCTGACCACGATTTCACCCCTGCCGCCGACCGGCGCAGGACGACGGCTTACAAGGCCGGCCAGGTGCGGCGGGTTACGCGCGAGTGTGCTGGCCAGGCTATCGGCCTGGGGCGCGCCGTCACAGTGGCCACGCCCAACCGCGAGGACGCCAAGCGTCTGCTCGCTGAAAGATGATCGGCTATGGCTTGGAAACCGCCCGGGCGCAGCGAGCTGCGCGAACGGGTTCGCTTCGAGGTGCGCCGCAAGGGTGAGCGCGTCGGGGGCGTCATCAAGGAAGAGTGGGTCACGTTCTGCCCGGACCGGCGGGTGCGTCTGCTGCCGCAGCGCGGTGGCGAGAGCGTGATCGCCGACCGCGCCGCCGGGGTGTCGGTCTGGATCTTGGACGTTCCGGCCGACTCGGTCGTGCGCCAGATCACGGCGGCTATGCGTGTGGTCGACGCTCGCGATGAAGCGCGAACCTGGGACATCAAGAGCCCGCCGCTCGACCTTGCCGGCGATGATCGCTGGCGCACCCTGACCTTGGAGATGGGCGGCAGCGATGGCTAGCAAGGTCAAGGGCCTGGACCGCCTCACGCGGCAGCTCGCCGCGCTTCCGAACAGCGTCCGCATGGCCATTGCCGACGAACTGGAGATGAGTGCCGAAGACCTCGCCGACGCCATCCGCCGGGCAGCCCCGGCCGACAGCGGGGACCTGCGCACCTCGATCGGATCTTGCGAGGGCGAGCCGCCCAAGACCAGCGCCACCGGCGCTTTCGGCGCGAGCAGCAAGGGCCTGAGCCGTTGGGGCTCGGCCTTGAATCGGGCGGGCCTTCTGTTCTCGGTCTTCGCCGGCAACAACAAGGTTTTCTATCCCCGCTGGGTGGAGTTCGGCACGTCTGGCAGCGTTCGGACGCAGCGCGTGGGCGCCCGCGCCACTGACTACAAGCAGCACAAGACGCACGGCCGCAAGGCCCGGCGGACCCATCCCGGCACGCGGGCTCAACCCTTCTTTTTCCCCACCATCCGTGCGTGGCGAAAGGTGCTGCGCACGCGGATGGTCAAGGCTGCCCGCAAGGCGGCGAAGGAAATCGCAGCGCTCCGATGACCAGCCCAACCGTAGAAATCCAGATCGCGGCCGATGCCGCGTTGGTCGCGTCGGCCGACGTCCTGGCCATCGTCTTCGCGACGGCGGACGGGCCAGCGATCTACGCCCGGGGCCAGGACTTCGACGCCGTCTATCCGCGCATCACCTTCGGCGCGCCGGAGCGGGTTCCTCGCGGCCGGGGCTGCGGCGTGTCGGCCGACATCATCCTGACGGTCCATTGCTGGGCGCAAGGCCCGGATTGCACCCTTAAGGCCGGGGCCTTGGCCGACGCCGTCATCAAGGAGCTGGTGCGTCCCCTACCGCTGAACGGCTGGCGCGTCAGCAGTTGGGAGGAAGTCAGGTCGCGCCCGGTTGGCGACCCTGACCCGACCGTCGAGCACTTCGTCACCGAAATTCGCTGGACCGTCCACGGGGCCGGCTAGCAACCCGCTGGCCCATCGGCCAGCACTAAGCGGAGAAAGCACTATGAGCGATTACGTCGCTGGCGAGGCCGGCCACCAGCTGGGGTTCAAATTCCAAGACCCCGCAGTGCCGGCCAACTACAACCTGTCCTGCTCGATCAACACGAGCCGCAAGGTCGACCTGACCAACGAGCTGTCGACCAGCATGAGGAAGAAATGCACCGACCCTAAGGCCCCGGCGCGACCGGTGCGGAGGGTGAAGTCGCAGGACATCAAGTTCACCGGGGCCGGGACGGCGGACATCCCGTCGGCCATGACCCTCGTGAAGCTCTGGCAGACCGGTACGGCCTTCTCGGGGAAGCTGATCGAGGATGCCGCGACGGGCTTCACCATCACCGGCATGTGGCAGATCGAGAGCATGAGCCTCGGCGGTGACTCGGAAGACGATCAGGTGTTCGATATCTCGCTCGCGATCGCCGATCCTGACTTCGAAATCACCTTCGCGGCCCCGGCCGGAGGCTGATCATGAGCCGCGACGGTTCCGTTACGCTCGTCTGGGGCGATGACGAGTATCTGTTTCGCCTGGGGCTCGCCCAATGGCGTCGCATCCAAGAAAAATGCGATGCCGGCCCGGGCGAAATCTATCGGCGGCTCGTGACCATCGCCACGGTATTAGAGAAAGGCGTCACGCTGACCCAAGCGGCCGCGATGGGCGCCATCGGCGATTGGCGCATCGACGACGTGCGCGAGCCGATCCTGCAGGGTCTCGTCGGCGGCGGAATGTCGGAGATCGCGGCCGGCGCTCTGGTTCGCACGCGGGTCGACCCGGTCGTCGACTTCAAGACGCACCTGGCCCTCGCCTTCGGCATCGTCAAGGCTGGCTTGGGAGAAGTGCCTGACGAGCCGCTGGGGGAGCCGGCGGGGGGCGCGAAGAAGCCGGCGCGCTCCCCAAGGGCAAGATCCGGTTCGCGTCGATCTACGGCAACGGCCTGACCATGGGGCTTAAGCCGGACGATGTAGACCGGCTGAGCCTTTGGCAGTTCGCGGCCCTCCTGCGGGCGCACAACATCGCCAACGGCGAAGCGCCCCGTGCGCGCGCTCCCAGCAGCGCCGAGCATCGGGAGCGTATGGCGCGCCTTGGTTGACTCTGGAGCCCCCGTCGGGCGGTGCTTGGCGCGCCGTCTAGACGGGGGAATCATGAAGCTCATTCAGATTATGGCTGCGCTCCTATTCGTAGTGCTGGCGCTGGCCTTTTGCGGGCGGCAGTCGCGAGAGAAAGGCGAGCGCGAGTTGCAGGCGCGAGCCGAGGCGGCAGTGCGGGCGCACGGGCTTACACCTGCCGAAAGTCGCATCGTCCAGGGTGTTCACGAACCCGCCGTCTGTGGAACGGCCAGTGGGCAGCACTTCATCTTCCGTGGCGATCCCGCCCGGACCTCCAACGCCCTGATCGTGCAGGGCGACATGCCGTCCCAACAATTCGAGGCCTTGGTCAAGGCTTGGTGCGGATAGCGCCGGGCTGAGCACCCGCGCGGCCTCGGTCATCTGACCGGAGGCCCCAATGGCCCGCACCGACCTGGAACAACTCGTCTACCAGATGTCGGCGGATCTCCGCAGTCTGGAGAACGCCAACAAGCGGGCCTTGGTCAATGTGCGCCAGACGGCGCGCGATGCTCAACGCGAGTACGACAAGCTTGCGGCCGAGATGGGACAGGCCTTCGGGCGCGGTTCGCTCATGGCGGGCGTGGCGTTCGGGGCGGTGACGTCCTATGCGGTGAAGGCCGCGAGCGACGCCAGCGAAACCGCCAACGCCTTCGAGGTGGCGTTCGGCAAGATGGCGCCGGTCGCGCAGAAGTTTGCCGAGGCCTACAGCGGCCAGGTCGGGCGGGCGCTCGACGAAACCCAAGCCCAAATGGCGAAGACGCAGCTCATCCTGACAGGCGTTGGCCTCGCGGCGGACAAGGCGTTTGAAGCGACCCAAGCGATTCAGAAGCGATCAGTGGACATCGGCTCGCTCTGGAACGTGGATGACGCGGAGGCCTATCAGGCAATCCTCTCGGGTATCTCTGGCGAGGCCGAGCCACTTAAGCGGTTCGGCGTAGCGCTCAACGAAGCGGCGGTGAAGGCTGAGCTTCTGCGATTGGGCTTTAAGGGCAATGCAGAAGACGCGTCAGAAGCGGCGAAATCTGTCGCCCGCCTGAACCTAATCATGGCCGGCACGATCAAAACCGACGGCGATGCGATCAAGACTAAAGACAGCCTGGCAAACCAGCTGAAGGCAATGCGGGCTGAATACCGCGATGCATCGGTCGAGTTGGGAAAGAACTTCCTCCCGGTGGCCACCGACGTGGCTCACGCCGCCAACGCCATGCTCGTCGAGTTCAACAAGCTGCCAAGCAGTGTGCAGATGGGCGGTTTAGCCTTGGTGGCGCTGGTAGCCGCCGGCGGGCCGATCGCCGCCGCGATCGAGGGTCTGACCAAGCTCATCAAGTACGCCCAGGCGGCGCGAACGGCGATGGCTGGCGTCGCGGCCGCCAACGCGGCAGCGGGCGCGGCCGGTGCGGGCGGCGCTGCTGCTGGCGCGGCTGGCGGCGGGGCGGGTGCTGCTCTGATGACAGGCGGCCTGGCGGCCGTCGGCGTCGGGTATGTCGCCACGGGTATCGCGGGCATGGCCAAGGCAGTCGAGGGTGGCAACCGCGTCACGGCGGTCAAGAACCTGCTGGCCGACCCGTCGCTCGTCCGCAAGATGAGCGACGCCGACATCGTCAAGCTGCAAGGCTTGCTGCGCAAGGACGCCAGCCGCAAGGGCGAGCAAGCCCAAACGATGTACGGCGACTTCGGCGCGAATACGACGCCGGCTAGGAACGCCCTTGGCATCCTGGCCGGCGAGCAGAACGCCCGCGCGAAGGCCAAAGCCGACGCGGCGACCGGCAAGCCTGCCGATCCGGATGGCTTCAAGCTGACGCCGGACCTACTCAAGCCCGTCGGTGGCGGCAGCAGCGGTGCGAAGGGTGGCAAGTCGGAAGCCGAAAAGGCGGCCGACCTCGCCGCCCGTCAGGCCGACCGGTTCAACGCGGCGATGGCCTCGGCGCAGGACGCCGAGCTTGGCGCTCGCCAGCGCTTGGCCAACACCGCCGCCGAGCGGGCCAAGATCGAGTTGGACAGGATCGCCGCCGATGAGAAGGCTCGGGACGAAGACCTGCGCCTCGCCGTCAAAAAGGACGAGCTGACCCAAGCCCAGGCCGACCAGATCCGCGCGGCCGAGGGTAAAGCCAGGGCGGCAGAACGGGAGTTGATCGAGACTGAGCGCGACGAGGCGCAGCGCGCCGAAGCCTACCGTCTGTCGACGACGCTAGCCGGGTTCGAGGCCGACATTCTGGCCTCGCAAATCGAGATGGCGCAAACGTTCGCCGAGCGCTCCGCTCTCGAACGCAGGGCGCTCGAACTGCGGCAGGCGCAAGAGGCGGCCGGCCTGACAGACGAGATGGCGCGTAACCCGTCGCTTTCCGAAGAGGACAAGCAGAGGCTGCGCACTGGCCTCGCCAACGCCCAGGCTTCGGCGCGGGCGGCCCTCGCGAACGCCCAGAAGGAAGACCTCAAGGCCAACATTCTTGAGGCTTTCGACGCTGCCCGTGGTGGGGCCGGATCGCTGGCCGACTATTTCGGCGACCGGGTGAAGGCCAAGCTGCTCGACAGCCTGGCCGACAAGCTGGCGACCTGGCTGCAAAAGCTCGGCTCTGCCGGCGGCGGCTCGGGCGGCGGCTTCCTAAGTTCCGTGGCCAAGGTCGCAAGCAGCTTTGCGGGCATGTTCGACAGCGGCGGTTCGATCGGGGCCGGCGAGTGGGGCATCGCGGGCGAGCGCCGGCCGGAGATCGTCAAAGGACCGGCCACGGTCATCAGTAGCGGGGCAAGCCTCCGCGCGCTGAACGGCACAGCAGCGACGCCTTACGTCGGGCGCGACCGGGTCATCCATGTGGTCACCGAGGCCTCGGATTATTTCACCACCAAGGTTCGACAGGAGGCCACGCCCATCGCCGTCGGCGCGGGCATGGCCGCGTCTCAGACCGGGGCCGATCGCGCCATGAGCGCGGCTCGGAGCCAGAACCGTTACCGTATCGCGGGGGCCTAATGGCCGTTCTTTTCCCTACGTGTCCCCTGCCGTTGTCGCCCAGGCCTCGCTTGGTCGACTACGGTGGCGACCTGACGCCTTACCTGGGCGGCCCGGTGCAGCGCATCGAGCGTTTGGGGTCGCGCTTCGCTCTCGCTGTCGAACTGCCCAAGCTCGATCAGGAAGAGGCCCGCGTTTGGGTCTCGCGGCTGTTGCAGGCAAAGCGGTCCAGCGGCGTGCTCGGTTGGCCGCAGCTCGGCAACGGCGTAGGCGACGAAGGCGCGCCGCGCGTCAACGGTGCGGGTCAAGGCGGAACGGTGCTTTCGCTGGACGGCCTGCCGCCGAACAAGGCGATCAAGGAAGGCTGGTTCTTCTCGCTGAACGCGGGCGGGCGGCGCTACCTCCACATGATCACGGCCGACGCTGTCGCCTCGAACCTCGGGGCGGTCACGGTCACCATCGAGCCGATGCTGCGGATCGTCCCGCCGGACAATGCCGTGATCGAGCTGGCCGCCCCCAAGATCGAGGGGTTGGTGCAAGGCAACGAAGGCGCGTGGGAGCCGGATCTCGCGGAAGAGGTCGGCCTCTCCTTCACCCTGGTCGAGCGGGAGTAGCCATGAGCGAGCTACACCCGCAACTCGCCGCCGAGCTGGAGAAAGCCAACGTCGCCCTTTTCGGGGCGATGCTGGTGGAGTTTCCCGACCGGGACATGTGCCTGCTCGACGGCGCTGGAAGCCTGCTTATCGGCAACCGGTGGTTCGCCGGGCGCGACGACGTCTATGGCGTCTGCTCGGGGATCAGCGAGTTTTCCGACGGCGACCCTACGCAGGCGCCGCACCTGACCCTGACGTTCCAGCCGCCGACCAACACGGCGGCGGCGGCGCTGACCTCGGCGCTGAACCAAGGGTCGCCCACGACGCTGATGGTCGGCGCGATCGACCGGACAACGGGCCTGGTCATCCCCAACCCTTACGAGCTGTTCGTCGGGGAATGGGACGTGGCGACCATCAACATCGACAAGGGCGAGCGGTCGGTCGACGTCGAAATCGTCTCGATCTTCGAGCGCCTATTCGAGCAGGACGAAGGGGTTCGCCTGACGTCGTCCTGGCTGCAATCGGTCTGGCCCAATCACAAAGGCCTCGACTTCCACACCGCTGACCCGACGAACCTGCCCTGGGGCAAGGAAGGCTCGCGCGCCGTTGCCGGCGGGGCGAGCAGCTACGTCGTCAGCGACGCGCAGAAGGCCATCCTGCGCCGCGTAGGGGTTTCCATCCTGTGACCACCCTTCTTCGCCGCCACGCGGCGGCCGACGCCGTTGTGCGTCGCTTCAAGGACCGCCCCTTGCGGGCCGGGACGAACGATTGCGTCCGCATGGCCTCGTTCGTCCTGCGCAAGCTGGGTTACGGCTCCAAGCTGCCGAAGTCGGGCGAATACCGCTCAATGGTCGGTGGCCTGCGCCGCTTGAACGCCTTGGGCTTCGACAGCGTCGAGGCCGCGCTCGACAGCATGGGCCTGGTGCGAACCACGCTGGCCCGCGCGCTGCCGGGCGACATCATCGCCGTCCCCGGCGAGGACGCCCTGCCGGCGCTGTGGATCGCGCTTCCCAACGGCCGAGCCCTGGGCTGGCACCAAGACAGCGACTGCTGCGCGATCATTCAACCGACCCTGACCGACGCCATCGTGTGGAGCGTCATCTAATGGCCAAAGCCCTCAAGACCGCCGGCATGGTGATCGCAGGCGCCGCCCTGATCGCCACCGGCATTGGCGCGGCGGCGGGCGTCGGCCTCCTCGGCGCCTCGGCTTCCGCTGTCGCCAGCTTGGGCGGCGGCTGGACGCTCTTTGGCGCTTCGCTTTCCACCCTGTCCAGCGTCGGCGCTGGTCTGACCGCCGTGGGCACGCTGTTGACCAAGCGTCCCGGCGTCGCCACCGGCGGCAGCCCCGTCCAGCAGGCCTATGACCCGTCGTCAGGCCTGCCCTATCCGTTCGGCCGGACGGCTGTCGCTGGACGCATCGTCTATGGAACCGTCACCGGCCCGCTCAAGGAAGGCAACAAGTACCGCCTATTCTATTCGGTGCTCTCTGGTGTCCGCATCGATGGGTTCGAGAGCTTCTCGACCAACGACGAAACCGTTTCGTTCACGTCGGACGCGGGCGAAGGTGCCAGCGGGACCTACAAGAACCGCATGTGGCAGGTGCGCCGCACGGGCGCGCCCGACAGCCGCAGCTATCTGCGCTTCACCGCCACCGGCACCAAGGACACCCCGGCCGACCACGGCGGCAATCCGCCCGAATGGACTGCGCAACACACGCTCGGAGAAATGGCCGTCAGCCTGACGGCCTGCGAGTACGACCAGAAGGTCTACGCCAGCGACGTCAAGCCCTTGTACGTCATCCGGGCCGCCAGGGTGTACGACCCCCGTCTAGACAGCACCTACCCCGGCGGCGCTGGGGCCTGCCGGGCGAACGACGAGAACACCTTCGTCTGGTCGGAGAACCCGTGGCTGCACGCCCTGACCTGGGCGATGGGGCGCTATCAGAACGGCGCCCGGGTTCTCGGCATCGGCGCGGCCCTGGCCTTCCTGCCCGTCGCCCAGTTCGTCGAGGCCGCCAATATCGCCGACGCCAACGGCTGGAAGATCGGCGGCACGGCCTGGTCGACGGATGACAAGTGGGCGGTGCTCCGCTCCATGGCGCAGGCCGGCGGCGGCGAGTGCTTCCCCCTGGGCGGCAAGATCGGCTGCATGGTCAACGCGCCGCGTGTGTCGCTGGCGACGGTCGAGGCCCGCGACATCGTCGGCCCGTGCTCGGCGGCCGGCACGCGGGGCCGCCGCGACCGGATCAATGGCGCGGTTCCACGCTATCGCTCCGAGGCGCACGGCTGGGAAATCGTCGCCGCAGATCCGATCATCGTGGCCGCGCACGTGGCCGAGGATCGCAACCAGCAGCGCACGCGCGAGATCGACTATCCCTACGTCCAGGATCTCGCCCAGGCGGGCCAGCTCGCCCGCTACGACATCGAGAACAGCCGCGAGTTCGGGCCGATCACCCTTCGGCTTGGGCCGAAGTGGAAGGGCTTCGTTCCTGGCGACGCCCTGACGCTGAACGTCCCCGACCTGGGCTTGAACGGCCAGCTCGCCGTCATCACCAAGCGGGCGTTCGATCCGTCGACCTTCTCGGTGACGCTGGAACTGCGGTCGGAAACGACGGCCAAGCACGCCTTCGCGCTAGGCCAAACGACCACGGCGCCGCCGATCCCGACCTTGACCGGCAACGACGCCCTGATGCCAGGCGCGCCGCCGGCCGAGGACGTGAGCGTTGAGGGCGGCACGACCGCTGGTCCCGACGGCGCGCTGCCGGTGATCGTCTACAAGGTGGTGCTGGCCAACCAGCACGCCACCCACGTCATCGTCGACTACCGGCAGATCGCGCCGACCGTCGGCGAATGGCGCTCGCGGGAATGGCCGGTGTCTTCCCTGGCTGTCGACGGTGACGACAACCCGACCGTGAGCCTGCCGCTCGATGGTCTGGCGGCTGGCGCGACCTATCAATCGCGCATCCGCTACCGGACGGTTCGCGGTGTCGAAGACCCCGCGACCGCGACCCCGCTGCCCGACGCCACGACAGGCGGCCTCGACGCGGGGACGGTCGAGGGCAAGACCCCGGCCCAGATCGTCGCTGACGCCGGCGCGTCGGTGCAGCCGGCTATCGCCGCCGTCGAAGCTGCCGCGCAGGCCGCGTCGATAGAGTCGGGCCAGGCCCTGGCTCTGCTTCAGACGCCAGGAACCGGCGTGATCCAGCGCCTGGCCGACGTCGAGGTCCAGGCGGACGGCGCGGATGCGCGACTGACCGACGAGGTCGCCCTGCGAACGGCCGAGAATGCCGCAGCGGTGGCCCGCATCGGCGACCTCGAGGCCAGCCGCCGCGTCGTCGCCAACGCGCTGAGGAACGGCAATGCCGCCGATCCTCAGGCCCTGCGGTACTGGACCGCGCCATCGGGCGGCTTCGTGGTGGGCAACGATCCGCAATACGGCCCGTACTTCGGCGCGGTGGCGAACACCAGCGGGGCCACGCGGGTCCTGCTTTCGGAGATCCACGGGACCAGCCCCGGCGACGTGTGGAGCCTTGGCCTGCAAGGCGACCCGGGCGGCAGCTCCGGCTCGGCCAGGGCGTTCGTGTTCTTCACCTGGATGCGCGGCGGCGTTCAGCTGGGCAACAGCGCGGCGGTGTTCCTCGACAACGGCGTGATGAGCTGGGCCAAGCGCGCCGAACTCAGGGGCGTCACCGTGCCGGCGACCGTGGCGGGTCAGGTCCCTGACGGCTTCCAAATCTGCTATGCCGTGCCCAACGGCCACCTGAACTCGACCTTCTCGTATGTGATGGTCAACCAGGGTGCGGTGGCCCTGCCGTTCAACGACCTGTCGACGGCCAAAAGCAGTCTGGCCCGGACGGCGAGCCTGGAACTGGCGCAGGCGGCGAGCGACAGCAGCCTGGCCGTGCTGACCGACCGCGTCGGCGTCTCCATGCAGCAGGGAGACTCCATCGTCGCGAACGCTCGGTTCGGGGCGTACACGGCGGCGGCGGGCATTCCCGACGGCTGGAGCGAGTACCTGAACGGCTCGGCCGCCACACGCCAGCCCGCGCCCGGCGGGCGCTACGCCCCGCGCTGGTCGACGACGGCGACCCAGATGTATGGGATCGTGCAGAGCGTCGTCCTGACGCCGGGTGATTGGATCCTGGAGTTCCAGGCCATGGTCACGTCAGGCGACTGGCGCGGCTGCGGCCTCCTGGCCTCGTATCCCGGCGGCGAGATCGGACGGATCGACTGCGGCGTCGATCCCGACAACGGCGGTGTGATCGGCGCGGGCGGCCCGGGGTATCGACGGTTCACCAAGAAGGTCACCGTGCCTTCGCCGGTCGTCGTGACCTTCTATGCCATGGCCACCTGGGACGGCTACGCCAGCGGTCGTTCGGCCAAGACGATCGATATCCAAGTGGCTGACGTCTATCCGGTTGACGCCGCTGTTCGCGCCGCCCAGGCCGACGCCTCCACGGCGCTAACGGCGTACTCGACCTTGTCGGCCTCGTTCGCGTCGTACCAGACGACGACCGACGCCCGCTTCACCAGCCCGACTGGAGAAGTGCAGGTGGCCAAGAGCCAGGCCATCGCCCAAAGCCTGGCCGACGCGAACCAGGCGATCAGCACTTATGACGCCTCGACCACGGCCAGCTTCGGCGGCCTACGCGCCGCGACCGGGTTGCTGCAATCGGCGATGACGACCGTGCAGGGGCGCGTCGTGGCCTGGCTTAAGCTGACCGCATCCAGCGGATCGGAAGAGGCCAAGGTCGAGGTCGTCGCCGACGAGGGCGGTTC
The DNA here is from genome assembly GCF_002858925.1 of Caulobacter zeae. Taxonomy (GTDB): domain Bacteria; phylum Pseudomonadota; class Alphaproteobacteria; order Caulobacterales; family Caulobacteraceae; genus Caulobacter; species Caulobacter zeae. The sequence continues at coordinate 79,362 of NZ_PJRS01000010.1, forward strand.
GCTGATCCGCATGGTCGCCAAGGCGATTTCGCTGGCCAACACGGTCGGCGGGGTTGTGATCGACGTGTTGAAGATCGTCGGCGGCGAAGTGTTCTTCGGCGCTCCGGTCTCCATCGACGTGGCGGGCAAGCGCCTGACGCTGGGACCGGGATTCGGGTCGTCGAGTGACCTGGTTTGGTGGTTTGGGCCAAGCGCCATCAGCGTGGCGGCCATGACCAAGATCAACGGCCATTTCGCGCTCGCGACAGACGGCAAGGTCTACTACGGCACGGCCGAGCTGGGGACGGGGTCGGGCAATCCTGACGCCGTCACGGGCCGCTATGGGCAACAGTCCAACCTGGCCCCGAACACCGGCGCGCATGCGCTCGCGGTTCAGCTCGACCTGTCGGGCGTCGCGGCCAGCGATCTCGTGGAGGCCAAGTTCCTGATCACTCAGGAAGTGGCCGGCGCCCTGTCGACGACCGGCACCTGGTCGGGCGGCTGGGAAATCGTCGAGCAGACGACCGCCGGCGGGTCCACGGCCGTGCGCGCATCAGGCCTGCTGACCATCGAAGACAGCGGCGGTGGACTTCTCGACATCCAGTCGAGCGAGCCGATGGACGCATTCATGCGACTGCCTGATCGGACCCTCAATGGAACGGTCCGCTACGCGCTGCGCCTGTGGCGCAGCAGCGGACCGACCATCACCGGCAACGGCATTCACGCCGAGCTGCGCGTGCAGCGCACTCCCTGACAACAAGGAACAATCGGATGACCGATCTATCGACCGTGCCGCAAGAGGACCTTGCGGCCGAACTGGCGCGGCGCGCCGCAGCCCAGGCGCTGGAGGCGGCGCAAGCCGTCGCCCTGCGCTACGGCGCCGCCCGGCCCATCTTCGAGGGCGGGTCATACACCCTGCCGGCCCTGTCAGAGGCGCTGAAGGCTGTGGTTGTGACCTGGCCGTCGGGCCGCCTGTCCGTGAACGCCGACGTCCTCGCGCGCCAGATCGACGCCGTCGTCAGCGTCTGGGCCGCCGACGTGGCGCCGCAGCTAGCGTTGGCGGACGCGGCCGATAGCCCGACAGAGGAGGCTTGATCGGTGCGGATCACGACGCCCCTGGCGGCTGTGCGCACTGGCGCGCGCTGGTCGCAGGATTTCGTTCTGCAAAACGCCGACGGCACGCCGCGAACCGGCCTTGCCGGCATGTCGCCGCGTGTCGCCCTCGTGCCGCAGTCGCAGCCGCGTAGGGCGGCCGACAGCTTCGCGCTGCCGGCCGAGCACCTGTCGTTCTGGCCTGACGAGGCCCGCATCGGCATCCGCGCCCCGGCCGAGGCGACGCGCGATTATCCGCTCGGCGACTTCGCTTTCGAGGTGCAGCTCGTCGACGGCGACGACATCGAGAGCATCGCCGTCGGGGTGGTCGCCATCGAGCTGGGCCTCGCGCTGGTGGTCGACGGCCAGGACAGCGACGCCCCGGTGCTGGCCAGCTCGGGCGGGACTGTCGGGACCGTGGTCATGAAAGCCGCGAAGTCGTTGACGGTGACGAGCCAGGGGCCGAAGGGGAATGACGGCCACACGCCGACCGACGCCGAACTCGACGCCCTGGTCGCGCCTCGCGTCGCTGCGGCGCTGGCGGCGGCCATCCCGACCATCCCCGACCCGGTGCTCGACGGCCGCTCGTTCTCGGTCAACGTCGCGGCCGACGCCGTCCTGCTGACCATCACCGACGGTATCCAGCCCGGCGCGCTGGTCTCCATCTCGCCCAACGACGGCCGGGTGAAGCTGGTGGGCAACCAGCAGGACGGCTTTCGGATCGTGCGCGGGGCCTCGGCGTTCAAGGCCGGCGACTTCGCCCTGACCATCCGGCAGAAGTTCGCGCCCGCCACCAACCCGAACCACGCCAAGACCTTCCAGACCATGGCGATGGCGGCCGACCGCTACATGTTCGCTTTCACCCGCAACCGGTGGAACAGCGGGTTCGTCATGCCGGCGACGGCGGGCGTCAACTACCTGGCCAGCCGCATCAAGTTCTGCTCGCCGCAGTACGCCATCAACGACATCCTGCTTCACTTCTCGGGCTTCGCCCTGGCCGAGGGCAACACCTCGCCGGCCGAGTCGGTGCTGCCCGGCAACGACATCGTCATCGACGAGGTCGTGCTGCGCGTCGGTGGCGTCGACTACCCGGCGCGCTTTGGCGTCAACCCGGGCCTGACGATCGCCTCGGGGGCCAAGGGCGGGTTCGCTCGCGTGGTGCTGCCGGAAAACATGCCGCGCGACAGCGACGTCGAGGTCATCACCTATTGGCACGTCGAGGCCGGGCAGAACTACCTCGGGGCCTATCGCATCCAGAAGCATCGCGGCGAAAAGGTCTGGCAGGCCGCCAGCCTGGCCGGCGTCAAGGCCATGGTCGCGGCCGATGCGCCGATCTCGGCCGCCTACGACGCCTTCTACAATACCGTAGGCAACGCCACGAACTCGCAGCTCCTCGCCTACGGCCCTGACCTCATGGTCGCCAAGGGCTGGGACGGCCGCGAGGTGGTGCTGATGCCGGCCGACAGCATCGGCGACGGCCGCCAGGGCATCGCCGCCACGGCCGACGCGCGCGGGAACATGGGAAGTTTCCGGCGTCTGCTCGACCGCAACGACACGACGCGCGGGCGCACCCCGCATTTCGTGATGGGCGTGCCGGGCGCCGCGGCCTATCGCGACCTGACCGGGGCCGGCGCGACCATCGCCACCATGCGCTGGGACGTCATGGACGAGGTCAAGGCCATGAACGGTGGGGCCAATCCCTGGACAGCCTGTTGGATGCAGCACGGCCGTAACGACCAGCAGACCACGTCAGCGGCGTGGATCGCCCGCCTTAATGGCTGGGCTGACCGCTTCCTGGCCCGGTATCCTGGGGCTCGACTGGTGGGCTGTACGATCCCGGCGACGCCGACCTCGGCCGATCGCTGGACCACCACCGAGGGCCAGACGATCGCCGCGCCCTGGACCACGGCGCTGCAAGAGACGAACGCCCATATCCGGGCGCTGATGGGCGGGCGTTTGACGGCCGTGGTCGACTTTTTCGCCTACCGGTCTGGCGATGCGGCCGGGAAGGTGCGGCCGGGCAATCTCAAGCCGGCCGGCCAGGTGGTGACGGCGGTGGGCGACGGGGTGACGAACTTCACCCAGTTCGTGACGAGCGAGCTGCTGAAGGTTGGCTACCAGTATGCCGTCAAGAACCCCGACGGCACTTACACTGGCGCGACCGTGGCTAAGGTCGAGGGTGCGGGGCCTTACACGATCACCCGTCAGGAGAGCGCCGCGGTGCCGATGCTGGCCGGCGCGCTGATCTACGAGCAGTCGACCCCGGACGGCACGCACGACAACGACGGCTATGCTATCGACACCGTCGCGCTGATCCCCATGGACGTCGAGAAGGCCAAGTTCGCGGCCTGACGCTATTCAGCCATAGGGAGCAGCAGGTTTTCTACCGCCCAGATTTGAGCGTTGCTGCGGTAGCTCGCGATTAGGCTTGCCAGAAAATCCTTGATCACGTGCATGGCGACGCCGTCCTGCACTTGAAGATCGCAAAAGATCACATCCTCACCATGCGAGGGGAAGATCTGAACCAATCCCATGAACTCAAACACGCCGTTAAGATCGGGCGGCGGGTCGTAGAACGACATGACGAGGAACACTGCACGCCCTAGGGCGAAGAGCGTGTTACTCACCGATGATACGTGTGTGCCCTGGTTCGAGAGATTCAGGTTCATGCACTGATACTTGGCGTTCCAATCGTCGCCAGTGTGCCTTCCGATGAACACGCGCCAGTCAGGATCGACTGGGCGTCGACGATCATCGGGGTTTCCCCGAAACAGGTGACGCTCTTCATCGGTCACGGCGGCGGTCCCCTGACGTGTGTCAATCGTCATTGCCGTCATGATCGCCCACTGAGCGATCAGGTCCTGCTCGTCGGGAAAAATCTCTGACTTGTCGCCGAAGAGTAGGGGTTCAAGCACGACCCGCGCGTCGTTGGTGAGGCGCGACATCCATTTAACATTGCAGTCCTGGCACACGCGCGGAGAGGTGTCATCGAACCTGCGACGGTTGGAGATGCGCGTGACCGCCGGAACAGCGCGCAGGGGCTGGCCGAGCCGCAGATGCGAACCTCCACCCTGGGACGGAGTAATTCTCTTGGGCAGATGGTCTAGATACTGGTGCATCCATTCAGGGAAATAGTGCTCCCGTGAGGATTTGCCCGGCCCGCCGCAGTAGGCGCAGACGCGCGGAGGCTGTCGCGCACCCTTTCCCCTCCCTCGGCCCATTCACATCCCCCTTCCACTCGCCGGTTGGGCCAGTGGGATTCTGAACGCTGAGCTGCGCAGCAGTTCCGCCGTGACGTTTGACATTGAAGGAGAGGCCAATGGCCGACAACCCGGGCGAGCCGCAGATCGTGGCCGTCCTGACCAAACTCGCCCCTCTCGCGCCGGGCGCGGCGGGTGCCGTGCTGAGCCTAGCGTTCGGCGAGAAGCTGACCGTGCGCGGCAAGGCTCTCAGCGTGGGCGTCGGTCTGGCGTGCGCCTGCTGGCTTGCTCCGGCGCTCGTCTGGGCGTTGAGCAAGCTCTCGCCCTGGGGCGCGCCGCCGGCGGAGGTTGGCCAAGCCGTGGGGTTCCTCACGGGCCTATTCGGGATGATCGTGCTCGCGGGCCTGGCGCCCTGGCTCGCGAAGGTGGCGGGCGACCCGCTCTCGCTGCTGAAGGTTCGGATCAGCACGGGGGAGGCCTGAATATGGTGCTCATCCTCTCCTGCGCCCTGGGCGCGCTCATCGTCACTGTCATCGTTGTCGTGGCGCTGCTGGGCTGGGGTGGGTCGCTGTCGATGTCGCAGCGGCTCGGGCTGGCCGCCATCGCCGCGGGTATCGTTTGGGCCGGCCCTGGCCGCGCCCTGGGCCGGGAGCCGGGCCTCGGTGACGCTCTCCTGCTCCTTGGCCTGCTCGTTTACCTGCTGGCCTCCTATGGCGGCGCGCTGCTGCGCCGGCTCGACACTCTCGGCGCCGACTAGGCCAAGCACAGCCTCCCGGCCCCTCCTTCCTCTTTTTCATCGATGAAAGGTGATCCGTGATCATCACCCAGGACCGTTTTCGGGCCTTCGCGCCCGGCTGCACGCTCTCCAATGCCCTGGCCATCGTGCCGGCGCTCGAAGCTGGCCGCGTGGCGGCCGGCCTGACGACTCCGCAGCGGGTCTGCCATTTCCTCGCGCAAGCGGCTCACGAGTCGAAGGGCTTCACCCGGTTCGAGGAGGATCTCTCCTATTCCGCCGAGCGCATGGCGCAGGTCTGGCCCGGCCGCTATGCGGTCGATCCGAAGGCGAAGGTCAAAGTTCCGAATGCCCTCGCCAAAACGCTGGCCAGGAAGCCCGAGGCGCTCGCGAACAACGCCTATGGCGGCCGCTTCGGCAACGTGAGGCCGGGGGACGGCTGGAAGTACCGCGGGCGCGGGATCTTCATGATCACCTTCGAGGCGAACTACGGCCTGGCCGAAGGTTGGTCGGGACTGCCGCTGCGCGCCGAGCCGGAGCTGGCTGCAATCCCCGAGACGGCGGTCAGGATCGCGCTCGCCTACTGGAAGCACAAGGCGCTGAACGACGAGGCCGACCGGAACGACATCGAGGCCATCACCCGCGCCGTCCAGGGCGCGCAGGAGGGGCTGGATCAACGCTCGGCCTGGCTTGCGAAGGGCGTGAGGATCTTCCGATGAAGGTGCCCACGATCTCGTTCGTGGACGGGCTCCTCGTGACGCTGGTGCTGGCGGTTCTCGTGGCGCTGGCCTGGAACTTCGATCCCTTCGGCCGGCGGCAGGCCGCGGAAGTGCGCGCCGGCGCCGCCGAGGTCCAGGCCGACATCAGCACGGCCGCGGCCGGCGTCGCCGGCTCTACCGCCGTCCAGACCCTATCCATCAACCGCAGAGCTGAAGAGGCCCAAGATGCGCTCGATGCTTCGACCGATCCTGACGACGACCTGGCTGCTTGGAGCGCTGGCATTGACCGCGTGCGCGACGCCGGCGGCGCGGCCGACCATTCCGGTCCCCGCTAACCTCCGCGAGCCGCTGCAAGATCGGCCCAAGCCGGACCTGCCGGCGCCCAGTGCCCTGCCGCTCGCCGCGTCGGCGGCCGAGGAGCGTCGGATGATCTGGGAGGTCTACGTCAAGCCCCTGATGCGCTTCTCTATCGAGCAAGAGGCGGTCAAGGAGGCGGAGCGGGCGCGCGCCGGCGGCGCGATCTCGTTGATCGACGAGGTCAACGCGGCGCAGCGGCCGCGATCCTGGCTTAAGCGCGCAGGGTGGCGATAGCCCGGCAGCCGGCCGGACCGAACCGGCAGCCGACCACGGCCTACGGGCCGCCGCTCCCTTTGGGTCGAGCGACCAACATGGCCCCGCTTGTCCTTCGGGCCGGCGGGGCTTGCTGCGTTCAGGAATCGCCGTAGACGCCGCGCGATGACCAAGGAAGAGATCGACGCGCTTCTCGACGACATGGCCGCCGAGGCGGCCACCAGCGGCGACGAGGGCCTGAAGCCCGGGCTGCTGTACCTTCGGGCCAGCCTCTACGGCACGGAGATCCGCACCGAAACGACTTCAGCCGTGCGCGGCCAGCGCTATCGCGGCGTCCGGGTGCGGGTTCTGAGGGAGGTGGAGACTGAGGTGCTGACCAGGGCTGATGTCGTGGCCAAGGGCCTCGATATCGGCGATTTCGAGGATCTGACAGATGCTCCGCCCCGCGTGGTGATCTAGAGTTGTCGGCGCACCCAAGCATGGACAAGTTCTGTCAGAGCTTCCTGCGCCACTTTGGCAGGGTCCTTCCGCCCCAGCGCGCGCGACGCTGAGCCATAGGCGCTTGAGATGGAGACGTCGCGCCCCTCCACCTTCCAGGTCCCGCGCCATTTCTGACCACGCACCTCAACGGTGAAGGTGTAGCCATGGGGCGTGAGCACGGCTGGGCCTAGTAAGATCCGCGCTGCAGGTGCGCGGCTACGGCGTCGGCGCTGACTCCAACGGCTTCGACAGCTTGGGCCAGCTGATCTTCCGTGACGTTGAACTTTTCGGTCCAATAACGGACTTCATGCGGTTCGTTGATGTTGATGCGCGCGCGGTCCTGCGGGCCGCGGTCTGCGAGATTGTCGGCCATGACCGTCTCCTTGGTTTCCCTGGGATCAAGGCCTAGCGCGCTCAATACGTTCCGCTTTCCGTCGTCGCAACGCCGTCTATCGGCCGCGACACCCAAGACCGCCCTCGACCCTAGTCGGACATCATGATGGTTCGGTCTCTGGCAAACGACGCTGGGTCAGCCGTCATCGTCAACGTGGGAAGACCGATCTTGGAGATTGGGACAGTCGACTTACAGGTGTATGTCGCTCTGTGGTCGTGGATTGGGGCGCCTCATGCTTCGGATTGTCTTGATCGCGGGCGCTGCGATCGTGCTTGCTGGTTGCTCAGGAAAGACCACCTCGCTCGTTTGCAAGGGCACAGTTCAGCAGGTCAACCGACCTGACACATCCGCTCCGATCGACAATGTTGCGGCGAGCGTCACGAAATACCCCGTGTATGTGCAAGCTTGGAACAAAACATATGGGAATTTCAAACTGAGCGATCCCGTCGCGCAGTATTACTCCAACCTTGATGATATCGGTGATCAGTTGCTTATCGCGGAGAGCGGAGCGGCAGAGGTACTTGGCATGTTCAACAAGATTAATGGACGACTGAGACTGCGCGTCGGTTCCGAACTCTACGACGTTTCATGTCGTGACGCTGCTCGCTTGACACCCTGATCGACCTAGCGCCTGGGCGACGCAGGCGGTCTGCGACCTGTCATATTAAGGATAGGTGCGGAGGGCGATTTTCCACCCCTAGCTGACGTTCCCAACTGCCGCCCTGGGCGGCCATCGGCCGCTGCGGCGACGCCAACGGGACAGTGTGACGTGCTTGTCAGATCCCGAGAAGGGAGCGGTCACTCTTCGTGTGGATACGCTAGGCTCTCCAGGCGACGCGGCGGATCGTCCGCCACCTCAGCCCATAGGCAGGCCGTCAGCAGGTCTTGATAGGCGGCAAGCTCGCGGGCGGCGGAACTGACTTCCAAAGCCGCTGCCAGCCGTCGGCGCGCCGCATGGACCAGCGTGCCGGTCTCGACGCCGGCCAGTTTGTGCATCTCGATCGTCGCGTATGCGGCGCGAAGCATCAGCCCCTCCTGGGGCTGGACCAGCTCGGCGGCTAGGATCGGCTCGCCGACCGTCCTCTGTAGCGAGTAGCCAACCGCTAGCACGCCACGACGGACGATCTCACGCCAGTAGTCGATGGGCTCGCTCATGCGGTGAAAAGGTCCACGGCTGGCGGTGGAAAGTCCCTCTCGACGGCAAGGGTACCGGCCGGCAAGGCCTGAAGGATTTCGGCGGGCGGCCGGGCGAGGTCGAGCCAGTCGCGGCCCTGTTTGCCTGCCAAGACCACGACTTGCCGATCATGGTAGGGCGCAACATCCGGCCCCGGGTCTGTGGTCAGCATCGTCCACGCGCCATTCTTCACGATACCGGCGACCCAGAACAGCGGACTACTGGGCATCGTGAAGCGCCAGCGCGTCTTTCGCTTCTGGCCTGGTTGAGGCGCGGTGAACTCATAGAAGGCGTCGGCTGGGATCAGCACGCGGTCGCTGCCGGAGAAATCGCGGCCTTCGCTGACGAAGTTGAAGACCGGCCCCCGAGGCCCCGGCCATCCCCAAGGGGTCATGGACACCGCCGCCTGGCCGCCGACGTGCCGCACGATCGGCGCGGCCTCGGTCATGCGGATTTCAGGCCGTGGCTCGAAGTTGCTGGCCTGGCCTTCCCACACGACCGGCAGACGCAGGACCTTGGCCCAAGTCTCGAACAGGTCGGCGGTCTTGAGGCTGTAGAGATTACACATCGTCCGGCCGCCGATCCCAGCGGCGCAGCATCCACCACCCGCGCGGGGCGTGCTCTGGATCGCCCATGTCGACGAACAGCTCGTAGTGATGTCGTGCGTCGCTTTCGACCTGTCTCACCGCGTCGGGCGGCGGACCTTCCTCGAATTGCTCGTGGTCAGGCGCGCGATCGGGCTTCTTCCACTGGCTCATGTACGAACGCTACATCCGGGCGCCGACATCGACCAGAGGCTGAAAGGCTTGATCAGCGGCCGGCCCAGTGGCCCCGACCCGTAGACTTGGCCTCGGCTTCGGCCTTTGCGTAGGCACCCTTGCTGTAGCGACGATATTCGGTGGCGTAGCCCGACCGGATGACGGCCGCGTTGATGTCGGGGCTGGCGTTCGACCAGCATTTTCCCACGAACCGCTTGTAGCGGTCGCGCTCTACGAAGCGGCACGCAACATGACCACGGGTTAGGCGGATCAGCTCGTCGCGGGCCTCGTAGGCGAAGGGGGCGGCCGGTGTTTTGCCACGCTTGACCTCCGGAGCGTCGACACCAAAGAGGCGTACCCGCTCGGGCCCGCAGCGAAGGGTGTCGCCGTCATGCACCTTGGGAGCGTCGCAGGTTATGACGGGCAGAGCGTTAGCGAGAGCGAGGGCAGCGAGCATCTGCGCTCAGTAGGCCGGTTCGCGGACCTGGTCACCACTCGGGCTCGCGATTGTCGCTTCTCCGGAGTGCCCCTATAGGTTGCTTTAGCGAAGGCCAGGGGCGCTGGAAAGCATGGCTCACAACTATCCGGATCCCGACATTCCGCCCATGGGAAATGGCAGGCTGTGGGCCTGGGTTGGCTGGGTATTGGTCGCCTCGTGTTTGGCCGCCGGCCTTGTGATCGCCATGGCGATGGCTGGACACTCCTCCAAATGGGTGTTGGGCGGCGCTGGCCTCGTCGGCGTCGCGGTCAGCGCCTGGTGGGTTCAGCCATGGCGCTACTAAGTCTGTTTGCGGCTACATCTGGGCGTCGACGTCGATAAGATCCTGGCAACCGCGAGCGCCGCAACGGCTGCACCGAAGCTTGCCGCGGATCTCGTGGGGCATGGTGTGTCCGCCCAGGTTCACGATCGCCTTCTCTCGGCTCCAAATAGCCCGGTTACCGCAACGGAGGCAGCGGATCGTCAGCGCCGTCTTGATACGGCGTAGGGTCGGCCAGATCTGCGCCATACGTCATCGGCCGCCATGGCCATAGCCGTAGTGCGCCGGGATCAGGCCCGCCTCAAGGAGGGCGTTCATTACGTCCCAGCGGGCCTTGGCCGGATTGGCGGGGTAGAGCACACCATTGAAAGTCATGATCGGCATCCGGCCCGGGCAACGAGGGCAGACCGCTTTGGCCTGGATCTCGGTCATGGTGCAGTTCAGCAGCCCGCGCGCGCGGCCGAGCATGACGTCACGCCGCCAGGTCTTGCCATGGCCGCAGAACTGGCAACGAAAGCCAATCTCCCAGCCTCGCTCCAGCGCCTCAACGAGGCGCACGTTGGCGAAGGTCTCGCTGAGTTGGGCGGCCTTGCGCCGATCGCTGTCGGACGGCTCAGGCATCGGGCGGCTCCACCTGGCGGACGGCGCGCCAATAGGACCAGGGCTTGGCCTGAACCATCTCGACCTCAAACCACGCTTCGTCGCCCTCGAAAGGCGGCACGTGCTCGCGGTTCACGTGGGTCACCGATGATCGCGCACTCTTCGTCGAGCCGCGGAAGGTGAAGCACAGCGTGGCGCGCCGCGCGCCGATCAGCGCCGTCATGCGCTTCAGCTTCACCACGTCCCTGCGCAGGATGCGGGGCGGTCGATCAACAGGGGCGCGCAGGCGTGCGCCGTCGCGCGCTCCTGAGCGCGGAGGGGAAGGCATTTGTCGGCTCCAGATGTTCCGTAAATGTTCTCATCCTGCGCGGCGGAAGAGTCAATCGACCGGAGGACGAAACCGTTTCGCGGTCAGAACGAGCGGTGAACCTTCGTGCGCTCGTTGTGCGCTCGGAGCTGAGGGGAAAGCTGGGAAAACGTCGGAAAAGTTAGGAAAATCAATGCGCTTCACGAAGCGCACAAAGTCGCCCTTCTGGGGAGGGGGATTTCACCTAAGCCATTGAAATCGTTTGGTGCGGGCAGCCGGGGTCGAACCGGCAAGGCCTTGCGGCCGGCGGATTTTAAGTCCGCTGCGTCTACCAGTTTCGCCATGCCCGCACTGGTAAGCGAGGCCTAGCCTAGCTCGCGGGAGGCGTCGAGCCCTCAGTCGGCCGTCCAGCCGCCGTCGACGACCAGGGAACTGCCGGTCATCAGCGCCGACGCGTCCGACGCCAGGAACACCACCGCGCCCATCAGGTCCTCGACCTGGCCCAGGCGCCCCAGCTTGATCTTGGAAAGCACGCTGTCGAGGAACGCCTGATCCTCGAAGAACGGCTTGGTCAGCGGGGTCTCGATGAAGGTCGGGGCGATGGTGTTGACCCTGACCCCGTGCGGCGCCAGGTCTAGCGCCATGGCCTTGGACAGGCCCTCCAGCCCCCATTTCGATGCGCAGTAGAGGCTGCGCCGCGCGCCGCCCACATGGCCCATCTGCGAGGTCAGGTTGACGATCGAGCCCTTCGCCCCGGCCTCGACCATGCGCGCCGCCACGGCCTGGGCCACGAAGAAGGCGGCCTTGAGATTGAGGTCGAGCACGGCGTCGTAGTCGTCTTCCGTGACCTCGACAAAGGGCTTGGGACGGTTGGTGCCGGCGTTGTTGACCAGCACGTCGAAGGCCGGCGCCGTCGCGATCGCGGCCTTGACCGCCGAAAGGTCGCCGGCGTCGAGGACGAGGGCCTGCGCCTGCCCGCCCTCCGCGCGGATCGCCTGGGCGGCCGCCTCGATCTCGCCCGCCGAGCGCGCCGCCAGGGTCACCTCGGCCCCGGCCTGGGCCAGGGCGGCGGCGGCGGCGAGACCGATGCCCCTGCCCGCCCCCGTCACCAGGGCCCGGCGGCCGTCGAGGCGAAACGAGGGCGTGCGCGGCAGCTGCACCGTCCCTACTCCGCCGCCAGCACCGGCGAGGCCGCGCTCGCATAGGGCACCTCGCGGCCGCCGTAGCGGCGCACGCGGATGTTGGCCTGCTCGCCGTGGCCGGCGAAGCCTTCCAGGGCGCACAAGCGCGAGCAGTATTCGCCGACCAGGGCCGAGGCCTCGTCGGTCAGCACCTTCTGGTAGGTGCAGGTCTTGAGGAACTTGCCCACCCAAAGGCCGCCGGTGTAGCGGGCCGCCAGCTTGGTCGGCAGGGTATGGTTAGTGCCGATCACCTTGTCCCCGTACGAGACGTTGGTCCGCTCCCCTAAGAACAGCGCGCCGTAGTTGGTCATGTTGCGCAGGAAATAGTCCGGGTCGGCGGTCATCACCTGCACGTGCTCGGAGGCGATGCGGTCGGCGATCTCGACCATCTCGGCGTCGCTGTCGGCGAGGATCACCTGGCCGAAGCTCTCCCAGGCGCGGCGGGCAATGGCGGCGGTGGGCAGCACCTGCAGCAACTTCTCGACCCAGGCGATGGTGTCCTCGGCCAGCTTGCGCGAGGTGGTCAGCAGGATGGCCGGACTGTCGGGGCCGTGCTCGGCCTGGCCCAGCAGGTCGGTGGCGCACAGCTCGCCGTCCACCGTGTCGTCGGCGATGACCAGGGTCTCGGTCGGGCCGGCGAAGAGGTCGATGCCCACGCGGCCGAACAGCTGGCGCTTGGCCTCGGCCACATAGGCGTTGCCGGGGCCGACCAGCATGTCGACCGGCGCGATGGTCTGGGTGCCCAACGCCATGGCCGCCACGGCCTGCACGCCGCCCAGGCAGTAGATCTCGTCGGCGCCGGCCAGGGCCTGGGCAGCGACGATGGCCGGGGCGGGCTTGCCGCCGAACGGCGGGGCGCAGGTGACCACGCGCGGCACGCCGGCCACCTTGGCCGTCAGCACCGACATGTGGGCCGAGGCCAGCAGCGGATACTTGCCGCCGGGCACGTAGCAGCCGGCCGCGCCCACGGGGATATGCTTGTGGCCCAGCACCACGCCCGGCAGGGTCTCGACCTCGAGGTCGAGCAGGGTCTCGCGCTGTTTCTGGGCGAAGTTCTTGACCTGGGCCTGGGCGAACTCGATGTCGGCCAGGTCGCGGTCGGAGAGTTGCTCGACGCAGGCCTGGATCTCGGCGTTCGACAGGCGATAGCTCTCGCGATCCCAGCCGTCGAACTTCACCGACAGGTCGCGCACCGCCGCGTCGCCGCGCGCGGCCACGTCGGCGAGGATGCCCTCCACCGTCTCGCGCACCGCCCGGTCCGCATTCGCCACCGCCGTCACGTCCGCGCCGGTCTTCAACCACCTGGCCATGGTCTTGTCCTCCTGGGATCTCCCGGAAGGACGTGTGGCCCGGATCGGCCGGGCCGGCGCGCGGTTCGGCCGGAACGGTCGCTGGGTGGAGACGCGCCTCAGGCCGCCATGCGGTTGGCCCGGCGCCAGGCCTGCGGCGCCACGCCGGCCGAGCGGCGGAACAGGCGGCACAGGTGCGACTGGTCGGCGAAGCCGCACTGGTAGGCGATCTGGCTCAGCGGGTCGCGGGTGGCCAGCATCAGGTCCTTGGCCGCCTCCAGCCGGCGGCGGGTGATGTAGGCGTGCGGCGTCTCGCCGAAGGTGGCCTTGAAGGCCCGGCCGAAATAGCTGGCGCTCAGCGCCACCAGTTCGCCCAGCGCGGCCGTGGTCAGAGTCCCGTCGAGGTTCTCGTCGATGTGCTTGCGCAGCTTGCGGGCCTGCCAGGGGGCCAGGCCGCCCTGGATCGGCGCGGTCGCTCGCGCATCCACGCCGATGACGATGGCCGAGGCCCGGGCGACCAGGGCGCGGGCTGCCTGGGCGTCCGGCTCCAGCGAGCGCTCCAGCGCCGCCAGCACCTCGCGCAGGTCCTCGAAGGTGCGGGGCTCGCCCGCCAGGTCGCCGGCCATCCGAAGACGCGCGACGGGGGTGGCGGAAACGGTGTCGACGGCGAGGAAGGACATGGTTTCGATCCCTGGCTGGAGCGCCCCCCAAGGGCTCTCTCTTTTCGAGGATCATTGTTCTTCCTGCGACCGCCGCGCCGCCATCGCACCTGGGCTTATCGTCGCGCTCCCTGGGTGTGGCGGCCCCATACCCAGGTATGAGAACCGCGTCGCCAGGGATGACCCGCGCGCCCTCGACGGACGCGCGGGTTGCGGGTCTTACGCCTTGGCCAGCGAGGCGCTGTCGATCACGAAGCGGTACTTCACGTCGCTCTTCTGCATGCGCTCGTAGGCGGTCTCGATCTCCTGGATGTCGATCTTCTCGATCTCCGAGACGATGCCGTGCTGGGCGCAGAAATCGAGCATCTCCTGCGTCTCGGCGATGCCGCCGATCAGCGAGCCGGCGATGGCGCGGCGCTTGAAGATCAGGGCGGCGACGTCGGGGCTCGGGTGAGCATGTTCCGGCACGCCGACCAGGCACAGGGTCCCGTCGCGCTTCAAGAGGGCGGTGAAGGCGTCGAGGCTGTGGCTGGCCGAGACGGTGTTGAGGATGAAGTCGAACGAGTTGGCGTGGGCCGCCATCTCACCTTCGTTGCGCGACACCACGACCTCGTCGGCGCCCAGGTCCAGGGCGTCCTGGCGCTTGGCTTCCGAGGTGGTGAAGGCCACGACGTGCGCGCCCAGGGCGTGGGCTAGCTTCACGCCCATGTGGCCAAGGCCGCCGATGCCGACGACGCCGACCTTCTTGCCCGGACCGACGTTCCAGTGGCGCAGCGGCGACCAGGTGGTGATGCCGGCGCACAGCAGCGGGGCCACCGCGGCCAGCTGTTCCTCGGGGTGGCTGATCTTCAGCACGAAGTCGTCCTTGACGACGATCTGTTGCGAGTAGCCGCCCAGGGTGTGGCCGGGAGCGTCGTTGGTGGGGCCGTTATAGGTGCCGACGAAACCGTTCTCGCAGAACTGCTCCAGGCCCTCGTCGCACGAGTGGCAGTGCTTGCAGCTGTCGACCATGCAGCCGACGCCGACGACGTCGCCTTCCTTGAAGCGGCTGACCTGGCCGCCGACGGCCGAGACTCGGCCGACGATCTCGTGGCCGGGCACGCAGGGGAACAGGGTGCCGGCCCATTCCGAACGCACGGTGTGCAGGTCGGAGTGGCAGACGCCGCAATAGGCGATCTCGATCTGGACGTCGTGCGGGCCGACGTCGCGGCGCGTGATGTCCATCGCTTCCAGCGGCTTGTCGGCGGCGAAGGCGCCATAGGCTTTGATGGCCATGTGCAGGATATTCCGATTGGCTTTTTGGGGAGGCGGAGACCCGGTGAGGAGTCTCGCGAGGCCAAACTAGCGCGAGCGCGACCGTAAAATTAGCCGCTCAGATTTGCACGGTCTGATGAGTGATTTTCATCAATCAGCCTCTTGCAGGTCCCCGGCGCAAGGCAGTTTCAGCACGAAGGTCGCGCCCTCTCCAGGCGCGGACGCCACGGCGATCTCGCCGCCGTGGGCCTGGACGATCGTCTTGCAGATCGACAGCCCCATGCCCATCCCGCCCGCCTTGGTGGTGTAGAAGGCGTTGAACAGTTGAGCCTGCCGCTCTGCCGGCACGCCGGGCCCGGTGTCGGCGACCGACAGGACCACCGCCTCGCCCTGGGCCGACCCGCGGATCGTCAGCACGCGCTCTTGCGCCTCGGCCATGGCCTGGGCGGCGTTGACCAGCAGATTGACCAGCACCTGCTGCAACTGGACCCGATCGCCCTCGACCTGCGGCAGGTCGGCGGGAACCTGCACCCGCAGCGCCACGTCGTGGGAGGTCAGTTCACGCCGCACCAGCAGCAGCGAATCCTCGACCATTCCGGCCAGCGAAAGCCGCGCCTTCTCCGGTTCGCCTTTCACGGCCATGGTGCGGATGCGGCCGATGACGCCCGAAGCGCGGTTGGCCTCGCCGATCATCCGGTCGAAGGCGCGGCTCACCTCCTCCAGGTCCGGCGTCGCGCGCCGCAGCCAGCGCAGCCCCGCTTCACCGTTGGTGACGATGGCCGACAGCGGCTGGTTGACCTCGTGGGCGATCGAGGCGGTCAGTTCGCCCAGGGTCGAGATCCGCGCCGCATGGGCCAGCTCGGCCTGCACCCGGGCAAGGTCTTCCTGCGCCCGCAGGCGGTCGGTGATGTCTATGACGCCCACCAGGGTCGCGCCCTGCGGCAGATACTCGCGCGGATAGCAGCAGGTGAACAGGCCGTCGAACTCGCGGCCGTCGAAGGTGCGAAAACGCGCCTCGCTCTCGTAGTGGGGCTTCTTCTCCAGCGCGGCGATGACGCTGGCGGCGAAGACGTGCTCGCTGCACGGCGGCCAGAAGCGGTCGACCGGCCCCAGCAGCTGCTCGCGCGTGGCCTCGAACAGTTGCAGCGACTTGTCGTTGACGTCGACGACCTGGCTGGCCTCCATCATCTGCCGCACGAAGCGCGGGTTCTCGGCGATGTGAGTTCGCAGGCTGGTGACGCCCTTGGCGCGCAGGGCCCCGAACATGCCGGCCAGGGCCGAGAAATCCAGCTCCCAGAACGACACGCTCATGGCGTGGAAGACATTGCGGAAGCGGTACTCGCTGCGGCGCAAAGCCTCCTCGGCCTTGCGGGCCTCGGTGACGTCGCGCCCCGTCTCCAGCACCTGGGCGGGCGCGCCGGACGCATCATGGCGCAGCGACCAGCGCAGGGCGATCACCGCCTCGCGACCGTCGGCCAGGCGGCGCGTGACCTCGCCCTCCCAGCGTCCTTCGGCCAGCAGGCGGGCGGTGATCTGGTCCAGCGGCGCGGGAAACACCGTGTTCAGCAGATCCGGCGCCAGCGCCCCTCGGGCGACGTCGCGCCCATGGCCGTACAAGGCCTCGCAGCCCTGGTTCCAGAACAGGATCCGCCCATCCAGGTCGCGCACGAGGATCGGCTCGTGGGCCGCGTCCAGCAGCCCGGCCAAGCTATTGGCCGATATGTCCAAGACATCGCCCGTACGGTCGTGCATCGAGCTCACCGAAGGAAGCGCTCCCCCATTGTTGACGCCGCGCCGGCGGCGGGTCCAGCTATTCGTCCATGTCCAGTCCGACGGTGCACATTGTCGACGACGACGGTCCCCTGCGGGAGGCCCTCGACAGCCTGTTCCGGTCCGTTGGCCTGGAGACGCGCCTGTTCGGCAACGCCCAGGACTTCTTCCGCTCGGGACATGCGCATGACGCCGGGTGCCTTGTCTTGGACGTTCGTCTCCCCGGGGTCAGCGGCCTCGACTTCCAGGCCCAGCTGAACGCCGCCGACATCCGCATGCCGGTGGTGCTGATGACCGGCCACGGCGACATCCCTATGACCGTGCGCGGCATGAAGGCCGGAGCCGTCGACTTCCTGGCCAAGCCGTTCCGCGACCAGGACATGCTCGACGCGGTGATGGCCGCCATCGACCGCGACCACGCCCAGCGCGCCGAACGCTCGGGCCTCGACGAACTTCGCCGCCGCTACGAGACCCTGACCACGCGCGAGCGCCAGGTCATGGGCCTGGTCGCCGAGGGCCTGATGAACAAGCAGATCGCCTTCGAGATCGGCCTGTCGGAGATCACCGTGAAGATCCATCGCGGCGCGGCCATGCGGAAGATGCAGGCCCGCTCGGTGGTCGAGTTCGTGCGCATGGCCGAACAGCTGGGCGCCGCCGCGACCTGACGCCACACACCCGAGTATAGTTCCGTCCGCTGGCCGCTTGCGGCAGATAGGAGGCTGGTCGCCGCCGCCCGCCCGTGCGGGCCGCCGGGACCGAAAGGGACGAGTTGGTGTCGCAAGCCCCGTTGATCGCCGTCGTGGACGACGACGAAGCCGTCCGGACCTCTCTGGAGGCCCTGATCCGCTCGCTGGGCCACCGCGTCGCCAGCTTCGATTCCGCCGCCGCCTTCCTGGCCTCCGAGGTCTCGGACGGCGCCGACTGCCTGATCAGCGACGTGCAGATGCCCGGCCTTTCGGGCTTCGACATCCAGCAGGCGCTGGGCGAACGCGGCGTGCCCACGCCCGTGATCCTGATCACCGCCTTCGACGACGACCGCGCCCGCGCCCGGGGCCTGGACCTGGGCGCCACCTGCTTCCTCAAGAAGCCCTTCAGCGGCGACAGCATCATCGGCTGCCTGGAAACCGCCCTGGGCCCGCGCACGAAATCGCCCGGCGCCTGAGGCGCGCGCCTATCCCGGCCCGGCCAGGCCCAGTGCGTGGCCCTCGCCCCTCGACGAACTGGGGGGTGAGGACCAGTTACAGGCCCAAGCGATAGAAAACCCCATCCTGAGCTTGTCGAAGGATGAGGTTTTCGTCTCATTCGGTGACTGTCGGTACGGCCTAAAGCACCAGGTCCTCAGGCTCGGCCAACGGGATGAACAGCGGCAGGCCGTCGTTGATCGCCTCCGTCCCGGCCCTGGTGGCGGCCAGGGGGTCGTGGTCCCGCAGACCATGGAAGTTCATGCCCGTCGCCTCCTCCAGATCCTTGATCGCGATCTGGAAGGTCCGATAGGCGCCGAGGCTGAAGCCCTCCACCGCCTCGCTGCGGTTGCGATCCTCCAGCAGCTTGCGGATCAGCTGGCCCTGGCTGAGCAGGTAGGCCGTCGCATGAAGGCGCCAGCCGTTCCCGACCTTGACGGGCATGACCGCGACCTTCCAGAACTCGAGCGGCACGCGGACGCCGCCCTCCTCGTCCAGATACTCGTAGTCGCCGTTGAGGACCGGGCCGGTGAAGACGCAGGCCCGGAAGCCCTCGCTGCGGCTGCTGTCGAGGATGTAGTTCTCCAGCCCCTGCCACAAGGTCTTGCCCTGGTTCAGCAGCGAGTGCTGCGGCGCCGAGTTCGTGTAGTGGAAGGTGTCGAAATTGGCCTGGGTCGCATCGGGCCCCCAGTTGGGGTCCTCGCGGCGGACCATGTGACCCCGGTCGATGGCCCGGTCTGCATAGTGCTTGGCGGTGTACTGCGAGGCGGGATCGATGCGCGCATCGACGTACCACTTGTCGTCGCCGCGCTTGATGCGAACGGCTTTCCCGCCGTCGATATTGACCGCGGTGGCGGCCGGCAGCTTCAGCGCCTCGGAGAACAGCACGCCGAAATGGGTGTAGCGCAGCTCGTGCGGCCGATCCGCCAGCGCGTCGTCGGGCTTCGCCAGCCCCGCGGCGACCGTGGCTTCGAGCTCGGGCCAGGGGACATCAAGCTCCGCGCCGACATCAAGCTCCGCCCCGAGGAAGTGCGGATCGTAGCCTCCCCGGTCCTTCAGGTCCGCCTTCCTGTGGACGCCGTCCGGCGCTTCGTCCCTGTTCTCCTTCAGCACCGCGCCGGCGACGGTGGTGCGAGCGCCGAACGCCAGGCGGCGCAGGGTGCCGGCCGAGACCGCGCTGTTGGCCACGCCGTACTCGCCGGCGAAGTGCAGGCCCACCACCGCCCGGCTTTCCAGGCTGATCAGGGCCGAGCCCGACGCGCCGCCCGTCGAGGTGCAGTCGTGGCTGATGATGATGCCCGCGCTTGCCGGATGGGTGATCTGGCCGGGCGAGAAGCGCTTCACGTCGTAGAGACCGCGGAAGTACTGCTCCATGGCGGTAAGGTCGTTGCGCGTGTCGTAGGCGGGGTACCCGATCAGGGCCACCAGTTCGCCATGGACGGCTTCGTGATCGGCCAGTTCCAGGCGATCGGGCCACGACCAGTCGACGCCTTCCGGCCGCCCCACGCGCAGCAGGGCGACATCGGCCTCGGTGTCGTCCGCGAGGTACTCGATGGCGGTGACCGACGCATTGCGGGCGTCGTTGATCCTGGCGTCCACCTCTTCGTTGAAGTCGATGCTCGCGCCATAGCGGGCGCCCGTGTAGGGCGACCGGGTGAAGACGGCCTTGCCGTCGAGGTTGCGCTTGGCGACCAGCTTGGCGACGTGGCGGTTGGTGACGACCAGGGCGTCGTCCCTGTTGCGATCCACGATCCAGCCCGTGCCGCCCCAGGCCATCTCGTGGTTCACGAACTCGATCCGGCCCACGGAGGGGATGGAGGGTTCGACACTCTTGATCTGACCGACGATCGTGTTCGGAAACTCCTTCAACAGCTCCGGCTCGATGACCACGGCGTTGTTGCGCACGACCAGCGGCGGGCGGCCCGTCATACGCACGATCGCCTCCAGCGCCAGGCTGTTGACGCCAATGCCCTCGAGCCTGCCCGGCCCGACCTCCAGGGCGCGCGCCAGTGTCTGGGTATCGAGAATCGGGGCGTTCAGGCCCAGATTGTGCAGATGCTGGCCGCCGCCGTTGGCCAGGGTTTCGATCGTCCTGCTCCGGCGCGGCAGCAGGCTCGCCAGCCTGTTCCGGCTTTCTTCCAACTTGGTGCTCATGACCTGTCCGTCCCTTGGGGTTCGATTGCCAGGATCGCCAAAGCGGGCACGAAAGCGGCGGGGATCCAGCGCCGCGAAAGCTTGGAGGCCGCGCGCTGGGCCTGCTCGCGAGGCTCCTTCGGCGACGCTTGAGCGAGATCTTCCCTCAGCCGATCGAGCTTGGCGGCGCGCAGGATCCGCGCCATTCCGACCTCGCCGCCGGCCCAAGCCGCCAGTTGGGCGCGCGCGGCCTCGCCGGGCGAAGCGCCGCCAGACAGGTCCTCGAGGCGGTCCTCGGTGACGACGTCGAGACCGGTCTCCACGCCCTGCCAGTTGCGCGGCGGTCGCCCATAGCGCCACCAGCCCGCGGCGGTGCTGCGCCAGCGCTCGGCGCTGCGGCCGATGCTCCGCAGGTCCTGGTCGCCTAGCAGAAAGCCGGCCGCCGACAGCCATTCGGCCGTGAGCCCCAGCGCCGACAAGGTAGCGGCCGGCGCGGCGGGGTCGTGGCGCAGGGCCGCGAACTCCGGAAAGGCCGCGACCCGGGCGTTCAGCATGTCGTGGAGGCGTCCGTCACGCCGGTCGCGCAGCAGCCACTCGCCGAGATCGTCATACGGCGACAGGATGGCCATCGCCTGGGCGTCCCTCGCCTGGGAAAAGAAGGAACGCGCCTCGGCCGCCGGCGCCGGGTCTATGCGCCGCCGCCGCTCCTCGGCGATCAGGAGCGCGCTCTGCAGATCCTCGCGGGGCGCATCGAGCGACCAGAGCGCCTGGACCGCGGCGACGGTGTCGGTGCGTTCCGGCAGTAGGCGTTGAGGCGCCGCGGCGAACCCCAAGGCGCCGGCGGCCAGGTTGGCCTTGGAGGCCATGATCAGCCGCGTCGTTCGATCGCGCCTGTCCTCGTTCCCCGCCTCGCCGAACCAGCGCCGCAGATCGGCGAACTTGAATTCGGCCCGCATCTCCAGCCGAACCAGCGCCGCTTCCGGCCAGGCGTCGAACAGGGCTTCGTCCCATGGACGAGACCAGGCCCGCTCGTCCGCCAACCGCCGGGCTTCACGCCAGCGACCGGTCCGCCAGAGCAGGACCAGCGCCGCCTCGGCCGCTTCGCCGACGGGATCGATGGAGGCGGGACGAAAGACGTTCTCGTAGAAGGAAATCGCCTCGGTCAGGTCGCCCCTGCCGATCAGCATCCGCAGCTCCCCGGCCGCTTCGGCCGAGACCGGGCCCGCCGCTGCGGCGGCGTAGCCGCGCCCCTCGTAGCTTCGCTCGCCCCTGGCTCTCAGCACCGCGTCGCGGGCGGGCGCGGGTAGATCGTCCAGGTCGTTCTGCTCGAAGGCGATGCCCGCTTCCAGGTTCATGCCCTTCAGCGCGTCGTCCTCCTCCCAGCGCGTGGCCTGGAGCCGGTGGTAAAGGCTCTCGGCGGCCGCCCAGGGCGCGGCCTGGCGCGAAAACCATCGGGCCGCGCGCCTATGCAGCTTGTGGGCGAGGTCGGACCCCTCTTCGTAAAGCTTGCCCGCCAGCCGTCGACGGATGTCGCGGTGAGGCTCCAGCCAGCCGGCGGCGGACTGCCCTCCGATCAGCCAGGTCTGCTCCTTGAGACCCGCCCACAGGTCGGCGGCATCGACCGCGCTCAGCCGCCTGCGAACAACGACTGGCGCGATGACCTCGCCCAGCAGCCTGCTGTCGAAGCGGCGAAACAAGGGGACGAAGCGCGCTATCTTGCCGTGACGGCCGCCCAGGCGCGATTCCAGGCTTCGATAGAGGGTGACGGTCGCGCCTTCATCCCTTTCCAGGCCGGCCGCGCCCTCGCGCCGGGCGACCGCGCCCAGCAGGCGCAGCCGCATGGGGTCGCCGTCGGCGCGCTGGATGATCGCGCCCCACAGCTGCGGCGGCGTCTGGGACTGCGCCAGCAGGGCCGCGGCGTCCGTCTCCGTCAGACTGTCGAGGGCCAGCGGCACGGCCACCCGGTCCTGGACCGGCTCCAAGGCGTCTCCTCGACCGGCCGCGACAACCACCAACGGACCCAAGCCGGCCCTGCGCAGTTGGTCGAGCCATTCGAACAGCTGGCCCGGATGGGTTTCACCGCGGCCGCGCAGCACCTCCAGCGTATCCAGCACGATCACCAGCCTGCGCTTGGAATCGCGCAGATAGTCGGAGAGCGCTTCGATCAGGGCGTACGGCAGAAAGCCTCGGCCTCTGCCGCCCTTGACCCTGGCTTCCCGCGTGGAGACCGCCTCGAGGCGCGCCGCGCGCAGTTCGGCGGCGATTTCCGGCGCCTGGCTGGCGACTTGACGCGCCAGTTCGAGGCTGAGTCCCAGGCGATCCAGCACGTCCAGGCTGGCTCGATCGAAATCCAGCCTCGCCACGACGACATTCACGCCAAGCCCGGCCACCTGCCGCAAGGCATGCTCCAGAAGCGTCGACTTGCCGATCGCGGGCAGGCCGCTGACATAGAGCGCACGGACCCGGCCTTGCCTGTCCTCCGGCGCCCGGATCCAATCGACCAGCGCCTGGGACAGGTCCTCGCGCCCATGGAAGCCGTCCTCGAGCAGCAGGTCGCCGCGGCGCTTCTGGTCGGCGCGGCTCAGGGCCGCCTGCACGCGCGCCAGCAGGGAAGCCGCCGGTGCGAACCCTCCGCTCCATTCCAGCGCCGCCGCCAGCCTGGGCAGATCGGGCAGGGCCCCGTCCCTTCCCGCCTCCGTCGCCTCCAGCGCGGCCGCCACCGCGGCGCTCGAGAAATCGCCCCTGCCGTCCAACGCGTCGAGCAGATCGTTCGTCGCCGGATCCATGCCCTGTTTGCGGCGCCAGAGCTTGGCGACCTCGAGCAGGCCCTGATCGGACAGCCGCTTCAGGTCCCAGGCGCGTTCGCTGGCGCGCAGCAGCCACGCCCCCGCCTTTCCGACGCCGGT
This sequence comes from Caulobacter zeae, assembly GCF_002858925.1. GTDB lineage: Bacteria > Pseudomonadota > Alphaproteobacteria > Caulobacterales > Caulobacteraceae > Caulobacter > Caulobacter zeae. The sequence continues at coordinate 102,499 of NZ_PJRS01000010.1, forward strand.
GTCGCAGGCCGCCGCCAGCGCCGCGGACACCGAGACGGCCAGGTCCAGCGGCTGGTCCGCGCCGAACGCGCCCGCCGCGCGCAGCGCGTCGCCCGGCGCGAAGGGACCTGAAAGGGCCGCGTACTCACGCGCGAACCCGATCGCCTCCTCGGCGCCGGCCTCCATCACCGTCAGCGAAGGCGCCGCAGCATCCAGTTCGGGAAGCGGCGGTTCCAGCTCCGGCGGCGGGGGATCGGAAACATTCACGACCGGTCCTCCTGGTCGTCGAGCCACTCGGCCAGCCTCTCGCGCACGACGGCCACGATCTCGACGCTGTGGACGATGTCGAAGACGCCGTTCTGCTGAGGCAAGTTCTTGAGCGCCCGGTTCGTGATCTGCCGAACGCCGACGTCCCCCAGGTCCAGCTGCAAGGCGCGCCCCGCGCGCTCGACAAGGATCTCGACCTCGCGGCGCTTGATATGGCCTACATAGTCCACGACCAGGCCGGCCGGCCCCTCGCCAACGCCCGCCCCAGCGTCGGCGAACTCCGCGCCCGGGGTGCTGATAGTCTCGAAGCCGGCAATCACCATCCGCAGTCGCGGTTGCTTGAGCGCCGCGCCCACGAACGCCTCGAAAGCGATCCGCTCGCCTTCGGTCAGCCCCGCGGCCGGGTTCTCGAAAAAGAACCACAGGAGTCGGTCGGGACCTTTCGCCAGAACCGCAGCGTCCAGCGCCTGCGCCAGCCGCCGAGCCTCGTCGCCAGCGGCCGCCTCGGGCGTCGTGTCGCCGGCCCGCGCCCCCTCCGGCGCCACATCGGGCTCCAGCGTCAGGCCGGCCTCGGCGGCGCGCCGGCGAACCTGCCCCAGCAGGTCCTGCAGGGGTTGGTCGAAGCCCAGGCGGATCAGGACGTGACGGCCCGGGTCACGCTCCAGCACGTTCTCCAGCAGCGCCGCCGAAAAGGCCAAGCCCGCGGTTCCCGCCTTGACGTCCAGGCGACTGACCCGCAGGCCGCGAACGCGTGCGCCGGGGCGCGAGGCCTCCGCCACCCCTTCGAAGAAGAGATCGCGGCCGATGACCAACTGGCCATCGAGCGTATCGGTCAGGGACCACAGGAACCTGGGCGCGACGTCGGTCCGCACCTGCTCCATGACCGGCCCATGGAAGCGGGCCAACGGCACAAGCCGGCGCGCCAGGGCCCACCGCCCCTGGTGGATGCCCACCAGTTCGTAGCGTGTATTGACGCAGGCCGCCCCGGACGAACCGCCGTCGGTGGCGCTGTCATGCGGAACACGAGCCTCGAAGCCGACGATGGGGTCGACGCGGCCGACGCCCCAGCCCATTGGACGCCCCTTCGGGAAGTCGAGGACGAACACGTTGGCCTGCGACGGCAGCCTGGGCGCGACGTCCGGCACGCGCAGGAAGTTCAGCCGCATGCCGTCCGGGCGGCTCAACCGCAACAACGCCACGTCGTGACAGTCGACGAAGTCGGCGTCGTTGGCCGGAAACTGGTTGGCGAACTCCGCGATCGTGCAGGGCGACAGGTAATGGCTGACCTTGAGCACGCTGCGCCGCGTCTGGTCGGCGAGCAGCACGCTGATCGGCTCGCGGATTGGATCGACGCTGCCGGGCGCTCCGCTGGCGATCACGTGCCAAGCCGTCAGCACCAGGCTGGGCCCGATCAGGCAGCCCGATCCGGTGATGTTGTCGCCCAGCACGATCCGGCAGGCCGCCGCCTTTCCGACCCGCTCGAAGGCGCTGAAATCGACGACGCGCCGGTCCATGGGCGCTGCGGTCTCGCGCCCGGCCAGCGCCTCGCCATACGCTTCGAGCAGCCCCTGCTTCTCCAGCCGGTCAGCCAGCATGCTCTCCAACGACATGCCGCGTTCCTCGGCCACGGGCCTCAGCGCTTCTAGGGTCACGGGAGGCTGAGCGCCCCCCTGGATGGCCTTCAGAGCCTGCTCGGCGCGCACGAGATCGTCCCGTATGGCGTCCTCGATATCCGTCCTGCTGACCATCGCATCCCCCAAGCTCAAGATTGAGCTTGAAATGACCGTTACACAACTATGAAGCGCCCGACAAAATCGACACACGCAAAGGGCGCGCACCCTTCGTCCGGGACACGCCCTGGCCGCGGCCGAGGAGATCCGCCATGCCCTTCGTGACCCTCCAGCCCCCTCTGGAGAAAGGCCTGGAGGCCTATCCCCAGGTCATGCCCAAGCCGCTGGTGGTGGCCATCCTGGACAGTGAGGACGAGAAGGAGGGGCGCACCTGCGCCATCGTGACCTTCGCCTTCCGCTACATTCACCCGGCCTCAGGCGCGCAGGTCGACGTCCCCGAAGGCTATGTCACCGACTTCGCTTCGATCCCGGCGGCCGCGCGAGGCGTGTTCCCGCCGTTCGGCAGGCACGCCAAGGCCGCGGTCCTGCACGACTGGCTCTACCTGATCGGCGAACCTGGGAAGCGTCCCTTCGCCGACCGCATCTTCCTGGACGCGATGGACGACCTGGGCGTCAGCCTTCCGCGCCGCACGATCATGTACCAGACGGTGCGCGTGGCGGGCGGCGGGGCCTACGCCAAGGAGGCCGACACCTGGTCGAAGGCCTTCGGCGACTGGCGCACCGGCGAGCGGCGCACGCCGTCGTTCACGGCGGACGCCCACTACCAGCAGCACTGGCCCGTCCCGCCGCGCCCGGACTACCGCCCCTAGGCGCAGGGCCGGACCGGCGACGCCGTGGGCTTGGCGGTGAAGTCGACCCAGACCTCCAGCACATAGGTCCGATCGGGCTGCATGCCGGCGATACGCTGGCAGGACGGGCTCGCCGCCGAGCGCCCCGGCCAGGTCGCCCCTCAACCGCGTCGCGAAAGGCGTTTCCTCGTCTCGGAAATAGCGGACCTGAGCGATGGGGATCCGATTATCGCTGCGGTTCTCGGGCTCCGGCACGTCGTAGTCCAGGTCGAGCAGCCGCCGCCGCAGGGCGGCCGCCTGTTCCGGCCGCCCCCGGTACTGGATGTAGACCGTGATCGCCTGCCGTACGTGCAGCCAGTATTGCGGGCCCGAAGGCCGCGCGATCGCGAACGGGGCGTCGAGAGCCGTCAGCAAGGCGCCGTCGCCGACCACCCCCGTACGCGGCGCAGAGTTGTAGTTCTCGTCCGGATAGCCTTGCCGAAGCGCGATATTGGCCCGCGCCCGATAGACGCCGTCCTTGACTACGCCTCCCGGCGTCACCCGCTCGCCGTCCGGATAGCCCGCCAGCAGCGCCTGCGACTGCCCGCCGATCCAGATGTAGCCCTCGACGCCGGGCGGCTCGCCGGCCTTGGCGACCTCGGCCTTCGCCTGGGTCGTGTCCGAGGGCTGGATGAGTTCATCGACGGTGTTTTTCAGCGTGGTGTTGTTCTTCTCGAGGGTGACGTTGCTGCGTTCCGTGGCTTTCAGCTCGCGGTTCAGGAAAAGCGTCGTCCAGACGAAGCCGCCGATCACCAGGGCCGCGCCGGCCACGGCGCCGGCCAGCCCGACGCGACGGGCGGCCCGGCGCCGGAGGCTGGCGTCGATATAGTCGGCGATGCCGGGCGAATGCTCGCGATAGGGCAAGGCCTGCGAAAGCGCGCGCCCCCGCAGAAGGTCGTCCACCCGCCCGTAGCGCGCCCACAGGACGCCCGACTTCTCCAGCTTCAGGACCATCGCCTCGTCGAGCGCGCGATCGGCGCTCCAGCCGTCGAGCTGCGGCCAGTTGGCGATCAGCAGCGCCCTGTGGGCGATGACCAGCCCCTCGTCGCCCGGCCCCTCGACGATGACGCCCTCGTCCTGAAAGCGTCGCCGGACTCGATCGAGATCGGGATCGCCTCGCGCGTCGTCCGGCCCGACCGGCCCTCCCAGCAGTCGCAGGAACAGCTTGCGCGCCTGGTCCTGCTCGTCCGGGGCCAGGCCGTCATAGACCGTGCGCGCCCGCTCCTCGACGGCCGCCCCCGCCTCGGGATCGGGCGCGTCCAGGCGCAGCAGGTCCGGGAACGCCTGGCCCGGCAAGCCGGCCAGGGCGCTGGTCCAGTAGTCGACGACGCCCTGGGCCGCGTCGCGCTCCGCCGGATCCTGCAGCCATTTGCCGAGCGCCGACGCCGTGTGGCGCAGCTCCGTGGCCTGCTGCCGCCGCTCTTCGTCGCCCATGTCGCTCCAGCCCTGCATCAGGCGCAGGTGCCGGGCCCGGACAGCGGGCAGCGACAGGGTCGCGGAGTATCGCAAGGCGCTCGCCATCTACGTCTCCTTCAACAGCTCTTCGATGGGGCGGCGCAGCGCGCTGATGCGGTTGCACTGGTCGAGAACGGCCTTGTCGACGCCGAAGAACTGCAGGCGGCCGATGCGCACGAAGGTCCGCAGGGCGCTGACGGCGGCCCCGGGCGCAGCCCCGGCCAGGCTCTCGTCGACATACAGGCGGGCGCCGTCCATGTTGGCGTCCCACATGTCAGGCGCGGTGCGGCGCAGGGTGTCCAGCGCGCGCGACAGCGTGCTCCAGTGCGCCTTGAGCATGGCCCGGCTCGGCTCGCTCGCCTCCAGTTCCCGCTCGAGCAGCCACAGCTCGGCGTCGACGCCCTGCCAGTAGCGGTGCAGCGACAGGGTCTGGCGCAGCACCAGATCGAGATTGACCAGCTCGTGGGACGCCGCGTCCAGCGCCTGCAACGCCGCCGGCGAGGAGAAGATCTCCAGCTTGGCGTTGTCCTGCAGGAACTTCAACACGTCGTTGAACGGAATGCGATCGGCCGCCGCGACGATCTGCTGGTCGTAGGCGATCAGCTGCATCCGCAGGATGCCCCGCAGCGTGAACAGCCCCTCGCGCAGCGCGTCGGGATCGGCCTGCCCCTGTTCGATCTGGCCGATCGCCGCCTTGAAGTCATCGACCCAGGCCCGGTCGACATCGACCGTGTCGGCGAGATGCTCTTCCAGCTGCCCCAGCGCCTGCTTGAGGGACCAGACGTGCATCTTGACGGTCGAGACGGTCTCGAAAGTCAGCGCCGCGCCCGACGCCAGCAACGGTCCGAGCTCGGCATAGGAGCTGGTCTGCACGGTGTGCAGGATGTCGTGCACCCGCTTGGCGAAGCTCAGGCGCCGCAGGTTCTGGTCGACCAGCCCCAGGTCATCGCGCGCCAGCTGGCCGATCTTCTGCGACAGGCCCCTTTCCCTGATGCCGTCGAGCACGTTGGAGATCACGGCCACCCGCTCCCCTTGCGCCGCCCGCTCGGCGGCCAGGAAGTCGGCCTCCGTGACCAGGGCCAGGACTTCGGGGCTGCGGCCCCCCACCCAGAGGCGCAGGTCGCGGTTGCCGGGCAGGGCCAGGAACAGCGCCGCCACGATCTTGAGGACGGCGTCGGGCCCTTCAGCCTCGACCAGCCTGAACGCCCCGTCGACGAGAACGAGCATCGGCTCGTCGTCGCCGCCGACCAGCATGCCCAGGCTCGCCTGCATGACGCCCTCGAACACGGCGTTGAAGGCCAGGTAGTCCTGGCGCCGACCACCGCCATAGGCGCGCGCCACGATCGTCTGCAACGCCTCGTCCTGCAGCGAGGGGGGCGAGGCCACTACAGCGCCGCCAGGTCATGCCGCTCGGCGATCGCCCGGGCGACGAGGTGCAGAGGCACGGCCTGGTTGAAGCGTGGAACCTGGGCTGTATCGGCGGCGTGGTGCAGGCCGATGACGTCCAGGTCGGCGCTGAGCACGGGCGAGCCCGAAGCCCCCGGTTCGGTCGTGACATTGTAGCGATAGCGCAGGCCATTGGCCGGAAACGCCGTCACCACGCCGTAGGCGACCGACAACGGATCCCCGCCCGGGTGCTGCGCCACAAGCGCCACGTCGCCCGGGACCACGACCGGGGGCGTACTGGCAAGATCAAGCGACTGGCGCTCGACCGGGATGGGCCCGGCCAGTTTCAGAAGCGCGAAATCCAGCTCCCCCGCGGCCGGATCTCCGGTCCCGGTCACGTCGCTCTGCGAATACGGCCGGCTGTCCACATGCCAGTCCTCGGCCAGGCGCGCCTCGACGCCCGCCGTCGTGCTCCGGTCGGCGTTCCGGCGGTAGTCGAACCGGCAGACGAGGCCCGCGCCCAGGGACGGGTCGGCGATGGCGGCCGAAACCACATGGTGGTTGGTCAGCACATGCCGGCGGCCGACCAGGAAGCCCGTGCCCCGCGGTCCGCCCGCATCCTCGATCCGGCAGATCGCGCCCGCCAGTCGCGTCAGCCTGGCCTGGAATTGCGTGAAGTCGACGATCCTGGAGCGTTTCGCGACCAGGGCCTCGAGACGGTCCTGGGGCAGCGGCGCGAGGCTCACCCCCGCGACGTACGGCGCCCCGGCCGCCTCCAGGTCGGGCAAAAGGCGCTCGGCGGCGGCGCGCAGATAGGGATTGCCGGGCTTGCCCGTCCAGGCCAGCGCCAGCAGGTCCCGCGCCCGGCCGGCCTCCTCCGCCCAGTCCAGCAGCCTCCCGAACACCTTCTTGCTGCCGCCGGCAACGCCGACTTCCTGCTCGATCCGCGCACCCCAGCTGAAGCCCAGGCGCCGGTCCAGCGTCTCGATGTCATAGGCGCGCCAGAGGGATTCGTGGATCTGCGCCAGATCGCCCGGCTGCAAAGGCCCCTGCTCGAGCCCCGCCGGCAAGTCCAGATCACTCATGCGCCCCCCGGACCGCGTGACCATTTCCGGCCGCCGAGCCTATCAGGAGGCGCCACCTCGCAAAACGACGTTTTCTATCTTTGGGTGCAAACCCGAAAAGACGCGCCCGGCGCGCGATACGACGGCGCGCCGGCGATCAGAACCGCGCGCTTCAATCTGTCGAAAACCGAAAAATCTCTAGGGGAGAAGAATGGCGCGCCCGGAACGATTCGAACGTCCGACCCTCAGATTCGTAGTCTGATGCTCTATCCAGCTGAGCTACGGGCGCGCACTGCCTTGCGGCGAGGCGGGGGAGATACCCCGTACCCCTGGGGTGTGCAAGCGTCTTGTCGCAAGAAAGTCGCCGAGTTCGGTGGATAACTGCGCGAACCCTTGGCGCATAAGGATTTGTGGGCGTGAAAAAGATGTCGCAGGGGCGTGCGGCGGCGATTTTTCGCGAGCGTGGTGGCGGCGTCGGGGGCATGGTTCGTCGAATCTCCGCTGTCCGAGTCGGATTTCCGACGCGCCGGGCGGCCTGTTCCGCGCCCTCGCCCGAAGGATCCGCCCATGCGCCTGCCCGTTCTCGCCGCCCTCGCCGTCCTGACCGCTTGCGGAGGGATCGCCGGCTGCGCGACCGCGATGGGGCCGCAGGCGGCGGCGACCGTCCCCAGAACCGCCCCGGCCACCGCCGGCGCAGCCGCCGCGTACAGCCCGCGCGGCATGGTGGCCTCGGCCAATCCGCTGGCGACGGAAGCGGGCCTGCGGGTGCTGCGCGAGGGCGGCTCTGCCGTCGACGCCGCCGTGGCCGTGCAGGCGGTGCTGGGCCTGGTCGAGCCGCAGAGCTCGGGCCTGGGCGGCGGTTCCTTCATGGTCTTCTACGACGCCAAGACCGGCAAGGTGACGGCCTATGACGGCCGCGAGACCGCTCCGGCTGGCGCGACGCCTGCCCTGTTCTTGGGCGAGGACGGCAAGCCGGTGTCGTTCATCTCAGCGGTGCTGTCGGGCCGCTCGACCGGCGTGCCGGGCGCGGTGGCCATGCTGGCCCAGGCCCAGAAGGAGCATGGCGCCATCGGCTGGGATCGCCTGTTCCTCGACGCCGAAAAGCTGGCCGACCAGGGCTTTGTCGTCAGCCCGCGCCTGGCCTCGATGATCAACGGCCGTTCGCCCCAGGGCCAGACGCCGGACGCGGCGGCCTATTTCACCAAGCCGGACGGCCAGCGCTACCAGGCCGGCGAGGCCCTGAAGAACCCGGCCTACGCCGCCACCGTGCGCCGCCTGGCCGCCGAGGGCCCCTCGGCGCTGTATGAAGGCCCGCTGGCGGAAGCCATCGTCGCCAAGCTGCACGAGGGCGAGCGTCCCTCGGCCATGACCCTGGCCGACCTGAAGGCCTATAAGCCACGCAGCGCCGACGCCCTGTGCCGGCCGTGGAAGGTCTACAGCGTCTGCGTGCCCAACCCGTCGTCGAGCGGCGTCTCCTTGTTGCAGGCGCTGCTGATGCTCGAGCACACCGACATTTCCAAGCGCAACCAGAACGACCCGATCGCCTGGACCCAGATCGCCGAGGCCGAGCGGGTGATGTACGCCGACCGCGACCGCTATGTCGGCGATCCGGGCAAGGTGAGCGTGCCGGTCGAGGGCCTGCTGGAGCCGGCCTATGTGAAGGAACGCGCCAAGCTGATCGGCGAGACGGCCGGCCCGGCCCCGAGCTTCGGCCTGCCCAAGGGCGCGCCCAAGGTCGGCCCGGACTCGACGATCGAGCCGGGCGGCACGACCCACTTCGTCATCGTCGATGCGGCGGGCAACGTGGTGTCGATGACCACCACGGTCGAGAGCATCTTCGGCTCGGGTCGGATGGTCGGCGGCTTCTTCCTCAACAACCAACTGACCGACTTCAACTTCGCGCCGATCGACAAGGACGGCCTGCCCGGCGCCAACGCCGTGGCCGGCGGCAAGCGCCCGCGCTCGTCGATGTCGCCGGTGGTGGTGCTGGACAACAAGGGCAAGTTCCTGGCCGCGGTCGGCTCGCCGGGCGGCTCGGCCATCCTGTCCTATAACCTCAAGGCCATGGTCGGAGTGTTCGACTGGGGCCTGTCGATGCAGGACGCCGTGGCGCTGCCGAACCTGGTGGCGCGGGGGGATACGTTCTCGGGGGAAGTGAACCGCTTCGGCCCCGAGCTGACCGCCGCCCTGCAGGCGCGCGGCGTGATGGTCAAAGAAGGCCAGAACGAGAATTCGGGTCTGCACGGCGTGATCGTCCGCGCCGGCGGCAAGCTGGAGGGCGGCGCGGATCCGCGTCGCGAGGGCGTGGCCAAGGGCCTGTAACTCAGATTGCGAAAAAGCTCGTCATCCCGGAAAGCGCGCAGCGCTTATCCGGGATCCAAGGGCGGCCGCAATGCGCCGGCCAGCGCTCGGGTGATGGCTTCAGCCCGAGCGCCCAGTCTCCTGGGGCCCGGCCCTACCGCCCGCTGACGCGAGCGTCCGGCCGGAATGACGATGTTGGGAATAGGGGATGCGTTGCGTCCCCCTCAGTCGGCTTCGCCGACAGCTCCCCCTTCGGGGGAGCGTCTTGAATTACGGCAGCGGACGCGGCTTGCGATCTTCGCCGATGGCGACGAACGTGAACACGCCCTGCGTCACCTTGTGGGCCTTTTCGCCGTCGCGGCGGCGGCGCCAGGCCTCGACCTCGACCTTCAGCGAGGTGCGTCCCGTATGGATGATACGGGCGAACAGGCTGACCTCGTCGCCGACGAACACCGGGCTGATGAACACCATGCCGTCGACGGCGATGGTCGCGCAGCGGCCGGCCGCCCGGTGGAAGGCGATCGAGGCCGCGGCCAGGTCCATCTGCGACAGCAGCCAGCCGCCGAAGATGTCGCCTTCGGGGTTGGTGTCGGACGGCATGGCGATGGCGCGCAGGACCGGCGGGTCGTGCGGCCACTCGGCGGCTTCCCACGCCTTGGCGAGGGTCTCGGCCCGGGGGCCGGTCAGCGAGGAATCGTCCATCTTGGCTAGCCGGCCCTAGTGGCCGCTCGGGCCTTCGTAGACGCCGGGAGCCAGGCGCTCGTCCTCGTCGTGGCCGGCATGCTCGGCGGCGATGAAGCGGCGGTCGCAATAGGGGCAGTCGACCGAGCCGGCCGCGCCCATCTCCAGCCACACGCGCGGGTGGCCCAGCGCGCCGCCGACGCCGTCGCAGGCGATGCGGTGCGAATGGACGTGGACGATCTCCGGCGCCGGACCGGCGTTGACGGCGACGTCCATGGCGGTGGGGGCGGTCGGAGCTTCGGACTTGGCCTTGGCCATGGGGGAACTACCTTCGAATTCTGAGCGCGGCCTTGGCTAGGCGGCGAACGAGGCATACCTATGCGACGCGTCGGCGCCGCGTCAATTCGACGAAGCCGCGCACGCCTCTGTTTTCAAAGCCTTCCGCCCCCGATTGGACGCTTCATGGACCTGCCTGCCTACGCGATCGAAGCCGAGGGCCTGTTCAAGACCTATCCCGCCACCAAGACGGCGCCGGAAAAGCGCGCCCTGAACGGCATCGACCTGAAGGTGCCGCGCGGCTCGATCTTCGGGCTCCTTGGTCCTAATGGGGCGGGCAAGTCGACCTTCATCAACATCCTGGCCGGCCTGACCCGCAAGTCGAGCGGCACGGTGAAGATCTGGGGCCGCGACATCGACGAGCGGCCGCGCGACGCCCGCGCCGCCATCGGCGTGGTGCCGCAGGAACTGGCCGCCGACGTCTTCTTCACCCCGCGCGAGTCGCTTGAGGTGCAGGCCGGCTATTACGGCGTGCCCAAGAGCGAGCGCCGCACCGACGAGCTGCTGAACGCCCTGGGCCTGGGCGACAAGGCCAATGCTTACGTCCGCCAGCTGTCGGGCGGCATGAAGCGGCGCCTGATGGTGGCGAAAGCCATGGTCCACCAGCCGCCGGTGCTGATCCTCGACGAGCCGACCGCCGGCGTCGACGTCGAGTTGCGCCGCCAGCTGTGGGAATATGTGAAGGGCCTGCACGAGTTGGGCGTGACCATCGTGCTGACCACCCACTACCTGGAAGAAGCCCAGGAGCTGTGCGACCAGATCGCCATCGTCAACCGCGGCGAGGTGGTGGTGTGCGAGCCGACCCCGACGCTGCTGGGCCGCATGGACATCCGCAACGTGGTGGTGACGCCGGAGAGCCCGCTGGCGACGCCGCCGGCGCTGGAAGGCTTCGACACCAAGGGCCGGGCGGGCGGCGCCTTCTCGGTCAGCTACCGCACCGGCCAGTCCAGCGTCGAGCACGTGCTGGCCGCCGTGCGCGCGGCCGGCGTGTCGATCAAGGACATCGCGACGGAAGATCCCGACCTGGAGGATGTGTTCGTGTCGCTGACCTACGGCGATCCGAACGCCAAGGATCCGCTGAAGACCTGATCCCTCTCCCCTTGCGGGAGAGGGTGGCCCGCGAAGCGGGTCGGGTGAGGGGTCGCACAAACAGAAACGCCGCGACAGCCGATCAGCTGTCGCGGCGTTTTGTGTCTGAGAGACCCCTCATCCGTCGGCTACCGCCGACACCTTCTCCCGCAAGGGGAGAAGGATTCAGGGCAACGCCTTCACGAACGCCCGCACCACGGTGGCCGAGTTATCCGCCGCCAGGCGCAGGAAAACCGGGAACTGGTTCGTGGCCGGATCGCCGCCGGCGAGGTCCGACAGGCTGCGGAAGGCGATGAACGGGGTCTTGTTGACGTAGGCGACCTGGGCCACGGCGGCGCTTTCCATGTCGAGCACGCGGGCGCCGAAGGTCTTGTGGGCGTAGTCGCGGAAGGCGGCGTTGTCGACGAACACGGGCCCCGAGCCGCCGGCCCCGCCGACCACCACCTTGGGCGGCTTGGTCAGGCACTGGTCGGCTGCGCAGCGCTTGAGCGCCAGGCCTTCGACGCTCTTGCGGGCCAGCGCGATCAGTTCGGGATCGGCGGCGAACGACAGCCGGTCTTCCGCCTTGGCCGGGTCCTGGTTCACCGTCACCGCGCGCGGATGCATCATGCCGAAATTGGGCAGGTCGCTGACCAGGCCCGGCGTGGGGGCGAAGCCGCCCGGAACCTCGCGGGCATAGGCCATTTCCGAGGTCTGGGCCCAGGTCTCCGGCGCCACTACGTCGCCGACTTCCAGCTCTGGATCCGCGCCGCCGGCCACGCCGGAGAACACGATGCGGGTGACGTGGAAGCGGTCGAGCGCGGCCTGGGTGGTCATGGCCGCGTTGACCATGCTGATCCCCGACAGGAACAGCACCACCGGCTTGCCCTCCAGCGTGCCCGTGACGAAGCGGGCGCCGGCGGCCGTGAACTCCTGCTTGCCCGAGGTCGCCGCCTCCAGCGCCGCCATCTCCGGCGGGAAGGCGCTGACCACGGCCGTGCGCGGCGCGGCGTCCAGGCGTTCGGCGGCCTGGCTCGCCAGGGGCGCCAGCAGGGCCGCGCAGGTCAGGGCGAAGGTCGGGACGATACGCATGGAGAGGGCTTTCCGTGGTCGATTCGCGCGCACCCTAGCCCCGCGCGCGCCGACGCAGGAAGGCCCGGCGGCGAAGCTGTTGCATCCCCCGCCGCTTCCGACGATTTTCGCGCCGTTTTTGACGTAGCGGGGCAGGCATGCGGGCTTGGATCTTGAGAACATTGGTCGCTCTGGCGGCGCTATTTGGAGCGGCTGCTCCGACCCTGGCGGCCGCCAAGCCGATCCCGATCAAGGTGGTGGTCGTCACCACCTTCGAGATCGGCGCCGACACCGGCGACGTGGCCGGCGAGTTCCAGCCCTGGGTCGAGGGCTGGCCCCTCAAGCGGCAGATCAAGGTGCCGGGCATCCGCCACGTCGCGCGCTATTCCGACGACGGCGTGCTGGCCATCGTCAGCGACATGCGCGGACGCACCCGTGAAAGCGTCGCGGCCCTGATCCTGTCCAACCAGTTCGATCTGTCGAAAGCCTACTGGATCGTCAGCGGCATCGCCGGCGTCGATCCTGCGTCCGCCTCTGTCGGCAGCGCCGCCTGGGCCCGCTACGTCGTCGACGCCGACCCGATCTACGAGGTCGACGACCGCGAGATCCCCGCCGACTGGCCCTACGGCCTCTATTCCAACGACGCCGACCGCCCCAACGTGAAGGGCAGGGCCGAGGGCTCCAGCGCCATGGTCTGGACCCTGGATCGCGACCTGGTCGACTGGGCCTACGACCTGACCAAGGCCGTCGCGCTGCCCGACAATCCCGACCTCGTGAAACTACGCGCCGGCTACGTTAAGGAGCCCAACGCCGCCCGTCCGCCGTTCGTGCTGCAAGGCGACGCCCTGGGCGCGGTGCGCTTCTGGCACGGTACGCATCGCACCCAGTGGGCCCGCGACTGGGTCAAGCTCTGGACCGACGGCGCGGGGACCTTCACCATGAGCGACTGCGAAGACCAGGGGATCCTCGACGTGCTCGACGCCCATGCCGATAGCGGCCGCATCGACCGGCGCCGGGTTCTGGTGCTGCGCACCGCCAGCAACTACACGCGCCCGCCGCTGGGCGAGCCGACCTTCCCGCGCGTGCTGCACGACGATGGGGCCAAGGCCGCCTTCGAAGCCGAATTCCTCGTCGGGGGCGTCGTCGCCCGCGATCTCGTCAAGAACTGGGACCGCCGCGCGCTGGCCCTGCCCAAGGTCGGAGCCCGCTAAGCCATGCTCGAACGCCTCTTCAAGCTGCAGGCCCTGGGGACCAACGTCCGCACCGAGGTGCTGGCCGGCTTCACCACCTTCATGACCATGGCCTACATTGTCGTGGTCAATCCGGCGATCCTCGGCGAGACCGGCATGCCGATCGCCGCCGTGGCCGCCGCCACTTGCCTGGCGGCCGGCCTGGGCTCGATCCTGATGGGCCTGATCGCCAACTATCCGCTGGCGCTCGCGCCCGGCATGGGCCTCAACGCCTACTTCACCTACACCGTGGTCAAGGGCATGGGCGTGCCGTGGGAAACCGCGCTGGGCTGCGTGTTCATCTCGGGCGTGGCCTTCCTCATCCTGACCGTGGCAGGCATTCGCCAGATGATCGTGGCGGCCATCCCCCGGCCGCTGTTCTCGGCGGTCGCCGCGGGCGTTGGCCTGTTCATCGCCTTCATCGGCCTGAAGAGCGCCGGCGTCATCGTCGCCAACCCGGCCACGGCCGTGGCCCTGGGCGACCTGACCACGCCCTCGGCCGCCCTGGCCCTGATCGGCCTCGTCCTCATCGCCGCCCTCCAGGCCTGGCGGGTGAAGGGCGCGATCCTGATCGGCATCCTGCTGGCCGCGATCGCCGGCTGGCTCCTGGGCCTGTCGAAGTTCACGCCTGGCGCCTACAGCCTGTCGGACCTGTCGGCGACCTTCTTCAAGATGGACGTCGGCGCGGCCCTGCACCTGCAAGGCGGCATGGGCGTCGCCCTGCTCGAGATCATCTTCGTCTTCCTGTTCGTCGATTTGTTCGACAATGTCGGCACCCTGGTGGCCGTCACCAAGAAGGCGGGCCTTGTCGAACCGGACGGCACGATCCCGCGCCTCAACCGCATCCTCACCGCCGACTCCGCCGCCACCATGATCGGCGCGGCGGCCGGCACCAGCACCGTCTGCAGCTACATCGAGAGCGCCTCGGGCGTCACCGCCGGCGGCCGCACCGGCCTGACCGCCGTGGTGGTCGGGATCCTCTTCCTGATCACCCTGTTTTTCGCCCCGCTGGTCCAGGCCATCCCGGCCGCCGCCACCGCCCCGGCCCTGGTGCTGGTGGGCGCGCTGATGATCGGGTCGCTGGCGGAAGTGGACTGGGCCGACCCGACGGTGGCCATCCCGGCCTTCCTGACGGTGATCATCATCCCGCTGACCTTCTCGATCGCCAACGGCCTGGCGTTCGGCATCACCAGCTACGCCGTGCTGAAGGCCGTGACCGGCAAGCTGCGCAAGGGCGACTGGCTGCTCGTGGTCCTGGCGGCGCTGTTCGTGATCCGCTTCGTCTATCTGGCGAAAGGCTGACCAAAACCCTTTGCGCGAGCGCGGCTTTCAGCTAAGACCGCGCTTCCGCAAGGCGGATGCACCCGTAGCTCAGCTGGATAGAGCGTTGCCCTCCGAAGGCAAAGGTCACACGTTCGAATCGTGTCGGGTGCGCCAGTCCTACTTGCCAAGAAATGCGCGCCCGTAGCTCAGCTGGATAGAGCATCAGACTACGAATCTGAGGGTCGGACGTTCGAATCGTTCCGGGCGCGCCATTTTCTCCAGGAAAATCAATAACTTGCCCACCTCCCTGGGGCGTGGCCCGTTCTAAATCCGCGATTAGTACGGGTTTTAGTCCGGGGCGACGATCCTGCACGCGCCATCCCGCCGCCACCGCATCCCATCCTCCGCACTCCGACAGGTTGTCGCTCGGCCCTGTCCGAATCGAAATCCTCCTATGGAGCCGGTGCCCAGTGGCCTCTCTTGGCAGAGCGGGCCTCGGCTTCTTCCCTGGCATATGCGCCCTTACTGTAGCGGCGGTACTCTGTCGCAAGGCCGGATCGGATGAGCGCGGCGTTTACGTCGGGCGTTGCATCGGACCAGCAGCGGCCGACGAACCGGCCATATCGATCTCGATCGACAAAGCGGCAGCCCACCCGTCCACGCGTTAGTCGCAATAGTTCGTCCCGTGCTTCATAGGCCAAGGGCTCGGCGGGTTTCGCGCCTCGCCTGACCTCCGGCGCATCGACGCCGAAGAGCCGGACACGTTCCTGGCCGCATCGCAGCGTATCTCCGTCGTGCACGGCTGGAGACGTACAGGCGATGATTGCAGCGGCGAGCTGGACGAGCATGGCCGCTTGTCGCGGGGCCCACGTTTCAACGCAAGCCTCTAGCCTAGCCCAGGCCGCTCCAGCACGCGGGTTACTCCTACTATAGTAACGTTTGAGTGGACAGTTGCGGTCGATACAGCTTCAAGAAGGTTATGAAGCCGCACGACGATACAGCTCTACGCCTCGCCGCCCTTGAAGCCAACCTTCTCCAACGTCAGTGCGTTCGACAATTGCATTGCCGCGGTCAAGGCATGCGATCTCTTCCTAGGCATCATCACGCCCAAGTATGGCTCGGGCCGCGACGGGGACGGGATCTCGATCACGCATCAGGAACTGCTGACGGCGATCGAGGAGAACAAGCCGCGCTGGCTTCTGGCTCACGACCACGTTGTCTTCGCCCGCAAGCTGCTGGCCAGGATGGGCTATGATACAGCCGAGAAGCGCGCGCAGTCGCCCTTCAAGCCGGGCGGGTCGGTGATGGACGACCTGCGCGTCATCGACATGTACGAGGCCGCCACGCGCGAGGACATCCAATTGAAGGACCGCACGGGCAACTGGGTGCAGAAGTTCGTCAACGGCGAGGACGCGCTGCGCTACGCCACCGCTCAGTTCTACCGCTTCCAGGAGGTCCGTAGGTTCCTTGACGAACACCTCGCCGATGTAGACCGCGTCCGGGCCCGCGTGCAGGAGGACCTGCAGCGATGATCTTCGCCGATATCCGAGCCCAGATCGACGAGGGAGAAGGCCCGCTGGCGGCCTTCGCGCCCCATGCGGCCGACAAGGCCGGCCTTGCGGCCTTGGTCTGCGGCTTTCTCAACACGCGCGGCGGCGTCGTCTTCGTCGGCGTCGACGCCGACGGCTCGATCCTGGGCGTGCCTAGCGCCAACATCATGCGCGCTGAGCTGGAGACCTACCTTCAGAACGCCATCACGCCGACGGCGCTTTTCACCCTGAGTGTCGATGTCGAAGGCGATGTCTCGATCATCACCATCGAGGCCCCGCAAGGACGCGACAAGCCCTATGTCGTTGACGGCAAGATCTGGGTGCGATCGGGCCGCCGCACGCTCCCGGCCACGTCGGACGCTCTTCGCGAGCTGGCTCAGGTCCGCTCCGTCGAAGCTGCGCGCTGGGAGCGGCGTCCCTCGGTCGGGCTGGAGGACGAGGACCTCGTCGAGCGGGAAATCCGCGCCACGGTCGAAGACGCCCGCAGCTCGGACCGCTACGCCTTCACGGGGGAGGAAGACACCTTCACGGTCCTGCGCCAGTTGGGCATGGTGGTTTCAGGCGGCCTGACCCAGGCCTGCGACGTGGTCTTCGCCGCAAAGCCCGCCATGCGCCATCCCCAATGCCGCGTGCGGTTCGTCCAGTACGCCTCGGACAAGACCGGCGCGGCCTTTCTGGACAACCAGGTGTTCGAAGGCCCGCTCGTCCAGGTCTTTAACCGCCTGTTCGACAAGGTCGGCGCTCACGTGCGAATCCAGGCCCGCTTCGGCGGGGACGGCCACGGCCGCGAGGATCGTCCCAACTATTCCCAGGACGCCCTGCGCGAAGGCCTGGTCAACGCTCTGGCCCACCGCGACTATGCGAGCTTCTCCGGCGGCGTGGCGGTTTCGGTCTATCCGGACCGCATCGAGATCTGGAACTCTGGTCAGCTTCCGGCGGGGCTCAAGGTCGCCGACCTCTTAAGGCCTCACCCCTCAATCCCCACCAATCCGGACATAGCCCACGTTCTCTATCTTCGCCGGCTGATGGAACGGATCGGTCGCGGCACCCAGAAGATCCTGGCGGCCTGCACCGAGCTTGGGGCACCAGCCCCGAGCTGGAAGGTCGCCTCGACGGGCGTGACCCTAACGATTTTCGCCGCCGACGCGCCGAGGAAGGCGTCTCAGCCAAAGCCGACTCTGGCCAAGCCGATCGGGGCTGCGGCGACCGCGACGGCGCTTAATGAGCGCCAGGGCGCGACCCTGGCCCAGCTTCGGCCGGGCGACTCCATTCGCTTGCCCGAGTACATGGATCAGCATGGCGTGTCCGAGCGCCAGGCTCGTCGCGACCTTGCCGGGCTGACCGAGCGTGGTTTCCTTGTCCGCAAGGGCAAGGGACCGGCCACCGACTACCAGCGCAGCGACAAGACGATCTAGGAATCCGGCCAAGGCCCGCGAATCCGGCCACGGGTACTGGATTGGGTTGTGGCCGGATTAGTCTTAGGCGCGTGCTGGTCCCAAAACTCATAAACTGTTGTGCGCACAAAGAGATTCGAGTCTCGGGCTATCGCGGATCCGGCCAAAACTGAGAATCCGGCCAAATCCGGCCAAATCCGGCCAGCAACATGCAAACGCGTCTGTTCACTGCTTCGGGCGAAATGTTTGCGGCTGTAAGTCTCAGTTTTTCCTAGTATTCCCGCAAATTTGTCTAGCTGCCCGTCAGCAAGTCCGGCCAGATCCGGCCATCGGCGCGGATAGGGAAGTGGCCAGGATGGCCGGGCGGGCGCGCCGGCCTTGGCGCGTGAGGGCCTGGACCACTCAGCCCAAGGCGTGCGCCGCCTCCCTCGCCCACACCGCATCGACGAGGAGGCTGGTGCCGGCGCGGTTCTTCGTCGGCGGCCGGCCAACGCGCCGCCGAGGCTTGCCTTCCACTGTGAGCGGGTTGGTCTCGCAGTAGGTCTTGGTTCGCCGATCCGGCGGCGTGGGGTCGCGCAGCGGGTCGCCGATCTTCCGCGACGGCAGCGTAGGCCAGCGCGCGCCGTCGCCACCCGACTGGGCGATGACGAGCCGGGAAATCTCCTCCTGAGCCTTGCGCAGGTGGCCGACGAGGAGCTTGGCGCGGGTGATGTAGCCGGCGTTCACGCCTGGCAGGCTGTGGTTCATCAGCAGGTGGCAGTCCAATTCGGAGAGGCCCGCCGCCTGCCCGACGGTCCGATAGGTCTGGCGAAGGTCATTGCCGAACTTGCAGAGAACCTGGCGCTGTTCGCGGTGCACGGTCATGTGCCCCTCGCGGCTTTCGCCAGCGAAGATCCAGGTCGCCGCTTGGTCGGGAAGCAAGAAACGGCTGGCGCGCATGGCGCGGACCAGGCACCGGACCATCGCCCGCGATAGGGGGATGTCGAAGGCGCGGTCCTCGCCGCCCTTCGGGCGTGGCATGTGCAGGACGCGTTCGCGCAGGTTCAGGTGCTCGACTCGAGCCCTGAGAAGGGCGGCCGGCCGACTGCCCGACAGCAGAGTGAACAGGTGGAATTCGCGCCGGATTGGGTGGCGAAGGCGCCTGGCCTGCTCGATCCATGCTGGCAGGTCCTCCACGCCCATGGCCGTGTCCCGGCGTTTGACCACGTTCCAGTCGACCGCGAGTGTAGGGTTCTCGGGCGGCAGGTCCCGGTTGCGCTTGCGGGCGTGGTTGTAGATCGCCCGTAGCGTCCGCATCGCCCCGTTGGCGATGCCGGGTCCATTGTCGTGCGTGATCTTGTCGTGGCGGTCGGCGACCATGCCTGGGCTCTCGCCCAATTCGCTTAGCGGCTTGTCGAGCCAGTCGGAGAACAGACGCTCGACGTGGTCGCCATAGCCTTCGATGGTCGCCTCGCTACGACCCTTCCGTTCCATATGCGACGACCGGTAGCGCGCCCAGGCCTGCCTCAAGGTCACGCCCTTGCCGCCTTCGGCTCCGCCGACGGCGGGGGCAGCTGCGGCCTCCGCGGCTACCTTGGCCTTGGACTCTTCGCGGTGTAACTCGCCGCTGAGGATCCTGGCCAGCGTTCCCTTGGCGGCGATCCTGGCCTCGCGCACGGACATCTCGTCGACGGCGCCAATCGCTAGGCGCTTTCCCTTCCGCTGGCCGTCCTGCCAGAACTCGGCCTGGACGACGTATGTCTTCTTGCGGACGCCCACGACGACGAAGAAGCCGCGAAGGTCGCGGTCGCGGACCATGTACTGGCCCTTGTGGGCCAGGGGGAGCTGGGCGAGCGCCCGGTCCGAGAACGAAAACGTTTGGCTGCTCATGTTCGAAATCTAACGGTCAGCTGCATCGGATGTGGCGGGATTTAGTACGGGCGCTACTACGGGGTGGCGGCCATAAAAGTCTAAATCTCGACCTGCGCAGCTATCCTATCACATCCGATGCTCCGGATGGAATATACAACAAGTACAATATGTTTCGGGATGTGGCGTACTGTGGCGTAAATCGAAGACGAATACTTAATGATACTACGAATCTGAGGATCGGACGTTCGAATCGTTCCGGGCGCGCCATTCTTCTTCTCCTTGAAGATACTCCTGAAAATTCAGAGTTGTCGGCGCGGCGGGTTTGGCCGTAGCGCTGGGGCATGACCGTTTCCGTACTCTTCGTCTGCCTGGGCAACATCTGTCGCTCGCCGCTGGCCGAGGCCGCGTTCCGGTTGGAGGCGCAGCGGCTGGGGCTGGATGTCGTGGCGGATTCGGCCGGCACCGGCGGCTGGCATGCGGGCGATCCGCCGGATCGGCGGGCGCAGGCCACGGCGCGACGGCACGGGGTGGAGATCGGGCATTACGCGGCGCGGCAGGTGACGGCGGCCGACTTCAAGCGCTTCGACCACGTGGTGGCGCTGGATCTGGACAATCTGCGCAACCTGAAGCGCCTGGCGCCGGCTGGGAGCCGGGCGCAGCTAAGCCTGCTGCTCGATCACGTCGACGGGCGGGCCGGAGAGGCCGTGGCCGATCCCTATTACGGCGACGACGCCGGGTTCGAGGTCACCTGGGCCGACGCGATGGCAGGGGCGCGCGGGCTGGCGGCTAAACTGAGACCCACTCCCTGAAGGGAGAGGTGTCGCCGGAGAGGGAAGAAACGACGACTTCAACAAAAGCTGAAAACGCCCCCCCTCCGGCCCTCCGGGCCATCTCCCCCAGAGGGCGAGGATCTTTGAGCGCGACTACCGCTCGCCCAGGTGCACGCGGATCAGGCTGCGGGCGGCGCGGGCGACCGAGCGGGCGGGGCCGTCGGCGCCGAGGGTGACGCGGGCGGTGTAGGCGCCCTCCATCAGCAGCATCAGGGCGTCGGCCAGTTCGTCGTCGGTGGTCCCGCCACGACGGCACAGGTCGATCAGACGGCCGTGCAGCGAGCGCTTGTAGTTCACCGACACCTGCTGGGCCGGGTGGTTCTCCTCGTGCAACTCGATGGCGGCGTTCGACAGCGGGCAGCCGTGGACGTTCATGTCGCAGGCCTTGGTCTCGAAGGCGTCGAAGATCGCCTCCAGCTGGGCGCGCGGATCGGTGCAGCAGCAGGCCGTGACGCCGTCCCACCAGGCCCAGTATTCGCGCTCCTGCTCTCGCAGGACCTCTGCGACCAGTTCGTCCTTGGAGGGAAAGTTCCGGTACAGCGTCATCTTGGTCGCCTCGGCCTCGGCCGCGATGGCCTCGACGCCGACGGCCCGGATGCCGTGCTGGTAGAAGAGCTCGCGGGCCGTCTCGAAGATCCGGTCGCGGGCGGGCCTCTTGGACGCCGGCGGGCCGTCCGGCGCGCACGCCGTCCCGGCTCCCAGCTCCCCCGAGCCGACCTCCCCAGATTTTCTCGCAGCCATTTTCGTAGCACCTCGCCTTGACGTGAGAGTTACCGGTCAGTATCTCTCCACCAGGGAGTGATACCGAACGGTATCGTCACATCCTAAATCGTCATTCCGCCGAGCCAAGTCAAGCAACAGACCCTGCGACATTTCTCACCCTCTTACCCCTTGAACGGAGCGCAAGCCATGCCGAACGCGAGCGACATCACCGCCGCCCCCGAAGCCGCCGCGGCCTGCCTCTCCACCGGGTGGCTGGCCAGCGCGGCCCGTCACGGCCGGTCGATCCAACGCTGGATCGGCAAGGCCGCCGCGCCCAAGCCCCGCACCCGATCGTCGCGGCCCTATCGCCCGCCGACCTGGGAATAGTCGTCCCAAGCGTCCCTCCCCAGGCGGGCCTCCCCGTCCGCTCTCCTTTCTTGTCCGCTCGCCTCCCCGGGCGTCTCTTTCGACAGGTCTTCCGATGCGCCAAGCCATCAACACCTTCGCCGGCCTCGCCGCGCTGGCGGTCCTTACCGCCTGCAGCGCCCAGGCCAAGCCCGAACAGGGCCCCGCCCCCGCCGTGCAGGTCACCGTCGCCGACGTGGCCTTCAAGTCGCTGCGCCAGTGGGACGACTTCACCGGCCGCCTCGAGGCGGTCGACACCGTCGACATCCGCCCCCGGGTCGGCGGCTATGTGAACGCCGTGCGCTTTGCCGAAGGCGCCTATGTCCGCAAGGGCCAGGTGCTGTTCGAGATCGACCCGCGCCCGTTCCAGGCCGAAGCCGCCCGCGCCGGCGCCGAAGTGGCCCGCGCCAAGGCCGGCCTTGATCTGGCCGTCGTCAACCGCGAGCGCGGCCAGCGGCTGATCGACCAGAACGCCCTGGCCCGCAGCGAATTCGACCGCCTGGCCTCGGAAGAAAAGGCCGCCCAGGCCAACCTCGCCGCCGCCCAGGCCGCCCTGCAGACCGCCCGCCTGAACCTGGAATGGACCAAGGTGACCTCGCCGATCGACGGCCGCGTCTCCAAGGCCCTGATCACCCGCGGCAACCTGGTCACCCAGGCCGACATGCTGACCACGGTGGTCTCGGACGCGCCGATCTACGCGGCCTTCAGCGCCGACGAGCAGACCTTCCTGAAGTACGCCGCCGCCGAGCGCGGCAAGGAAAGCCCAGTCTATATGGGCCTGATGACCGAGGACGGCTATCCGCACGAGGGCAAGCTGTCGTTCATCGACAACGCCCTGGACGCCAAGAGCGGCACGATCAGCGGCCGGGCGATCTTCGCCAACGCCGACGGCAAGTTCACGCCGGGCCTGTTCGCCCGCATCCGCCTGGTCAGCGCCGCCAGCCAGACGGTGGCCCTGGCCCCCGACCGCGCCATCGCGACCGATCTGGGCAAGCGCTACGTGATCGTCGTCGACCAGGCCAACAAGGCCCAGTACCGCCCGGTCGAGGTGGGTCCGCTGGCCGGCAACCTGCGCGTCGTCCGCCAGGGCCTCAAGCCCGGCGACCGGGTGATCGTCGGCGGCCTGCAGAAGGTCAAGCCCGGCGACACCGTCGCCCCGGTGGCGGTTAAGACGCAGGCGGCCGATCTGGGCCAGCTGGAAGTCGGCCCGCAGAAGGTGGCCTCGGTCGCGACGAGCACGAGCCAGAACTAACGGCAGAGCGCGAAACCCTCGTCCTTCGACAAGCTCAGGATGAGGGTTTCGCCTGACCCGCCCCTCGCAAAAGTAGCCCTCTTCCTGAGCCTGTCGAAGGACGAGGGCGGCCCCTCTGAACGCTCCCCTCTCCCGCAAAGGCCGAGGGGGTCTCCAAACTCGTCCCTCTCCTCCCCGGACGCTCCCCATGAACTTCGCAAAATTCTTCGTCGGACGACCGCGGTTCGCCGCCGTGCTGTCCATCGTCATCTTCATCGCGGGGCTTGTCGCCCTGCCCAACCTGCCGATCAGCGAGTACCCCGAGGTGGTGCCGCCGACGGTCGTGGTGCGCGCGGCCTATCCCGGCGCCAACCCGTCGGTGATCGGCGAGACCGTCGCCGCCCCGCTGGAGCAGGCCATCAACGGCGTCGAGGGGATGATCTACCAGTCGTCCCAGTCGGCCTCGGACGGGGCCATGATCCTGACCGTGACCTTCGCGCTCGGCACCGACCTGGATAAGGCCCAGGTGCAGGTGCAGAACCGCGTCGCCCAGGCCCTGCCGAAACTGCCCCAGGAGGTGCAGCGCATCGGCGTGACCACCAACAAGGCCTCGCCCGACCTGACCCTGGTCGTGCACATGGTCTCGCCCAACAACCGCTACGACATGCTGTACCTCAGCAACTACGCGCAGCTGAACGTGCGGGACCGCCTCAAGCGCATCGACGGCGTGGGCGACGTGCAGATCTTCGGCGCCGGCGCCTATTCCATGCGGGTGTGGCTGGATCCGGAGAAGGTGGCCGCTCTGGGCATGACCGCCGGCGACGTCGTGCGGGCCCTGCGCGAGCAGAACGTCCAGGTGGCCGCCGGCCAGCTGGGCGCGCCGCCCAACGCCGGCTCGGGCGCGGAATTCCAGCTGTCGATCAACGCCCCCGGGCGCCTGACCGACGAGGACCAGTTCCGCGACGTCATCATCCGCTCGGGCGCCGACGGCCAGATCACCCGCCTGGGCGACGTGGCCCG
Source organism: Caulobacter zeae (assembly GCF_002858925.1). Taxonomy (GTDB): domain Bacteria; phylum Pseudomonadota; class Alphaproteobacteria; order Caulobacterales; family Caulobacteraceae; genus Caulobacter; species Caulobacter zeae. The sequence continues at coordinate 126,040 of NZ_PJRS01000010.1, forward strand.
CGTCGAGCTGGGCGCCAACAACTACGCCCTGCGCTCGCTGCTGGACAACAAGTCGGCCGTGGCCGTGCCGATCTTCCAGCGCCCCGGCTCCAACGCCCTGGAGATGGCGGCCGAGGTCAAGAAGACCATGAAGGAGCTGAAGAAGGACTTCCCCGAGGGCGTCGACTACGAGATCATCTACGACACGACCGCCTTCGTGCAGGAAAGCATCGACTCGGTGGTCCACACCCTGGTCGAGGCCATCATCCTGGTGGTCATCGTGGTGGTGATCTTCCTGCAAGGCTGGCGGGCCTCGGTGATCCCGCTGCTGGCCGTGCCGGTGTCGCTGATCGGCACCTTCGCGATCATGCTGCTGCTGGGCTTCGGCCTCAACGCCCTGACCCTGTTCGGCCTGGTGCTGGCTATCGGCATCGTCGTCGACGACGCCATCGTCGTGGTCGAGAACGTCGAGCGCCACATCGAGAACGGCCTCTCGCCGCCCGAGGCCACCCGCAAGGCGATGAGCGAGGTCACCGGCCCGATCATCGCCGTGGCCCTGGTGCTCTGCGCGGTTTTCATCCCCACGGCCTTCATCACCGGCCTGTCGGGCCAGTTCTACCGCCAGTTCGCCCTGACGATCGCCATCTCGACGATCATCTCGGCCATCAACTCGCTGACCCTGTCGCCGGCCCTGGCCGCTGTGCTCCTGAAGTCGCACCACGCGCCCAAAGACCGCTTCCAGAAGCTGATCGACCGCCTGCTGGGCTGGCTGTTCGTTCCCTTCAACAAGGTCTTCCACCGCGCCTCGAATGGCTATGTCCGCGGCGTGAAGGCGACCCTGGGCCGCTCGACCGCCTCGCTGTTCGTCTATGGCGGCCTGCTGCTGCTCACCGCTCTCGCGTTCGCCCGCACCCCGTCCGGCTTCGTGCCGCAGCAGGACAAGGCCTATGTGGTCGCCGTCGTGCAGCTGCCCGACGCCGCCTCGCTGGACCGCACCGAGGCCGTGATCAAGCAGATGGGCGACATCGCCATGAAGACCCCGGGCATCGAGCACTCGGTGGCCTTCCCGGGCCTGTCGGCCAACGGCTTCATCAACAGCCCCAACGCCGGCGCGGTGTTCTTCCCGCTCAGCGACTTCAAGGACCGCAGGAGCAAGGACCTGTCGGCCGGCGCCATCGTGGGCCAGCTGAACCAGAAGTTCGCCGCCATCCCCGACGCCCAGATCGCGGTCTTCCCGCCGCCGTCCGTGCAGGGGCTGGGCACCATCGGCGGGTTCCGCATGCAGATCGTCGACAAGGCCGGCCTCGGCTCGGACGAGCTCTACAAGCAGACCCAGGCGATCATCGCCAAGGCGCAGAAGGATCCGGCCCTGGCCGGCGTCTTCTCCAGCTACCAGGTCAGCGTGCCCAAGATCCAGGCCGACATCGATCGTGAGAAGGCCCGGGCCCAGGGCGTGTCGCTGACCGACCTGTTCGAGACCCTGCAGGTCTATCTGGGCTCGCTGTACGTCAACGACTTCAACCGCTTCGGGCGGACCTACGAGGTCAACGTGCAGGCCGACCAGGACTTCCGCCTGCAACCCGAGCAGATGCTGCGCCTGCAGACCCGCAACGGCGACGGCCAGATGATCCCGCTGGGCGCCTTCGTCAGCTTCAAGGAGGCCACCGGTCCCGACCGCGAGATGCACTACAACGGCATGCTGACCGCCGAGATCAACGGCGGCCCGGCCCCCGGCTTCTCGACCGGCCAGGCCCAGGCGGCGCTGGAGAAGATCGCGGCCGAGGAGCTCCCCAACGGCATCGGCTTCGAATGGACCGAGCTGACCTACCAGCAGATCCTGGCCGGCAACACGGCGATCTACATCTTCCCGCTGTGCGTGCTGCTGGCCTTCCTCGTGCTGGTCGCCCAGTACGAAAGCTGGAGCCTGCCGCTGGTGGTGATCCTGATCGTTCCGATGACCCTGCTGTCGGCCCTGGTCGGCGTGCTGGTCACCGGCGGCGACAACAACATCTTCACCCAGATCGGCCTGATCGTGCTGGTGGGGCTGGCGTGCAAGAACGCCATCCTGATCGTCGAGTTCGCCCGCGAACGCGAGATCGAGGGCGACACGCCGCTCCAGGCGGTGCTCGAAGCCTGCCGCCTGCGTCTGCGTCCCATCCTGATGACCTCGATCGCCTTCATCATGGGCGTCTGGCCGCTGGTGGTGTCGCACGGTGCGGGCGCGGAGATGCGCCGGGCCATGGGCGTGGCGGTGTTCTCCGGCATGCTGGGCGTCACCGTCTTCGGCCTGATCCTGACGCCGGTGTTCTACTACGTCATCCGCCGGCTCTCGGGCCGCAAGTCGCTGGCGACCGTCAAGACGGCCCCAGCGGTGGAGGCGCAGGCGCACTAGCACAAACCTCTCCCTCCCCCTTGATGGGGGAGGGGCCAGGGGTGGGGGTGAAGCGGCGTCGGCCGCGCTACCTTCCCCCACCTCAGCACCACCCCCATCCCCGCCCCTTCCCCCATCGAGGGGGAAGGGAGACTTCCGAGGCTCCCATGACCCTCCTTCGCACAGCCCTGATCGCCGGCGCCTCGCTGCTGGCCACGGCCTGCGCCGTCGGCCCGACCTACAAGGCTCCGACGCCCGCCCCCGTCGCTTTCCAGAACGCGACCCCCGCCGTCGTCTCCACCATCGCCAATCCCGAGGCCCAGTGGTGGAAGGCGTTCGGCGACCCGACGCTCGACGCCCTGGTCTCCCAGGCCCTGGCCGCCAATCTCGATCTCAAGGTCGCCGTGGCCCGCGTCGACGAGGCCCGCGCCCTGTTCAAGGACGCGCGTCTCGACCAGATCCCGCGCGTCACCGCCTCGGGCGGCTATACCGACACCAAGCAGCAGCAGCCCGGCTTCTCCGACCAGCGGGTCGAGGTCGAAAGCTATCGCGCCGGCCTCGACGCGGCCTGGGAGATCGACCTCTTCGGCCGGGTGCGCCGCGGCGTGCAGGCCGCCAGCGCCGAGGCCGGCGCGGCCCAGGCCGACCTGCGCGACGTGCAGGTCAGCGTGGCCGCCGAAGTGGCCCGCAACTACCTGGAACTGCGCGGCGCCCAGGCCCGGCTGGCGGTAGCCCGCCGCAACCTCGAGACCCAGCGCGACACCCTGCGCCTGACCCGCGTGCGGTTCGAGGCCGGAGCCGGCGGGGCCATCGACGTCGCCAGCGCCGAGGCCCGCCTCAACGCCACCGAAGGCACGATCCCCGACCTCGTCACCGCCGCCACCCGCGCCAACTACCGCCTGGCCGTGCTGACCGGCCAGCGGCCCGGCGCGCTGGACGCCCAGCTGGCGCCCCGCGCCGAGGAGCCCGCGCCGCTGGTGACCGCCCTGCCGATCGGCGAGGCGTCGGACTTCCTGCGCCGCCGTCCAGACGTGCAGGCGGCCGAGCGCCGGCTCGCGGCCCAGACCGCCAAGGTCGGGGTGGCCACGGCCGACCTCTTCCCGCGCGTGCGGGTGACCGGCTTCGTCGGCTTCCTGTCGGGCACGTCGTCGGGCTTCGGCGACAGCGCCAGCCAGGCCTGGTCGGTCGCGCCGGCGGTCAGCTGGCCGGCGCTGGATCTCGGCGGCGCCCGGGCGCGGCTGAAGGCGGCGGAGGCCCGCAACGACGCGGCCCTGGCGGCCTATGACCAGACCGTGCTGGCGGCGATCGAGGACCTGGAAACCGCGCTCGTCTCCTACGCCCAGCGCCAGGCCCGCCTGAAGAGCCTGGCCGACCAGGCCGCCGCCTCGCGCCGCGCCGCCGAACTGGCCCGCATCCAGTACAAGGAAGGCGGCATCGACTTCCTGGTGCTGCTCGACGCCGAACGCACCCTGCTGGCGGCCGAAGACTCGCTGACCGTGGCGGAGACCGGCGTGAACACCGACGTCGTGGCCATCTACAAGGCGTTGGGAGGCGGGTGGAGCTAGAAAGATCCTCCCCCTCTGGGGGAGGTGGCGCGAAGGGCCGGAGGGGGGACGTTATCAGCTGCCGCAGAGGCGACCGATTTTGCGGTCCCTCCCCTCTCCGTCGGCTTCGCCGACACCTCTCCCAAAGGGAGAGGGTCTTTCGGGTCGCCTCCCCCATTCCTACCTGCACGAGGCTCCACCGAGGATCCCACTGCATGGCCGCCGCCGACGCCTACGTCTACCACCCCCGCGACGGCCACGGCCTGGCCCACGATCCGTTCAATTCCATCGTCGGACCGCGCCCGATCGGCTGGATCTCGAGCGTCGACGCCCAGGGGCGGCGCAACCTCGCGCCCTACAGCTTCTTCAACGCCTTCAACTACACCCCGCCGATCGTCGGCTTCGCCTCGACGGGCTGGAAGGACACGATCGCCAACGTCCAGGCCACCGGCGTGTTCTGCTGGAATCTGGCCACGCGCGAGCTGGCGGAAGCGATGAACATGACCTCGGCCCCCGCCGCCCCCGGCCAGGACGAGTTCGAGCTGGCCGGGCTAACGCCGGTCGACAGCAGCCTGATCGCCGCGCCGCGCGTGCTGGAAAGCCCGGTGAACTTCGAGTGCCGCGTCACCCAGTCGTTCCAGCTGACCACGGCCGCCGGAGAGGCGGTCGAGACCTGGATGACCTTCGGCGAGGTCGTGGCCGTGCACATCGACCGCCGGCTGATCCGGCCCGACCGGGTCTACGACGCGCCCGCCGGCCGGCCGATCCTGCGCTGGGGCGGCCGCGGCGACTATGTCGCCGTCGACCCCGCCGCGATGTTCGAGATCTTCCGCCCCACCAAGGCCGACATCCCGCCGGCCGGCTAGCCGCTCAGGCCGACGCGATCAGGCCAATCGCGATCAGGAAAGCCGGTCGCGGAAGGCGGCGTAGTCGAACTGCCGGACCTGCCGCAGCACGTCCGTGTCGCTGTTCCACAGCGCGATCGCGGGCAGCGGCACGCCGTTGAAGGTGTTGGTCTTGACCATCGAATAGTGGGCCTGGTCCAGGAACGCGATGCGCGTTCCCGGCGTCGGGCGCTCGGCGAAGACGTAGTCGCCGATGATGTCGCCGGCCAGGCAGGACGGGCCGCCCAGGCGCACGGCGACGCCTTCGGCCGGCTCCTTGAGCATGGCGGGACGGTACGGGGCCTCGATCACGTCCGGCATGTGGCAGGTCGCCGAGATGTCGGTGATGGCGATGGGCATGCCGTTGTCGAAGACGTCCAGCACCTCGCCGACCAGGATGCCGGCGTCCAGCGCCACGGCCTCGCCCGGCTCCAGATAGACCTGCACGCCGTGGCGATCGGCCACCTCGTTGAGGAACGCGACCAGCCGGTCGGTCTGGTAGTCGGCGCGGGTCACATGGTGACCGCCGCCCAGGTTCAGCCACTTCACCCCGCCCAGCAGCGGAGTAAGCGTAGGCTCCACCGCCGCCCAGATGCGGGCCAGCGGCTCGAAGTCCTGCTCGCACAGGGCGTGGATGTGCAGACCATCGACGCCCTGCATGTGCTCGGGCCGCAGCTGCGACACCGGAAAGCCCAGGCGCGAGCAGGGCTGGGCCGGGTCGTACTTGGCGACCTCGCCCTCGGAATGTTCGGGGTTCAGACGCAGGCCGATCTCGAAAACCTCGCCGTCCGCGCGGGCTTGCGCGATCAGGTCCGCGAAACGCGCCACCTGGTCGGGCGAGTTGAAGATCACGTGGTCGGACAGCCGCAGGATCTCGGGCAGGTCCTGCGCCTTGTAGGCCGGCGAATAGGTGGTCAGCTCGCCCTTGTAGAACTCGCGGGCCAGCCGCGCCTCCCACAGGCCGGAGGCGCAGACGCCGTCGAGATATTCCCCGACGACGTCCGCCAGCGACCACATGGAAAAGGCCTTCAGGGCCAGCAGCACGCGGGCGTTGCCGCGGTCCCGCACGTCCTTGAGGACGGCCAGATTGCGCCGCACCGCGACCTCGTCCACCACGAAGGCGGGCGAGGCGACGCGGTTCAGGTCGAAATGCGCGAAGGCGCCCGGATCACCGGCCCTGGTTTCCATGGGTCTCGTTCTTGGTCCTTAGAAAGCCAGCGGAGCCGCCAGGTCCTCGACCGTCCAGGGCAGGCCGTGCTGGTTCAGCATGTCCATGAACGGATCGGGGTCGAGCTGCTCCATGTTGAACACGCCCGCGCCCTGCCACTTGCCGGTCAGCATCATGGCCGCGCCGATCATGGCCGGAACGCCCGTGGTGTAGCTGACGGCCTGGTTGCCGGTCTCGGCGTAGGCTTCCTCGTGATCGCAGATGTTCTTGACGTAGACGGTGCGGGCCTTGCCGTCCTTCTCGCCGGTCGCGATCGTGCCGATGTTGGTCTTGCCCTTGGTGAGCGGACCCAGCGACGACGGCTCGGGCAGCAGCGCCTTGAGCAGCTCCATCGGGATGATCTCGCGGCCCTGGAACATCATCGGCTCGATGCTGGTCATGCCGACATTGCCCAGCACTTCCAGGTGCTTGAGGTAGCTGTCGCCGAAGGTCATCCAGAAGCGGATGCGCTGGATCTCCGGATAGAACTTGGCCAGGGATTCCAGCTCCTCATGGTACATGAGGTACATGTTCTTGGGGCCGACGCCCTCGAAGTCGAACACCTGCTTGTGGCTGAGCGCCGGGCCCTCGATCCACTGGCCGTTTTCCCAGTGACGCGACGGGGCGGTCACTTCGCGCAGGTTGATCTCGGGGTTGAAGTTGGTGGCGAACGGCAGGCCGGTGTCGCCGCCGTTGCAGTCCAGGATGTCGAGCGTGTCGATCCGGTCCAGCAGGTGCTTCTTGGTGTAGGTCGTGAACACCGAGGTCACGCCCGGGTCGAAGCCGCTGCCCAGCAGGGCCATCAGGCCGGCGTCCCTGAAGCGGTCCTGGTAGGCCCACTGCCAGCTGTATTCGAACTTGGCCTCGTCGCGCGGCTCGTAGTTGGCCGTGTCGAGATAGTTCACGCCCGACGCCAGGCAGGCGTCCATGATCGCCAGGTCCTGGTAGGGCAGCGCCAGGTTGACCACCAGGGCCGGCTTTGCCGACTTGATCAGCGCGGTCGTGGCGGCGACGTCGTCGGCGTCGATCGCCGCGGTGTCGATGGTCACGCCCGTACGCTCCAGCACCGACTTGGCGATGGCGTCGCATTTGGACTTCGTGCGACTCGCCAAGGTGATGTGCGAGAAAATATCCGTGTTCATCGCCATCTTGTGGACAGCGACCGAACCAACGCCACCTGCGCCGATAACCAGCACCCTGCTCATTTTTGGCTTCTCCTAACGCCTACCGCCCCGCCCTCGGCCTGATTCTGGGGGGCGGGCCTCTTATCACGTGGACCAGGTCTTCGATAGGAACGATCGGCCTTCCGCTTCGGGAGGCCGCATGAACGGGGCGAGACCTGAAAGATCCCTAGCCTTTACACGAACTTGATGGCGGGTGCGTGTCGGAATGGGTGCGGAGGTTCGCCCGGGGCCGAGGCGGTCCTCGTCCGGCGGCTGTCTTCTCTGCATTGTCGGGGCGTTTCGCCCGCGGGTTAGCGCCCGGTCTTGCCGTCGCGTTCGGCGCGCATGGCCGTGACGACCTGGCCCAGTTGGGAGCCGCCGGGCGAGTCGGGCTTCACCGTCTGCAGGCCGCGCAGATAGGCCCGGTCCATCGGCGAGGCGTCGGCCCTGCCCTCTTCGGTGAAGAGGTTCAGCACCGTGTTGAAGCCGGCATAATCCTGGTCGGCCCGGGCAGAGGCCACCCCGGCCAGGGCGACATAGTCGGCCAGACCCGCCAGCCTGCGCCCGCCCATCCGCCGACGATCGACCACCACGAACTGGTCCTGGATCACCCCCACCACCGAGGTGCGCACGCGCGAGCCGGCGCTGCTGGTGGTGTACATCAGCAGGTCGTTGCCCAGGCCGTCGGCGCTGACCGCGCCGCGCATCACGTCGACCTCGGCGAAGTTGGTCCACACCCGCACCGGCCGGTCGGTGGTGGCGTAGCGCTCGAAGCTCACCGGCCGCTCGCGGTCGACCCAGAACTTGCCGGCCGCCCTGGCCTTGCGCACCAGCGCCTCGGGTTCGTCGGCCAGCACCACTGTGAGGTTGGGCCGGCAGCCCTTGGCCGCCATCCGCACCCCGGCCGCGCGCGCCGTCTGGCTGATGCGGTCGTGCAGGTAGCGGTTCTCCTCGGTCCGCCCGCCGGCCACGTAGGGGCACAGCGCCGCCGACCACATCATCACCTTGCCGGCCGGCGTCAGGGGCGTGGCCCGCCGCACGAAGGCCGGATAGGGATCCACGCCCCTGGGCGAGACCTCGACCTCGTCGACCGCCGGCGGCGGCGGCCCTTGCGGAACCGAAAGCGCCAGCATCGCGGCCGCCAACATCGAAACCGGCATGAAAAACCCTCCCAGGTCGCTCAACCTGGGAGGGTTTCAAAAACATCGTTCGCCCGCAAGGGGCCAAGCGTCGTCAGACGTCGACTTCGGCGTCCAGGGCGTTTTCCTGGATGAACTCGCGGCGCGGTTCGACCAGGTCGCCCATCAGGCGGCTGAACATGTCGTCGGCGTCGTCGGCGTGGTTGACCTTGACCTGCAGCAGGGTGCGGGCGTCGACGTCCAGCGTGGTTTCCCACAGCTGGTCGGGGTTCATCTCGCCCAGCCCCTTGTAGCGCTGGATGGTCAGGCCCTTGCGGCCGGCGTCGAGCACGGCCTGCACCAGGTCGAGCGGACCGCGGATGGTGGTCGACTTGTCCTTGCGGCGGAACACGGCCGGCTTGGCGAACACCTCGGCCAGCTTGACGCCGCGCTCGGCCAGGCGACGGGCGTCGGCGGCGTGCAGCAGCACGTCATCGAGCACGATGCGCTCCGACACGCCGCGACGCACGCGGCTGAAGACGTAGCCGGTGTCGCCCCGCTCGCCGCTCCAGGGACCGTCGCCCTCCTCGTTGTAGAGGTTCAGGCGGCCGGCCGCGGCATTGGCGTCCGGCGTCTCGCCCAGCAGGCCGGCCAGGGCCGCCTGCTCGATGGCCGAGGCCGGGGCGCGCGCCGCCAGGCGGTCGATATTGGCCTTGGCCGAACGGGCCAGCTGCACCAGCGCCAGGAGGTCCTGGCCGATCAGGCGCTCGCCCGACGACAGGTCCAGCTCCGCGCCGTCGACACCCTCGTCCACCAGGAAGGCGTCCATCTCGGTGTCGTCCTTGAGGTAGCGCGACGACTTGCCCTTGCTGGCTTTGTAGAGCGGCGGCTGGGCGATGTAGATGTAGCCGCGCTCGATCAGCTGCGGCATCTGCCGGTAGAAGAAGGTCAGCAGCAGGGTGCGGATGTGGGCGCCGTCGACGTCGGCGTCGGTCATCAGCACGATCTTGTGGTAGCGCACCTTGTCCGGGTTGAAGTCGTCGCGGCCGATGCCGGCGCCCAGCGCCGTGATCAGCGTGCCGATCTGGTCGGACGACAGCATCTTGTCGAAGCGCGCCCGCTCGACGTTCAGGATCTTGCCGCGCAGCGGCAGGACGGCCTGGTTGTCGCGGTTGCGGGCCTGCTTGGCCGAGCCGCCGGCCGAATCACCCTCGACGATGAAGATTTCGGACTTGGCCGGATCGCGTTCCGAACAGTCGGCCAGCTTGCCCGGCAGGCTCGTGATATCGAGCGCGCTCTTGCGGCGGGTCAGTTCGCGCGCCTTGCGGGCGGCTTCGCGGGCCGCAGCGGCCTCGGCGATCTTGCTGACGATCTGCTTGGCTTCGTTCGGGTGTTCCTCGAACCAGGTCGAGAGGCCCTCGGCGACCATGCTTTCGACGGCCGGGCGGACTTCCGACGAGACCAGCTTGTCCTTGGTCTGCGAGCTGAACTTGGGGTCCGGCACCTTGACCGACAGCACGCAGGTCAGGCCCTCGCGGCTGTCTTCGCCGCCCAGGTTGACCTTTTCCTTCTTCAGGATGCCCGAGCTCTCGGCGTAGCTGGTGATCACGCGGGTCAGGGCGCCGCGGAAGGCCGAAAGGTGCGTGCCGCCATCCCGCTGCGGGATGTTGTTGGTGAAGCACAGCATGTGCTCGTGGTAGCTGTCGTTCCACCACAGGGCCAGGTCCAGCTCGACCTTGTCCTTGCGGCCGCGCACGATAATCGGGGCCTTGAGCAGCGGGGTCTTGGCCTTGTCGAGGTGGCGCACGAAGGCTTCAATGCCGCCCTCGAAATAGAGCTTCTCTTCCCACGGCTCGGCGTCGCGGTTGTCCCTGAACCAGATGGTCACGCCCGAGTTCAGGAACGCCAGCTCGCGCAGGCGGTGCTCCAGGGTCTTCCGGTCGAATTCGATGAAGGCGAAGGTGTCCTTGGACGGGAAGAAGGTCACTTCCGTGCCCGTCAGGACCTCGCCGGCCTTGGGGCCGTCCTCGCGCACCGGCGAGACGCCGGTCTCCTTCAGCGAGGTCACCGCGTCGCCGCGCTCGAAGCGCATCTGGTGGACCTTGCCGTTGCGGTGGATCAGCAGTTCCAGCCAGTCCGACAGCGCGTTCACGACCGAGACGCCCACGCCGTGCAGGCCGCCCGAGACCTTGTAGCTGTTCTGGTCGAACTTACCGCCGGCGTGCAGCTGGGTCATGATGACCTCGGCCGCCGAGACGCCTTCGCCCTCGTGGATGTCGGTGGGGATGCCGCGGCCGTCGTCGGTGACCGTCACCGAACCGTCGGCGTTGAGGATCACCTGGACCTTGGTGGCGTGGCCCGCCAGGGCTTCGTCGATGGCGTTGTCGACCACCTCGTAGACCATGTGGTGCAGGCCCGAACCATCGTCGGTGTCGCCGATGTACATGCCCGGGCGCTTGCGCACCGCGTCCAGGCCCTTGAGGACCTTGATCGAGTCCGCGCCGTATTCGCCGGCGACGGCTTCTTCGGGAACTTCGGGGACTTGGCCTTCGGTATTCTCGGTCATTCGTCTTCCAGAGCCGTAGACTCAATGGGGATCAGGCCGGCCTCGCTGACGCGAACGCCCAACGCCCGACCCTTGAGATGGTCGAACAGCGACTCGTCCGTGCCGGTGAGGAAGGCCTGGAGCTTGAGCGCCGTGAGTTCGTCGGCCAGAGCGGCTCGCCGGGTGAGGTCGAGATGCGCGGCGACTTCGTCGAGCAACACTATAGGATTCGGCGCGGATTCCGCACGCGAAAGTCTCGCCGCCTGGGCCAAAACCAGGTTCAAAATCAGCGCTTTTTGCTCTCCGGTGGAGCATTCCGAGGCCGGACGGTCCTTGTCGACGTGGAACACCGCCAGATCGCCCCGGTGCGGGCCTGTCAAGGCCCTGCCCGCGGCGCCGTCACGCGGCCGCGCGGCGGCCAGGGCCTGCGCCAGCTGAAGCTCGATCTCAGCGGCCGGAACCCCGTCCAGGGCCATCAGCTCCCAGGCGCCGGTCAGGGTCAGGCGGGCCTGCGGGAACGGCCGGTCGCCGCGCTCGTCGATCTCGGTCTGCAAGGCGACAAGCGTGCGCGCCCGGGCTTCGGCCATCAACGCGCCGGCGGCCGCCAGGCGGGCCTCCAGCACCGTCAGCCAGGCCGGATCGGCCGGCGCCCCGCCGTCGGCGGCGTCCGACAGCAGGCGCATGCGCTCGCGCTGGGCCTTGTCGTAGGCGTTGGCGTGGCTAGCGTGGGCCGGCTCGGCGGCGAACACCAGCCGATCGAAGAACTTGCGCCGCTCCGAGGCGGCCTCGAGGAACAGACGGTCCTGGGCGGGGGTCAGCCACATGGGCCGCACGTGGTCGGCCAGGCGGCCCGGCGGCACGGTCTCGCCCTCGAGGCGGACGATGCGGCGCGAGGCCCCGGCCAGTTCCGTTCCGGTGCCGACCTTCAGGATCTCGCCCTCGGCCTGCTCGATCTCGGCGGCCACGGCCCAGGCCCGGCCGACGCTTTCGCCCGGCAGGCGGCGCCCGACCTCGGCCAGGCTCGACCCGCGCAGGCCCTTGCCGGGCGACAGCAGGCTGACGGCTTCCAGCAGATTGGTCTTGCCCGAGCCGTTGGGCCCGAACAGGTAGACGCTGCGCCCGCCGGTCGAAAGATCGGCGCGCTCGTAGGATCGGAAGTCGGTGAGCCGCAGGCGGGCGATGGTGGCGGACGCCATGGGCGTCTCATACGGTAGGTCGCCCGCTGCGTCACGCGCCGCCTAGCCCTGCCAGCGACGTCCCGCCCCGACGTGGGCCAAGAGGCGCGGCGCGCTGCGCAGGCCATGCACCAGATGCGGCCCGGCCAGCAGCACCATGGCCCAGGCCCCGGCGCTGACCAGCACGACGGCGATACGATCCCAGGCCAGGCGCATGGGGGGTCTCCAGCGGAATGCGACATCGCCGCGCTACGCCTGGATCACGGCGGAAAGGGGGCCGGAAAACGAGATCCTCCCCCTCTGGGGGAGGTGGCCCAGAGGGCCGGAGGGGGGGCCGTTTTCAGCTTCCGAAGCCTCGGCCGATCTCGCGAAAACTCCCCCCGCCGATCGCTTCGCGATCACCTCCCCCACGGGGGGAGGTTTCCTTGATCATTCCCCCAGCCGGTAGGCGCACAGCTTGTTGCCGTCGAGATCGCGGAAATAGGCGAAATAGGCCTTGGGCATCCGCTCGCCCGGCGCGCCCTCGCAGGACCCGCCCAGTTCGATGGCCTTGGCGTGGAAGGCGTCGACCTCCTCGCGGGTGTCGAAATCGAAACCGCCCATCATGCCGTTGCCGATGCAGGCGGGATTGCCGTCATAGGGGCCCAGCACCCCGAACATGCCCACGCCCTTGCCGCGATAGAGCCGGCCGCCGGACGGATGCTCGAACAGGGGCTTCATGCCGATCGAGCCCAGCAAGGCGTCGTAGAAGGCCTTGGCCTCCTCCAGCCGGTTCGAACCGACGGTCATGTAGCTGATCTTGGCCATGGCGGCGCCTCCCGTTTTCTTATGAAACGGACGTTGGCATGAGCCAGCGGCGAGGGGCAAGAGCACAGTAAATCCCTACTCAGCCGCCGGATTTCACTACCCGAAGTAACCCCGCGCCACCTCGACCTCCGTCAGGCGCCAGACGCCCGCCGCGCCCAGCAGCACGCGGCGCATCTCGACCTCGAACACCTCGCGGGCCACGCCGCGATCGACCAGGTCTCGCACGGGAGCCTCGAACGGCGCGTCCACGGCGATCGCCCGGTGCACTGCGGAGTTCATGGCCGCCAGGTCGACCGCCCCCTCCAGCGAGGAAAAGGCGCTGGCGACCGCCTCGGAGCGCTCGAACCAGGTCGAACAGTCCGAAAAGTCGATCGCCGCCCACAGGGTCAGCATCCGCTCGAAGAGGTCGTCGAAGCGGTCCTCGCGCAGCAGGCCGGCGGGACCGCCCCGGCTGTTCACTGGGCCGCGCCGGTCCCCAGCACCTTCTGCAGGAACTGGGTCTCGACCTCGCGGCGGCGGTCGTTGTTGATCTTCTTGGCGAAGCCGTGGCCCTCGTCCTTGAACTGGACGTACCAGGTCTCCACGCCCTTCTCGCGCAGCTTCTCGACCACCTGGTCGGACTCCGACTTGGGAACGCGCGGATCGTTCCAGCCCTGCATGACCAGCATCGGCTTGGTGATCTTGGAGACGTTGTTGAGCGGCGAGATCGTCTCGAAGGCCTTCAGCATCTTCGGGTCGCGCTCGTCGCCGTACTCGGCCCGGCGCAGGTCTCGGCGATAGGCCTCGGTGTTCTGCAGGAACGAGACGAAGTTGGAGATGCCGTAGCGCTCGACCCCGCCGGCCAGGCGGTCGGAATAGTGGGTCATCACCGCCAGCGACATGTAGCCGCCGTAGGACTGGCCGTAGACCACCACGCGGTTCGGATCGAGGTCCGGCTGGGTCTTGATCCAGTCCAGCAGCGCGCCGATGTCCTTGACCGAGTCCTCGCGCTTCTCGGCGTTGTCGAGGTTGAGGAACGTCTTGCCGTAGCCCGACGAGCCGCGGACGTTGGTGACGATCACCGCCGCGCCCAGCTCGGCCGTCGTGTGCTGGTGGAACGGGTTAAAGACCGGCCGCGACTGGCCTTCGGGGCCGCCGTGGATGTCGATGATCACCGGCGCCTTTTGGCCGGCGGCCAGCTTGGGCTTGTAGACGAACGCCGGGATCGAGCGCTTGTCGAACGAGGGGAAGCGCACCAGCTCGGGGCTCACCAGCGCCTTGGCGTCCAGCCCGCCCAGTTCCGAGGCCGTCCAGCGGGTCACCTGGCCGCTGGCCAGGTCAAAGCTCCAGGCGTCGCTGGCCGCCGTGGGCGTCGCCAAGCTGAAGCCGATCTTCGAGCCGTCTTCCGAGAAGGCGAGGTTGGAGACCACGCCGCCCGGAAGCTGCGGCTGCGGCAGGGCGCGACGGGTGCGGAAGTCCTGCACGACCAGCTTCGAATAGCCGTCCTCGTTGACCACATAGGCCAGCACGCGGCCGTCCTTCGACAGCTTGAAGTCCTCGACGTCCCAGGGACGCTCGCCCGAGACCAGATGCTTCCTGCCGGTGGCCAGGTCGAACTCGACCAGCCGCATGAAGTCCGAGCCCTCGTCCGACAGCATCAGCAGCGACTTGCCGTCCGGGGTGAACAGGCCGCCGTCGTACGAGACCTTGCCCTTGACCGGGTTCAGTTCGGTGGTCTTGCCGGTGGCCACGTCGAGCAGCCAGCGCTTGCTCTCGCCGATCGAGAAATAGCGGCCCAGCAGTACGGTCTTGCCGTCGGGCGAGACGTCGATCGGCGAAACCTGGCCCTCGCCCTTGAAGATCACCTTGCGACCATCGGGGGCCGAGGGATCGCGCATGACGACGTCGTAGTTGGCAGAGCCCTTGGTGGCGCGGCTCCAGACCAGCACCTTGCCGTCGCCCGACCACGCCGGCGACTGGTTGCGCGTGCCCGCTTCGGTCAGCTGGACTTCCTTGCCCGAGGCGTCGCGGACGAACAGCTGGAACCACTCGTCGCCGCCGGTGTCCTTGGAGAACAGGATATCGCCGCCGGGCAGGGTATGGACGCCGCTGACCGGCTCATCGTGGAAGGTCAGCTGGCTGCGGTCGGCGCCCGGGGCGGCGACCTGGTGGATCTGGTTGGTGTTGCCAAAGCGCGTGACGATCAGCATCGCGCCGCCCGGCGCCCAGTCCTGGAAGCTGGCGCTGCGGGCGTTCTGGTAGCGCGCCAGGCTGGCGCGGATCGCCGGATCGGCGACCGGCACGTTCTCGAGGATCTGGTTGCCGATCTCGCGGCGCTCGACGGGCTGGGCGCCCGCCTGTGCTTGAGCGAAGGCCGGGCTTGCGGCCAGCACCAGAACGGCGAGCGACGCGCCGAGCATGCGTTTCATCACGATAAGAGACCCTTCAAAGCAAAACGGGCGCCCCTCGGGGCGCCCGTCCATGTTCCAGACCGCGCGATCAGACCCGCAGCGGCATCAGCACGTACTTCACGCCCGGGTCGGTCGGATCCACCACCAGGGTGGGCGAGGCCGGGTCGGCGAAGCGGAATTCGGCCTGCGGGCCGCCGATCTGGCCGCAGACGTCGAGCAGGTAGCGGGCGTTGAAGCCGATTTCGAAGGGCTCGCCGTCATAGTCGACCTCGACCTCTTCCACCGCCTGACCGGCTTCCATGTTGCGGACGGTCAGGGTGATGCGGCCCGGCTCGATGGCCAGCTTCACCGAGCGGCTCTTCTCGGCCGAGATGGTGGCCACGCGGTCGACGGCCTTGGCGAACAGGTCGTTGTCCAGCGTCAGGATCTTGGCGTTGTCCTTGGGGATCACGCGCATGTAGTCGGGGAACGAGCCGTCGATGACCTTGGAGGTCAGGGCGGCGCGGCCGAATTCGAAGCGGACCTTCTGGGGCGAGACCTGCAGGTCGATCGACTCGCCGGCGTCTTCCAGCAGGCGACGGGCCTCGGCGATGGTCTTGCGCGGCACGATCACGCCCGGCAGGCCGGCCGAACCTTCCGGCGCCGGCATCTCGGCCAGGGCCAGGCGGTGGCCGTCGGTGGCCACGGCGCGCAGCTTGGTCTCGCCGCCCTCGTTGACCGTGTGGAGATACAGGCCGTTCAGGTAGTAGCGGGTCTCTTCGGTCGAGATGGCGAAGCGCGTCTTGTCGATCAGGCGCATCAGCTCGTTGACGTCGACGGCGATGCGGCTCGACAGGCCCTCGTTGCTCATCACCGGGAAGTCGCCGGCCGGCAGCACCGGCAGGTTGAAGCGCGAGCGGCCGGTCTGGATCACCAGGCGCGGATCGTCGCCCGAGAAGTTCAAGCTGACGTCCGAGCCGTCCGGCAGCTTGCGGACGATCTCGTAAAGGGTGTGGGCCGGGGCCGTGATCTGGCCGGGCACGTCGATCTGGGCCAGGCCCTCGTCGATGATCTCCATGTCGAGATCGGTGGCCGAGAACGAAAGCGTGTCGCGATCCGCCGACAGCAGGATATTGGACAGGATCGGGATGGTGTTGCGGCGTTCGACGACGCTCTGCACGTGACCCAGCGCCTTCAGCAGCGCCGCCCGCTCAATGGTAAGCTTCATTTCTCGGTCCAAGCTGGACGCAGGGCCTGGTCGATCAAGAGAATCCCCCTCGCGCAACGGCCCCGTCGTCAATGGACCACGGACATTAGCGCAAACGCGCGGCGGGGGAAGAGCCCTGCGCGGCCTTTTGGCGCATCCGGCAGTGGGCGAATCCCGTTCGCAACCCTTGCGGGGTCAAGTCAATTTCTTATATTGATAATCAATCGCAACAAGAGATCGCATCATGCGCCTCGCCCTCAAGACCGCCACCTACGCCACCATGCACCTGACGGTGGCCATCGCCGTCGCCTACGCCCTGACCCGCGACTGGCGCGTGGCCCTGGCCGTGGGCATCGTCGAACCGATGGTCCAGACCGTGGCGTTCAACCTGCATGAGCGGGTTTGGAGCAAGGTGAAGGCGTAGGAGTCGCCCCTCTCCCTTGCGGGAGAGGATGGCCCGCGAAACGGGTCGGGTGAGGGGTCGCACCAGAGAAAACGCCGCGAAGGCCGTTCAGCCCGCGCGGCGTTTCATGTCTGAGAGACCCCTCATCCATCGGCTTTCGCCGACACCTTCTCCCGCAAGCGGAGAAGGATCAGGGAGCTCAAGCCTTCGTATCGAACGCCGCGCCGCCGGCTTCCTCGCCGGAGGCCGCGTAGGGGTTGGCCGCGGCGGCCGCCGGTTCGGCCGGGGCCGGGCCGGTGGAGCCCTTGGCGGCCACGGCGACCATGGCCGGGCGCACCAGGCGACCCAGCAGTTCGTAGCCGACTTGGAGGACGGCGACGACGCCGCCGGCGGCGACTTCGTCCGAGGGCTGTTCCATCACCGCCTGGTGCAGGTGGGGATCGAACTTCTCGCCCTTGGTCGGGTCGACCTTCTTGAGGCCGTTGCGCTCGAAGGCCGCCTGCAGCTCCTTCTCGGTCATCTCGACGCCGACGATGAAGTTCTTCACCGCCGCGTCCTGCGAATCACGCGGGCTGGCCGCGGTGGCGCGCGACAGGTTGTCGGCCGCGCCCAGCAGGTCGCGGGCGAACTTCTGGATGGCGTAGGCGCGGGCGTCGTTCATCTCGCGCTCGGCGCGGCGCTTGACGTTCTCGGCTTCGGCCGCATAGCGCAGGGCCTGGTCCTTCATCGCCGCGATCTCGGCCTTCAGGGCCTCGATTTCCTGGGCCAGGTCCTCGGCTTCGAAAGCGACGTCTTCGGCCGGCGTTTGCTCGTCGGTCATTTCCAAACAGTCCTCATCCATCGATCATCCGGCCGAGCACGCGGGCGGTATAGTCCACCAGCGGGATCACCCGGGCATAGTTCAAACGCGTGGGCCCGATCACGCCGATCGCGCCCAGCACCTTCTGTCGCCCCGTCATATAGGGCGCCGCGATCACGGAGGAACCCGAAAGCGAAAAGAGTCGCGTCTCGGCCCCGATGAAGATGCGCACGCCCTCAGCGTCGCGCACGTCGTCCAGGAGGCCGATCAGCTGGCCCTTCTGCTCCAGGTCGTCGAACAGCTGGCGCACGCGCTCCAGGTCCTCGCGGGCCGAGGCGTCGGCCAGCAGGTTGGCGCGGCCGCGCACGATCAGGGCGCGCTCGGCCCCCTCCCCGCCGCCCCAGGCGGCCAGGCCGTCCTCGACGAGGCGGGCGGCGGTCTCGTCCAGCTGGCGGCGAGCGGTCTCGAGCTCGGTGCGGATCTCGTCCTTGGCCTCGGTCAGGGTGCGGCCGCGCAGGCGGGCGTTGAGGAAGTTCGAGGCCTCCTGGAAGGCCGAGGGCGTCAGTCCCGCCCCGCCGCGCATCAGCCGATTCTCGACCGTGCCGTCCTCGAAGACCATCACCGCCAGGGTCTGGCCGCCGCCCAGCGCCACGAACTCCACGTGCTTGATCCCGCCCTCGCGGACAGGGGTGACGACGATGCCGGCCCCGCCGGCCAGGCCCGACAGTATGGCCGAGGCCTCGTTCAGCGCCTCCTCGAAGGTGCGGCCCTTGGCGTAGAGGCGGCTTTCGATCTCGCGCCGCTCGTCCTCGCCGACGTCGCCGACTTCGAGAAAGCCGTCGACGAACATCCGCAGGCCCGCGTGCGTGGGCATTCGCCCGGCGCTGGTGTGGGGCGCGTCCAGCAGGCCAAGCTGCGCCAGGTCCTGCATGGTGTTGCGGATCGAGGCCGGCGACAGCTGCACGCCGCCCTTCGAAAGGGTGCGCGATCCGACCGGCTCGCCGGTCTCCAGATAGCCTTCGACCACCCGGCGGAAGATGTCGCGGGCGCGGGCGTCCAGCTCGGTCAGGCCGGGCGTCCGAGCGATCGGTCCCGGAAAAAGCTGCGTCATGGCCCTTCGAGATAGGAACGGATGTCGAAAAAATCGAGCGGGGACTTGGAGGTCCCCGTCCGGGGGAGGATAAGCGGCGCCTTCAGATACGACCAGACCCTTCGGCTCCCCTGGAGCCTTAAAGACCGGAGTTTGCCCATGCGTCCGTCCGAACGCGCCCCCGACCAGCTTCGCGCCGTCACGCTGGAGACCGGCGTCAACCGCTACGCCGAAGGCTCGTGCCTGATCGGTTTCGGCCACACCAAGGTGCTGGTCACCGCCACGGTCGAGGAAAACGTCCCGGGCTGGATGCGCAACAAGGGCGCCGGCTGGGTCACGGCCGAGTACGGCATGCTGCCCCGCGCCACCCACACCCGCGGCCGCCGCGAGGCCGCCACCGGCAAGCAGACCGGCCGCACGCAAGAGATCCAGCGCCTGATCGGCCGCAGCCTGCGCGCCGTCGTCGACCTCAAGGCCCTGGGCGAGCGCCAGATCAGCCTCGACTGCGACGTCATCCAGGCCGACGGCGGCACCCGCACCGCCGCCATCACCGGCGCCTGGGTCGCCCTGCGCCTGGCCACCAACTACCTGCTGGAAGAGGGCGTGCTGAAGGCCGACCCGATCCTGGGCCAGGTGGCCGCCGTCTCCTGCGGCGTCTTCAAGGACACCCCCGTCCTCGACCTCGACTACGAGGAAGACAGCAACGCCGAGGCCGACGGCAACTTCGTGCTGACCGGCGGCGGCGACATCGTCGAGATCCAGGCCACCGGCGAGAAGCGCGGCTTCACCCGCGGCGAGTTCGACACCCTGTTCGGCCTGGCCGAAAAGGGCATCGGCGAGCTGTTCGCCTTCCAGCGCGCCGCGATCGACGGGAAGTAACGACCAGGCGCGTCGGGCGACTTCGCCGCCTGACGCGCCCTGGCTTCAAAAGACTAGTCGACCTCGTCCGTCGGCTCGTGCTCGCGGGCCTCCCGCCAGGCGGCCATCGCGCGCGGCTCTCTGAGCTTGTCCACGCTGACCGTCCCGATAATCGTGGCCGCCGTTGGCGAAGCGGACGACGAATACACGATGAACATGCCGCCGCCCTTCGGATCCAGCGCATCGAGGGAAGGCGTGGGTCCGCAAGAATTAACGCCGGTGTGCCGCACGCCGATCAAAGCCTCCGTAAGCGGCGGCCCCTTCAGCTGCAGAGTCGGCCTGAGCATCGCGTCACGCCCCAGCGCCCCGCCCGCGCCTTCGATCCTGATCTGGTTACGATGCTTGACCAGCGCCACGAACACCGATTCCGAGCGGTCCCAGAGGCTCGCCTGCCCATCGAGCAGTCGTTGCCGCTGCACCTCCGGCGGAGCGGGCGCCGGACGACAGGCCAGCGCCTGCGAAGATCCCGCCGCGGCGACGATCAGACCTGCCAGGAGGCCCTGCTTCCATGAGTTCATCTGATTGCTCCTAACGCGCCGCGACGACCGTGACCTCGACTGCGTAGTCCGCGCGGGCCAGCCGGGCCTCGACCGTCGTGCGGGCCGGCGGGTTGTCGCTGTCCACCCAGGCGTCCCACGCCTGGTTCATCTCGTCGAAGCCGGCCATGTCGGCCAGATAGATCGTGACGCTGAGCAGCTTGTCCTTGCTCGATCCGGCCTGCGCCAGGGTGTCGTCGATCTGGGCCAGCACTTCCCTGGTCTGCTCCAGCACCGACTGGCCGCGGGTCTCCTCGGCCACGTGGCCCGACAGGTACACCACGCCGTTGAAGACCACCGCGTCGCTCCACCGCGCCGCCTTGCCGATACGTTCGATCATTTCCCTAGCCTCTAGTAACGCCTCCCTTCCCCCTTGATGGAGGAAGGGTCGGGGATGGGGGTGGCTACGGTCTCGACCGTCACACCAAGCGCTAACCGCCGAGGTCACCCCCACCCCTGCCCCTCCCTCATCAAGGGGGAGGGGTCAAGACATCGCTCAGCCCAGCGCCCGACACGTCCAGTCCACGATCTGCGGCGCGCTCATCAGGCCGGCCGAGCGGGCGACCACCGCGTTGTCGCGAAACAGGATCAGGGCGGGGATGCCGCTGACGCCCAGGGCCGAGGCGGGCGCCGGGTGGGCTTCGGAGTTCAGCTTCAGCAGGCGCACTCCCGGTTCCAGCTTGCCGGCCGCGGCGGCGTAGTTGGGGGCCATGGCGCGGCAGGGTCCGCACCAGGGGGCCCAGACGTCCAGCAGCACGGCCGCGCCCTTGGTCAGGCGGCGATGACGGTCGAGGCCGACGGCGTCGACCTCGATCGGCATGCCGGTGAAGACGGCGTTCTTGCAGCGGCCGCACTTGGCCGCGGCGGGGTCGCGGTCTTCGGGCAGGCGATTGGCGGCCCCGCAGGATGGACAGACGATTTGCATGGGCCACAGGTGTGGCCCGGCCGCCGGCTTCGCAAGCCTGGCGTCAGCCCGCGTCGCCTCCGCTGTCCTCGCCGCCGTCGCCGGGTCCGTGCTCGAAGGTCATCAGGTCGCCCGGCTGGCAGCCCAGCTCGCGGCACAGGGCGTCGAGCGTCGAGAAGCGGATGGCCCGCGCCTTGCCGGTCTTCAGGATCGACAGGTTGGCCAGCGTCACCCCGACGCGGTCGGAGAGTTCGGTCAGCGACATGCGGCGTTCCAGCAGCACGCGGTCGAGATTTACGCGGATGGACATGCGAAGCTCGCGATCAGATGGTCAGTTCGGCTTCGCGGCGAAGGCGGGCGCCCTCGCGGAAGACCTCGGCCAGGACGAAGACGACCAGGACCGAGAACCAGGCCGTGAGGGTGAAGGATCCCTCGGAGGCCTTTTCGCCCCCGACCAGGATGCGCGTCAGGGCCGACAGCACGTAGCGGCCGATCTCCAGGCAGGCCAGCACCACGCCCATCACCCGCAGGCGCCGCACGTTGTCGGGGTGGAACGGGTCGCCCAGGATCATGGTGGCGAAGATCTTGCGCAGGCGCTCGACGATGGCCATCCAGCCGCCCGACATCAGCGCCCAGCCGCCCAGGGCCACGGCCGCGCCGGCCCCGTACTTGCGCAGCATGCCCGCCGCCTCGGCCGGCAGCATCGAGGCCAGCAGGTCGGGATTAAAGCTGAGCAGCAGCACCAACACCGTCACCAGGGCCAGGAAGCTGACCCAGACCCACAGCGCATAGTAGCTGACGTCGAGAATGATCTTCAGGAAGCTCGATACCGAGCCTGGCCCCAAGGCGCGCATGGGCTTGTGTCCCCGCCAACAGCGACTCGCCTCCCCCGGCGGTCGCGGGATTGAAGTCTAGAGCGTGTGGGCCAGGAACGTCACGGCCGAGATCGGAAGACCCGCGATCAGCACCAGGGTCGCCAGGCGGACGGCCGAGGATTCCAACAGGCTGAACAGGCGGGGCAACGTCATCTTGCGGTTCCGGACAGGGGCGGTCGGGCGTCTTTTCCCCGACGTCGCCAGGATCGCCGGTCCTTGGCCATCGGACAATGTTGCTTATCGATAAACGATATTAAACTTTCGCAATGATCCGGCCTTGCGGCGCGGGCCTCGCGGGGGTCTAAACACGCTCGGTTTCCGTCCGAGGAGTGTGCGATGACCCTGAAACTGATCAACGGCCAGAAGATCGTCGCCGCCACCCACAATCCGGGCAAGGCCAAGGAGCTGGCCGCCCTGCTCGACGGCCGCTTCGAAGTGCTGGCCGCCGGCCCGCTTGGCCTGCCCGAGCCGGACGAGTCCGAGACGACCTTCGTCGGCAACGCCCTGCTCAAGGCCCGCCACGCCGCCGACCTGTCGAGCGAGGTTTCCCTGGCCGACGATTCCGGCATGTCGGTCGCCGCGCTGGACGGCGCGCCGGGCATCTATTCGGCCCGCTGGGCCGGCCCGGGCAAGGATTTCGCCATGGCCATGGACAAGGTGGCCGAGCGCATCGAGGAGACGGGCTCGGAAGACATGAGCGCCTGGTTCACCTGCGCGCTGGCCGTGGCCTGGCCGAACGGCGGCCCGGCCGTTGTGGTGCAGGGCGAGGTGCACGGGACCCTGGTGTTCCCGCCGCGCGGCGACAAGGGCTTCGGCTACGACCCGATCTTCGTGCCCAACGGCTACGACCAGACCTTCGGCGAGATGGAGCCCCACCAGAAGGACGCCATGAGCCACCGCGCCGTGGCCTTCGAGAAGCTGAAGGCGGCGCTGTTTGAGTAGCCACGCGCAGGCTGCGGGCCCGCCCTCGTCCTTCGACAAGCTCAGGATGAGGGCTATTTCAGGCGTCGCAGTAGAAATCCTCACCCTGAGCCCGTCGAAGGGCGGGGATTTCGGCGCCTCTGAGGCGGCCGCATGACGCCCCTCGGCCTCTACGTCCACTGGCCCTACTGCGCCCGCATCTGCCCCTATTGCGACTTCAACGTCGTGCGCGACCGGGGGCGGACGGACGAGCAGGCGGCTCTGGCGCAGGCGATCATCGCCGACATGACCGCCCAGCGGGCCATGACCGGACCGCGCCGCCTTTCGTCGATCTTCTTCGGCGGCGGCACGCCCTCGCTGATGGATCCGGCCGCCGTCGCCCGCGTCATCGAAACGGCCAGGGCCCTGTGGACCCCGGCCGACGATCTGGAGATCAGCCTCGAGGCCAATCCCACCGACGCTGAGGCCGGCCGCTTCGAGGCCTTGGCGGATGCGGGCGTGGCGCGGCTGTCGCTGGGGGTCCAGGCGCTGGACGACGCCTCGCTGAAGATGCTGGGCCGCAACCACGACGCCGGCTCGGCCCGCCGCGCCATCGCCACGGCCGCGCGCCTCTTCCCGCGCCTCTCGGTCGACCTGATCTACGCCCGCCCCGGCCAGACCGACGCGGCCTGGCGCGAGGAACTGGCGGAAATGCTGACCTATGGCCCCGAGCACGTCTCGCCCTACCAGCTGACCATCGAGGCCGGCACCGCCTTCGACCGCGCCGTCGGTCGCGGCAGGATCGTCCCGCCCGACGAGGACATGGCCGCCCAGCTGTTCGAAACCACGCAGGAGGTGCTGGAAGCCGCCGGCTTCGACGCCTACGAGGTGTCGAACCACGCCCGCGGCCCGGCCGCCCGCTCGCGCCACAACCTCGTCTACTGGCGGGGCGTCGACTATGTGGGCGTCGGCCCCGGCGCCCACGGCCGCCTGACGCTGGCCTCTGGCCCAATCGGCGGCAAGGTCGCGACCACCGCTCGCGCGAAGATCGCCGACTATATCGCCGCCGTCGCCGCCGACGGAACCGGCTTCGAGCGCGAGGACCTCGCCCCCGTCGAGGCCGCCGAGGAGCGCCTGCTGCTGGGCCTGCGCATCGACGACGGCGTCGCCTTCGCCGAAATGGCCGCTCTTGGCCTGTCGCCAGACACGCCCAAGGTGAAATCGCTGGTCGAGGCGGGACTTCTGGTCGATGACCCGGAGAGGTTGCGCGCCACGCGCCAAGGCCGGCTGCTGCTAGACCGGCTGACAGGCGTGCTCGCGACCTGATAGTTTCCTGTTTCGCGGGCCCTGGCCCGACCCACTCAACGGAAAGTACCGCCGCTTGAGCCGTCTGCTTCCCCCGCCCGTCCTGTCCGACGCCCCCCTCGCGCCCGGCCTCTACCTGGTCGCCACGCCGATCGGCAACCTGCGCGATATCACCCTGCGGGCGCTCGACGTGCTGGCCGCCTGCGACCTGCTGCTGGCCGAGGACACCCGCGTGACCGGCAAGCTGCTCTCGGCCTATTCGATCCGCACCAAGCTGGAGCGCCACGACGAGCACGTGGCCGAGCGCGCCATCCCGGCCATCCTCGAGCGACTGGAGGCCGGCGAGCGCGTGGCCCTGGTGTCGGACGCCGGCACGCCGATGGTGTCGGACCCCGGCTACCGCCTGGCCCGCGAGGCCATCGCGGCCGGCCATCCGGTGTTCCCCATCCCCGGCGCCTCGGCGGCCCTGGCGGCCCTGACCCTGGCGGGCCTGCCCACCGACCGCTTCCTGTTCGCCGGCTTCCCGCCGCCCAAGAGCGGCGCGCGCAAGACCTTCCTGGAAGAGTTCGCCGCGACCCGCGCCACCCTGATCTTCTTCGAAGGCGCCTCGCGGGTGGACGATACGCTGGCCGACATGGCCGCCGTGTTCGGCGCCGATCGCCCGGCCGCCGTCTGCCGCGAACTGACCAAGCTCTACGAGACCTGCGTGCGCGGCCCGCTGGGCGAGCTGGCCGTCGACCCGCGCTTCGAGGCGCCCAAGGGCGAGATCGTCATCCTCGTCGGTCCCGGCGAGGAGAAGGCCGCCAGCGCCGACGACGCCGAGGCCGCCCTGCGCGAGGCCATGACCCGCCTGCCGCTGGGCGAGGCCGCCTCCGAAGTGGCCAAGGCGCTGGGCCTGTCGCGCAAGGACCTCTACCGCCAGGCCCTGGCCCTGAAGGAGGCCGGATGACGGCCCGGCCGCTGCGCGAGGTCCGCAAGGTCCGCGGCGCGGCCGCGCGGCGCTCGGGCCGCCGCGCCGAGGCCTGGGCGGCCGCCTGGCTGATGCTGAAGGGCTATCGCATCCTGGGCTTTCGCCTGGCGACCAGGGCGGGCGAGATCGACATCCTCGCGCAACGCGGACGCGTCTTGATCGTTGTCGAGGTCAAGAGTCGGACGAGCCTGGAGGCGGCGCTGGAGGCGGTGGGCTTCGAACAACGGATGCGCCTGCGCCGCGCGGGCGCGCTGGCCGCGGCTTCGCGCGCCGGTCTCAAGGGCATGGCCGTGCGCCTGGACCTGTTGGCCATGACCCCCGGCAGGCTTCCCCGCCACGTGGCCGACGCCTGGCCCGACGACGGGAGGGCCTGGGCATGACCCGCGACGAGGCCGAGGCCATCCTGACCCGCGCCGGCGAGCTTGACGACGAAGCCTTCCCGCTGTTCGAGGCCGCCCTGGCCTGCGCCGCGCACGACGATCCCGACCGCGACGAGCAGCCGGCCCTGGATCTGGCCCGCTCGGCGGTCGAGCGGCTGAAGGCCCGCATGCAGAGCGAGTCGCCCGAGGAGGCCATCGCCGAGGCCATGGCCGGCGACCTGCGCCTGACCGGCGACCTTTTGACCTACGACCACCCCGACAACGCCGACGTCATCGCCATCGCCGAGCGCCGCAAGGGGCTGCCGGTGGCGCTGGGGGTGTTCTACATCCACGCCGCCCGCGAGGTGGGGCTGGACGTCAACGGCGTCGACTTCCCCGGACACTTCCTGCTGCGCATCGAGACCGACGAGGGGCCGCTGGCGCTGGATCCGTTCAGCGAGGGCCGGGTGGTGCTGCCTTCGGAGCTGTCGCGCCGGGCCCTGCGCACCGGCCTGATGCCCGACGTCGCCGCGCGCCTGGACCAGCTGATGGCCCCGATCTCGGACCGCGCCGTCTTGATCCGCCTACAGAACAACATCTTCGCCCGCGCCCAGCAGTCGCGCGACTGGGCCCGCGCCGAGCGCTCGGCCCTGCGCCGCGCTTTGCTCGACCCCACCGACCACCACCCCTGGCTCGACGTCGCCGCCGCCCGCGAGGGCCAGGGCGCCCTGGCCGGCGCGCTGCAGGCCCTGTCGCGCGCCCAGACCCTGGACGGCGGCGCGACGATCGCGGCCCGGGCCGCGCGGGAGCGGGTGAGATTGAGGCTGAACTGACACCCTCTCCCCCTGCGGGAAAGGGATTTAGCGATCGCCCCTCGCAATCGCCCCGCTTCGACTTAACTAGACACCAGCGCCGCGGAACCGTGTACCTGTGCGGCGTCCAGAAAGCCCCGGAGTCGTCATGTCGCTGAGAGTCGCCGTCCAGATGGATCCCGTCCTGGGGATCAACATCGACACCGACACCACCTTCCTGATGATGATGGAGGCCAAGATCCGCGGCCATAAGCTGTGGTTCTACACCCCCGACAAGCTGTCGCTGGAGGACGGTCGCGTCTTCGCCCGGGCCCAGCCGCTGGAGGTGTTCGCGGAAAAAGGCGCCCACGCCAAGCTCGGCGAGACCGTGCTGCTCGACATGAAGGACGACGTCGACGTGGTGCTGATGCGCCAGGATCCGCCGTTCGACATGGCCTACATCACCGCCACGCACTTTCTGGAGAAAGTGCATCCTCACACCCTGGTGGTGAACAATCCGGCCGAAGTGCGCAACGCGCCCGAAAAGCTGTTCGTCACCGATTTCCCCGGCGTGCAGCCGCCGACCCTGATCACCTCGGACCACGAGGCGATCTACGACTTCCGCGCCCGTCACGGCGACATCGTGCTCAAGCCCCTCTACGGCGGCGGCGGCTCGGGCGTGGCTCGTCTGCTGGCGGACGATCCCAATCTCGACGCCCTGCTGGAGCTGCACGCCATGATCGGCCGCGAGCAGGTCATCGCCCAGAAGTTCGTCCCGGCCGTGAGCAAGGGCGACAAGCGCGTGCTGCTGGTCGACGGCGAGCCGGTCGGCGCCATCAACCGCGTGCCGGCCGCCGGTCAGGTGCGCTCGAACCTGCGCGTCGGCGGCCGCGCCGAGGCCGTCGAGCTGACCGCCCGCGACAAGGAACTGTGCGCCATCATCGGCCCTGAACTGAAGAAGCGCGGCCTGCTGTTTGTCGGCATCGACGTGATCGGCGACTACCTGACCGAGATCAACGTCACCTCGCCCACCGGAGCCCAGCAGCTCAAGCGGTTCAGCGGCATCGACGCCGCCGCGGTGCTCTGGGATCGGATCGAAACCATCCGATCAACCCCTGCTTGAGGATCCGGCCGTAGACGACTGAATCGTCACACTTTCCTGAAATGTTCGTTTTTTGTTCTTGCTCCGAGCCGACAACCATGCTTGGCTTGTGGATAAGTCGAACGTTGTTTCAGAGGGAACGATGGCGGCAAAGGTCGTCACGGTTGCGTTCGAGGGCGTCGAGGCGCGCCGCGTCGACGTCGAGGTGCAGCTGACCGGCGGCGTCGTCGCCTTCGCCGTGGTCGGCCTGGCCGACAAGGCGGTGGCCGAAAGTCGCGAGCGGGTGCGCGGGGCCTTCGCGGGGCTTGGCCTGTCGATGCCGGGCAAGCGGATCGTCGCCAACCTGGCTCCCGCCGACCTGCCCAAGGAAGGGACCCACTTCGATCTGCCGATCGCCTTGGCCCTGCTCGGCGTCATGGGCGTGATCCCGCCCGACGCGCTGGACGGCTGGGCGGCCATGGGCGAGCTCTCCCTGGACGGCCGCATCGTCGCCTGCGCCGGCGCCCTGCCCGCAGCCATGGCGGCCGGGGCCATGGACCTGGGCCTGATCTGTCCCGAGGCCTGCGGCCCCGAAGCCGCCTGGGCCGGCGGCACGCGGATCCTGGCCCCGCGCTCGCTGGTGGCGCTGATCAACCACTTCCGCGGCAGCCAGCTGCTCGGCGCCCCCGCCCCCGGCCCGGTGATCGAGGGCGAGCGCGCCAAGGACCTGCGCGACGTCAAGGGCCAGGAGCAAGGCAAGCGGGCGCTGGAGATTGCCGCGGCCGGCGGCCACAACCTGCTGTTCGTCGGCCCGCCGGGCTCGGGCAAGTCGATGCTGGCCCAGCGCCTGCCGGGCCTCCTGCCGCCGCTGACCTCGCAGGAACTGCTCGAGACCTCGATGGTCCATTCGGTGGCCGGGCTGATCGCCAGGGGCGCGCTGACCCGCGCACGGCCGTTCCGCAGCCCGCACCACAGCGCCAGCATGGCCGCCCTCACCGGCGGCGGCTGTGATTTCTTTAACTGAATGAGAATTCTGGAAGGGGATGAGACAAATGTTTCAGTGATGCCCATGCCGGGGTTTCTCAATAATGAGAGTGCGCGCGGAGAGCCTCGCCAGATCCGTCGCCGCTCGAGCTTAACGCTCCAGTAGCATGTGACCCACAACGATCGTACTTGCCAGGCAATGGGTAGGACGATTGTGCTTCGTATCGAAGGCGAGCGCGCCATACTGTGAAGGATCACCATAGGCAGGGTGAGTGATTGCCTGAGATGATAGCTCCGATGCGACTTTCGCCTCGCTCAGGTAGGCACAGAGCTTAGTCTTTTCGGTGAGCGCGCACCCAGCGACCATTCCGACCATGATGCCAACGTCCGCGTTTGGCGAGTACTTGCCCGATGAAAATCTACCTACGCCTTCCGTCGCGTATTTCTTTCTCAACGGCCGTTTGTTGTCGAGCCGTTTGAACTCAAGGACCAACTCTGGACCAAATTTCGCGGCGTAGAGGAACTTAATGTCGGTACGCCCTCTCGCTTTCGGCATGCCTTGGGGATCAAGTTCCACATCCGTCGCCTCGTAAACGAAGTGTCCCCAGACTACCCCAGCTTCCTGGCGTTTATTTTCGTCGTTCAGCGCGTGAAATAGCCCCGCAACAAGGGTTGTCTCATGCTTTGCCGCCCACCAGGTCGGCCCCACTGACTTTTGCTCACACCAGATGGCGCGCACATATTCCAGGAACTGGCCGACTTCCGGCTCGGGGAACAGAGTTTCCGCCGCCGTCGATGTCGCAAGAACCCGCCTCAAGCAGCGTTTACCTTAGTCGCCCGGTCGCCGACCAACATTGCGACCACTTCATCAGCGTCGCGGAGCGCGGCGCTCCTGGTCCAGAAGCGCATGCGGGAAGGCTTCACTAGATAAACGTCGTCAGCCCAAATGAAGATGGAATTTGGCATGGAGAAGAAGTCGATCGCTCTTCCTTGTTCAGCCTCCGCGGCGATAGCGTCGAGCAGTGCTGGGATAGACGAACCGTGGGGAGGCCCACGCTCAACGTCGGCCACGCTCTCTGAGAGAGCGACATGCACAACGTCAAGAGGTGTTTTAAAACCGCCCCGCTCCACCAGACTGGCACGAATCGCACCTTTGCCGTGACGGCTCCAGGCCTTAAGCCCGTGTACAAGTTCGCCGAGGTAAGCGGCCTGTGCTTCCGTTGTGGGCTTCTCTTGTAGCGGAGTATGTAACTCGGCATAGCTCGTGGGCTGGAGGCTATAAGCAACCAGCTGCACCATGTCTTCGATCAAGGCACGTTCGGCTTGCTTTAGGCCGAAATAATCGAAGACCAAGTGGTCGAGCTTGTTCCGAGCATCTTCGTAGTAGCTTTCAGAGAATATTTGCCCGTGCGGCGTATCAAACGCAGAGATTAACGCCTCAGCCTCACCGAGTATCTTGCGCACCAACTCTTTATCCGGATGCCTTTCAGGGTGAATAAAGGGGAGAGATTTTATCTCTTTTACAGTTACACGCGCACGTTCAGCGGCTGCAGAATAGCCAGTTAGGATTAGCCAGTAGCTCGCAAGGCTTGACCTAAGGTAGCATGCAAGAAACTGCGCGATGGCATCGCCGCCTTTCCCAACGCCAATCGCCCCCACGCCTGATGGGAAGCAGAAACGAAGATTAGTATAGGCCGCTCTAATTTCGAGCTCCGGCGACGTACCGTCAGGCCACAGGACCCTTGGCCCGTCGTAGAGCGCGAAATCGCCATAACTGGCAACGCCGTCGCTAATAGGAAGGGCCTGCAGCGAGAAGCCAGATACGCTCAATCGGGGAGCGTTCAACTCCCTAGTAGCGAGGAACGGATACTGTGCAAGCGGCTGATGATCGACTGACTTTCCGCCGTCGCGCTTGTGGTATCCTTTGCCGACCGGCCATTTCTCTTTTCGAATGCAGTCGTTCAGATTGGGCAGCGCAGACAGCCGATAGAATAGGGCCTCGTCGCGCTGCCCACCCCAGAAGCGACGTCTCAGCTCATCATTGCCAGCAACTAAGGATGACCTCGGGACTGTGATCTTGTCGTAGTCATGAAGGGTCAACCGGTTGAAGGCGAAGCTGATGTCGCACTTCGGCATTAGGTATTCGAATTCCCCCTCGACACGGCCATCGGTGAGGCCCGGTCGGTTTGTCGCAACCAGAACCGTGCAGGCATGTTCAGCCTGCGCAAAAAGGAGCCGGCGAAAATCGGCAAGATTCACCATCCGCTCGAGCTGAACTCTTGTCGTGAACTGGCGGAGGAAATCGGCGTTGGTCGGCGCCGTGATTAGCGAGGTCGGCAATATGAGGGCAATACGCCCGCCCGCCTTAGCAGCTTCCGTTGCCTTAGCCGCGAATGCTGCAGCGATCTGTCGGTGGGGCATCCGCACCTTATTTCGCGCCGCCCAACCCGAGGCATTTATACCCTCATCGGCTCGAAGCTCGCGCCACGGCGGATTGGATACGACAACGTCGAATCCGCCGGAGGCGGAGAACGGGTTCGCGTCAGAAAAGAAGTCGCCCTGCTCCTGTCCTTCGACAATGTTTTTCCCAACAAGCTTGGGGAGTTTGCACTCGTGGTCCTGTTGGAGCCGCAGCAGGTCACGCGGCGAGAGCCGTTCGAGAAGACAAAGGTAAAGGCTGAAGGCAGTGACGCGACAAGCAATCCGATTGACATCACCACCGTAGATTGTGCTCTCGAGTAGAGAGATCCGCTCTCCAATCTCTAGCGCTCGCCCCAAGTTAGCCTGTCGGTGAGCGACGATCTTGCGAAATGCAGTTGTGAGAAGAATTCCAGAGCCGCAAGCACCATCATACAATTTTAGAATTGTAGGATCGTCAAAACCTGCCAACGCATGAGTTATAGCAAGCTCTGCCAGCACCCGAGGGGTGTAGTACGCCCCGTCGATTTTCCTTTCATCCTGAAGGAAAGTCTCATAAATCCCAGAGAGAAGCTCCACGGGAATTTGACTGAAGTCATAGTTCCAAAAGTCGGCTTGCCCTGTCCCCAGATCGACGCGTGATAACAAGCGGCCGACAATTGTAAGGGCACCCTGCGGAAGATCCGCCCAGGTAATTTCCGATGGCTCTAGGAAGTCCCCATTGAAGTCGATTTTCAGCTGCGCGATGAGCTTGTCGATATCCGCGCCGTTGCTCGCGACCACGAACTCGCGCAACGTCTTTAGGTCATGGGCGAGGCGGTAGTCATCGCCGACTATCCCGCGATGCTCTAGGTAGGAGATGAACAAAACTTGGGCGAGCAGCATCTGGGCATCGATTTGCCGTGAAATCAGAGGAATGTCCCCCGACGTCAACTGCGTCACCGCGTTTGAGAGTTGCCTTAGAAGATCCCGATCAACGCGTCGGCTGGGATCAAACCAATCCTCAAGCCGTTGCTGGAGCTCAGATGAGAGCACCTCACTAGCCGACCACGGCCCGTCCGACTTTGCATCCGCCCTGCTCAGCGCATCATAAACAAGGGCATTCTTCCACTTCGGGACCGAGTACGCCCTGACCTCTTCATCGGAGATGACCAGTAGAGCGGAGGCCAAGTTCTGGTTCCAGAGCCGCTGACGCACCGCGTCTACCGCTTCAACCGTCGGCACGCGTGCCGCCTCGACGAAGCACACCGTTGGCGTCTCCTCGACCAAGAAGACCGCATTTATCCGGAATTCACCGTCCTCGCGCAGGAGATCGTGGAGCTCAGCCGCATACGCCCGCGCACCGACCTCAGCGGGATCAGAGATCAAGGCGTCGCCAAGCCGATCGTAGCCGAGGGCTTGCAGCCATGCTTTTAGGGGTGCAGCCGCCATGCTAGTTAACTCTGCCAGAGCGCTTTGATACAGGCAAGAGTTATTTAGATTCAGGCGCTTCCGCCGAATTTCTCAATTAGACGAGCAGCTTAGTGCTACGTGAGTGAGATGGCGCAGGCGCTTGATGGGCTTCTTGCTGTGCGCCGCTCTAGCGCGTGATCATCATCCTTTCAAGATCACGCCTAGCGCACGGAATGATCTGCCGACCAGCAGGTGGAGCGGTCACCGCGACCGGCGCACGTCCGCAATCTGCTCGGGCCACGCAGCCTCGGCTGCGGTGCTCATTAAGCGATCGACGACATTCCAATGCCAAATCACGTCGCAAGCGGTTGGAGCGCTGCCGCCGCGAGCTTCATTGCAGGCCCCCGTGCTTGAGTAGGCCGTTCCAAGGCTCCTAGGGCCGCCCAGGTTTTTGGGATCAAAATGGTCGAAGGTCGGATATGACCAAGCGCCCTTCGGCCCCTTCCTCGCCAGCCGATGCTCCGGCCGCAGCGAGCACAAAGCCCATGCTGGGCCCAATGCAAAATCTGGCGCTGTCGTCGCCGCTGCCGGACGCTCGCGCTCAACCGAGAAAACCCCGATAGCCAATTGGTTCGCCTGCGGTGCCGCCGCTGATTTCCGCGCCTGACTATTGACCGGCTTGAGGCACCAGCCAACAGGACCCCTCGGACAGGACGTGGAATGACATGTTTCGCGGAAATCCACCCTCCGACGACCTGTTGAGCGCTGTCGCCCGCTGGTATTCTGGCGAGGGGGGAACCTGCGGAGGTTCACCATGGCAGACGGCTTCAAACCTGCGCTCATTCCGGCGGCGCAGTACCTGCGGATGTCGAAGGATCACCAGCGCTACTCTATCCGCAACCAAGCGCGCGTAATCGCCGCTTATGCCGCCGAGCGCGGCTATACCATCGTCAAGACGTACACTGATCCCGGCGAAAGCGGCCTGACGCTCCGCGAACGCACCGGTCTTCAAGCGCTACTTGCTGACGTGATCAAGGTGGAGCGCCCATACGAGCGGCTGCTAGTGTTCGATGTCAGCCGATGGGGCCGCTTTCAGTACCTCGACGAAGGCGGCCACTACGAGTTCATCTGCCATGCGGCAGGGGTCTCCGTTTCTTACTGCGCCGAGATGTTTGAGAACGACGGCTCGCCGATCATGGCGTTGCTCAAGCAGTTCAAGCGCTACCAGGCAGCGGAATTCAGCCGCGACCTCTCCAGCAAGGTACTGTACGCGCAGCTCCTGCAGGCGAAGATCGGCCACAAGCTGGGCGGACCGAGGCGATACGGGTTCGAACGTATTCTGGTCGATGAACATGACCAGCCGATTCAGAAGCTAAAGCCTGGCCAGACAAAGGCCTTCAACAACCAGCGAGTCGTCTATGCGGTCGGCCCGGAACACGAGGTGAAGATCATCCGGGACATGTTCACCTGGTATACGCGCGACCGCATGAGCTTCCGGGGAATCGCCCAGCGGCTGAACCAGATGGGCGTTCCAGCGGGCGATCACCCAACCTGGGGCGAGGCCCGCGTCCGGCACCTGCTCACCGACGAGCTGGTCCTCGGTATCTATGTGTTTAACCGCACCACCCAAAAGCTGAAATCGAAGCGGCGGAAGAATGCGCCGGAGGAATTGGTGAAGACCAAGATCCTGGAGCCCATCATCAGCCGCACCCAGTTCGAGAGCGCGGCTCGGCGACGGAAAATACGCCGCCACCATGTGCCGCCGGAGGAGAACCTGGCTGCGGTGGCGCGCCTATTCAAAGCGAAGGGTTATCTCACCGGCAAGCTGATCGACGAGTGCCCTTACGCCCCGAGCCAGCACGTCCTGCTTCAGCAGTTCGGTTCGATCCACCGCGTCTATGAGTTAGTCGGCTTTGAGCCGTCCGGCTGGTGGCGCCCGCCCGGCCAGGAGCGGCCTACGACCAAAGAGGAGATGCTGGCGGCGCTGCGTCGCCTCTTCGAGCGCGATGGTTATGTCACCGAGGCGACCATCAATGCGGAGCCATCAGTCCCAAGCGCGCCGGACTATCAGTACAAGTTCGGCAAGCTCACCAACGCGTATCGGTTGGCGGGCCTGCCCTACAAACAAGGTGATCTCCAGCGGCTCGGCTTTGAGCGGTTGCGAGCGCGGCGCGCTGGCGAGCCCCCCCGGAGGATCAGCTTGCCGCGCTGGTCGGAGATCAGCGAGCGGTACACCGACGAGGAGTTGCTGGACTGTTTGCGGCGGCTGCACCGCGAGCACGGATACGTTACCGCAAAGGTTATGCGCGCCGACCCAGACACCCCGACGCCGGTGGTTTTCATTCATCGGTTTGGCACGCTTATCAACGCCTATGGCCAGGCCGGTATCGAGAACCGACGGTTCAACATTTGGAGCCGAGCGGCGCGAGCTCGCGCCGAAGTGGCGGCGCAACGCAAGGCAGGTACGACGGCGGCGTCAACTATCCAGCCCCGCATAACGTGATCGCACCATCTCTGCAGGACCTTCCCCTCGGTCCTGCAGGATTGTTTATGAAGGCAAGCCCGGAGACACCTAGCGGCCTCCTAATCCGCAGCTTCTTCCAAGCCAGAGTGGGAAATAGGTAATGCTTGGCATGCAACGCTAAGTGGCGGCGTCGCATGCGCCATGACCCTCAAGATTTAGCAACGCTACGACGATGATTGTCGACTACCCGGAACTCAAGGCGTTCAGCGGCCCGATGATGGTCGTGGGGCATGGGCGCACGCGACGCAGCTCACAGCGTGAGGCTTTAATCGATGTGATCTTCGCCCCCGCACGATGGTGGCGGAGAGCGCAAACCGAACCGGTCGAGCAAAAATCTGTGGCGGTGGAAATCGGGATCGGACATCTGGCCCATTTCCCGGTTGGAAGAGTTTTTGAGCCAAACAAGGAGCCTTTCGACGAGGTTCATAGTCACTTTCTCAGCAAAGACCGCGTCAAAGTTAAAGTACTCGGCTCCGCTGCAAAACGAGCGAAAGCCCAGCTCGGCACATCAGAGCCTCGCTGGTTTGATAGAGATGAGTACTTTGCACCTCCATACCCGACGAAACTAATCTCAGATGCACCGCTGTTCAACCTCGACCTCGAGACATCTGGCCACAAAATCTTCGTCTCTCCAGTCGAACTCGTCCGAGCATTCTACGGACTAGATAGCGGCCTGCTTCGCCTTATTGTCGAGGGCGGAATCCACAATTCCGCGACTACACCCGAGCTCTTGATTGACCTCGACGCATGTTATCGAGATGCGGACAATCGGGGCACGGTTTACATCAAGGCCTACCGTGAACTAAGCCCGCTGGAAGTTCGCTTCGCCGTCCGAGTGGCAGCGGATGATAGATTAAAAATAGCATTTAGGCAGGTATTTGCGAGCTTGCAGCAGAATGGATGGATCCACAATCCCGCGTTCATAAATACCATTTACCCATTTGAAGGACACAGCACTTGGACATGCTCCCTGAGGTGGATAACCACCCGAGATGGACATGCAGCGCGCAACCGCTGCCTGGTAACGCGCATCCATGCGATCGAATATGATCTTGGTATTGATCAGGTAATAGTTAGCTATCCGGTATTCGAAGACGTGTTTGACGAAGGCGTGTCTCCCAAGAAGTACGTGTTCGACGCCCCTCGCAGCCACACCGATCGCTTAACGGCCATCAGCGGTGGCCCCTCCTCGCGCTTCATACCGCCGATCGAACGCCGGGAAGGTATCGCTGAGTCCGGGGACCCGTGGACGACCATTATGGTCGGTGTCCCACAAGAGAGTCATCGTCGTGTATCGATGCTGCCGCGAGAGATCGACGAGCTTGTTGAATACGGATCTACGGGGAGCTTCGGTCGGACGCGGAAGGCGACAGCAAAGATGAGGACGACAACCGACGCCCCACCTGAAGATCTGGCGCGCGCGCCGCATCCACACCTCCTACTCACGGCCGCCGCTTTGGAGAGCGCGGCAACGGGAATGGGGTGGTCGTTTGAGTGGGTAAAGCCTAGCACCGGCCCTGGATCAGATGAATCGGATAGGCTCCATCGCTATCCAGACTTCTACCGAGCAGGCTCGAAGCCAGAAGCGCTACCTTGGAGTAGGCTTAGGAGCGGCCTGCAACGGCGCGCCTTGGTGTGTCGCTTGAAGATCGATAGGCGCATCGTGTTTGCGATCGACGCCGAGCACGAGATCGTCACCACCGATCGGCGCTCACAACAGGACGGTAACAGCAGAATTGGCATTCTCGTTCTTCGTCCGGGTGATGACTACTACAGGCGAGAAATTGACGCCACGCTAGGTGCGCAATCCTTTCACCGCGGCGTCTGGCGCCCGTCCATGTTCAATGCGCATCTACTCGCCCAGGTACATGAAGAAACCTGGTTCCAGGACCCAGCGATCTACGCCGAGAAGCTCAAGGATCGACTGATCAGAGCTGTTGGCGCCGCGCCGCGCGGTTAGTCCTCATTGAAGACATCCCAAACGGCCTGACAGTCTCCAACTAGGTTGCGCAGTTCCTGCCGCCCATGGCCAGGCCGCACACGACGGAGGTACATTTCCGCCGCGCGGACTTCTTCCCGTGCCGGTGTATAGAAACCCGCCCCCAGGTGCTCATCCACAATCGATGCGAACGCAAAAGGCAGCCGTGGCCGATCGCGTGTGGCCCAGGATCGCCAGAAGCCAGCTTCTCGGGCTGCCGCCACAAAGCGCGTCGGCCAATCTTGAAGCGCCAACGCGACCAACGACATAAGCCGCCTGCGATCGTCCGCGCTCAAAGTCTCAACGTCATGACAAACAGCGAGAAACCCTGGCGCCTGCGCCACCGAGCCCGAAACGGAAATGCGCAGCCGCTCAGAACGAGCTCCGGAGAAGAGCACCCGCGCGACCTGTCGGACCAGTTCGAAATAGAGATGGGAGTAGGGAAAGGTCACGCGCCCGAGCTCAGCCCACCCTCGCCGCAGGAATTCTTCATGGCGAGCTTGCAGAGCGGCTAGGCCTGGCGGAGCTGCTGCAGCATCAACGGTCCGCAGATCGGTCCGACATGTAGCACATAGCCAAAGGTGCGGGGCACGGTGAGGCTCTAGCGGCGCGGCGCAGCTGGGGCATCTGTCGAGCAAGATGCATCCGTGGCGGCAGCAGACCGTCGACCAGGCTAGGCGCCAGATGCGTCGATAGTAGGAAATCGGTTCCTGAAGGCAGGCCGGACAAAACTGAAGGCCGGGCTGATGACGGCGTCGGTGGCGCACGCCCAGAGGCATGATCCAGTTGGTTCGGCCAGCCATGGTGTATCGCTCGACAAGCCGGCCTTCGAATTCTGCGAGACTGGTCCCCCATGCCGCCTCGAGAGGCGTATCCGTGAGGGCGGCCATCCCGGCGACAAGAGATGGTGGCGCGAAGTTATCGATATCACGCGTCAGAATCTGAAGGCTTCTTCCCCAGACGGCGTTGCCGAGCGCGAACGGCTTTAGCCACATGCCGGCAGCGCACCGAAGAAACCACGACGACAAAAGTTCGTCAGAGCGAGGCCTTGATCGATATGGCCAGCGCCGACGGCGCCCGTTCTCGATCGCGCGCCGCCATTCGGCATCTGCGCGATCGAGCGGAGACATCAGTTCAGCGGGCGGATCATATCGAGTTCGATCCGCTCCTTGCCGCTCAATGCCGCTGTAATCGCGGCCTGCTTCAGGATTTCTGAAAGCTCACCGATTATACCATCGCTATACGCGAACAGCCTGTTGGCGATTTCCGGCTCGAACAGGCGCGACGGCTCGGCAAGTGGAATGACCCGCTCAAAGCTGGTGAGCAGCTTGGCCCAGTCAGCGGTCTGTTTCCATCGCTTCATCTCGAAGCGGGAAAAGCGGCGGTGTAGCTGGTCCTCCTTGCGAAACACCTGATCGACGCTCGCTGTACCCGCGACGACGAACGGTATGCCCGTCTCATTGGTGATGTGCTTTATGACGACGTTGAAGTGAAGCCGCTGATCGAAACGACCTGACAGCGCATTGTGGAACTCGTCCATGACGATCACGCGCACCTGGCAGGCATATATGAGATCCTTCACGCGGCAGTACTTGTCGGCCAAGGACCTTAAGCTCTTGGCGTCATAGCCGAAGGCCTCAAGCATGGCGTTGTAGAGCCGGGTCTCATCTCCCTTGGGCGGAGTATCGAACAGGAGGACGGGAAGTACCGCCCATTCGCCAAGTTCGGCGGGATCGCCCTCCTCTACACGTCGCGCCGCCCGGTCGTTCACCTGTCGGGCCCAACGCCGCAGCGTCGTTGATTTTCCGACGCCGGACTCGCCGTGGAGTAGACCGTTACGAGGCCGTGAGGACCTCGGCGACGCCAACATCTGATCGAGCCACTGATGGATATCTTTGGCTTCGCGATGCCCAATCCATAAGTCCGGCCATCGTCCTAGGATACGCTCCTCCATCGGCAGATCGAGCAAGGCCCGTGCCGAAGGCACCAGATGGGCGCCGCGTTCGATGTGGTCCGGCTCGGCCATCAAATGTCGAGCTCATCGAAAACATTCGCGTATGGATCATCCGGTGCTTCAGCATCGCCAATGGTCTTTTTCATGCCTATTGCCAATGCTGCTGTAACAGGTGGGTAAGCTTTTGGCTTTGCCGACGCGATGACTGCGGATTCGCGCGACTTGGCCTTTTCCCGCTGCCTTTGCTGCGCGCGTTCCTTGCGAACTTTCGTGGTGAGCTTTCCCGCCTCCTCGATCCTCTTTTGGCGTTCGCGCCTTTCAGTGATGAAATCAAATATGTCCCCCTCAGCGAAATCCTTATCGATATCGTTGAAGTGACGGATCGCGGCCTTTGCTTCCCACTGGCTGATCACGGGAGCGCCGTGCCGGCGGTATGGCACAGTGAGGTATCTCTTGTTGTCGGGATCGAAGACGTAGACCTCCGAGATGTCGCGCGGGTCCCTACGGACAATGAACTCTCGCCTCGGCTCGTTCGCGTGGCGCTGCCTAACCGCGACCAGTTCGGTGGAGTCATAGAAGATGTTGTCGATCCTAATCCCGTAGTCCTGAACGGTGCGGGTGATCATCGGCATCAACTCCTTGCGAAGGAGATCGAGGTCCTTAGGCTCATCAGGAAGGGGGCGTATCTGTTTGCCATCTTCGAAGAAGTACGAGCGCCACTTCTGCAGTGGCGTCAGGCCGCCAAGCTCCTTGCGCTTGGTGTTGGTGTGTTCCTTCAGGACGCTTAGTAAGTGAAGCTCGAGGTCATGAAGCGTCAGCTTGGCTGTCTTGCTGGAGTTGCGGGTCTGCCGCTCCTTCGTGTTCGAACCAGTGGCGCCGGGAAGACCTTTGACTTTCCAGGCGAGAGTCCCGAAGAACCGCTCAATGTGTGGCCCATACCGCGGCGTCTTGACCTTTCGGTTCACCAGCTCGGCGGCCACGCCCTTGAGACCGTCTTCGTCCGCCAGGAACCTACGCAACATTGAGCCGCGAAACTCTTTTGCGTTGTCGAGGTGGAGCATCTTAAGCATGCCCCACACCGGCCACTCCATGTCGAAGCCGACTTCCTTCAACCAACGCTCTTTGCGGGTCATCCCGTGAAAGATAGCCAAGCCGGCGTTGTTGGCGCCTGTGGGGTCAAGCGAGAGATGGTAGCCGTATGGCATCATCGTGCAGACATCGATGGCCAAGGCCAAGAGGGCGCCTCGGCCAATGACCTCACGGTCAACGTCGTCCACGATCTCCACATCATAGAGCCAGTAGTCCATCTGAACACAGCCAAGCGGTTCGTCTCCGAATGGAAATTTGCCTTGCATCCGCTTGCGCGCATCGTGCGCGGCCCGTTTGCCGTGCCGCTTTTCAATTACCTCCACCGAGTCCAGGCGGTGGATCCGCTCATAGAAG
This sequence comes from Caulobacter zeae, assembly GCF_002858925.1. GTDB lineage: Bacteria > Pseudomonadota > Alphaproteobacteria > Caulobacterales > Caulobacteraceae > Caulobacter > Caulobacter zeae. The sequence goes on from NZ_PJRS01000010.1 coordinate 166,033, forward strand.
GTCGCCAGCGACGGCGGCCGCAGACGCGCATTGCGGAAGGCGTCGAGGAGGAAGTCGTCATAGACCTCCTTGGGAGGTCGCTGACGCTTGTTCATGTAGTGGTCGCCGATGACCTTGGACATGAGCGCGTCGCGCTCAGGGGCCATCCTGGACTTACCGCGCCCGCCATTTGGCCTCTCGCGCACTAAGCTAAGAGGATTGCCGTCCCACCCCTGGATACGGCGCCATACTGTCGACTGTCCCACCTTCAGGACCAACGCTGCGGCGGCGACAAAAGCCGACCGCTCACCGCGCGGGACCTTGGCATCGAGGAGATCTTTCAGCGCTTCGTACCAGCGATAGGCCTCTTCCAGCTCGGCCGGCGAATAGTCGTCGACTGGCCGCGAAACGCTTTGCGGGTTATCCTTGGGATCGAGATCGGCGGCGCCGACGACCTTGTAGCTCCCGTCTGGGAAGCAGACCATGTACTGGTCAAAGTCGATGATACTGACGAACGTGGCTCGCCTTCCGCCCACGCGGGTCTCGGCGCCAATCTCAATCTTCCAACCTGCCACAGCCCAACTCTACGTTCAGCGGAGTTTGCCCGTCTATACAGCTTAGCCGTCGGCGACGCGATGCGCCGACGGCCTAGCGCTATCAGCACGGACGGTTATAGAGCGAGGCCTGTGGAGGCCGGGCCTTGAGTTCAGCGGTTTCATCAACGGTCCGCACTTCCGCGTCCTTCACCGTCCACCAGTAAAGCGGCGATGTGTCGGTCAGCTCAGCGTGTAGGTCGCAGTGGATGCGGCCACGGCTGATTAGATTATAGATCCCGTCGACTGCCACGCTGCGCATGAAGCCAGCGCGCTCAAGGTGATCCCGAAGCCGCCCAAAGGTCATGTCATAGGGACTCTCCAGCAGCGCGTCGCAGATGGATTCAAAAAGATGTTCGCTTGCGTGCTGACGCGCCGCCGGCGCGATCCGCAGAGCGTTGGCCAAGCGAGGAACCCGGATGGTTCGCTCCGTGACGACGCGATAATCCATGCCCAGCCTCCGGAAATAACGCCGCGCGGCTCTGTATTTCGGCGCGAGCTTGGCGAAATCCCGCCGGAGAATATCCAGGGGCTTCACCTCGAAAAGAACTTGGTGCGATCGAAACGGATAGGCGCAGTCAGGGTGCCAGGTGACTAGGACGTCTGGCGTATATCGCCGCGCCTGACCATCGACATCGAGGTCGATGGTCACGGGCTGTGTAGCGATCGATATCAGCCACCACTCGATTTCCATGAGCATGAGGAAATCGCGCTCCAGCTTGGACTCATACTCAAGCGGCTTAGCCGAGTGAAGCGATGGCAGGGCGCCGGTGATTGACCGGTGGCCAGGAGGGATAGTGCGAGCGGACATCAAACACTCTCCCACGCTTCTGGAATCGCCCAAACCGTCTCATCGACTTCTGAAGGCGTATGAGCCTTTGGTAGCCCCTGAGGGCTGATTGGCCTGTTCATTTCTCTCATTTCCTTTGAGAATTCACAGCGGCCTGCGCGCCAAGCCTGGTGAAGTGTCCCTGGCTCACAACGGCGTTCTGTTCCTTGATGAGCTCCCTGAATTCGGCGTTCAGGCGCTCGATAGCCTGCGCGCCCCGCTCGAAACGGGCGAGGTGATGGTCGCCCGCGCCAACGCCCACGTCCGCTACCCCGCCCGGGTGCAGCTGGTGGCGGCCATGAACCCCTGCCGCTGCGGCCACGGCGGCGCCGGACGCGGCGCCTGCGGCAAGGCCCCGCGCTGCATCCGCGACTATCAGGGCCGGGTGTCGGGCCCGCTGATGGACCGCATCGACCTGGCCGTCGACATGCCCGCCGTCACCGCCGCCGACCTGGCTTTGCCCGCCGCCAGCGAAGGGTCGGCCGAGGTGGCCGCCCGCGTCGCGACCGCTCGCCAGCTGCAGGCGGATCGGGCGCTGGCGCTCATGCCCGGCGCGCCCGAAACCCTGAACGGCCGGGCCGAAGGCGAGCTGCTCGAGCGGGTCTGCGCCCTCGACGAGCCCGGCCGCGCCCTGTTGACCAAGGCCGCCGAGGCCGGCCGCATCAGCGCCCGCGGCTGGACCCGCACCCTACGCCTGGCCCGCACCATCGCCGACCTGGAAGGCGCGGGCGCGGTGAAGCGGGTGCACGTCGCCGAAGCCCTGGCCCACCGGCGGACGAACCCGGCGGGCGAGATGGAGGGGGTAATCTAGAAACCTCCCCCTGTGGGGGAGGCCGTTTTCAGCCTCCGGGAAGCCGGCTGATCTTCTGATTACTCCCCCACCGATCGCTGAGCGATCGCCTCCCCCACGGGGGGAGGTTCCAGAAGCATAGGCCCGCCTCCACCCCCCCTTAACCCGCGCGCCCTACACTCCCGCGCCATGACCAAGACCCGCGACGCCGTCTCCGCCGAGCAGCTGGCCACCCTGAGCCACGAGTTCCGCACGCCCCTGAACGGGGTGCTGGGCATGGCGCGTCTGCTGGAAAACACCCGCCTGACCGCCGAGCAGCGCTCCTATGTCGCGGCCCTGCGCGAGAGCGGCGACCACCTGCTTTCCCTGGTCAACGACGTGCTGGATTTCGCGCGCCTGGGCGCCACGGCGCTGGAGCTGCACCTGGCCCCGGTGAACCCCGAGGACCTGCTGCGCCAGGTGGCCGAGCTGATGAGCCCGCGCGCCCACGAGAAGGGCGTCGAGATCGCCTGGGCCGTCGAGCGCGGGCTGCAGCCGCTACTGGCCGACGAGGGGCGCCTGCGCCAGGTGCTGCTGAACTTCGCCGGCAACGCGGTGAAGTTCACGGAAAAGGGCGGGGTGCTGATCACCGCCCGCGACGCCGGCGCCGGCCGCGTGCGCTTCTCGGTGGCCGACACTGGCCCGGGCGTCGCCCCCGAGCAGCGCGAGAAAATCTTCGAGGCCTTTGTCCAGACCGATCCGTCGCACCAGGCCCAGCTGGGCGGCGCGGGCCTGGGCCTGGCCATCGTCGCCCGCCTGGCCGCCGCCATGGACGGCGAGGCCGGGGTCGGCGAAAACCCGGGCGGCGGAGCCGACTTCTGGTTCGAGGCCCCGTTCGAACGCCATCACCAAGCCCCGGCGGTCCCGCCGCTGGAAGGCCGGTTCGTCGCCGTCGTCTCGCCAAATCCCGTGGTCCGCGAGGCGGTCGGCGCCCAGGCCATCGCCAGCGGCGCCTGGGTGAAGAACCTGGCCGGCCTCGACAAGGTCGACGCCCTGCCGGCCCAGACCGTGCTGCTGGTCGACGCCGCCCTCCCCGGCCCGCTGGCCGCGCCCGCCGGCCGCGCCGCCGTGGCCATGCTGACCCCCGACCAGCGCGACCTGATCCCCAACCTCTCCAAAGCCGGCTTCTCGGGCTACCTGATCAAGCCGCTGCGCCGCACCTCGCTGGCCGCCCAGGTTCTGGGCGCCAAGCCGATCGACGCGGCGCTGGAGGCCATCGTCACCCCGGCCGAGGCCCAGGACGACCGCATCGCCCCGGCCGCAGCCCCCGGCGCCCGCGTGCTGCTGGCCGAGGACAATCCGATCAACGCCCTCCTGGCCCGCACCCTGCTGGAGCGGGAAGGCTGCACGGTCGACCGCATCGCCAGCGGCGACGAGGCCGTGGCGGCCCTGTCGCGCGGGACCTACGACTTGGTGTTCATGGACCTGCGCATGCCGGGCCTGAACGGCCTGGAGGCCACCCGCGCCGTCCGCGCCAAGGGCGTCGACACCCCGATCCTGGCCTTGACCGCCGACGCCTTCGACGAGGATCGCCGCCAGTGCCTGAGCGCCGGCATGGATGACTTCCTGGTCAAGCCGCTGACCCCCGCCGCCCTGCGCGACGCCCTGTCGCGCTGGACCGGCCCCGACCGCCCCCGCCGCTGGACGAACGACGCGACGCGCGCCAAGGTCGCCGGCTGACGGGACGGTCCCAGCCTCCCCGTCCACTTCGGGGAAGACCATGACCGAGCAGACCAAGAGCGAAGCGGCCGCTGCGCCCAAGAAGAGCCTGGCCGGCGCCCTGGCGGTGTTCGGCGAGCGCCGGGCCCTGGCCCTGCTGGGCCTCGGCTTCGCCTCCGGCCTGCCCTACATGCTGATCTTCGACACCCTGTCGCTGTGGCTGCGCGACTCGGGCCTGTCGCTGGCGGTGATCGGCTTCTTCAGCCTGGCCACCCTGTCGTTCTCGCTGAAGTTCCTGTGGGCGCCGCTGATCGACCGCACCAAGATCCCGGTGCTGCACGGGCTCTTGGGCCATCGCCGCGCCTGGATGCTGGTCTGCCAGGCCGGGATCATGCTGGGCCTGTGGACGATCTCGACGCTAAATCCCGCGACCAACCTCGGCCTGCTGGCCGCCCTGGCCGTGCTGACCGGCTTCCTCACCGCCAGCCAGGACATCGTCATCGACGCCTGGCGCATCGAGGTGGCCGACGCCGAGCGCCAGGGCCCGATGGCCGTGGCGGTGCAGTGGGGCTATCGCGGGGCCATGGTCATGGCCGGCGCCGTGCCGCTGATCCTGGCCGAGCGCTTCGGCTGGAACTTCTCCTACGCGTTGATGGCCCTGGCGGTGCTGATCGGCGTCGCCGCCACCCTGTGGGCCCCGCGCGAGGCCGCTCACACCATCCGACCGATCCATACCGACGACGTCGCCCAGCCCCAGGCCCTGGTGTTGCTCGAGTGGCTGGCGCGCCTGGCGATCATCGCCTTCGGCGCGCTGATCCTGGGCTCGGGCCTGGCCGGCGACGCCGATCTGCTGTCGAAGGTCGTCGGCGGCGAAACCCTGGCCGAGGCCTGGAAGGCCAAGCCCAACGGCGTCTGGCTGCAACTGATCGGCGCGCTCGTGGGCCTTGGCGTCATCGTACTGGCCGCCTGGCCGATCCCCGGCCTGCGCACCAAGCCCGGCGTCTACCTGTCGACCGCCCTGGGCTCGCCGCTGAAGGAGTTCATGACCCGCTTCTCGGGCGTCGCCGGCCTGATCCTGGCGGCGATCTGCATCTACCGGGTCTCGGACTTCGTGCTCAACATCATGAACCCCTTCTATCGGGACATGGGCTTCTCGCTCACCGAGATCGCCGAGATCCGCAAGGTGTTCGGCATCATCGCCTCGATGATCGGCGTGTTCCTGGGCGGGGTGATCGTCGCCCGCTTCGGCCTGATGAAGGCCCTGATCATCGGCGCCTTCGCCCAGCCGATCAGCAACCTGGGCTTTGCGGTGCTGGCCGTCAGCGGCCACAGCGTGCCGATGCTGTTCACCAGCATCTGCCTGGACAACATCTGCGGCGGCATCGCCGGCACGGCGCTGATAGCCTACATGTCCAGCCTGACCACGGCGGGCTTCACCGCCACCCAGTACGCCCTGTTCTCGTCGCTTTACGCCCTGCCGGGCAAGCTGGTGGCCTCGCAGTCTGGCCGCATCGTCGAGGCTTCGGCCGCCGCCGCCGAGCACGGGGCCCTGGCCGGCCTGAAGGGCCTGTTCGCCCGCACCCCGCCCGAGACCTTCGCCGCGGCCGGCGCCAAGCTGGGCGTCAGCGGCCAGGCCATGGGCGCGGGCTATGTGGCCTTCTTCATCTACACCGCCCTGATCGGCGTGGCGGCGATCATCCTGTCGTTCCTGGTCGCCGCCCGCCAGCCCAAGGTGCAGGCGGCCAAGGACGCGGCGGCGGCCGAAGCCGCCGCCTGACCCTCACAGATCAGCAGCTGCAGATCAGCGGATAGTTGGTCGTGTCGGCGATACTCGTCATGCCAAAATAGTCGACCAGCACCGACTCGGCCGTGCAGAAGGCGCCTTCGACCCAGGCTTGGTCGTTGGAGTAGGCCTCGCCGATGATGAAGAGGTTGGCCGCCGTCGCGCCGGGCACCAGGCCGGTGGGCTGGCGGATACGCTGCATCACGTCGCAGATGTCGTAGTGCGCGGCCCAGGCGTGATAGCCGGCCCCGAACGGGTTCAGCGAGAAGTCGTTGAAGATCGCCTCGACCGGCCAGGGGATCTGGTGGGCGGCGTTCGGGTCGCCCCAATGCACCTTGGCCAGCTCCAGCAGCACCATGCGGATCATGGTGTCGGTGGCCTTGCGCGGGCCGAACAAGACCTGGTGGTCCTGGTCGATCGGCACCTTGCGGCGCTCAGTGACGTCGACCTCCAGCTCCTGCCAGAACTGGACGTACTGCATGTCGTCGTACGAGGCGAGGACGCCGTAGGCGGGGTTGGCCGCGCCGTCGCTGTTGTTCCCGAAGTAGTAGACCTGGCGCAGCGGCAGGTCGGTGATGGTCGGGCCGAAGGTGTTGGGCGCGCCCGTCAGGCTGGGCGGATAGGGCACGCCGGGATCGTTCCACCACGGGCGGTCGAAGAACAGCATCACCCGCATCGACGGCTGGCGGATCACCCCGTCGATATAGAGCTGCACGCCCTCGGCGTTGAGGATGTCGAGCGTGCCGCCCGGCATGTCGGCGTACTGCGTGGCCCCGGCCACCAGGTCCAGCGAGGCCGGCGGCATGGCCAGGAAGGCGTTCTGCGTGGTCGCCACCGCGCCGCCCTTGAACGGTGTCTCGGCGCTGGCCAGGCGATAGTTGACCGTCTCGCCCTCCAGCCAGATCGAGTGCAGGCGGGTGCGCTGGGTCAGCTCGAAGGTCACGCCCGCCGTCTGGGCGGCCTTGAGGGTCTGCTGGTAGAGCTCGACGAAGACCTGCGAGTAGCCGCCGCTGAGGGTCTTGAACGCCCCGCCGGGCGCGAACTCGCCGTTATAGACGGCGGCGTTGGCGGCGTTCCAGTTGATGACGTTGGAGGTGTAGCCGCCGGCGTCGGCGGCGTACTCGTAGCCCTCGTTGCCGGCCTGGTCGTAGAAGACGTTCCAGTAGCCGATGTTGCCGGCGATCGAGCCCGGCGGATAGACGAACGAGTTGAAGGTCGGCGGCAGCTGGCCCGACCCGTAGAAGGCGCACTGCTGGGCGCGGGTCTTCACCGGCGCGTCGCCGGTGATCAGGGCCGAGATGTTCGAGAACAGGGTGGCGGCCGGCTGCTCGTTGTTGCCCGGCGTGTTGTAGGGCGCAGGATGGGTCGCCAGGTCGTTCTGGTAGATGTGCTCCTCGCGCAGGAACAGCAGCGGATTGTCGGTGGTGTTGAAGTCGATGATCTTGCCGGCCAGACCCAGCTTCTCGATGGTCAGGGTGACCAGCTGGTGGCCTTCGCTCTTGGTCGCGTCCCACTGGATGAAGCGCATGCCGCCGGCCTCGATGTAGGACTGGCGCGGGTCGTCGTTACAGAAGTGGGTGACGATGCGGCCGGCAGGCAGGCGCGTGCCCGAGCCCGGGCCGTCGAAGGCGTAATCGCCCCATTCGTAGAGCTGGATCGTGTCGCCGGAGACCGCCTTGCCGCCGGTGACCAGCCGCCAGGCCGTGTAGAGCCCCGCCGGCCCCGCGCCGAAGATCGTGTAGGTCGTTCCCATCGCCGTCTCCCCGTTCGGCCGCCAACGCGACCCTGACGTGCATCGACGCCACTTCGCGCGGCCGGCGAACGGGCGACTGTGCGAAACCCGACAGGGCCAAAGAAAAAGGCCCCGGATCGCTCCGGGGCCTTCGTCTTCGTCAGGGCCGCCGAGTTCAGTCGGCGACCGTGGCCGTGTCGGTCGGGGCGGCGTGGTGCTCGTCCGCGCCGTGCGACCACTTCTTGAGGAAGGGCGAGGCGATCAGGAACAGCACGCCGATGCCGGCGGCGATCAGGCCGATGACGTTGAACACCTGCAGCGAGGTGCGCAGGGCCGCTTCCGGATCCAGCACCTGGCCACCGACGGTTTCCACCGTCGTCAGGCCGGCGATGAAGCCGCCGACGTACTGGGCGATGGCCACGGCCATGAACCACACGGCCATGATGAACGACACCATCGAGGCCGGCGACAGCTTGGTCATCTGCGACAGGCCCACGGGCGACATGCACAGCTCGCCGGTGGTGTGCAGCATGTACATCAGCACCAGGAAGAACAGCGGCATGCGGAAGGCGCCGTCGGCGAAGGTCGAGCCCCACTGCAGCACCAGGAAGCCGAGGCCGACCTGGAGCAAGGCCAGACCGAACTTCACGACCGGGTTCGGATCCTTGTCGCGACGGCCCAGGAAGGTCCACAGAGCGGCGAAGACCGGAGCGAAGATCAGGATCCAACCGGCGTTCAGGGCCTGGGTCTGGGCGGCGTTGAAGCTGGAATCGATCCACAGCGTCTTGGCGGGGTCGATGGTCGCGGCGGCAAGCTGGGCGGGCGTGGCGAAGGTCACCGCGCCGCCGAACCACTGCACCGGAGCCGAGGTCAGGTTGAGGTTGACGTTGGTGGCCGCGAAGAGGTTCAGCGACGAACCGGCCTGCTCGAACAGGGTCCAGAACACCACCGCGCCGAAGATCAGGAACAGGGCCAGGGCCAGGCGCTCGCGCTCGACCTTCTGCACCTTGGCGAACATGAACCACAGCACGTAGCCGATCGAGCCGATCATGCCGGCCACCAGGGTCACGCCGACGATGGCGCTGCGCTGGACCAGGAAGAACACGCCCAGCACGCCGAGCAGCGACAGGGCGTAGATCACATGCTCGCGGGTCAGCGGGCCGGCGACCTTCTGCTTCAGCTTCTTGGGCTCGGGCGCCTCGCCCTTGCCCAGCAGCCAGGGCTTGCCCAGCACGAAGACGACGAAGCCGGCCAGCATGCCCAGGCCGGCGAGGCCGAAGCCCGCCCACCAGCCGACCTTGATGCCCAAGAGGCCGCAAAGGATCGAGGCCCAGAACGAGCCGAGGTTGATGCCGTAGTAGTAGAGGGTGAAGCCCGGGTCGCGACGCGGGTCGCCCTGCGGATACAGCTGGCCGACGATGGTCGAGATGTTGGGCTTGAGGAAGCCGACGCCGACGATGATCAGCGACAGGGCCAGCCAGAAGATGTTCAGGTAGGTCGGGTCACGGCCCTCGACGCCCAGCTGGTACTGGCCCTTGGGCAGCACGGCGGGCAGCGGGGCGGCGGCCGGCAGGTCCTTGATCTCGAAGTCGCCGGCCTTGGTGGCCGATACGTCGTAGGGCTTGCCCGCGACCACCAGCTTGGCGACCCGCTCGCCGCCACGGCCCTCGGCCTGGAAGCTGTAGGTCTGGCCGGCATAGGTCAGGGTCTGGGTGGCGGGCTTGCCTTCCACCGCCATGGCCAGGTGGCCGGCGACCAGCAGGATGGCGCCGAAAGCCACGGCCTTGCGGGTGCCCAGCCACTTGTCGGCCAGGAAGCCGCCGATCAGCGGCAGCAGATAGACCAGGGAGGTATAGGAGCCGTAGTGGCCGTTGGCGACCTTCGGGTCGAAAAGGAAGTGCTGCGTCAGATAGAAGATCAGGATGGCGCGCATGCCGTAGTAGGAGAACCGCTCCCACATCTCGGCGAAGAACAGGATGATCAACCCTTTCGGGTGTTCCTTGATGAGCTGCAAAAAGACCGGTAGGCCCGTCACTAACGTGACGAGAATGCCGGCGACCACGACAATGCTATTCATTCTCGACCTTGACTATATTCAAGTCAGATAGGGCGACACCAACGGTCGTTTCGCCCTCCCCTCCCCGGTTCGCGGGGAGAAGATCACGCGGCTTTCCGTTTCACAAGCAAAGGCTTGCCGGGAGGGAGCGGTTGGGGCGCGCCGCGCGTTTCACTGGCTGCAAGTTCCGCAACGACACCCTCAACGCCTGGGGAACGCCCATGCAATCGTCAGACCCCAACCATCCGATCACCTGCGCCCGCGAAAGCGGCCGGGTCCGCGTGCTGTTCGAAGGCCACGAGATCGCCGACAGCGACGACGTCCTGGTGCTGCGCGAAGCCGACTATCCGCCGGTCCGCTACTTCCCGCGCGACGACGTGGCGATGGCCTTCCTGCGCCGCTCCGACAAGACCACCCGCTGTCCCTACAAGGGCTCGGCCAGCTACTACACGATCTATCGCGACGGCCAGATCATCGAGGACGCCGTATGGTCGTACGAGGCGCCGCTGCCGGGCATGGAGCGCCTGACCGGGCGCCTGGCCTTCTATCCGCAGCACGTCGACTTCCAGAACGGCGCGCTGAGCCCGGCCGAGACGGCGACGATCCCGCCGGGAACCGCTCCGCGCAATGCCCGCGACATCGACGAGATCGTCCGCCACACCGACAGCGGCTCTGGCTCCAGCCAGGCCGAGCACTGGGACGCCAACGTCTCGATGCCCGACGACGAGGCCTGGGAAGGCGACGAAGACCAGGTCGTCGGCCGCCCATATCATGGGACCGGATCGATCTGAGGCCGTCCGCCCTGCGGTGAAGTCGGCTGGGCGACACAAGTCACTGTGTTGGAACGCACATTTTTGTGAGTCCGTGGCTCCGTTGCTCTTGCCAAGCGTTGCAACCCAGGAGATCGTATCAAATGAAACCGCCCGCTCCCGCCCCTAAGGGAGAACAGAGGCGGGGGAGGAAGACATGGCCTATCTCAGCATGGGGGCGCGTCCTGACAGCGCGTCGCCTCGTCGCCGAGTCCGTTGGAGCCGGGTCGCCGTCGTCGGCGCCAGCATCGCGCTTTGGGCCGGCCTCATCGCCCTGGCCACCGTCCTCTTCTGATCCTGCGCGCCTGATCCTGCGTGGACGCCCCGCCGGCGGCGCGTTCCGCCGATGACGAGGCCGTTCGCATGACTCTGCACCCCTGCCGCCCGATCACCATCGGCGTCGCCCGACCGGCTGACGCGGTCTACGCCTATGCGGCCGATCCCGAAAACATGGCCGACTGGGCCGCCGGCATCGGCGATGGCCTGCGCCGGGCTCCCGACGAAGACGGCGTGTGGATCGCCGAGACGCCCGTGGGCGAGGCCCGCGTGCGCTTCTCGCCGGCCAATCCCTTCGGCGTTCTGGATCACTGGGTGGCCCTGCCGGACGGAACCGAGATTTCGGTCCCCTTGCGCGTCGTGGCCAACGGCGACGGCGCCGAAGTGACGCTCACCCTTTTCCGCCTGCCCGACATGGACGACGCCGCCTTCGAGCGCGACGCCGCGGCCGTGACCCGCGACCTGGAAACGCTGAAGGCGCGGCTGGAACAACCCTCCCCCTGAAGGGGGAGGGTCTCAGGTCTCCGCCAGCGGCGAGCGGAAAAATCGCGCCCAGCCCCAGGCCGCCAGCCAGCAGGCCATGGCCCAGGCCGCGCCGACGCACCAGCCGGCCAGCACGTCGCTGGCCCAGTGGACGCCGAGATAGACGCGGCTGAGCCCCACCAGCACCGAGAAGAACACCGCCGACGCCAGGGCGAGCGCCTTGACCCGGCGCCGGGGCGCGAAACGCGCCGCCAGCGTCCCCAGGGTCAGGAACACCACCGCCGACAGCATGGCGTGGCCCGACGGAAAGCTGGGATTGGCCGCCTCGACGGCGCGATAGACCAGGTCGGGCCGTTCGCGCAGGAACAGGTGCTTGAGCCCCTGGCTGATGGTGACGCCGCCGACCGCGCCCACGACGATGACCAGCGCCTCGGCCCAGCGGCGCAGGCTGGCGCAGATCGCCAGGGCCAGCAGCACCAGCAGGGTCAGCACCGTCACCGAGCCGAGGGCCGTGACGTCGGCAGCCGCCGTGTGCAGCCATTCCGGACCGATCAGCTGGTGCGGCTGGCCCGGCGCGCGCAGCGCCTGCAGGATCTGGAGGTCGAGCGCGCGGGTGTCGCCCTCGGCCACCTCGTCGGCGATGTTCAGAAAGGCCAGTAGGCCCAGGCCCGCCACCAGCAGGGCGGCGGTGGCGGCGACCTCGCGCAGGGCGGACCGCAGCAGCAGGGCCAGGTCGCGGCGGGGGTTCAGGCGGAGCTTGAGCGGCATGCACCCTCAACGCGCGAAAAGCAGTTTGGCCGCAACCGGTATTCGGCGTGTATAGCTACAATGTTTCATGAAAGAAACATGAACCGTTCCTGAGTTGCTTCGTTCATCACCAGTCCAAATCGACCTCACTAAGGTGGAGGCATCGAAGGGAAAGGACTTGTCATGAAACGTCTCATCATCACCGCCGTCGCCGCCTCGCTGCTGGCCGGGACCGCCCTGTCGGGGACCGCCATGGCCCAGCCCCGCCACGACGACCGTCACGACCGCTACGAGCAGCAGCGGGCCTATGAAAAGGGCCGCCGCGACCAGGCTCGCTACGAGCGCAAGGAAGATCGCCGCGAGTACCGCCGCTGGGCCAAGGGCCAACGCCTCGACGCCCGCTATCGCGGCAACGGCTACTATGTCAGCGACTACCGTCGTCACGGCCTGCGCGCTCCGCCCCGCGGCTACCGCTGGCAGCGCGTGGACAACCAATACATCCTGGCCGCGGTCGCCACCGGCATCATCGCCTCGGTGATCATCGCCAACAACTAGGGACCTTCGGATCCTTAAGACGAAGGGCGGCGGAGCAATCCGCCGCCCTTTTCTGTTTTCAAGGAACCTCCCCCCGTGGGGGAGGCGGTCGGAGGCCGGAGGGGGGACGTTTTCAGCTTCCGAGGCGCCGGCAGGTTTCTCAGCCCCCCCACCGATCGCTACGCGATCGCCTCCCCCACAGGGGGAGGTTCCTTTGGGGCGGGAGCGTCAGTTTCCAGCAATTCCCCCTTCCCCTCCCTGGGGTGGAGCGCTAATCGAAAAACATGCCCGAACTGACCGACAGCCACGCCGCCGATCCCCTGATCACCCTGGTCCCGGACAAGTGGGTGACGCTTCGCGACGCATTCGGCGTCGACAGCGACATGAAAGTCCCGGCCTTCTCGCACCGCGACAGCCACGTACCGGAGATCGACAGCGCCTATCGCTTCGACCCGCAGACGACCAAGGCCATTTGCGCCGGCTTCGCCAAGGACCGCCGGGTGATGGTCCAGGGCTATCACGGCACCGGCAAGTCGACCCACATCGAGCAGATCGCCGCGCGCCTGAACTGGCCGCTGGTCCGCGTGAACCTCGACAGCCACGTCTCGCGCATCGACCTGGTCGGCAAGGACGCCATCGTCCTGAAGGACGGCAAGCAGGTCACCGAATTCCGCGAAGGGATTCTTCCCTGGTCGCTGCAGCGCCCGATCGCCCTGGTGTTCGACGAATACGACGCGGGCCGTCCGGACGTGATGTTCGTCATCCAGCGCGTACTGGAGGCCGGCGGCAAGCTGACCCTGCTGGACCAGAACCGGGTCATCCGCGCCAACCCGTATTTCCGCCTGTTCTCGACGACCAACACGATCGGTCTCGGCGACACCACTGGCCTCTATCACGGCACCCAGCAGATCAACCAAGGCCAGATGGACCGCTGGTCGATCGTCACCACGCTGAACTACCTCGAGCACGACGTCGAGGCGGCCATCGTGCTGGCCAAGAACCCGCACTACGACAACGCCGAGGGCAAGCGCACCCTGGCGGCCATGGTCCGCGTGGCCGACATGACCCGCAACGCCTTCATGAACGGCGACATCTCGACGGTCATGAGCCCGCGTACGGTGATCACCTGGGCCCAGAACGCCGAGATCTTCGACGGCGACATCGGCCTGGCCTTCCGCCTGACCTTCCTCAACAAGTGCGACGAGCTGGAACGCCCGACCGTCGCCGAGTTCTACCAGCGCGCCTTCGGCCAGGACCTGCCCGAAAGCGCCGCCCGGGTGAAGGTGGCCTAAAGGCCTCTCCAAGGCTGGAACGATCGAAGGCGGCCGCTCGCAAGAGCGGGCCGCCTTCTTCGTTTGGAGAGGTCAACCGGGCGCTTCATGATCGCCGGCGCCCCGCTTGCCTTGCGCAGGTCGACGCCAGTAAGGCTGGAAGACCAAGCTTCACCGGAGCGCGTCCATGTTCGCCTCGATCCGCCACGGGTTCGCCAACCTGGCCCGCTTCTCCGGACGCGATCCGCGCGAGCGCTTCTGGCCATACGCGCTGGTGCTGGTGGGGGCCGCCTTCGTCGCCATGTTCCTGAGCTTTGGCGTCGGCTTCGCCGGCAGCTTCCAGAAGACCATCGCCTATGCCGAGGCCCACCCCGACAAGGCGACGGTGACCCGCTCGGGCGGCAGCGTGTCGGTGACCATCCACGAGCCGACGCCCGAGCTGATGCCGGACATGGCCCCGATGTTCCTGGGCCTGCGCGTGATCGTGCCGATCATCGTGCTGCTGCTGGCCGCCGCCGTGACCCGCCGCCTGCACGACACCGGCCGCTCGGGCCTGTGGGGCCTGCCGCCGGTGGTGTTTCTGGGGATCGCGCTAACGCTGTTTCCCTCGATGTTCCAGCGGCTGATGGCCGGCGACGAAGGCGCGATCGGCCTGTTCCTGCCGCTGTTCGCCAACAACATGGCCTATCTGGCTTCGCTGGGCCTGCTGGTCTTCCTGCTGTGCCGCGAAGGCAAACCGGACGCCAACCGCTACGACTCGCCGGCCTGAGCGCACGCCAGCACCGCTCGCATAACGGGCACTGTGCCGCCAAGGCACAGGTCTTGCGCCCGAACGGCACTTGAGACGCGGGGAGCGGACCTACACCTCTGCCGCCTCCATTCCCTTTCCTCCCCGAAAGAGCCCGCCCTGATGTCCGCCCTGTTCACGCCCTTCCGCCTGAAGGACGCCACCCTACGCAACCGCATCGCCATCCCGCCGATGTGCCAGTACAGCGCCGAGGACGGCGTCACGACCGACTGGCACCTGCCGCACTATGCCGGCCTGGCGCGCGGCGGCGCGGGCCTGGTGATCGTCGAGGCCACGGCCGTCTCGCCCGAAGGTCGCATCAGCCCCGGCTGCACCGGCATCTGGACCGACGAGCAGGCCGAGGGCCTGGCCAAGATCGCCGCGGCTATCAAGGCGGCCGGCGCCGTCCCCGGCATCCAGATCGCCCACGCCGGCCGCAAGGCCAGCGCCAACCGTCCGTGGGAGGGCGACGACCACATCGCCGAAAGCGACCCGCGCGGCTGGCAGACCATCGCCCCCTCGGCGATCGCTTATGGGCAGGGCCTGCCCAAGGTCCCGCGCGAGATGACCCTGGCCGACATCGAGCGGGTCAAGGCCGACTTCGCCGCCGCGACCCGCCGCGCCCGCGAGGCCGGCTTCGAGTGGCTGGAGCTGCACTTCGCCCACGGCTACCTGGCCCAGAGCTTCTTCTCGCACCACTCCAACCATCGCACCGACCAGTACGGCGGCGACGCTCTGGCTCGCGGCCGGTTCATGGAAGAGACCCTGGCGGCCGTCCGGGCCGAATGGCCCGAGAACCTGCCCCTGACCGCCCGCTTCGGCGTGCTGGAATATGACGGCCACGACGAGCAGACCCTGGCCGAGTCGATCGACCTGACCCGCCGCATGAAGGCCGGCGGCCTGGACCTGCTGAACGTCAGCGTCGGCTTCACGATCCCCAACACCAGCATCCCGTGGGGCACGCCGTTCCTGGGTCCCATCGCCAAGCGCGTGCGCGAGGAAGCCGGCCTGCCGGTCGCCTCGTCCTGGGGCCTGGACGCGCCGAAGCTGGCCGAAAGCCTGGTCGCCAGCGAGCAGATGGACCTGGTGATGATCGGCCGCGCGCATCTCGCCAACCCGCATTACGCCTACGAACTGGCCCAGGAACTGGGCGTCGAACGCCCGACCTGGGCGACCCTGCCGGCGCCCTACGCCCACTGGCTGGACAAGTACCGTCCGGCCACGGAACTGGCGGCGGCCGCCGAATAATCACCTTCTCCCATAGGGAGAAGGAGGGACCCGCGCCGCAAGGCGTGGGCCCCTCCCTCCCCCCTCCGGGAGAGGGGCGTTACAGCGGCACCGCGTAGGTCTGCTTCACGGTCTGGGCGGGGATGTCGGTCTTGACGTTCAGCACGCCCCGGATGCGGCTGAGGTGATCGGCCTGGAAGCGGCGATAGGCGGCGATGTCGGCGGCGACCACGCGCAGCAGCATGTCGCAATCGCCGAGCATGACGTAGCACTCGACCACTTCGGGCATCTTGTTGATCTCGGCCACGAAGTGGTCGACGGCGTCCTCGTGCTGCGAGTTCAGCCAGATGCGGGTGAAGAAGGTCTGGCCCCGGCCGACCTTGGCCGCGTCGACCACCGCCACGTAGCGGGCGATGACCCCCGTCTCCTCCAGGATCCGCACCCGGCGCAGGCACGGCGAGGGCGACAGGCCCACGCGCTTGGCCAGTTCGGCGTTCTGGATGCGGCCGTCCTTTTGCAGTTCGCGCAGGACGCGGCGGTCGATGTCGTCGAGCTTCATGGAATCGAGAACCAAGATCTGGCGATCAGCTTCGCTTGAATGCCAATCATCGATCATATGGGAGCATGGTCGCAACCCGATTGCGCGAGGTTTGCGCTAGGCTGCCAATCCTCCTCGCAACCGCTCCTCCTCGGTCGCCCATGACAATCGAAACCTGCGCTCCCGCCGCCGTGCCTGGCGACGGGCCCTCCGAACTGCGTTCCGAATTCATGCGAGGCCTCGTCGCCTCGCTGCCGGTCACCGCCGGCTTCGTGCCGTTCGCCCTGGTGCTGGGCGCCCAGGCCGGCCAGAAGGGGCTGTCGGCGCTGGAGACCCCGCTGATGACGGGCCTCAACTTCGCCGGCGGGTCGGAGTTCGCGGCCATCGGCCTGTGGACCTCGCCGCCGCACCTGGCCCTGATCACCGCCGTGACCCTGATGGTCAACAGCCGCCACCTCTTGATGGGCGCGGCCCTGGTGCCCTTCCTCAAGACCCTGCCCAAGCGGCGGGTGCTGCCGGCCCTGTTCCTGATGTGCGACGAGAGCTGGGCCATGGCCCTGGCCGACGCCCGCGCGGGCGGAACCTTCAGCCTGGCGCACTACCTGGGCGTGGCCCTGCCCATGTGGCTGGCCTGGATCGCCTTCACGACCCTGGGCGCGCTGGTGGGGCCGGTGCTGGGCGATGTCGAGACCCTGGGCTTCGACATGGCCTTCCCGGCCATCTTCCTCGTCCTGCTGCGCGGCATGTGGAGCGGCTTCCGCGCCGCGCGTCCCTGGCTGGTCAGCTTGGCCGTCGCCGCGACCGGCCACCTGCTGGCGCCGGGGGCCTGGACAGTGGCGGCCGGCGCGATCGCGGGCCTGGCCACGGCCTGGCTGTGGGCCGGCTCCGCGCGGAAGGGAGAAACCGCATGATCTCGCTGCCCGTCCTGGCCACCATCCTGGCCATGGCCGCCGTCACCTACCTGACCCGCATCGGCGGCTACCTGGTGCTGAGGAACCGCACGCTGGGCCCGCGCGCCACGGCGGTGATGGAGGCCGCCCCCGGCTGCGTGCTGATCGCGGTGATCGCCCCCCACTTCGCCTCGCCGCGCCCGGCCGACCTCGCCGCGCTGGCGATCACCTTCCTGGCGGCCCTGCGCCTGCCGATGCTGGCCGTGGTGCCGATCGGCATCGTCGCGGCGGCCGGCCTGCGGTGGCTGCTGGGCTAGGGCTGGATCAGGCGTCCAACCGCCAGGCCGCCTCGAACACCGAGGCCTCCACGGGGGTCAGCGACAGGCGATCCTCGCCCTCGACCACGTCTTCGTCGTCGAGCAGGGCCTCGACCGAGTCGTGGAAGTCGTCTTCCGACAGGCTGGCCTCGCCAGGCAGTTCGTGCTCGCGGCCGACATAGTTGGCGACGGCGTCGCGCTCGCGGCTGCCGTCACGGAAAACGTCGATCAGGCGCAGCACCCGACCCTCGTCGTCGACCTCGTAGAAGATCGACACGGGCTCTTCGGCGCTCTCGTGGGCCCAGTCGCAGCGGAAATAGGAAAGGCTCATGGGCGCCCCTTTCCCCGAACTAGGGCCGCGAGGCAAGCGCCGACCTTGCCAGTCGGCGCCTGCACGGCCATGTCTTTGACCATGACCACGCCCGCCGAAGACCTGCTCGACCGCGCGGCCGCCGCCGCGCTTTCCCTTGCCGCCGACCGTCCCTGGCCGCAGATCGCCCTGCGCGACATCGCCGTCGCGGCCGGTGCGCCGTTCGCCGAGCTCTATGTGAAGGCCGACAGCAAGGCCAAGGTGCTGGCCCACCTGTCCCTGCGTTTCGATCAGGCGGCGCTGAACGCCGACGCCGGCGAGGGCGCGGCCGCCCACGACCGCCTGTTCGACGCCGCCATGGCCCGGGTCGAGGCCATGGAGCCGCACCGCCACGCCCTGATCGCCATTTCCAAGTCGGAAGGCCTGCCCCGCGCCGCCGTGCGCTTTCCCAAGACCGCCCGGGCGATCCTCGAGGCGGCCGGGATCGAGGCCACGCCCGTGCGGCTGGCGGCCATGACCGCCGTCTGGGCCCGCACCCTGCAGGTCTGGCGCGACGACGAGGGCGCGCTGAACCGCACCATGGCCGAGCTCGACAAGCGCCTGAAGCAGATGGCCGAGCAACTGGCCAAGGTCGGCGCGGGATTCTGAAGCCAGGTTGCAGGCCCAGGCCGTTACGGCCGATAGTGGCGCCGTAACTACCGTCGGGGGACGAAAGCCGCACATGACCTGGAAGACCACGCTGGCCTACGCCGCCGCGATCGCCGCCCTTGGCGCCGCGCATTCGGCCGCCGCCGAGGAGACCCGCGACTTCGTCACACGTCCGGTGTGGGCGCGCACGCCGTCGGTCAACGACATGCACAACCACTACCCGGTGCGCGCGGGAACCAAGGGCGGCAAGGCCGTGCTCGAATGCCAGATCGACGCCGCCGGCGCCTTCTCCGGCTGCACCGTGACCAGCGAGGCCCCGACCGATGTCGACCTCGGCGCGGCCGCCCTCAAGCTGTCGCGCCTGTTCCGGATGAAGCCTAAGGACGCCGAGGGCAAGCCGGTCGACGGCCGCTGGTTGACCCTGCCGATCGAATGGAAGCCGGGCCGCTGGTGACCTCGAAGGCGTAGCGCAACACGCTACACAGACCTTGTCAAATGTAGCGCAACGCGCTACAGTCAATCCTCGAATGATCACCGCCGATGATCCAGAGCTGGAAGAGCGACGCCGCCTTGGCCGTTTTCCTCGGGGGCTCGCCCAAGGGTTTCCCCGCCGACCTCGTGAAGCGGACCCGCCGGCTGCTGGCTCAGTTGAACGCGGTCACCGAGGTTACGCAGATGCGCATCCCGCCGGGCAATCGCTTGCATGCGCTGGAAGGCGATCGGGCGGGCGAATGGTCTGCCAGCGTCAACGACCAGTTCCGCATCACGTTCCGGTGGGACGCGGAAGGACCGGAGGACGTCAGGTTTGGCGACTATCACTGAGGATCCGCAACGATGAACGCCACCTTCCTGGGTCTCGATTTCGTCAGTCCCCTGCCGCATCCGGGCGAGATCCTGCGCGAGGACTTCATGACGCCGATGGGCCTGACCGCCGGGGCGCTGTCCAAGGCCATGGGCTTGAAGGACCGCACGCGGATCGAACGCCTGACCCGTGAAGCTCAGCCCATCACTCCCGACACCGCCCTGCGGCTGGAGCGGGTGTTCGGCATGAACGCGCAGTTCTGGATGAACCTCCAGGCCCAGCACGACCTTTCGAAAGCCGTGATCGAGCGCCGAGCCGACCTGGAGGCGATCGAGCCTCTGGTCGCCGCCTGACTGATTGCGAGACAGAGACCCGCCATGCGCTCCGAGCACCTATGGCTTGTCCCGTGCCTCGTCGCCTGCGGGATAGGCATGTTCGCCGGACGCGCACCCTGGCTCCTGCGGTGGGCCATGCTTTCAGGCGGCCTTCTGGGGCCACTGCTCGTCACGGACGCTTCGATCAACGCGTTTCACGTCGCGGCTTGCGTCGGCGGGGCAGGCCTGTTCCTGGCCTGCTCGCACGTTCTGAACCGCCTGATCACCTCGGCGGATCGAACATCCAGGACGCCTCGCGTTCGCTAGTCAGGCCTCGTTCCACGACAGGCCGGCCGTGCGCGTCACCCTGATCGCACGCGGAACCGGCGGCGGCACGGTGGCGGGCCAGCGGGCGCCGAGGAAGCGGTCCTTCCCCAGCCAGGCCAGGGAGACGCTGTCGGACTGGTTGCCGCCTAGGATGCGGTAGGCGCCGGCCTCGTCCTCGCCGGCGTAGAAGCCGACATGGCCCTTGCCGCCGCCCCGGCTCTCTCGCCAGAACACCATCACCGCGCCGGGCGTCGGGGCGATCGGGATGCCGAACCGCTCCCAGGCCCTGGCCGTCAGCAGGTTCGAGGGCGTGGCCTCGCGATCCAGCGTGCTGCTGACGCAGTGGCCGACGAAGAGGCCGCACCATGGGATGTCGTCGCCGGTATAGATGTTCTTGAGGCCCTGCTCGGAGGCCCAGTCGAGGATTTCGGGATTGTCGCCCTTGCCGGGCTTCTCGCGCGTGCCGATCAGGCGCCGCGCCTCTTGGAACCAGACCAGGCTGGGGTCGTCGAAGCCGGTCAGGGACGAGGGCGTCGGCGCGGCGGCGGCCGGCGCGCCCTGGAACAGCGCCGCCAGGGTCAGCGGCCCGACCACGCCGTCGGGCTCCAGCCCGTGCCGCCCCTGGAACCGGCGGACGGCGGCGATGGTCTGGCGACCCCAGATCCCGTCGATCGGCCCCGGCGTGTAGCCGCGTGCGGCCAGTTGCTGCTGGATGTCCTTGATCTTCATGGCGCGGCCCCTCTGCGTGGCGCGAATGCGGGAAAGGCGAACATGGCAGATAGTCAACCAAAAGATGCATTCAAGGTCATTGCGCGCAACGCGAAATAGCGGGAGCCTCGCGCCATGCCGCACACCGCCCTTCCGTTCCTCGTCGCCCTGGGCCTGGCCGCCCCGGCCCTCGCCCAGTCGCCATCGCCCGACACCCCGGCCAACCTGGCGGCCGCCCGCGCGCTGCTGCCGGCCGACGCCGCCCCGACCGCGCACCGGTTCACCCCCGACCACATGCTGGCGGTGATGGGTCGCTTCGAGTTCGGCGACGCCCCAGCGTCCGTCGCGCCCGGCGTCTGCACCCGCCGCATCCACGAGGTCGGCCTGCGCTATCGCCAGCACCCCGGCGGCGGGGATCCGACGATCGCGCCCGATCCCGACAAGGTCCGCGTCAGAGAGACCCTGGCCGCCGGCGCCGCCTGCCGGGGCGAGAGTCTGGAGGGGTTCGCCACGGTCTCGGGCGCCACGCGCGAGGAGGCCGCGCAGCTCCTGGCCTGGCTGGTCGACCAGCAGGCCCTGGGCCAGCGCGCCGAGGCCAGCCTGGCCTGCGACACGATCAGCGGCCCGCCCGCCTGCCCGGAAGGCGAGACGGCCGCCTTCGCCGCCCTGCCGCTGCCCGGCCTCTATCACCTGCGCAAGGACAAGGACGGCCGCTGGAGCCTGTGGATCAGCCGCCATCCGCGGCCGCTCGGCGACAGCGTTCACCTGATGTACGACGTGTCGGTCGAGCGCGCGCCGGAGGCCCGGCCCAGGATCCTGATCCAGGGCCGCATCCCCGCGCCGTTCTAGCCCGGCAGCCTCATCACCGCCCGCAGGCCGCCCATCGGCGAGCGTTCCAGAACCAGATCGCCGCCCAGTCCTCGGGCCATGTCGCGGGCAAGCGCCAGGCCCAGCCCCACGCCCTTCTCGTTCTGGTTCCGCGACTCGTCGAGGCGGTTGAAGGGCTTGAAGGCGTCTTCGTAGCGATCCTCGGGAATGCCGGGGCCGTCGTCGTCGACGATGATGTTCACCCCGCCCGTCAGCCGCGCCTCCAGCGTCACGCGGACGGTGTCGCCATGGGCGGCGGCGTTCTCGACCAGGTTGGCCAGGGCCCGCTTGAAGGCGCTGGACCGCAGGTTGGCCACGAGGTCCTGTTCGAGCACGGTCTCGACCCGCGCCCCGCCCCGCTCGGCCGCCGCGCAGACGCCGGCGATCAGCGGGGCCAGTTCGATCTGCTGCAGCGCCTCGCCGCCCTCCCCGCGCGCGAAGGCCAGGTATTCGTCGATCATGTGCTCCATTTCGGAGAGATCGCGCTTGATGGCCTCGACCTGCGGACCGGGCTCGGAGAGGGCCATCTCCAGCTTCAGCCGGGTCAGCGGCGTGCGCAGGTCGTGGCTGACGCTGGCCAACAGGGCCGTACGCTGCTCGATGTGGCGCTGGATGCGGGCCTTCATGGCCAGGAACGCCTGGGCCGCCTGGCGCACCTCGCGCGCGCCGTGCGGCTTGAACTCGTGGTCGGCTCCGCGACCAAAGGCGTCGGCCGCATCGGCCAGGCGCTCGATGGCCCGCACCTGGTTGCGGATGAACAGGATGGCGATGGCCGTCAGCAGCATCGTCGCCACCACCATCCACAGGATGAAGATGTGCCCCTGGGTGGCGAAGGCGCGGTCGGTGGGGGCGTAAATCCGCAGCACGCCTTCCCTGACCTTCACCTGGATCTGGACGTGGGCGGCGTAGCGGTTGGAGGCGTCGAACCAGAACGGCTCGTCCAGCCGCTCCTCCAGGGCCCGCTGCATCGAGCGGTCGAGCGAGGCGAACATGGCCGGCCGCTTGCCCGTCGGCAGCTCGCGCCCCCTCAGAAGGGCGATGGACAGGTCCATCGTCTCCTCGGCCCGCTGGGCCATGCGGTCGACGGCGGCGGGGCTGGGGTCGTCCTGGTAGGTGGCCACGGCCCAGGCGATGTCGCCGGCCAGGCCCTCGGACAGGCGGCTGTTCACCGTCTCCCAGTGGGCGTCGAAGAACCCCCAGGTGACGGCGATTTGCATCACCGCCACGGGAAGCACGATGATCAGCAGGGACCGGCCAAACAGCGAGGTCGGCAGCCAGCGCTTGATCTGGCGCGGAATGAACAGGCGGGTGCGCAGGCGCATGACTTAGATCCTCCCCCTGAAGGAGGAGGCGATCACCAAGCGATCGGTGGGGGGAGTGAACGCGAAATCAGCCAACCGTGATGGAAGCTGAAAACGCCCCCCCACCGGCCTTCGGCCGCCTCCCCCACGGGGGGAGGTTCCTTGCGGCATGACCCCCATCAATCCGGCGCCAGCCGATAACCCACCCCCCGCACGGTCTGGAGGTACCGCGGGTTCTTGGGGTCGGGTTCGATCTTGCGGCGCAGGCGGGTGACCTGGACGTCGACGGCGCGGCCCGTGGCGTCGGCGGTGTCGCGGGCCAGTTCCAGGCGGTCGACCGGCTCGTGCAGGGCCCGGGCCAGGCGCCGCAGCAGCGCGACCTCGGCCTCGGTCAGGCGCACCGGCGCGCCGGCGCGGGTCAGTTCGCCGCGATCGGGCATGAAGGCGCAGTCGCCCATGAGGATCTCCTGCGGGCCCATCGGCTTGGGCGCGGCGCGGCGCAGGATCGACTCGATGCGCAGCAACAGCTCCTGCGGCTCGAACGGCTTGGCCAGGTAGTCGTCGGCGCCGTGGGTCAGGCCCTCGATGCGGTCGCCGGTGGTGTCGCGCGCGGTCAGCATCAGGATCGGCATGCGGCCGACCTCGCCGCCCTTGGCCCGCACCCGCCTGGTGAAGGCGAAACCGTCCTCGCCCGGCATCATCACGTCGAGCACCAGCAGATCGAAGTCCATCACCCCGATCAGCCGATCGGCGTGGGCGGCGTCGGCCGCGGCGCTGACCCGGAAACCGGCGCGGCTGAGGAACTGCTTGAGCAGTTCGCGGATGCGGTCGTCGTCGTCGACCACCAGGAGGTGGCGGTCGCGTCTTTCCTCGGGGCTCACAGCGCCTCCCTTCGATTGACGCCCACCCCCTGGCGAGGTCCGGCCAGGGCCGCCAGGATCCGGCGCGCCCCCGGCACGCCATCCAGCCCTCCCGTGCGGTAGGCGCGCCCCAGAAGCGCCCGCAGCCGCTCGCTGACCCGCGCCTCGAAGGCCTTGCCGGCCTCGGTCAGCACGGCCGGACGGCGTCGCGCGTCGAGATCGCCCGAGGCCTTTTCGGCCAGGCCCAGACGCTGGAGGTCCGACAGGGTCTTGCTGGCCGCCTGCTTGGACAGGCTGGTGAGCTTGGACAGGTCCTGCACGCCGATGCCCGGGCGCCGGCGAAGCAGGAAGGCCGCCCGCCAGTGCGAACGCCCCAGGCCCGGCCCCTCGGTTTCCAGGACGCCGTCGACCGCCGCCCACAGCGCCGCCTCGGCCAGGAGAATCAACTCCAGGCCGCCGTCGAGCTCCTCCTCGCGCAGGATCAGGCGGGGATCGGCGTGTGGCGTCATGCTCGGGCGTCCATTTCGTTTGACCTTCCGGCTCCTCGGGCGTCTAAGGACCGGGTTCCAAATAAGGAGGTCTTGGACCGATGTCTCTCGTTCCCTTCGATGATCGCGACGGATGGATCTGGCTGGATGGCCGGTTCGTTCCCTGGCGCGAGGCGAAGGTGCACGTATTGACGCACGGCCTGCACTACGCCTCGTCGGTGTTCGAGGGCGAGCGCATGTACGGCGGCGAGATCTTCAAGCTGACCGAGCATACCGAGCGCCTGTTCAAGTCGGCCGAAATCCTCGATTTCGAGATCCCCTACACGGTGGCCGAGATCGACGAGGCCTGCAAGGCGACGGCCGCCAAGAACGGCCTGTCGGACTGCTACGTGCGCCCGATCGCCTGGCGCGGCAGCGAGATGATCGGCGTTTCGGCGCAGCAGACCAGGATCCACGTGGCCATCGCCGTGTGGGACTGGCCCAGCTACTTCGACCCGGCGCTGAAGGCCAAGGGCATCCGCCTGACCTGGGCCAAGTACAATCGCCCCGACCCGAAGACGGCCCCCGTCGCCGCCAAGGCCGCCGGCCTCTACATGATCTGCACCATCTCCAAGCACGCCGCGGAGAAGGACGGCTACACCGACGCGATGATGCTGGACTACCGCGGCTACGTGGCCGAGGCGACCGGCGCCAACGTGTTCTTCGTCAAGGACGGCGTGCTGCACACGCCCAAGCCCGACTGCTTCCTGGACGGCATCACCCGCCGCACGGTGATCGAGATCGCCAAGGGCCAGGGCGTCGAGGTGGTCGAGCGCCACATCGAGAAGGAAGAGCTGGCCGGCTTCTCCGAGTGCTTCATCGTCGGCACCGCCGCCGAGGTCACCCCGGTGGCCGAGATCGGCGAATTCACCTTCACGCCCGGCAAGCTGTCGCTGGGCCTGATGGACGCCTACGCCGCCCTGGTGCGCCGCGAGGAAGTCGTCCCGGCGTAAGGCCTGGTTCGAGCTTTGAATTGAAGACCCCGGGGCGGAAACGCTCCGGGGTTTTTCTTTGGGCGAGCCGCCTTCGGACGCTGCGCCTTCAAGGAACCTCCCCCTCTGGGGGAGGCGGCCGAAGGCCGGCGGGGGGGCCGTTTTCAGCTTCCGGAACGTTGGAGACAGCAAAACTCCCCCCCAACAGATCGCTGCGCGATCGCCTCCCCCACAGGGGGAGGTTCCTCAAGCCGATCAGTCCGTCACGCCGACCGTCGCCACCAGCCAGCCGCCGCCCCACGGCGTGTTGACCACGGCCTCGTCGTGAACCTGGCCCATGGCCTTCAGCGTCCGCCAAAGGCGCAGCGGCTTCAGCGACAGCCACATGGTCAGGCCCACGGCGCCGCCGGGCGCCAGCATCGACCGATAGTGGTCGATCAGCGGCTCGACCTGCCCCAAATGCTCGATGCACTCGGAGAACACCACCACGTCGAAGGTCTCGTCGGTGCTGAACGTGCGGCCGTCGCCCAGCAGCATCTGGACCTGGCCCGAGGCGATCTCGGCCGACAGGCGCTCTTGCCCCGTCGCCACCGCCGGCTCGGAGAAGTCGACGCCCACATAGCGGGCGGGGCGGTGGTTGCGCAGGGCCTCGAAGAACACACCCTCGCCGGCCCCGATCTCGAGCACGCGGGGGCTGGGCCAGCGGTCGGCGATCATGGCCGCCAGCAACCGGTGATGATGGCGCTGGTCCGAGCGATGCAGGCGATCGTAGACGCCGTCGCGATACTCCTGGTCCCAGCGCTCGACCGGGGCGGCGCGGAAGGCCTCGCCCTTGCGCTTCTCCATCAGGTCGCCCAGCCACGGACGATCCAGCGACGCCATCTCGATGAAGCGCCGCCAGCGCAGATAGACCATGACTTCCCCCAGAGCGGGGGACGCAAGCCCCCGAAGGCGGCGGATGATGACGGGCAGAAAGCTTGGCCACAAGTCTGCGTTTCGCCCCCTTCCCCCTTGATGGGGGAAGGGTCGGGGATGGGGGTGGCGCGGCGGCTGGACCGGATACGGCGCTGCAACTTCGACCGCCGTGGTCCCCGCCCTGCCCCTCCCCCATAAAGGGGGGAGGGATCCAGGGTCTCTACCCCGCGACCCGCGCCTCGATCTCTTCCAGGCGCGCGCGTGTCGCGACCAGATCCAGGCCGAAGCGGGCCGGGTCGGCGGCGGCCAGGCGCGCGGTGACGTCGTAGCTCTCGCGGTAGAGGTCCAGGGCCCGCATGCGGTGGCCGCGATCCTCGCGCAGGTCGGCCAGCCGCTCCAGCGCCACCGACAGCGCCCGCTGCGCGCCGGGATCGGCGGCTTCGCGGCCGCCGGGCGAACGGCGCAGGGCCAGCGCCTCCTCGAAGGCGGCAAGCGCTTCGTTCAGGCGGCCTTCCGCCTCGGCGGTGTCGCCCACCCCGGCCAGGGCCCCGGCCAGAAGCTCGTCCGCCGACGGATCATTGGGCTGCGCCTTCCTGACCATACGGGCGTAGGAGACGGCCTCCTCATAGGCCTCGGCGGCGTCGTCATGACGGCCTTGGGCGGCGGCGAAGTCGCCCAGGTCGCGATAGGCGATCGTCCGTTCGCGGTCGCTTTCGGCGACCCGGACCAGCCGGGCCAGCACCCGGGCGGCCGGATTCCAGGCCTCCGAGCCGCACAGGGCCAGCATCTCGGCCCGCAGGATCTCGAACTCGGTGGCGCCGACCGGCGTCGATGCGGGCGCGGCTTGAACGGCGGGAGCGATCGTCATGGGCGCCGCTATAGCCGAAACCGGCGCGGCGGGCTCGGGCCGATCCATCTGAGGCCCGTCCATCTGGGGCCCGTCCATGTCGAAGGGTTTGGTCAGGGAACGCTCGCCCCCGCGAGCGCTCCCTTTCCTGCGTCGCGTCCCCCGACGCGACGTCCCCTTGCGGGGCAGCAGGGCGGCGACGAGAAGGATTCCCCCCAACGTCATCGCCGCCCAGCCGGCGGTCGTCCGATGCGGCTCGAACGGGCCGAGATCCCAGCTTAGGGCCCACGTCCCCAGCGTGCCCAGGCCTGAGATCACGTATCCCGACGTCGTCAGGATCAGCCCCAAGATGATCCCTACGATGCGAGCCAGCATGTCGCCCCCTCCACGACTTACTTCCGCCAGGGGCGGAAAGTCATAGGACCGGGCGACCGGCGTCGAGCATACTCGCCCGTCAGGGGAACGTTGATAACCTGGAAGTCGCCCGCGCGGGCGCCGACGGCCGTTCCTGCCTCTAAATCAACCACGTGCGCGGCCTGGGATAGGCTTCGCCGCGCACGAGGAAGGCGATTCCGGCGATGCAACGGACGACGAACCAGAGGCTGATCGCCGAGATGATCGCCACCCCCGCGATGATCATCGGCACGCCGATCAGCACCAGCGACAGCGGGATGCCGAACAGCACCAGCGCCCCGCCGAGCAGGAACCAGGCGATCGACAGCCAGAAGGTGCGGATCGCGAACGTATAGTGGCTCTCGTTGATCGGCCCGGCCTGGCCGCGCTGCACGTAGGCGACGATCAGGCCGATGAAGAAGGTCAGGCCGTTGCTGAAGCCCAGCAGGTAGAGGCCGTAGACAACGGCTGGGACGATCTTGTCCTCGGAGTGGCGCTCGACCTGCGGGGCGACGGAGGGGGCAAGGTCGCTCATCGGGCCTCAGAGCATCCAGTTGCGGGGCGTCGGATAGGCCTCGCCCTTCAGCAGCCACGACAGGCCGACGATCGCGCGCACGGTCACCCAGATGCCCACGGCGATCAAGATCAGGGCGCCGATGCCGATGATCAGGGTCAGCACGCCGACCAGGCCGAACAGCAGCGACAGCCAGAAGGTGCGGATCTGGAAGACATAGTGGCTCTGCAGCCATTCGGGCGCCGAGGCCTTGGAGACATAGGCCAGGATCACGCCGATGACCGGCGAGATGCCCGTCACCCAGCCGGCGATGTAGCAGGCATAGGCGATGATCGGCAGGGTCTTGTCGTCCTGCGGGGTGGGCGGGACGGCGGGGTCGGGCTGAACGTCGGTCACGGGCTTCCTGGATCGAGAGGCGATGTTTGACGGATGCTCGCCAAAAACGCGCGCCGATGCAAATGAAGCTTAGGAAAGGACGGCCTAGTCAGCCACCCCTGCGCAGATGCACCAACGGATAGGCCCGCCCCTGCCCGTCGACGGGCGAGCGGCCGGTGACCGTAAAGCCCATCCGCTCGTAGAAGCCCACGGCCTGGGCGTTCTGTTCGTTGACGTCGGTGGTCAGGGTCGACTGCGTGGCCAGGGCCAGGGTCACCAGGTTGCGGCCCACGCCGGTTCCGCGATGGTCGGGATCGACGAACAACGCCTGCATGTGCGCGCCGTCCAACAGCATGAAGGCGACGGCGACGTCGGCCTCGTCGACGGCCACCCACATGGGCGCGGTCGGCAGGAAGGCCTGGACCTCGGCCTCGATGGCGATGCGGTCCTCGGGCGACAGGAAATCGTGGGTGGCGTCGACCGCGCGGCGCCAGATCTCGACAATGCGCTCGCCGTCGTCGGGGAAGGAGGGTCGGTAGCTGATCATGGCGTCGGAGGTAGAGCGCCCAGCGGGTCGCGGCAAGGCCTCAGGGCAGCCAGCGCGCCGGCAGGTCGTGCGGGTCCAGCGCCTCGCCCCGGGGCAACCAGGGCAGGCCCGCGAAGATCAGCAGCAGCAGGAAGCCCATGCGCGCGGCCAGGTCGATGGCCATGCCCCGCATCGACGACGAGATCGCCAGCAGCAGCAGCGCCCCCATCCCCACCGCCAGCAGGCCGATGACCAGGGTCGTGGCGTCGCGCAGCTTGAAGCCGGCGGTCTCGAACCGGGCGTGCGGCGACAGGTCGGCGCCGACGGCGGCGATGGCCCGCGCGAGCAGGGAAAAGCTTTCCAGCCGATCCTCGTAGGCGCCAGGGCCGCGCCAGCTCTGCGAGGCGATGGCCAAGCGCTGGCGGCCGAAGCTCAGCACCAGGGCGCGCCGGCGACCGCCGCCGCGCGGCATGGCCAGGCGGAAGCGGCGAAGATGGGCCAGGTCGAAGCGGCGTTCGCGTGCGCCGCGGCGCTCCACCAGCGTCCCGCCCTCCAGGCTCCAGGCCGTTTCGGGCTGGAACGGAGCCAGGCGGGCGCTATGGGAAAGGCCGGTCACCCGCGGACGGCGGTGATCTCGACGCCGGCGGCGGCGGCGTGCGGGGCCAGGGCCAGGGGCTTTTCGACCCGCACCCGGGCGCGGGTGACGCGATGGTCGTCGAAGCAGGCCTGGGCCAGGCGCTCGGCGAAGGTCTCGACCAGGTCGATATGGCCGGCGGCGGCGATGTCCTGGGCGGCGGTTCGGATGGTCTCGTAGTTCACCGTGTCGCCCAGCTGCTCGCAGTGGCTGGCGGCGACGTCAAGCTCGACGTCGATGACCAGCGGCTGCACGCGGCCGTGCTCGTGGTCGTAGACGCCGATCTCGGCTTCGACCTTGAGGCCGCGCACGAAGACCTTCGTGACGATGATCTTGGCGAGAACGGGCGCCGGGAACGGCGTTTCGGAGAGGGGGGAGGCGGACAAGGGCGGGGGCCTTCAGGAACCTAGGACGTCGGGCGTGCGCCAGGCCAGGTGCTGGCCGCCGTCGACCGCGATCATCTGGCCCGTGACCGACGGCGCGTCAATGAGATAGCGCATCGCGGCCGCCAGTTCGGCCGGATCCACGGGACCGCCCAGGGGCGTGGCCGCGGCCTCGGCCTCGAACTCGCCGGGCGCCTGGTGGATCGAGGCCAGCACCGGCCCGGGGCCGATCGCATTGACGCGGATCGCCGGCGCCAGGTCCTGGGCCAGGGTGCGCGTCACCCACCACAGGCCCGCCTTCGAGACGCTGTAGCTGAAGAACTGCGGATTGGGTTTGAGCACCCGCTGGTCGACCAGATTGACCACCAGCCCCTTCGCATCAGCCGGCAGGGCGGCGGCGAAGGCCTGGGCCAGCAGCACCGGCGCGCGCAGGTTGGCGTCCATGTGAAGGTTCCAGCTGTCGGCGGTCAAGCCTCCAACCCGGTCGTCCTCGAAGGTCGAGGCCGAGTTGACCAGCAGGGTCAGCGGCCCGATCGCCCGCGACGCCGCCCCGACCAGGGCCTCGCCGATATCCGGATCGGCAAGCTCGCCCGGCACGGCGACCGCCCGGCGGCCCAGCCCCGTGATCTCGGCCACCACCGCCTCGGCCTCGTTCCGCGCGGTGCGGTAGTGCACCGCCACGTCATACCCCGCCCGCGCCGTCTCCAGCGCCAGCACCCGCCCGATGCGCCGTCCCGCGCCGGTGACGAGCGCGCCGCCGCGCGGGGATGGGGTGAGCGAAGAGCTGGACATCCAGCCTTCCTACTTCGCCAGCTTCTCCACCGCCAGCGGGCGCACCTCTTCGACCAGTTCGACCAGGAACTTGCCTGGCTCTTCGTGCGGCGGCAGGTGGGCGGAGTGCTCGAACCAGACGAGCTCTTTCTTCGAGGCTTTCAGCCGCGTCAGCCACGGCTCGATCACCGACGAGGGCGTGGTGATGTCGTGGCGGCCCAGGAACATGAAGACCGGGAACTTCGTCGCCGCGATCTTCGTGTGGTCCACCTCGGCCATGTCGGGCAGCAGGGCCGGCACCGACAGCTGGCCGCCCTGGTCGATGGCCAGGCGGTCGGCGTAGTCGTAGAGCGGCGACAGGCGGGCGGCGCGGAAATAGAAGTCGGCGTTGTCGCGATAGGCGGCGAGGCCCCCGTAGGCCATCACCCATTTGCGCACGACATTGACCTTGGCGAACGGGATCTCGCCGTCGCCGGGATAGGGCGCCAGGGCCTTCAGCTCGGCCAGCGCCGCCTCGTCCTTGCGCTCGGCGGCGATCTTCAGCAGGGCTTCATACTGGGCCGCCTCGTTGGCGCGCAGGGATAACAGCGGGCCGACGCCGACATAGGCAGCCACCAGGTCCGGCCGGGCCATGGCCGCGTCGAGCGCGATGACGTTGCCCCACGAGTGGCCGAGCAGGATCACCTTGCGCGCGCCGACACGGGTCCGGACGTCGTCGATCAGGGCCAGGAGGTCCCTGGTCATCTGGGCCCGCGACAGGTGGGCGCGGTTGGCCGCTTCGCCGGCCGAGCGCAGGGTCTTGCCCGCGCCCGGCTGGTCCCACTGGACGACGGTGAAATAGTCCTCCCAGCCCTGCTGGTAGGGCCAGGACCGGCCCATCTCGGTCGCACCCGGGCCGCCGTGGACATAGATGATCACCGGATTGGCCTTGTCGGCCCCACGGATCGACACCCACTGCGGCAAGCCGTTCAGGTTCACCTGTTCCAGCAGTTGGATCCCGTTCGGCGTCACGATCTTCTGGCGATCGGCGATCATCGCCCGGGCGGTGGCGTAGTGGGCCTCGGTCGGCGGCGGCGCATTGGGGTCCTGGGCCAGGGCGGGACCGGCCAGCAGGGCGGCGGCGACAAGGGCGGCCGACAGACGACGGAACATGGAAGCGACTCTCCGGGCGCGAAGGACCACGCCCCGGTTTAGCCGCCGCCGGGCGCTTCGGCGACCCACGTCGCGCGAACAGCGATTGCCGCCACCTGCCTGATTTGACAGCAGCGCTGCCTGACCTATGATGCCGCCACCATGTATCGCATCGAATTCTTCAATCGCGAGCAGCATAGGGCGGGCCACCTCATCGCAGGAGCCTAGTCCCGAGCCCCTATCGACGCGCCTGCGCCGGGCTCGGGACGAAAATCACATCGACAACAGCGTTGCGCAAGACTTCGACACATAACCGGTCGAGGTCCAGAAAACTTGCGCGCATACCCGCATTACTACGGCGCGCGGCCGAGGGCTGCGACGCCGCGCCATGCCACATGGCCAAACGCCAGGAGCGCTTCGATGCCCGCCTCCCCGCCTGTCCCCCCATTTGACTCCAAACGCGATCCGCGTCCGCCGATCACCGTCTGCGCCGAGGACTACGACGCCCTCGCCGCCCTGGTGGCCCATGCCAGCGCCGCGCCGGGCCAGGCCCTGCTGGCCGTCGAGCTCGAGCGCGCCGCCGTGGTCGAGGGCGCCCTGGCCGCCAACCGCGTGCGGCTGGGCTCGGAGGTCGACTATCACGACCTGGACCGCGACCGGATGCGCACCATCCGCCTGGCCTTGCCGCACGAGGCCAGCATCGACGAGCACCGGGTGTCGGTCACCGCCCCGATCGGGGCCGCGCTGCTGGGCCTCAAGCCCGGCCAGCGGTTCTCGTGGGCGGAAGCCGGCGGCCGGGTCCGCTCGATCAAGGTGCTGGCGGTGCGCAATGACGGCTGACGACGCGCCGGGCCCCTGCCCCAGCCCCGGCCACGGCCTGAGCACCGCCGCCGCGGCCGCCCTGCTATCTGCGGCCGACCATGTGGAACAGGCCTCGTCCGGCGCCACGCCGCGCGAGGCCGCCACCCGCCTGTCGCTGCACGCCGAGGACCTGGCCCATTCGCCGGTGGCCCGCGACCAGCTTCTGAGCCGCGCCCTGGAACTGGCGGCCGGCGACCTTGCCGAGGGCCGTCGCCCGCTGGCCCACTGGCCGCTGTTCTTCGCCGAGGAGATGACGCCGTCGCTTGAGGCCCGCGAGGACGTGCGCGCCTGGGTGCTGGCCGGGGCCGACCCGATGCTGGCCGACGGCGAGGCGGTGGCCGAGGCCGTCGAGGCCCGGGCCGTGCGCGATCTGGGCGACGCCTTCGAGACGGCGCGCGGCCTCACCCGCCGCCTGCGCGTCGAGGCCTGGCTGCAGCTGGCGCTGTGGGACGACCCCCGCATCCCGGCTAATGCCGAGACCCGCTTCCTGATGCGCGCCGGAGGCCGGCGGCTGATGGCGCGGGTGCGGGATTAGGGAGAGCGAGCGCGGCGGGGAACCGCCGCGCGGACTGGATCAGTCGATGCGGCCGAACTCGAAGGCGTTCAGGCCGACGATGACGCCCAGGAAGATGGCGATGATCAGGATCGCGAGCATGTTGGCGCCGCTCCGGCTTGGTTGTTGTTTCCTCGCCTCCGGCTTTAGCGGCCAATGTTCGGTGGAGCAAGGCCTGCCCCTCGCCGCCGAAACAGCCTAGCCTGCACGCCATGCTCTGGCGCCGTAAAGTCGAACCCTACACCCGTCCCTTCATCTATGCCTGGTTCCGCATGACCCGCGGCCTGACGCTGGGCGTGCGCGGCCTGGTCACCGACGCGGAAGGCCGCGTGCTGATGATCCAGCACACCTATGTCCCCGGCTGGTACCTGCCTGGCGGCGGGGTCGAGCGCGGCGAGGTCGCCGAGACCTCGCTGGTCCGCGAGATGCAGGAAGAGGCCGGCGTGCGCGTCATCGGCCGCCCCACCCTGCTGTCGGTGCACAGCAACGAGCCGCGCCATCCCGGCGACCACGTCCTCTTCTACCGCGTCCACGCCTGGGAGCCGTGCGAGGCGGCGCAGCAGGGCGAGATCCACGAGATCGGCTGGTTCCACCCCGACGCCCTGCCCGACGACGTCACCGACGCCACCCGCCAGCGCGTCGCCGAGGCCCTGAAGGGCGCGGACGTCGATCCGATGTGGTGAGGGCGGACTTCCGGCGCGATCCGTGCTAAGCGCCCGCCCAACGAAATTCACGAGAGTTCCATGGCCCTGAAAGTCGCCATCGTCGGCCTGCCCAACGTCGGCAAGTCCACCCTGTTCAACGCCCTGACCCAGACGGCGTCGGCCCAGGCCGCCAACTATCCGTTCTGCACCATCGAGCCGAACACCGGCGACGTGGCCGTGCCGGAAGCGCGCCTGAACGCCCTGGCCGCCATCGCCGGCTCCAAGGAAATCATCCCGGCCCGCATCAACTTCGTCGACGTCGCCGGCCTGGTGCGCGGCGCGTCGAAGGGTGAGGGCCTGGGCAACCAGTTCCTGGCCAACATCCGCGACTGCGACGCCGTGGCCTTCGTGGCCCGCTGCTTCGAGGACGGCGACATCACCCACGTGGAAGGCCGCATCGACCCGATCGCCGATCTCGAGATCATCGAGATGGAGCTGATGCTGGCCGACCTGGAAAGCCTGGAAAAGCGCCTGCCCAACGTCGAGAAGCGCGCCAAGAGCGGCGGCGACAAGGAAATGATCGCCACCCTGCGCCTGATCAACCTGGCGCTCGAACAGCTGCGCGCCGGCCGTCCGGCCCGCGCCGCGACGATCGACAAGGAAGACGCCAAGGCCTGGGCCATGCTGCAGCTCCTGACCTCGCTGCCGGCCCTCTACGTCTGCAACGTCGACGAAGCCAGCGCCGACAAGGGCAACAAGTTCTCCGACCTGGTGGCCGAGCGCGCCAAGACCGACAACGCCAAGAGCGTGGTCATCTCGGCCCAGATCGAGAGCGAGATCGCCCTGCTGGACGAAGCCGAGCGCACCGAGTTCCTCGAGACCCTGGGCCTGGAAGAACCGGGCCTGAACCGCCTGATCCGCGAGGCCTACAAGCTGCTGGGCCTGCAGACCTACTTCACGGTCGGCCCCAAGGAAGCCCGCGCCTGGACGATCCCCGTGGGCGCCACCGGCCCGCAGGCGGCCGGCGTGATCCACACCGACTTCGAGAAGGGCTTCATCCGCGCCGAGACCATCGCCTACGAGGACTACGTCAAGCTGAACGGCGAGGCGGGCGCCAAGGAAGCCGGCAAGATGCGTTCGGAAGGCAAGGAGTACGTCGTCAAGGACGGCGACGTGATGCACTTCCGCTTCAACGTTTGATTGCGGACTTGAAATAGTTCGCGTTTCAGCCAAGCTTCACCGCAATTGTTCGGGGGAGCTTGGCTTAGCGTGAAATCAGTATCGTTCGGGCGCGCCGCTTGGGTTGGCGGCGCCCTGCTGGCGGCCCTCGCCGCCGTCGGCGGCCAGGCCGCCGCCCAGACCCGCACCCAGTCAGCCAGCTACGTCATCCTGCCGGCGACCGCGCCCGAGGGCGTGCAGGTCGCCAAGAAGGGCGAGCCGCTTCTCGTGCAACAGGCCGTCGCGCCGCGCGCCGCGCGCCTGACCGCCCAGGCGACCCTGGGCAGCGGCAAGAAGGCCACCGTCTTCCCCGTCGGCGCCAAGATGTTCGGCGTGCCCTCGCAAGGCGGCTTCGCCTACTGCGCTGTGTCCGAGGGCAAGCGCTGGTGGTCCAGCGCCGCCTTCTCGTGCTTCGAGGACGTCGACGCCGATGGCGACTTCGACCAGGTGCGGCCGTCGGGCTCGCCGTTCATGAACGTGGCCCTGTTCGTGTTCACCCTGGGCGCGCCCAAGCCGCTGGAGACCTCGGTCGCCTACGAGCGCACGCCCTATGCCGAAGGGCCCTCGGTCGACTTCGGCCTGATCTGGAACGCCCAGGCCCCACGGGCCAAGGAGGGCGAGCCGACCAAGCCCGGCACGGTGACCGTCCAGCCGGCCTTCGAGAGCCCCTTGGGCTTTCAGCCCATCCGCAACGGCGGTGCCACGCGCCCGCTGCAAGGTGAGGACAAGCCGGCCAGCATCACGGTCCGCGGCTCGCGCATCGAAGTGCTGGGACTGACCCCCGAAGGCGACTTGCTCTACCGCGTTCTCGAGACCATCCCTCCGCAGGTCGACCGCGTGACGCTGTCGATCACCACCACGACCACCTACGTGTACCGATGAGCCGCTCGATCCCCGCCATCCTGCTGGTCGCCGCAGGCCTCGCCTCCGCCGGCCTGACCGCTCTGCCCGCCACCGCCCAGCAGGCCAAGCCAGCCGCCCCGCCGCTGGCCATTCCCCCGGTCCAGCGCGAGCCGCTGAAGATCGCGCCGGCCAACCGGCCCACGCCGGCGGCGCCGATCCGGTTCCAGCTTCCCAAGACCTGGGACGACCTGCCCCCCAGCGTGCAGCAGAGCCTGACGCCCATGCTCGACAAGGCGCCGCCGCAGTCGCGGCTGGTGGTCGAGCAGGCCCTCGAGCCGCTCGCCGCCCGCTCGGTCGACCAGCGCACCGTGATCGGCGTACAGGTGGTGCGGCCCGCGCCCGGCGTGACCCTGACCAAGACGCCCGACGAAAAGCCCCGCCTGGGCGCCGCCGGCGAGGCGCTGTGGCCGGCCGTGATCGACGGCCGCACCATCTACTGCCGTCGCCAGAAGCCGGCGGCGGGCGACGTCTATTGCTTCGCCGACAAGGACGACGACGGACGCTTCGAGACCCTGACCCGGGCCTACGCCGACAGCCTGCGTCCCGGCAGCGTCTTCCAGATCACCGAGCCGGGGCGCCCCGAGAAGCTCCTGGCGCCGGCGCCCTACACCAAGTCCGGAGCGACCGCGCCGTTCACCGAACTGCTGGGCCTGCGCTATGGCGGCCCGGTGCAGGGCAGGATCTCGCCCGACGGCAAGCTGCGCAACGGCGTGGTCGAGTTCCAGGTCGTCGCCGGCGCCAGCCGCGACGCCCTTTTCGACGGCGACGCCCAGATCGTCGAAATCGAGGACGGCAAGGGCGAACTGATCCTCGGCGCCTATCGCATCGAGATCTCCGACGTGACGATCGACGGCCCCGCCACGGTGCGGCTGATCTCGGGCATGGCCCCGGGCGAAACCATGCTGTCGCCGCCGCTCGGCAAGGAGGACGTGGTCAGGATGCTGCGCGAAAGGCTGGGCGCGACGGACTAAGGCGGGGAGGTCTTCATATGCGCCCCGTTCTCGCCGCCCTCGCGGTCCTGGCCCTGGCCGGCTGCGGCGCGACGGCGGCCCAGCCGCCGGCCGTCGGGGGCTCGGTGGACCGCATCGTTGTCGAGAAGGCCGCCCACCGCATGAGCCTCTACGCCGGCGACCGGCTCGTGCGGACCTATTCGATCTCGCTGGGCGGCGGGGGCCTGGCGCCCAAGATCCGCGAGGCGCTGCGGAGCGCTATTCATCGCCGCGCGCCGCACCTGTTCACCGACCGCTCGCCAAAGGCGGCGTGGGCCATCCGCTGAACGTGGCCGGGCAGGCGAAGACCTGCCGGACATGATCCGCGCCCTGGCCCCGCACGTCCGGCTGTTGGAGTTCGACGACGGCGCGCCTTGACCGGAAGGGCGGCGCGGTTCTGGATGCGCGCGCCTGACCAAGGCGCCTCGAAGACGCCGGAGATCCCATGTCGCAGACCCTGACCCTGACCTCCGCCATCGATGGCTTCGAATTCTCGGCCCTCGGCGTGCAACCCGAAGGTCCGCGCAAGGGCGGGGTGGTGGTGATCCAAGAGATCTTCGGCCTGGACCAGTACGTGCAGGCCGACCTCGCGCGCTGGGCCGCGCGCGGCTACGAGGCCATCGCGCCGTCGCTGTTCGACCGCGTCACCCCCGGCTATGTCGCCGAACACGACCCGGAAGGCTTCCAGAACGGCGTCGCCGCCGTCGGCAAGGTGGGCATGCCGGCCATGCTGTCGGACATCCAGGCCTGCATTGACGCCCTGAAGGACAAGGGCCCGGTGTTCGCCGTCGGCTACTGCATGGGCGGCTCGCTGGTGTGGCTGGCGGCCTCGAAGCTGGAAGGCCTGGCGGCGGGCTCCAGCTATTACGGCAGCCAGGTGCGGGCCAACGCCGCCCTGCCGCTGCACTGTCCGGTGATCGTCCACCTCGGCGCCCAGGACGCCCACATCGACGCCGAGGCGACCAAGGCCGCCATCTGGACGACGCACCCCGATGTGCCGGTCCATGTCTACGAAGCCAGCGGCCACGGCTTCAACAACGACGGCCGCCCCGACAGCGATCTGGCCGACGCCGAGCTGGCGCGCGAACGCACCGTGGCCCTGTTCGAGGAAATCGCCGCTTCCCTGGAAGGCGCCCCCGCATGAGCGCCGCCGGAACCCGCATCGCCCTGTGCGACCGCGAAGGCGGCCCGCTGTCGGCCTTCCACGTCCGGCCGGGCGAGGCCCGGCGCGGCGGCCTCGTCGTGCTGCACGCCATCTGGGGGATCACCCCGCACATCCGCGAGTTCAGCGAAAGCCTGGCCGAGCACGGCTACGAGGTGATCGCCCCCGACCTGCTGGACAGCGCCGACGCGCCCTGGCCCGAGCACAACACCGATCCTGCGACCCTCGACCAGCGCATGGCGCTGGGCGAGCAGGCCGGCTGGGGCGCGGCCAGCGTTCCGCGCGTCCAGGCCGCCATCGACGCGCTGGAGGGGCCGGTGTTCGTCCTGGGCTTCTGCTTCGGCGGCACCACCGCCTGGCTCTCCGCCACTCGCGCCCACGGCCTTACGGCGGTCTCGTGCTTCTATGGCGGTGACATCGTGCGCTATCGCGACGAGACGCCGAAGGTCCCGACCATCCTGCACTTCGGCAAGACCGACGAGATGATCCCCCCGGCCGACGTGGCGGCCATCGTGGCGGCCCATCCCGACCTGCCGATCTTCCAGTACGACGCCGGCCACGCCTTCGTCGCCCCCAGCGGCCATCACGCCGACAGCGCCCGCCTGTCGATGCTGCGCACGTTGCAGCTCTTCCAGCGCTCAGGCGGGAGCAAGGGCGAGGCGTAAGGGCCCTAGGTCGCCTCCACCGCATAGAACGTGTTGAAGCCGACGAACATCGCCACGGCCAGCACGGCGATGATGATGGCGATCACGGCCAGCGCCTTGACGTGCTTGCGCCTGACCGGCTTGGGCTGCTGGTCTGGGTGAATGTCGGGCTTGGTGTCGAGGTCCATGCGATCTCCATCTGGTTCGCCAGGACAACGCCGCGATCGCTCCGATCGCTCCGATCGCTCCGAGGCGTCCGCCGCAACGCGCGAAACCCGATCTGGATTGTTGAGCAGGGCTCAACACCCCATGCACCGCCAGGCGGCTAATGCGCCGTCCCCGCCGCTGTTACGCTTCGCCTCTTTCGCTGGGCCGACACCCGCGACGAAACCGCCCGCGCGCCCAGCCGCTTAGATCGCGGCCCCTTGGCGCGTGGAGGACCGGAGGATGGGATGGCGATACTCGAAGACCTTCAGCTTTCCAGGCGCGAAGTGATGGCGACCGGCGCCGCGGTGGGCGTTGCGGCCGCCCCGGGCGCGGCCGGCGCCGCGCCCGTCGAACCAGGGCCTTCGCTGATGAAGGTGTCCTTCACGGTCAACGGCCAGCGCCAGACCCTGGAGCTGGACACCCGCACCACCCTGCTGGACGCCCTGCGCGAGCACCTGAAGCTGACCGGCAGCAAGAAGGGTTGCGACCACGGCCAGTGCGGCGCCTGCACGGTCATCGTCGACGGCCGGCGGATCAATTCCTGCCTGTCGCTGGCGGTGATGCACGAGGGCGACGAAGTCACCACCATCGAGGGCCTGGGCAGCCCTGAAAAGCTGCACCCGCTGCAGGCGGCCTTCGTCAGGCATGACGGCTACCAGTGCGGCTACTGCACGCCGGGCCAGATCTGCTCGGCAAAGGCGGTGCTCGACGAGATCAAGGCCGGCGTGCCCAGCCACGTCACCGCCGACCTCAACGCCAAGGTCCAGTTCAGCGAAGACGAGCTGCGCGAGCGCATGAGCGGCAACATCTGCCGCTGCGGGGCCTATTCCAACATCGTCGCGGCCGTGGCCGAAGTCGCCGGAGGCCCTATCCTGGGTAAAGGGGCATGAGGGCCTTCACCTACGAGCGCGCCAAAAGCCCGCGCGAAGCAGCCGCGGCCGTCGCCGCCGACCCGACCGCCCGCTTCATCGCCGGCGGCACCAACCTGCTCGACCTGATGAAGCTGGAGATCGAGACGCCCGCGCGCCTGGTGGACGTCAATGACCTGAAGCTGGACGAGATCACGCCCACCAAGGACGGCGGCCTGCGCATCGGGGCCCTGGTGCGCAACACCGACCTGGCCGCCGACAAGCGGGTGCGCAAGGACTATGGCGTGCTGTCGCGGGCCCTGCTGGCCGGCGCTTCGGGCCAGTTGCGCAACAAGGCCACCACCGCCGGCAACCTGCTGCAGCGCACCCGGTGCCCGTATTTCTACGACACCAACATGCCCTGCAATAAGCGCACCCCCGGCGCGGGTTGCGCGGCGATCGGCGGCTTCACCCGCAGTCTCGCGGTGCTGGGCGCCAGCGAGGCCTGCATCGCCACCCACCCCAGCGACATGGCCGTGGCCCTGCGGGTGCTGGACGCCGCCGTCGAGACCGTGACCCCGGACGGGACCGAGCGCTCCATCCCGATCGCCGAGTTCCACCGCCTGCCGGGGCAGACGCCCCATGTCGAGACGGCCCTGGCGCGCGGCGAACTGATCACTGCGGTCACCCTGCCCAAGCCCATCGGCGGGGTTCACGCCTATCGCAAGGTGCGCGACCGGGCCTCCTACGCCTTCGCGCTCGTCTCGGTGGCCAGCGTGATCCACAAGGACGGCGGCGGCCGCATCGCCCTGGGCGGCGTCGCCCACAAGCCCTGGCGGGTGGAGGCGGCGGAAAGCTC
Organism: Caulobacter zeae; assembly: GCF_002858925.1. Lineage (GTDB taxonomy): Bacteria > Pseudomonadota > Alphaproteobacteria > Caulobacterales > Caulobacteraceae > Caulobacter > Caulobacter zeae. The sequence goes on from NZ_PJRS01000010.1 coordinate 206,345, forward strand.
ATTGCCGCGCGGCGCGAAAGCCGTCTCCGAGGGCCTGCTAGCCGGCGCCCGCACCACCACCCAGAACGCGTTCAAGCTGACCCTGGCCGAGCGCGCCATCGGCGCGGCCGTCACCGAAGCGAGGGGTTGAGGCCATGAAGTTCGACACCCCAGCCACCACCAATCCGATCGACCAGCTGAAGGTGATCGGCAAGCCGCTCGACCGCATCGACGGGCCGCTGAAGACCACCGGCCGCGCGCCCTACGCCTATGAGCGCCACGACGCGATCCCCGACATCGCCTACGGCTACGTGGTCGGGGCGGCGATCGCCAAGGGCCGCATCACGTCGATGGACCTCTCGCGCGCCAAGGCCGCGCCGGGGGTGCTGGCGATCGTCACCGCCGCCGAGGCCGGCAAGCTGGCCAAGGGCGACTTCAACACCGCCATGCTGCTGGGCGGACCCGAGATCCAGCACTACCACCAGGCCGTCGCCATCGTCGTGGCCGAGACCTTCGAACAGGCCCGCGCCGCCGCCGGCCTGGTGAAGGTGGACTACGAGCGCGCCAAGGGGACCTTCGACCTGGCCTCGGCCAAGGACGGGGCGACCAAGCCCAAGGACGGCGGCCCCGACAGCGCGGTCGGCGACTTCGAGGCCGCCTTCGCCGCCGCGCCGGTGAAGCTGGACGAGACCTACACCACCCCCGACCAAGGCCATGCGATGATGGAGCCACACGCCAGCATCGCCGCCTGGAAGGGCGACAAGCTGAGCCTGTGGACCTCGAACCAGATGATCGCCTGGGGCGCCGGCGACGTCGCCAAGACCCTGGGCGTCCCGCGCGAGAACGTGCGGCTGATGTCGCCGTTCATCGGCGGCGGCTTCGGCGGCAAGCTGTTCGTGCGGGCCGACGCGATCCTGGCGGCCCTCGGCGCCAAGGCGGCGGGACGGCCGGTGAAGGTGGCCCTGACCCGGCCCTTCATGTTCAACAACACCACCCACCGGCCGGCGACCATCCAGCGCATCCGCATCGGGACCGACCGCGCCGGCAAGATCACCGCCATCGGCCACGAGAGCTGGTCGGGCGACCTGCCCGGCGGCGGGCCGGAGACGGCCGTGCAGCAGACCCGCCTGCTCTATGCGGGCGAGAACCGCATGACCAAAACCCGGCTGGCGGTGCTGGACCTGCCGGAGGGCAACGCCATGCGCGCGCCCGGCGAGGCGCCCGGACTGATGGCGCTGGAGGTGGCGGTCGACGAGCTGGCCGAGAAGCTGGGGATCGACCCCGTCGAGTTCCGGGTGCTCAACGACACCCAGGTCGATCCGGAAAAGCCCAGCCGGCCGTTCTCGCAGCGGCGGCTGAACGAGTGCCTGCGCACCGGCGCCGACAAGTTCGGCTGGAGCCGCCGGGCCAAGCCCGGCCAGGTGCGCGACGGCCGCTGGCTGGTCGGCATGGGCGTTGCGGCGGCCTTCCGCAACAACCTCGTCATGAAGTCGGCCGCCCGCGTGCGGCTGGAGACCAGCGGCGTCGTCACCGTCGAGACCGACATGACCGACATCGGCACCGGGAGCTACACCATCATCGCCCAGACCGCGGCCGAGATGATGGGCGTGCCGCTGACCCGCGTGAACGTCCGTCTGGGCGACTCGTCGTTCCCGGTCTCGGCCGGTTCCGGCGGCCAGTGGGGCGCCAACAGCTCCACCGCCGGGGTCTACGCGGCCTGCGTGAAGCTGCGCGAGGCCGTGGCCGGCAAGCTGGGCCTGGATGCCGCCCAGGCGCAGTTCGCCGACGGCCGGGTGAAGGTAGGCAATCAGAGCCTGCCGCTGGAACAGGCCGCCGCCTCGGGCCCGGTCACCGCCGAGGACTTCATGGAGTACGGCGACCTCACCAAGACCCACCAGCAGTCGACCTTCGGCGCCCACTTCGTCGAGGTCGGCGTCGACGCCGACACCGCCGAGATCCGCATCCGCCGGATGCTGGCCGTCTGCGCGGCGGGCCGGATCCTCAATCCGAAATCGGCCCGCAGCCAGGTGATCGGCGCGATGGTCATGGGCGCCGGCGCGGCCCTGATGGAGGAGTTGGTCGTCGACAAGCGTATCGGCTTCTTCGTCAACCACGACCTGGCGGGCTACGAGGTGCCGGTGCATGCCGATATCCCGCACCAGGAGGTGATCTTCCTGGACGAGACCGACCCGATGTCGTCGCCGATGAAGGCCAAGGGCGTGGGCGAACTGGGCATCTGCGGCGTCGGCGCGGCGGTGGCCAACGCCATCTACAACGCCACCGGCGTGCGGGTGCGCGAGTACCCGGTGACCCTGGACAAGCTGCTGGAGAAGATGCCCGTCCTGGCGTGAGGCGGGCCTAAAACCAGCCTGCTTCCTTCAGCACCGGCGCGTGGGTGCGGCTGACAGGTGCGACGAGGCCGCCGGCGAGGCTGGCCTCGCCCGCCCCGCGCCGCCAGCGCACCGCCTCGACCGCCTCGGCCGCAATCCACCACGAGCGGTGGACGCGCCAGCCGTGCGCCTGCGCCAGCTCTTCCAGGGCCTCGCTGAAGCGCAGGGTGATCATCTCGACGCCGGCGTCGGTGTGCACCTTCAGGTAGTGGTCGTGCGCCTCGACCGCGATCAGCCGCGCCGTCCGGCGCTTGGCCGACAGACGCCGGCGGAAGACCGCCTCGGCCTCGGGCAGGGGCGCGGCGATGACCGTCCGCGTCTCGATCCTCGGCGCCGCCCGCCGCCAGGCCAGGGCCCGCACCACCATCACCGCCAGCGAGATCGGCCACACCTGCCACAGCAGGCGCACATAGCCGTGCGGCTTGACCGCGCCGCCCATGACCAGGTGCTCGGTCGTCAGCACGAACAGCGACACCAGCGGCGTCATCAGCACCGAGACCACGATCACCCGCGGCCAGGTCGCGGGCACGAGCCGGCGGAGCCCGGCGTCCACGCCGATGCCGATCAGCCCGCCGCCGACCATGCAGATCATCCAGTAGACATAGCGCTGCACCACGGGCGCGCGCTCCGAGGCGAAGGGCCCGAGGAACCCCATCACCAAGCCGATCGCCACCAGCATGGCGAGGTCTATCGCCCACCGCCGCGCGGCGAGGTTTCCGCCCGCCCTGTCCGTCCAGCTGTCCATCCCGCTGTCCATGCCGCTGTCCATGCCGTCCCGTTCGCGCAGCCCCGGCGCCGTTCGCGAAGCAAGGCCTAGCGAGCCGCCGGCCGTCCGGCAACGAGGTTGCGCCAATTCGCAACGGGGACCTTCGCCTTGACCGCCACGACCGCCGCCATTCGCCTGCCGCCCATGTCCTGGCGCGCCCGCCTTGCCTGGATCGTCGTGGGGCTCCTGTGCCTGGGGATCGCCGCCTACTCGGCGCGCTACCTGCTAAGCCCGCCTCAGGCCCCGGCCCAGGCCCTGGGCAATCCGCGCGGGGTTCCGTGGCTGGTCATCCACATCGCCGGTTCGGTCACCGCCCTGGTTCTGGGGTCGTTGCAGTTCATTCCCGCGCTGCGCCGGGGCGCTGCCCCGCCGCATCGCTGGACCGGACGGGTCTATGTGCTGGGATGCCTGGTCGGCGGCGTCGCGGGCCTGGTCCTGGCGCCCGGCTCCTACGCGGGACCGATCGCCACGACGGGTTTCGGCCTGCTCGCGGTCATCTGGATCGCCGTCAACATCCTGGGCTGGCGCGCCGCCGTGCAGGGCCGCTTCGTCGCGCACCGCCGGTGGATGATCCGCTCCTGGGCCCTGACCCTGGCGGCCGTCACCCTGCGGCTCTACCTGCCGCTGGTCATGGTCCTCGACCTGCCGTTCCTGCCCTGGTACCGCGCCATCTCGTTCCTGGCCTGGGTTCCCAACCTGATCGCCGCCGAGCTGTGGCTGCGGCGCGCGGGCCGGCCCGCCTAGGCCGGCGCCAGCGAGCCGACGAGCTCGCCCTCACCGCCGTCAACGCCGACAGCGGTGAGGTCCTGCACCTCGACCTCGCTGCTCACCGGATTGACGCCGAAGAACCGTCCCTTGACCACCGCCTCGCCGGAGAGGCGGCCCGAGACCGACGATCCCAGGCGCAGGGTCGCGATGAACGGCGCGATGACCCGGGCATACTGGACCACCACCTGGTAGCCATAGATCCGTCCCGGCGGAACCTCGATCAGCACCTGCGCCGGGTCGTCCACCATCTCCTGTTCCAGGTCCTCGGAACGCCCCTCCGCCATGGGATGGATCGGCCGCTCCAGGACTTCGCGGTCGGGGGCCCCCTCCGCAGCGAGGTGGAAACCGAAGGCCTCGCCCATGGCCGGCAGTCCACCGCGCTTGCTGGCCTCGTCGATGACGAACGCCCGCTCGATCTTGTAGCTACGCGGCGCCCAACGCACGTCGGTCAGCAGCGCGTCTCCCGCGCGGTTGTCGACCGTCATGACCGGTCCCGGACGCCCGGCCAGATACTCGAGCTCGACCGACCCCGTCCCGGCGTACCGCATGTCGGCGACGATCACGTGGCCGTTCTCGACCAGCAGGTCCCAGCACTCGTTGTTGGCGCCGCGATCCCAGGGGTAGACGCCGATGTCGCCATGCGGGTCGGAGCGATAGACGTTCAGCTTGCGTTCCCAGTCGAGGCGGGTGTTCAGCGCGACCCAGCCGTTCACCGCTTCGGCGCGCCAGACCTGCCGCACCTCGCCCGGAACGAACGGCGTCAGGTGCACGAGCCCCTCGGGCGTCTCGTAGCCGCCGGCCCTGGGCGTCGAGTAGCGCCGGGTTCGATAGGTCAGGGCCAGACCGCTGGCCAGGTGCCGCAGCACCGACCCGTCCTGCGCGTTGTCCTCGGCCGTCCACAGCTGCTCGAAGTCGCCGACCAACGGCTGCAGCGCCACCTTGCCCCCTTCGCCTTTCGTCAGCGCCATGCGCTCGTCGCCGGGCAGCTTGGAGACGATGTAGAAGGGCCGGTTCGGGAACGGGACTTCCGTGGCCATGGCGCGCGCCTCAGGTCAACCTAGAGCGGAGGCTTAGCAACAGGCGCACGCGCTGTACGCAGCACCCGCCCACAATGGGTAGGCGACACGCCCTGCACACGCAAAACGCCGCCCAGTCTTACGACCGGACGGCGTCCTGCTAGCCCTTCACACAGATGACCTGGCGCAGCGTGTGGACGATCTCCACCAGATCGCTCTGGGCGGCCATGACCGCGTCGATGTCCTTGTAGGCCATCGGGGTTTCGTCGATCACGCCTTCGTCCTTGCGGCATTCCACGCCGGCCGTGGCCGCGACGTGGTCCTCCACCGTGAACCGGCGCTTGGCTTCGTTGCGGCTCATCGCGCGGCCCGCCCCATGGGAGCAGGTGCAGAACGAGTCCGGGTTGCCCTTGCCGCGCACGATGAACGACTTGGCGCCCATCGAGCCGGGGATGATGCCCAGCTCTCCGGCCTTGGCCGACACCGCGCCCTTGCGGGTCAGGTAGACGTCCTTGCCGAAGTGCTTTTCCTTGGAGACGTAGTTGTGGTGGCAGTTCACCGCCTCCTGCGTCACCACCAGATCCGGGAAGTGCTCACGGAGCACGCCCAGAACCTGATCCATCATCACCTCGCGATTGGCCCGGGCGTACTTCTGGGCCCAGGCCACCGCCCGCACGTAGTCGACGAAGCCGTCGCTGCCTTCGGCGAAGTAGGCCAGGTCCTCGTCGGGCAGGTTGATGAACCAACGGCGCATCTCGTGCTTGGCCCGCTCGATGAAGTAGGTCCCGAACCTGTTGCCGACCCCGCGCGAGCCCGAGTGCAGCATCACCCACACGTCGCCGGCCTCGTCGAGGCACAGCTCGACGAAGTGGTTGCCCGTGCCCAGCGTCCCCAGGTGCCCGAACCCGCGAGGGTGGGCGGCCTTGGGATTGCGGTCGACGATGTCGTCGTAGCCGGCCTTCAGGTCGGTCCACTTCGCCGCGGCGATCGCCGGAGGCTCGGTCTGCCAGGCGCCCTTGTCGTTGCGGCCGCCGTTGTCGGTGCGGCCGTGCGGTACGGCCGCCTCGATCGACGAGCGGATCGCAAACAGGTTGTCGGGCAGGTGCTCGGCGCGGATCGAGGTGCGCACCGCCATCATGCCGCAGCCGATGTCGACGCCCACGGCGGCCGGGATGATCGCCTTCCAGGTCGGGATCACCGAGCCCACGGTCGCGCCCATGCCCCAGTGCACGTCGGGCATCACCGCCACGTGCTTGTGGATGAACGGCAGGCTGGCGACGTTGCGCAACTGCTTGAGCGCCGAATCCTCGATCGGCACCCCTTGGGTCCACGCCTTGATCGGCGCGCCCCCGCTTTCGATGTCCATGAAGCCGCTCATCGGCTTCTCCTTTCCAATCCGCCCCTCCCGGCGTCATGGTCGGTGGAATTTCCGCGCAAGAACGAAAAACCCCTCCGGCCAAGGCCAGGAGGGGTTTTCCTCGTACTTCCCGAAGTCCGCTTGGACCTAGGCCGTCTTCCCCTCCAGCATGCACGCGTCATTACGCTCGACCTGCAGGTCGAGTTGGTAGCTGACGGTCATGAAGGTTGGGGCTTTGCGCGCCATGGTCTTCGAGGTCCTTATCGGGAGGCGGGCGATTACAGGGTTATGCCGGCCCGCGCCAGGGGGCAGGCGAGCGGCGCGCGCGGAAGTTGCGAGCGGTGTGGCGGATTTGGCGCAATAGATCCTCTCCCCCCTGGGAGAGGTGTCGGCGAAGCCGACGGAGAGGAGGAGCAAGGGCTGAGTGACGTCAGCGGAAGCTGAAAACGTCTCCCCTCCGGCCCTCCGGGCCACCTCCCCCAGAGGGGGAGGATCTCTTGGCTTAAGCCAGCTCGGGTCCGTCCGAGAGCGCTTCGCCGATAGCGCGGGCGCAGCCCGGCAGACCAAGGGCGCCGATGAACGACAGGGCCACGGCGCAGACCAGCATGATCGGTTGGAAGATGCGCATGCGTTATTCTCCACCTTGTCCCGCCGCCCTTGGGGGAAGGGGTCGGCCGCGGGGTTGATAGACCGCCGTCCAGCACGCTTAAATCGCAAGCTTGACGTTGGTTCCGGGTGCGACTCCGGAAAACTCAGCATGCGGCATAAATGCCTCAAACTTATGTCAGTCGTCCAGTTCACACATGAAGGTCGTAGGCCGCGCGTGCGTTTTCGATCCGCGCCAGCTTGGCCTCGAGCGGCGCCCATTCGTCGGACTGGTCGATCGGCGCCCACAGGGCCTCGACCTCCTCGATCAGCAGCTCCTCCGGCTCGGTTCGTCCGAACACGGGATTTTCCAGGCGTTCGGGGCGATCCGGCTCGAAGCCCGACAACCGCGTGCGGAAGTCGGCGAAGGCCGGATCCTGGTACAGCGCGCCGCGCGGCCCCTCCAGCGCCCGGCCTTCCGAGGCCTCGCCGCCGAACCAGTCGAAGAAGAACGGCTCCCAGCGCAGAGCCTCGCCGCCGGACAGCTTGCTTCCCTCGGCCAAGGCCTTGAAGGCGGCGTTGACCAGCTCGACGTCGGCCTCCGCGCCCCGGCTCCTGACCGCCAGCCGCCCGATCATCGCCTCGCGCAGGCCGTCCTTGTAGGCGTCGGAGAAGCGGTTCAGCGCCCCGATCAGGCCCGTCTGATCCGGGCTGACCAGCACCAGGCAGGCGGCCAGCTGCTGCAGGTTCCAGAACCCCGCCTCCGGCTGGCGGCCGAAGCTGTAGAGGCCAGAGTGGTCGAAATAGGCGGCGGTGAAGTTGGGGTCGTTGCGCGGCAGGAACCGCCAGGGGCCGTAGTCGAAGCTCTCGCCGGTGACGACCATGTTGTCGGTGTTGAGCACGCCGTGGACGAAGCCGGCGGTCATCCAGCGGGCGACGAGGCGGGCGGTGCGGGTCACCACCTCCTCGAACATCGCCGTGGGCCGGTCAGGGGCGTCGGCCAGATGCGGGAAGTAGGTCTCGACCACGTGGTCGACCATCGTCGAGATCAGGTCGGCGCGCTCGAAATAGGCCAGGCGCTGGAAGGTCCCGAAACGGATGTGGCTGTGCGAAAGCCTGGTCAGCACGGCCGAGCGGGTCGGGCTGGGCTCGTCGCCGCGGGTCAGGGCCTCGCCGGTCTCGATCAGGGAAAAGGCCCGCGAGGTGGGAACGCCCAGGGCCTCCAGCAGGCCCGCGGCCAGGATCTCGCGCATGCCGCCCTTCAGGGTCAGCCGGCCGTCGCCATGCCGCGACCACGGGGTCTGGCCCGAGCCCTTGGTGGCGAGATCCAGCAGGCGATCGGCTCCCTCTTCCCGCACCTGCGCGAACAGGAAACCCCGGCCGTCGCCGAGTTCGGGGTTGTAGGATCGGAACTGGTGGCCGTGATAGCGCATGGCCAGCGGCTGGGCCTGGGCGCCCGGCAGGGGCTGGAACCTTCCGAAATGCGCGATCCACTCGGCGTCGGTCAGGGTCTCCAGGCCCACGCTCGCGGCGGCCCGATCATTGCGGAACCGCAGGATCGTTTCAGGAAAATCGGCGGCCGCCACCGGGTCGGCGAACTCTCCGCCCAGCGAGGCGAAGCGGGAATCGGGGCGGTAGCGTGCGTTGACCGGCATGGACGCCAGATGCGCCCGCCCCTCGCCCGGCGCAAGGCGAGGAAGCCCAGAGGGCGGTTTTAAGAAGCTCGGCATGTTCGCATAACGCTGTCGCAGTTTCGCAACAGGAACCTTGGAACCGTTTCACAGCAAGGTTTTCGCTTGCCGAGCATACGGACCGCCCATAACCATTGGCTGTCCATTCGAACGATCGTTCGGGTGAAGGCCAATCAAAAAACCGGCGGGGGCGGTGCAAGCGCTCTCGTCATAACGAACCGAGGTAGGAAATGCGCTTTACCCAGGTGCTTCGCGGCACGGCCTCCGCCGTCGTGCTCGCGGGCGTCGCCGCCGTCGGCGTCGCCCATGCTCAGGACTCGGCCGCGGCGGCCGCCCAAGAGCCCGAAACCCTTACCGTCGACAGCATCATCGTCACCGCCCAGAAGCGCGAGCAGAACCTGCAGGACACCCCGGTGGTGGTCACCGCGGTCGGCGCCAAGCTGCTGCAGGACACCGGCGTGCGCGACATCAAGGACCTGACGATCCTGACGCCGGGCCTGACCGTGACCTCGACCACGTCGGAAGCCTCGACCACCGCCCGCATCCGCGGCGTCGGCACCGTCGGCGACAACCCCGGCCTGGAAAGCTCGGTCGGCGTGGTGATCGACGGCGTCTACCGCCCCCGCAACGGCGTGTCGTTCGGCGACCTGGGCGAAATGGACCGCATCGAGGTGCTTAAAGGTCCGCAAGGCACCCTGTTCGGCAAGAACACCTCGGCCGGCGTCATCAACATCATGACCAAGGAGCCGGAGTTCGGCTTCGGCGCCAACGCCGAGGTCACCGCCGGCAACTACGGCGCCAAGGGCGCCTCGGCCTCGGTCACCGGTCCGCTGTTCGGCAGCGACAAGTGGGCGGGCCGCCTCTACGCCGCCGCCCGCCAGCGCGACGGCTTCAACGACGTGGTGACCGGCAAGGGCCCGAGCACCGAGAAGGAAGACGCCGACCAGAACTTCTACACCGTGCGCGGCCAGCTGCTGTTCGTGCCGGACGACAACTCGACCTTCAAGATCATCGCCGACTACTCCAAGCGCGACGAAAACTGCTGCGGCGCCGTGCAGATCCGCACCGGCCCGACGGCGGCGATCATCAACGCCCTGGCCGGCGGAACCGGCATCGCCAACCCGGCCAAGCCGTTCGACCGCGTCGCCTACTCCAACCGCGGCGCGCCGCAGGAGATCGAGGACAAGGGCGTCTCGCTGCAGGCCGACATCGACCTGCCGATCGGCACGCTGACCTCGATCAGCGCCATCCGCAACTGGCGCATCGACAGCGGCCAGGACGCCGACTTCACCACGGCCGACATCACCTATCGCGCCAAGGACGGCACCAACTACGCCGAGTTCACCACCTTCAGCCAGGAACTGCGCCTGGCCGGCAGCACCGAGCGCCTGAACTGGCTGGTCGGCGCCTTCCTGGCCGATGAGCGCCTGGACAACGAGGCCAACTTCCGCTTCGGCAGCGACTACGAAGCCTACATGTCGACGATCGTCCTGTCGGGCGTCGCCGGCGCCCTGGCCCCGGCCGGCATCACGGTCAGCCAGGCCAACAGCGCGCTGTTCGCCTCGCAGATCACCGCCCTGCCCTACGGCAGCTCGTTCACGGCCGGCACCGGCCTGCACGACACCTACAACCAGCGCTCCAAGACCATCGCGCTGTTCACCAACAACACGCTGAAGGTCACCGACGCTTTCGACATCACCGTGGGCCTGCGCTACACGGCCGAAGAGAAGGACCTGTCGACCTACCAGACCGGCGCCTCCAACGCCTGCGGCGTGCTGCTGACCCCGGCGGGCCAGGCCCGCGTGGCCTCGACCCTGGTCGGCCGCGGCGTGCCGGCCGCCCTGTTCGGCACCGCCACCGGCACCAGCATCGTCTCGACCGTCGTCGGCAACATGTGCCTGCCCTGGGCCAATCCGCTGTTCAACGGCCGCGGCACCCAGCAGAGCCTGAGCGAGCGTGAGTGGACCGGCACGGTCAAGGCCAGCTACCGCCTGAACCCGTCGGTGTTCGCCTATGGTTCGTACGCCCGCGGCTACAAGGGCAGCGGCTTCAACCTGGACCGCACCCAGTCGTCGAACGGCACGCCCTCGGGCGGCGTCGGCGTCGTGCCGATCACCGACACCTCGTTCCCGGCCGAATTCGTCGACAGCTACGAGCTGGGCCTGAAGAACACCCTGTTCAACCGCACGGTGCTGTTCAACGTCACGGGCTTCTACCAGAAGTTCTCGGACTTCCAGCTGAACACCTTCCTGGGCACCTCGTTCGCGGTGCGCTCGGTCGAGGAAGTGACCTCCAAGGGCGTCGACGTCGACTTCCTGTGGTTCACCCCGGTGCGCGGCCTGACCGTCCAGAGCGGCCTGACCTACGCCAAGACCGAATACGGCGACCAGCCGGTGGCCAACGACCCGACCAACGCCCTGGCCCTGCTGCCGGGCTCGCAGATGTCGTTCGCGCCGGAATGGTCGGGCTCGGCCTCGGTGACCTACGAGCACGCCGTCGGCGGCACGCTGAAGGCCAAGTACAACATCGGCGCCAAGTACGTGTCGGAATACAACACCGGCTCGGACCTGTTCCCCTTCAAGATGCAGGACGCCTTCACCCTGGTGAACGCCCGCGTCGGCCTGGGCGACGCCGACGACAAGTGGGCCGTCGAGCTGTGGGCCCAGAACCTGTTCGACGAGGACTACTATCAGGTGGTGTTCAACGGCCCGCTGCAGGGCTCGTCGGGCCTGTCGGCGACCAACAAGGTCTACAACCCCGCCGCCGACACCCTCACCTACGACGCCTTCCTCGGCGCGCCGCGCACCTACGGCGTGACCCTGCGGGCGAAGTTCTGATCACGTACAGCTAAGGCGCCCGGCGACGGGCGCCTGGGGCAGGGAAAGGGCGGTCCGCAAGGGCCGCCCTTTTTCTTTGCATAGATCCTCCCCCTCTGGGGGAGGTGGCCCAGAGGGCCGGAGGAGGCGGCGCCGACCTATGCCGCAAAGCCCCTCAGTCGCTCCGCGACAGCTCCCCCAGAGGGGGGAGCATCTAGCCGCCCGCCGCGTACGCCGCCTTCAGCTGCCGGTAGGGCCGTGAGTTGAACGCCGCCACGGTGGCCAGCACGCCCACCGCGCCAGCCAGGGTGAACACCAGCGCTATGCCCCGGTCAGGCCCGCGGCCGAACCAGTCGCCGATGGTCGCCGCGCCCGCGCCGTCGGTCATGAACGGGATGACGACGAACTGGGTCAGCGGGCCGATCAGGAAGGCGGTCAGCGGCGAGGCGGCCTGCTCCACAGACTGGGCGAAGCCGAAGACCCGGCCCTGGCGTTCCAGCGGCACCACCTTCTGCAGCGTGGTCTGCTCGGCGGCCTCGGCATAGGGCCCTAGCAGCATCCAGACGAAGCAGCCGCCGGCCAGCAGCCAGATCGACGACTGCAGGGTGAAGACGCAGCTGACGCCCCAGCTGATCAGGTTGACCAGCAGCAGGGTGCGCAGGGGGCTTGGCCCCAGCCCCGTCCGCGCGATGACGACGCCGCTGAGGATGAAGGCCGTCGACAGCACGCCGAACAGCAGGCCCCAGACCTGCACCGACACCAGCGACAGGCCATAGGCGTCGAGCAGGGCCATGAAGATCCCGCCCAGGAAGTTGTTGAAGGCGGCGAACAGGACCAGGGCGAACAGGCCCGGCACGCCGGCGATCACCCGCACGGTGCCGGCGATGTCCACCCGACGCGGGCCGGCGTGCTCGCCCGCCTCGGCGACGGCGCGGGGCTCGTCCACCCGCACGGCCAGCAGGTGGACGAAGGCCGCCAACGTCAGGGCCAGGGCGAAGGCGAGGCCGAGCCGCATGCCGCCCCAGGCCACCAGAAAGCCGCTGATCACCGAGGTGGTCAGGAAGCCGATGCCGCTGACCATGCCCACCAGGCCGTTGGCCTTGTCGCGCCGGTCCTCGGGAATGAGGATCGTGACCAGGGTCGGCAGGGCCACGCCCCGGATGTTGCCGGCGATGACTCCCAGCATGCACAGGCCGATGAACACCCACAACCAGGGCCGGCCGACATCGGCGATCGCCCCCTTCGGCGCCGCCTCGTGCACGGCCAGGGCCAGGACGTAGAGCCCCAGCGAAGCCAGGCTCGAGCCCAGCATCGCCGTCTTCTTGCGGTGATGGTCCACCAGGCTGCCGAACCAGAAGCCGCAGGCCGCCGTCAGCACCAGATAGACGCCGGCGATCATGCCGGTGGCGAACACCGAGCGGGTTTCCAGATAGACGTAGAAGGTCAGGGCGAACCAGACCGTGAAGTTGGTGATGTTGGCCACGAGGTTGTTGGCCAGCAGGTGGTGGAACGGGGTCACGACGCGCCTCCACGCGGCGCTGAAGACCGCTTGGCGGCGACCGTGCCAGCCGCGCGCGATGGAGGCAACGAGCGACCTCAGTCGCTCTCCGCCACGGGGATCCAGATCGCCTCTTCGCTTCGGGAGACGCGCGTTCTCTCGCGGGCGACGGCCTTGAGCCCTTCGAGGGACGCCAGCACATCCCTGGCGTCGTCCGCGTTCAGGTCGGCGACCACCGAAAACTTGTTGCCCAGTCCGCCGAACGAGGTTCCGACGATCTTCACTGCGCCGTCACGCGACACGAAGCGATCATGGACCCGGTTGGTGTTCACCAGAGTGACGTTGCGCCCCTCCTTCAATCGCGGCCAGAGCAGCTTCCGGATCGCCTCAGCATAGCCGTCGAAGCAAAGCGTGACGTCTCTGGCGCTGGACGGGAGGAGCCTGAGCAGGGCCTCCACATAGGCCTCGTTGCTCGGGTACGCGGCGGTCGGCTCCTTGAAGAGGTAGGGATCGCACACCAGCACGCGCTCGCCCCCCTTCAACCACGAACGGACATGCGAAAGCGCGTCTTGTCGTCCCTCGACCGAGGGACGAACCAGCATATGCGCGAGATGATCCGCCGTCGGCGGCGCTTCCTCACCCTCGGCCATCCGCAGCAGTGCGTCGCGCGCCCACTTCACGGAGGCGCGACCATCGGCGGCATGAAGAAAGCCTACTGCGCTGTCATCTCCGGAGAGGATGCGCAGAAGGATATCCAGCTTGTCGGCTGCGCTTACCAAGACGGACGGCATGTTCACCTCAAAGTTGTTCACCTTGATCCGCTACCGCCAATCCTACTAAGGATTGCTTTCAGTCTCGACGGGCTACTTCTCCCGGACGACCTGGTTGTCGACGCCGGTCACGCTGCGGCGAACCTCGCCGGTGGAGCGCCAGCGCACCTTCTGGTCCGTGCCGGTCACCGACAGCACGCCGCCGGGCGCGATGGTCGCCATGACGGTGTTGCCGCTGCCTGAGATCTCGAGGCTCCTGCACGTACCGGTCAAGGTGACGCTGTTGTCGACGCCGGTGATCGCCACGGCGCGGCCGTCGCAGGCCAGGGTCTCGACATGGTCGGTCCCGGAGATGGCGATCGCCTTGCCGCCGGCCTCGGTCGGCCCCGTCGCCTGGGGCGGCGCGCCGGCCAGCATGGCCAGGATCGCGAAGGCGGGAACGATGCTCATCGATGACCTCGAACAAAATGATGGAGGGCTCGACGCATAGCGCGACCGTCGCGCGCCGCCATGCTGGGGGAAAACCCTAGCGCCCAAACGCCCATTTTCGCTCCGCACGCCCGCCTTTCCCGTTCCCCCCGCGCGCGAACACCCGCACCCTCGACGCGGGCCGGGGATGGACGCGAGGGCGAGCCGCGCATGAAAGCGATCAGACTGCTCGGATTCTGGATCTGCCTGCTGCTGGGCCTGGCGCTGGCCGCCCTGGCGCAGCGATCGCCGCCCGTCGTTCCCGCCAGCGCCCCGCCCGACGCCTTCTCCGCGCAGCGCGCCATGGCCGACGTACGGACCATCGCCCTGCGTCCCCACCCCACCGGCTCGACCGACATCGTACGGGTGCGCGACCACCTGATGGCCAGGATTTCGTCGCTGGGACTGGAGCTGTCGGTCCGCGCCGACGAGGGCTACACCGGTCCCCGCAACGACGGCCGCTGGCTGGTCGCCGGCTCGGTGCAGAACATCATCGGCGTGCTGCCGGGCGCCGACCGCTCAAAGCCCGCCGTGCTGATTATGAGCCACTACGACTCGGTGGCCAATTCGCCCGGCGCGGCCGACGACGCCGCCGGCGTGGCCGCCGCGCTCGAGGTCGCCCGCGCCCTGAAGGCCGGCCCGACGCCGGCCCGCGACGTCATATTCCTGTTCACCGACGGCGAGGAGCAGGGCCTCTTGGGCGCCGACGCCTTCTTCGCCCGCGACCCGCTGCGCCAGAAGGTCGGCGTGGTCATCAACATGGAGGCGCGCGGCGACAGCGGCCGGGCGGCCATGTTCCAGACCGGTCCGCAGAACGGCGCCCTGATGGCCCTATTCGCCCGCGAGGCCAAGCGGCCGGCCGCCAACTCCCTGGCCGCTGCGGTCTATGAAAAGATGCCCAACGACACCGACTTCACCCACGCGGTGAAGGCCGGCCTGCCGGGGCTGAACTTCGCCTTCATCGACGACCAGCTGGCCTATCACACGCCGCTGGCCAAGGCCGACCACCTCGACCAGGGCAGCCTGCAGCACTTCGGCGACCAGGTGCTGCCCACCGCCCGCGCCCTGGCCACGGCCCAGACCCTGCCGGGCAAGGCGCCCAACGCCGTCTATTCCGACGTCTTCGGCCTGTTCCTTGTCAGCTATCCGGTCGAGGTCGCCTGGGGCCTGCTGGCCCTGGCCGGCGTGCTGGTGCTGTACGCCCTGGTCCGTGGCCTGATGATCCGGGGAACCAGCGTCGTCGAGCTGCTCAAGGGCCTCGCCGGCTTCCTGCTGGTCGGGACGTCGGGCGCGCTCGTCCTGCACCTGACCGGCAAGCTGCTGCACATCGCCGACCTCCAGGCCCACTACGCCCTGCTGGGCCGGTTCGACCCGCTGCTGCTGGGCTGCACCGCCATCCTGGTCGGCGTCGCCCTGGCGGTGGTCATCGGCCAGGCCAAGGGCGCGGCGCGGATCTGGCCGAGCCTGCTGGCCCTGGCCGCCGGCGGCGCGACCTGCCTGATCGGCGGACCGCCGGCGCTGGACCCCATCGGGGCCGGCCTGGGCGTCGCCAGCGCCGTGCTGGTCTGGGCCTCGCTGGGCAAGCCGGTGGGCGTTCTGGGCGCCTGGATCGGCGCGCTGGTCGGCCTGCTGGCCATCGCCGTGGCGGCCATGGTCCTGCTGCCCGGCGGCTCGGTGATGGCCGTCTGGCCGCTGCTGGTCGCGGCCCTGGCCGCCGTGCTGGTGCTGGCCAAGGGCGGCACCCGCGACCGCCGCGTCGCCTGGGCCCTGACCGCCTGCGTGGCCGTGGCGGCGATCGTGGTCGTCGTCCAGGTCGGCGCCTGGGGCGCGTGGACCTTCGCCGGGCTGGGCGTGACCCTGCCGGCGATCCTGGCGGCGTTCGGCCTGCTGGCCCTGCCCGCCCTGATCCCGCTGGCCCACGACTTCTCGGCCCTGAAGCTGGCGGCCATCCCCGCCACCCTGGTGGCGGCGGTCGGCGGCGGCCTCGTCGCCTACGCCGTGCTGGCCGGCGCGACGCCGACCCGGCCCGAGCTGACCGAGGCCGCCCACCTGTCGGACCTGTCCAGCGGTCAGGCCTGGCGGATCTCGACCCTGCCGCGCCTGGACGCCTGGTCGCGCGGCGCCCTGGTCGCCCAGGGCGGAACCCCGGCCCAGAAAGAGCTGCCGCCGTTCTTCCGCTCCAAGGTCTGGATGGCCGAGGCCCGGCCCGTGCCGCTGGACCCGCCGCAGCTGATCATGGAACACGCCGGCGAGCGCCTGCTGGTGCGGGTGATCCCCGGCCCCGGCGCCGAATACGTCACCCTGCGCATCAAGCCCGACGGCATGCTGGCCGGCGCGCGCCTCAACGGCCGCCCCGTGCCCCTGACCACCAAGCGCGGCGAGTGGACCAGCCTGACCTACCACGCCCCCGATCCCAACGGCGTGACCCTCAGCTTCAGCCGCCTGAACGGCGCCGGCCGCGTCGAGGCCGCCGCCCTCGAAACCCGCGAAGGCTGGCCCCGCGCCGCCCCCTCGCCGGGCGCCAAGCCGGAAGGCCTGATGGGCTGGGGGATCTCGGACAAGACCCTGGTGCTGACCCGGGCGGCGGTCTCTTGGTGATCCCTCTCGCCTTGTGGGAGAGGGTGGCCCCGCGGAGCGGGGTCGGGTGAGGGGTCGCACCAACGCAGAACGCCGCGACGGCTGATCGGCTGTCGCGGCGTCTGATTTTTGAGAGACCCCTCATCCGTCGGCTACGCCGACACCTTCTCCCGCAAGGGGAGAAGGTAGGTCGA
Source organism: Caulobacter zeae (assembly GCF_002858925.1). Classification (GTDB taxonomy): domain Bacteria; phylum Pseudomonadota; class Alphaproteobacteria; order Caulobacterales; family Caulobacteraceae; genus Caulobacter; species Caulobacter zeae. Next base: position 223,220 of record NZ_PJRS01000010.1, read on the forward strand.
CCTACTCCGCCGCCTGCTTGGGCGCGTAGCCGAGGATGGCCTTGGTTTCGAGGAACTCGCCGAAGGCGTGGTCGCCCCATTCGCGGCCGTTGCCGCTCATCTTGTAGCCGCCGAACGGAGCCATCAAGTCGGGGCTGGCGCCATTGAGGTTGACCTGACCGGCCCGGAGCTTGGCGGCCACCGCGCGGACGCCGGCGGGGTCGCCGCCGGAGACATAAGCCGCCAGGCCGTACTCGGTGTCGTTGCCGATCTCGACGGCCTGGTCGACGCTGTCGTAGCCGAGGATCGACAGCACCGGGCCGAAGATCTCTTCCTTGGCGATGGTCATGTCGGGGGTGACATTGGCGAAGACGGTCGGCTTGACGTAGTAGCCGGTCTCCAGCCCATCGGGCTTGCCCGGGCCGCCGGACACCAGGGTCGCGCCCTCGTCGACGCCCTTCTGGATCAGGCCCTGGATTTTGGTCCACTGCACTTCGGAGACCACCGGGCCGAGCTTGGAATTGCCGTTCGGGTCGCCGACGGTGTGGGCCTCGGCGGCGGCCCTGGCGATGGCGATCACCTCGTCCATGCGCTTGGCCGGGACGAGCATCCGGGTCGGGGCGTTGCACGACTGGCCCGAATTCATCATCACCGAGGCCACGCCGCCGCCGACAGCGCGCTGGAAGTCGGCGTCGTCGAGGATGATGTTGGGGCTCTTGCCGCCCAGTTCCTGGTGCACGCGCTTGACGGTCGGGGCGGCGTTCTTGGCCACCTCGATGCCGGCCCGGGTCGAGCCGGTGAACGACACCATGTCGACTTCAGGATGGCTGGACAGGGCCGCGCCCACCGTGGGGCCGTCGCCGTTGACCAGGTTGAAGACGCCGGCCGGCACGCCGGCGGCCTCGAGGATCTCGGTCCACACCCAGGCCGAGAACGGGGCCACTTCCGAGGGCTTCAGCACCATGGTGCAGCCGACGGCGAGCGCCGGCGCGACCTTGCAGGCGATCTGGTTCACCGGCCAGTTCCACGGCGTGATGAAGGCGCAGACGCCGATCGGCTCCTTCACCAGACGCGTCGTGCCGCGATCTTCCTCGAACCTGTAGTCCTTCAGCACCTGCAGCGAGGTCTGGACGTGGGCGATGCCCATTGCGGCCTGGGCGCGTTGGGCCAGCCAGGCCGGGGCGCCCATCTCCTCGGTGATGGCCTTGGCCATGTCCTCGAAGCGCTTCTGGTACTCGGCGATGATCCGCTCGAGCAGGTCGATGCGCTCCTCGCGGCTGGTCTGGGAGTAGCTGGCGAAGGCCTTGCGGGCGGCGCGGACGGCCAGGTCCACGTCTTCCACGGAACCCAGGGTCACCCGGCCGGCGACGGCTTCCGTCGCGGGGTTGATGACGTCCACCGTCTTGTCGGACTTCGCTTCGACCCACTGGCCGTCGATGTAGAACTTCAGGTAGTCGCGCATGGGTTCCTCCTGCCGGGCCGCTCTAACCTGGGACGGGGGCGGCGCTCTTTCAAACGCTCATTCTAATTATCGGCGATCACGTGGGAAGAGGCGCCGTCGGTGGAGTTTGTTAATTCGCCTCGCGGAAGTTGAGCCCCACCATTCGACGTGAGGGAACCGCCATGGCCGATCTGCTGCCGCTGAAGACGCTGCTGGACCGAGGGGCCAACCGCGAGGCCGTCCTGGCGCTGGAGCAACTGGCCGCCGAACGGCATGCGCTCGACGACGCCGCGTTCCGCGCGCCGCCGGAGGCGCACGACAACGCCAACGTGCCCGTCGTGGCGCTGGATGAGATCGTACACCGCGGCTATGGCTACAGAGCCGGCGACGCCCCTAAGACTCTGAAAGCGGACTTCGCCGTCCTCTCCGAACTTGAAGCCCCACTGATCATCGCGCTCGCCGCTGCGGCGGCCGACCACCCGACGGCCGAGCAACCGTCCCGGAAGTATCTGGTGGGCCTGGACAGGGCCGCCTCGACCCATGAGCGCGCGCTGGTTCGCATCGACATCCGAACCTGGGTCTTGCCGCTGGATTCGGCGCACCCGCTGTCGAACGACATCCGCGGGCTGCTGGTCGTCTCCGCCGCCCGATCGTTCGTCGACATCAAGAAGACGCCGCTCAACGCTTTCATCGCGATCTATCAGCGCCAGTCCGCGCTGTCGAAACGCCCGGCGCAGGACGTCATGGACACGCTGCATGATATCCAGCACGTCTGGGCGCGGAGCCTGGAGCGCCTCCAGGCCTAGACCCGCCTCAGCACTCCACCCGGTTCACAGACAGCCCCACCGCCAGCCCGCCGAGCGAGGTCTCCTTGTAGATCTCGTTCATGTCCTCGCCAGTGCGTTTCATCGTGGCGATGACCTTGTCGAGCGACACCGAGTGCTGGCCATCGCCCAGCAGGGCCAGGCGGGCGGCGTCGATGGCCTTGATGGCGCCCATGGCGTTGCGCTCGATGCAGGGGATCTGCACCAGACCGCCGATCGGATCACAGGTGAGGCCCAGATTGTGCTCCATGCCGATCTCGGCGGCGTTCTCGATCTGGGCGTTGGTGCCGCCCAGCGCCGCGCACAGGCCGCCGGCCGCCATCGAGCAGGCCACGCCCACCTCGCCCTGGCAGCCGACCTCGGCCCCCGAGATCGAGGCGTTGCGCTTGTAGAGCGCGCCGATCGCCGCCGCCGTCAGCAGGAAGGTGCGGATCTGCTCGGGCGTCCCTTTGTGGAAGCGGACGAAGAACCGCAGCACCGCCGGCACCAGGCCCGCCGCCCCGTTGGTCGGGGCGGTGACGACGCGGCCGCCGGCGGCGTTCTCCTCGTTGACCGCCATGGCCCACAGGTTGACGAAGTCCATGGCCGCCAGCGGGTCGCTCATCTGGCGCTCCATCCGGCCAAGGATGGTCTGGTGGATCTGGCGGGCGCGGCGCTTGACGCTCAACCCGCCGGGCAGGATCCCGTCCTCGCGCATGCCCCGGTCGATACAGGCCTCCATGGCCCCGAAGATGCGGTCGAGGCCGGCGTTCATCTCGCCCTCGCTCATCCGGGCCAGCTCGTTGGCGGCCATCACCTGGGCGATGGTCAGCCCCGCCTTTTCGGCGCGCTCCAGCAGGTCGGCCGCGCTCTCGAACGGGAACGGGATGGCCGGTCCTTCCTCGGGCGGCGCATTGCGACCCATCTCGCTCTCGTCGCGCACGAAGCCGCCGCCGATCGAGAAATAGGTGCGCTCCATCAGCAAGGATCCTTCAGCGTCGAAGGCGCTGAAGGTCAGGGCGTTGGGGTGCTGGGGCAGGCGCTCGTGGCCGGCGAAGACGATGTCGCGGGCTTCGTCGAAGCCGATGCCGACCTCGCCGCCCAGCATCATCCACTGCGTGGCCTTGGTCTCCGCCAGGGCCGCCTCGCCGGCGTCGGGATCGAGCGTGGCGGGCGCAAGGCCCATCAGGCCCAGGATCACGGCGCGGTCGGTGGCATGGCCTTTGCCGGTCAGGGCCAGCGAGGCGTAGAGCCGGGTCTGGACCCGGGCCGTGAGGGCCAGCTTGCCGGCGGCGCGCAGCCGCTCGACGAACATCACCCCCGCCGTCATCGGCCCCATGGTGTGGCTGCTGGAAGGGCCGACGCCCAGCTTGAAGAGGTCGAAAACGGAGGCGGTCATTTTTATTCTTCACCGTTCTCCCCGCGAAGGCGGGGACCCAAGCTGAGCTGGCCACGGCGTGCGCGGTCGACTCGGCTTGGGCCCCCGCCTTCGCGGGGGTGATCGGGTTATTTGCTCTTACTTCCGTTCGGCCTTGGTCTTGTCGCGCAGGTCCTTGAACTCCGAACCCGCCTGCCACTCGGGCCAGGTGCGCGAGTTCGCCAGATCCGCGCCGACCTTGTAGAACAGGCCGATGTCCATGGCCTGGCCCGACAGGTCCCAGTCCGCCGACCATTCGTCGGCCGGCTGGTGGTAGCGGTTGGCGTTGTAGTCGGCCTCGGCCTTTTCGCCGGCTTCCTTGCCGCCCTTCACCAGATCGCTGCCCGACCCGACCGAGATGGCCGGCACGCCGCGCTTGGCGAAGGGGAAGTGGTCCGAGCGGTAGAAGTGGCCGGCCTGCGGCACGGGATCGGGCGTGAAGTAGCGGCCCTCTTCCTTGGCCTTGGCCACCAGCATGTCCTGCAAGTCGACCTTGCCGTCGCCCGAGGTGGTGACGTCCTTGGCGGGACCTGCGGCCGACAGGGCGTCGATGTTGAGGTCGGCGACCGTCTTGGCCAGCGGGAACAGCGGGTTGGCGGCGTAGTATTCCGAGCCGAGGAGGCCCTTTTCCTCGGCGGTCACGGCCAGGAACATCACCGAGCGCTGCGGCGCCGGCGCGGCCTTGAAGGCGCGGCCCAGTTCCAGAAGGGCGGCGATGCCGTCGGCGTTGTCGACGGCGCCGTTGTAGATCTTGTCGCCCTTGGCGTCCGGCAGGCCGACGCCCAGGTGGTCCCAGTGGCCGCTGTAGATGATGGTCTCGTCAGGATACTTCGTGCCCTTCACGCGGCCGGCGATGTTCTTGGAAACGATGACCTCGTGCTTGACCGCGTAGTCGGCCGAGAAGGTCGCCTTCAGGTCCACCGGCTTGAAGTCGCGGGTCTGGGCCTGCTTTTTCAGGGTCTCGAAGTCGAGGCCGGCCTTCTTAAAGAGGTCGACGGCCACATCACGCTGAATCCAGCCTTCCAGGGCCGGGTGGGACTTGCTCGGGTCCTTGCGGACGATGTCGAACATCGTGTTGGTGTTGGAGTTCTTCACCGTCGCCCAGCCGTACGAGGCCGGCGCGGTCTCGTGCACGATCAAGAGGCCGGCGGCGCCGCGACGGGCGGCTTCCTCGTACTTGTAGGTCCAGCGGCCGTAATAGGTCATGGCCTTGCCGCCGAAGTCGCCCTTACCCGTTTCGAAGTCCGGGTCGTTGATCAGCACGACGACGATCTTGCCCTTGACGTCCAGGCCCTTGAAATCGTCCCAGTTGCGCTCGGGCGCGGTGACGCCGTAGCCGGCGAAGACCAGAGGCGCGTCCTTGATCGACACCTTGTCGACATTGGTCATCGCCGCGCGGATGGCGATCTGCTCGCCCTGGCTCAGCATGACGTGGTCGGGACCGGCCATGATGTGGGCGCTGACGGGACCGGCGATCTCGAACTTGGCCAGCGGCACGTCCTGGGTCCAGGCGCGCTTGCCGTCGGTCTGCAGGTCGCCGGCCGGCTCCAGGCCGATCGCCTTCATCTGCTCGACGACGTAGGCGACGGTCTTCTTCTCGCCCTCGGTGGCGGGGCCGCGGCCCTCGAATTCGTCGGACGACAGCACCTTGATGTGCTGCGACAGCCGGGCGGGATCGATCTTGGGCGCGTCGGCGGCGTGAGCCAGCATCGGCGCGGCGATCAGCGCGGTTGCGAGGAGAAGGCGTTTCATCGTCGCTACTCTTTTCGAGCGGTTCGTTTCGAGGTCGCGGACCCTAGCGGGAGGTTTTGACCGCGACTAGGGGGTGCGGAGAAAGTGGGCTTGCTTCAGCTTCCTTCTCCCCTTGCGGGAGAAGGTGGCGGCCGAAGGCCGGCGGATGAGGGGTCGAAGGCGGGCGCAGCTGCATACGGCGACAGCTAGCGACCACAGGCCGCCAGTATGGCTGCGAGGACGACTTCGCGATCATCCTGCACAGCCCTGTTAGAGAAGCGCAGGACGCGGAACCCCTGCTCACGCAGCCAGGCGTCGCGGACTAGATCCCGGTCGCGCTCGTCGTGGTGCGGACCGTCGGCTTCGATGATCAGCCGATGCCGGAAGCAGACGCAGTCGGCGATGTAGCGGCCGAGCGGAACCTGTCGTCGGAACTTCAAACCATCCAGCTTCCGGTCGCGCAGGAGGCTCCATAGCAGGCGCTCGGTAGCGACGGGCGCGCGGCGCAGGTGGCGAGCTTGAGCGAGGGCGGCCGTGGCGGGAGCTTGGAACAAATGAAGAACAACTTCAAGTTGCCACTTGCTTGTCGGCTCCCGTTCTCGGCGTTGAGTTCTGAGAGACCCCTCATCCGACGGCCTTCGGCCGCCACCTTCTCCCGCAAGGGGAGAAGGATCAGGCGATGACCCCCGCAAACACCGCCGGATCAACATTCCCGCCCGACAGCACGATCACCGTTGTCTGGTCCTTGACCTCGATCTTGCCCGAGAGCGCCGCCGCCAGGCCCACGCAGCCGCCGGGCTCGACGACGAGCTTGAGGTTCATGAAGGCCCAGCGCATGGCGGCGGCGACCTCCTCGTCGGTGACGGCGGCGACTCCGGTGAGGGTTCGGCTGTTGATCGGCCAGGTCAGGGCGCCCGGCGTCGGGGCCAAGAGGGCGTCGCAGAACGAGCGGGCTTCGGGGTCGATGACCTCGCGATGGCCGCTGCCCAGCGAGCGGCGGGTGTCGTCGAAACCGGCAGGCTCGGCGCCCCAGATCTGGGTGGCGGGCGACAGGGCCTTCACCGCCGTCGAGGTTCCGGCGATCAAGCCGCCGCCGCCGATCGGGCAAAGCACCTTGTCGAGGGTCGCGCCGGCCGCCTCAGCCTGGGCGATGATCTCCAGCCCCACCGTGCCCTGGCCGGCGATGATGTGCGGATCGTCGTAGGACGGCACGACGATCATGCCGCGCTCGGCGGCGATCTCGCCAGCGATCGCCTCGCGGTCTTCCTTGAAGCGGTCGAAGAAGCGGATCTCGGCCCCGAAGCCGCGCGTGGCCTCGACCTTCACCGACGGCGCGTCGGCCGGCATGACGATCAGGGCCGGCATGCCCAGCTTGTCGGCCGCCAGGGCCACGCCCTGGGCGTGGTTGCCCGACGAGAAGGCCACGACGCCGCGCGCCCGCTCTTCCTCGGTGAACTGCGACAGGCGGTTGTAGGCGCCGCGGAACTTGAAGGCGCCGGCCAGCTGCAGGGTCTCGGGCTTGACGAAGATCCTGCCGCCCAGCCGGTCCGACAGGGCCGCGCTTTCCAGCAGCGGCGTGACCACGGCCTGGCCCTTCAGGCGTTCGGCGGCGGCCTGGATGTCGGCGAGCGAGACGGTCATGAGGCCCTCAATGGCTCAGTGGCTGTGTGGCCACGCGACCACAGCATTTGATCGCCCCTGCTCTAGCTCGCACCGGCGGTTCGCGCCATAAGGGAGCCGGATACTGCTGAGGGGTCAGAGACCATGAAATTCGCACTGTTGGCCGCCGTGGCCGGCGCCGCGCTCGCCTGCGCCACCGCCGCCTCGGCTGGCGAACTGATCGTCGGCGCCTACAAGCACGACGTCACCTTCATCGGCGAGGCCGTGGGCCTGGGCGCGGCCGGCCGCGAGGACGGGGTCGACCTGCACCTCGGCTACCGCACCGATCGCCTGGAGAACCTGACCTGGCTGGGCAAGCCGCAGGTCCACGCCTTCGTGTCGCTGAACAGCGAGAACACCTCCAACTTCGTGGCCGCCGGCTTCTCCTGGCCGATCGATTTCGGCGACAAGGGCGGCTTCTATTTCCGTCCGGGCATGGGCCTGGCCTACACCGACGGCGAGACCGGCCTGCCGCCGGTCAACGAGCCGGGCATCAGCCAGGCCGAGATCGATCGCCGCCTGAAGCTCTACAACACCCGCATCGACTTCGGCTCGAAGGTGCTGTTCCAGCCGGAGCTGGCGCTCGGCTACCGCTTCAACGACCGCTGGGCGACCGAGCTGTCCTACGTGCACCTGTCGAACGGCCAGATCTTCCACCAAGGCAAGAACCAGGGGCTTGACGATCTGGGCGTGCGCCTGCTTTACGCCTTCTGACTTCGCGGGGGCCGCCTGACGGCCCCCCCTTTGTCGCCGCACAATCTGACGAACGTCCGCCGCCGAGTCCTGTCGAAGGGCCGCGGGCGCTACCGGGCAGGTGACAAGGCATATCTCTATCATGGCCAACGTGACCGTCGTGGGCGCCCAGTGGGGCGACGAGGGCAAGGGCAAGATCGTCGACTGGCTCTCCAACCGGGCCGACGTCGTCGTGCGCTTCCAGGGCGGCCACAACGCCGGCCATACGCTGGTAGTGGACGGCAAGGTCTACAAGCTAGCCCTGCTGCCGTCGGGGGTCGTGCAAGGCAAGACCTCGGTCATCGGCAATGGCGTCGTGGTCGACCCGTGGCACCTGCTGACCGAGATCGGCAAGATCGCCGACCAGGGCGTCAACATCACCCCCGACCTGCTGGTGCTGGCCGACAACGCCACCCTGATCCTGCCGCTGCACCGCGACCTGGACCAGGCACGTGAAGCCGCCTCCAGCCAGAAGATCGGCACCACCGGCCGCGGCATCGGCCCGGCCTATGAAGACAAGGTCGGCCGCCGCGCCATCCGCGTCGCCGACCTGGCCGATCCCGAAGCCCTGAAGCCGAAGATCGAGCGCCTGCTCAGCCACCACGGCGCCCTGCGTCGCGGCCTTGGCCTGCCGGACGCCGACGCCGGCCAGCTGTTCGACCAGCTGATGGAGATCGCCCCGCAGATCCTCGCCTACGCCCAACCGGCCTGGCGGGTGCTGGACCAGGCCAAGAAGGCCGGCCGGCGCATCCTGTTCGAAGGCGCGCAAGGCGCCCTGCTAGACGTCGACCACGGCACCTATCCGTTCGTCACCTCGTCCAACACCGTCGCCGGCCAGGCCGCCGCCGGTTCGGGCATGGGCCCCAAGGGCCCGGGCTACGTGCTGGGCATCGTCAAGGCCTACACCACCCGCGTCGGCGAAGGCCCGTTCGCCTGCGAACTCTCCGACGAGGTCGGCAAGCACCTGGCCACGGTCGGCCGCGAGGTCGGCGTCAACACCGGCCGTCCGCGCCGCTGCGGCTGGTTCGACGCGGTGCTGGTGCGCCAGTCGGTGGCCATCAACGGCATCGACGGCATCGCCCTGACCAAGCTGGACGTGCTGGACGGCCTTGAGACCCTGAAGATCTGCGTCGGCTACAAGATCGGCGACAAGGTCGTCGACTACCTGCCGGCCGGCATGCGCGACCAGGCCGCCGCCGAGCCGATCTACGAGGAGATGGAAGGCTGGAGCGAAAGCACCGCCGGCGCCCGCTCGTTCAAGGACCTCAACGCCAACGCCATCAAGTATGTGCGCCGCGTCGAGGAACTGATCGGCGCCCCGGTGGCCCTGCTGTCGACCAGCCCCGAGCGCGACGACACCATCCTGATGAGGGATCCGTTCGAGGGGTGATTTGCTGACGCTCCCCCTGAAGGGGGAGGATCTTGAGCGAGAAACCTCCCCCTGTGGGGGAGGCGGCCGAAGGCCGGTGGGGGGCCGTTATCAGCCTCCACCGACCTTCGCCGATTTCGCAAACTCCCCCACCGATCGCTGCGCGATCGCCTCCCCCGTAGGGGGGTTCCTTACAAAGCCGGCGCTCCCGCCATCCGCTAATCCCCATTCCGGGGACTACCTGCGGTCACGGTTAGCGTTTGTTTAGTCCGCCAACGCTACAACTTCCCCCGTAACCAAGGGGGCTCCTGATCTTGTCCGCGCGCCGAAAGCTCGCTCCCGTCCGCAAGCCGGACCGCCTGACGCGCAGCCTGCGCGCCCTGGAGCGCACCGCGTCGACCAGTCGGGTGCTGAACCTGCTGGCCATCGCCGCCGACAGCAGCCAGCGGCCCGAATATTCCCAGCACCCGCTGTTTCGCAACCGGGTCCTCAACAACGCGCTGATCGTCAAGCACCGCCTGCGCAGCGACGACCTCTTCCTGTTCGACGAGGCGCGCCCGACGGCGACCAAGATCATCATCCCGTTCGAGCGCAGCGACCTGTCGCTGGGCGGCCAGTCGTTCTTCGTGGGCCAGCGCGGCTGGATCGACCTGCTGCGCGAGGCCTGCAACGACCCGTCGGACATGACGCGGGACCTGGCCACGCTGCGCATGATCGACATGCTGCCGTCGCTGGACCCGTTCCTGCTGCGCGAGCACCTGCGCCGCCACGGCATGATCGTGGCCCCCTGCTACTTCGCCCTGTCGCCGAGCGACCTGGAGCAGATGCAGGGCTTCGTGGCCGTCGAGATTTCGCGGCTGATCGACCTGGCCTACCGCGACAGCGGCCGGGTCAACGGCGCGGCCGCCGCCCGCCTGGTCGAGGCCTTGCTGTCCACCGACGTCGACGAGCGGCTGGAGCCGCTGCGCGAGACCCTGGTGCTGGAAGGCGAGAGCTTCAAGGAGGGCGTCTTCAGCTGGAAGGGCTTCCTCTATTACAAGTGGATGCTCACGCGCCTGTGGCCGCAGCTGACCGCCACGGCCGGCGAAATCGGCCAGATGGTCATCACCGGCGCCCGCGAGGCCGAGACGGCCCGCTATGTCGACGACGCCCGCAAGCGCCTGCAGCAGGGCGTGGTGCTGGAACGCGCCGCGGTGCTGCGCACCATCAAGGTCTATGACGACGCCTTCGAGGACCTGATCGACAACGGCAAGCCCCAGGCCTTCCGCGAGTTCCTGCTGCGCGCGCCCGACATGTTCCTGTCCCTGGGCGAGAAGGTCGGGGTGATCTCGCACATCGCCAGCTTCTGGCGCTATCGCTTCCCGGAGGGCCAGCCGGCCATCGTCGACGTGGAAGAAGCCGTCGACATCCTGCAGGACTTCGACTCCGGGCTGTCGGCCTCGCTGGCGGTCTAGGCAAGGCGAACTGACGCACAGGTCGCCTCCGGATCATCAAGCGGTTTTTTACCCTCCTTGGGGTAAGAGTCGGGTTCGATCCTCTGGAGACCCCGCCCCGTGTTCGACGGCAACCCTCGCACCCTGCAGCGCATCGCCGCCAAGATGCAGCGCGTGCTGGTCGTCGACCCGAGCACGGCCGCCGTCCGCCTGCTGGGCGACCAGCTGCGCCACGTGGGCAATGTGCAGGTCTTTTCCGCCCCGACCATCGAGCAGGGCTGGGGGATGGTGCGCACCGTCGACCCGCAGATGATCTTCGTCGAGCATTCCAGCGCAGGCGTCGACGGCCTGGCCCTGGCCAAGAAGATCCGCCGCAGCGATCTGGCCTGCCGCCAGGCCCCGATCATCATGTGCACCGCCGAGGCCACCGCCGAGGCGATCTTCGGCGCTCGCGACGCCGGCATCCATGAATTCATGCGCAAGCCGTTCACAATCAAGGACCTGGAACGGCGCCTGGAAGCAGTGACGCTGAAGCCGCGGGACTGGGTGGAGGCCGTGCAATATGTCGGTCCCGACCGCCGCCGCTTCAACTCGGCCGAATACAAGGGCCCGCGCAAGCGCAAGGCCGACGCGGCCGGCACGCCCGCCGCCCGCCTGTCCCAGGCCCTGCGTATCGTCAAATCCGCCGCCCAGTCGCTGGACAGCGATCCGGCCCAGGCCCGCCGCGCCCTGGCCGCCCAGGCAGCCGAACTGCGCGCCGTCGGCGAGGCGGTGAAGGAACCGCGCCTGATCGAGGCCGCCAACGCGCTCAGCGCCATGACCCAGGTCGAGGTCACCGGCGCCATGGCCCGCGCCGAACTGGTCAAGCGCATCGACGTGCTGATGGGCTTCATGACCGACGAAGGCAACGGCCGCGCGGCCTAGCGACTTTTGCTCCTCCCCTGTGAAACGGGGGAGGTGGCGCGGCGCTACCAGCGCCGTGACGGAGGGGGCGACCGCCGCCTCGGCGCCCAGTCTCGCCCCCTCCACCACTTCGTGGTCCCCCTCCCCCGCAAGCGGGGGAGGGGCGCCTAAACGAGAAACGCCGCGAAAGCCGATCAGCTTTCGCGGCGTCTTGCTTTTGAGAGACCCCTCATCCGTCGGCTTTCGCCGACACCTTCTCCCGCAAGGGGAGAAGGGTCTCGCATCGTCCGATCAGAACGCCATGCGGGCGATCAGCTGGAACACCGGGCCGGCCTGCTCGCGCTCGAGTTCGTACTCGTCGAAGCTGCGGTCGAGCTGGTCCTCGATGGTGGTGAACTTGTTGAAGCTCTCCTTCTTGGAGGCGTCCAGCAGGTTCGAGCCGGTCAGGCGGATGGTGATGTCCTTGCCGATGCGCTTCTCGACGAACATCTCCAGGTCGCCGCCATAGGTGGTGGTGACTTCCTCGCCGACGACGCGGCTGTAGGCCTCGCCCTGCTTGCGGTAGGTCACGCCGAACGAGGCGCCCCAGGTCGGCAGGTCCTGGATGAAGCCGACGTTCAGCACGTAGTCCGACTGGCTGTTGAACTTGCGCGAGCCGAACTCGTCGTCGATGTCGCTGTCCAGCCACGAGTAGTTCAGGAACACGCCGGTGTTCTCGAGGCCGATGACGGTCAGCGGGGTCGAGAGGTCGAACTCGATACCCCAGACCTTGCCGTCGCCGGCGTTGCGCGCCGAGTAGACGAAGGTGCCGTCGCCTTCGCTGCCTTCGTCGCCCGTGTTGTAGAGCTCCAGCAGGTCGTTGACCTTGCGGTAGAAGACATTGACGCCAGCGACGCCCGCGCGGCCCAGGCGGCGCTCATAGCCGACGTCCAGGCCCCAGGCCGTTTCCGGCTTCAGGGTGGGCACGCCGATGAAGTCGTTGTCGCCCAGTTCGGCTTCCAGGGTCGCCGGCGACAGGTACTCGAAGCTGGGACGGCGGACCGTGCGGGCCGTGGCGGCGTAGAACTGGTCGCTGGCCGTCAGGTTGTAGCGCACCGAGGCCGACGGCAGCAGGATCTTGTAGTCGGCGTCGTAGGTGTCGCCCGAGGTGCGGTCCTCGATCGAGACGTCGGTGGTCTCGTAGCGCAGGCCCGCTTCCCATTTCAGCGCGCCGGACTTGCCCGACAGCATCACGTAGGGGTCCAGGCGGGTCTGCTCGAAGGTCGAGTCGCCGCCGGCGATCGGGGCATAGGCGCCGAAGGCGGGCGGGTTGGCCTGGGGCAGGTTGTAGCGGTTGCGCGGAACCTCGGTGAAGTAGGTGTCGCGTTCCTTCTTCTCGTACTGCAGGCCGAACTCCAGTTCGGCGCCGAACGACAGGTCACGCTCGTGCTCGAGCTTGGCCGAGACCTCGGTGTCGTCGATGTCGCGGCGCGACTTGTCGCGGGTGATGCGGTCGCCGTCCGGGAACGGGATCGCGTCGCGCAGGTACTCGATCTCGTCCTCGAACTCGTCTTCCTTGCCCTTGAAGCCGGCGTAGCCGAGCTTCACCGAGGTGCGGCCGCCCAGCATGTCGCGCTTGTACTTGCCGGTCAGCGACCAGCTGTCCTGGTCGATCTGGACGTCGTTGTTGTTGATCGTCTGGATGTTGGCGTTGGTGCGGATGTCCTTGGCGTACTCGATCGAGTCCTCGTCCTGCGTGCGGTCGGTGCGGACGAAGAAGCCGGCCAGCGACAGGTCCCCCCCGGCCACCGGAACCTGGTAGCTGGCGTTGACCGAATAGTCGGTGCCGTTGCGGGTGTCGGTCTGGACCTCGCTGTTGTCGAGCGTGCCGTTCGGCTCGTCGTAGCGCAGGCTGGTCTTGAGCTTGGGATTGCGACGGCCCTGCAGGTTGGCGCCGATCAGCAGGCGGCCGGGGCCGACCTGACCGCCCCACACGCCGCCGACGGTCTCGCGGATGCGCTTGTCGTCGAACATCATCGCGCCGGCGCGGACGAAGCCGCCATCCAGGGCGTAGGCGTCGCGCAACACGATGTTGATGGCGCCGGCGACGGCGTCGCCGCTGCGGTTGGCGCTGGCGCTACGGACGATCTCGATGCGCTCGATCAGCTCGGCCGGGATGCGGTCGACGAAGAACGAGCCGTCGGCGCCGGCGCCGAACGCGCCCGAGCCCGAACCGGCGCCCGGGACCTTCTCGCCGTTGATCAGGATCTGGGTATAGGCCGGGTCGAGGCCGCGCAGGCGCACGCCGTCCGATTCCAGCACGTCCGACAGGAAGGCCACCGAGGGCACGCGCTTGAGAGCGTCGCCGGCGCTGAGCGGCTCGAAGCGCTGGAAGTAGTCGAGGCCGTACTCCAGGACCGGAGCGGTCTCCTCGGTGCGGTTGCGATAGGCGATGCCGGCCTGGACGACCACTTCGGAAGCGGTGACCGGTTCTTCGGCGGCGGTGGCGATCGGGGCGTCGGCCAGGTCGGCGGCCGCGGCCTGGGCGGCGAGCGCCAGCGGAGCGATGGCGCACAGCGCCAGCAGAGCGGTCTTCTTCATCGGAACATCCCCACGGACACTCCGCGCCATCGGCCCGACACCGGGGGACACGGGTGTTCTTGTCGGGGGAGGGCATAGTTTCGCCACAACTCTTGAGCCAGAGAAGTTTCGGCGACAGTTTTATTGCGGTTTTATGTAGATGCGCGGATGATCCGTGCGCGGATCATAACGGCGCCTTCACCCGCCAAGGAACCTCCCCTGTGGGGGAGGTCCCGAAGGCTGGCGACGGCGCCGTCTAGCTCAGGCAGGTGCGCTGGATCTCGGCCCGCAGTTCCGGCAGGCCCAGCCCCTTTTCCGACGAGGTGGCGATCACCCGCGGGAAGGCGGCCGGGCGCTTGGCGATGGCCTTCAGCGTGTCGGCCACGACCTTGTCGACCTCGGGCGGCTTGATCTTGTCGGCCTTGGTCAGGACGATCTGGTAGGACACCGCCGAGATGTCGAGCGCGTCCATGGCCTCGGCGTCGACCTTCTTGAGGCCGTGGCGCGCGTCGATCAGCAGGTAGACCCGCTTGAGGTTCGGGCGGCCGCGCAGGAACTGGCGGCCCAGGTCCTGGAACTTGCTGGCCGTCGAGCGCGAGACGCGCGCGAAGCCGTAGCCCGGCAGGTCGACGAGCCGCAGCTGCTCGGCCAGCAGGAAGAAGTTCAACTCGCGCGTGCGGCCCGGCTCGTTGGAGGCGCGGGCCAGGTACTTCTGGCCGACGAGGCCGTTGATCAGGCTCGACTTGCCGACGTTGGAGCGGCCGGCGAAGGCCACTTCCGGCAGGTCGGCGGGCGGCAGGCCGTCCATGCGGACGGCCCCCATCATGAACGAGACCGGCTGGGCGAACAGCACCCGGGCCGCCTCGATCTCCTCGTCAGAGTAGAGAGGCTCGATCGGATCGGTCATCAGGTCGCCGTCGCTGACTTGCCGGTCAGCCGGCCGATGATCTTGTCGATCGGGTTCTCGACCTTGTAGCGGCGCATGATGATGTACTGCTGGATGATCGTCAGCACGTTGCTCCAGCACCAGTAGATCACCAGGCCGACGGCGAAGCCCGACAGCGTGAATGTGAAGATGATCGGGAACAGCTGGAAGATCTTCTGCTGCATCGGGTCGCCGGCCGGCGGGTTCATCGCCGTGGTCAGCCACATGGTGAAGCCGTAGAGCAGCGGCCACACGCCCAGGTGAGCGATCATGGCGCCGACGAAGGGCAGCATGCCCGGATCCCACGGGATCAGGCCGAACAGGTTGAAGATGGTGGTCGGATCCGGCGCCGACAGGTCCTGGATCCAGCCGAAGAACGGCGCGTGCCGCATTTCGATGGTCACCGTCAGCACCTTGTACAGCGAGTAGAACACCGGGATCTGGATCAGCATGGGCACGCAGCCCATGAACGGGTTGATCTTCTCCTTGGCGTACAGCGCCATCATCTCCTGCTGCTGCTTGGCGGGGTCTTCCTTGTGCTTGGCGCGCAGCTTCTCGACCTCGGGGGCGACCTTCTTCATCTTCGCCATCGACTCGTAGCTCTTGTCCGCCAGCGGATAGAGCAGGAGCTTCAGGGTCACGGTCAGCAGCATGATGGCGATGCCGAAGTTGCCGACCAGCTTGTAGAAGACCTCCAGCACGTTGAAGATCGGGCGGGTGATCAGGGCGAACATGCCCCAGTCCACGGCCCATTCGAAACGCGGGATGGCCTGGGCCTTCTTGTCCCAGAACTGCCACCAGGCCGGGGTCTGGCCTTCGCCGTACTCGTACTTGCGCAGCAGCGGCACGGTCTTGGCGCCGGCGAACAGGCGGGTCGTCTCGGTGACGGCCTGGCCCGGGTTCACGGTCTTGGCGACGGCGGCGAAGTTGGCTTCGTAGACGTCCACGCCGCCGACGGGGGTGACGTTGTACTGGGCGTTGATACGCTCGTTCTGGGTCGGGATCAGGGCCGTCAGCCAGTACTTGTCGGTGATGCCGGTCCAGCCGCCGACCGAAGTGATGGTCTGCTGCGGCTTGTCCTTCTTCCACTTCTGGTACTTGGACTGCTCGAGCTTGTAGTCCTTCTCGCCCAGCATGCCGATCGCCCCTTCGTGGACGATGTGGTTCTTGCCGAGGTCGGCCGGGACGCCCCAGCGGCGCACCGAGGCGTAGGGCGTGATCGACACCGGCTGGCCGCCGTTGTTGCGGACGCTGTCGGTGACGGTGAACATGGCGTCGGCGTCGACGGCGATGGTGCGGTTGAACACCAGGCCCGCGCCGTTGTCATAGGTCAGGGTGACGGGCGAGCCCGGACGCAGGGTCTGGCCCGGCGCGGCGGTCCACACCGTGTCCTGGCCCGGCATGGCGCCGAGGTTCTGGCCGCTCCAGCCGAACAGCGTGAAGAACGCGTTCTCCGCGCCGGCGGGGCGCAGCAGCTCGACCGGCGGCGAGGCCTTGTCGGTGGTCTGGCGATAGCGCTTGAGCAGCAGGTCGTCGACGCTGCCGCTCTTCAGCGAAACCGAGCCCGACAGGGTCGGGGTGTCGATCGGGATGCGCGGGCTGGCGGCCTTGGCCGCTTCGCGCGACAGCTTGATCGGCTGCGGCTTGCCGTCCGGTCCGATGGCCATGCCCGGATTGGCGGCGGCGGCCTGAGCCTCGGCGGCCTTCTTGGCGCGCGCGGCGGCTTCCTGCTTCTTCTGGTTCGGGCCCAGCACGAAGAATTGGTAGCCGATCAGGATCGCCAACGCGCTGACGATGAAGACCAGCGTGTTCTTGTTGTCGTTCTGCATTGAGACTTAACCGGGATCGGAGGGTTCGGGCGCTTGCGCGTGCGAAGAGGGTGAGGCGGGCGCGGGAGAGATAGCCCCAGATTGGGCAGGCTTGCTCCCGCGGTCGATTTCGGCCGCGAGGCTTATCAGCGCGGCTTTTACATCGTCAAGCAAACGCCCCCAGGGCCGCGAGCGCGTGCCGCCGCGAGCGATGAACACATAGTCGCAACCGGGGCGTCCATGAAGGGGCAGAAGCAGCCTGGCCGCCTCTCGAAGGCGTCTTTTGGCGCGATTTCGCTCCACCGAGCCGCCGACCTTCTTGGAGGCGGTGAAGCCGACCCGGATCAGGGCGTTCTCGTCGGACCGCGGGCGCAGTTGCATGAAGACGGCGCCGCGTGACAGCGAGGGCGCCTTGGCGGCCTTGAGGAAGTCGGCGCGCACCTTGAGGCGCTCGATCTTCGGCCCCTTCTGCGGGGCGGCGGCCGAAACTTGGGAATCGGTCATGAAAAAAGCCGCCCTTTCCGGCGCAGGCTGTAGGCCTGGTTCTGGGAAGGGGCGGCTTTTGTCATGTCGTACGATCCTGCCGAAGCAGGAAAGAAGAGCGGGGGACCCCGCTCCTAGGCCGTCAGGCGCTTGCGGCCCTTGGCGCGGCGACGCGCGACGATCTTTTGACCATTCTTGGTGGCCATGCGGGCGCGGTAGCCATGACGGCGGGCTCGCACGAGCTTCGACGGCTGGAATGTCCGCTTCACGACGTGGCTCCGAAACTAATAGCGTTGACGCGAAAGCCGGTTGGCCGCCGCGAGTGAGGGGCGGTGGATAAGCGACGAGCCGGGCGATGTCAACCGCGCAAAAGCGCCGGAAGCTGAGTCAGGCCAAGGGCTTGGGCCGCTAGGTCCGCAGCGCCTGCAATAGCACGAAGGCGAAGATCGACCAGTCCAGGCAGATGTGAGCGACGAACGAGCTCCATACGCTCCTGGTCAGCAGATAGGGAATCGTCAGCACCAGCCGCGCCACGCCGATGATCAGCAGCACCTGGACGACGTTCCAACCGTAGGTCGGCAGGTGCAGCAGGCCGAAGATCATCGCCGATACGACCCAGGCGATCGCAATCGCCACGCCGCGCGGCAGGGCCAGCCGCCGATGGCACAGGGTCAGCACCGCCAGGAAGGGCAGGACAGTCACCAACTCCTCGCCCAGCAGCTGCGGCGCGGTCCCGGCGATGAACACCACCCGCTCCACGGGCTCCAGGTGAAGCAGGATCCCGGCGACGGGATTGGCCTGCGCCAGCCCTCCCTTGCCATAGAAGAACGCCACGACGCCGGAGACCAGCAGCGCCAGCGGCATGAAGGCCAGGCCCAGCAGCAGGTCGCGGACGGTGGGTCGCGGAAACAGCGCCGTCCATACCCTGCCCGCCGCCAGCGCCAGGCCGACCAGGGGCAGGGTCACGAACAGCAAGGGGCCGATAAGGCCGGGCGTCTGGCCCGCCTCGCCGCGAGGGATCAGGATCAGGGCCAGGAAACCGGCGACGCAGCCGCCCAGGGCCAGCGTCCAGCCGAGGCCCGACAAAGCGACGGGCTCGCCGCGGTAGTAGGGAAAGTCGCGCCGGGTGGCCATGCTCGAAGCTCCGCTGTCGCGGGATTAAGGCCCGGCTTCGCGATGCGTGTATAGCGCCCGCCGCGCTCGCGACGGTCGAAAGGCTGGAAAGCCGCCGAACGCCGCTGCTATCACCGGCGGGAGCGACGAACGAGGCGCAACGACGTGGACCTGCTGAAGATCCTGAGAAGCTTCGAAGAACTGCTCTTCGAAGCCATGACCTGGCTCTACTTCTACCCCCGCACCATGCTGCGGATCGTGACCCGCCCCCTGACCGCCATGGCCTATTCCGATCGCGAAGAGGGCCAGCCGGAGGGCGAGCGCTATGACGACTCGCTAAGTCCGCCGGTGCTGCTGATCATCACCCTTGTGATCGCCAACGCCCTGGCCTGGGCGCTGCACGCGCCGCAACCGCAGGGGGCCACGCCCCTGGCCAAGGCGGTCTTCGACTCCCAGCAGAACCTGCTGATGTTCCGTTGCCTGCTGTTTGGCATGACGCCGCTGGTCGTCGCCCTGACCCTGCTGAGCAAACAGGGCCACGCCGTCTCGCGCCGAACCTTGCGCAAGCCGTTCTACGCCCAGTGCTACCTCGCCGCGCCGACTGCCCTGTGCGTTTCGCTGGGCCTGGTGGCCGTGCAGCGCGGCGGGACGGCCTGGAGCGCGGCGGGCGGCGCCTTGATCCTGGCCGCGACCGCGTGGCTGATCCTCACCGAAGGCCGCTGGCTGTCGAAACACCTGAAGATCAGCAAGGCGCGCGCGACCGTCATGGCCATCGCCGCCCTGGCGCGCGCCCTCTTCTACATGCTGCTGATCGTGCTGCCGCTGGCCCTGCTGTGACCGCTCAGTAGGGGTTCATCGCCCGCACCTGGCCGCTGGACGAGACCGTGCAGCGCGAGCGGTACGAGCCGGTGGCCATGGTCAGCTCCCAGTCGCCGCGGCCAAGGTCGCGCACGCTGATCGGCACGCTGCTGCCGTAGGGACGGCTCTGGTACTCGTCGGCCCGGCGAGAACAGGCGTCCTGGGCCGCGCGCGGCGCGTTGCGCACGTAGCGCGAGTTGGAGAAGCGGCGGTTGTCGCGCTCGGACTGCCCGGCAAGGTAGCCCTCGTGATAGCCCTCGCTCTCGTGGCGGTCGTCGTAGTCGGAACCGTACATCGCCGCCTGGTAGCCGCGCTCGTATTCGGCGTCGTGGTCGCGGTCGGCGTCGTCGTGCTTCTTCTTGTGGGCCGCCAGGGCCGCGGCCAGGCCGACGATGGCCACGCCCGCCACCACCGCCGAGGCGTCGGAGCCCGAGCTCTTCTTGCGGCACATGTTGCGGGCCTCGACGATGGTCAGGTAGCGGCCGTCGCGGGTGGTGACCTGCACGCACTCGTCGCCGCGCCGCCAGTAGCCGAACTTGGCCGAACCGCCCTCGTCGACGTGGTCCAGCGCATAGCCGCGGGCCTGTAGTTCGGTCTCGCCGCCGGCCGCGCGGGCGCCGACCAGGTCGCGCAGGTTCGATGGGATCTGGGCGCAGGCTGGCGCGGCCGCCGCTCCCGAGATCAGGCCCGCCAGGGCGACGACGGCGACAAGCTGGCGACGGACGGACATGCGGCGGCTCCATGAATATCAGGGGGGTCGCGTGGCGCGCCCCACGATGGGTTGAACCACGATCGATTGACACGGCAAAGACGCAAGGCGCGCAATTTGCGACGGTTCGGCAAGAAATTTCGTCCCGCGTTAAACGGCGATCAAACATGACCGTCTAGGGTCCCGCCTTCTTGTTTTTCCGCCGTCCGCCCAGGCCCTGCAGGAGCGTCTCGTGCCCCAGCGTCCGTTCCGTTTTCTCGACCGTCGGGCCGATCGGCCGGCCGCGTCGAACGAGAACGACGCCGGCTGGCTGCGCTATCGCCACCTCAAGGTCGAGGCGGTTATCTTCCTGCTGGTGCTGGTCACCTTCGCCGCGGTGTTGGGCAAGAGCGCCCTCACCCGCCAGGCGCTGGAACTGACGCCGGGATCGACCCAGTTCGCCGGCTACGCCTTCGCCGACTACGAGACCGGCGGCCGCTCGACCGTGACGCCCGATCCAAACCGGCCGATGGCCTGGTCGTGCGAGATCCGCGCGGGCGTCGCCTATCCCTACTGCGGCTACGGCCTGTTGCTGAACCCGGGCGCCAAGGCCAGGGGGCTCGACTTCTCGCGCTTCCAGACCCTGACCTTGCAGTTGCACTGGCGCGGCGAGGCCGACCGCCTGAAGGTGCTGGTCAAGACCGCTCCTTCGGCCGCCCTGCGCCCGCGGCTGGGCGACCTGGACGTACCGCTGGCGGCCGAGGTCTCGGTCGTCCCGGGCGCCAACACCATCGTCCTGCCGCTCGACCGGCTGGAGCCCGAGCCATGGTGGCTGTCGAGCCACGGGCTGTCGCGCCGCGACGTCGACGCTGAATTCTCCGACGTGCGCGCGATCGCCGTCGCGGTCAGCGGCGCGGCGCCCGGCCCGCTGGCCGTGTCGATGGACGCCGTGCGCGCCGAGGGCGTCCAGCTTTCGGACGAGCAGTGGTACCTGATCATCCTCGGCGTCTGGCTGCTGATGATCGGCGCCTTCCTGGTGCATCGCCTGCTGGGCATGCGCCGCGACTTCGAGGCCCGCCAGCGCCAGCAGGCGGACGAGGCCCTCGCCCTGTCGGACGCCCGCATCGCCGCCGAGACCGCCAACGCCGCCAAGTCGCAATTCCTCAGCCACATGAGCCACGAACTGCGCACGCCGCTGAACGCGGTGATCGGCTACAGCTACTGGCTCAGCCGCGGGAACCTGGATCCCCGGCAACGCACGGCCGTCGACGCCATCCGCTCCAGCGGCGAGCACCTGCTGGCGGTGATCACCGACATTCTCGACCTGGCCAAGATCGAGGCCGGCAAGCTGGACCTGCAACCGGTCGCCTTCGACCTAGCCGCGTGCCTGGCGGAGCTGGACCAGATGTTCCGCCTGCGGGCCGAGGAAAAGGACCTGGCCTTCGCCGTCGCCATGGCCCCCGGCGTCCCGACCCAGATCGTCGCCGATCCCAAGCGGCTGCGGCAGGTGCTGATCAACCTTCTGGGCAACGCCGTGAAATTCACCGACGCCGGCTCGGTCACCCTGCGGGTCGAGCGCCTGGAGGGCGAGGCGGGCGACACGGCGCGCCTCGTCTTCACGGTGGAGGACACCGGTGTCGGCGTCGCGCCCGACCAGCTGGACGCCATCTTCCGGCCGTTCGAGCAGGTCGGCGACGCCTCGCGCCACGCCGGCGGCACGGGCCTTGGCCTCAGCATCACCCGCCAGATCGTCGAGACCATGGGCGGCGAGATCCACGTCGACAGCTCGCCGGGTCAAGGCAGCCAATTCGTGGTGGAGACGAGCGTCGGGCTGGCTCAGGCCCGGCTCGCGCCCCAGCAAATCGCCTAGGGGCGAGCGGCCTCGACCACCCTCGCCCCCGCCGCCCGAACCGGCGCCAGCAGGTCGTCGGGCAGGCGGGGCTCGGTCACCACCGTCCCGATCTCGGCCAACGGCACGATGCCGTAGGGCGAGGCGGCGCCCAGCTTGTCGCGGGTGGCCAGCACGACGGTCTCGGCCGACTGTCGGGCGATGAGACGCTTGATCGTCGCCTCTTCCGGATCACCTGTTGTGGCGCCCGTCTCCGGGTGCAGGCCCGTGACGCCCATGAAGAAGATGTCCGCTCGCACGCGGGCGATCGCCTCGGCGGCGGCCGCGCCAACCGCGACGATCGAATGCTTGAACAGCCGGCCGCCGACCAGTTCGACCTCGACCGACGGATGACGCGCCAGCTCGACGGCGATGCTGGGGCTATGGGTGACGATCCTCGCCCGCAGGTCGCTCGGCAGGCCTCGCGCCAGCTGCGCATTGGTGGTGCCGCCGTCCAGAAAGACGATCTGTCCCGGCTGGATCATGCGCGCTGCCGCCTGGGCCAGAACAACCTTTTCCGCCGTAGCCCGCCCTTCGCGAGCGCCGAAATCGGCGATGGCCGGCGAACTGGGCAAGGCGCCGCCGTGGACACGCTGCAACAGCCCTTCGGCGGCCAGCTCCCGCAGGTCGCGGCGAACGGTGTCCTCCGAGACGCCCAGCTCCTGGCTGAACGGCTTGGCGACCAGCCGGCCGTCGCGCCGCAGCACCCGCAGGATCAGCGCCTTGCGCTCGGATGTCAGCATCTATGCACGAACCTTCTTGACTCTGCATGATATTGCACGAATTTGAACGCCGATCCAGGCCGGGAGTTTCGCCATGAGTATCGCCGATCGCATCCGCGTCGAGGACGTCACCGTGCTGTCCGACGACTGGTACACGCTGAAGAAAACCACCTTCTCGTACCTGCGCGCCGACGGAACCTGGCAGCGGCAGTCGCGCGAGACCTACGACCGGGGCAACGGCGCGACGATCCTGCTCTATGACCCTGCCCGCCGCACCGTCGTGCTGGTCAGCCAGTTCCGCTACCCCGCCTTTGTCAACGGCCACGACGACCTCTTGATCGAGGCGCCGGCGGGCCTGCTCGACGACGCCGACCCCGAGACCCGCATCCGCGCCGAGGTCGAGGAAGAGACCGGCTTTCGCGTCGACAAGGTGCGCAAGATCTTCGACGCCTTCATGAGCCCGGGCTCGGTGACCGAGCGCCTGCACTTCTTCGTCGGCGAATACGGACCGGGCGACCGCGTCTCGGCCGGCGGCGGCGAGATCGACGAGGGCGAGGACATCGCCGTCCAGGAAATGACGATCGAGGACGCCCTGACGATGGTCGACGATGGCGCCATTCGCGACGCCAAGACGATCATGCTGCTGCAGTACGCGGCGCTGCGGATCTTCCCAGCGGGGTAGTAGCCTTCCCTCGTCATCCCCGAGAGAGAGGACAGAATTCAAACAATCGTTTGACTTCCAGCGCCAGCAGCCGCCTACTCCCCCGTCGCTCGACGAGGGAGGCCGGCCATGGCCTGGGATTTTCTGGTCGCCAGGTCCGACCTGCGCCAAACGCGGTTCCAGCCGGCGGATCCACCGCCGCTGGAGGACGGCCAGGTTCGGCTGGCGATCGAGAACTTCGCCCTGACCGCCAACAACGTCACCTACGCCGCCTTCGGCGAGGCCATGCGCTACTGGGACTTCTTCCCCGGCCCCGAGGGCTGGGGTCGGGTTCCGGTCTGGGGTCATGCCCGGGTCGAGGCCTCGGCCCATCCCGAGGTCGCGGTCGGGCGACGGTTCTACGGCTACCTGCCGATGTCGACGCACTTGACGGTGCAGGCCCGCCCCGGTCGCGCGGGCCTCGTCGACACCGCGCCCCACCGCCAGGGCCTGGCGGCCGCCTACAACCACTATCAGGCGTTGGACGACGACCAGGTCCAGGACGACCACCGCGCCCTGCTGCAACCCCTGTTCATCACCTCGTTCCTGATCGAGGACTTCCTCGACGAGCATGGCGGCTTTGGCGCAGCGTCCGTGGTGCTGACCAGCGCCTCGTCCAAGACGGCGATCGGCCTGGCCCACCTGCTGAAGAAGCGCGGGACGTCCAGGGTCGTCGGCCTGACTTCGCCGCGCGGCCGCGCCTTCGTCGAGGGGCTGGGCGTCTACGACCAGGTGCTGGCCTATGACGACCTGCCGGGCGCGACGATCGCTCGTCCGGCGGTCTCCGTCGACTTCGCCGGCGACGCGGACGTGCTGCGGGCCGTGCACGAAACCTTCGGCGAGGATCTGGCCTATTCGATGCTGGTCGGCGGCGCCCACTGGGAAGCCGGCGGCCGCCAGGGCGGCCTGCCTGGCCCCAGGCCGGTGTTCTTCTTCGCGCCCGACCGCATCGCCAAGCGGCGGCAGGACTGGGGGCCTGGCGGGTTCGACGAGCGTTATGGCGAGGCCTGGACCGGCTTCGTCGCCGACGCCCCGCGCTGGCTGCACGCCCGGCGCTCTCAGGGACCCGAGGCGATCGCGGCGGCCTGGCTGGACCAGGTCAACGGCGAGACCCGGCCGGATGTCGGGGTGACGCTGGCGCCCTAGCCGCCGGCCTTGATCGCGCCCCAGGTGCGGGTGGCCGAGCCCTGGCCCAGGGCCGCGCGCAGCCAGGCCAGGTTGTTGTCGACCATCTGGGGCGGCAGATCCTGGCGGGCCATGCGCTCGGCCTCGTCGACACGGCCTTGCAGGCCGACGATCAAGGCCAGGTTCTGGCGGACCTGCACCGTCGAGGACGGCATGGCCACGGCCTTGCGGAGCAGGGTCTCGGCCCCGGCCAGGTCGCCGTGGCCGGCCAGGTACATGGCCAGGTTGGCGGCCGGAGCGGCCTCGTTCGGAGCCAGGGCCACCGCCTGGCGGTGGGCGACAAGCGCCTCGTCGTCGCGCTTGGACTGCTCCAGCGCCACGCCCAGCAAGGATTGCGGACGCCAGTCCTTCGGCGCGGCGGCGGCGGCGGTCCTGGCCGGCTCGATGGCGAAGAAGCCTTCGCCGCGGGCGAGTTGCACGCGCGCCGACTCCAGCAGCGCCTCGACATTGTTGGGATGCGAAACCAGCACGCGGCCGGAAGCAGACGCGGCGTCGTCATAGCGGCCCAGGGCGCGCAAGGCCTGGGACAGCCCCACCCCGGCCTCGGGGTCGCGCGGGTCGGCCTCGAACTCGGCGCTCCAGAAGGCGGCGCGGGCCAGCGGATCCATACGGGCGGCCTCGGCGCGTTCGGCGGCGCCGGCCTTGCGCTGAGCGGCCGACTGGGCGGCCGGCTGGGCGGCGACCGGCGCGCTGGCGGCGATCTTGCCCGCCTTGTCGCCCTTGTCGGCGGCCAGGGCCGGAACGCTCAGCAGAAGAATGGGCGTCAGGACGGTTGCGAGCAGGGCAGGCTTGCGACACATGGAAGGCATGTCTCCGGAAGGTCGGCCGAGCATCGCGCGGCCCCCTCAAGGAATCGTTAAGCATAAATTCGCGAAGGCCCCGGCCCATGACCGAACCCCTGATCACCGCCTCCTCGCGCGGCGCCGCCGACGGCCCCGTGATCCCGGTGCACGCCCTGTGGGAAGACGAACTGGCGGCCTTCCTGGACGCGCGGCCAAGCTTCGTGCGCGGCTTCGCCCAGTTGTCGGACTTCTCGGCCAAGGCCGGCCAGGCGGTGGCCGTGCCCACCCCCGAAGGCGCGCTGGACCGCGTGCTTTTCGGCCTGGGACAACGGGTCAAGGGGACCAAGGCCGACGCCATGGCCTTCCGAGCCCTGCCGGCCAAGCTGCCGGCCGGCGACTATCGCCTGCACGCCGCGCCCGAGGGCCTGGACCCGGCCCAGATCGCCCTGGCCTTCGCCCTGGGGACCTATCGCTTCGACCGCTTCAAGGCGCGCGGCGCAGACGGGGCGCGACGCCTTGTCGCGCCGGACGGCGTCGACCTCGCCGAGGTCCAGGCGATCGCCCACGCCTGCGCCCTGGCCCGCGACATGGTCAACAGCCCGGCCAACGCCATGGGCCCGCGCCAGATCGAGACCATCGCCCGCGAGATCGCCGAGCAGTTCGGCGCCGACTTCTCGGCCGTCGTCGGCGATGAGTTGCTGGAGCAGAACTATCCGGCCGTCCACGCCGTGGGCCGCGCCGCCGTGCCCGAGCGCGCGCCGCGCATGCTCGAGATCCAGTGGGGCGACGAGAAGAACCCCGTCGTGGCCATCGTCGGCAAGGGCGTGGTGTTCGACACCGGGGGCCTCGACATCAAGCCCTCGGCCGGCATGAGGCTGATGAAGAAGGACATGGGCGGCGCCGCCCACGCTCTTGCTCTGGCGCGCATTGTCATGGCCGCCAAGCTGCCGGTGCGCCTGGTCGTGCTGGTCCCGGTGGTCGAGAACGCCATCGCCGGCGACGCCATGCGGCCGGGCGACGTGCTCGACAGCCGCGCGGGACTCACCATCGAGGTCGGCAACACCGACGCGGAAGGCCGCCTGATCCTGGCCGACGCCCTGACACGCGCGGCCGAGCTGTCGCCGGCCCTGACCATCGATCTCGCCACCCTGACCGGGGCGGCTCGCATCGCCCTGGGCCCGCAGGTGATCCCCTTCTACACCCCCGACGACGCCTTGGCCGGGCAGATCGAGGCCGGGGCCCGCAAGGCCGCCGACCCTGTCTGGCGCATGCCGCTGTGGGACGGTTATCGCGAAGCGCTGGAAAGCGACGTCGCCGACCTGAAGAATGACCCCGACGGCTGGGCCCAGGCCGGCTCGGTGACGGCCGCCCTGTTCCTGCAACGCTTCGCCCCGACCACCGGGTCGTGGGTGCACCTCGACATCTTCGCCTGGAACCCCAAGGGCGCGCCCGGCCGTCCCAGCGGCGGCGAGGCCCAGGCCATCCGCGGCCTCTATGCGATGCTGAAGGGCCGGTTCGCCTGATGGATCCGCGCCTCACCCTTGCTCGCCCCGACCTGGCCGACGCCGCCTTGCAGGGCGTGGCGGCCGCCGAGCGCTACGACGCCCCCAAGGCCTGGCAGGTCGCGGTCCCGGCGACGGCCCTGCGCAAGGCCCCGGCCGCCGAGGCCGAGCAATGGACCCAGTTGCTGTTCGGCGAGCGCTTTTCGGTCCTCGACGTGCAGGACGGCTTCGCCTGGGGCCAGGGCGCGCGCGACGGCTATGTGGGCTGGGTGGCCCAGGCTGATCTGGTCCCCCTCGGCGAGCCGGCGACCCACCAGGTGGCGGTGTTGCGGACCTATGCGTTCAGCGAGCCCAACATCAAGTCGCGCCCCGAAGGGCTCTATTCCCTTGCCGCGCTGGTGAGCGTGGAGACCCGCGAGGGCCGCTTCGCCAAGGGCGCGGGCACGGGCTGGTTCATCGAGGCCCACCTGGCGCCGATCGGCCTGGCGAGCGCGGTCGACGCCGCCGAGGTCGCCCTCGGCTTCCTGGGCGCGCCCTACCAGTGGGGCGGGCGGGAGTCGCTGGGCCTGGACTGCTCGGGCCTGGTGCAGCAGGCGCTGGCCGCCACGGGCCGCGCCGCCCCGCGCGACACCGACATGCAGTTCTCGTTCTTCCCGGCGATCGACGAGGCCGAACGCCGGCGCGGCGACCTGGTGTTCTGGAACGGTCACGTGGCCATCCTGCTGGACCGCGACACCATCGTCCACGCCAACGCCCACCACATGGCCGTGGCGATCGAGCCCCTTGCCGAAGCCATCGCCCGCATCGACGCGGCGGGCGTCGGCCAGCCGACCGGGTGGCGGCGGCCGTAGCGTCGCCTACCCGGCACTTACGCAGCCGAAACGCGAGTTGCGGCAACGGGTTACCGGAAAACTCGCCCCGTGAGTGCCCCGTTGTTGTCACGACAGCGCTTTCCCTCTATCGCGACGCATTCTCACCTGTCGGAGAAATACCGTGTCGCCCCGCCTGTCCCTGCTGCTGACCACCGCCCTCCTCGCCCCGCTCGCGGCGAGCCCCGTCCTGGCCCAGGAAGCCGCGCCGACCGCGGTCGAGGAAGTGATCGTCACCGGCTCGCAGGTGCGCCTGCCGCCCGCCTATGCCGGCGGCCAGGTGGCCAAGGGCGCGCGGGTGGGCCTGCTCGGCGCGCTCGACACCATGGACACCCCGTTCTCGGTGACCAGCTACACCGAGGAGCTGATCCGCAACCAGCAGGCCATCAGCATCGGCGACGTGCTGCAGAACGACCCGACGGTGCGCGTCACCAAGGGCTTCGGCAACTTCCAGGAGCTGTACGTGGTGCGCGGCTTTCCCGTGTACTCCGACGACATGACCTATAACGGCCTCTACGGCGTGCTGCCCCGGCAGTTCGTGGCCGCCGAGTTGGTCGAGCGCGTAGACGTGTTCCGCGGCGCAAACGCCTTCCTGAACGGCGCGGCCCCGGGCGGCAGCGGCGTCGGCGGCGCTTTCAACCTCGTGCCCAAGCGGGCCGGCGCCAGCCCGCTGACCCGCGTCACCGCCGGCTGGGACGGCGGCGAGCAGCTCTACGCCACCGCCGACGTGGCCCGCCGCTTCGGCCCTGCCGACGCCTACGGCGCGCGCCTGAACCTGGGCCTGCACGGCCGCGAGACCAATATCGACGGCCAGGACCGCGACCTGAAGGTGGTCGGCCTGGGTCTGGACCGCCGCGGCGAGCGCGCCCGCTTCTCGGCCGACCTCGGCTGGCAGGACCACCACATCGACGCCCCGCGCCCGACCGTCACCCCGGCCGGCGCGATCCCCAAGGCCCCGTCGGCCGGCAAGAACTTCGCCCAGGACTGGACCTATACCGACGAGCGCCAGCTGTTCGGCGCGGCCCGCGGCGAGTTCGACCTGACCGACAACGTCAGCGCCTGGGCCGCGATCGGCGGCCGCAAGGGCAAGGAAGACAACGTCCTGGCCAACCCCACCGCCCAGGCGGACGGCACGATCAGCGCCTATCGCTTCGACAACGTCCGCAAGGACACCGTCGTCTCGGCGGACGCGGGCCTGCGCGCCAAGTTCGAAACCGGCTCGGTGGGCCACAGCATCGTCGCCTCGGTCGCCCAGGTGAACCTGAAGTCGCGCAACGCCTACGCCTTCTCCAGCTTCGCGGGCTTCGCCAGCAACCTCTACACGCCGGTGCAGGTGGCCAGGCCGGCGGCCGACTTCTTCATCGGCGGCTCGCTGTCGGACCCGAACGTCACCGAGCGCTCCAAGACCCGCAGCGTCGCGATCGCCGACACCCTGTCGTTCCTGGACGAGCGCCTGCTGGTCACCGCCGGCGTGCGCTACCAGGAGATCGAGACCCGCTCGTACGACTACAACACCGGCGCGCGCAGCGGGGCCTATGACGGCGACGCCACTACCCCGGCGGTGGCCGTGGTCTACAAGCCGACCGGCCAGGTTTCGCTCTACGCCAACTATGCCCAGGCCCTGATCCCCGGCAAGACGGCCCCAGGCACTGTCAACGGCGTGGTCGTGGCCAACGCCGGCGAGATCCTGTCGCCGTTCCGCGGCGAGCAGACCGAACTGGGCGCCAAGTACGACGCCGGCTCGTTCGGCGGTACGATCAGCCTGTTCCGCACCACCCAGCCCAGCGAGTATTTCGACGCCGCCAGCCGCATCTACAGCGCCGGCGGCGAGCAGAAGAACCAGGGCGCCGAGCTGACCGCCTATGGCGAGCTGACCCCGGGCCTGCGCCTGATCGGCGGCGCGACCTGGGTCGACGCCAAGGTCGAGCGCGCCCTAGACGCCTCGCTGGAAGGCAAGTCGCCGATCGGCGTGCCGGAGTTCCAGACCAACCTCAACGTCGAATACGACGTCGCCGCGCTCGAGGGCCTGACCGTCGAGGGCCGCGCGGTCTACACCGGCTCGCAGGCCGCCAACGCGACCAACACGGTCAAGCTGGGTTCGTGGACCCGCTTCGACATCGGCGCGCGCTACGCCTTCGAGGCCGGCGACCGTCCGATCACCCTGCGCGCCCGCATCGAGAACCTGGCCGACAAGAACCAGTGGGTGGCGGTCGGCGGCTATCCGGGCGCCAACTACCTGACGCTGGGGGCCCCGCGCACCCTGCGCCTGTCGATCACCACGGACTTCTAAGCCCGCGATGAAGCCGTCGACGCTCCGCGCCTGGTCGTGGGTCCACAAGTGGTCGAGCCTGGTCTCGACCCTGTTCCTGCTGATGCTGTGCGTCACCGGCCTGCCGCTCGTGTTCACCCACGAGATCGAGGAGGTCGCGATGCACCAGGCCTGGACGCCGGCCCATCCGGACGGCCCCAGGCTGAGCCTCGACCAAGTGCTGGAGACGGCGCTCGCCCGCAAGCCGGGCGAGGTCGCCGCGTTCATGAGCTTCGACGTCGAACGGCCGGTGGTGAACGTCACCACCGTCCAGCCGGGCAAGTCAGGCTACAGCTTCCAGCCGATCGACCAGACCAGCGGCCATCCCGCCCCCTCGGTCGCCGGCCATCCGGTGATGGAGTTCCTGCTCCAGCTGCACACCGACATGTTCCTGGGCCTGGCGGGGATGCTGTTCCTGGGGGCGATGGGCCTGCTGCTCGTGGCCGCGCTGGTCTCGGGCGTCGTCCTCTACGCCCCGTTCATGCGCAAGCTGCCGTTCGGCGCGGTGCGGGCCCGCAAGGCCGCCCGCACCCGCTGGCTCGACTATCACAACCTCTTGGGCGCGGTGACCCTGGCCTGGGTGCTGGTCGTCGGCGTCACCGGGGTGGTCAACACCCTGGCCACGCCGATCATCGCCTACTGGAAGGACACGGCGCTGAAGGAGCTGACGCAGGCCTATGACAGGCCCGCCCCGACGGGCGAGCGCAGCTCGCTGGCCGCCGCGGTCGAACGCGCCAAGCTGGCCCTGCCGGGCAAGCAGCTGCAGTTCGTGGCCTTCCCCGGCAGCAGCTACTCGACCGACCACCACTATGCGGTGTTCTTCCACGGCGACACGCCGCTGACCGCGCACCTGACCACCCCGGCCCTGATCGACGCCCGCACCGGGGAACTCTCGGCCGTGGCCCCCACGCCCTGGTACGTGAAGACCCTGTCGCTGTCGCAGCCGCTGCATTTCGGCGACTACGGCGGCCTGCCGCTGAAGATCCTGTGGGCGCTGCTCGACCTCGCCACCATCGTGATCCTGGGCTCGGGGGTCTATCTGTGGCTGGTCAAGCGCGGGAGCGTGCAATGAGCCGCCCGCATCTGACCCTCTGGCAGGTGTTCCGCATCCCGGCCGTTGTGGCGGCGCTCAGCCTGTTTGGCCTGGTGGCCGCCCTGCTCGACGACGGGATCTGGGACTGGATCGGCGCGGCGGCGCTGGGCGTGTCGGTCGCGGTGACCGTCTGGGCCCTCGTCGCGCGGCGGCGCTAGCCGATCCGGCGCGGTTCCAAGGAGCGGGCCGCGCGCCCCCGCACGCTTCCCGCTCCCCCGTTGCACCCAGCCCCCCAGCCGGATCACGAACGGTCCGCGCGCCGCGCTCCCCCGAGGCGGCCCGCAATCGGACGGCGCGGACTGTAGGCGGCCGGCGGGTTGGAAAAATACCGGTCTCGCTACCCATTCTGTGCGGTCGCGGGTCTTGCGCCCGATCCGCCGGCTTGCTCTCATCGATCGATGCTCGAGCCGCCGGCCACATCCCGTCCCCCCGCGCCCCTGTCGGCGCAACGGCTCGGCGAAGAGCTTCGCGCCTCCCTGGCCTATGTGCGCGACACCATCGAGATCACCCGGGGCGAGCGCGACCTGCTCGACGCCTGGATCCTGACCGCCGCCCTCGACGCCAACATGGCCCCGGTGACGCGCGATCCGGCGCTGATGGAAGCCTATGGCCGGGCCGCGGAGTCGACGCCCGACGACCTGCGGCGGCCGGTCAGCGTCAACGCCGTCGCCCAGTCGCTGCGGCTGCCGTTCGAGACCGTGCGCCGTCGGGTGCTGCGTCTGGCCCGCGAGGGCCAGTGCGTGGTCGGTCCGCACGGCGTGGTGGTGCCCAACAGCGCGGTGACCACCGACCTCTATCTGACCGAGATGCGCGCACGCCAGGCCCGCGCCCGCCGCTTTCACCAGGATCTGAAGGCGATCGGAGCCCTGCCGGCCGAACTTGCTCCCGCGCCGACGTCCGGCGACGAGCCGCCGCTGCGGGCCATGAACTGGGCGCTGTCGGAGTATGTGCTGCGGGCCTGCAACGACCTGATCGCCTTGACCGACAACCTGGTGGCCAGCCGGGTGCTGCTGGAACTGGTGGTCAGCAACATCGAGACCCTGCCGGCCGAAGAGCTCCCCGACTGGGCGGCCGATCCGAGCGGCGTCGGCCGAACGGCGCGGACGGCGGCCCTGGCCCGCTCTCTGCGGGTGCCGGCCGAAACCGTCCGCCGCCATCTGAACGGCCTGGAGGCCCAGGGCTACGGCCTGCGCCGCGCCGACGGCTGGGTCGCCACCGCCCCGGCCGACGCCGCGCCTGCCCTCCTCGCCATGGCGCAGGCCAATCGCGCCAATCTCAAGCGGCTCTTCGCGCGCCTGCGCGCGCTCGGCGCCCTGGCGGCGTGGGAGACCGTCCCCGCCTGACCTCGATGCGATCTCGATTCCGGTCACGGTCTTTCCGCTCCGAACTCATCCTTCGGTTGTCCGCCGGACATCCGGCTGTTAGGTCGATCGCCGGTATTGAGGGGGACATCGGATGATCCGACGGATCGCCTCGCCGACTGCGAGATCGCCGAGGACGGACGCCTGACGACCTGCGACTATCGCGGCGTCGACGATCCCAAGGCCAAGGCGGCCTCCGCCGAGGCGGTGTCGCGCATGCGGGCGGCGCCGCAGACCAGGGAAGGCTTCCCCACGGCGGGCGCCCACGTGCAGATCCCGTTCCAGTGGGATTGGCTGATCGCCGGCATGAAGCCCGCCGGCTGAGGCCTCAGGCCTCTTCGGCCAGCCCGCCCGCGAGCGCCAGCTTCACCGGGGCCCAGCCCAGGCGGTGGATCGGCGAAGGGCCGAGCTTGCGCAGCCCCTCCAGGTGGATCGGGGCGTGATAGCCCTTGTGGCCGGCGAAGCCGTAGCCGGGATAGACCGCGTCCATCTCGACCATGATCCGGTCGCGGGCTTCCTTGGCCAGGATCGAGGCCGCGGCGATCGAGCACGACAGGCTGTCGCCCTTGACCACGGTCTTGACCTCGCACGGCAGGACGAAGCGGTAGTTGCCGTCGACCAGGGCGAAGCTGGGCTTCACCGACAGGCCCTCGACCGCGCGCCGCATGGCCAGGCCCGCGGCGTGCAGGATGTTGAGCTGCGCGATCTCCTCGACGCTGGCCATACCCACGCACCAGGCGACAGCCATGTCCTTGATCTCGGCCTCCAGGGCCGCGCGGGCCTTGGCCGAGAGCTTCTTGGAGTCGTTGAGCCCCTTGGGCATCCGCGCCGGATCCAGGATCACGGCGGCGGCGCTGACCGGCCCGGCCCAGGGCCCGCGGCCAGCCTCGTCGACCCCGCAGACCGGTCCCGGTCCGCAGGCGGCTTCCAGCATCATGTCGGGTCCGGTCGGCATGGGCCCTTCCTAGGCGGGTTCGCCGGCGAAGGAAACCGGCGGCGCATGACCGAAGATTAACTGGCCCGCCGCGCGCGGGGCTGATCCCTTGCCCGCCGGGGCGGGGACAGCTCCAGGGGTAATCGCATCATGAACCGCCGCGCCTTGCTGGCGGCCGGACTGGCCTGTCCGGCGCTCGCCGTTTCCACCTTCGTCGCCGCCCCGCTGGCCTTCGCGGCCGAACCGGCCCCGGCCGATCGCGCCGACGCCCTCGTCCGGCGGTTCATGGCCGACCGCCACGTGCCCGGCGCGCAAGTGGTGGTGGTCAAGGACGGGGCGATCGTCTTCTCGCGCGTCTATGGCCTGGCCGACCTGGCCGGCGGAGCCAAGGCGACCCCGACCACCACCTTCCCGATCAACTCGATCACCAAGGCCTTCACCGGCGTCGCGGCCATGCGCGAGGTCGAGGCCGGGCGCCTGGATCTCGACAAGCCGATCGGCGACTACGTGGAGGACCTGCCGGAGGCCTGGCGTTCCATCCAGGTGCGCCGCCTGCTCAGCCACACCTCGGGCCTGCCCGACTTCGTGCCGCGCCAGAAGGACGGCGCGGTCGAGGAGGCCGTCGCCTGGAACGAGGCTCTGGCCGCGCCGGTGCTGTTCCCGCCCGGCCAGCGTTTCCACTACTGCCAGACCAACTACGCCCTGGTGCAGATGGCGATCGACCGCCTGCACGGCCTTCCGGTCACCACGCCCCTGGGCGGCGAGCAGTTCGCCATCGCCGGCATGAAGAGCTCGCGCTACGGGGACAGCCAGGACCCCGGCCCCTCGCGCACCACCTCGTACACCTATCGCCGCGAGACCCCCGACCAGCCCGGCGTGCGCAAGGAGCTGTTCTCGCCCCTGGCCCGCGCCGCCGCCGGTCTCGACAGCACCGGCGACGACATGGGCCGATGGATGATCGCCCTGATGGACGGCCGCCTGCTGGGGCCCGCCGCCCGCAAGACCATGTGGACCCAGGACGCCTACGCCGACGGCAAGCTGGGCCAGTGGGGCATGGGCTGGCTGGTGCTGGAGCGCTCCGACCGCCTGGTGGTCGGCATGACCGGCGGCAGCCGCAACGCCGTCTATCTCTATCCGGACGACAAGGTCGGCGTGGCGATCCTCAGCAACCTGGCCGGCGGCACGCCCGAGGACGCCATCGACGAGATCGCCCAGCTGTTCGTGCCCGGCATGAAGCTGACCGGGGTGGCGGCCCTGCGCGCGGCCCTGGCCGGCCAGCCCCAGACCGCCTTTGCCGGGGTGATCGCCAAGCAGCGCCAGGCCCCCGGTTTCAAGCCGGCCGAGCATGAGTTGAACGACTGGGGCTATCGCCTGCTGGCCTTCGGCGAGCCGGCCAAGGCCCTGGCAGTGCTGGCCCTGACCGCCGAGCTGTTCCCCAACAGCGGCAACGCCCAGGACAGCCTGGCCGAAGCCTATGCCGTCAACGGCGACAAGGCCGCCGCCATCGTCCACTACCGCCGCTCGCTGGCGCTCGACCCGGGCAACACCAACGCGGTCAACCGGCTGAAGGGCCTGGAGGCGCCGACGCCCGGAAGCTGACGGGCCCAGTCACGGGGCCGGCTCAGCCGGCCTCGGGCGGCTGCGGGATCTCCGGGGCCTTCGCGCCGCGTGCATTGAGGCGCCGCACCAGCACCGCCCCGCCCAGCAGCAGGGCGCCGACGGCCAGGAACGAGGCGGCGCGGACCACGCCCTCCAGCCGCGCCAGGTCGACCAGCAGCACCTTGGCGGCGGTCAGCAGCAGCACCGCCAGGCCCGCCCAGCGCAGCACGGCGTCCTTGCGGGCCGAACCGAGGCTCAAGACCACCAGGCCGAAGGCGGCCCAGACGGCCGAGAAGGTCCAGGTCTCCAGCCCGCCGGCGTCGATCGACGCGCCCATGGCCGGACCGTGGAAGCTGTAGCGCACCATCAGGCTGACCAGCACGAACAGCACCCCGACGGCGCTGGCCCGGGCCGTCGTTCCGAACGGCCCGCCCTGGCGACCAAGCTCGAGCAGCAGGGCCGCGCCCGCGCCATGGGCCAGGGCCAGCAGCACGGCCGCGACGAGCGGCGCCAGCCGCGCCTGCTCGGGTCCCCACCAGGGATTGGCCAGCAGGCCGAAGACCAGGATGGCGAAGACCACGGCGATCCAACCGATCGTGGGGGCGGCGCGCGCCAGCCAGCTGGCGGCCGGCCGGGCGGCCAGGCGAGGGTCGAAGAAGCCCCGGGCCGCCAGCAGGGCCAGCACCGCATAGCCCGCGATCTCGCCGCGCCCGATCGCCGCCTCGCCCATGGCCTGGCCATGGATCCCGTGCCGCAGGGCCATGACCGCCCACAGCAGGCCGCAGGCGGCGGCCCCGACCACCCAGCCGCGCCCGGCGGCGTCGACGGGCCGACGCCAGGCCGCGACGGCCAGCAGCAGGGCCGGCGCCAGGTAGGCCAGCAGCAGGGTGTTCAGCAGCGGCGGTCCGGCCGGAACCTCGCCCACGCCCCACCAGGGATTGGCGACCAGGCCTTGCAGCAGCAGGCCGTGGGCCAGGCCGGCGCCGACCACCAGCAGGGTGCGCCAGCGGGCCAGCGGGCCGTCGCCCGGCCCCTGGCGCAGCACCAACACGAGGCCCGCGGCCAGCAGGATCAGGGTTCGTAGCGAGGCCTCCAGCAGGAACGTCGAGGCGCCGCCTGGCTTGCCGACCACGAGCACGTGCACGCCGATGAACAGGCCCAGCAGCAGGACCATCAGGGCCGACGCCCCCTGCGCCTCGGCCTCGTTGCGGCGTCCGGCGGCCTTCAGCAGCCAGGCGGCGGCGAAGGTGATCGCGGCGGCGCCGCCCGACACGGCCGCCATCAGCGGCAACGGCAGGCGGCCCTCCAGCGCCGGGCCGATGAAGGCCGGCCGCAGCATGACGACCAGGGCCAGCAGGCCGGCGACGACGCTGGCCTCGGCCAGGCCCCGCCAGGGCAGGCGGCGGGCGGCGAAGCCAGGACCAGGGCGGCGACGGCGAAGGCGGCCGGCTCGAACCTCGGCTGGACGGCGCCGTGAACGGCCAGGAAGACCATCTCGGCGGCAGCGCCCAGCCACAGCGCCAGGCCCATGTCGCGCGACGGCTCCTCGGACCGGCGGGCGATCAGCGTCGCAAGACCGAACAGGCCCGCGCCCAGCAGGGCGGCCGGGCTCCAGGCGTAGCCGAAGCGAGCCTCGTCGAGCAGGATCCAGGCCAGGCTGGCGGCGACGGCCGTCGTGATCCCGGCTATGGCCAGCAGCTGCGTCCGCTGGCGCCCGTGCAGCCGCAAGGCCGCGGGCAAGGCCGTCAGCGGCGCCAGCGCCAGCAGCAGGTGCAGCCACGGCGGCCGGGCGGCGACGCCCACGTCGTCGCCGTCGAACAGCAGGCAGGCCATGGCGGCGAAGACCGTGACGATGGCCGGGGCGGCGAACAGGCCGGCCGGCGCCGTGCGCGTGGCGATCGCCAGGGCGGTCAAGCCC
This sequence comes from Caulobacter zeae, assembly GCF_002858925.1. Taxonomy (GTDB): domain Bacteria; phylum Pseudomonadota; class Alphaproteobacteria; order Caulobacterales; family Caulobacteraceae; genus Caulobacter; species Caulobacter zeae. The sequence continues at coordinate 259,982 of NZ_PJRS01000010.1, forward strand.
AGCAGGACTGCGCTCAGCACGCCCGCCGCGGCTCCGGCCGGGCTCGGCGGGGCGAACCAGACCGCCAGGGCCAGCACGGCCGCGCCCAGCAGCGCGGTCATCACCGCCTGGCGCAGGCGCAGCACCTCGGCTTGCGTCTCGCCCGTCCGGCGGCGACGCCACAGCGCGGCCAGCGGCCCGGCGGCGGCCAGGACGACGAGGACGGCGGCCGCGGCGTACTGCCGGTCGACCAGGGGCGGCAGGCTCAGCACCGCCACGCCCGCGGCGGTCGCCAGGCTGGTCCAGCCCCATCGACGGCCGGCGGCCAACACGAAGCCGGTGGCGCCGATCAGGACGGCGTAGGCCTCGAAGACGATCGGCGACCAGGACGAGATGCCGGTGACGATGGGGGTGACGGCGGCGCCGACCATGGCCACCAGGGCCAGCGGTTCGCCATGTCGCAGCGACAGGGCCAGCAGGCCCAGCGACACGGCCGCGGCCAGGCTCGCCGCCAGCCAGAACGGGATCAGGTGATAGAGGCCGTGGGCGGCGCAGACCGCGCCGTACAGGGTGACCGCCCCGGCCCCGGCCGCGATGGCCGCGGCCAGCAGGTGGCGGCTCATCTCGGTCTTGCGGCGCAGGATCCACTCGCTGGCCAGCACCATCAGCGCGCCCAGCACCACCGCCGCGGCGATCCGCAGCGGCGGGGTGAAGATGCCCTTCTGGGCGGCGTAGGCCACCAGCAGCAGGCCGCCCAGGGCCAGACCCCCGCCCCCGATCCAGGCCAGGCCGTTCTCGGCCAGCCAGGTCGAGGCCGCCTCGCGGGTGATGATCGGCCGCGGGGCGGGCGCCGGAATGGGCCTGGGATTGGAGACCGGCTCAACCGACGGCGCCGGCGCGCGCGGCGGCTGGGCGGCCTTGGGCTCGATCGTCCAGGGCGAGGGTTGCGGCGCTTGCGGGGACAGCTCGGGCGCGATCGGCGCGGCGACTTCGCGCGGAGCGGAAAGCGCGGACGGCTCCAGGGAGGCCTTCAGGCGCTCCAGTTCGACCAGCGCCTTGCTCAGTTGGCGCTTGACCATGTCGAGCGATTGGTGCTGCACCGCGATCCACACCGTCAGGCCGACGATGAACACCCATTCCATGCCGCGACACGCCCCCGAACGCTAACGCCCCGCTCTAGCACGGAACGGTTGAGCCCGCACAGGCGCGGCGCTGGGGGGCCTGTCCACGGGGCGCGTACTCTATTGGCTTAGCTATAAAGGTCGTCATCCTGGCCGGAGGTTCGCATAGCGGACCGCAGAGCCGGGACCCGGGGCCCGCCGGCAGTGCGCCCGCCCCGGGTCCCTGTGTATTGCGATGTAGGTCGGGCGGTCGCCTGATGGCTGGCGGGCGCAGCTCGTTGGGTCCCAGGCGTCACAGGCCGTGATCCGGCAAGGGCGCGTCCGCCAG
>NZ_PJRS01000028.1 GCF_002858925.1 Caulobacter zeae
CTTCCCCCTCGATGGGGGAAGGGCCGGGGTTGGGGGTGGTTGCGGCGGCATGACTTGAAGCGGCGGTGCGGGCTGAACGCGCGGCGTCACCCCCATCCCAACCCTTCCCCCCATCCGCCGACGGGAAGGGCTTTGAGTGGCTGTGGGCGGGGGAGGAAGGTCGGTTGGCATCGCCGCAGCTGAGAACGGCCCCCCTCCGGCCCTCCGGGCCACCTCCCCCAGAGGGGGAGGATCTGCCGATCAGGCCTTCCGGTTCAGTGTGATGGCCGTGGCGTTGTTGGCGTAACCGGCGCCGTGGGCGCTGGGGCCGTAGCCGGCGGCTTGCGGGCGTTGGGCGGCGATCTCGTTGGCGACGGCGCGGACGAGGCCCTCGGTGACGGTCTTGGCGGCGGCGATGGCGCGCGACTGGCGGGCCAGCACGGCGTCGAAGGCCTCGGTGGCGCGCACCAGGCGGCGGCGACGGTCGGGCGTGGCGGCCTGGACCAGGGCGACGTTGCCGCGCACCCGGGCCGACTCGTGGCGATAGACATTGGCCAGCTTGGCCGTCTCCTCGACGTGGCGGGCGGCCTCGTGCGGGCGGCGGGCCTCGAAGGCGGTGGCCTGCTTGGCGATCAGGTCGGTCAGGCGCTCGGTCAGGACGATCAGCTGTTCGACGCGCTCGTCCGAGGGAGAGAGGAGGGCGGAGCTCATCATTGGGCGACCTCCTGCAGGCCCTGCATCTTCAGCATCTCGCGCTGGACGGTGGAGGCTACGCCGATGCCGCCGGCCTTGGTCACTTCCTTGGCCATGGCGTCGGTCAGCAGGGACTTGAACATCTCCTCGCCCTGGCCGCCGCCGAAGGGCTCGGGCGTCTTCACGCCCTCGAACATCGACTGCATCATCACCGACAGGAACGAGGCCTCGAACTTCTGCGCCGTCTCCTTGATCTTGCCGCGCTTGAGCAGCTCGGCGGCCGAGGAGGCGGTGGGACCGGCGCCGGCGGTCAGGCCGGTGATCGGCGGCGAGGCGATCGAGAAGGCGCTCATCACATCACCTCGATGTCGGCTTGCAGGGCGCCGGCGGCCTTCACCGCCTGCAGGATGGTGATCATGTCGCGCGGGGTGACGCCCAGGGCGTTGAGGCCGCCGACCAGGCTCTTGAGCGACGCGCCGCCGCCCAGCGTGATCAGCTTCTTGCCCTTTTCCTCGTCGATGCTGATCGCCGATTGCGGGACGACCGTGGTGCGGCCCTGGCTGAACGGGGCGGGCTGGCTGACGGCCGGGGTCTCCTGGACCGAGATGGTCAGGTTGCCCTGGGCGATGGCCACCTGGCTGATGCGGACGTCGTCGCCCATCACCACCACGCCGTTGACCTCGTCGATGATCACCTTGGCCGGGCCGTCGGGCTCGACTTCCAGGTTCTCGATGGCGGTCACGAAGCTGATCATGTCCATGCCGGCCGGCGAGCGGATGGCGACGATGGTCGGGTTCTGGGCCTGGGCGCAGCCCGGGTACTTCGAATTGATGGCGTCGGCGATGCGGCGCGAGGTGGTGAAGTCGGGGTTGCGCAGCGACAGGCGCAGTTCCGTCATGGCCACCATCTGGAAGCCGGTCTCGCGCTCGACGTCGGCGCCGGCGGCGATGCGGCCGGCGGTCGGCACGCCGCGGCTGATCGAGCTGCCCGAGGCGCCGCCGGCCGAGACGGCGCCGGTCTGCACCTGGCCTTGCGCGACGGCGTAGGTCTGGCCGTCGGCGCCTTGCAGCGCGGTGACCATCAGGGTGCCGCCCTGCAGGCTCTTGGCGTCGCCCATGGCCGAGACGGAGACGTCGATCTTCGCGCCGGCGCCGGCGAAGGCGGGCAGCTTGGCGGTGACCATGACGGCCGCGGCGTTCTTGGCGTTGAGGTTGGCGTCGCGAATGTTGACGCCCTGGCGCTCCAGCAGCGACTCCATGCTCTGCTTGGTCATCGGCGCGTTGCGCAGGCTGTCGCCCGTACCGTTGAGGCCGACGACGATGCCGTAGCCGATCAGGTGGTTATCGCGCACGCCTTCGACGGCGACGATGTCCTTGATCCGCGACTTGGCGGCGGCCGGACCGGCGACGACGACGGCGGCCGCGAGGGCCAGGCCGGCAAGAACGGAGCTGAAAAGTGAACGACGCATGGACTTCCACACCGAGGACGCAATTCCGTCGCGGCCCATGCCAGAACCGGGCCAACGAAAAAGGTGAGGAAAATCAATGATCAGGGCGGGCAAAAACGCCTGCGACAATCCTGTCCGGCAGATTCTGCCCGGCATTAACCATACCGCAAGCGCGCTTCTCGAATATGAGTTCTCATCGGGGAGCGCGACTCCCTATATGTAGGCGTACAAGACCAGCGGTGGAGCGACGGTCGTCATGAAGGTTTCGAGCACGGGAGGCGTGGGCGCGGCTGGCGCATCACGCGCGCGGCCGACGGGCGGCGGGTCCAGCTTTTCGCTGCCCAGCGTCGGTGCGGCCGGCGGCGTCGCCGGAACCGCGGCGGCCGGCGGCCTGGCGGGCGTGGGCTCGCTGGACGCCTTGCTGGCCTTGCAGGCCAACATGGATCCGATGGAGCGCAAGCGCAGGGCGATCCGCCGGGCCGACGACATCCTCGACATCCTCGACGGCCTGAAGATCGCCGTGCTGGACGGGGAGGTTTCCCCCAGCACCATCGACAAGCTCAAGCGGGCCGTTCGCGAGCATCGCGAAGCCGTCGACGATCCGAAATTGCAGAGCCTGCTCAACGAGATCGAGACCCGCGCCGCCGTCGAAGAGGCCAAGCTGGCCGTCATGCGCGGCGCGTGAGGAGCAGCGGGATGGAACCTCTGGCCCTTTCCCGCGATTTTATAGCCCCGGTCGGCGCGGCGAAGCTCGCCGTAAGCGTGAGTCGCCGTCGCCCGCATGGGCGGTCTGCAGGCGCTCGCGCGCCTGAACGCGCCGCTCACGCGACGTTCATTGAACGGGGCTATCGTTTTGGTATAAGCACACCGCCCGCTGAGGGCGGAGTTCATCGGGGCGTGAGGCGTTGATGCAGACGGCCACTGTTCTTAAAGAACCGGACACCTATCGTCCTTCGGACGATGAGCCTTTCATGAACGAGCGTCAGCTTGAATATTTCAAGCAGAAGCTGCTCGGCTGGAAGGAAGAGATCCTCCGCGAATCTCGCGAGACGGTGTCCCATCTTCAGACTGAAACTGAAAACCATGCCGACCTCGCCGACCGGGCGTCGTCGGAAACCGACCGAGCGCTGGAATTGCGGACCCGCGATCGGCAACGGAAACTGATCTCCAAGATCGACCAGGCGTTGCGCCGCGTCGAAGACGGCAGCTACGGCTACTGCGAAGAGACCGGCGAGCCCATCGGCCTGGCCCGTCTCGACGCCCGCCCGACGGCGACCCTGAGCCTCGAGGCCCAGGAACGCCACGAGCGCCGCGAGCGCGTCCACCGCGACGACTGAAGCCCTTTGGGGCCTTCGGGCCCGACTGATGTGTTTCAAGCGGCCTCGCCCGAAAGGGCGGGGCCGTTTTTTTGTCTGCGCGGGCCCCCTCCGGCCCTCCGGGCCACCTCCCCCAGAGGGGGGATCGAGATGCGGTCGCTTCTCCTCCCTCGCGAAGCGGGGGAGGGGGACCACGAAGTGGTGGAGGGGGCGAGACTGGGCGCTGTGCCGGCGGTCGCCCCCTCCGTCACGGCGCGTATCCGCACCGCGCCACCTCCCCCGTTTCTCGGGGGAGGAGTAGGGAGCTGTCGCGGAGCGACTGAGGGGGTGTCAGCCCCGCTTCTCCTCGCCCCGCGCCGTCAGCCAGTACATCACCGGCGTCGCCACCCGCGACAGGACGGTCGAGGTCACGAGACCCCCGATGATGGCGATGGCCAGGGGCGAGTAGAGGCCCGAGCGTTCCAGGGCCAGCGGCAGCAGGCCGCCGATCGCCGTGGCCGAGGTCAGCAGCACCGGCAGGAAGCGCACCTCGCCGGCCTTCTCGATGGCGTCGTGCAGGCTCATCCCCTCGCGCCGCAGCTGTTCGGTGAAGTCGACCAGCAGGATCGAGTTCTTGATCTCGATGCCGATCAGGGCGATCAGGCCGATGGTCGCGGTGAAGGACAGGGAATTGCCGGTCAGCCACAGGGCCGCGGCGGCGCCGAAGATCCCGAACGGGATGATGCCGGCCACCACCAGGGCGGTCTTGAACTTGCGGAACTCCAGGACCAGCACTGCCAGGATCCCGAACACCGCCACCATCACCGCAGCCCCCAGGCCTGCGAAGCTCTCCGACTGGGCCTCGGCCTGGCCGCCCAGGCTCAGCACGTAGCCGGGCGGCATGGGCAGCTCCTTCTGCAGGCGGGCCAGCACTTCCTTGGTGACGTTGTCGGTCAGGTAGCCGGTGCGGACGAAGGCGGTGACGGTCACCGTCCGCTCGCGGTCGAAGCGGTCGATGCGGGCGGGGCTCGACTTCAGGCTGGGCGTGGCGATGGCCGACAGCGGGGCGGCCTCGCCGTCCGCGGTGGGCACGTAGACGCCCGACAGGGCCGACAGGGCGTTGCGGTCGGCGCCGTCGACCTGGCTCATGGGCAGGCGCACCTTCACCGCATAGTCGTCGCCGTCGGCGTCGCGGAAGCGTCCGGTCTCCTCGCCCGACAGCGACAGGCGGGCCACGCGGCGAGCCGCGCCGGCCGGCACGCCCAGGGCGGCGGCCTTGGCCTCGTCGACGCCGAGGTCGAGGTCGGTGCGGTCCAGGCGCACGGGATTGCCGACGTCGCGGGTTCCCGGCGTGCTCTTCAGGACCGCCTCGGCGCGCACGGCCAGGGCCTTGAGCACCTCGAGATTGCGGCCGGTGATGCGCAAGGCCACCGGGGCCTCGATCGGCGGGCCGTTCTCGAACACCTCGACGCTGATCCGCGCGCCGGGATAGCGGGCGAAGTCGGCGCGCAGGCGGTCGAGCAGCTGCTCGCTCTTGCCCGGCTCCCAGCGCTTGAGGCTGACGAACATCTCGCCATAGGTCACCGCGCTCTCGCGCTGGGACTGGTTGTAGAACACCTGCGGATTGCCGCGGCCCAGGTTGGCGGCGCGCCAGACGATGTCGGGCTCCCTGGCCAGGCGCTGGTCGACATAGCGCAGGGCTTCGTCGGTGCGGGCCAGGGACGAGCCGTCGGGCGTGGTGACCCGGACCAGGAACTGCGGCGTCTCGGCGGCAGGGAACAGGCTGGAGCCGGCCGCCTGCAGCAGCGGAACCGCCGTGGCGCAAAGAGCCAGCATAAGGGCCAGCGCCAGCCAGGGCCGCGCCAGGGCGTGGTGCAGCACGGGGCGATAGACGGTGTGGATCACGCGGTTGACCGCCTGCAGCAGGCGGTTGCCCTCGGGATCGGAATGCTTGTCCAGCACCCGGCTGGCCAGGAACGGGATGATGGTCAGCGACACGAACAGGGACGCGCCCACCGTGCACAGCACCGTCACCGGCAGCGAGCGGATATAGGCGCCCGAGCCGGCTGGCAGGGCCATCAGCGGCAGGAAGGCCAGCATCAGGGTGGCCGTGCAGCCGATCACCGCCAGGGCGATCTGGCCCGAGCCGTTGATCGCCGCGGCCGTGCGCGCCTCGCCCTCGCGGATCCGGCGGGCGATGTTTTCGGTGATGACGATGCTGTCGTCGACCAGCAGGCCGAGCGCCAGCACGAAGCCGGCGATCGACAGCTGGTTCAGGGTGAAGCCGAAGGCCTGGATCAAGGAGAGGCCGATCAGCAGGGACAGCGGGATCGACACCATCACCACCAGCCCCGCGCGCGGCCCCAGCGGCAGCAGGGTGATCAGCACCAGCACCAGGGCCAGGCCGAAGTCGCGCAGCAGGTTCTGGAGGCGGTGCTCGACATTGCGGGCCTGCATGAAGCCGCGATCGAGCCTGACCCCGGCCGGCAGCACCTTCTCGTAGTCGTCGAGCACGGCCTCGACGCTCTTGGTGATCTTGCCGACGTCCTGGCCGTCCTTCTGGGTGACGGCGATGAACACCGCGCGCTTGCCGTCGAAGCGGGTGACGTGGGTCGGCTCCTCCTGGGCCCAGGCCACATCGGCGACGTCGCGCACCCGCACCACCTGGCCGCCGACCGAGCGGACAGGGGTGTCCTTGACGGCGTCCAGCGAGCGGAAGGCCCCGCCGGACTTGACGTTGAAGCGCCGGGCGCCGGCCTGGACCGCGCCGATCGGGGCCTCGGCGCCGGCCGCGCGCAGGGCGTCGGCGACGCTTGAGGCGGGCAGCTTCAGGGCTGACAGGCGGGCCAGGTCCAGCGACACCCGCACCTCCGAGGCCGGGGCGCCGTAATAGCGGGTCTGGCGCACGCCGGGCACGCGGTCGAGGCGCTCGGACAGGCGGTCGGCGGCCTTCTCCAGCCGGCGCATGGGCAGGCTGTCGCTGACCAGGGCGACCTGGACGATGGCGACCTCGGTGGTGCGCACCCGCTCGATGTCCAGTCGTTGCAGGCCCGCCGGCAGGCTGCCGCGGATGGCGTTCACCTCGCGCACCACCTGGTCGAACTTGCGCTCGGGATCGACGTCCCAGGTGAAGAATACCCGCACGATCGCCGCCCCGTCGAGGCTGGTGCTCTCGACCTTGTCGATGTTGTCCAGGCCATAGACCGCCGTCTCGATCGGGTCGGCGACCAGCTGCTCCATCTCGGCCGGCTCGGCCCCGGGCAGCACGGCGCGGACGATGACGATGGGGATCGGGAAGTGCGGATCCTCCGACCGCGGCACGGTCAGCAGGGCGTTGACCCCCAGCATGACCAGCAGGCCGAAGGCGACGATGGTGAACTGCCAGCGCTTTACCGCGAAGGCGGCGAGGTTGAGGCTCATTTGCCCGCCGCCCCGCGGACAGGGGCTGCCAGGGCGCGCGGATCCACCACGGCCACCTTTTCGCCGTCGGAGACGAAGCCGGCGCCGGCGGTGATCACCCGGGTTCCGGCGGCGAGGCCCGCCACCAGGGCGTCGTCGCCGTCGAAGCCGCCAAACCGGACATTGACCCGACGGGCCACGGCGCCGTCGAGGCGCAGCACGGCGGCCTTGTCGCCTGAGGCCTCGAGCAGGGCCTCGGCCGGGATGCGGACGAACTCGGCGCGGGCGGCGGCCTGGGCCGAGGCGGGCGCTTGCAGGCGGGCGGCGGCGATCTGGCCGCTCTTCAGCTGCGGCGGAGCCTGGACCTCGATCTCGACGGTGACCGCGCCGGTGCGGGCGTCGGCGGCCTGGCCCAGGCGCGTGACGACGCCGGTCAGGGTCTGGCCGGGCAGGGCGTCGGCGGTGACGGCGGCGCTGGAGCCCAGCGTCACCCGCGCCGCGTCGCGGGCGGGCAGCGGCAGGCGCAGGACGAGCGGACTGGAAAGGTCGGCGACCGTCAGCACCGTCTGGCCGGCGGCGACCACCTCGCCGGCCTGGGCGGTCCGGGCCAGCACCACGCCGGAGACGGGCGAGGACAGCGCCGCCCAGCGCCGGTCGAAGGCCGCGCCGGCATGGGCGGCCTGGGCCGCCTTCAGCGCGCTTTCGGCGTCGTCCAGCCGGGCCTTGGCCACGAAGCCGGTGGAATAGAGCTTGCGGGCCCGGTCGGCGTCGCGGCGGGCGCGCTCCAGGTCGGCGGCGGCCTGGGTCTGGCGGGCGTCGACGCCCGCCGGATCGATGGCGGCTAGCGCCTGTCCGGCCCGCACCGCGTCGCCGGCCTCGACGCTCATGCGGGTCAGGACGCCGGGAATGCGGAACGACAGGGCCATCTCGCGGCGGCGTTGCAAGGCGCCCGAGGCGGTCAGTTCCGAGGCCGCTCCGGGCGCGCCGACCGTGACGGCCTCGACGGCCGGGGGCGGGGCGGCCTGGGGCGTCTGCGCCTTGCCGCCGCAGGCGACCAGCATCAGGCCTGAGCCCAGCGCTAGCGCCGTCAGCAGCACGACGCCTCCATAACCAGCACGCGCCCCGTCCATCGCCCTCGCCCTCATCATCGATCGGTGATAAGTTATCACTGATCGATTATTGTGGGTTGTCAAGGCAGGCCGAACACGGAAAGGAGGGACGATGATCGCGCCGAAAGTCCGTTCCCCCCGCAAGCCCAAGGGCCAGGGCGCCGAGCGCCGTGAGGAGATCCTGGACGCGGCGCTGAAGCTGTTCAGCGCCAAGGGCCTGCACACCGTCTCGACCCGCCAGATCGCCGAGGCGGTTGGCATCTCGCAGCCGGCGCTCTACGCCTATTTCGCCACCAAGGACGACATCACCGCCGAGCTGTGCATCCGCGCCTTCGCGATCCTGGTCGAGCGCATGGAGGCCGCGCGGGCCGACTTCACGCCGACGGCCGAGCGCTTCGAGAAGGCGCTGCGGGTCTATGTCGACTTCGGTCTCGAAAACCCCGACGCCTATCGCGTGGCCTTCATGGTCGAGAAGGGGCTGGACGGGACCTACAAGGAGCGGGTCGGCGACCGGCCGATGATGGCCGGCATCGGGGCCTTCCAGCGCTTCGCCGAGATCGTGGGCGAGGTGCGCGACGCTGGCCTGACCCATGACGACGACGTGCAGCGCATCACCCAGACCCTGTGGGCGGGGCTGCACGGCCTGGTGTCGCTGCTGATCGCCCGCGCCGATTTTCCGTGGGTCGAGCGCGAGGTGCTGATCGCCTGCCACATCTCGCTGCTGCGACGAGGAGCGTTGAAGGGCGTGGCCTGAACGGCATGGGAAGAAGGACGTCCGTTGAACTGAGCGCCTGGGGAGCCTACATCCGCGCCTCGCATTCCCCAGACGAAAGACGCCGACCATGGCCAAGCTGCAGCCCCTGGAAACCTTTTCCCTGCAAGAGACCGAAGACGGCTACCGCCTGCTGGTCTCGGCCGTCGGCGGCGACAACATCTATGTCTCGATCACCTCCGAGCAGATGGACGAGATCATCGACAGCCTCGACACCGCCCTGACGGGCGAGGAAGAGACCGCGGGCGAAGACGCGTTCGACGACGCGGATTGACCAAACTTCCTTCTCCCCTTGCGGGAGAAGGTGTCATCCGAAGGATGACGGATGAGGGGTCTCTCGGAACTTCGACGCTACACCCGATCGTTCGGCCGCTGCGGCGGATCGGGCTTTCGACCCCTCACCCGACCCGCTGCGCGGGCCACCCTCTCCCGCAAGGGGAGAGGGATCAGGCCGCAGCCTTGGCGTTGGTGGGCCGATAGCTGGCCGCGTCCGTGGTGAACTCGGCGTGGCCGTAGCGCTTCAGCAGGCTGCGGATCCGGTGGACCATGGCCGCGTCGGCGACGTGGCGCAGCAGCGGCAGGCGGTCGGCCAGGTCGAAGGCCTTCATCTGCAAGGTGACCAGCAGGGCGACGACGATGAAGGTCGCCTCGTCGGCCGGGGTCACCGCGATGCCCATGCTGGCCGCCCGCTTGCGGTCGCCGCGCATGAAGTGGCGCAGGAAGAAGGCCTTGGCGAAGCGGCGCTCGATGCGGTCGTGCAGGCGGTTGGCGGGGCTTTCGTCCGGCGGCAGGTAGGCGTCGAGCGTGGCGCGGATCAGCGCGCCGCAGGTCTCGTCGTCGAAGCCCCGGCGAAGCGTGCTGTCGCGGGCCGTCATCATCCGCACGATCCCTTCCGGCGTGTCGGCCAGCAGGTCCTGCGGCAGGCCCAGCAGGAAGCAACGATAGCGGGCCAGCTCGACCTTGGCCCGCTCGGCCGGGGTGAACCGGCGGCGGCCCTTGCGCAGCATCTGGAACGACATCAGGAAGATCGGGATCAGCCCGGCCGGCATCTGGTCGACCTGCGGGATCGGCACGCCGTAGACCTCGGCGTTCCAGCGGCCCGAGCGCAAGGCGTTGAAGCGCACCATCGAGTGCATCAGCCGCACCATGGCCGCGGCCTTGAAGCCTTCGCCGTGGCGGTCCAGCGAGCCGGGCAGCAGGGTGGTGGTGAAGAAGGCGGCCGTCTCGTTGACCCGCTTGGCGGCGGTCTCGGCCCCCAGGGTCCCGGTCAGGGCCATGGGCAGGGCCGAATACTTGTTGAGGAAGGTGGCCACGAACGCGCCGCGGATCGCGAAGGGGCCAAGGTGGGCGGCGGCGTTGCGGTCGAGCCGCTGGCCCTCGCGCACCAGGTCCATGTCGATCCAGTCGGGCGTCGCCTCCATCTCGGCGATGAAGGCGGCGAGCTCCGGCGGCGCGTCGGGCACGGCCTCGATCCCGCGCTCGCAGGCGGCGACCAGCATGTCGATCAGCCGGCGAAAGCCGAACTGCGGGATCAGGGCGGCATAGGCGTCGGCGACGATGTCGCCCAGCATGGTGTAGGCCCGCACGCGGTCCAGGTCGTCCTGGCTGACCGACACCCCCAGCGGCTGGCGGTCGCGGGCGACGGCGAAGGCGGGGTCTTCGGTGAAGCGCTCGGGCGTGCGGTCGAAATCGATCTTGCCGTAGAAGCCCGGCAGCAGGGTCTTCTGCGAGGCGACGCGGGCGCGGACTTCGTCGATGGGACGGATCATCTGGGCTCCTTCCGGTCTGCTCCCGGGGGAGGGACCTCTATTCTTGCCCTCAAGCGTATGTAAGCATTGCTCATGTTCCTACTCGCCTTGCCTTTTGACCTGGCGAGTGTGCGGAGGTCGATGGCAAGTGACTGAAAAGAAAAGGCGATCGCCGAGCCAGGGACGGGCGCAGGCCACGGTCGACGCCATTCTCGACGCAGCCTTTCAGCTTCTGGAGAGCGGCGGGCCCGAGCGGCTGACCACCAATCACGTGGCCGAGCGGGCGGGTGTCAGCGTCGGCACGGTCTACCAGTACTTCGCCGACAAGCAGGACATCCTGGCCGCCCTGGCCCAGAGGCGGACCAGCGCGGTGCGCGACACGATCGCCCAGACCCTGATCGAGCGGCCGGACCTGGGCAGCGTTCGGCCGATCGTGCGGGCGCTGATGAACGGCTTCGAGGGCTCGCCCGCTACCCGCCAGGCGCTGCTGGGGGCCATGTTCCATCGCGGCGACGCGGTGCTGGAAGAGCATCACCAGGCCTTCCTGGCCTCGATCGCCGGCAAGGCCCGGTTGCAGATCGACCTGACCCCGGAGTCGGCCTTCGTCCTGACCCACGCCGCCGTCGGCCTGCTGCGGGCGGCGGCGGCCGAGCCGGGGCTGGCGCTGGATCCGCAGGCGCTGGAGGACGAGCTGGTGCGGCTGATGGAGGCCTACATCTCGGCCTTGGTGGCCCTGCGTGGTCCTCGTCCTTCGACAAGCTCAGGATGAGGACCAAGGCTGGCGCTGCGGGTCATTCGAAAACCTCACCCTGAGCTCGTCGAAGGGCGGGGTTTTCGCGTCCCTCGAGGCCTTCCCTTGCCACGCTTGCGCTCCGGGTCCAGACGGAAGGCGTCGTCGGCACGGCGACTCGTCAAAGGGCCTGGCGATGCATTCCGATCTCGACACCGACGCGGCCGCCGCGCGGGCGCTGTTCCAATCGCTGGAGGGCATGGAGGGGCTGAGCCGTCCCGAGCCGGCCCCGGCGCAGAAGGCCAAGGAGCGGTTTCCCGGCCAGGCGGCGCTGATCAAGCTCTATCCCGGCGTGCTGGTCGCCGGGACCATCGCCCTGGCCTCGACCTGGCTGTCGCAGCACTATGGCGCGCCGGTGATGCTGTTCGCGCTGCTGCTGGGCATGACCTTCCACTTCCTGCACCAGGAGGGGCGCTGCATCCCGGGCATCGAGTTCTCGTCCAAGGCCATACTGCGGTTCGGCGTCGCCCTGCTGGGCGCGCGGATCACGGCGAGCCAGATCCTCAGCCTGGGCGTCACCCCGATCGTGACGGTGGTCATCGCGGTGGTCTCGACGATCCTCCTGGGCGCGTTCCTTTCGAAGCGGATGGGCCTGCGCCAGGGCTTCGGGGTGCTGTCGGGCGGGGCGGTCGGCATCTGCGGGGCCTCGGCGGCCCTGGCCATCGCGTCGGTGCTGCCGCGCGACAAGGACGGCGAGCGCGACACCATCCTGACGGTGGTGGTGGTCACGGCCCTGTCGACCATCGCCATGATCACCTATCCGCTGCTGACAGCGGCCCTGCATCTGGACCAGACCAAGGCCGGGGTGTTCCTGGGCGGCACGATCCACGACGTGGCCCAGGTGGTCGGGGCCGGCTACATGATCTCGCCGCACACCGGCGACGTGGCGACCTATGTGAAGCTGCTGCGGGTGTCGATGCTGCTGCCGGTGGTGTTCGTCATCGCCTTCCTGGCCGCGCGGATGCTGCCGGGCGGCAGCGGCGGGGCGAAACCCCAATTGCCGCTGTTCCTGGTGGCCTTCGCCGCCCTGGTGGCGGTCAACAGCCTGGGTTGGCTGCCCAAGGCCGGCGCCGACGCGGCCACCGAGGTCAGCCGCTGGTGCCTGGTCACCGCGATCGCGGGCCTTGGCATGAAGACCTCGTTCAAGGACGTGATGACCGCCGGCTGGCGGCCCGTGGCGCTGATGGTGGTCGAGACGGCGTGGATCGCCGGCGTGGTGCTGGTGGCGGTGGAGTGGTTTCTGTGACCGCCTGACGGCGGCCCCCTCCGGCCCTCCGGGCCACCTCCCCCAAAGGGGGAGGATCTTGAGCGCCTAGATGCTCCCCCTCTGGGGGAGCTGTCGCGAAGCGACTGAGGGGGTCAGCGCGCCGCCACCTGCGTCGCTCTCGCCAGGGCCTGGACCACCACCGGCGCCAGGTTGGCGGCGATGACCCGCGCGCCCTCGGCGTTCGGGTGGATGCCGTCGCTCTGCATATAGCGGCGCGAGCCGCCGATGCCGGCCAGCAGGTTGGGCAGCAGGGGGGCTGCGAAGTCGCGGGCCAGGTCGGTGTAGACGGCGTTGAAGCGGCGGGCGTAGTCGGCGCCGAGCAGGGCCGGGGCGTTGATGCCGGCGATGGCGGCCGGGATCCGCCGCTCGCGCAGCCGGGTCAGGATGGCGCGCAGGTTGGCCCGGGTGGCCTCGGGACGCAGGCCTTGCAGCAGGTCGTTGCCGCCCAGGGCCACGACGCAGACGGCGGTGTCGCCGCCCAGCGCGCCTTCGAGGCGCGAGAGGCCGCCGGCGCTGGTGTCGCCGTTGCGGCCGGCGGCGCGAACCTGGACGTTGAGGCCACGCGCCGCCAGCACGGCTTGAAGGCGAGCGGGCATGGCCTCGCCCTGGCGAACGCCGAGGCCAGCGGTGATCGAGTCGCCCAGCACCGTGACCACCGGTGGGCGCGGCGGTGCGATCACGCGCGGCGCGGCCAGCGCGGCGCCGGCGGGGAGGGTGAGCAGGCCGGCCAGGATCTCGCGCCGGCCCCAATTCGGGTCCTTCAGGATGTGAGCGTCAGCGAACTTCATTCTTCCTAGGTAGTAAGCCTTTCAGGCCGGGTTGAGGCGTCGGCGCCCCCTGATCGAGCGGTTGTGATCCGTCTTGAGGAAGGCTTGAGATCGGCACGCCGGGCAGGGGCGGCTCGCCGGTCCATTCCCAGTGCCAGGGCTCGAACACGTAGTTGACGAAGCCGAAGCGGCCGGCGTTGCGCACCATCCAGCGATAGACGTCCGAGCGGGCCATGGCGCGGCGGTTGTCGTCGGCGCTGGAGTCGGGGCCGTGGCCGGGGGCGGCGATGAAGACGTCCATGGCCAGGCCCGTGCGGTGGGCCGAGCAGATGGTGCGGGTCACCCCCTGGCAGTTGTTGTCGCGGGCGCAGCGGGCGGCGTCGGCGGCCGGATCGCGGAAGGCCGAGAAGATGGTCAGCACGCGCGGGTCGCGGTCGGTGACGACGCCGTCCTTGCGCGCCGCCTCGACCATCCGGCGATAGGCCTCCAGCGCGCCGGGGCGCAGCTGGATCGTCTTGCCGCCGTAGGCCTCCTCGGGCTTGGCCGTCGACAGGCTCGCCACGGCGGGAGCGTTGGGGCATTCGCCGCGCGCATTGATGGCCGCGAAGGGACGGGCCAGCGTCCAGCGGGTCTTCATGGCGTCGAAGGTGGGTGCGTCCAGCACGCCGGTCTGAGGCAGGCCGTGGCCCGCCTGCCAGCGGGCGAGGGCGGCGGCGAAGCGGGGCGTGCCCGGGCCGCAGGCGGTGGCCAGCTCGGCGCCGATGCGCGGGGCGTAGATGACCCAGCCGGTCTCGGTCCGTCCGAACGGGGCCCATGACAGGGTGTTGAGGCTGGCGGCGTTGGCTTCCGCGGCGCCGGCCGGAGCGGCGGCCTCGCAGGTCTCGTCGAGCGGCAGGGGAGACAGCGGGGCCGACGGCGGATCGTTGGAGGGCACGTACTGCGCGGCCGGCTCGAACGGGGTCTCGTCGCCGGTGGGCGGGTCGGCGGGCGGCGGACCCGATGTCGGCCAGGCCAGCCACGCGCCGACCCCCGCGCAGCCGGCCAGCAGCAGGACCAGCAGGGTCAGCCCCAGCCGCCGGCCGCGTCGCCGCGCCTTCGTTCCCTTCCGCCATCGTGAAGCCAAGCGCACCCGCCTTTCGGAACTTCGCCATGGCTCAAGGCTTGAGAACGGCAAGACGTTCCTCGTGCGTGGAGTATGCGATGCCTTCGACCTTCCGTCTCGCGGCCCTGATGGCCGGATGCGCCCTGGCCGCGGCCGCCTGCTCGAAGGGCGAGGACAAGGCTGAGGCGCCGCCGCCCGCCGCGGCCGGCGCGCAGCAGCCGAAGGCCGCCCCGGCCGCCAACGGCCGCTCGCCCCTGGCCCAGGCGGTGGAAGCGGCCGGGCCGCAGGACGCCCCGCCCGCCGATCCTTCGATGATCGCGCCGTCGCTGGTGCGGGTGCAGGTGCTGCTCGACCGGGCCCGGTTCTCGCCCGGCTCCATCGACGGGGTGACGGGCACGAACCTGCGGCTGGCCATCGAGGCCTTCCAGCAGGCCCGGGGCCTCACGGTCGACGGCCAGGTGACGCCGGACCTGTGGAAGGCGCTGATCGAGGCCGACGGCGGGCCGGTGCTGACCGACTACGTGATCACCCCGGAGGACGTGAAGGGGCCGTTCGTCAAATCGATCCCCAAGGACGACTACGAGGCGATGGCGAAACTGCCGGCGCTCTCCTACACCGGCCCGCTGGAGGCCCTGGCCGAGCGTTTCCACATGGATGAGGCGCTGCTGCAGGCCCTCAACCCCGGCGCGGACTTCACCAAGGCCGGCGCGAAGATCGCGGTGGTCGCCCTGGGACCGGCCGAGCTGCCGGCGCGGGTGACGCGGATCGAGATCGACAAGGGCGTCGGCCAGGTGCGGGCCTTCGACGCCCAGGACGTGCTGCAGGCGGTCTATCCGGCCACGGTGGGCAGCACCGAGCGCCCGGCCCCGAGCGGCGAGCTAGCGGTCAACACCGTCGCCCCGCGCCCGACCTACACCTACGACCCCTCGCGCCTGACCTTCGGCAAGCCCAAGGGCAAGCTGACCATCAAGGCGGGTCCCAACAACCCGGTCGGCGGCACCTGGATCGACCTGACCAAGGACACCTACGGCATCCACGGCACGCCCGATCCCAAGCTGGTCAACAAGCGCGCCTCGCACGGCTGCGTGCGCCTGACCAACTGGGACGCGGCGCAACTGGGCAAGGCGGTCGAGAAGGGGGCCAAGGTGGTGTTCATGGGCGAGGAGGCGAGGGCGGGATAGGGCCCCCTCCGGCCCTCCGGGCCACCTCCCCCAGAGGGGGAGGATCTGGATGCTCCCCTTCTGGGGGAGCTGTCGCGGAGCGACTGAGGGGGAGCGCGCATCGCGCGCTTTCTTGCCGTTAATGCGTTGTTGCGTCGCAGCATGTGAGCTTGATTTGACAACGTTGTCATCATATATGGCCGGCGTCGGGGCAATCTGGTCCCGGCGACGCAAGATGACTGGATTTCGCATGCTGAGCCTGATCGCTCTGGCCGTTTCGGCCTACAAGAACCGCGCCGCCCTGTAATTCGGCCGCGGTCGCCCCGGTTTCGGGGCCCACGAGGAAATGGCCCGCGCGCTCCGGCTCGCGGGCCTTTCTTTTGGGTGCGATGCAGCAATCGGTGTTCGTCGAAGATGCTTGCATAACGAGACTGATGGTCTAGGCTTCCGTCCGCCAGCCTGGGGAGGACGGCATGAAGATCGCGCGCCAACCGTCGGTGAAGACCTCGCTTGGGGTCACCGACCATCCCTACATGACCGGCGCCTGGACGCCGCAGCACGAGGAGCTCGACGCCGAGGACCTGGTGGTGCTGGAGGGCGCGATCCCGCCGCAGCTGGACGGGGTCTATCTGCGCAACACCGAGAACCCGGCGCACGAGCCGCTGGGTCGCTACCATCCGTTCGACGGCGACGGCATGGTCCACCAGATCGAGTTCCAGGACGGGACGGCGCGCTATCGCAACCGCTTCATCCGCACGCGCGGCTTCGAAGCCGAGCAGGAGGCGGGCCAGAGCCTGTGGGGCGGGCTGGCCGACGGGCCGGGGGTGTCGCTGCGACCGGGGTTCGGCGCGCATGGAGCGCTGAAGGACACCGCCAGCACCGACATCGTCGTCCACGCCGGCGAGGCGATCGCCACCTTCTACCAGTGCGGCGAGGCCTATCGGCTGGACCCGCTGACCCTGGAGACGCTGGGACCGGCCTCGTGGGCGCCGCTGGACGGTGTGTCGGCCCACGCCAAGGTCGATCCGGCGACCGGCGAGCTGCTGTTCTTCAACTACTCCAAGCACGCGCCCTACATGCATTTCGGCGTCGTCGACGCCTCGGGCCGGCGGACGCTGTACCAGCCCGTGCCGCTGCCGGGCCCGCGCCTGCCGCACGACATGGCGTTCAGCCAGAACTGGGCGATCCTCAACGACCTGCCGGTGTTCTGGGACTCAGGCCTGCTGGAGCGCGACATCCACGCGGTGCGCCTGCACAAGGGCCTGCCGTCGCGCTTCGCCCTCGTGCCCCGCAAGGGCGGCGAGCCGCGCTGGTTCGAGGCCGCGCCGACCTATGTGCTGCACTTCCTCAACGCCTACGAGGAGGGCGACGAGGTGGTGGTCGACGGCTACTTCCAGGAAAACCCGACGCCCAGACCGCTTGCGGATGCGCCCGAGCCGTACGCCCACCTGATGGCCTATCTGGACGAGCACAGCTTCCGGCCCAAGCTCCACCGCTGGCGGTTCAACCTGGCGACCGGCGAGACGGTCGAGCAACGGCTGGACGACCGGGTGCTGGAGTTCGGCATGTTCAACCAGGCCTGGGCCGGTAAGCCCTATCGCTATGCCTATTCGACGACGGCCAAGCCGGGCTGGTTCCTGTTCGACGGCTTCGTCAAGCACGACCTCGTCACCGGCGAGAGCCGGAGCCTGAAGCTGCCGGAAGGACGCTACGCCAGCGAGGCGCCGTTCGCGGGCCGTCCGGGTGCGACAGACGAGGACGACGGCTGGCTGGTCAGCTTCATCATCGACGAGAACACCGGAACCTCGGAGTGCCTGGTGGTGGATGCGCGGACGATGGAGCCCGCGTGCCGGATCGCGCTGCCGCACAAGATCAGCAGCGGGACGCACTCGGTGTGGGCGGGGCGGGGGGAGCTTCGCTAAACCTTCTCCCAGAGGGAGAAGGAGGGGCCCGCGCCGAAGGCGTGGGAGGATGAGGGGTTACACGGTCGGCCGGCGTGCCGGTACGATCTCGGGCAGGGCGGCCAGGGTTCCTAACCCCTCACCCTCCCAGGCTTCGCCTGGGCCCCTCCCTCTCCCTATGGGAGAGGTGTTTTTTGGGGAAACCACGGCACGAACCCGGAGGTCCGCGCCACATAGGCCGCGTAGTCGGGCCTCGTCTTCTTCAGGCGGCCTTCGGTGGTGGGCACGCCGCTCCAGCGGATCAGGGTGAAGGTCAGCAGGGCCGGGCCGATCATCGACAACGGGCCCCAGGGCAGGGCCTCGGCGGCGATCAGGAACAGGCCCCACCAGGTGCAGGCGTCGCCGAAATAGTTGGGGTGGCGGGTGTAGCGCCACAGGCCCTTGTCCATGACCTTGCCGGCGTTGGCCGGGTCGGCCTTGAAGGCCACGAGCTGGGCGTCGCCGACGGTCTCGAAGACGATGCCAAGCACCGCCAGGGCCGCGCCGGCGATGGCCAGCGGGCCGAGCGGGCCGGGCGCCTGGCCCAGCTGCACGGGCAGGGCGACCACGAACTGCATGACGTATTGCAGGGCGAAGACCAGCAGCAGCGAGGTCTTGGCGAAGCTCCAGCCGCGTTCCTTCTCGGCATGGGCCAGCATGGCGACGTAGCGGCGGTCGGCGCCGTGCTTGCGCCAGCGCCACAGCAAATAGCCGCCCAGGCGCGCGGCCCAGACAGTGCAGATGGCGGTCAGCAGCATGCCGCGCGGCGTCGGCGGGCCTTGCAGGAAGGCGGTCCAGGCGATCAGCGCCATGCCCAGCCCCCACCAGGCGTCGATGAAGCTGACGTCGCGGATCTTCAGCGAGGTCAGCCACAGCGCCAGGAAGGCGGCGGCCGAGACGGCGGCGTCGACCAGCAGGATCTGCAGCATGTCAGGTTCCGATCACCAGGCTGACCGTGGTGGTGGTCGAGCCGCCGATATTGAGGGTCTGGACGTTGCGGGCGCCGTCGACCTGATAGTCGCCGGCCGTCCCGGTGGTCTGCTTGAAGGCGTCCAGCACCATGCGCACGCCGGTGGCGCCGACGGGGTGGCCCGCGCCGATCAGGCCGCCTGACGGATTGACCGCCAGCTTGCCGCCGATGGCGATGTCGCCGGCCTCGATCGCCTTCCAGGCCTCGCCGGGCGCGGTGAGGCCCAGGTGGTCGATGGCCATGTATTCGGTGACGGCGAAGCAGTCGTGGGTCTCGACGGCATGGATGTCGGCCAGGGACAGGCCGGCCCGTGCGCGGGCGTCGTCGATGGCGCGGCGCACCTGCGGGAAGACGTGGCCGCCGTTTCTGCTCGCAGCCAGCTTGCGGTCGAGCGGGATCGGGGCCGAGCGGTGGCCCCAGCCCTTGATGCGCGGCAGGCTCTCGAGCGGAATGCCGCGGGCGTCGGCATAGGCCCTGGCGCGCTCGGGCGAGGCCAGGAAGATCACCGCGGTTCCGTCGGTGACCTGGCCGCAGTCCTGCTTGCGGGTGCGGCCCTCGACCACCGGATTGGCCACGTCGTCGGCGGTGAAGGCTTCGGGGGCGAAGCGCCAGTCGCGGGTCTGGGCGTTGGGGTTGCGGCGGCCGTTGGCGAAGTTCTGTTCGGCGATCGCCATCAGGTGCTCGTAACGCAGGCCAAAGCGCTGGTCGTAGACCTCGGCCAGGTCGGAGAAGGCGGCGGGCCACAGGAAGCGGGCGTCCTGGAACTCGTGGCCGGTCCAGGCGGCCGCCCCCAGGTGCTCGGCGGCGGTCTGGCCGGGGACGTTGCGCATCTGCTCGATCCCGATCACGCAGGACAGGCCGTAGCGGCCGGCCTCGATCTCGGCGGCGGCGGCCAGGACGGCGCAACTGCCCGAGGCGCAGGCGGCCTCGTGGCGCATGGTCGGCAGGCCGTCGAGGTCGGGATGGACCAGGCCAAAGAAGCCGCCCAGCAGGCCCTGGCCCGCGAACAGTTCGCCGGCGAAGTTGCCGACGTGGCCGGTCTCGATGTCGGAAGGGGCGAGGTCGGCGGCCGCAAGTCCCTGCGCCACCGCCTCGCCAAACGCGTCGGCCAGGCCCCAGCCCCGGCGCGACCAGTTCGCGGAGAAGTCGCTCTGCCATCCCCCCAGGATGTAGACCATGGCTGCCTCCGCGCCGGCGAGATTGCCCGTCCCCGCTCTTGTTAGTCTCGTTATAAAAGCTACTGGCGGGCGAGGCAATCGGCCAAGATTGACAGGCGGCCGCGAACGCTCGCACCAAGGGGAAGATGTCGCCCGAAAACCACAGTTTCCGCACGGTGCGCGCCAGTTCGGCGGCGCGGGCGCTGAACGTCATCGGCGATCGCTGGACGCTGCTGGCGCTGTACGCGGCGTTCCGTGGCGTCAGCCGGTTCGACGGCTTCGTGGCCCATACCGGCATGGCCCGCTCGCTGTTGACCGACCGGCTGGGCCGGCTGGAGGGCGCGGGGATCCTGGAGCGGCGGCCCTACCAGCAACGGCCCGTCCGGCACGGCTATCACCTGACGGCCAAGGGGCTGGACCTGTTCGCCGCCGCCCTGATGATCCTGCGCTGGGACCAGAAGCGGGGCGACGCGCCCGTCGACGCCTCTGGCGACCCGGCCCATCGCGTCATGCACCGCACCTGCGGCTGCGAACTGGTGGCGCAGCTGACCTGCAAGGCCTGCGGCGAGGCGGTGACCGCCCGCAACACGACCGTGGCTCCGGGACCGGGGGCGGGCCTGGATCCCGCGCCGGGACCGCGCGCCCAGCGGCGCTCGATCGTCGAGGGCGAGGGCGGGATCCCGCCGGTGGCCGAGCGGGCGATCGCCGTGCTGGGCGACCGCTGGACCTCGCACCTGGTGGCGGCGGCGTTCTACGGCCTGCGCCGGTTCGCCGACCTGCAGGCCGAGCTGGGCGCGGCCAGCAACATCCTCTCCGACCGCCTGGCGCGGCTGACGGCGCTGGGGGTGCTGGATCGCGTCCGCTACCAGGAGCGGCCCGAGCGCTGGGAGTACCGCCTGACCGACGAGGGGCGGGAGCTGTTTCCGCTGCTCGTGACGCTGATGGCCTGGGGCGATCGCTGGCTGGCGGGGCCGCAAGGCGCGCCCGAGGTGCTGACCCATGGGCCGTGCGGCCAGCCGCTGGAGGCGGTGGTGAGGTGCGCGGTCTGCGGCGGGGTGGTCGGGCCTGAGACGACCGTGCTGGTGTAGAGGCGGGGGAGCCCCCTCAGTCGGCTTTGCCGACAGCTCCCCCAGAGGGGGAGCATCTTCTTGGCGTGGCGCTTCTAGATCCTCCCCCTTTGGGGGAGGTGGCCTGGAGGGCCGGAGGGGGTCTCCTCCGGCCCCATTGCCTCTACAGCCGATCCACCGGCGAAGCCGTCGCCCCCGGCGCCTCGCGCGGCGTGGTCAGGCGCGAGAGCTTCGGCGTGATCCAGCGCTCGAAGTCGTCGATGACCTCGTAGACCACCGGCACCAGCACCAGCGACAGCAGGGTCGAGGTGATCAGGCCGCCGATCACGGCCACGGCCATGGGTTGGCGGAACTCGGAGCCTTGGCCCAGGCCCAGGGCCGTGGGCAGCATGCCGGCCATCATCGCCAGGGTGGTCATCACGATCGGGCGGGCCCGCTCGTGGCAGGCGTCGATCAGGGCCTCGCGCTGGGTCATGCCGGCGCGCTCCTGCTCGATGGCGTATTCGACCAGAAGGATCGAGTTCTTGGCCGCCAGGCCCATCAGCATCAGGAAGCCGATCAGCGACGGCATCGACAGCGGCTGGCGGCAGACCACCAGCGCCACGAGGGCGCCGCTGATGGCCAGCGGCAGGGCCGAGATGATGGTGATCGGCTTGAAGAAGCTGCGGAACAGCAGGACGAGCACGCCGAACACCAGGCCGATCGCCGATAGGATGGCGACGGCGAAGCCGCTGAAGAGTTCGGTGAACGCCTCCTGGTCGCCGGCCGAGGCCGGGGTGACGCCGGCGGGCAGGTTCTTCATCGACTCCAGCTTGCCGATCTCTTCCAGCGCCTGGCCCAGCTGGGCCTTGCCGGCGAGGTCGGCCTCGACGGTCAGCTGACGCTTGCGGCCGAAGCGGTCGATCTTGGCGGGACCGGCCTGGAAGTCGATGTCGGCGACGCTGTCGAGGCGGGTGACGCCGCCGCTGGCGGTGGGCACCTGCAGGGCGCCGATCGCAGCCAGGTCCGAGCGCGCGCCGTCGGGCAGGCGGATGCGGATCGGGATGCGGCGCTCGCCCTGGGTCATCTTGGCGACGTTGGCGTCGATGTCGCCCACCGTGGCCACGCGGGCGATGGCGGCGATGTCGGCCACCGAGACGCCCAGGCGGGCGGCCTCGTCGGCGCGCGGCCGGATGACGATCTCCGGGCCGCTGGGCGGGGAGGAGGGGCGCGGGTCGGCCACGGTCTTCAGGGTCCGCATCTCGCGCTCGATATCCAGGGCGGCCTTGTCGAGGGCCAGACCATCGTCGGAGGTGATGATGTTCTGGATGTCGGCCGAGCCCCAGTCGCTCTGCAGGTTGACGCGGGCGTCTGGAATGTCGCGCAGGCCGGCGCGGATCTCCTGCTTGATCTCGGTGACGGTCAGCTTGCGGTCGCCGGTGAGCACGACGGTGACGGTGCCGTCGCGAACGTCGGCGCCGCTCTGGCCGCCGAAGCCGCTGGCGATGTTGGAGCCGACCTGGACGAAGACGTGCTCGGTCTCGGGGCGGGCCTTGAACATCCTGGTCACGGCCTGGACCGTGCGGTCCATGTCGGTGACGGTCGCGCCGGGCGGGCCTTGCAGCTTGATGTAATAGTAGTTGGCGTTGCCGGCCGGCTGGAAGCCGACGGGCAGCACGCCGATCGACGCCAGGAAGCCGGCCCCGACCAGCGAGCCGACGGTCAGCACGCCGCCGAGGATGAAGCTGATGATCCGGTGGTCCAGCGCCCAGTCGAGGCTCTTGCGGTAGAGGCCCTCGAACGGTTTGCGCGGATGCGGCTTCTTGGCCGGCTTGAGGAAGTAGGCGGCCAGCAGCGGGGTCAGCAGGCGGGCCACGACCAGCGAGAACAGCACCGAGACCGCGACGGTCAGGCCGAACTCCTTGAAGAACTGGCCGGGGATGCCGGGCATGTAGGACACCGGCACGAACACCGCGACGATGGTGAAGGTGGTGGCCACGACCGCCAGGCCGATGGCGTCGGCCCCCTCCATCGCCGCCTGGTAGGGACGCTCGCCCTTGGACACCCGTTTCTCGATGTTCTCGATCTCGACGATGGCGTCGTCGACCAGGATGCCGATGACCAGGGTCAGGGCCAGCAGGGTGACGACGTTCAGCGAGAAGCCGACCATGGCCATGAAGGCGAAGGTCGGGATCAGCGACACCGGCATGGCGATGGCGGTGATCAGGGTGGCGCGCCACTCGCGCAGGAACAGGAACACCACCAGCGAGGCCAGCAGCATGCCTTCCAGCAGGGTGTGTTCGGTGGCCTTGAAGCTGGCCCGGGTCTCGTCGACGGTGGAGTAGATCTTGGTGAAGGCGACGCCCTTGCTCCTGGCCTCGAGGGCCAGGACGGCCGCCTTCACGCGATCCTCGACCTGCACGTCGCTGGACTCGCGGGTCTTCATGACCTGGAAGGCCACCACGGGCTTGCCGTCGAGACGGGCGAAGCCGCGCTCCTCGCCGGCGCCCTGGCCGACGTCGGCGACGTCGGTCAGCTTCACGTAGCGCGAGCCGACCGGGATGGTGATCTGCTTGAGCTGGTCCAGCGTGTTTGCCGCGCCCAGCACCCGCAGGGTTTGTTCGCGGCCGCCGACCGTGGCCCGGCCGCCTGGCGCGTCGAGGCTGAAATTGGCCAGGGCCTGGTTCAACTGCGGCGCCGTCACGCCGAACGCGGCCATGCGGGCCGGGTCGATGATGACGTTGATCTCGCGCTCGGCGCCGCCGACGCGGGCCACCTGGGCCACGCCCTTCTCGCCCTGCAGGGCGCGGGTGACGGTGTCGTCGACGAACCACGACAGCTCGGCCGTGCTCATCGCCGGGGCCGAGACGGCGTAGGTGATGATCGGCGCGCTGTCGATTTCCAGGCGCTGGACGATCGGCTCGTCGATCTCCTTGGGCAGGCTGGCGCGCGCCTGGTCGACCTTGGAGCGGACCTCGTCGGTGACCTTCTGCAGGTCCTCGCCGAGTTCGAACTCGATGGTGGTGGTCGAGGCGCCCTGGGTGACGGACGAGCGGATGGTCTTGATGTTGGAGATGCCCGAGACCGCGTCCTCGATCGGGCGGGTGACCTGGGTCTCCAGCTCGCCGGGGGCCGCGCCGCTCTGGGTGACCGAGACGGTCACGGCCGGGAAGGTGACGTTCGGGAACTGCTTGACCGGCAGCGACAGGTAGGCCGCGACGCCGGCGATGATCAGGGCGATGAACAGGACCGCGACGGGGATCGGGTTCCGGATCGACCAGGCTGAGATGCGAAGTTCGGCCATCAGTTGGCCGCCTTGACGGGCTGGGGCTTCACCAGGTCGCCGTCGCCAGCGAAGGCGGCCGAGCCGACGATGACGCGCGTGCCGGCGGCGGGGCCCTGGACCAGCTCGACCCAGCCGCCGCCGCGGCGGCCGGTGCGCACCGCAACCTGCTTGGCGCGATTGTTGGCGTCGACGGTCACCACCGACAGGCCCGAGGCGTCGTAGCGGATGGCGGTTTCGGGAACCGCCGTGACCGCCTGGCCCGAGGCCCCGAAGGTCGCCTTGCCGAAGCCCCCGGCCCGCAGGTCCTCGCGCACCGGCAGGCGGATGCGGACCTTGCCCAGGCGGGTGTCGGCGTTGACGCGCGGGCTGACCAGGCGGATGGCGCCGGAGACCTGCTGGCCGCCGGGCAGGGTGACGGTGGCCGGCTGGCCGACCGCCAGGCCCGCCAGGTCCTGCTCGTTGACGTCGGCTTCCAGCTCGACCAGGCCGTCGCGGACGATCCGGAACCAAGGCGTCGTGCCGCCGCCGGAGATCTCGCCCGGCTTGACGCCGCGCTCGATGACCCGGCCGCCGACCGGGGCGACGATGGTCATGCGGCTCTGGCGGGTCTTCAGTTCGTTCAGCGAGGCGGCCTGGGCCTTGGCGGTGTAGCGGCGGCTCTCGATCTGTTCCTGGCTGAGCACGCCCTGGCCGTCGAGGCCGGAGACGCGGGCGGCTTCGGCCTGGGCCTGGGCGGCGACGGCGGCCTGCTGGTCGATCTGGGCGCGCAGCAGGGTGGCGTCCAGCTGCACCAGCGGCTGGCCGGCGCGGACATAGTCGCCCTCGTCGGCATAGATGCGGGCGACGCGGTAGCCGGACAGCTCCGAGCCGACCACGGCCTCGTCGCGGGCCAGCAGCACGCCGGAGGCCTCGATGCCGCCGCCCAGCGGGCGGGTCTCGATCTGGCCGACGCTGACGGCGCGGGCCTGGCTGGCGGGGGCGGCCTTGTCGTCGTCCTTCTTGCCGCAGGCGGTTAGGGCCAGGGCGGACGCGGTCAGCAGGGCGAGCGCGCGGGCGGAAGTGATCGTCATGGTCTGGGTTCTCATCGCGAGGCGCGTTCGGAAGACGTGTCGGCGGGCTGGCTGGCGGCCCGTGGAGGCAGGGGCGCGGGGCTGTCCGGAGACCAGCCGCCGCCCAGCGCCTTGTAGGTCTGCACCGCGCGCAGCAGCGCCTGGGTCTGGGCGCCGGTCAGGGCGGTGCGGGCGCTGCGCCAGCTCTGCTCGTTCTGCAGGTTGGTCGTCTGGTCGGTGAGGCCGGCGGCGTAGCCCCTGCGGCTGGCGGCGTAGGCGTTGGCCGCGCGGGCCTCGCCGGCCTTCAGCAGGGTGACGCGGCGATTGTCCGACGCCAGCTGGGCCATGGCGTTCTCGGCCTCGCCATAGGCGGTCTGCACCGACTTCTCGTAGGCGACGGCGGCCTGCTCGGTGCGGGCGTCCTGGGCGTCGATCTCGGCCAGCAGCTGGGGGATGTTGAGCAGTGGGACCGAGACGTTGCCGCCCAGCGTCCAGGTTCCGGTGGTGGTCGAGACCGTGCCGCCGCCGGCGCCGCCCTGGCCGAAGTTGAAGGCCGGCGAGACGCTCTTGGCCCAGCCGAGACCGGGGGTCAGGGTGAAGGTCGGGAACAGGGCCTTCTGGTTGACCTTGAGATTGCCGGCGGCCGAGGCTAGGCGCGCCTGGGCCTCGCGCACGTCGGGGCGGCGGGCCAGCAGCTCGCCCGGCACCGCGGCCGGGATCGCCGGCGGCTCGGCCAGGGCGGCGTCGACGTCGAGGCTGGCCAGCGGGTCGATCCCGCGCCCGACCAGGATCAGCAGGCTGCGGCGGGCGGCCTGTAGCTGGCTTTCCAGGTCGGCCGCCTGGGCCTGGGACTGAGCGAGGGTGGCCGCGGCGCTGTCGGCTTCGGACCCGGCCGACAGACCCCGGCGGGCCTTTTCGGCGGCGAGGTCGAGCAGGCCCTGGCTGATGCGGGCGCTCTGCCGGGCGTCCTCCAGTTGGACGGCCAGGCCCTTGGCCTCGAAATAGGACTGGGCGACGTTGGCGGCCAGCGCCGCGCGGGCCCCTTCGTAGGCGAAGCGGGCGGCGGCCAGGTCGTTGTTCACGACCTGTAGGCCGGCCTTGCGGCGGCCCAGGTAGTCGAGTTCCCACGAGACGTCGAAACCCAGGCTGTAATTGTCAGCGTTGCCGCCAAGGGTGAAGGCGCCCTCGCCATCCTGATTTAGGATGTCGGTGTGCTGGCGGCTGGCCGCGCCCTTGATCTGGCCCGAGGGGATGAACAGCTGGCGGATCTGGCCCTTGCGCACGGCGCGGGCCTCTTCAAGCACGGCTGCGGCGCTGCGGGCGTCGGGGCTCTTTTCCAGGGCCGTGGCGATCAGGCCGCTCAGCTGCGGGTCGTTGAACTGCGTCCACCACTGGTCGAGGGCGGCGGCGGGCAGGGGCGCGCCCGCGGGGGCCTCGAAGGCGGCGGGCAGGCGGGTGTCGGGCGTGCGGGGCGCGGTGGCGTTGCAGCCGGCAAGGGCCAGCACGGCCAGGCCGGCGCCCGCACCAAGGCCGACCTGCGCGAACAGGCGCGCGGCCGTGCGTCGGCGATCGGCGGTCGCGTCGAAACTCATCAAGAACCTACCCCACTTCCGGACGACCGCCCCTAAACGGACGAACTGGACCGTCGTTCGCTCAATTAGGGCGACTATTCACAAGAAAAAAGCCCGTCTCTCGAAGACGCCAGCCGATTTTCCCATGCCTGCGGTCACTACGTAGGACGGTCGCGCCTTTGCTCGCATGGCGGCCACCCGAATCTGTCAGCAGCCTGGCAGCGCAACGCGACGATTTTTCGAAGCGGACGGCAGGCGGCTTTCGTTGCGCCCTCGTTACGAGCGGTTGACGTTTCTGAAAAACATACCCAATCATCGAAACGTTCGTTCGACTCTCGCCGGCGAGGCGGCTCGCTCACAGGTCGAACAGTTGAAAAGCTTTGCGTACAAAGTATCCGGCGGGAGGGGATCCCAAGGTTGTCGGCATCCAAGTTCGCATCTTCCAATTTCGAAAAGCGTGACCATGGCGCGGCGGGCGGCCGTGCGTCGTCGTCGCGCGCGGAGGATTTCGCCGAGACCTGAGAGAGATCCGTCCTCGCCCAAGCGCTCCGAAAAAGAAGAGACAGACCGGGAGAGGGAAATGACCAGGAAGACCTATCTGCGCGCGGGCTCGGCCTGCGCGCTGGCGGCGGCGCTCGCCGCGGCGGCGGGGGCGGCCAGCGCCCAGGAGAGCACGCAGGTCGAGGAGGTGGTGGTCACCGGCTCCTTCATTCGCGGCACGCCCGAGGACGCGGCCCTGCCGGTCGACGTGATCGGGGCCGAGGAATTGCAGAAGCGCGGCTCGCCCTCGACGGTGGAGCTGATCAAGTCGCTGTCGGTGTCGAGCGGCGTGCTGGGCGACACCAACCAGTTCGACAGCCGGGCCCAGGGCTCGGAGGGCTCGGGCTCGGTGAACCTGCGCGGCCTGGGCTCGCAGCGGACGCTGGTGCTGCTGAACGGCCGGCGCCTGGCGATCAATCCGCTGGCCTCGGCCGGGGCCGGCATCGTCGACACCAACATCATCCCGGCCGCCGCCATCGGCCGGCTGGAGGTGCTGAAGGACGGCGCGGCGGCGACCTATGGCTCGGACGCCATCGCCGGCGTGGTCAACTTCATCACCAAGAAGAACGTCGACGGGCTGGAGGTCGGCGCCGACTACCGGGCCATCGACGGCTCGGACGGCGACTACGGCCTGAACCTCACCTACGGCAAGCCGTGGGACAACGGCGACATGCTGATCAGCATCGGCTGGCAGCATCGCTCCAAGCTCAGCGTCGCCGAACGCGACTGGGCCAACCAGCCCTATCTGTCCAATCCCGAGGCGGGGTGGTCGGCGGCGGGCAGCCCCTCGAGCTTCATCCCCGTGGCCAGCACCACCAGCGGGCTGCGCGACCCGGCCTGCGCGGGGCGGGGCGGCTATCCCGGCTTCAGCGGCCTGACGCCGGTCTGCTACTGGCACTACACGCCGTTCGACAACCTGGTGGAAAAGTCCAACGCCGTGCAGGTCTACGGCGAGATCAACGCCCGGCTTTCGGAGACCACCAGGTTCCACGTCGAGGCGCTGTACGCCCATACCGACGTGCCCGACTGGAACACCTCGCCGTCCTATGCGGCGCTGGCCGTGCCGACGGCCGAGGTGGCGCCGATCCCGCAGCTGGCCGGGCGCTATTTCGTGCCGGCGACCAATCCGGGCCTGATCGCCTTCATGGCCGCCAATCCGACGGTGATGCTGACCAACCTGGGCACCGGGGCCCAGAGCACCGCGCCCGGCACGATCTTCGCCGGCGGCGCGCTGAACGTCGCCAACCGGCCGTTCGGCATCGGCGGCAACCCGGCCTTCGGCTACGGCCCGTCGATCGGCTCGCGCTCGTTCGACGCCTATCGGGTGTCAGCCGACCTGAAGGGCGAGTTCGGCAACGGGATCGGCTGGGAGGCGGCGGTGACCTACTCGCAGGAGGTGGGCATCCGCACCGGCTACGACACCCTGGTCAACCGCTACGCCCTGGCGCTGCGGGGGCTGGGCGGGCCCAACTGCGACAGCAGCCCCTCGACCCCCGGCATCCAGGGTACGCCCGGCGTGGGCGGCTGCATGTACTTCAACCCGTTCGCCAGCGCCCTGCCTAGCAACGCCATCACCGGCGCAGCCAATCCCGGTTACGTCTCCAGCCTGGCCAACAGCAAGGAGCTGACCAGCTGGTTCTTCCAGAAGCTGTCGACCAAGCAGACCTCGCGACTGTTCGTCGCCGAGGCGGTGCTGAACGGCAAGACGAGCATCACCCTGCCGGGCGGCGACATCGCATGGGCGGCCGGGATGCAGTATCGCCGCAGCTACTTCACCGCGACCTACAACGACATCTCCAACGCCCTGATCAATCCGTGCGTCAACACGCCGGACTTCGGGGTGACCACCTGCACGGGCTCGGCGCGGAACGGGCCGTTCATGTTCCTGGGCGTGGGCACGCCGTCGGATAACCAGAGCGACGTCGTGGCCGCCTTCGGCGAGCTCAGCTTGCCGATCACCGAGACGGTGCAGGCCCAGCTGGCGGCGCGCTACGAGGACTATGGCGGGGCGGTGGGCTCGACCTTCAACCCCAAGGCCTCGGTCCGCTGGCAGGCCACGCCCTGGATGGCGGTGCGGGCCTCGGCTGGCTCGACCTTCCGCGGACCGCCCGATCCCCTGACCACCACCACCTCGGTGACCTCGCTGCAAGGCATTCTCGGCGTCTTCCGGGCGGTCGACATCTTCGGCAATCCGAACCTGAAGCCCGAGAAGGCCAACACCTACAATGTCGGCCTGCTGTTCAAGGCCGGCGCCTTCAAGGCCAGCATCGACTACTTCCGGTTCGACTTCAAAAACCCGATCGTGGCCGAGCCGGTGGCCGGCATCACCAACGCGATCTATCCGAACGGGGTGGGGGGAGCCAACAACTGCGCCGACCCGGCCTATGCGGCCCTGGTGGCGCGCTTCACCTTCAACGGGGCCTGCGGCTCGCCGGCCAATATCGCGCGGCTGAAGACCTTCTACATCAACGGCGCGCCGGTGGAGAACTCGGGCTTCGACGTCTCGGCCGACTACAGCTTCGCCGGCGTGCTGGGCGGCGACCTGGCCATCGGCGGCACGGCGACCTGGGTGCAGAAGTACGAGGTGGGGGCGACCACCGTCGAGGGCGTCGTCGTGGAGAAGGCCTTCGATGCGGTGGGCCTGCTGAACTACCAGACCACCGTCGTGCCGATCCCCGAATGGAAGGGCCAGGCCTTCGCCGAGTGGAGCCGCGGGATCCACAACCTGCGCCTGACGGTGAGCTATATCGGCGACTACGCCGACCAGCGCACCGCGCCGTTCGCCACGGGGGCCTACAAGGATGCGACCGGCGCGGCCGTGACGGTGTCGAACGGCAAGACCATCGACGCCCAGGTGCTGACCGACCTGGCCTATCGTGTGCAGCTGCCGCGCGACACGACGGCGACGGTGGCGATCACCAACCTGTTCGACCAGGACCCGTCCTACGCCCGGCTCGACCTGGGCTACGACCCCTTCACCGGCGACCCTCTGGGCCGGACCTACAAGTTCAGCCTGCGCAAGAAGTTCTAGGGATCCCCGCCTCGGGGAACTGACGGCCGACCATCCTCCTGCCGGTCGTCCTGGGCCGGAGCCCGCTTGGCCGTCCCCCGCGCCAGGCAGGCTTCGGCCTTTCTGTTGTCAAAGCTCCTCCCCCGCTTGCGGGTGAGGGGGACCACGAAGCGGTGCAGGGGGCGAGACTGGGCGCCGAGGAGGCGGTCACCCCCTCCGTCACGCTGCGTATCCGCAGCGCGCCACCTCCCCCGTTTCACGGGGGAGGAACTGGGGCTCAAACCTGCGCCACGGCCCGCCGCACGGCCTCGGCCAGGTCGTCGAGGTCGGCGATGTCCAGGTCGGCGGCGAAGGGCAGGCCCAGCATCTTGCCGGCCAGGTGGTCGACGACCGGCACGCTGTCGGCCTGGATCTCGGGATCGCGCACGCCGACGCAGGTGACGAAGCGGCCTTCGACCGCCAGCAGGGCGGCCACGGCCGGGGCGCAGCCCTCGGCGACGCTGACCACGCAGGCGCTCGACACCCAAGACAGGCCCCAGCCGGGCTGGAAGGCGACGGGCGAGCCCAGCAGCAGCATGCGCAGGCGTTGGGCGTTGGTGGCCAGCTGCTGGCGCTTGAGGGTCCAGCCGTCCAGGCCGTCGTCGCCCTCGAAGATGGGAGCGGAAAGGCGAGCGATCAGCTCGGCATCCTCGGCGGCGACGAACACGCCCTGTCCGCCCGGCAGGCCGACGACCACGGGCACGGGGGCGTCCATGATCACGTCGAAGCCGAAGGCGGCGTCGACCACGACCGGCAGGCCGGTCTCGGCCTGGAAGGCGGCCAGGGCCAGGAGGTCGGGGGCGCGGCCGAAGGCGCAGGTGGTGACGATGGCTTCCAGCGGGCAGGGGGCCTCGGCCAAGCGCTCGCGCAGGTGGGCGGTGTCGACCATCCAGGTGAACGGGTCGACGTCGACCAGCCACGGCGTCAGGCCGGCGGCGGCGACGCCTTCCAGGGTCTCGCGGCCGGCCAGGGCCGAGACGATGCACACGCCGCCGGGGCGCGCCCCCTGGGCGGCCAGCAGGTCGGCGGTGGCGGCGGCGCGGTCGGCGCAGGCGCGCACGGCGGTGGTTCGGGAGAAGCGCTGGGCCAGCCGGCCGTTCAGGGTGTCGCAGTCGGGGCCGTCGAAGGCCTTGCCCAGGGCGTCGAAGTCGAGCGACGCCGGAGAGGCCAGGACGGACTTCGGCTGCGACGCCAGGATGGCGGCTGAAAGGCTGGACATGCGAGACGCTTCCGCAACGAACCGGCGCCGACAACCCCGACGGCGCCTTTATGGTTAATCGAACGTATCGAGTGACTCGGCCTGTCCAGATGCGGCGCGCCGTCGCGGCGGAGTTTGCGGTTTTTCCGGGTTTTCGGTGATCCGCTTTCCTATCCGCCCGTCATTCCCGCCCTTGTGGCGGGAACCTCTGGTGCCACTCGCAAGTGAAGCGCCAGCGGACCGCTGGCGGTCCGCCCCTCCCGCCCTTACGGCTGATAGAGGGGTTCCCGCCACAAGGGCGGGAATGACGGGCGTTGGGGGTGTGGCGAGCTATCCCTTCACCGTCCACCCGTCCCGCAGCTCGCGCTTGAGCACCTTGCCGATGTGGCTGCGGGGCAGGGCGTCGACCAGCACCAGGTCGGCCAGGCGCTGGGTCTTGCCCAGGCGTTCGTTGGCGAAGGCGCGGACGGCTTCTGCGCCCGCGGCCGCGCCGGGCTTGAGGGCCACGAAGGCGATCGGCGTCTCGCCCCAGGCCTCGGACGGCACGCCGACCACGGCGGCTTCTAGCACGTCGGGATGCGTGGCGACCACGGCTTCCAGGTCGCTGGGATAGATGTTGAAGCCGCCGCTGATGATCATGTCCTTCTTGCGGTCCATCAGCGTCAGGAAGCCTTCGGCGTCGAAGCGGCCGACGTCGCCCGTACGCACGAAGCGGCGGCCGTCGGGGCTGGTCCAGATGGCTTCGGCGGTCTTGCCGGGCTGGCCGTGGTAGCCGCTCATGGTGGCCGGCGAGCAGCCGACGATCTCGCCGATCTGGCCGACAGCGACCTCGACGCCGTCCTCGTCGATCAGGCGGATGTCGTGGCCGGGGGCGGGGCGGCCCACCGTGTGCAGCTTGTCGGGGTGCTCGTGGGCCATGAGGATGCAGGTGCCGCCCCCCTCGGTCATGCCGAAATACTCGACGAGGCCGCCGGGCCAGCGCTTGAGCACCTCGGCCTTGAGTTCAGCCGCGAACGGGGCGCTGGTGCAGAACTTCAGGCGCGTGGCGGACAGGTCGAAACGGTCGAAGTCCGGGTGCGCCAGCAGGCGGCGGTACTGCACCGGCACCAGCATGGCGTGCGTCATGCGGCGCCTCTCCGCCAGTTCCAGGAAGCGGCCGGCGTCGAACTTCCTCATCAGCACGACGGTCCCGCCGCCGGCCAGGGTGGGGAAGAAGCAGACCAGGGTGGTGTTGGAATAGAGCGGCGTCGACAGCAGGGTGACCGCGTCGGCGCCATAGCCGACGGCGTCGCCGCGGAAGACGTGCTTCCAGCGCATGCCGTGCGACTGGACGATGCCCTTGGGCGCGCCGGTGGTGCCGCTGGAATAGATGATGTTGAACGGATGCTCGGGGCCGATCTCGACCGGCGTCGGGGTCGCGCCTTCGGGGGCCAGCCAGGCCTCGAAGGCCTCGCCGGCGGCCGAGCCGTCCAGCGCGATGGTGCGAGCGGCGATCGGAGCGGGGCTTTGCGCTTCGGCCACGCCCGCATCGACGAAGAACAGCTTGGCGCCGCAGTCGGCGACCATGCCGGCGATGGCCTCGGGCGTCGACGAAGGCGCCAGCGGGGCGACGGCGACCCCCGCGCGCAGGCCGCCCAGGAACACGGCCGCATAGGGGATGGACGACAGGGCGCAGACGGCGACCGCCTCGCCGGGCGCCACGCCGTCGCGCTGCAAGGCGGCGGCGACGCGGTCGGCCAGGGCGTCGAACTGGCGGTAGGTGACGGTCTCGCCGGTCTCCATGATCACGGCGGGGTGGTCGGGGGCTTCGAGCGCCCGCTCGCGCAGGATGTCGCCCATCACGCCGTAGTCGGCGGCGATCATGGAGGGGATGGTGGGCATTGGTACTCCTTGCACTTGGCGGGCGCCGCATAGACCCCCTCCGGCCCTCCGGGCCACCTCCCCCAGAGGGGGAGGATTTATGCGGCGCAGATGCTCCCCCCTTGGGGGAGCTGTCGCGGAGCGACTGAGGGAGCCGCGAAGCGGCTACGCGTCCTTGAAGCCCTTGCCTTCGGTCACGAGCCGCTCCAGCAGGGGCGACGGCTTGAAGTCGTCGCCGTGCTTCTCCTGGAAGGCCTTCATGCCGGCCAGCACCTTGTCAAGGCCGACCAGTTCGCCCCAGAACATCGGGCCGCCGCGATAGACCGGCCAGCCGTAGCCGTTGATCCAGACGATATCGATGTCCGACGCCCGGATGGCCTTGCCTTCCTCAAGGATCTTCGCGCCCTCGTTGACCATCGGATAGAGGCAGCGCTCCAGGATCTCCTGGTCGCTGATCTCGCGGCGCTGGATCTGGCGCTTCTCGGCGAAGTCGAGGATCACCTTCTCGACCTCGGGGCTGGGCCTGGCGACGCGGTTCTCGTCGTAGTCGTAGAAGCCCTTGCCGTTCTTCTGGCCGCGACGGTCCATCTCGCACAGCACTTCGCGCACGGTCGAGGAGGAGGTCTTGGCCGGGTCCCAGCCGATGTCGAGGCCGGCCAGGTCGCTCATGGCGAAGGGGCCCATCGGCAGGCCGAACTCATAGAGCACGCGGTCGACGTCCCAGGGCATGGCGCCTTCGAGGATCAGCTTCTGGGCCTCGCGCTGGCGCTGGGCCAGCATGCGGTTGCCGACGAAGCCGAAGCAGTTGCCGACCAGCACGGCGACCTTGCCGATCTTCTTGCCGATCTGCATCGAGGTGGCGATCACCGACTTGTCGGTCTTCTCGCCGCGCACGATCTCGAGCAGGCGCATGACGTTGGCCGGCGAGAAGAAGTGCAGGCCGATGACGCTTTCGGGGCGCTTGGTGACGGCGGCGATGGCGTCGATGTCGAGGTACGAGGTGTTGCTGGCCAGGATCGCGCCCGGCTTGGCGATGGCGTCCAGCTTGGTGAAGACCTCTTTCTTGATCTCCATCAGCTCGAACACGGCCTCGATGATCAGGTCGCAATCGGCGAGGTCTTCGAGGTGCATGGAGGGGGTGAGCAGCCCCATGCGCTTTTCGACGTCGTCCTGGGTCAGGCGGCCCTTCTTGGCGGTGTTCTCGTAGTTCTTGCGGATGGTGGCGACGCCACGGTCGAGGTTCTCCTGCTTGGCCTCGATGATCGTCACCGGGACGCCGGCGTTGAGGAAGTTCATCGAGATGCCGCCGCCCATGGTGCCGGCGCCGATGACGCCGACCTTCTTGACGGGGATTGTGGGCGTGTCGTCCGGCACGTCGGGGATCTTGGCGGCCTGGCGCTCGGCGAAGAACACGTAGCGCTGGGCGGCCGACTGGCTGCCGGTCATCAGCTCCATGAAGAGGCGCCGCTCTTCCTTCAGGCCCTCGTCGAAGGGCAGGTTCACCGCCGCCTCGATGCACTTGATGTTGTTCTCGGGCGCCAGGAAGCCGCGGAACTTGCGGGCGTTGGCTTTGCGGAACTCGGCGAAGATCTCGGGCTTGCCGCGGGCGGCCTCGACCTTGTCCGACAGGTCGCGGACCTTGGCCAGCGGCTTGCCCTCGGCCAGCACGACGCGGGCGAAGGCGATCGCGCCGTCGCGCAGGGCCCCTTCCTCGACCAGGCTGTCGAACAGGCCCATGGCGAGCGCGGCCTTGGCCGGCACGTGCTGGCCGCTGGTGACCATCTCCAGCGCCTTCTCGACGCCGACGATGCGCGGCAGGCGCTGGGTGCCGCCGGCGCCCGGGAGGAGGCCGATGTTCACCTCGGGCAGACCTGCTTTCGCGGAGGGCACGGCGACGCGGTAGTGCGCGACCAGCGCCACTTCCAGACCGCCGCCCAGGGCCGTGCCGTGGATCGCGGCGACCACCGGCTTGGTCGAATTCTCGATGGTGTTCTGCACGTCCTGCAGGGAGGGGCCGGTCATGGCCTTGCCGAACTCGCTGATGTCGGCGCCGGCGATGAAGGTCTTGCCCTCGCAGATCAGCACGATGGCCTGCACGGCCGGATCGGCGATCGCCGCCTCGAAGGCGTTCTTCAGCCCTTCGCGGACCTGGGCCGACAGGGCGTTGACCGGCGGAGAGTTCAGCGTGACGACGCCGATGTCGCCTTCGACGGTCAGATCGGTGACGGCGTTGATCGCGGCCATGCGGTTCCACTCTTTTCGGTTCGTTTGAACGCTTGTTTGACTAAAGCCAGCACGACGGCGCGCCAGAGTCCAGAGGGCGCGGGCGGCGCCGCTTTTTCGGGCGCCGCAGGTTGACGTTCAAGGCGTCGTACTGGACATTCGAAGGGTTCAGTTTCGGTCGAGATGGCGCCTGCCGGCGCGGGCCGACGTGACATCGCGTCGGCGCGTAAGCCTACGGTCTTCCAAGAACAATCGACCAGACTGGGGAGGGAGTTCGCACCAGGACCGGCCGTCGGCCGCCGCTTGCAGGCGTGCGCGACATTCCAAGACCGTTTCAGGCGCGGGCGCGACGCGGTGCATACGACGCGTCGAAACTTAGAGGTGAAGCGCACCTCGGCGCGGGGGCGACAGGCTCCCGCGCCGCCTTGTGCGGGCTTGACCCTGGCGCGTCGCGAGCCGATGGAATTCCCATGACCGACACCACGCTCGAAGCCTTCGCCCGCGGCCTGCCCAAGGCCGAACTACACATGCACATCGAGGGCAGCCTCGAACCGGAACTGATGTTCGCCCTGGCCGAACGCAACGGGGTCACCCTGCCGTACAAGTCGGTGGAGGAGATCCGCGCGGCCTACGCCTTCTCGAACCTGCAGGACTTCCTGGACATCTATTACCAGGGCGCGGGCGTGCTGATCACGCGGGCCGACTTCAAGGACCTGGCCGTGGCCTATTTCGAGCGCCTTGCCGCCGACGGCGGGGTGCATGCCGAGATTTTCTTCGACCCGCAGACCCACACCGAGCGCGGCGTCGCCTTCGAGACGGTGATCGACGGCCTGCTGGACGGCATGGCCGAGGCGGAGGAACGCCTGGGCGTGACCTCGAAGCTGATCCTCTGCTTCCTGCGCCACCTGTCGGAAGAGAGCGCCTTCGAGACCCTGGAGCAGGCCAAGCCGCACCTGGCCAAGATCGCCGGCGTCGGCCTCGACTCCTCGGAGGTCGGCCACCCGCCGGCCAAGTTCGCCCGGGTGTTCAAGGCCGCCCGTGAGCTGGGCCTGAAGATCGTCGCCCATGCGGGCGAGGAGGGGCCGCCGGAATATGTGTGGGAGGCCATCGACCTCGTCGGCGTCGACCGCATCGACCATGGCAACCGTGCGCTGGAGGACGAGGCGCTGACTCAGCGGCTGGTCGCCGATGGGACGACGCTGACGGTCTGCCCGCTGTCGAACCTGAAGCTGTGCGTGGTGCCGGACCTGACCGCGCACCCGATGCGCAAGATGCTGGATCTGGGCCTCAAGGCGACGGTGAACTCCGACGACCCGGCCTATTTCGGCGGCTACCTGCTCGACAATTACCTGGAGACCGCCAAGGCCGTCGACCTGTCGCGGGACGACCTGGTGGTGCTGGCGCGGAACAGCTTCGAAGGCTCGTTCCTGGACGAGGCGGAGAAGGCCAGGCGGCTGGCGCAGGTGGATGCGTACGTGGCGGGGAACTAGACGCCCCCCCCTGAAGGGGGAGCTGTCGCGGAGCGACTGAGGGGGAAGACGGCGAGTTCGGCGGAAGCTGAAAACGTCCCCCCTCCGGCCCTTCGGGCCACCTCCCCCCGGAGGGGAGGGTCTTTGTCACCGCGCCATCAGCCCCATCAGCAGAGGCCTTGCGAACAGCCTCGCGGCGTCTTCGCGCGTCACGCCAGGGGCCCAGGCTTGCAGCGAGGCCGCCGCGTTGAGCATCGAGTTGATCATGTGCGCCGCCACCAGCGGGTCGACCGCGCGCACCGAGCCGTCGGCTATGCCGTCGGCGATCATGCCGGCGAAGCGGTTGGAGCCGCGGGCGTAGCCGTCGCTCATTTCGTGCCGGATCTCAATCGGCAGGGCGCCCATCGACGAGGCGCGCAGCAGCGGGCCGTGGTCCGACAGCTGGTATTCGACCAGGGCCGCCGTCGCCGCCGACACCGCCGTCCAGCCGTCGCTTGGCAGGGCCAGGGCCGACAGCTGGGCGCGGCGGGTGACCGAAAAGGTGCGCTGGAAGCACTCGACCACCAGGGCGTCCTTGTCCTCGTGGTGGTGGTAGAACGAGCCCTTGGTGACGTTCAGCGCGGCCGAGATGTCTTCCACCGAGGCGCCGCGATAGCCGCGCTGGTTGATCAGGCGCGTGGCCGCCACGAGGAAGGTCTCGCGCCATTCCTGGCCCTCGTCGGAGACGGGCGTCGGATCGGGCAGGGCCGGCGGCGTCCAGTCGCGGCCGGGGCCGGCGATGCCGCCCACGAGAATGTCGTACATCCGCTCGCGCACCCGCTCGTAGTCGTCGAGATCGAAGCGGCGCAGCCAGGCGCCGGTCCAGAAGACCTGTTCGAGCAGCAGGTGGGCGCGGGCGTTGCGCTCGGCCTTGTCGAGGTGGGCGAAGGCCTCGCCGTCGAAGAAGCCGCGCACCCGGCGGAAGATGTCGGCGAAGGCGGCCTGCACCGAGGCGCGCATCGGCTCCTTCAAGGCGCGGATCTCGGTGAAGCTGGCCAGGGGCGCGTCTTGCCCTGCGCGCACCCGGCGCGAGAGGTCGAGATAGAGGGTCAGGAACTTGCGGATGCGGCCGGCGGCGTCGGGCTCGGCGGCCGCCTCGTCGATCATCGCGTCCAGCCGTTCCAGGCCCCGGATAAAGCAGGCGGCGGCCAGGTCGTCCTTCTTGCGGTAGTAGTAGGTGACGCTGGTGGTGATCAGCCCGACCTTGGCGGCGACGTCGGCCAGGGTCATGCCCTTGACGCCCTGGCGATTGAGCACTGCGGTGGCGGCCGCCAGGATGGCTTCCTTCTTCTGCGCGTAGCGCGCGGTCGCCGCGGTGACGGTGTGGCCGTCGTCCATAGTCTCGCCCCCTGCAACGCCGGACTTTCCGGCGCTGGACTCAAGCGTCCAATCTAGGCCTCGAAAGGGGCCGCAGAAAGGCCCGCCCCAAGTCTTTGTCGCTCAGTGGACGCGGTCGGGCAGGGCGGCGACCACGGCGCGGACCAGGGCGGCGGGCGACAGGGGCTTGGCCACCGAGCCGTTCATGCCGGCCTCGGCATAGGCGCCGGTCTGGTGGGCCAGGGCGTTGGCGGTCATGGCCACGATTGGCGCGGACCCTGCCGGGCCGGGCAGGGCGCGGATGGCGCGCGTGGCCTCGACCCCGTCCATGATCGGCATCTGGATGTCCATGAAGATCAGGTCATAGCCGCGGGCGGCCGCGACGATGCCGGCCTGGCCGTCCTCGGCGGTGGCGACGCGGGCGCCGAGGGCTTCCAGCATGCGGGTGGCGATCAGGCGGTTGACCGCGTTGTCCTCGACCAGCAGCACCTCCAGCCCGTCGAGCATCGGGGCGTCGTCCTTAGCGTCCGTCGCCGCCGGAGCCTGGGCGGCGGGGGCGAGGATCTCCAGCCAGAAGGTCGAGCCCAGGCCCGGCGTGCTGGAAAAGCCGATGTCGCCGCCCATCAGCTGGGCCAGGCGGCGGGTGATCGACAGGCCAAGGCCCGCGCCGCCGAACTGGCGGGTGGTCGAGCCGTCGGCCTGGCTGAAGCGCTCGAAGAGGCTGGCCTGGGCGTCGAGCGGAATGCCCACGCCCGTGTCCTCGATCTCGAAGCGCAGGCGCATGCCGTCTTCGACCGGCGAGACGGACAGGCGGGCCACGACCTGGCCGGCCAGGGTGAACTTCACGGCGTTGCCTATGAGGTTGAACAGGGCCTGGCGCAGGCGCACCGGATCGGCGGCGACGAAGGCCTGGCCGGCCGGCGGGGCCTCGACGCGGATGGAGAGGCCCTTGGCCTCGGCCTGGGGCTCCAGCAGGTCGGCGACGCTGCGCAGCAGGGCCGACGGATCCAGGGCCTCGGGGGAGAGCTCCAGCTTGCCGGCCTCGACCTTGGAGAAGTCGATGATGTCGTTGAGCAGTTCCGACAGCATGGCGCCGCAGCCCAGGGCCTCGGCCAGCAGGCGGCGGCCGTCGGCCGACAGCGGCTCGTGCTTGAGGAGGTGCAGCACGCCCAGCACGCCGTTCATCGGGGTGCGGATCTCGTGGCTCATATTGGCCAGGAACTGCGACTTGGTCGCCGTCGCCGCCAGGGCCGCGTCGCGGGCGACCAAGAGCTCGGTGACGTCCTGGCTGATGCCGATGACGTCGAACAGCTCGCCCGCGCCAGCCCGCACGCCGCGCCAGTCGGTGCGCATCCAGCTCCAGCCCTCCCTGGAAGGATCGGCGTGGCGGTAGACCAGCTGGGCGTGCTCGCCGGTCTCCTGGGTGCGCAGGAAGGCCCGGGTCATGGTCTGGCGGTCGTCGGGGTGGATGGCGCTCAGCATCTCGGCCACCGTCATCTGACGGGCGTCGCCCAGCGGCGCGGCCAGGGTCGTGATGTCCTGCTCGAAATAGTAGATCCCCTTGCGGGTCTCGAAGCGCCAGACATAGACGCCGGCGGCGTTGCGCAGCAGCTCGTTGGCGCGCTCGGCCTGCTGGCGCTGGAGGCGGCGCAGGCGCTCCTCGGAAAAGTCCTGGAAGACGATCAGCAGCGCGCCGTCGGGCAGGATCTTCGAGCGCGAGCGCACCCACAGCCAGCCGCCGCCCTTGCGCGCCAGCCGGTGCTCGGACTGCACCTGGCCCTCGGCCCGCAGCACCCGGCCGGCCTGTTCCAGCACCTCGGTGTCGTGCAGGTGCAGGAAGTCGCGGATCGAGCGGCCCAGGGTCTCGTCGGGGCTCCAGCCGGCGATCGCGCTCCAAGCCGGATTGACCCGCACGATGGCGCGGTCTTGCAGCACGATGAACATGTCGAGGCTGTTCTGGAAAAACCAGTCGGCCGCGGCACGATCGATGTTCGAGGCCGTCTCGCCCTCGGGACGCTTGCCCATCGCGCTCCCCTCGTCTTCAATCGATCAACGCAGGATCAGGTGAAGGTTGCGTTAGCCGTACCGCCTATTCGATCCGCGATAATAAGGCGACCGTGACTGAAGGTCGCGCCAGTAAAGGGGGATTCCCGTTTGAGCACGCCCGAAGCCGTCGGCCTGTCGTCGCAGCGCCTGAAGCGCATCGATACGTTCCTGCAGGCCAAGTATGTCGAGCCCGGCCTCCTGCCCGGCGCCCAGTTGCAGGTCTGGCGGCGCGGCCAGCTGGCCCACGAGACCGTGCTGGGCCTGGCCGACCGCGAGCGCGGCGCGCCGTTGAAGTCCGACACGCTGTACCGCATCTATTCGATGACCAAGCCGATCACCTCGATCGCCTTCATGATGCTGGTCGAGGAGGGGCGCGTCGCCCTCGAGGATCCCGTCCATCGCTTCATCCCGGCCTTCAAGGACCTGGGCGTGTTCGTCGCCGGGAGCCTCGGCATGTTCCAGACCAGGCCGCTGGCCGAGCCGATGCGGATGATCGACCTGCTGCGCCACACGGCCGGCTTCACCTATGGCTTCCAGCAGCGCGGCAATGTCGACGCGGCCTATCGCAAGCTGCACCTCGACGACCTGCCGGGTCCGCGCGACCTGGACGGCTTCATCGCCGAGCTGGCGAAACTCCCCCTCGAATTCAGCCCCGGCGAGGCCTGGAACTATTCGGTCTGCACCGACGTGCTGGGCTATCTGGTGCAGGTCATCTCGGGCCAGCCGTTCGACCAGTTCCTCAAGGACCGCATCTTCGAGCCGCTGAAGATGGCCGACACCGGCTTCTTCGTGCCGGAAGCCGATCAGGGCCGCTTCGCCGCCTGCTACAGCCTGGATCCCAAGGGCAAGGTCGTGTTGCAGGACGATCCGGCCCAGAGCCCGTTCCTCAAGGACCCGCTGTTCAAGTCGGGCGGCGGCGGCCTGGTTTCGACCGCCGCCGACTATATGCGCTTCTGCCGCATGATCCTGAACGGCGGCCAGCTGGACGGCGCCCGCATCGTCAGCCCCAAGACGCTGAAGGCGATGATGCTCAATCACCTGCCGGGCGGCCAAGAGCTGACGCAGATGTCGAAGTCGCTGTTCAGCGAGAGCGTCTATGACGGCGTCGGCTTCGGCCTGGGCTTCGCCGTCACGACGGATCTCGCCCGCACCCGCACCATCGGCAGCCTGGGCGAGGCCTTCTGGGGCGGCATGGCCTCGACCGCCTTCTGGGTGGACCCGGTGGAGGACCTGGCGGTGGTGTTCATGACCCAGCTGATGCCGTCCAGCGTCTATCCCATCCGGCGGGAGCTGCGGACGCTGGTCTATGCGGCGTTCGAGGAGGCGGCTTAGCCGGCCTGCGGGCCGGCCCCCCTCAGTCGCTCCGCGACAGCTCCCACAGAGGGGGAGCATCTGCGGGATAAATCCTCCCCCTCCGGGGGAGGTGGCCCGAAGGGCCGGAGGGGGCCGCGCAGCGGCTAGAGCGGCGACGCCGGCGGGGTGTAGTCCTCCGGCAGGGGGATGAACTCGCCGTCGTCGAGGTCGGGCAGCTTCATGCGGCCGGCGCGCCAGTCGGCCTTGGCCTGTTCGATGCGGTCCTTCGACGAGGAGACGAAGTTCCATTCGATGAAGCGCGGGCCGATCGGCTCGCCGCCCAGCAGCATGACCACCGACGGCTCCAGGGCCTCGAAGACCACGGTCTCGCCCGGGGCGAAGACGGCCATCTGGGCCGCGCCCAGCACCTGGCCGGCGACTTCCACGCGGCCGCTGGAGACATAGGCCGCGCGCTCGGAATATTCGGCCGGCAGGGCCGCCTTGGCCCCGGCCGCCAGCTCCCAGTGGACGTAGAACAGCGGCGAATGCACCGGCACGCTGGCCTTGGCGCCGAAGGCCTCGCCGGCGATCAGCCGCGCCTTCAGGCCCGCGCCTTCGTAATAGGGCAGGTCGGCCGAGCCGGCGTGGTGGCTGAAGCCGGGATCCATCTCCTCATATTCCTTGGGCAGGGCGATCCAGGCCTGCATGCCGTTCATCACCCCGCCCTGGCTGCGCAGGGTCTCGAAGCGTTCGGAGTGGGTGATGCCCGAGCCGGCGGTCATCCAGTTGACCTCGCCGGGCACGATCTCGATCTCCGAGCCGACGCTGTCGCGGTGGGTCATGGCCCCTTCGAAGAGGTAGCTCAACGTCGACAGGCCGATATGCGGGTGGGGCCGCACGTCGACGCTCTGGGGGAAGTTCGGGTCGAAGCTGGCCGGGCCCATGTGGTCGAGGAACACGAACGGCCCGACCATGCGCCGCTTGGCGAAGGGCAGCACCCGCCCGACCTCGAAACCGCCGATGTCGCGGCGGCGGGCGTCGATGACGAGGTCGATCATGGCGGGGGCTCCGAAGGCGTCTCTTGTTGCGTGGGCGGAACCTCCCACGGCGGACGTGCGCAGTCTTGTTGATTTTCGCGGAGGCGCGGTCCCGCCTTCAGCGGTCGTTCCACCATGCGCCCTGGCGGCGCAGGATCTCGACATATTCGTCGACGACCTCGGGCGGACAGCCGCGGCGGCGCTTGTACTCGGCCTTCTTCTCGGCCTCGATCGCGGCCAGTCGCCGCGCTTCGGCGCGAGCGGCGGCCTTGGCGGCGGCCCGGGCCTCGGCCTCGGCGCGCTCGGCGGCGCGACGTGCGGCCAGCCGCTCCGCTGGCGTCGGCGGGGGCGGCGGAGGGGCGGGGCCCCGCGTGCGGTGC
The DNA here is from genome assembly GCF_002858925.1 of Caulobacter zeae. Lineage (GTDB taxonomy): Bacteria > Pseudomonadota > Alphaproteobacteria > Caulobacterales > Caulobacteraceae > Caulobacter > Caulobacter zeae. Next base: position 42,999 of record NZ_PJRS01000028.1, read on the forward strand.
GGACGGGCGGGGCAGGGGTTGCGGCGATGGGGCATGGGGTTGGCTCGGGCTCGGCTGGGAACCTCCCCCCGTGGGGGAGGCGATCGCGCAGCGATCGGTGGGGGGAGCGGGGGTTAGACCGGCCGGCCTGGGTGGACGCTGAAAACGGCCCCCCGCCGGCCTTCGGCCGCCTCCCCGGAGGGGGAGGTTCCCCCTCAGTCGCTCCGCGACAGCTCCCCCAGAGGGGGAGCATCGGGTTGGCGAAGGCGTCGGGCGAGATCCTCCCCCTCTGGGGGAGGTGGCCCGGAGGGCCGGAGGGGGTCTGCGCGGACAGACGCGCGGCCTCGCGCTCACGCGGAAAACCACTGAGGGGATGGAGAGGGCGCGGGGCGTCCGGACCGCGTCCGGAGCTGTGTTTGAATGTACCGTTTCGACGAAGCCTGGACGCCCCGCGCGATCGTTTGACCTCAGGCCGGGGCGCGCGGGCCTTTTCCGCCCTTCACCCCCTTCGGCATCCGCCTTCCCCGTGACCGGGCTGTGAGCTTCGCTAGCCATCGCGTGCAGACAGAAGGCGCCGGAGCGGACCCTCGGGCGGGCGGGAGCCCATGACAGGCAGGCCCCCGATAGGCGGGTTTACGTCCCCCGCCCTCCATTCAAGCCCCGCCGGCCCGGCTCACGCCGCTCCAGGAGGCCCCGCTCGATCGCACCCCGCCGCACGCATCGGGCCGGATCCTGGCTCCCTCTCCCCGCGACGGGATGGAGAGGATTATGCGGGCGGTTTGAGAGCCGTCGGATGGGAAACGTGTGTTTTTGTGTAGGGCGTTGATTAGGTTGGGGTTTGTGCGGTGGGGGATGGGGATTGTGCAGCTCGCTGGCGTGCTGGGTGTCGTCAAAAAAGCACGCGTTATAGGCGAGTTAGCTCTGGCGTTCTTGTCCGTAGTCCTTACGTTCCTCCTGACGCCTTATCAACAGGGGGGGAGCGTTGGAGAAGAAAACGAAGGGTGCGTGGCTTCTCGCGCAATCCAAGAGCTTGGGCGGTTACACCGGCGCGGGGGCTACGCGACTTGAAAATGTTAGCCACTCCGGAAAGATAGGTCGTCTGTATAATCTATTGCGACGGCAGGTGGATAATCAAAGTACATTTCTTATAGAGAAGAATACGATTGAAACTACATGTAAATTGAATGGTATTGAAAAATCTGACCGAATTATTGGCCTGCAGGTGCTTCAAGACGCGGGGAGGATAGATGTTTCTTCCGAAGGGGCGGTGGCTGTCTTAGGCGCTACGACTCAGGCCGTTTTGGAGGCGACGGCCGAAATATTCGATGATCAGAATCCGAGCGCGGATGAGCGGGCGATCATTGATCTGTCGGAGTTGGTGTCTGGAAAGCCTATAAGGCGCGCAGATGCGGAAGAGTACATTTCTGATATTCATAGGCTTACAAAAGCTGATGCGACATCACTTGTTGATCTATCGAAGAAAACGGCGCTTATAGATGAAGAGGGTGGGGCGGGGCAGTGCATTCTTTTTAATTCACATACCTTCCGTGATGGTAGGTATGCGGAAAAAGCATACCGAGTTTTGGAGCAGCTCAGTGCGGATGAGCGTGGGCGTCTTTCTGAGGTTCAGGAAAAACTTAGCAAGCATGGTGCATTGTACGACGTAGATGTCGAGAAGATACTGGAGCCGGAGCTTTATAGGCGATTGGTCAGCGTTGGATTATTCGACCGTATGGAGGTCAGTAATAGCACCGAGTCGGTCGGTTACATCGCGTCGCCAAACGATTTTCAGAAGTATGGCCGACCATTCGAGGAGGATCCAATCGACGATGCCAAGGCTCTGATCGCATCGTTGACATACGGTCAGTCCCGGAGCACCCACACTCGAGGTCAAATCACTATGCCTGAGGCGCTCATTCGAGCCTTGGTTCGGGGTGAGGAGTTGGCCGCGCGGGCTGGCGGTGTGCGTGCGATCGGCGAAGACTATCGCGAACTTGAGGCGCGGCAAGTCGTGGACGTTACTAAAAAAAGCTATGGACGCTATACTATGCGCTTGCTCAAGAAGGATGTCGGCGAGCTCGCGTTGACGATCATCCGGGGTGGGGCTGCCGCGCAGGAAGCGGTCCTGATGGACGGGTCGCCGGCGCGAGCTTTCAAGGGGCCTCACGCAGCCAGAAGTGAAGTGCGCGCGAGGAATGAAATTACGGATAAGCGGTTCGTCTACGATGCGTTGGACCGTCTGCGGAGTGGGGGCTGATGGCTGTGGCGAAGGGTGCGGGTCTCGAAGAGTTGGCGCGGGCGTATTTTTCTCGGCAGGGGTTTGTCGCGATCCGCAGTGTCTCGATCCAGTTCGAGGACGAAGAAGTTACTGATGCAGACGTCTGGTTATACGGACGGCAAGGGGCTGGAGTTCGTACTCGGGCGCTTGTGGATGTTAAGGATAAAAAGTCGCCAAAAGCGTTCGAGCGGGTGCTTTGGGTTCGGGGGATGCAATTGGCGCTCGGATGTGATCGAGCGTTCGTTGCTACGACCGATGCCAGTCCCAAGGTGATCCGCTTTGCTCAGCATCAAAAGGTGGCTTTGCTGCCTGCTTCATTCCTTCGTCGTCAGGTTGAAAATCGGCTTGATCGTTTGAGTTTAGAGGAGTTGGTGGGAAATATTCAGGAATTCTCATCTCATAAGCAAGATGGTGACTGGTTGAAGCAGATCGCTATGGCTAAATCTGCGGTGGTGAGCTTGGCTCCTTATCCAGCGTTTAACAAGGCGATAAGCGCATTTCGATTTTTCGCTGAACGGGCTGGAACTAGACCTCAGCACCGCGAGCAGGCGCTACGAGGTGCATACTTTGCTGCGTCCCTGGCAAGTATCGCGCTAGACGCGGCAGCTGATCGGTTGGCATTTGAGGACAATGCCGCTCGCTATAGATTGCTCTATGAAGGCATAACCTATGGTGACGTGGGTGATGGCCGTGTCAGGTCGACCATAGGTACTGTTCTCAATGTAATTTCGCATGGCGTGAATAACGGCAAGGTTATTGCGCGACAGGCGAGTGATGCTCTTGATGAGATGTTCGCAGGTCTTAGGGCGGAGATCGTTGCGGAATTTTTTTCAAAGTCAGAGAATTCTCAAATGTTATTCTCGGTGGCGAGGGAGTTAGAGGCGAAAGCGCATGCGCGGTCACGCTCCGATATGACTTTGCTGAGTGTCGAGGCTAAGTCTGTGTTGGGTGTGTTTGCGGATTTTGTCGGGGCAAAGCGGGCGGCGTTATTTAGCGCTGAATTTGGAGTCGCGTCTGCGGCCAAGCCTGAGATCGGTGAGGCGTCTGATCGAGTGCTCTTAAAATCCAGCGACGATAAAGATGACGACGTATTCCCAGGGGATCGGCCGTCCAAGCTGCTTTAGGCTGGAGTGAGGAGATGGAGGGCTGACCCTTATTGGGTTGGCCTTCCCGATTAAAAACTCACCTCCGCCCCTTCCTGAACGCCTCCGCCTTCTCCGCCCGGTGCTCGGCCCGCACCCGTTTCGGCGCTGACGTGTCCACCGCCTCCCCAGCCCCCGTCAGCGCCTCGTTGGCGAACTCCAGATCCAGCAGCTTCATGCGCTTGATCTCGTCGCGGAGGCGGGCGGCGGTTTCGAATTCGAGGTTGGCGGCGGCTTCGCGCATCTTGGCTTCGAGGTCGCGCAGGGCGGCCTTGAAGTTGTCGCCGCTGAAGGGCTTCTCGGCGCCCGAGGCGTCGGCGACGCCCATCGGCACGAGGACGCGGTCGCCGCGCTCGTAGGGGCTGGCCAGGATGTCCTTGATGTCGCGCTTGACGCTCTCGGGCGTGATGCCGTGCTCGAGGTTGTAGGCGTTCTGCTTGTCGCGGCGGCGCTGGGTCTCGGCCATGGCCCGCTCCATGCTGCCGGTGATCCGGTCGGCATAGAGGATGACCTTGCCGTCGACGTTGCGCGCTGCCCGACCGATCGTCTGGACCAGCGAGGTCTCCGAGCGCAGGAAGCCTTCCTTGTCGGCGTCGAGGATGGCCACCAGGCCGCACTCGGGGATGTCGAGGCCCTCGCGCAGCAGGTTGATGCCGACCAGCACGTCGAAATGGCCCAGGCGCAGGTCGCGGATGATCTCGATGCGCTCGAGGGTGTCGACGTCGCTGTGCATGTAGCGGACGCGGATGCCCTGTTCGTTGAGGTATTCGGTCAGGTCCTCGGCCATCTTCTTGGTCAGGACGGTGACCAGGGTGCGGTAGCCCTTGCTGATGGTCTGGCGGATCTCGTCGACGACGTCGTCGACCTGGGAGGCGCCGTCCTTGGCCACGGGGCGCACCTCGACCGGCGGGTCGATCAGGCCGGTGGGGCGGATGACCTGCTCGGCGAAGACGCCGCCGGCGCGCTCCAGCTCCCAGTTGGCGGGGGTGGCCGAGACGTGCACCGACTGGGGCCGCATGGCGTCCCACTCCTCGAACTTGAGGGGGCGGTTATCCAGGGCCGAGGGCAGGCGGAAGCCGTATTCGGCCAGCGTCCATTTGCGGTTGCGGTCGCCCTTGTACATGGCGCCGATCTGCGGAACCGTCTGGTGGCTCTCGTCGGTGAACAGCAGGGCGTTGTCGGGGATGTATTCGAAGAAGGTCGGCGGCGGCTCGCCGGTGCGGCGGCCCGACAGGTAGCGGCTGTAGTTCTCGATGCCGGCGCAGGAGCCGGTGGTCTCGATCATCTCCAGGTCGAAGGTGGTGCGCTGCTCCAGGCGCTGGGCCTCCAGCAGCTTGCCGTTGGCGTTCAGCCACTCCAGCCGCTCCTTCAGCTCCTTGCGGATCTCGATGATCGCCTGGCGCAGGGTGGGGCGCGGGGTGACGTGGTGGCTGTTGGCGTAGACCTTGATGGTCTCCAGGTCGGCGGTCTTCTTGCCGGTCAGCGGGTCGAACTCGCTGATCGCCTCGACCTCGTCGCCGAACATCGAGACGCGCCAGGCGCGGTCCTCGTAGTGGGCGGGGAAGATCTCGATGGTGTCGCCGCGGCGGCGGAAGGTGCCGCGGTCGAAGGCGGCGTCGTTGCGCTTGTACTGCTGGGCCACCAGGTCGGCCATCAGCTGCTTCTCGTCGACCCGGTCGCCCACCGTCAGGGTGAAGGTCATGGCGGTGTAGGTCTCGACCGAGCCGATGCCGTAGATGCACGACACCGAGGCCACGACGATGACGTCGTCGCGCTCGAGGATCGCCCGCGTGGCCGAGTGGCGCATGCGGTCGATCTGCTCGTTGATGGAGCTGTCCTTCTCGATGAAGGTGTCGGTGCGCGGGACGTAGGCTTCTGGCTGGTAGTAGTCGTAGTAGCTGACGAAGTACTCGACCGCGTTCTCGGGGAAGAAGGCCTTCATCTCGCTGTAGAGCTGGGCGGCCAGGGTCTTGTTGGGAGCCAGGATCAGCGCCGGGCGCTGGGTGGCCTCGATGACCTTGGCCATGGTGAAGGTCTTGCCCGAGCCGGTGACGCCGAGCAGCACCTGGTCCTGGTCGCCGTTCTCGACGCCCTCGACCAGCTCCTTGATGGCGGTCGGCTGGTCGCCGGCGGGCTCGTAGGACGACACCAGCTTGAAGGTCTTGCCGCCTTCCGACTTCTCGGGACGCGCTGGCCGGTGGGGCGTCCACAGCATCGGCATGCCGCCTTCGAGCGCCTGGTCCAGTTGCGCGTCGAGGACGAAGGGCGTCGAGGCGTCGGAGACGCCGGGGTTCTGGCTGCTGGGCATGGGCCAAATCTAGGCATCCAGGCGCGCGAAGGCCAGAGGGCCTGCTGACAGCCGGTGTCAGCAGGTGGCGGCATGTGGCGGCTAGTAGCCTCCGGCGTAGTCGCCGCTGAGCGGCACGGTGATCGCGCGGCCGTATTCCAGCATCACCGACACGACCTCGGGCCGGGCGATCATGGCCTTGCGGCGGGCGTCGAGCTCGGCGTCGCGCGGGGTGAGCGCCGGCGGCGGCGGGCCGTCGCGGAAGGCCTTCAGCGCGTCGCCGCGCAGGGCCGGGTCGCGCAGGCGGCGGATCATCAGCTGGGCGGCCTCGTCGTCGCGGCCCACGCACAGCAGGGCGCCGGACAGGGCGTAGGGGTTGTCGCGCCAGCCCTTGCGCAGCTTGTCGAGCGCCTTGCGGGCGGCGGCCTCGTCGCCCAGGCGGTGGCGGGCGCAGGCGCGCAGCTCCTCCAGCCACATCAGGCCGAACGGCGAGGCGATCGAGGCGTCGGCGGCGTCGACCGCCTTCAGCACCTCGGCCGAGCGGTCGAGGCCCAGGAGGAGGGCGGCGCGGGCGGTGTTCTGGGTCAGCCTGTCCTGGGCGACGGGCCTGGCCAGCAGGGCGTCGGCCTCGTCGAAGCGGCCCAGCTCGCTGAGCGCGGCGGCCTGGATGGCGACCAGCATCGGGCCCGACAGCTCGACGTCGTCGAAGGCCTCGCCGGCCTGCAGGCGCGTGACGTAGCCGGCCCCCAGGGCGACAGCCTCGTCCCGCCGGGCCAAGGCGCGCAGGTGGTCGACGCGCTGGGCGATGCGCTTGAGGTTGGCCGGCTCGCGGGCCGACTGCTCGTCGGCGCGGGCGAGGGCGGTCTGCAGCACCTTGGTCCAGTCGAAGCGGCCGGCGGCCTCCAGGTCCGGCCACAGGGGCGCGAAACGGCGGTCCTGGGCCACGGCCAGCAGCACCTGCGGGCTGCTGGCGCGATCGAGCACGGCGCCGGCGCGGGTCATGTCGCCGTCGTCGGCGGCCAGCTGGGCGCGGACCAGGGCCCAGTCGTTGTCGACCTGGTCGTGGCCGTCCTCGGTGGGCCAGTCGAGGCCGCGCAGCAGGTCCAGCGCCTTGGCGCGGGCGGCCGGATCGTCCTTCAGGTCCTCGACCGTCTGGCCGTACATCTCGGGCGGCAGGGCGGTGACCTGCGAGGCGTCGGCGGCCACGGCGCGCTGCAGGGCCGCCAGCTCGCCCTTGCCGTCGTTGCGCATGGCCGCGTCGGCCAGCAGCACCATGTTGGCCGAGGCCAGGATCGGCGGAGGCGTGTCGTCGCGGTCGAGGCGGCGGGCCGCGGCCACGGCGCGGGCGTCGTCGAACGGCCGGCAGACGACGACGGCGTACAGCACCGCGTCGCGGCGGAAGGCGTCCAGGGCCTCGAAGCCGCGCCGGGCGACCAGGGCGTCGACCCGGTCGGCCAGCTCGGCGGGGCACGGCTGGCCGGCCTGCGGCCCCTGCGCCTTCGACAGGTCGAGCATGCGCGCGATCACCGCGTCGGCGTCGCGGGCGAGGTCGGGCCCGCCCCTGGTCGGGGCGGCCAGGGCGGGGGCGGCCGCCAGCGACAGCGCCGCGGCGGCGACGGCGAGTTGCAGTTTCACGATCATGCGCGGCCCCCGGTCACCCGTCACTTAAGACCACGCGCCCGGCCGCGCCGCAACGCCGCGATCAAGCGCAGGCCTTGCGCGGCTCGTCGGCCTTGATCACGCACAGGATCCTGGCGCCCCGCGCCTCGCCGTACTGACGGCGGACGCGCTCGGAGAACTCCTCCCACTTCAGGCGGGTGTCGGCGTCGTCCTCGTCGAACTTGCAGCTGGAGCCCATGGCGGTCTGGCCCAGCGACAGGTCGGGCGCCGCCAGGTCGCCGGCGCGGCGCAGGGCCTCGTCGAGATTGCGGTGCATCAGGGCGCGGCAGGCGCGCAGGGCGTCATTGGCCTTGTCGCGGCCCTGGGCGTAGTCGCCTCCGTCGAACCAGTCGCCGTCGTCGCAATGGGCCTCGGTGACGCTGATCAGGCCGCGGAACGGCCGGTCGGGCGCGCCGACCGCGCCGAAGCTGCCGGCCCCGACCATCAGGCTCGTGCCGGCCAGCTGGTTGAGGGTCAGCCGCTCGAAGCCGACCGGCTCCAGCGCCCGGCGGGTGATCCGCTCGTGCTCGGCGTTCTGGCCCAGCTTGCGCACCGTGCCGAAGGCCTGGGCGGCCTGCGGCGCCGCGACGAGGGCCAGGGGGGCGACCAAAGCAGCGGCGGCGAGGCCGGCTGCGAGCAGGCGCGAACGGACGGACTTGGACATGACGCTGAAGACCCCTGAAGTGCGACAACCGGCGGTCACATTTTCAGGGATTCCCTTAAGCGCCGGTGTGCCGAATGTCACAGGCGCGACAGCGTCAGCGGATCCTCCTGCCCGGCGAAATACTTGGCCAGGGCGGCGCGAAAGCGCGGCTCTTCCGGCGCGGCGGCGGAAAACAGGGTGAGGCTGGAGCGCAGCTTCACGTCGTCGGGCGAGCCGAACACCGCATGGGCGTCGTCGCCGGGCAGGGCCAGGATCGCCTCGACGCACGCGAGCAGGCGCGGCCCCAGCACCGGATGCGCCAGATAGGCCCGCGCCTCGTCCAGCCCCGCGATCGCGTAGAACCGGGCGGTCGGGCTATGGCCCAGGCCCTGGACCTGCGGGAACACGAACCACATCCAGTGCGCCCGCTTGCGGCCGGTGCGCAGCTCAGCGAGGGCGGCGGGATAGGCGGTCGCCTGGGCGTCGAGGAAGCGGGTGAGGGCGTGGGGCATGGGGGGGCAAGAGCGGAGCTTGGATCACCAGCATGAAGTGGACATTTGGCCATGTTCAACCATGACCGGCCGACTTCGCGTTGTGGACAGCAAAATGTGGAGCGACTCACTTAATGGTAGCGCTTGTCTCTCGATTCGCGCATTGGCCGAATGCCCTTGCTCGCGGCCACTAGGAGCAACGTCGCCTAATGCAGCTAATTCGCCGTATCGAGATCAACTATCTCCGCTCTCTCTACAGCGCGGTTCTCGACAATCCCGGCGACATGAACGTGGTTTTTGGGCGCAACGACAGTGGCAAGTCGAACCTACTGCGCGCGCTGAACCTGTTCTTCAACCAGGAGATTGAGCCGGGCCAGGACCTTGAGTTCGAGTTGGATTTCAGCGACATCAGACGCGATGCGGCCAAATCGGCCAAGGGGCGGCAGTTCATTGCCATCCGCATCGACTTTAATGTCCCTCCCAACTATCGTCCGTCACTCGGCGACGCTATCTCGATCAAGCGTCAGTGGAATATTTACGGAGAGCGAACGGACACACTCCCTCGCGGCCTTTCGAAGGGATCCAAGATCCAGCTGACCCGATTTCTCAACCAGATCGACTTCAGCTACATTCCAGCGATCAAGGACCTTCAAGTCTTCGGCGACTTGATCGAGCGCATGTATGGCGCTGCCGCCCAGAGCACCGGCTTTGAGGCCGTGACGGACACCTTCGTCGAAGCGATCCGGGAGCAGACCAGCGGCCTGTCAGCAGGCCTGAGCAAACTCTTTGGCTCAACCACCAGATTGGCCGCTCCGACGGACATGGGATTGCTCTTCAGGTCCCTGGATTTCGCCCATGGCGACGACGGCCACTCTCTACTACGGCAGAAGGGCGACGGCGTGAAAGCCCGCCACCTGCCCGAGTTGCTGCGCTACATCAACGAGCACGAGTCCGGGAAGAAGTTCTTTATATGGGGCTTCGAGGAGCCAGAAAACTCGCTCGACCTGGGTGCCGCCGACGCGGAGGCAGAACGATTTGCCGAAATCGCTGCGCGGTCCGACACCCAGGTCTTCATAACGAGCCATTCGCCCGCCTTCTATTTAGCGAGCTCCGAGCGAACAAAGGCTGATATCCGCCGAGTGTTCGTTTCCAAGCAGAAGCCAGGCCATGGCGCGCGGGACCTCGTTGTGCCGAAGAACGCTATAAGTGTCATCGACACGCTGGACGACGCGGAAAGCCGGATGAAAGAGGCCAGCCTCCTACAGCTGCCTTACCTGATCCGGCAATGGAGCGATCTGAAGAAAGATCGCGATGCCCTCGAAGAGCAAGCGGGGCATCTAAAGCGAAAACTGGAACTATTGAGGGTACCAACTCTGTTTGTTGAGGGTCGGTTCGACAAGGAGCTGTTCGAGGCGGCCTTCGCCCGCGCCGGCATTCCGAAAACCGCGATCAACGTTCGTGTTCTTGAGGGCACGCCTTCGACGACTCCTGAACTTTTGCCGCGCTTGCTCAGTGCAGGTGCGCTACATCAGGAAGCCAAGGTCCTGTTCCTGTTCGACAACGACGGGGCAGGCCGTAGGGCACATAGAAACATCTGCGGCAAAGCGCCGCCGGCGAAAATCTGCCAGGTCGCCAACGAGTTGGGAGTGTGGCTACTGCCACAATCGTCCGACAGCGTCGCGTTCTGCGGGGTCCACTCCATTCGTCCCGACCAGCTGTTCTTTACGTCCGAGTTTCTCTATCCCGCTAAGTTGGCCGCCGAACTCTGCGTGGAGATAATTGGGTCCGAGGGAGTGGCTGCATCACGATCCGCCATCCACGACTCGTACCACGGTAGTCTAAGCCAAGCGGCGGCAGCGCCGCTTCGTGTTGCGGAACCAGGTACGATAGATTGGTTCTTCTCTCGCGGCGTACCTAACAATTTTAAAGAGCGCTTCGCTGCGGCAGCAGCCAAAACTTTGCCGCAAGACCAAGTCGATCACATCGCCAGCACGGCTTGGGCCTTCCTGAATAGCTAATGAAGCGAGCACCAAAGTACCTAGGCGCTCTCGGTAGAAATCTCACGGGAGAAGGCGCTAATTCCATGAAGCGGCTGGTCAACATCATCAGAAACCTGCCCGAGCACCTACGGTTTAAGTACGGGCCAGGGGCGGTGCAGCAGCTGGTGCACTGGTCGACGTTCCAGGCGCGCCGGAAGCTCCCGGCCGATCAACCGCTTGGCATCCTCGTCGACAATAGCGTGCGAGGAAACGCGGTCACGCACGAGACGGGGTGGGTTTCGACTGGCCCGAAGATGTGGGGGCCGCATGAGATCGACACGGGCTACATGGCCCGCGTGCCGGTTCACACCGACGCGAATGACACCGAGATCTACGAGAACCTGACCTACCTGTCGGGGATCGTGCATCTCGGGAAGACCGGGCGACTGAGGCTCTGCACGTCGGCGGAGTTGCGCGATGAGACCTGGCGACAGCCGAGTGGCCTTTACACCGGCTACGGCTACTTCGATCATAGCCTGTTCGCTGGTGTGAACCTTGAGTGTATCGACAAACTTGAGGGCGGCTGGATGCTAGGCGGTGGCGCACCGCCCCTCGAAAATCAGCAGCAGCGTCGCCTCAGCAATTCGAACGACCCGCTGTACCACGCCCTCCTGAAGCGACTTGGACCAAAGCAAAATCTCGACGCTTGGCACATTAGGACGGCTGAGAAGTACGGCCTGTTCTGTTTCCTGACGATGGACTTCAAACTGCGACGGACGGTCGAGCGCTGGAAGGACTACGAGCCGTTCAAGTCGATGAAGACGAAGGTCATGACGCCGGCGGAGTTCGGGAAGGTATTCGAGCTGATCCGCGTGCCGCCGCGCCTCCACAGCTACTCCAACGCCAGCTTTTTCGTGCGCAGCGACTTGCACATGCCGGGTGAGAAGCGGCGCTCAAGGTCGGCGTACGGGCCTAAGGCCCGCTAGGTGAGATGCGGGGAAATCACGTCGTAATGCCTCAACCGCCGCGACAGCGGTTCGTCCGGTAGAATCCGGATGCTCAAGCGCTACCCGATGCAGCGGGCAACTGCATACGAGCGGGTGCCGAGGGCGTCGGCAGGCTGTTGGCCGCCAAGCTCAGTTGGCTGCCAAGAAGCGGATGCCTCAGACGTCAGCAAAGAGTCAGAACCCCCCTCACCCCGCCCCCGCCATCCGCCCCGCCGCCCAGGCGATGAACACCCTTGTCCGCGCCGAGAGCTGGCGGTCGCGGGGCCAGAGGAGGTGGACCGGGGTCGGGGTCGGCGGGTGGGCGGTCAGGACCTCGACGAGGGCGCCGGAGGCGAGGTGTTCTTCGGCGCGATAGCGGGGGACCTGTATGAGGCCAAGGCCCAGGAGGCCCATGGCCAGGGAGCTTTCGGCGCTGGAGACCACGACGGCGGCGGGGACGGCGACCTGGCGGACGGCGCCGCCTTCGGTGACTTCCAGCGGATGCCAGCCGCCGTCGGGGCGGGCGAAGCCGACCATCTGGTGGCGGGAAAGGTCGTCGGGGGTCCGGGGCGCGCCATGGCGGTCGATATAGGCCGGGGCGGCGCAGGTGACCTCGGGCAGCAGGGCGACGCGGCGGGCGGCCATCGCACTGCTCGAGGGGCCGCTGTCGGCGGGCGTTCCCAGGCGCAGCACGCAGTCGACCCCCTCGGCCACCAGGTCGACCAGCCGGTCGCCCTCGGTCATGCGCAGGCGAAGCTCGGGATAGGTCGCCAGGAACTCGGGCAGGCCCGGCAGCAGGAAACGGCGGGCCAGGGCGCCCTGGACGTCGACCCGCAGTTCGCCGCGCGGGCTGGCGCGGCGGAAGGCGTTCTCGGTCTCGTCGAGTTGGTCCAGAAGCTTCAGGCAGCGGCGGTAATAGGCCTCGCCGTCGAGGGTGGGGGCGACGCTGCGGGTGGTGCGCTGCAGGAGGCGCACGCCCAGCCTTGCCTCGAGCTGCTGCACGGCCTCGGTGGCGGTGGAGCGGGGCAGGGAAAGGTCGGCGGCGGCCTTGGTGAAGCTGCGGCGTTCGACGACGCGGGCGAAGAGACGCATGGCCTCGAAGCGGTCCAGGGCGGCCTCCATTATTCGCTGGTTCGAATAGTGATGGCCTGATCGCCTGAATTATTCAATCGGCGCGAAGGCGCATGGTCCGTTCGTCGACGCGGTGTCGGCCGGAGGACCAAGGCATGACGAAGACTAACGGCAGGACGGCGCTGGTGACCGGCGCTTCGGGCGGCATCGGCGCGGCGACGGCGCGGCGGCTGGCGGCGGACGGCTTCGCCGTCATCGTCAACTATGCGGGCCGGGCGGCGGCGGCGAACGGCGTGGTGGCGCAGATCGAGGCGGCCGGCGGCCGCGCCGCAGCGCACCAGGCCGACATCGCCGATCCGGCGGCCGTGGCCGCGATGTTCGACGCCGCCGGGGCGGCCTTCGGCGGCGTGGACGTGCTGGTCAACAACGCCGGCGTCATGGAGCTGGCGACCATCGCCCAGGCCGACGACGCGCTGTTCTCGCGGATGATCGCGGTGAACCTGACGGGGACCTTCAACACCCTGCGCGAGGCCGCGCGGCGGATGGCGGCGGGCGGCCGGATCGTCAACGTCTCGTCCAGCGTGGTGGGCCTGTTGCAGCCGGCCTACGGCCCCTATGCGGCGGCCAAGGCGGGCGTCGAGGCCCTGACCAGCGTGCTGGCCAAGGAGCTGCGCGGCCGCGACATCACCGTCAACGCCGTGGCGCCGGGACCGACGGCCACGCCGCTGTTCCTCGACGGCAAGCCGGACGAGCTGGTCGAGCGCCTGGCCAAGGCCGCGCCGCTGGAGCGGCTGGGCGCGGCCGAGGACATCGCCGCCGTCGTCTCGTTCCTGGCCGGTCCCGACGGGGCCTGGATCAACGGCCAGACCCTGCGCGCCAACGGCGGGATCATCTGAGCCCGCCGGGGCGTGGCCGGCGGCCGCGCCCCCTTTTCGCATTACGAAGAATTCAGAGAACGGCGGTTGACCCCAAATTATACTGTGTGACATACAGTGTGTATCGCACACTATGTGCTGCACACCATGTGACGCACACCAAACCGGGCACGCCAATGCCGACAGACACGGACATCTTCGAATCCCTCCGCCAGGAGCTGCGTCGCGGGACGCTGATCCTGGCCGTGCTCGCCCAGCTGAAGGTCGAGCGCTACGGCTACAGCCTGCGCCAGGCCCTGGCGGAGGTCGGGCTGGAGATCGACGAAGGCGCGCTCTACCCGATGCTGCGCCGGCTCGAGGGCCAGGGCCTGCTGACGTCCGAATGGCGCGAGGAGGAGAAGCGCAAGAAGCGCTTCTACCGCCTCTCCACCGAGGGCGAGGCCGTCCTCGAACGCCTGGCCGCCGAGTGGCGCGCCATCAACGACACCCTGCAAAATCTGATCTGAGGGGACTGGATCATGGACCTGCTCGACCGTTATCTCGCCGCCGTCGCCGCCCTTTTGCCCAAGGCCCAGCGCGAGGACATCGTCGCCGAACTGCGCGACCTGCTGCTCAACCGCATCGAGGAGAAGGAGGAGGCCCTGGGCCGCCCCCTGAGCGACAAGGAGCGCGAGGCGGTGCTCAAGGACTTCGGCCATCCGCTGGCCGTGGCCGGGCGCTACGGCCCCCAGCAGAGCCTGATCGGCCCGACCGTCTATCCGTTCTACATGTTCGCCCTGAAGATCGCCGTGGCGGTGGCGGCGGCGATCTCGGTGATCCCGGCCCTGGCGTCCATCGTCCTGGGCGGCGACAATCCGGCCCGGCTGCTCGCCAACGCCGCCTTCGACCACTTCCCGAGCTCGGCCCTGATGCTGGCGGGCCTGGTCACGCTGGTGGCGGCCGGCATCGAGCGCGGCTGGGCGCCGCTGACCGGCCTGACCGAGTGGAAGGTCAGCGAGCTGCCGGCGCCGAGCAAGAAGAAGGGCCTGTTCGAAACGCGCTTCAATGCGGTGTTCGAGATGGTCGTGGTGGCGCTGTTCGTCCTGTGGTGGACGGGCGTGTGGAAGGTGGACCTGGGCGACCTGACCGTGAAGGGCGAGGTGGTGCTGAAGCCGTCGGCGGTCTGGCAGACCCTGTTCTGGCCGATCCTGGCCTGGTCGGCGGTGCAACTGGTCTCGGCGCTGATCACGCTGCTCCAGCCGGGGCGGGTGAGGCTGCGGGCCGCCTTCGAGCTGGCCGTGGGCGCGGGCGGCATGGCCCTGACCACGGTGATGTGGAAGTCGCTGCCGCTGTTCACCCTGGAGCCGGTGACCGCTTCGGGCGCCGATACGGCCCGCCTGGAGCAGGTGATCGGCATGGGCTTCCACGTGGCGATGCTGGTCGCCGGGATCACCTTCGCCTGCCAGATCGGCGCGGCCGCCTGGCGCCTGTACAAGGGCGCCCGCTAAGGGGCGCCTATTGGGGGGCGATACAAGCGGGGCGGATTTTTCCACGGTCGAATGACACGGAATTAATCCGTCCCCGGTTGCCCCGCCCGCCGGGGCCATTTACGCCTTCGCCCCAGCCTTTCCGGCGCGGACCAACGCGCCGGAATTCATGTCAGGGCCCGACCGGAGGGGGAGGGCTCAAGGGAAGGGGACTTTCTCTTGCAAAACCGCCGCGAACTCCTGCTGTCGACCGTGGCCGCGGGCCTGGCCGCCGCAGCCGCCCCGTCGCTGGGCTTCGCCCAGCCGGCCGCCGCCTCGGCCTCTGGCGAAGCCGCCAAGATGAACGCGTTCTTCGACGCGGCCATGGCCAAGCTGATGCGCCAGGCGCCGGAGCTGACCACGAGCCTGGGCCTCGACAAGGACGACCTGGCCTGGACCAAGGGCCTGCTGAGCGACCGCTCGTTCGAGGCGATCGCCGCGGGCGCGGCCCAGACGACCGCCCAGCTGGCCGAGCTGCGCTCGATCGACCGCAAGCAGCTGACCGGCATGGACGCCGTCAACTACGACACCGTCGAGTTCACCCTGGCGGTGCAGGACGAGGGCAACCGCAAGTTCACCTACGCCGGCGGCGGTTCGGGCGCGCCCTACGTGCTGAGCCAGCTGACGGGCAGCTACCAGCAGATGCCCGACTTCCTCGACACCCAGCACAGCATCGAGACCAAGGCCGACGCCGACGCCTATCTGCAGCGCATGGAAGGCTTCGCGCGCCTGATGGATCAGGAGACCCTGATCGCCAAGCGCGACTACGCTGACGGCGTGATCCCGCCCGACTTCGTGATCGACAAGGCCCTCATCCAGATGAAGGCCTTCGCCGACACCCCGACGGCCGAGACCACCCTGGTCAAGTCGATCGCCCGCCGGACCAAGGAAAAGAACATCGCCGGCGACTGGGCCGCCGAAGCCAGCAAGGTCTACGAAAACTCGGTGCTGCCGGCCCTCAAGCGCCAGATCGCGCTGCTGGAAAGCGTGCGCCCGAAGGCCAACCACGACGCCGGCGTGTGGCGCCTGAAGGACGGCGGCGACTACTACGCCGTGTCGCTGAAGAACTACACGACCTCGACCATGGGTCCCGAGGAGATCCACCAGCTGGGCCTGGACTTGGTGAAGTCGATCTCGGCCGAGGCCGACAAGCTGTTCAAGTCGATCGGCATGAGCAAGGGCACGGTCGGCGAGCGCATGGCCGAGCTGGGCAAGGACATCTACGAGAACACCGATCCGGCCAAGGAACAGCTGATCAAGGATCTCAACACCAAGGCCGAGTGGATCGAAAAGCAGCTGCCGGCCTATTTCGGCCAGCTGCCCAAGGCCCCGCTGGAGATCCGCCGCGTGCCCAAGGCCATCGAGGCCGGCGCGCCGGGCGGCTACTACAACTCGCCCTCGCTCGACGGCAAGCGCCCGGGGATCTACTGGATCAACCTGCGTGATACGGCCGAGCAGGCCAAGTACACCCTGACCACCCTGACGGTGCACGAGGGCGTTCCGGGCCACCACCTGCAGCTGTCGCTGTCGAACGAGGCTCAAGGCCTGCCGCTGATCCGCAAGGTCATCGGCTTCTCGGGCTACGCCGAGGGCTGGGCGCTCTATTCCGAAGAGCTGGCCGTCGAGATGGGCATCTACAAGAGCGACCCGCGGGGCCACATCGGCATGCTGCACGACGCCCTGTTCCGCGCCGTGCGCCTCGTGGTCGACAGCGGCATGCACTACAAGAAGTGGACCCGCGAACAGGCCGTCAAGTACATGGCCGAGACCATGGGCGACGAGGAAAGCGGCACGATCACCGAGATCGAACGCTACGTCGTGTGGCCGGGCCAGGCCTGCTCGTACATGCTGGGCAAGATCACCTGGCTGCGCGCCCGCGAGCGCGCCAAGAAGGCCCTGGGCAAGAAGTTCGACATCAAGAAGTTCCACGATGCGGGCCTGCTGTCGGGCATGACCCCGCTGACCGTGCTGGACCGCGTGGTCGACGACTACGTCGCCGCGACCAAGGCCGGGAAGTAAGCGTCGCGCCTTTCGCAAGGCAGGCCTGGGAAGGGGAGCGTCCGCAAGGGCGCTCCCTTTTTCGTTGGCGGCGGTCGCACAGTTGTCGGGGCGGAATTGCCCGGTCGCCCGTAGATGACTGTTGTCCACCGCGCAGCCGCTGCTGTTGCGGAAAAAGTGTCATCAACCTGTGAAATAGACGCGGCGCTGAAAACAACCGGCGCCGTCGAGACCAGTACCCCGCGGCGCTTCCGATATCGGGGGATATCCGAATGCTGCTCAGGACCGCCAGCGCCGCGGCGATCGCCGCCTGCCTCATGCTCGCCAGCCAGGCCCAGGCGGCCGATGCTCCGGCCGCGGATGCGCCCGTCGCTACGGCGGATGGCGGCGAGGTCGAGGGCGTCGTCGTGGTCGGCAGCGGCCAGACCCGCTCGGTCTCGACCCTGACGCCGGCCAGCCTGGAAGTGCTGCCGCCGGGCACGAGCGTGCAGAAGGCGCTGAACTTCCTGCCCGGCGTGATGGCCCAGTCGATCGACGCCCTGGGCGTTAACGAGCAGTCGCTGTCGCTGCAGGTGCGCGGCTTCAACACCACCCACCTGGGCTACACGCTGGACGGCATGCCGCTGGGCGACGGCGCCTACAATAACTACAACGGCCTGACGATCAGCCGGGCGCTGATCTCCGAGAACCTGGGCCGCGCCGACCTGGCGACCGGCATCGCCGGCCTGTCGATCCCGTCGACCAGCAATCTTGGCGGCGCGCTGATCTACAGCTCCAGCGATCCGAAGAAGGCCATGGGCCTGTCGATCAGCCAGAGCGTCGGCAGCGAGGACACCCTGCGCACCTTCGCCCGCTTCGACACCGGCGAGCGCAACGGCTGGTCGGCCTATCTGTCGGGCCAGTACAGCGAGCAGGACCTGTTCGTGAACCAGCCGGTCTACAACAAGTCGACCGGCAAGCAGTTCAACGGCAAGCTGACCTACAAGGGCGAGCGCGGCCAGGTGACGGCCTTCGCCGACATCTCGCGCACCAACCAGGCCGACGACGCCTATCTGTCGAAGGACATGTTGAACCGCCTGGGTTGGGACTGGGGCGGCTATGCGCCCAACTGGGACGCCTATGTCGCCCGCGCGGCCTGTTCGGTGGCCTCGCTGGCCTCCAAGTGCGTGACCTCGACGGCGCCGGAAAAGCTGTCGGACGTGACCTTCACCAACGGCCAGATCCTGCGCAACGACGACCTCTTCTACATCGCGGCCGACTTCGACGTCACCGACAGCCTCAAGGTCCACGGCCAAGTCTACAAGCACGAGAACAAGGGCGCGGGGAACAACTTCATCACCGGCCTGTCGACCCAGGGCACGGCGTCGACGGCCGACGATCTGCCGGTGCAGATCCGCGACACCCGCTACACCATCGACCGTGACGGCGTGATCGCCAGCGTAGCCTGGACCCACGGCTTCAACCACCTGCAGGCCGGCCTGTGGCTGGAGCAGAACACCAGCAGCGCCGCCCGCTACATCTGGACCAACGTCACCGGTCCGTTCAGCCTGGCGCAGTACCTGAAGGGCCGTCCCGACACCGCCCAGTGGGTGCAGAAGACCGACTGGACCACCCAGCAGTTATACGTGCAGGACACCATCACCCTGCTGGACGACGCGCTGAGCATCGATTTCGGCTTCAAGAGCACCAGCGCCAAGTCGACCGCCACGGCCCTGCCGGGCATCGCCAAGGCCCCGGCCGCGGCCTCGACCCAGTTCGCCAGCGGCTCGCTGAAGGCTTCGGACAGCTTCCTGCCGGAAGCCGGCGCGCGCTGGCGCATCGCTCCGGGCCACGAGGTGTTCGCCAGCTACGCCGAGAACATGGCCATGTTCCAGGGCGGCTTCAAACTGGGCCCGCAGTCGGTGTCGCAGGCCGTCTGGGACGCCCAGGGCAAGTACCTGGAGCCCGAGACCTCCAAGAGCTTCGACGCCGGCTACCGCTATGTGGGCGAGAAGGTGCAGCTGTCGGTGTCGGCCTACGAGGTCGATTTCGACAACCGCCTGCTGCAATACAATCCCTGCCCGACCAACCAGCAGCAGAACCCCGGCTGCGGCAACTCCTTCCACAACGCCGGCAGCGTCACCAGCAAGGGCGCCGAGGTGGGCGTGCTGTGGAAGCCGCTGTCGTGGCTGAACTGGTACAACTCGGCCTCGTACAACAAGTCGACCTATGACGAGGACCTCAACTGGTGCTCCGGCGCGACCTGCGTGATCAAGAAGACGGCCGGCAAGCAGCAGGTCGACACGCCGAAAGAGATGTTCGCCAGCGTGGTCAGCCTCAAGCGTGGTCCGTTCTCGGCCTCGCTGCAGGGCAAGTACACGGGGCGCCGCTACTACACCTACACCAACGACCAGAGCTTCGGCGGCTACACGACCTTCGACCTGGGCGTCAGCTACGCCTTCGGCGAGGTCGGCTTCATGAAGGGGGCCAAGGCCTCGCTGAACGTCACCAACCTGACCGACAAGCGCTACGCCTCGAACTTCGACAGCAGCGTGTTCGCGCCGGACGACGCGGCGGGCTCGATCCTGGTGTTCCACTCGTCGGCGCCGCGGCAGGTCTTCGCCACGATCGGCTTCGACTTCTAGGGAAGGCGATCGACGGTCACCCGGCCGCTCTACTCAAGCCCGTCCTTCCCCGCGAAGGTGTTGTGTCCCGAGAGCTTGGCGGGATGGTTTGGGTGTAGCCTCCGGTTTGGCCTGGCTGGAGGAACACAACACCTTCGCGGGGAGGCTCGGTGAAAAAGGCCGATACTTCTGAGTGTCGATCTGGCTGGCGTGCGTGGCGAACCGGAGCGGGGCGGCGAACGTTGATGCCCCGCGACCGGCCCCGCTTGGGCCGGGCCCCGGGAGCCCGCCGTGACCTATGTGACCCGCGCCATCTTCGCCGCAGCCAGCCTGCTGTTGTTGCTGGCGGCCATGAGCCTGGTGGCCCTGGGGGTCAACGAGGCGATCTCCGGCCTGCGCAATCCCGAGCAGTCGGGCGCCGAGGCGGTGCTGGACGTCCTGGGCTACATCATCGTGGCGATCGCCGTGTTCGACGTGGCCAAGTACCTGTTCGAGGACGAGGTGCGGCGCGGCGAGGAGAAACGCAGCGCCGCCGAGGCCCGGCGCAGCCTGACCAAGTTCCTGTCGACCATCGTCATCGCCCTGTTCCTCGAGGCGCTGGTGGTGGTGTTCAAGACCGCCCGCACGGACGTCTCCCAACTGGTCTATCCGACCATGCTGCTGGTGGCGGCGGTGCTGGTGCTGGTGGGGCTGGGCGCCTACCAGCGCTTCTCGGCCGCCGTCGAGGAAAAGGTCGGCGACGACGATGACGCCGAGGCCCGAAAAGAGAAAAGCCGCCGACGCGGAAGCGCCGGCGGCTGAAGCTTGCGAGCGGTCGGGCCGGTCAGAAAGCCCACTGCACGCCCAGCAGGGCCGACTGGCGGCCCCCGTCGCCGAACTCGCCGGCATAGCGGACCGAGACCGAGACGTTCGGCTTGACCTGGTAGCTCACGCCCGCCCCGGCCGTGGCCAGGGTGTCGGCGCGGGTCACGCCCGCCGCGCGCAGCTGGACGCCGCCGAGGTTGGCGGTCGAGCTGACGCCGTCGCCGTCGACCAGGCTGCGCAGGCCGATCGAGGCGTGCGGGCGCAGGCGCGCGTCCGCCGCCTGGCCGCCGACCAGGGTGACCTGGGCGTCGACGAACAGGCTGGAGAGGCGCTCCTTGTTGACCGACAGGGCGAAGGCCCCGCCGCCGGTCTCGCTGACCGCCGCGCGCTGCGCCTGGATCCAGCTGACGCCGACGCTGGGCGCCAGCAGCCAGTCGCCGTTCAGGGCGGCGGCGTAGGTCAGGTTGAGGTCGGCCGACCAAGTCTTGAGCTTGTAGTTCTCGGCGCGGGCCGAGGCGCCGCCCGGCAGGGCGCGGCGGGTGTCGGCCTCGGCGCTGTCGTGGGCCAGCACGCCGCCCAGGGCGAAGTCGCCGAAGCTGAGGCCGCCCTGCACGCCGGCCACGAAGCTGCGGGTCTCGGTGCGAGCATCCAGGCCGCCCAGGCGCTCGCGGCCGTCGAGATAGCCGACGAAGCCGCCGGCCCAGGCCTGGCGGGCGCCGTAGCCGACGCCGGCCAGCACGCCGGCGCCGTCGACCTTGCCGCCGGCCACGCCCTCGGCGGCGTCGCCGTCCAGGGTGCGGCGGTTGAGCATGGCCTGGCCGAAGCCGAATAGGCCGGCGGTCTCGGGCGCCGAGGCCGACTGGGCGCGGGCGGCGTCGATGATGGTCAGGCCGTTCTCGGTTCCCAGTTGCAGGGCCGAGGCGTAGGCCTGAGGCGTGACGCGGATCAGGGCGGCGGCGTCGCTGCGGCCGGTCGAGGCCAGGGTCAGGGTCGGCATGGCCGCGACCAGGGCCGCGCTGGCCGTGTTGGCCACGATCGCGGCGTTGAACGCGCCGACCGCGTCGGCGGCCTGGCCGGGCAGGGTCTGGTCGTTGGTGAACAGGCCCACGGCCTGCAGGCGATCGGAGCCCTGGCGCAGGTGGATGCTCAG
This sequence comes from Caulobacter zeae, assembly GCF_002858925.1. Lineage (GTDB taxonomy): Bacteria > Pseudomonadota > Alphaproteobacteria > Caulobacterales > Caulobacteraceae > Caulobacter > Caulobacter zeae. Next base: position 64,449 of record NZ_PJRS01000028.1, read on the forward strand.
CGCCTGGGCGCCCTCGACGGTGGTGAAGCGGCCGGTGAGGCCGCCGCCGGCCGTGATCAGGTCAAGCGTGCGGCCCGGCGCCAGCAGCTTGTCGCCCACCAGCTTGAGGGTGGTGTTCGAGGCGATCGAGACCGCGCCCCAGACGTCCAGCCTGTCGCTGGTCGCGCCCAGTTCGAACACCGCCGACGAACCGCTGGCCATGGCCAGGTTTCCGGTGAGCGTCATCGTGCCCGGCGAGGCGCCGGGGCTGAGCACGCCGGCGACGGTCAGGTTGCCGACGACCGCGCCGGCCGAGCCGAAGGTCGCGCCGTTCTGCACCAGGATGTTGGCGGCCGACAGGCGCGAGCCGGCCAGGCCGATCAGGCGACCGCCCGACACGGTGACGCTGTCGAAGCCGTAGTCGCCCGCCAGCGAGACGACGCCCGACTGCAGGGCGAGCGCCTCGAAGCCGGTGAAGGTGGTCGAGCCCAGCGCCACGGGCGCCGCGTCGGTTCCACCGAGCGCCAGTTCGAGGCGGTCGTAGCCGGTCCCGCCGTTGGCGCCGCCGGTGAAGCTCGAACCCGACAGCAGGCGCAGGACGTCGTCGCCCGCGCCCAGGTCGAGGGCGCCGGCGAACTGGCCGGCCACGGTCACCAGGTTGTCGCCGCCGCCCATCTGCACCGATCCCGACGCCAGGCCCGCGCCGGCGCCGACGTTCAGTGTCAGGCTGGAGGTCAGCAGGCGGTCGAACCTGGCCGAGCCGGTGAAGTTCAGCGCGCCCGCGCCCGTGACCTGCAAGGTCTCGAACTGCTGTAGCTGCGCGCCGTCCAGGGTCAGGTCGGCGAGCAGGTCGATGCGGACGAGATCCGCGCCGGCGCCGCCGAGCACCTGGCCCTCCAGGTTGCCGCCGGCCTGCAGATGCAGGGTGTCGTCGCCGGCCCCAAGGTCGATCGCGCCCTTCAGCACCCCGCCCGACAGCACGGTCAGGGTCTGGGCGCCGTCGCCGAAGGCGATCTTGTCGCCGCCGGCGCCGAGCACGCCGGCCACCGAGAACGAACCGCTGGCGACCTCTATGCGCTCGAAGCCGTTGACCACGCCGGTCAGCAGAGTCGGGCCCGCGGCGGTCAAGGTCAGGACGTCGTCGCCCAGGCCCCCGTCCTTGACGCCGGCGATGGCGGCCGAGGCCAGGGTGAGGCGATCGCCGCCGCCGCCCAGCCGCACATCGGCCACGTCGCCGTCCAGGGTCACGCTTTCGTCCGCGTCGCCGCCGAGGATCGCGCCGACGGTGAAGCCGTTCAGGGCCAGGTTCACGCCCGCGCCGTCGAGGGCGACGCTGTCCCAGTTCTGGTCGAGGGCCAGGCCAAGCACGCCCGAGCCGCTGACGCCCAGGCGCTCGAAGCCCGTACGGGCGCGCAGGCCGGCGTGGTCGCCCGCCAGCTCCAGCAGGAAGGTGTCGACGCCGTCGCCGCCGTCCAGCACGCCCGCAAGGGTGGCGCCGGCGCGTTCGGTATAGGTGTCGTCGCCCGAACCCAGCAGGACCGAGCCGCCGATGGCGCCGCGATTGACCACGCTGTCGGCGCCGCCGCCCAGCGACAGGCCGCCCGACACCGAGCCTTCGATTGTGATCCGCTCCTGGGACGCCGAGCCCGTGAAGGAGAGGCCGGTCGTGGTGCTTACGCTGGTTCCCGCCAGCACCTTGGCGGCGCCGCCGACCAGGTTGATCGGGCCGGGCGCAAAATGGCCCGAATAGTTCAGTTCGCCGTCGCCGATCTGGGTGAAGCGCTCGAAGTTGATGAAGTTAGCGCCCTCGACAGAGCCGCCGCCGGTGGAGTCGATGGTCAGGGTGTCGAGGCCCGCGCCGCCGTTGACGACGCCGGTCACCTTGGCGCCGACCCACTGCACGAAGGTGTCGTTGCCGTCGCCGAGGAGGACCGCGCCCTCGATGGTCCCGTAGTTCTCGACCCGGTCGTCGCCGTAGCCAAGGTCGATCGTCCCGACGACCTTGCCGTCGTTGCGGATCGTGTCGGCGTAGTAGCCGCCGGCGATCGCGCCGGTCTTGCCCTCGATCAGGCCGTCGGCGTTGTTGGTGACGATCAGAGCAGCATAGCCGCCGCCCTGTATGGCCACGCCGGCGGTGCTGCGGATGACGCCGTCGTTCTGGATGGTCGCCGAGGCGTAGTAGCCGCCGGAGACGGCCGCACCCGCCACTTCGATGACGCCGCTGTTCTCGAGCGCGCCGACATTGAGGACGCCGGTGGCCGCCTTGTCTCCGGCGACCTGCCGGATCTCGCCGGTGTTGACCAGGGTGAGCGCGCCGCTCACCCCGACGCCGCCTTCCAGCGTGATGACGCCGGAGTTGGTCACTTTCTCGCCGCCGCGGATCGCCGCGGGCGTGGTCTGCCACCAGGACTGGGGCGCGAGCGCGACGTTGATCGACCCGGCGTTCTCGAACTCGGTGTTGGACGTCAGCTCGACGGCCGCGCCGCCCGTATAGTCGTAGGTGACTTCGGTGAACTGTAGGGCGCCGCGGCTGACGAGGCTGAGGTCGCCGTAGCCCGAGCCCTCATAGGGCGAGGCGACCCTGATGGCGCTGCCGGTCGTGGTCGTGATGTCGGCCGTCAGATCCAGCGATCCCTGGCCCGCCACGGAGAACTGCGAGGTCAGGAGCGAGGAGACCAAGGCCTTCACGGCCGCGTCGTCGCTTAGTTCGAGGCCCAGGGCCTCGAAGCTCGTGGGCAGGCTCAGGGTGACCTCGGCGTCTTTGGCTGCGCGCAGGATCAGCTGGTCGACGCCGTCGCCGGCGTCCACGGCGCCGGTCAGGAAGCTGAACTTTCCGTCCTGCAGGCGGTCCAGGTCGGTGAGCAGCCTGTCGCCGCGATTGCTCATGGTCAGCGAGCCGTTCAACTGGCCGCCGGCGTCGATATAGGTCCCCTCGCCCGAGAAGGTGACGTCGCCATTGATGACGCCCGCATTGCTGACGATGCTGGCCCAGTCGGCGCGCACCCCGCCCTTGGAGCCGGAGATGACGCCGCCGGCGAGGTTGTCGACGCGCGAGTAGCCCTCGAGAACAACGCCGTGGCCGTTGCTCGCGGTGATCGTCCCGCTGTTGGCCAGGATGATCGACGAGACCTGGGCGCCGGCGGTGACGCCCTCGATCACGCCATTGTTCGTGGAGGTCCTGGTCATGACCGTGCCGCCGCCGAGCGACACGTAGAGGGCAAGGCCTCCGGTGGAGCGGATCTCGCCTTCGTTCAGCAACGTACCGCTCGAGACCGAGAGCGCGGTGGCGACGGCGCTGATCGAGCCGTAGTTGGTCAGGGCCCCGGTGCTGCTCAGGCCAACAAGGACGCCGGCGCCGCTCGATACGATCGAGCCGCTGTTCACGAAGCTGTTCAGGTAGGAGAGATTGATCGCAGCCGGGCCGATATAGCCCGGCGCCGGCGGGGCGACGGTGCTGGTGACCGAGCCGTTGTTGGTGAACGACAGGCCCCCGTAATAGTAGTCGGGCGCATAGTAGGACATGAAGGCCGTGCCGGTGCTGGTCACCGCGCCGTTGGTCACGATCGATCCGTAGCCGGCCATCGACAGGCCGACGGGCGTGTTGCCGTTCAGCGTCAGCACGGTCCCCTGGGCCAGGGCCATGCGGTAGGCCTGGAAGTTGGCGTAGTCGGCCGACATCAGGCCGTCGGTCAGCTCGATCGATTGGTCGAGGGTGAATTGCAGGGTGTTGAGGCCGCCGCCGCCGTCGACGCGACCCGAGATCTCCTTCAGCCGTCGGGTGGCGGCGTCATAGGTTCCGATCACCAGGTCGTCGGAATCGCCCAGCAGCACGTCGCCCGCGATACGACCGCCCAACGTGTTGATCGTCGTCGACCCGTAGACGTTGGGACGCGAGGCGACCACGATCGAACCGGTGATCAGGCCGCGGTTGTAGATGGTGACGCTGGGGCCGCCGGCTTGGATCGCCGCGGCGCCGCCGCTGGAGATCACGCCGCTTGCGCTGTTGGTCAGGGTGACGCCCAAGCCGACCTCGAGCGCCGCGCCCGAGCCGCGGTTGGCGATCAGGCCGCCGTTGACGATGGTCGGCACGGACGAGGCCCTGACGGTCGCCGTCGTACTGTTGGAGCGGATCTCGGCGCCGACGTCGTTGTTCAGCGTATAGAGGTTGCTGTGCGCGTAGGACTGCGCCACGGCGGCCGGGGAACTCAGGGCGCTGAACGCGCCGCCGTCGATGACGCCGGCGTTGTTGAGCTGCTGCACGCCGGCCTGGATGCCGCCGATATAGCCGGTCCGGCGGTTGGTGATCGAGAAGAAGCCTTCGATCGAGGCGTCGGTGCTGACGATCGCCGGACCGCTGGTCGAGCGGATCTGGCCGCTGTTGTCGAGCTCGGCCACGGCCAGGCCGTAGCGGTTGCCGGCGGTGCCCTGCAGGCGGATGGCGGTCGCGCCCTGGATCGTCGCGTTCGTACCGACGGTGATGTTGAGGCGGGTGGAGGGCCAGTAGTAGCCGGGCCGATACTCGCCGCTGTTGACCAGTACGCCGTCGGCCGAGCCGCCCGTGATCGCGCCCTGGACATTCAGGTTGATGATCGAGCCATAGGTGGCGCCCATCGGCGAGACCGCGCGGAAGGCGGCCAGGTCGCCGCCGGCCGCCGACAGGCTGGCGCCGGAGAGGATGTTGACGAGGCTGGTCTTGTCGACCGTCAGGCCGCCGACCGTCGCGCCGGTGCAGTTGACGACGCCGTTCTGAACCACCGGCAAAGGCGTGCAGGCCGCCCAGGCCGAGCTTCCCGCGCCCGCGGCCAGGGCCGCCAGGCTGCAACCAAGCAGGCGGGCGCGCAGGCTCCGCGCCTCGAGGCCATTCAACTGAAGCATGCAAGCCCCCGGAGCATCAACTGAGATGGCGTCTAGCTTTGCCTTGGCGCAACGTCCAGATGCTCCGGGATATCTCCTCGCGCCCTGGTCAGTTTCTGCATGCGACGGGCCGGATATGAAACGGGGCGCTGGCGTTTCGGCCAACGCCCCGCCGATCGAGCGTTGCCGTCTTCTAGTTCAGGTCCAGCCGGTCGGCGTTCATGACCTTGTTCCAGGCCGCCACGAAGTCGGTGACGAACTTGTCCTGGGCGTCGGCCGAGCCGTAGACCTCGGCGAGGGCCCGAAGTTCGGCGTGGGAGCCGAAGATCAGGTCGACGCGGGTGGCCGTCCAGCGCGGATCGCCGCCGGCCCGGGGCGACCCGGCGAAGGCGTTGACCGCCGTCGGGTTCCAGGTCGTGCCCATGTCGAGCAGGTTGACGAAGAAGTCGTTGCTCAGAACGCCCGGATGCTCGGTGAACACCCCGGCCTTCGAGCCGCCGGCGTTGGCGCCCAGCACCCGCAGGCCGCCGACCAGGACGGTCATCTCGGGCGCCGAAAGCCGCAGAAGTTGGGCGCGGTCGACCAGGGCCTCTTCGGGGGCCATGAACTGGGTCCCCTCGCGGCGATAGTTGCGGAAGCCGTCGGACAACGGCTCCAGCGGATCGAAGCTGTCGGCGTCGGTCTGTTCGGCCGAGGCGTCGGCGCGACCGGGAACGAAGGGCACGGTGATCCGCGAGCCCGCCGCCTTGGCGCCTTCCTCGACGCCCACCGCACCGCCCAGCACGATCAGGTCGGCCAGCGATATCTTCTTGCCGTCGGCCGTATCGAACTTGGCTTTGATGCCTTCCAGCACGCCCAGCACCTTGGCCAGGGTGGGCGGGTCGTTGACCTCCCAGTCCTTCTGCGGGGCCAGGCGGATGCGGGCGCCGTTGGCGCCGCCGCGCTTGTCGGAGCCTCTGTAGGTCGAGGCCGAGGCCCAGGCGACCGAGACCAGTTCAGCGATCGTCAGGTCCGAGGCCAGGATCTGGCGCTTCAGTTCGGCGACGTCGGCGCCGTCGACCAGCGGGTGGTCGACCTCGGGGATCGGGTCCTGCCAGATCAGGGTCTCTTCCGGCACGAGCGGGCCGAGGTAGCGAGCCTTCGGACCCATGTCGCGGTGGGTCAGCTTGAACCAGGCGCGGGCGAAGGCGTCGGCGAACTGGTCGGGGTTCTCGAGGAACCGGCGCGAGATCTTCTCGTATTCCGGGTCGAAGCGCAGGGCGAGGTCGGTGGTCAGCATCCGCGGCACGTGCTTCTTCGAAGCGTCATAGGCGTCGGGGATGTCGGCCGGGGCGTCCTTGGCCCGCCACTGCTTGGCGCCGGCCGGGCTTTCGTGCAGCTCCCACTCGAACTTGAACAGGTTCTCGAAGAAGTGGTTGCTCCACCTGGTCGGGGTCTGGGTCCAGATCACTTCCGGGCCGCCGGTGATGGCGTCGGCGCCGATCCCCGTGCCGTGCTTGCTGGACCAGCCGAGGCCCTGCGCCTCGATCTCGCCGCCCTCGGGCTCGACGCCGACGAAGGACGGGTCGCCCGCGCCGTGGGTCTTGCCGAAGCTGTGGCCGCCGGCGATCAGGGCGACGGTCTCTTCGTCGTTCATGGCCATGCGGGCGAAGGTGTCGCGGATGTCGCGCGCGGCGGCCTTCGGGTCGGGATTGCCGTTGGGGCCTTCGGGATTGACGTAGATCAGGCCCATCTGCACCGCGCCCAGGGACGGATGCAGCTGGCGCTCGCCGCTGTAGCGCTCGTCGCCGAGCCAGCTGCCTTCGGGGCCCCAATAGAGCTCTTCGGGCTCCCACTGGTCGGCGCGGCCGCCGCCGAAGCCGAAGGTCTTGAAGCCCATCGACTCCAGGGCGACGTTGCCGACCAGCACGTAGAGGTCGGCCCACGACAGCTTGGCGCCGTACTTCTGCTTGATCGGCCACAGCAGGCGGCGGGCCTTGTCGAGATTGGCGTTGTCGGGCCAGCTGTTGAGCGGGGCGAAGCGCTGCTGGCCGCCGCCGGCGCCGCCGCGGCCGTCGCTGGTGCGATAGGTGCCGGCGCTGTGCCAGGCCAGGCGGATGAACAGGCCGCCATAGTGGCCGAAGTCGGCGGGCCACCAGTCCTGGCTGTCGGTCATCAGGGCGTGGAGGTCGGCGATCACCGCGTTGAGGTCGAGGCTGTGGAAGGCCTGCGCGTAGTTGAAGGACGCGCCGAGCGGATTGGAGCGCGGATTGTGCTGGTTCAGGCTTTCGAGGCTGAGATGCTGGGGCCACCAGTCGCGGTTTGCTCGCCCGCGGCCCTGGCTCACCGGGCACTGGCCCTGCGCTTTAGGATCGACGTTCCCATCCATTGTCGGCTTCCTCCGGTTGGCTTGTTGCGTTCGCCATTTCCCCGTCGGGCCTAGTCAACGCGTCCTTTTGGCCATTGGTACAATTGATTGTTCCTATCGCTTCGATAGACGCGGCCAACTCTCCAGGCGCGTTTCGTCCGCGGTCGGCCGATCTTCAGGCCGCGTCGGCGGCGGTGCTCTCGGTGTAGCCGCGCAGGCGGCGAGCGATGACCTCGCCCACGGCCTCGGCGGCCGGGCGCTGGGGGAAGTGGGCGCGCCAGACGATGCGGATGGTGCGGCCGGTCCAGGTGGAGAGCGGTCGCAGCACGATGCCGGCGTCCTGGGCCGCGCCGGCCGCCAGGCCCGGGATCAGGGTGGTGCCATAGCCGGCGGCGACCATGTTCAGCAGGGTGGTCAGGCTGGAGGCGCGCAGCGAGGCGCCGAGCGCTGTGGTCTGGCCGCAGGCCTCCAGCGCCTGGTCGCGCAGGCAGTGGCCGTCGGACAGCACCAGGATATCGCGCGCCAGGTCGGTCTCGGCCACCGCCTCGCGGGCGGCCAGCGGATGGTCGGGCGGCAGGGCTGCCAGGAACGGCTCGGCGAACAGCGGCGCGCCCATCAGGTCGGGCGCGGTCTCGTCGGTGGCCAGCAGCACGGCGTCCAGTTCATGGGCGCGCAGGCGTTCGAGCAGGGCCGCGGTCTGGTCTTCCCACGGCTCCAGCTCCAGCGAGGGCAGGGCCTCGCGCAGCGGGCCGAACACCAGCGGCAGCAGGTAGGGGGCGAGGGTGGGGATGACCCCGAGGCGGAAGCGGCCGGCCAGCGGATCGCGCAGGCTGCGGGCGGTGGCCAGCACGGCCTCGGCCGCCGTCACCGCCGAACGGGCGTGGTCGAGCAGCTGCCGGCAGGCGGCGGTGGGGGTGGCGGTCTTGCCGCCGCGCTCGAAGAGCACGACGCCCAAGAGGTCCTCCAGCTTGCGGATCTGCACCGACAGGGTGGGCTGGCTGACGCCGCAGGCGCGGGCCGCGCGGCCGAAGTGCTCGTGCTCGGCCACGGCCAGCAGATAGCGGAGATCGCGCAGGTTCATGCCGCCGGTTCCCGGTTCTCGATAGCCGAAGCCTATCGCGATCATTGATCTTTGAAACTTCTTTTCCTCGGCCCGTTGCGCCAAGCTGGCCGCGATACCGACGCGAGGAAGAGGTCGCGACGCGCAAACGATCGTGACCGTCCTTCGCCCCCGGGAGGACGCCTGCCGATGCCCCATGCCGTGGACGCCGTCCTGCAGGACGAGCTGCGTCGCGCGGGCCTGCCTTGCCGCGGCCCGACCTCGCGCCTGCTGGCGCTGCTGCGCGCCTCGGAGGAGACGCACCTGACCGCGCCCGAGATCGCCGAGCTGGCGGCCGAGGCGGGCCTGGCCATGCCGCCGGCCGAGATCGCCCGCCAGGTCGAGGCCTTCGCCGACCACGGCCTCCTGGGACGGCTGCCGACCACCACGGCCGAGCCGGTGTTCGACACGCAGCCCGAGCCGCACTTCCACCTGATCTACGAGGACACCGCGCGGATCGTCGACCTGCACGTCTCGCCCGAGACCCTGCTGGCCATGCTGCGCGACGCCCTGGCCAGGCGTCCGGGCGGGGTGGAGGTGGTGGTGGTCATGCGCCGCGAGGCCGGGCCGGCGACCGGGGGATAAACCAGCGTATGGGTGTCGGTGGCGGGGACGGTGGTCTAATCCAGTCCCGGTCAGCGTCCATGTAACGGGCGTGCTTAGAGAAACGCCATGTCCCGCCGGCGCGCCATCGCCGTCATCGACGACGACGCCCTTGTCCGCTCGGGCCTCGCGCGACTGATCCGCTCGTTCGGGCTGGAGGTCGGCGTCTTCGCCTCGGCGGCCAGCTTCCTGGCCTCGGGCGTGGAAGCCTGGGGCTGCGTGGTCACCGACATCCATATGCCGGAAATCTCGGGCCTGGATCTGCTGCGCCGCCTGCAGGCCAGCCATCCGGACCTGCCGGTGGTGGTGGTCACCGCCTTTCCGGACATGCGCGACCAGGCGATGGGCGCCGGGGCGCGGGATTTTCTCGAAAAGCCCTGTGCGCCCGACCGGATCGAGGCGACCTTGAGGCGGATGCTCGACGAGACGTGAAGCGCTGGGCGTGAGGCGCGGGGGCGTCGCTGGTGGAAGGGGGATAGGGTATGCCGGGCAAGGCCGAGAGCAGGAACGACGAGGCGGTGCAGACCGTGCTGATCGTCGACGACAACGAGATGTTCCGCGGCTCGATGGACAAGCTGTTCCGGTCGGTTGGCCTGCGCACGGCGCTCTACGGCTCGGCCGCGGAGCTGCTCGACGCCGCCTTGCCCGACACCGCGTGCTGCATCCTGGTGGACGTGCGCATGCCCAAGATGAGCGGCCTCGACCTGCAGGAGACCCTGGCCGCGCGCGGCGTGCGGGCCCCGGTGATCGTCATGACCGGCCATGCCGACGTGCCGATGACGGTGCGGGCGATGAAGGCCGGCGCCGTCGACTTCCTCGCCAAGCCCTTCCGCGACCAGGACATGATCGACGCCGTCACCGCCGCCCTGGCCAAGGACGGAAAGCGCCGAGAACTGGCCCGCGATGTCGCGCAGGTGAAGGCCCGCTTCGACGGCCTGACCCCACGCGAAAAGCAGGTCATGACCCTGGTCACCGCCGGCCTGCTCAACAAGCAGGTGGCCGGCGAACTGGGCCTGCAGGAAATCACCGTCAAGCTGCATCGCGGCAGCCTGATGAAGAAGATGCGCGCGGGCTCGTTCGCCGAGCTGGTGCGCATGGCCGAGGCCCTGGAGCGGGATCGGGCGGGCGGTTAGGCCCGGGTCGCCGTCATACCTTGGGCGGACCGGCCAGGTACTGGGCGTCGGTCACGTGCTCCATCCAGGTCACCGGTGAGCCGTTCAGCGCTTCCTGGATGGCGATGTGGGTCATAGAGGTGGTCGGCGTGGCGCCGTGCCAGTGACGATGGCCGGGCGGGCAGACGACGACGTCGCCTGCGCGGATCTCGACGATGTCCTCAGCCTCGCATTGGGTCCAGCCGCAGCCGGCGGTGACCACCAGGATCTGGCCCAGCGGATGGGTGTGCCAGGCCGTGCGGGCGCTGGGCTCGAAGGTGACGCTGGCGGCCGAGACACGGGCCGGGGACTCGGCTGTGTGCAGCGGGTCGAGGCGCACCTGGCCGGTGAACCAGTCGGCGGGGCCCTTCTGCGACGGCTGGCTGCCTGCGCGCTTGAGGATCATGGCTGTCTCCTTCGAGGACGCCCGGCGGGGCGATGCGGCCGCGAGCGCCGGCAGCAAGCTCCAGCACAGGACGCCGAAACCTAGGGTCGACACGGCTCGCCGATCCGGCATCGCAGCGCTCCGAGCGGTGAAAACGGTCGGGCAATCTAGCAGCGGGCTGGCGGGGCGATTAGCGGCGCGGCGCTCCATGGGGTGATGAGCTGCGCTCATCGATGGAAGGCCTTCAGACGACCGCCGGCAACCGCACCTCGATCCGCGCGCCGATCTCGCCGGCCGTTGACGGCAGCACCGCGATGCGACCGTCGTGGGCGGCGACGGCGGAGCGGCAGATGGCCAGGCCCAGGCCCATGCCGCCGGGCTTGGTGGTGAAGAAGGTTTCGAAGGCGCGGTCGGCGGCGTCGGGCGGGAAGCCGGGGCCGGTGTCGGCGATCTCGATCACGGCCTCGCCGCCTTCGCGGCGCGAGCGGACGTGCAGGCGGCGGGTCTCGACGGGGACGGCGCTCATGGCCTGGACGCCGTTGAGCATCAGGTTGACCAGCGCCTGTTGCAGCACGACGCGGTCGCCGTGGACGACGGTGTCGGGCGCCTGCGGGTCGAGGATCAGTTCGACGCCGTGCTCGGCGATCTCGCGCCGCACGAAGCCGGCCGAGGCGGCCAGCAGGCCGTCGAGCGGCAGGGGCGCGCGGTCGGCGGGGGTCTGGGCGATCAGGCCGCGGATGCCGCGCACCACCTCGGCGGCGTGGGCGGCGGCGTGGACGACGTCGGCGACGGCCTCCTTGGCCTCGTCCAGGTCGGGGGTCTCGCGGTCGAGCCAGCGCTGGGCCGCGCCGGCGGCGTTGGAGATGGCGGCGAGCGGCTGGTTGACCTCGTGGGCGATCGAGGCCGACAGCACCCCCAGCGTCGCCGCCCGCAGGGCGTGCTCCAGCTCGGCGCGGGCGCGATCCAGCCGCTCCTGCATGCGCCGCTGCTCGGTCAGGTCGACGATCGAGGCCTGGACGCGGTCGAGGCCCTGGGCGTCCGACGGGAAGTTCAGCGCGACCATCACCGGGATCATCTCGCCGGTGCGGCTGCGCACGGTGGTCTCGGTCTCGAAGCGCGGCGCGCCGGCGTCGAAGGCGATCAGGAACTGGGCGAAGCTGTCGTCGGTCTCGGGCAGCAGTTCGTCCAGGCGCTGGAAGAAGCCGGCCTTGTCGGCGACGCCCATCATCTTCAGGGCCGTGGCGTTGACGTCGGTGATGCCAACCCTGGTCTTGATCTCGCGGGCGACCTCGGGATTGCGGGCCAGGTGCTCGGCCAGATCCGTGACGCCCTGGGCGCGTAACTCGTCCAGCGCGGCCTTCACCGGCCGGAAGTCGTGCTCCCAGATCGACACCGCCAGGGTGTTGAAGATGGTGCGGTAGCGGGCCTCGCTGCGGCGCAGGGCCTCGTCGGCGCGACGCAGGTCGGAGATATCGGTGTTGCTCTCCAGCAGGGCGTGGGCGCCGGTCTCGTCGCGCTCCAGGATCCACTCGCTGAGCACGGTGAGGATCCCGCCGTCCTTGCGGCGCTGGCTGACCTCGCCCTGCCAGGCGCCGTCGCGGGCCACCAGGGCGGCGATGTCCTCGGAGGGGGCGGGCAGGGCGGTCGCCAGCAGGCGGTGGGCGTCCTGGCCCAGGGCCTCGTCTCGCGTCCAGCCGTAGAGGCGCTCGGCCCCGCGGTTCCAGAAGGTGATCCGCCCCTGGGCGTCGCGGATGAAGATGGCGTCGGAGGTGACGTCGAGCAGCCGGGCCTGGGCCTGCAGGATCTCGCGGGCGGCCAGGTTGCGGCCGGTCAGGAAGGCCGCCACGCCCAGCGCCGCCAGGCTGACCATCAGGCGCAGGGTGGGGGCCAGTTCGACGTCTTCCCCATGGGCGAAGGCGAAGCTGGTGGTGGCCATGGCCGCGCAGGCCAGGGTGACGACCCACAGCCTGCGGCCGGGCAGCTCCTCGCCGACCAGCAGCAGCACCAACACGTAGAGCACCGCCACCGCGCTGGAGAGCGGGGTGAAGGTGTCGATGACGAACACGGCCGCCGCGATCAGGGCCGCGCCGGCCAGGCGCAGGCGACGGCCGACCGCCGAGGGGCGCGACGAGGGGAAGGGCGAAAAGCGCATCAGGCGATTCATAGCGCAAGCCTGGCCCGGGCCGGGACCCCCTACCAAGGTCTGGGGCGGACCAACCAAGTCGATACGCGCGGTCAACGTCCGTTCGGTGTGTCGGATGAGCGACCGTCGCTAGGGTTGCGGTCATTCGAGGCGGCAGGAGGCCGGAGCCATGTTGCAATCCATCGACACCCAGGCGGCCATGCCGTCTTCCAACGCGCCCCAGGCGATCTGGCTGGTCGAGCAGGCCCTGGCCGCCCTCGACGCCGATCTCGGCTCGGCCCGCGAGATGCTGGACCGGCTGGCGGTGGTGCTGAGCAGCGCCGCCCGGCGCGAGGAGCGCAGCTTCCTGCCCGGCTCGCGGGTGCGGTCCTCGGGGCCGGCGCGCGGGGGCCTCGCCGGCTGGCAGATCCGGGCCGTGGCGGCCCATGTCGAGGCCCATATCGGCTCGACCGTCTCGGTCGCCGTGCTGGCCAGCCGCGTGGGCCTGTCGGCCAGCTATTTCTGCCGCGCCTTCAAGGTCAGCACCGACGAGACGCCGCACGCCTACATCATGCGCCGGCGCCTGGAGCACGCCCAGGCGATGATGCTGGAGACCGACGAGAGCCTGGCCCACATCGCCGCCGTCTGCGGCCTGGCCGACCAGGCCCACCTGACGCGCCTGTTCCGCCGCCACACCGGCCAGACCCCCAATGTCTGGCGCCGCGAGAACCGTCCGTGGGGCCGGGCCCTGGTGATGGGCTCGCTGCGGCGGGCCTGAGCCGAGCGCGACGGCGCCGACGTTCAAGCCGGCGCGCCTCGCGCCAAGCACGTTCGCCGCCAGCAGCGCAATATCACTCTCAACGGCGTGGCGATGGACCCCGCCTTCGCAGGAGAACACCCATGGACACCGAAATCGCCCGCGCCCGGCGCCTGGCCCCGCTGACCACGCCCACCGGCCTGGGCGAAGCCGCCGCCAAGGACATCTCCGCGGCCCTGACCGCGCTGCTGGCCGACGTCTTCGCGCTCTACATCAAGACCAAGAACTTCCACTGGCACGTCTCGGGCCCGCACTTCCGCGACTACCACCTGATGTTCGACGAGCAGGGCGACGAGCTCTACGCCATGACCGACCCGATCGCCGAGCGGGTGCGGAAGCTGGGCGGCACCACCCTGCGCTCGATCGGCCACATCGCCCGCGCCCAGCGGGTGCTGGACAACGACGCCGACTATGTCGAGCCGCACGACATGCTGGCCGAACTGCGCGACGACAACGGCGGCCTGGCCGCGGCCATGCGGGCCGTGCACAGCGCCTGCGACGAGCACGGCGACATCGCCACCGCCAGCCTGCTGGAGAACTGGATCGACGAGACCGAAAAGCGCGTCTGGTTCCTGTTCGAGGCCGGCCGCCGCGACCGCGCCTGATCCCCCTCGGGGTCCTGGAACCTCTCCCCCCAGGCCTGGACCCCGCAAGGCCCCGCCCGCCGCGCCTCCCCCGGCGGCCGGCGGGGCCGCCCCATATCCGACCAAGGGGCGTTGCTCGTGAACGGCTTCCAGAAACTGGCGCTCAGCGCCGCGACCGCCGCGCTTCTGGCGCTGACGGCCTTCGCCGCGGTGGCGCCGCGCGGCGCGCCCGATCGCGCCGCGGCTTCCGTTCAAGACATCGCCTCTCGGCGCTCCGTGAACTAGGGTCTGCAAGGACCGCCAGGAGGCCCGCCGTGACCGATATCATCGCCACCAAGCCGCTCGCCCCCGACGACCCCTACGCCCGCACCGCCCAGATCTTTCCGGTGCTGTCGCCCGAGATGGCCGAGCGCCTGGCCGGTTACGGCGTCGAGGAGGCGATCGCGAAGGGGCAGGTGCTGTTCCGTCGAGGCGACCGGCGGGCCGACTTCTTCCTGGTGCTGGACGGGCAGGTGGGGATCACCCGCACCGGCGAGGAAGGCGACGACGAGATCCTGACCATCCACCGGGCCGGCCAGTTCAGCGGCGAGCTCGACCAGATCAACGCCCGCGCCCTGCTGGTCGGGGCCCGGGCCCTGACCGACGGCCGGGTGGTGCGGGTGGCCAATGCGAACGTGCCGCGGATGATGGCGGCCGAGCCCGACATCGGCGAGATCGTCATGCGGGCCTTCATCCTGCGGCGGATGGGCTTCCTGCATCACGGCGAGGCGGGGATCGTGCTGATCGGCCGGCCCGACGATCCCGAGACCCTGCGCATCGAGCGCTTCGCCGTGCGCAACGGCTATCCCCTGCGGCTGGTCGACGTGGAGAGCGACGAGGCCGCCTCCGGCTGCATGGGCCGCCACGGCCTGGACATCGCCGACCTGCCGGCGGTGGTGCTGCCCGACCGCAGCGTGCTGCTCAATCCCGACACCATGGCCCTGGCCGACCGCCTGGGCATGACCGAGCGCTTCGACCCGCAGGCGGTGTTCGACGTGGCGGTGGTGGGCGCGGGGCCGGCGGGCCTGTCGGCGGCGACCTATGCGGCGTCCGAGGGGCTGGCGACGGTGATCCTGGAGGGCCTGGCGCCCGGCGGGCAGGCCGGGGCCAGCTCGAAGATCGAGAACTATCTGGGCTTTCCGACGGGGATTTCGGGCCAGGCCCTGGCCGGTCGCGCCCAGGTGCAGGCCCAGAAGTTCGGGGCGCGGCTGGCGGTGTCGCGGGCGGTTGTCGGGGTCGAGTGCGACAAGCGTCCCTATCGCCTGAAGCTGGAGGACGGCCAGACCCTGCTGGCGCGGGCGGTGGTGATCGCCTCGGGCGCCCGCTACCGCAAGCTGGACGTCGAGGGCTACGACCGCTTCGACGGCCAGGCGATCCACTACGCGGCCACGGCCATGGAGTCGGACCTCTGCCGGGGCCAGGCGGTGGTGGTGGTCGGCGGCGGCAACTCGGCCGGCCAGGCGGCGATGTTCCTGTCGCGCACCGTCGGCCACGTGCACATGCTGGTGCGCGGCGAGGGGCTGGCGGCGACGATGTCGGACTATCTGGTCCAGCGCATCGAAGGCTCGGCCCGCATCACCCTCTATCCGTTCAGCGAGGTCTCCCGCCTGGAGGGAGAGCGCACCCTGAGGCGGATCGGCTGGACCGACCATCGCAGCGGCGAGGAGACCGTGGTCGACGCCGGGGCGCTGTTCGTGATGATCGGCGCCGAGCCCAACACCGACTGGCTGCGCGGCTGCATCGACCTGGACGAGCGCGGCTTCGTGCTGACCGGCGAGAGCGGCCAGGTCCCCGGCGCCCGCTCGGCCTACGAGACCGAACGGCCTGGGGTCTACGCGGTCGGGGACGTGCGCTCGGGCTCGATCAAGCGGGTGGCGGCCGGGGTGGGCGAGGGCTCGGTGGTGGTCTCGGCCATCCACCGCGACCTGGAGGCGCTGCGGGCGGTCTAGAACCGCGCGACCAGCGTGGCTTCGAGCCGGCGCTTGAGCGGATCGTCCTCCGACCAGCGGTCGAACAGGTTGCGCACGCCCAGCCGCAGCTCGGTCTCGGACGCCCCGGGCGGCCGGGGAAGCTCGAAGGCCACGGACAGGTCGATCGTGGTGCGCTCGGGCAGAGCCGTCGGAAGGTTGGCGTCGATGTAGCGGACCGTGGCCGACGCGGCGAAGCGCCGGGTTGACCAGCGCGCTCCCAGGGCGCCGCGCCACTTGGGCGTTCCGCCATCGGGCGTGCGCTTGTAGGCGCCGCTGTCGGGCGGAATGTAGCGACGCAGGGTCGGCTGCCAGGTCAGGGCGGCGCTGAGGCCTAGGCGCCCGCCCGCCAGGCGCAGGTCGTGCTCGGCGACCATGTCGACCGACTCCACCAGGCTGGCGCCGGTGTTCTCGCTGAGATCGCGCACCTCGATGATACGGCCGGCCGTATAGCCCTTGGCGCGGTCGGCGTCGGTGAGCGGCGCGCGGACGACCCTGCCGGGATAGCGGTCCTCGTTGAGGATATAGAAGTCGACGCCCCGGAAGACCTGGACCATCAGGTCGTGGCCCTCGATGCGGGTGTAGTCGACCGACAGGCGCGTGCGCGGCAGCAGCGGCGAGCTTAGCACCGCGCCGGCCGAATAGGTGCGCGTTCGGTCGGGGCGCAGGTCGGCGGGGGCTCCCCAGACGTGCCAGAACCAGCCCTCCGCTGAGATGGGGCGGCTCTGATCGCGCTTGGGGTCCACGAGGTTGCTGGAGCTGGTGAAGGAACTGAGCGTCAGCATGCGGGGCTCGGGCAGCTGGCCCCCCGAGGCGAAGGAGCCGCGCAGGAGCAGGCTGGGCAGGGGCTCGACCTTCGCGCCGACCAGATAGAGGTCGGCGGCCGTGTCCAGGCGCTTCCAGGGCGAGGCGTAGGCGATCTGGACGCGGCCGGTCTGGCGGCGCACCGCCGCCTGAAGTTCCAGGCCCCGCACCCCGACCACGCCGTCCAGCGGCGCCCGCAGTTCCGCGAATAGCGAGCGCGTGCGGGACGACAGGCCGCTGCGGGGCAGGTCGGTGATGTAGGGCAGGGCGTCCTGCAACTGCTGGGCGGTCAGGGACAGCGTCAGGTCGCGGTCCCCGATCCGGCCGATCGGACCGGAGGCGCGCAGCGAGATGTCCCTGAGATGCGAGGCGCTGTAGGGGGCAGGCGGCGCCCAGTCGGCGTGGTACTGCTCGAGGTCGGCTACGAACCTGGCCTGGTCGCCGAGCGGATTGGGGACGGTCCGCCCGTCGCCGGGGGCGGCGCCGCTGGTGATCACGGAGGAGGCCTGGACCTCGAAACCGACGATCTTGCTGAGCTGGCGGGCGCGCAGCGAGCCCTCTGCATAGTCGATCCCGCCGCGCCAGCGGGCCGGCAGGTCGAACACCATGCCCGCGGTGAAGCGGCGGGTGATCACCCGGGTGGAATTGGGGCCGGCGGCATAGGGCAGCGGCGCGACCATCTCGATGGGCCCCGCCCCCGAGATCATCGCCGCCGGGCCCTGGCCCGGCGTCAGGGTGGTGGAGAAGGCCCCGTAGACGGTGGGGTAGCTGTCGAGGCTGGAGAGATAGATGTAGTCGAAATAGGCCTCGGCCCCGCGCCACAGCCGCTGGCGAAGATTGACCAGCACCGCGTCGGTGCGGCTGTCGGTGGACAGCAGCCGGTCGCGATGGGCCGGCGCCAGCCCGGGAGCCGACTTGCCGGCGTTCTGGATCAGCACCGTCTCGATCGGGGTCGAACCGTCGTAGTCGGCAGGGATGTAGGTCTTGGTCATCGCCACGCCGCCGACCACGAACGGGCCGTTCAGTCCGAACAGGGTCGTACCGTTTCCCGAGGGGCGCGAGGGCCATTGGTATGGGCCGAGCAGCGAGCCGTCGAGCGGGGCGGAGGCTTCGCGCCGGTCGCCATAGGCGACGCCGTTGAAGCGCTTCTGGCCGTAGCTGACCATCAGCGCCGTGTCGCCATCGTCGGTGCTGAATCCCAGCCGCGCGTCGAAGCGGCCGTAGTCGCCGTCGCCGCCTTTGCCCGAGCCGACGGTCGTCGAGACCTCGGCGCCGCGGTAGTCGCGGTCCAGCACCAAGTTGACCACGCCGTTGACGGCGCCCAGGCCGTAGAGCGCGCCGCTGCTTGAGGCCAGGGTCTCGATGCGGCCGATCGCCGTCAGGGGAATGGGGCCGACGTCGGCCTGGACCAGTTCGACCTGGCTGGGGATGGCCGGCATGCGCCGCCCGTCGACCAGCACCAGGGTGGCGGCCGTGGCGTTGGGGTCGCGGAACGAGAACTTGGATCGCGACGGCGGCGTGCCGCGCGGCACGCGGGGCACGGCCTGGCTGGCGTCGCCGTTGCTGGTCAGCCAGGTTTGCAGGAAGTCGTCGGCCGAAAGGGCCTGGGCGGCGCGCAGCGTGCTGCGCTCGAACACGCGATAGGGCTGGATGTCGTCGGGATCGCGCCGCTGGTCCACGTTCTGGGTGCGCACGCCCACCACCAGCAATTCGGGCAGGGCGACGGGCCCCTCGGCTTCGGGCGGCGCGCCGCGCCGGGCGCGCACGACATAGACGCCCGGCTCGACGGCCTCGTACTCCAGGCCCGATCCCGCCAGCAGCCGGTCCAGGGCCTCGCCGGGCGTCAGGCGGCCGCGCAGCGGCGGCGCGCGCCGGTCGCCGACCACGGCGGCCGAGACCAGGATGTCGACCCGCGCCTGGCGGCCCAGCTCGGCCAGGGCGTGGTTCAGCGGCTGGGCGGGCAGGGCCAGCGTGGCCATGCGCTCGGCCGCCAGGGCCGGCGCGGCCAGCGCCCAGGCGCAGGCGATGGCCGTCAGGCCACGGAAAAAGTCTTGTCGTCCTCTAGAGGCCACCCCGACCCGCCCTGATGTCGCCCGCGCCGGCCTATGGGCGAGAGTCGTGAAGATCATTCGGGCAATAGAGCGAACGATGTTTTCCGGGCAACACCCGATCGGGTAGCGCTACCCCTCGACCCACCGCTTGATCGGGCGCGGGTGGGGCGTCTTGTAGGCGGTAAGGTCGAACATCACCTCGTCGACATAGCACCAGCCCCAGCCCTCGGGCGGGTCGTAGCCCTCGATGATCGGGTGCTGGGCAGCGGCGAAGTGGGCGCTGGCGTGGCGGCTGGGCGACTGGTCGCAGCAGCCGACGTGGCCGCAGGCGCGGCACAGGCGCAGGTGCACCCACCAGCCGCCGGTCTTGAGGCATTCCTCGCAGCCGTCGGCGCTGGGCGTCACGACGGCGATGGTGGACAGGTGGCTGCAGCTCATCGGGCGGGCCTTTCTGCTTGGCGTCCGGACGGTCCGGCGATCATGCCGCCAAACCGTCCGTCGCGCTTGAGCCTGACGGGCCTTTCTTGGCCGGCCGGACCTATTTCTTCGGCTTGCGGGCGGCCTGGACCTCGATCTCGACCAGCATGCCGTCGGCGACCAGGGCGGTGACCTGGCTCGTGATGCGCGAGGGCTTGTTGGGCTGCTCGGCCGTGCCGAAGAAGGTCTTGTAGCCCTCCATCATGCCGGCGAAGTCCATCTTGCCGTCCTTGGCCGGGTCGCCGACCAGCAGCACGCGCATCATCACCACGTCCGACAGGCTCGCGCCCTGGCTCTTGAGCGCGTCCTCCAGGCGCTTGATGACGCCGATGGTCTGGGTCTTGGTGTCGCCGAACTTGGCTACGCCCGTGGCGTTGGCGTCGACCACCGGCGGGGTCATGCCGCTGACATAGATCGTGTCGTAGCCGGCCGGCACGGTGACGACGCTGGCGATCGCCGACTTGGGGTCGCCGCCGCGGACGATCTCCTGGGCCAGGGCGGGCGTACTGATGGCGGCGGTCGCCACGAGGGCGAGGGCGAGGCGTTTCATTGGGCGTTTCTCTCCTGGGGAACTCAAACCTTGGACCGAAATCCTCGTCCTTCGACAGGCTCAGGAAGAGGATTTCTACTGTGGCGTCGACGTCGCCCTCATCCTGAGCTTGTCGAAGGACGAGGGCGTAGACCTAGTGGGCCTGCAGGCCGCGGGCCTTGGCCCCGGCCTTGGACTGGGCGCGGGCGCTGGAGACGTCGGCGAAGCTGACCGGCTTGCCCTTGTTGCCCCAGGCGGTGCGAACGTAGTTCAAGAGGCCCGTCAGCTCGGCGTCGGACAGGTCGTCCTTGAAGGCGGGCATGCCGGCCCGGCCGTTGAGCACGACGCCGGCCATGGTCTTGCCGTCGCCCTGCACCAGCGGCGAGCCGGCCAGGGCCGGGAAGGCGCCCTTGACGCCCTTGCCGGTGACCTGGTGGCAGGCCGAGCAGTTGTCGGCGTAGAGGGTCTGGCCGGGCGGGGCGGCGAGGGCGGACGAGGCGGCGCCGGCGACGAGGCTGAAAGCGGCGAGCGCCGGGAAAGCGTGGCGAAGCATCAGGTCTCCGAGGGTCTGGATGGGGTTCGTCACGCGGCGCGGACGCGGGCGTGCAGCTTGGCGATCTGCTGCCAGGCGGACTCGATGGCCCCGGCCTGCCAGCCGCCGAGATAGCTGAGGTGCTCGCCGGCCAGGTAGAGGCGGCCGTCTGGCTCGCACAGCACCGGATAGGCGGTCTTGCGGCCTTCTTCGCCCCACTCGGCCCAGCCGCCCAGATTGTGCTCGGCCAGGTGCCAGCAGAACGAGAAGGCGTTCTCGTAACTGTCGGCGTATTCGGGGAACACCTTCTGGCCGCCGGCCACGGCGAAGGCGGCGCGCTCGGCGGGGCTCTTGGCGCTGATCCTCGCGGCCTCGCCGCCGAACGAGTAGTAGCCCAGGAGCACGCCCTTCTGCGACTGCCAGCCGGTCGAGGGCAGGCTGATCGTGCCGATGCCGGGCATGTCGTTGTAGATGTGGCCGCCGTAGATGAAGTGGTCCTCTTCCCAGAAGCGGCGCTTCATCTGCAGGCCGATCTTGTTGACCGGGGCGTAGGCCACGCCCTCCATCGCCGCCTTGAACGGCTTGGAGGCCTGCATGTCGACGCTGCGCAGCACGCTGAGCGGGATGGTGCAGATGCAGTAGTCGGCGACGACCTCTGCTTTCTTTCCGGCGGCGTCGCGGTAGCCGATCTTCACGCCCTTGGCGTCCTGGCCGATGCTCTCGACCACGCAGGAATAGCTGATCTTGTCGGCGACGTTGCGCTCGAAGGCCTTGGCCAGCTGGTCCATGCCGCCGATCGGCTGGAGCATGGTGCGCTGCTGCTCGTAACCGGCGACCGAGGTCAGGGTGCGCCAGGCGCCCGAGTGCAGCACGTCGGCCATGCTGCGCGGGGTCGAGGGCTTGCCGGGACCGGGCGAGACGCCGGCGCCGGGATGGACGTCGAAGCCGCGGCCGTCGGTGCCGGTATAGGCCAGGTCGGTCGCCGACAGGCGGCCCTCATTGACCATGTAGGCGACGAAGAGGTCGCGGTCCTGGGTGGTGAGCGCGCCGTCGAGGCCGCCCTTGGAAGCGACCTTGGCCATCAGCTCGGCGGCGTGGCCGCGGGCGTCGGCGGCGATCTCGCCCTTGCGCACGGGCTTGCCCTTCAGCGGGCCCTCGCCCTTCTCGAAATAGACATAGGCCGCGTCGTTGTCGTTGACGAAGCTCTCCAGCGGCACGCCGAAGAGCTTGGTGTAGTGCAGCGTCGAGCGGTGGTGGTACGGGATCCGCCAGGGGCCGTGGTTGATGTAGAGGCCCTCGTCGAACTGGCAGGTCTGGTCGTTGCCCAGGAGGTCGACGTGGCGGAAGCCCTTGCGGGCGGTCTGGCAGCGGCCGCCGGCGAAGCCGCGGGCTTCCAGCACCTGCACCTCGTAGCCGTGCTTGGTCAGTTCATAGGCGGCGGTCAGGCCCGCCAGGCCCGCGCCCAGCACCACCACCTTGATCCCCTTGCCGCCGCCTTCCAGCGGGGGCGGGGCGGCCTGGGCCGAGGCGAAGCCGTAGCCCAAGGCGTCCATGCCGGCCATGGCCAGCGACACCCCGCCATAGGCCGCAAGGCTTTCGAAAAACCGTCGGCGCGTCAGAACCGCGCCAGATGCCGAAGTCGCTCGACCGTCCATACGCCACCCCGTGTTCTTGTCCGCCTGCCGGATGTTTCGGCGGCGCGACCATCTCGAAATCCCCGTCTCGGCGGGGCAATCCCTTTAAGCCAGGCAGGGCGGCCAGCGCGTCGCGGAACGGCGTTGTGCCGCCTGCTTGGGCGCCCTGATCGCGGCTTGTGCGAAGTTGGGGCGCGGCGAGCGCGTCCCGTTGAATCGCCTTCGGAAAAGGGAGCCGGACGGACGCCCGACTCCCTCGTTGCCGATGCGATGGAAGGGCGACCTAGAAGGTGTAGGTCAGGCGCCCGTAGTAGTAGCCGCCGTTGATCCCGAACGGCGAGAACGCCGGGTACTGGGTCACGCAGCCGCCGCCTGAGGCGACGCAGGCCGACTGGAAGGCGGCCGAGAACTTGTCCGGATACTCGTTGAACAGGTTGTTGGCGCCGATGGCCGCGACCACGCCGACCGGGAACTTGTAGGAGATCTCCAGGTCGGTGAGGGCGGTGGCGCTGACCACGGTGTTGAGCAGCGGACCAGTGCCCGGGTCGGCCAGGGCCGAGGCCTTGCCGTAGAAGGTCTCGGTCAGGCTGACCGTGACGGGGCCGAAGCTGTAGAGGCCGTTGATGCCGATCTTGTACTTGGGCGCGGCGGTCTCGAGCAGCGAGGCGGCGTTGCCGGCGAACAGCACCTGGCCGGTCGGGAAGGCCGTGCTGGTCACGCCCAGCGCGGCCGGGGCCGACTTCACCTTGGTGATCTTGGTCTTGTTGTAGTTGCCGCTCAGGGTCCAGTCGATGCGGCCATAATCGCCCAGGTCGGTCGGGTAGGAGACGACCACGTCGACGCCCGTGGTGCGGGTGTCCAGGCCGTTGGAGAAGATGTTGATGCCGGTGCTGGTGACGGTGTTGTCGAGGATGTTGCCGTTGGCGGCGATGGCGGCGTTGACGTTCGGGTTCACCACCACGCCGTTGCGCAGGCCGTAGACCGAGCTGGAGCCGAAGATGCGGTCTTCCAGCTTGATGCGGTAGGCGTCGATCGTGGCGGTCAGTTTCGGGATCGGGTGGGCCACGACGCCGAAGCTGTAGTTGGTCGACTTCTCGGGCTTCAGCTTCTCGATGCCCAGCAGCGCGGCGGCCGCCGAGTTCGGGGCCAGCTGCACGAAGGCCGAGGTCGGCGAGACGTTGGTGGCCGAGTAGAACGACTCCGCCAGGGTCGGGGCGCGGAAGCCGGTGCTGACGGTGCCGCGGATGGCGAACATCTCGTTGAAGTCGTAGCGGCTGGTCAGCTTGCCGACGGTGGTGTCGCCGAAGTCGCTGAAATCTTCGTAGCGCAGGGCCACGTCGACCTTCCAGGGCGTGACCGGCGAGACGGCGAGGTCGGTGTAGAGCGCCCAGCTGGTGCGGCTGTGGCCGCCGGCGTCGGTCTTGGAGAATCCCGGATAGGACTGCGAGCCTTCCTTGTAGGTCGAGGCCGCGTCGCCCGCGCCGATCGCGTAGGTGTCACGGCGCTGCTCGATCCCCAGGGCGACATCCAGCGGCGTGGCCAGGCCCACGTCGAAGCCGCGGGAGAGGTCCAGGTTGTTGGTCCACTGGGTGGTCTGCCAACTGCCGGCGTGGAACGAGGTGGGGGTGAAGCCCTTGGTCGTGAGGGTCGAGGTGTCGGTGTAGAGGCTGGCGTTGGCCGAGTCCTCGACGCGGACCTCGATGTCGTCCTTGCCGTAGGTGGCGCTGAGGTCGAGGTTCCAGCCGGCGACGACGCCGGACAGGCCCAGGGTCAGGGCGTAGTCGTCCTCGATGATCCGTTCGCGCGGGCTGAAGCCGTTGGGGAAGGGCCGGTCGGCCGCGCCCATCCTGCCCTGGATGCGGTTGTAGCGGCGGTAGTTCTCGTAGGCCGACGCGTCCTTGTGGCCGTAGGTGCCGAACGAATAGACCTCGAAGTCGCCGGGCAGCTCGACCCCGCCATTGAAGGCCAGGACGTGCATCCGGTACTCGGCGTCGCCCGAGATCAGGTTCAGGTTCGGATAGCCCTTGATCTGGCTCTCGACGGCGTTGTTGGCGGCCGAGTAGCTGGGGCTGGCGGGGTTGTAGACGCGCTGGTCGGGCAGGCCGCGGTTGGAGAAGCCGTGGTATTTGCTCTCGACCGTGAAGTTCAGATAGCTGTTCTCGGTCGGGGCCGTGCCCAGGTTGGCCGAGAACGAGGCGGTCTTGCCGCCGCCGTCGAAATACTCGCCGCCGGTGACCGAGACCGCGCCGCCCGACTCCGACTTCTTGAGGATGATGTTGACGACGCCGGCGATGGCGTCGGTGCCGTACTGGGCCGCGGCGCCGTCGGTCAGCACCTCGATCCGACCGATCGAGGCCATCGGGATGAAGCCGAGGTCGGCGGCGGCGGCGCCCTGGTAGGGGCCCGACAGCACGGCGAAGTTGCCGGTGGTGTGGCGGCGCTTGCCGTTGATCAGCACCAGGGCCTGGTTCGGCGACAGGCCGCGCAGGCGCGCCGACAGGGTCAGGTTGGCGGTGTCGCCGCCGAAGGCCTGGGCGTTGAACGACGGCACCAGATTGGCCAGGCCCAGGCGCAGGTCGACCTGGCCGGTGCGCTCGAGGGTGGCGGTGTCGACCACCTGGACGGGGGCCGGGCTGTCGGCGACCCGCAGGCCGGTCTGGCGCGTGCCGGTGACGATGACGGTGTCGAGTTCGACGGAAGGATCAGGCGCGGGCTCGGCCGCATGTGCGATGGTCGAAGTACCGATGGCGATCGACAGAGTCGAAATGCTCGCGGTCAAGATTTTTTTGAGATTATTGTTCACTAGTGCCCCTCTCCGCATAGTCAATGCATGACTGATGGCTCCTTCGTGGGGTCCGCCCTAATCGTGTTCTTATTGTTGGAACGCGAATACTAGACTGAACAGCGGTTTTGGCCGCGGTTCAGCGTTCATCAGGCGGGCGGGTTCGGCAATGGGGGAGGGGACGAGGAAGGGCTTTGCGGGCCTTCTTCGTATACGGCCGCCACATTTCAGGGCGCCGACCGCAGGTTTCCAGATTGTGCTGATCATCACACCGGCAACTCGGATAACGCCGTTTGATTTTACGCGCACGGCGACGCCGACAGACGGTTCCCCGGTCCGGGCGCCAAGGCCGCCGCGACGGTGAAATCGCGGCGGGACCCTGTCGGCGCTGGATTTCGGCCCGAACGGCGTGTGGTGAAAATTGCCGTTCCAACCCATTTTTTGACGCGTCGGCGGCAAACTTGGTCGCAAGCGGTTCAGAAAAACTCCAATTCAATTCCCATCGATTCAGTGGGAATTGGCCGGCGCCGGCAATGATCCGGCACGACCTGTTCGTTTCGTCAGCATCGGGACGACGCGCCGGCATTTCCTGAAATGTGGATTGCGGGCGCGCTGTCGCGGCGGGGAGCGTCGGGTCGCAGTTCTGGAGGGGATACCATGAACACTCGCCTACGCGTCGCCCTGCTGGCGACCACGACTCTCTGCGCCGCCGTCCTGGCCGCGCACGCCAACGCCCAGGAGGGCCAGGCCGCGACCGTCGAGGAGATCACTGTCGTCGGCTCGCAGATCAAGGGGGCCAAGGTCACCGCCGCCCTGCCGGTGACGGTGGTCGGGGAGGACCAGATCCAGGCCACCGCCGCCGTCTCGGGCGACGACCTGTTCCGCGCCATCCCGCAGATGGGCGACGTCAACTTCAACTCGCAGTACCTGCCGGGGACCAGCAACAGCGCCCGCGGCGACGTCGGCTCGGTGAACCTGCGCAACCTGGGCATCGGCAACACCCTGGTGCTGCTGAACGGCCGCCGGGTGGTGACCCACCCGACCAGCCAGGCCAACGACAACCTGGTGCCGGTGCTGACCTACAACTCCAACGCCATTCCGGTGACGGGCCTGCGCCGCCTGGAAGTGCTGCGCGACGGCGCTGCGGCCATCTACGGCGCCGACGCGGTGGCCGGCGTGGTCAACACCGTGCTGCGCGACGACCTGGAGGGGCTGAACGTCGCGGCCCAGTACGGCTTCGCCGAGGGCACGAACCTCAAGGAGTACAATTTCAACGCCTATGGCGGGCATAACTTCGCCGAGGGCCGCGGCAATGTCAGCGCCTTCTTCTCCTATGACGCGCGCACGCACCTGCGCTCCAACGAGCAGGCCTTCACCGCCTCGGCCGACCGCCGCTCGCTGTTCGCGGGCACCCGCTTCGCCGGCGCCACCAGCCTGGACGGTCGCGGCACGACCACGCCCTGGGCCTATCTACAGACGCCGCAGAGCTTCGGCACGGTGCGCCAGGGCGCGACGGCCCTGACCAGCAGCGCCGGCTACTTCCACATCCAGCCGACCACCTTCTCGGGCTGCCAGCTGAACATCGGCAACGGGCTGTGCATCGACGACGGCGCGATCGCGACCTCGGGCGTCGACCGTGACCTGCGTTTCGACGCCGCTTCGCTGGGCACGACGGTGATCCCGTCGGTCAAGCGCGCCAACCTGTTCGCCACCGGCAAGTACGAGATCAACGACAGCGTCACCGCCTTCGGCGAGCTGGGCGTCTATCACGCCAAGACCAACGCCGGTCAGGCGCCGATCTCGACCCTGTCGTCGGGGGTGATCACCATCCCGGCCAGCAATTACTGGAACCCGTTCGGCCCGACCGTCTTCGCCAACGGTTCGGTCAATCCCAACCGCCTGCCCAACCTGAACGTCCCGGCCGCGGGCCTGCCCGTCACGCTGCGCGGCTACACCTTCGCCGACCTGGGCCTGACCCAGGTGGACGTCACCAACAAGCAGTACCGCGTGCTGGGCGGCCTGCGCGGCGAGAAGTTCGGCTTCGACTGGGAGTCGGCGGTCGTCTACTCCGAGGCCACAGCCGAGGACGTGGCCGACAACATCTCGACCACCAAGCTCTACGCCCAGCTCGCCCTGTCGACGCCGGACGCCTACAACGTCTTCAACGGCTCTGACCTGCTCTATACCAGCGGCCCCGACAGCACCCGCAACAGCCAGGCGGCCATCGACGCCATCCGGGTCAAGACCATCCGCCGCACCAAGAGCACGCTGGCGCTGTGGGACTTCAAGGTCTCGCGCCCTGATCTGCTGACCCTGCCGGGCGGCGACCTGGGCGTCGCCTCGGGCGTCGAGTTCCGCCGCGAGACGCAGCTGGACGACCGCGACAGCCGCATCGACGGCACGACCACCTTCACCGATCCGATCAGCGGGGCGGTGCTGAGCGACCTGATCAACTCGAGCATCAACCCCGACACCAAGGGCCACCGCACGGTGGGTTCGGCCTATCTGGAACTGGCCGTGCCGCTGGTCTCGCCGGAGATGTCGATCCCGCTGGTCCACCGCCTGGAAGGCCAGCTGGCCGGCCGTTACGAGCGCTACAGCGACTTCGGCGACACGGCCAAGCCCAAGGTCGCCCTGGCCTGGGACGTGATCGACGGCGTGCGCTTCCGGGGCTCGTGGGCCCAGGGTTTCCGCGCCCCGAACCTGGAGCAGATCAACGCCTCGATCATCTCGCGCTCGAACACTCGCACCGACTACGCCTTCTGCGAGGCCGACCTGCGGGCGGGCCGGATCGGCGCCTTCTCGTCGTGCTCGCGCTCGCAGCTGACGACGGCGCGGCGGGCGGGCAACCCGGACCTGGAGCCGGAAGAGTCCGAAACCCTGTCGTACGGCGTGGTCTTCGAGCCGAAGTTCGTGCCCGAGGCCTTCGGCCGCCTGACCTTCACCGCCGACTACTGGAAGGTGAAGCAGACGGGCCTGATCGGCGTGTTCGGCGAGGGCAACGCCCTGATCCTCGACTACCTGCTGCGCCAGCAGGGCTCGAGCAATCCGAACGTGGTGCGCGCCGCCCCGACGGCCGACGACGTCGCCGCCTTCGCCGGCACCGGCCTGACGGCCGCCGGCCAGGTGCTGTACGTCAACGACAAGTACACCAACCTCCAGCCGCAGGTGGTCGAGGGGCTGGACTTCGGCTTCCTGTGGAAGCTGGGCACCGACCGGTTCGGCGACTTCGACCTGAACGTCAACGTCGCCCACCTGCTGAAATACTACCAGTCGCCGTCGCCGGGCATCGCCGAACTGCTGAAGGCGCGCTCGGACGGGGTGATCAACGCCGGCACCACCATCACCGGCGGCGGTGATCTGCTGCGCCAGAACGGCAAGCCGGAATGGAAGTGGTCGGCGGCCCTGACCTGGCGCTACGACCGCTTCACGGTCGGCGGCTTCACCCAGTACATCGGCGACTACGACGACACCGCGCTGATCGACTCCTCGGGCCAGCCCTGGGTGGTCGACTCGACCCTGACCGGCAACCTCTACGGCGAGGTCGACATCGCCGAGATCGGGACCAAGCTGCGGCTGGGCGTGCGCAACGTCACCGACGAGCAGCCGCCGCTGAGCGCGGCCGGCTACGACGGCACGGTCTACACGCCCTACGGCCGCTACTGGTACTTCAACGTCAAGAAGCGGTTCTAGCCGCGCGAGCAAGCCCCGGGCCGCCGCGTGCGGCTCGGGCGTCTTCCTTTCAAGAATCAGGGAAAATCCCATGACATCGCGTTCCGCCCGCATCCTGCTCGGCGGCCTGTGCGCCGCGGCGCTCTCGACCTCCCTGGCGGTCGCGCAGACCAGGCCGCTGGCGGTGGTCAACGCCGAGATCTTCGACGCCACCGGCGCCGCGCCCTATCGGGGGACGCTGGTGGTCAAGGATGGGCGGATCGTGGCCGTCGGTCCCAAGGTCAAGGCCCCAAAGGGCGCCAGCATCGTCGACGCCAAGGGGGCGGCGCTGATCCCGGGCCTGTTCGACGTCCACACCCACTGGACCCCCGCCGGCGCGCCGGCCGTGACGCCGCAGATCGCCGACGCCTATCTGGCCTCGGGCGTGACGACGGTGAACGACTTCCACCAGCAGCCGGAAAGCTTCGCGCCGCGCCGGGCGTGGCTGGGGACGCTGACCGCGCCGCACGTCAATTTCGTCGCGCGGATGAGCACGCCGGGCGGCCACGGCGCCGACTGGGCCGACCAGGCCACCACCCGTTGGGTCGACACCCCCGAAAGCGCCCGCCTGGCGGTCGAGGAGATCGCCGCCTACAAGCCCGACGCCATCAAGGCCTTCACCGACGGCTGGCGCTATGGCTCGGCGCCTGACAACACCAGCATGGACGCCTGGACGCTGAAGGCCCTGACCGAAGCGGCGCACAAGCATAACCTCAAGGTCCTGACCCACACCGTCACCGTCGAGCGCGGCAAGGTGGCGGCGACCAGCGGCGTCGACGTCATCGCCCACAGCCTGCAGGACGAGCCGGTCGACGCCGACACGATCGCGGCGATCAAGGCTTCGGGCCTGTTCTACGCCCCGACCCTGGCGGTCTATGAACCGGTGAAGCCCGGCGCCAAGCCGCCGACCGATCCCGACAGCCCGCGCAACGTGCAGGCGCGCCGCAAGTTCGGCTACGCCCTCGGCAATGTGAAGGCGCTGTTCGACGCGGGCGTGCCGGTGGCCCTGGGCACGGACGCAGGCATGCCCGGCACGCCGCACGGCCCCTCGACCCTGCGCGAGCTGGAGCTCCTGGTGCAGGCCGGCCTTACGCCCGCTCAGGCCCTGGTGGCCGGCACCGCGACCAGCGCCAAGGCCATGAACCTGCTGGCCGATCGCGGCACGCTGGAGGTCGGCAAGCGGGCCGACTTCGTGCTGGTGTCCGGCAAGCCGTGGGCCACCATCACGGACGTGCGCAGGACCGAACGGGTGTTCCTCGACGGCCAGGCGGTGTTTGGCACGGGCGCCGTCCGCGCCCTGGCCAACGACAGGCTGACGCCGCCGGCGGTGAAGGCGACCGCGCTCATCGACGACTTCGAGCGCGCCGACGGCCGCACCAGCCTCGACACCCTGCGGCTGGACGATTTCGACGGCGGTCGCGACCGCAGCCTGGAAGTCTCGCAGGTCATCACCCGCGAGGGCGGCGGCAAGGTGCTGAGCGTCGGCGCCCGCATGGCCACCAAGGACGACGCCTCGGCCGGCGTGCTGTTGCCTCTGACCCGGGGCTCGGTGGTCCCGGCTGACGCCACGGCGTTCAAGGGCCTGAAGTTCGCCGTCCGCGGCGACGGCGGTTCCTATGTCGTGACCCTGGTCGGTGCGGCCGGCCGCTGGACCACCAAGGTCGAGGCCGGCCCGCAGTGGAAGCGCGTCGAGCTGCCGTTCGCCGCCTTCAAGCCGGTCGCCGTGCGCGGCGAGGCCCCGGCCTTCACCGGGACCGACCTGCTTCAGGTCGGCGTCGAGGGCGAGCGCGCGGCGGGGACCAGGCTGTGGTTCGAGCTCGACGACGTGGCGTTCTATTGAGGGCGTGGCGCCTGGTCCTCGCCCTTCGACAGGCTCAGGGTGAGGACCACTACTGAGCGTGCGTTAGAAAACCTCATCCTGAGCTTGTCGAAGGACGAGGTTTTCGCTGCTTGGGCGCGGACCGTGATCTGCGGGCCAACAGTCCCTGTCGCCGGACCGTCATGGACGGGCGCTAGAGGGCGGTTTTCCGATCCGCCAGCGCCCGGTTCCGCCATGATGAAGACGCGTCTTTCGCTCCTGCTCGCCGCCGGCGTCCTGGCGCTCGCCCTGCCGGCGGCGGCCGCGCCGCCGATCCCGCCCCTGACCCAGAACGGCGGGACCTGGGCCTCGGGCCACGTGCAGGGCGTCGCCGTCGATCGCAAGGGCGGCTACGTCTACTACTCGTTCACGAACCTGCTGGCGAAGTACGACTTCGACGGCAGGCTGGTGGGGACGTTGGTCGGCTGGACCGGGCACCTGGGCGACCTCGACTTCAACCCCGAGGACGGCCGGCTCTACGGCTCGCTGGAATACAAGAAGGACCAGGCCTTCTACATCGCCGTGATCGACGTTTCCCGGCTGGACAAGGTGGGTGTCGAGGCGGCCAGGAGCGATCTTTTCCGCACCGTCTACCTGCCCGAGGTGGCCAAGGACTACGCCGCCGACCTGGACAGCGACGGCCGGTTCGATGGCGACACGGCCAAGACGGCCGACCATCGCTACGGCTGCTCGGGCATCGATGGGGTCAGCTTCGGGCCGGCCTTCGGACGCAGCGACGGTCCGCGCTACCTGACCGTCGCCTACGGGATCTATGGCGACGAGGGCCGGACCGACAACGACCACCAGGTGCTGCTGCAATACGACGTCGCCGACTGGGCGAAGCTGGCCCGGCCGCTGTCGGAGGCCGCGCCGCACCACGAGGGCCCGGCCGCGCCGCGCGACAAGGTGTTCGTGCGCACCGGCAACACCCGCTTCGGCGTCCAGACCCTGGCCTATGACGAGACCCTGAAGCGCTGGTTCATGGGCGTCTACCAGGGCGCCAAGTCGACCTTTCCCAACTACCTGCTGTTCGCGGTCGACGCGGAAACCGCGCCGGTCACGGGCGACCTGGTCGGCGTGCCGGGGCCGGGCGGCAAGGACTGGGAGCAGGGCAGGGTGCTGCCCCTGGCCGCCGACGGCCTGAAGGACGAGGCCAGCGGCGTGCGCGGCTGGAACCAGAAGGCCGACGTCGGCTTCCAGCCGATCGGCGGCGGGCTGGTCTATGTGGCGGCCAATTCCAAGGTCGACGGCCGGCAGACCGCCGACCTGACTCTGATGCGTTGGACGGGCGACGCGGCGCGCCCGCTGGTTCCGGCGACAGCGGCGGACCTGCACTCGCCCGGAGCGAGCGCCCGGGACTGACTGTCACAAACCGCGTCTAGGCAAGGCGCCGACTCGCTGCGGGGAAAGTCCGGTCCTGGACCGCTCCCCGCGCCAGCGCAACGTCCAGCCAGCGGATCAGGATGACCGGCGCCGACAGGGAAAGACAGCGATGGTTCGTGCGCAACGTGCTGCCGCACGAGCCGGCCCTGCGCGGCTGGCTGTCGCGCAGCACGCCGGCGGGCGTCGATCCCGAGGACGTCATCCAGGAGGCCTACACCATCCTGGCCGAACTGGAGACGGTGGAGGCCATCCGCTATCCCCGGGCCTATCTCTTCCAGGTGGCGCGCTCGGTGATCATGCGCCACGTGCGGCGGGCCAGGATCGTCTCGATCCATGCGGTGGGCGACCTGGAGCGGCTGGACCATCCCGACGACGCCGCTTCGCCCGAGCAGCACGCGCTGGACCGGGACGAGCTGCGGCAGCTGGCCCGGGCGATCGCGGCCATGCCGGCCAAGGTGCGCGAGGCCTTCGTGCTGCGGCGGGTGGACGGGCTTTCGCAGCGCCAGATCGCCGAGCGCATGCGGATTTCGGAGAATACGGTCGAGACCCACATATCGCGCGGCGTTTCGTTCTTGATTGATTGGTTCGGCCGTAGCGGAAACAAGCGGTCCCAAACCTCTAGTACAGTGGATGCGGAGATCGCCTCGCCAGATGGCCGAACGAGACACCAGTCGAGACATTGACGAAGCGGCGTCCAACTGGACGGCGCGGCTGGATCGTGGGCCGCTGACTCCGGAGGAAGACCAGGCGTTTCAAAGCTGGCTGAAGGGCGATCCCCGCAGCCGGGGCGCGCTGTTGCGCGCCCAGTCGCTGTTCATGATGAGCGAGTCCGCCCAGGCCCTTGGCGCGCATTACGACCCGGCCGACTTCCAGGAGCCGGCGGCGCCGAGGCCGCGCGGGCTGTCGCGTCGCGGGGCCCTGCTGTGGGCGGGCGGCGCGGGGGCGGCCGCCTCGCTGGCGGCCCTGGCCGTGGGCGTGCCGGCGGCGGGCGCGGTGACCAGCACCCGGCGCGGCGAGATCCGGCTCGTGCCGCTGAAGGACGGCTCGACGGTGCTGCTCAACACCGACAGCCGCATCCGCGTGCGCTACGGCCAGGGCGAGCGGTTCGTCGCCCTGCTGAAGGGCGAGGCCTATTTCTCGGTGGCGCGCGACGAGCGGCCGTTCGTGGTCGAGGTCGACGGCCGCCGGCTGCGCACCCGCCAGGCGGGGTTCCGCGTACGCAAGCTGGCCGCCGATCCCGTGGATCTTCTGGTGCAGCAGGGACGCGTGGACGTGACCATCCCCCGGCTGACCGCGCCGTCCGCCAACCTGGCGCTGGATGGCAATACTCGGTTGGTGATGGCCGACCTTGTCCCGCGCCCGCAGCCGATCACCCCGGCGGTGGTCACGCGCGAACTGGCCTGGCGCGAGGGCAAGCTGGCCTTCGAGGGCGAGAGCCTGAAGGAGGCGGCCGACGCCTTCGCCCGCTACAGCGACACCCGCATCGCGATCCCAGACCCGGCCCTGGCGCGCGAGCCGGTGGCGGGTCTGTTCGCCGCCAACGATCCGGTCGGCTTCAGCCGCGCCATCGCCCGGGTGTTCGACGCCCGGCTGGATCAGAAGGGCGACCTGGTCGTCCTGAGCCGGGCTTCGGCCCCGACGGGCGCTTCGGACTGAGAATTTTTTGTGACCGGTCACGGAAGCCCGCGGCCGGCGGCTCTCAACCCGCGACGTCGCGATCTGGGCGACGATTGGGGGCTGACTGCCGATGACTTCCCGCTATTCCATCCTCGCCTGCGGCGTCGCCGCCGTGGCGCTCGCCGTCGCCTCGCAAGTCCAGGCGCAGGACCGCGACTTCGACATTCCGGCCCAGCCGGCCGTGCGCGCCATCCCCGAACTGGCCCGCCAGGGCCAGGTGCAGATCGTGGCGCCGGCCCGCCTGCTGGACGGCGTGCGCACCCCGGCCGTCAAGGGCCGAATGGACGTGCGCACGGCGCTGTCGCGACTGATCGCCGGCACGCCGCTGCGCATCGACAGCGACGACGGCCAGGTGATCACCCTGAAGTCGGCGGGTCCGGCCGGCGCCCGTCCGTCGGCGGCGGCGGGCTCGGGCGTGGTGCGCGGCAAGGTGCTGAACACCGCCACCGGCCAGTACGTGCGCAACGCCCAGATCCGCGTCGAGGGCACGACCATCGTGGCCTTCTCCGAAGACGGCGGCGACTTTCGCCTGACCGGGGTGCCGGCCGGCGAGGTGACGGTGGCGGCCAAGTACGCGGGCCTGGAGACGGCCCGCACCGTGGTGACCGTCGAGCCCGGCCAGACCGCGGCGGTGACCTTCGACCTGACGGCCTACGCCGCGGCCGGCGGCGACGCGGTCGAGGCGGTGACGATCACCGCCGCCCGCGACGGCCAGGCCGCCGCCATCATGGAGCGCCGCGCCTCGACCAACGCCAAGAACGTGGTGGCCGCCGACAACTTCGGGGCCCTGACCATGGGCGACGTCGGCGAGTTCATGAAGAACATGCCCGGCGTGTCGCTGGACTACACCGAAGTCGACGCCACGGCCGTGCGCATCGGCGGCCTTGATCCCAAGTACTCGACCTTCACCACCGACGGCGCGCGCATGGCCACGGCCACGTCGAACAACAATTCGGGCCGCCAGAACTCGTTCGAGCAGATGTCGATCACCGGCATCGACTCCATCGAGCTGAACAACACCCTGCAGGCCAGCATGGACGCCGACAGCCCCGGCGGCTCGATCAACCTGCGCAGCAAGTACGCCTTCCAGCGCAAGAGCCGCCTGCTGCGCTTCCAGATCGGCGGCGTGGGCACGTCGGACTCCACCCTGTCGCGTCAGTACCTGCCCGACGACAAGAAGCACATGACGATCTACCCCTCGGCGCAGATCGGCTATGGCGACGTGTTCCTGGACGGCCGGTTGGGCGTGGCGTTCAACGCCAGCTACAACGCCAACTTCGTCCAGCAGGACCGGGTGCAGACCGACTGGTCCTACCTCGCCGACGGCCGGGTCATGCCCTACCAGGTGATGTGGCGTCCGGGTCCGAAGCTTACCAGCCGCAAGGCCGCCAACCTCAGCGTCGACTACAAGATCACCGACAAGCTGGCGCTGTCCCTGCGCAGCACCTACTCGTTCTACGACGTCGAGTACTTCAACCAGTACACCTACCTGATCTTCGGCACGACGACGGTGTCGCGGGCGACGGCCGACTCCACGCCGACCCACATCGTCGTGAACCCCAGCACGACCAACACCCGCCTGCACACCCAGTATTCGCACCGCTACGCCGGCACCCCGGCCTGGGTGTTCGCGCCGAAGCTGGAATATCGCGGCGACACCTTCGAGGCCCTGTTGCGCGCGAACTATTCCAGCTCGCAGTTCAATTTCGAGGACAACGACCAGGGCTTCTTCGCCCGCACCGACAGCTACCTGACCCGCATCGGCTTCACGCTGGATCGCGCGTCGGAGGACAGCAACGCCTGGACCATCAAGCAGACGGCCGGCCGTTCGTGGAGCGACCCGGCCAACTTCAACCGCGACGACGACATCGGCAACAACATCCGCACGTCGCAGTCGAACGCCAACAACCAGATGTATGGCGTCAACCTGGACCTGAAGAAGCTGCTGGCCATCGGCGACGTGCAACTGAAGCTGCTGGGCGGCGCGGCTTTCCGCACCAACATGTGGAAGACCAACGAAGGCTCGTTCAAGCAATTCCAGTACGTGGGTCCCACCGGCGACCTGACCCAGAAGGCGCCCGAGGCGGTCATTCCCTGGACCCAGAACTACCAGTTCAAGATCCACGGTTTCGACGCCGGCAACATGAACGAGCAGGGCTGGCGCGCGGACAACAACTACGCCGTCTACGACATCTACCAGGCCCATCCCGAGTACTTCGTGCCCGACACCGTGGGCAACCTGAAGCGCCAGCTGGATAACAACAAGAAGATCGGCGAGGAGGTCAGCGCGGCTTACGTCGAGGCCCAGCCGCGCCTGGGCAAGGCCCAGTTCGACCTTGGCCTGCGCTACGAGAAGACCAAGACCCAGGCGCGCGTCGCCGACATCCGCTCGGCCAAGGAAGTCACCGCCGCCGGCATGTCGACCAGCACCGTCGAAGGCCTGATGTACCAGTACCGCAACGGGACCTACACGACCCGCGAGGGCGAGTACGACGACTGGTTCCTGAGCGGCGGCGTGAAGTACGACTTCAACAAGCGCCTGGTGGGCCAGGTGGCCTTCAGCCAGTCGATCCTGCGTCCCGACTACGGCAACCTGGGCGGCGTGGTGGCCGTCGACGACAACAACCTGATCGTCACCGTGCCCAACCCGCTGCTCAAGCCCGAGCACTCGACCAAATACTACGCCAGCCTGCTGTATTACCTCGAGCCGTCGGGCGTGGTCGGGATCTCGGCCTACCAGCTGGACGTCAAGGACATGCAGGTCACCGGCATCACGGTCGATCCCGAGGACGTCGGCTACAATCCGGGCGACTACGCCGGCTACACCTTCCGCAGCGCCCAGAACCTGCCGGGCACCAGCACCAACAAGGGGATCACGCTGGAGTACGACCAGCAGCTCAACTTCCTGCCGGGCGCCTGGCGGGGCCTGGGCCTGCGGGCCTCGGTCACCAAGATCGATCCGGACGGCGAGCGCGTGAACCTGCCCAAGACCTCGGCAAACTGGGGCCTGCGCTACAGCTACGGCAAGCTCGACCTGCAACTGACCGGCAACTGGCAGGACGCCTACCGGACCAGCGCGCTCAGCAACACGCCGACCACGGCCAACAACGGCATCCTCTACCGGGCCGAGCGGCAGCTGTGGAACGTCAGCGCCAGCTACAAGATCAACAAGCGCTTCGAGGTCATGCTGGCCGGCCGCAACATCTTCAACGAGCCGGACATCGTCTACTCGAACGTCCGCAGCCGGGTGCAGCAATACAGCATCTACGGCTCGATGTGGAACGTGGGCCTGAAGGGCGTCTTCTAAGGCGCTTTGGGCTCCCCGGCGGCCGCGTTCCTCCCCTCCGCGCGGCCGCCACCCTTTCTTCTTCTCGTCATTCCGTCGTTCAGATCGAAGAGGTCTTTCGTGGTTCTGCACATCGATCGCCGCAGCCTGGTGCTGGGCGGCCTGGGCCTGGGGGCCCTGGTCATGCCGGCCGGTCGCGTCGCCGCCCAACAGCTGCTGGGCGCCAGCGGCTTCACCCACAACGTGGCCAGCGGCGAGCCGGGGCCGGACAGCATGCTGCTATGGACGCGCTTCGTCCCAGCTGGCGACGCCGGCGTGGTCACGCTGCAGGTCGAGGTGGCGCTGGATCAGGCCTTCGCCAAGGTGGTCGCCGGCGGCGTCGCGCGCACCGGCGCCTATCGCGACTGGACCGCCAAGCTGACGGTCGACGGCCTGAAGCCCGGCACGGCCTACTGGTATCGCTTTGTGGCCCCGGACGGTTCGAAGTCGCCGGTCGGCCGCACCAAGACACTGCCGGTCGGGCCCGTGTCGCGCTTCGGCCTGGCGGTGTTCTCGTGTTCGAACCTGCCCAACGGCTACTTCAACGCCTACGGCCACGCCGCCGCCCGCCAGGACCTGGACCTGTGGCTGCACACCGGCGACTACATCTACGAGTACGGCGTCGGCTCGACCCGCGAGGGCGATTGGGCGCAGGGCCGCAAGGAACAGCTGCTGCCGGTCACCGAGATCCTGGCCGTCGCCGACTATCGCATGCGCTACGCCAGCTACCGCGCCGATCCTGATTTGCAGCGCCTGCACCAGATGGCCCCGATGGTGGCGCTGTGGGACGACCACGAGTCGGCCAACGACAGCTGGGAAGGCGGGGCCCAGAACCACCAGCCCGACAAGGAGGGTGACTGGAACGTCCGCCGCGCGGCCGCCATGCAGGTGTATCGCGAGTGGATGCCCGTGTCGGACGAGCCGTGGAAGGCCTATCCGATCGGCGCCCTGGCCACGCTGTACCGGACCGAGTCTCGCCTGCTGGGCCGCACGAAGCCCGCCGACCTCGGCGCGGCGTTCAAGGCGGCCGATCCGGACGCGGCGCTAAAGGCGTTCCGCGACGGGGCCTGGCGCGATCCGTCGGCGACCATGCTGGGCTCGACCCAGGAAAGCTGGCTGGCCCATGAGTTCAAGGCTTCGTCGAAGGCCTGGCAACTGGTCGGCATGGGCACGATCCTGGGTCGCACCGTGATGCCCCGGGAGGCCGTCGACTGGCTGCGCCCCGAGGTCGCCGACAAGAAGGTCGCCGGCTATCGCAACAACATCCGCGCCGCCCAGCAGGGCGTCCCGATGTGGATGGACCGCTGGGACGGCTATCCGGCCGCCCGCTCGCGCCTGCTGAAGGCCGCCCAGGCCGTCGACGCCGACCTCGTCATGCTGTCGGGCGACAGCCACAACGCCTGGGCCTACGGCCTGGTGGAGGACGGCCGTCCCGCCGGGGTGGAGTTCGCCGGCCAGGCGGTGACCTCCAACGGCATGGAAGGCGACATGGGCGCCGATCCCAAGGCAGTGGCCCAGGGCTTCATGGCCGCCAATCCCGAGCTGAAGTGGGCAGACACCAGCCGCCGCGGCTACATGATGATCGAGGTGACGCCCAGGAGCGTCGCCGGCGAATGGCTGTTCCTGAAGACCATCAGGGCCCGCTCGACCGAGCTGGCCGGCAGCCACCGGATGCGGGTCGACCGCGGCCGGCGGGTGTTTGCGGCCTAGAGCGGCGTGCGCATCATCCGGTCGATGCGGGCGGCCAGGTCCGACACCGCGAACGGCTTGGTCAGCACCTCCATGCCCGGCTGGATGTGGCCGTGGTTGAGGGCGGCGTTCTCGGCGTAGCCGGTGATGAACATCACCTTCAGCCCGGGCCTCAGGGCCCGGGCGGCGTCGGCGACCTGGCGGCCGTTGAGGCCGCCGGGCAGGCCGACGTCGGTGATCAGCAGGTCGAAGCGGGCGTTCGATTGTAGCAGGCGCAGGCCAGCCGGGCCGTCGGCGGCCTCGGCGCAGGCGTAGCCCAGTTCCTGCAGCGCATCGACGATCAGCATACGGACGGTCGGCTCGTCGTCGACCACCAGCACCGTCTCGCCGGCCGCCGCCGGGGCGGGCAGCACGGCGTGGGCGTCGATCTCGGGCGCGGCCTCCTCGCCGAAGTGGCGCGGCAGGTAGATGCAGACCATCGTGCCCTGGCCGACCTCGGAATAGATCCGCACGTGGCCGTGCGACTGGCGAGCGAAGCCGTAGACCATCGACAGGCCCAGGCCCGTGCCTTCGCCCATCGGCTTGGTGGTGAAGAACGGGTCGAACACCCGGTCCTGGATCGACTTGTCCATGCCCACGCCGGTGTCGCTGACGCAGACGGTGACGTATTGGCCAGGCTCCATGCCGCGCTCGTCGGCCGAGCGGCGGTCGAGCCACTTGTTGCCGGTCTCGATGGTGATGCGGCCGCCATCGGGCATGGCGTCGCGGGCGTTGATGCACAGGTTGAGGAGGGCGTTCTCCAGCTGGTTGTCGTCGACCAGGGTGGGCCACAGGCCGGCCGCGGCCACCGTCTCGACCTTGATCGACGGGCCGACCGTGCGGCGCACCAGTTCGACGAAATCGGCCATCAGCCGGTTGATGACGATCGGCTTGGGCGACAGGGTCTGGCGGCGCGAGAAGGCCAGCAGGCGGTGGGTGAGGGCGGCCGCCCGCCGGGCCGCGCCCTGGCCGGCCGACAAGTATTTCTCGACGTCGCGCGAGCGGCCCTGCGACAGGCGCGTGCCGATCATCTCGAACGAGCCGGAAATGCCCGACAGCAGGTTGTTGAAGTCGTGGGCCAGGCCCCCGGTCAGCTGGCCGACGGCCTCCATCTTCTGGGCCTGGCGCAGGGCCTCCTCGGCCTCGCGCAGGCGCTCCTGCTCCTCCAGCCGCTCGGTGACGTCGTAAACGAACTGGTAGGCGCCGGCCTGCAGGCCCATGTCGTCCCGCAGGACGCCGAAGCGCATCTCGTAGAAGCGGCGGTAGCCGCCCGGATCGCCATAGGCCTCGATCTTGACGAACTCCTCGCCCGCCAGGGCGCGCGACCAGACCGACCGTACCTGGGCCTGGTGCTCGGGCTGGTCGGACAGGAGGTCGAGCATGCGCTCGCCGACGCGGGGCGTGACGCCGAACACCTGCTCGAACTCGCGCACGGCCGCGCCGTTGACGGCCAGCCAGCGGAAGTCGTTGTCGACCACCTGCACCAGGGCGGCCGTGCCCTCGACGATGTCGGCAAGCACCCGGCGCTCGGCCAGGGCCGAGGCCACGCGCTGCTCCAGCGTCTCGTTCAGCCGGCGTAGGGCCAGCTCGGCGCGGCGGCGCTCGGTGATGTCCTGGAACAGCACCGCCACCTGCTTGCGCTCGGGCGGCTCGATGCGGAACGACGACAGCGACAGGTAGCGGCCGGTGGCCACCAGCTCCTGCTCGAAGCGGATCGGTTCGCCGGTGCGCAGCACGTGGCCGTAGCGCGCCACCCAGGCGTCGGCCTCGTCGCCGACCATCTCGCGCAGCCTCTGGCCGACCACGTCGGGGATGCCGGCGTGGCGGGCGTAGGCGGCGTTGGCGTCGATGTGGATATAGTCGCTGTCGGGGCCGTGCGGGCCGTCGAGGAACTCGATGATGCAGAAGCCCTCGTCCATCGAGTCGAAGAGGGTGCGGTACTTGCGCTCGCTGTCGGCGCTGGCCTGTAGCGACAGGCGCAGGTCGAGCTGGCTCATCACCTGGCGGGCCAGCACCTGCAAGGTGCGTTGCTGGAGGGGCGAAAGGTCCTTTGGCGCGGTGTCGAGCACGCACAGCGTGCCGATCGGCAGGCCGTCGGCGGTCTTCAGCAGGGCGCCGGCGTAGAAGCGCAGGTGCGGATCGCCGGTGACCAGGGGATTGCAGTCGAACCGGTGGTCGCGCGTGGCGTCGGGGACCAGCAGGAAGTCGTCCTCGAGGATCGCCTTGGCGCAGAACGAACTCTCCAGCGGCGTCTCGCGCACGCCCAGGCCCACCTCGGCCTTGAAGAACTGCCGGTGCTCGTCGATCAGGTTGACGACCGCGATGGGCGCGCCGCAGATCTCGGCGGCCAGGGCGACGATCTCGTCGAAGGCGGCCTCGCGCGGGGTGTCCAGGATGTCGTAACGGCGGAGCGCCGCGAGGCGGCGAGCCTCGCGTTCCGACGCGGCAGCGGCGTTCATGCTGGTTGCGGCCCCCCGGTCCCCGCGTGTCGACTCGCCGACGAGGAAGGCCGGCGCGGTCCCTTAGACGCTTGGCGCGGCCAAGGGTTCCACGCAAGTATGGTGAAGCTGTCTAGCCCCAGCCCTCCGACACGCCGGCGCGGCGGGCCATGGGGGTGACGGCCGACGGCTTCTGCGAGGGCTGCGGCTGGTCGGCCGGCTTGCCGTAGAGCCAGCCCTGGGCGAAGTCGACGCCGGCCTTGCGGACCACGTCCTCGACCTCGGCGGTCTCGACCATCTCGGCCACGGTGCGGACGTTGAGGTCGCGGCACAGCTCGACCAGGCGGCGGACCATGGCCCCGTCGCGGCTGTTGCCGGCCAGCTCGCGCACGTAGCGGCCGTCGATCTTGACGATATCGAGCGTCAGTTCCTGCAGGTAGGCGAACGAGGCCGCGCCGGCCCCGAAGTCGTCCAGGCAGACCAGCGAGCCCAGGCCGCGCAGGGCCTGGATGTGGCGGTTGGCGCGCGGCAGGTCGTCGATGGCGCTGGTCTCGGTGACCTCGAAGATCAGCTTGCCCTTGGCGGCCGGGGTGGCGGCCAGCAGGCGGCTGATGTGGTCGACGAAGGTCTCGCTGACGATGGTGCGGCCCGAGACGTTGACGGCCAGGCGGACATTGCCGGCGCGGTCGGCGGCGATCCGTCGGACCGCCTGCTCGGCGATGGCGTGGTCCAACTCCTCGATGATGTCGAACTCCTCGGCCATGCGGATCAGGGCGAAGGGGCTGGCGCCGTCCTCGAAGCGCACCAGCGCCTCGTGGTGATGGGCCTGGCCGCTCGAGAGGTCGACGACGGGCTGATAGGCGAGGGTGAAGCGGCGCTGGCTGACGGCTGCGCCCAGGGCGCCGGCGCGGGCCAGGGTGCGCTTGACCGACCGGTTCATCGCCTCCGACAGGGTCATCGGCGGGGTGTCCTTCAGGCCCTCGCGCAGGAAGTCGTCTAGGGCGTAGCGCAGGGCTCGCAGGCCGCGCGAGGAGGCCCCGCCGTCCAGCGGCACCACGTGGGCGCTGGCGTCTAGGGCGGCGATCTTGGTCAGGCGGGCGGCAAGCGCTTCGGGACGGTCGTCCTTGGCGCGCAGCAGGGCGAAGCGTTCGGGCGAGACCTGGGTGGCCATGGCCCCGGCGTGGCTCTCGGCGCGGACGGCGCCGGCGATCTTCATGTCGAGGGCGTGGGCCTCGGGGGCGGCCAGGCCGTCGCGCAGGGCGGACAGGCCGGCGAACTCGACCATGGCCAGTTCCAGCTCGAGCCCGGTGACGCGCGCGGCTTCAAAAAGGCCCTTGGCGATCTCCTCGAAGTTCTCGCGCGGGCGCAGGCCTGACGCGTCCAGGCCGCCGGCAGGCGCGCGGGCGGCGGTGACCGCCACGGAGGTACGTCCGAAATTGTCGGGGAGGGCGCGCAGAGTGACTCCGACGAAACGTTCCGGCTCGCCGGCGACGCGGACGGTGACCGGACCCCGGCGCTGGCCGTCGTCGAGAGCAGAGAGCGTCGCGTCCATCAACGGGCGGTCGGCCGGCGTGAACAGGTCGCGCCAGACCCGGCCCATCAGGGAGACTTCGGACTTGCCCATGATCTTCTGCGCCGCGCCCAGGGCGAGGCTGACGCGATCGCCCTCGAGTTCGAGAAGCAGGTCGGCGCTGGCGAAGGCCAGACCTAGTAGGCGGCGTGGATCGATAGACAAGGATGCAGGCTCCCCCAGAGGGCCTCATCCTACGCCCTCTTAGCTTAAGGAGCCGTGCATGGGGCGCGGCGAGCGGGGTGCGGCGGCTGGTCGCGGAATGGGCCGGACGAAGTGAAAAGAACATCTTGCGAACATAGAACAAAATGTGTACGCATTAATCATTCCACAGGCGGTGGGCGTAGCGGCGCCCGAACTTCCGGCCCAGCGGTCGGAATCATGGAATAAGGCGATCATCCAATGACCAGTCAGGCGGCTTTGAAACTCGTGGGCAAGGAAGAAGGCGACAAGGCGCGGGCGCTAGAAGCGGCTCTGGCGCAGATCGATCGGGCCTTCGGCAAGGGCTCAGTGATGAAGCTCGGCGAAAAGGGCAAGGTCGAGATCGAGTCGGTCTCCACCGGTTCGCTCGGGCTCGACATCGCGCTCGGCATCGGCGGCCTGCCCAAGGGGCGGGTAATCGAGGTCTACGGCCCGGAAAGTTCCGGTAAGACGACCCTGGCGCTGCACGTGGTGGCGGAAGTCCAGAAGGCCGGCGGCACCGCCGCCTTCGTCGACGCCGAGCATGCGCTCGATCCGTCCTACGCTCACAAGCTGGGTGTCAATCTCGACAATCTGCTGGTCTCCCAGCCCGACAACGGCGAGCAGGCCCTCGAGATCACCGACACCCTGGTGCGTTCGGGCGCGGTCGACATCGTCGTGGTCGACTCCGTGGCCGCCCTGACGCCGAAGGCCGAGATCGAGGGCGAGATGGGCGACAGCTTGCCCGGCCTCCAGGCCCGCCTGATGAGCCAGGCGCTGCGCAAGCTGACCGGCTCGATCAACAAGGCCAACACCATCGTCATCTTCATCAACCAGATCCGTCACAAGATCGGGGTGATGTACGGCAGCCCGGAAACGACCACGGGCGGCAACGCGCTGAAGTTCTACGCCTCGGTGCGCCTGGACATCCGCCGCACCGGTTCGGTCAAGAACCGCGACGAGATCATCGGCAACAACGTCCGCGTCAAGGTGGTCAAGAACAAGGTGGCCCCGCCGTTCCGCGAGGTCGAGTTCGACATCATGTACGGCGAGGGCATCTCCAAGCTCGGCGAGATCATCGACCTGGGCGTCAAGGGCGGCATCATCGACAAGGCCGGCTCCTGGTTCTCCTACAACAGCCAGCGCATCGGCCAGGGCCGCGACAACGTTCGCGAGTTCCTGAAGAACAACAAGGACCTGGCCAACGAGATCGAGACCGCGGTGCGCCGCGCCTCGCAGAAGATCGAGGAAGAACTGCTGGTCGGCGGCCCCGAGGAGGGCGACGAAGACTAGGACTTGAGTTTCGGCGCGCGCCTGCGCCGAACATCGCGGCCGCCGCCCGCCGAGGGCGACCCCGCCTTATAGCCCGCGGCGGCACGACACCGCCGTCGACGGCCGCGATCCCCGGACGCCTGGACCCCATGCCAGGCGTCCGATTTCGTTTCTCCTCCCCCGTGCAACGGGGGAGGCAGCGCGGCGCGAAGCGCCGTGACGGAGGGGGCGACCGCCGCAGGGCCGATCGGCCGATGGCGGGGCTGGGGCTTTTCCAGGGCCGGCCGGGACCGGACACTTGCGAGCGCAGGATCAGCAGAGCGGGCGGAGCGCCAGTCCAAGATCCTCCCCCTCCGGGGGAGGTGGCGCGAAGCGCCGGAGGGGGGGGGCGGTTTCAGCTTCCCAGACGCCTGCGGGTTTGACCGCGAGACCCGACAGCCAGGCCTGACTTGCCCCTGGCGGAAGAGGGGGCGCCCAGAGACCGCGCCCGCCTAGTCTCCCATCCGGAACACGGCCCGCTGCACGCAGCGCGGCTGGCCGTCGAAGATCGCCACCCGCGCGGCGGCGGGCGGCGCCCAGTAGGCCAAGGCCTTGGGCGTCTCCACCGCCAGGGCGCCGGGGCCGGTGAAGTCGCAGACCTGGGCCTCGCGCTTGCGGCCGTCCAGGCGATAGACGTGGCGCGAGCATTGCGCGTGGCCGATCCGGCGCGACAGGCGCGCGTCGTCGAACTCGGTGGTCATCGGCGCCCTGCGGGAGGCGGCCGTGAAGTCGACCGCCGAGATGACGGGGCAGGGGTCTCCGTCCAGGCCCCAGCGGACGGCTTCCTCCGCCTGGGCCTCGACGCCGGCCTTGTGTTCGGCGCGGTACCAGGAGCTGGCCAGCGGCGAGACGACGGCCGCCGCGAACAACAGCCGCAGCGGCCAGGGCGGCGGGCGCCTGCCCTCCACGCGAACCTCGCCGGCATGGCGTCGCGGACGAA
This sequence comes from Caulobacter zeae, assembly GCF_002858925.1. Taxonomy (GTDB): domain Bacteria; phylum Pseudomonadota; class Alphaproteobacteria; order Caulobacterales; family Caulobacteraceae; genus Caulobacter; species Caulobacter zeae. Next base: position 109,326 of record NZ_PJRS01000028.1, read on the forward strand.
TGCGCTGCGGGCCAAGATTCCGCTCGAACATCCCCCGCTCCCCCGGTCGCGATCCCGATTCAATAACCTCCCGAGGCCGATCATCGCCAGGGCGGAGCTTTAGAAAGCTGGTCATTCCAGAGGTTGGATTTCCACAAAGCTTGAAACCGCGCTATGCAGCGCCGACCTCCGGCAGCCACCGGACCTTTCGAGATTCCCGAGACGACGATGCCTAGCCTCAACGAGATCCGCAGCACCTTCCTCGACTACTTCGGCAAGGCCGACCACGCCGTCACGCCGTCGGCGCCGCTGGTGCCGCAGAACGATCCGACCCTGCTGTTCGTCAATGCGGGCATGGTGCCGTTCAAGAACGTCTTCACCGGCGCCGAGACGCCCGCGCATCCGCGCGCGGCCAGCTCGCAGAAGTGCGTCCGCGCCGGCGGCAAGCACAACGACCTGGACAATGTCGGCTACACCGCCCGCCACCACACCTTCTTCGAGATGCTGGGCAACTTCTCGTTCGGCGACTACTTCAAGGAACAGGCGATCCACCACGCTTGGACCCTGCTGACCGGCGAGTTCAAGCTGCCCAAGGACAAGCTGCTGGTCACGGTGTACCACACCGACGACGAGGCCGCGGATCTGTGGAAGAAGATCGCCGGCCTGTCGGACGACAAGATCATCCGCATCCCGACCAGCGACAATTTCTGGTCCATGGGCGACACTGGCCCCTGCGGCCCGTGCTCGGAAATCTTCTACGACCACGGCGAAGGCATCTTCGGCGGCCCTCCGGGCAGCCCCGATGAAGACGGCGACCGCTTCATCGAGATCTGGAACCTGGTGTTCATGCAGTTCGAGCAGATCGCCGGCGGTGAGCGCTTGGCGCTGCCCAAGCCTTCGATCGACACCGGCATGGGCCTGGAGCGCATCGCCGCCGTCCTGCAGGGCGTGCACGACAACTACGACATCGACCTGTTCAAGGCCCTGATCGCCGCCTCGGTCGAACTGACCGGCGTGAAGGCCGAGGGCGACCAGGCCCCGTCGCACCGCGTCATCGCCGACCACCTGCGCTCGTCGTCGTTCCTGCTGGCCGACGGCGTCACCCCGTCGAACGAAGGCCGCGGCTACGTGCTGCGCCGGATCATGCGCCGGGCCATGCGCCACGCCTACCTGCTGGGCGCCAACGAGCCCCTGATGCACCGCCTGGCCCCGACCCTGGTGGCCGAGATGGGCCAGGCCTATCCGGAACTGCGCCGCGCCGAGGCCTCGATCGTCGAGACCCTGCGCCAGGAAGAAGAGCGCTTCCGCACCACGCTGGGACGCGGCATGGGTCTGCTCGACGAAGCCACCGCCAACCTCTCGACCGGCGACGTGCTGGACGGCGAGACCGCCTTCAAGCTCTACGACACCTACGGCTTCCCGCTCGACCTGACCCAGGACGCCGTGCGCGCCAAGGGCCTGACGGTCGACACCGACGGCTTCGACGCAGCCATGCAGAAGCAGCGCGAGATGGCGCGCGCCAACTGGGCCGGCTCGGGCCAGCAGGGCGCGGCGGCCGCCTGGTTCTCGGTCAAGGAAAAGGCCGGCGCCACCGACTTCGTGGGCTATGAGACCACCGAAACGACCGGCGTCGTGAAGGCCATTGTCGCCGACGGCGCCGAGGTCGAGGCCGCTTCGGCCGGCCAGACCGTGGACGTGCTGCTCGACCGCACCAGCTTCTACGCCGAGAGCGGCGGCCAGGCCGGCGACACCGGCGTGATCGAAGCCAACGGCGCCGAGAGCCGCGTGCTCGACACCCAGAAGCAGGCGGGCGAGCTGCACGTGCACCGCGTCGCGCTGGCCGGTCCGCTGAAGGTCGGCGACAAGGTCGTGGCCTCGGTGGACGCCGATCGCCGCCACACCACCCGCTCCAACCACTCCGCCGCCCACCTGGTGCACGCGGCCCTGCACCATGTGCTGGGCCCGCACGTCGCCCAGAAGGGCCAGATGGTCGACGGCGAGCGCATGCGCTTCGACTTCAGCCACGGCGGTCCGTTGAGCGCCGACGAGATCGAGCGCATCGAGGCCGAGGTCAACGCCGTGATCCGCCAGAACGTGGCGGCCCGCACCGAGGAGATGGCTCCGGAAGCGGCCATCGAGGCCGGCGCCGTGGCGCTGTTCGGCGAAAAGTACGGCGACAGCGTGCGCGTGCTGACCCTCGGTGACTCGCTGACCGAAGCCGGCAAGGCCTACTCAGTCGAGCTGTGCGGCGGCACCCACGTGGCCCGCACCGGCGACATCGCGCTGTTCAAGATCGTCTCCGAGCAGGGCGTCGCCGCCGGCGTGCGCCGCATCGAGGCCCTGACCGGCGAGGCGGCCCGCCGCTTCCTGCTCGACCAGGCCGGCGTCGCCAAGGCCCTGGCCGACCAGTTCAAGACCCCGGTCGCCGAGGTCCTGGCCCGCGTCGACGCCCTGGTCGCCGAGCGCAAGAAGCTGGAGAAGGAACTGGCCGAGGCCAAGAAGCAGCTGGCCCTGGGCGGCGGCGGCGCGGCTTCCGGTCCGGAAGACGTCAACGGCACCGCTCTGATCGCCCGCGTCCTCGACGGCGTCGGCGGCAAGGAACTGCGCGGCGTGGCCGAGGAGTTCAAGAAGCAGCTGGCCTCGGGCGTCGTGGCCCTGGTCGGCACGACCGACGGCAAGGCCGCCGTCACCGTGGCCGTGACCGCCGACCTCGTCGGCAAGTTCAGCGCCGCCGACCTGGCCAAGGCCGCCGTGATCGCCATGGGCGGCCAGGGCGCGGGCGGCAAGCCCGACTTCGCCCAGGGCGGCGCGCCTGACGCCAGCAAGGCCGACGACGGCCTGGCGGCGATCAAGGCCGCGCTGGCTGGTTGATACCGTCAAGGACCCGGGGCGGCGGCGCCGCCCTGGGTCCTTGACCCGGATAGCGCGCGGCCCAACTCAGGGGGCATGGGGCTATCGGCGGCGAGCCCATGCATGGTGGACGTCAACCATTTCCTGATACTCCCGAAGGGTCTCGTCATGGGTGAGGCCAAGCGCGTCCATCTGCCGGGCCATCAGCACCTTCAGGTCGTTCGTGCGGATCTCATCGTTGTCGAGCGGGCACAACGTCGCCGTTACGGCGACGACGCCATCGACAAGCGAGCCCAGGATCGGGTTCGCGCGTAGATCCATGCTCCAGACGATCAGGTCGAAACGAACATTTTCGCCGTTCAGCGTGGCGAGGACGTATTGGCTGCCCTGCTCGTGATGCCGCCCAGCCACGACCTTGCGGACCAGGGCTCGAGAAACCCAGGCGTGGGTTTGGAACAGGTGCTTGGCCAGGGCGTCGGCCACCGCCTGGTGCGCGGCTCTCAGACAATACAGGCCGCCTTCCTGATGATCGCACCGATCATCATCAGGCTCTTCGACCGTCTCATCGACCAGATCCTTGAAGACGAAGGCGTCGGCGGCGAGGCGCCCCATCCCTAGGGTCGGCGCGGGGTTCCATTTCTGGCTTGGCTTGTCGATCTCGACCTGCTGCAGCTCCAGACGGGCTTTCACCACCTCGTCCAGAAGAGACAGCGCGCCGCCCTCGACAGAGCTCCGCCGGACGCGTTCGGCCCGGTAATCCTTCAAGCTGACAAACAGAGTCATCGCGTTTCCCTGAAGCGACGGGCCGCAGGCCCGGAAGGCTCGCGCGCGGCAGGCGCGGCGAGACCTTCCCGCATAGGAGTGTCCGACAGTTTAACCGGACCGCTTAACGGCCTTTACGGCTCCAGCTGGACCTGGCCCTTGCCCAGTTCCAGCCAGTCGGTGAAGGGCCGGTGGTAATAGAGGTCGAAGATCTCGGCCTGCAGCTTGAAGGGCAGGCTGCTCTCGCTGTTCCACAGCATCACGACGCCGGTCTTCTTGGCCGGATCGAACATCATGGTGGCGCGGTAGCCGTCGACGGCGCCGCTGTGGCCGGCCAGGCGGTGGCCCTGGTAGCCGAAGCTGCGCATGGCCAGGCCATAGCCGGGCTTTTCCAGCGTGCGGCCCAGCGGCGAGTTGCCGTAGGGCTTGCCGGTGTTGACGCGCGGCCGCTGGATCTCCTCCAGCACGCCGGCGGGCAGCACGGCCGGCGCCAGGCCCATCTGGGCCTGCATCCAGCGCGCCAGGTCGACGATGTTGGAGTTCACGCCGGCGGCCGCGGGGGTCAGGTAATAGGCCTCGGCCAGGGTCAGGCGACGGCCGTAGCGCGACGGGCGCGCCCAGTGCTTGGCGTCGCTGATCTCGCCCATGCCGATGGTGGCGCTGCTCATGCCCAGCGGCAGGAACAGGCGCTGGCGCACCTCTTCGGCATAGGGACGGTGGGTGGTGGTCTCGACGACCTCGCGGATCGTGTCGAAGGCGACGTTCTGGTAGGTGTGGCAGGTGGCCGGCGGGCACTGGGGCGGCACATCGCCCAGGGCCTGGCGGATCATCTTGGGCGCGCGGCCGCCCTCCAGCCAGCCGTCATAGGCGTTGCGCGGCAGGCCCGTGCGTTGCGACAGCAACTGCTCGATCGTCAGGGTTTCCTGGGCGCCCGCCGGCAGGCGCAGGGTGGTGTGGAACTTGCCCAGCGGATCGGTCAGGGCGAAGGCGCCGTCCTGGGCCAGGCGCGCGCTCAGCGAGCCGGCCACGGTCTTGGACAGCGACGCCCAGCGGAACACCGTGTCGGCGCCCACCGCCTCGCCGTCGTCGGGCGCGGTGACGCCATAGCCCTTCACGAACGACAGCCGCCCGCCCTCGACCACGGCCACGGCCAGGCCGGTCATCGAGCGGTCGTGCATCATTGCCTGGATGCGGGCGTCGAGGGCGCGGTAGTCGATCTCGCCACGCCAGTCCTGTGGCTTCAGCGGCAGGACGACGGGCGTGGCCGCGGCGGCGATCGCCTTGTCGTCGACGGCGTGGGGGGCGCGGGTGCAGCGCGAGACGCCGAACACCACGCCGCCCAGCAGGACGACGCCGACGGCGGCGACGGCCGCGATCCGTCGGCCGGTCCAGAGACGACGGCGGAAGGTGAACTGCGAGGTCTTGAGGAACTTGGTCAGGCTGTCCGTCCGTACGCAGGAAAGCAGCGGCCGGACGCCGGCAGCCCCCCGGCGTCGCGTCCGCGACACATGAAACACGAGGCGTCCGTCCTAGCGTTTTGACGCAAGGCGACAACCCCATTTGAGCCGGCGATCCGGGATTGTCGGGCCGCCGCCGCGCGAGCGGCTTGCCGGGCGCCACCGGGGCGATAACATCGCCGCATGAAACGTCTCGCCAGCATCGTCGCCGCCGTGCTCCTGGTCTTTGGTCCCGTCGCCACCTGGCAGGCCAAGGCGCAGATCCACGAGCGGGTCTATCCGGCCCCAAAGGCGCCGCTGGATCTTGCGGGCCTGCCGCCGTCCGCCGCGATGATCACGGTCACGACCGCCGACGGCCTGGCCCTGCGGGGCGTCGAGGTCGCGCCGCGCGACGGCAAGCCGACCTTCCTGATCTTTCACGGCAACGGTTCGAGCGCCAACAACTCGGTGCGCTGGCTCTCGCCGCTGGTCGCCGAGGGCTACGGCGTGGTGGCGGCCGAGTACCGCGAGTACAGCGGCAATCCCGGCCGGGCCAGCGAGAAGGGCCTGGCGGCCGACGCCGACGCCTTCTTCGAGAGGGCGCGGACCGTCGCCGGCGCCGGACCCCTGATCGTCGTCGGCCACAGCCTGGGCGGGGGCGTCGCCTTCGGTCTGGCCGGCCGGCGCAAGCTGGACGGCCTGGTCACCATCGGGACCTTCACGCGGCTGGCGGCCATGGCCCCGGCCATCGCCCGCCCGCTGCTGACCGATCGCTACGACAACAAGGGCGCGATCGCGTCGCTGGACGAACCCCTGTTCCTGATCCACGGCGACGCCGACCCGGTCATTCCCTACGCCCATGGCGAGGCGCTGCGGGCGCAGGCGGTCGCCGCCCATCGCCAGGGGGCGCTGTTCACGGTGCGCGGGGCTGGGCACGGCCCGGACTCGGCGACTTTGGCGATGGTGCTAAGGGCGGTCGCCGCCAAGGTTAAGAGCGGCGAGGCGACGGCGCAGGTCACCTTGCCGGCCCATGTGCGGCTGGCGCCGTTCTAGGCGGCCCTTCCTTTCGACAACGCTCCGATGGCCCGCTTGGCCAAAACGCAGGGGGACTGAACAAGACTGTTTTTGTCGGCGTCGACACATTCCGCGGACTTCTTCCACTCCGCATCCAAGGACAAAGTCGATGCCGATCAAGGCCACCCCGACCCCCGGCCCGCAGCTGCTGACGCCGACCGACCACACCCTGATCATGATCGACTTCCAGTCGCAGATGGCGTTTGCGACCCACTCGATCGACGCGATCACCCTGCGCAACAACGCCGGCCTGGTGGCCAGCGCCGCCGCCGGCTTCGGCGTGTCGACCATCCTGACCACGGTCGCCGAAAAGAGCTTCTCGGGCCCGATGTTCGCCGAGGTCACCGCGCCGTTCCCGGGCAAGACCCTGCTGGACCGCACCTCGATGAACACCTGGGAAGACGCCCCGGTGGTCGAGGAGATCAACAAGATCGGCAAGGACCGCATCGTTCTGGCCGGCCTTTGGACCAGCGTCTGCATCGTCGGCCCGGCGCTGTCGGCCCTGGCTCAGGGCTATGAGGTCTACGTGATCACCGACGCCTGCGGCGACGTCTCGGCCGAGGCCCATGAGCGCGCCGTCGAGCGCATGATCCAGGCCGGCGCCCGCCCGATCACGGCGCTTCAGTACCTGCTGGAAATGCAGCGCGACTGGGCCCGTACCGAGACCTACGACATGACCACGGGCATCGCCAAGGTGCACGGCGGCGGCTACGGCCTGGGCATCATCTACGCCAAGTCGATGTTCAACGCCCACGAAGGCTAACCAGCCCGCCCGCGCCGGCTCGTTGCCGGGCCGGCGCGGCGCGCCCCTGCAAGGCGTCCCCATGATGAAGATCTACATCCTGTCGCTCGCCGCGGGCCTCGCGGTCGGCGTGTTCTACGGCCTCTTGCAGGTGCGCTCCCCCGCGCCGCCGGTGGTGGCCCTGGTCGGCCTGTTCGGCATACTGCTCGGCGAGCAGGTCCCGCCGCTGGTCAAGGGCTGGATCGCCCGCAAGCCCGCCGCCGTCTCGTGGCTGAAGCATCAGGTGGCGCCGCACATGTTCGGTCCGCTGCCCTGCGGCCAGAAGCCGACCGAACTGGCCGACAACGAGCCGCCCGCCGCGCCCAAGGCCTGAAGTTAAGCGTCCCGCCAGTTCGCTGGCCCCCAAAGTTTCCCCCGGAGTTCCGCCCATGACCTCGCCCGACCTGATCCTGCGCAACGGCCGTTTCACCACCCTGGACCGCAGCAATCCGAATGCGCAGGCCGTGGCCGTCACCGACGGACGCTTCGCCGCCGTCGGGACCGAGACCGAGGTCATGGCCCTGGCCGGCCCCGACACCAGGGTCGTCGACCTGAAGGGCCGCCGGGTGCTGCCCGGCCTGATCGACAACCACCTGCACATCATCCGCGGCGGCCTGAACTTCAACATGGAGCTGCGCTGGGACGGCGTACGCTCGCTGGCCGACGCCATGAACATGCTCAAGCATCAGGTGGCCATCACCCCGCCGCCACAATGGGTGCGCGTCGTGGGCGGCTTCACCGAGCACCAGTTCGTCGAAAAGCGCCTGCCGACCATCGAGGAACTGAACGCCGTGGCCCCCGACACGCCGGTGTTCATCCTGCACCTCTATGACCGCGCGCTGCTGAACGCGGCGGCCCTGCGCGTCATCGGCTATGACCGTGACACCCCCGAACCGCCCGGCGGCCAGATCATCCGCGACAGCCAGGGCAACCCCACGGGCCTGCTGCTGGCCAAGCCCAACGCCCAGATCCTCTACGCCACCCTGGCCAAGGGCCCCAAGCTGCCCTTCGACTACCAGGTCAATTCGACCCGCCACTTCATGCGCGAGCTGAACCGCCTGGGCGTGACCGGGGCGATCGACGCCGGCGGCGGCTTCCAGAACTATCCGGACGACTACGAGGTCATCCAGAAGCTGGCCGACGAGAACCAGCTGACCATCCGTCTGGCCTACAACCTCTTCACCCAGAAGCCCAAGGGCGAGAAGGACGACTTCCTGAACTGGACGAAGACGTCGAAGTACAAGCAGGGGGACGACTATTTCCGCCACAACGGCGCCGGCGAGATGCTGGTGTTCTCGGCCGCCGACTTCGAGGACTTCCGCCAGCCGCGCCCCGACATGCCGCCGCAGATGGAAGGCGAGCTGGAAGAGGTCGTGATGATCCTGGCCCAGAACCGCTGGCCCTGGCGGATGCACGCCACCTATGACGAGACGATCGACCGGGCGCTGGACGTCTTCGAGAAGGTCAACAAGGACGTCCCGCTGGAAGGCCTGAACTGGTTCTTCGACCACGCCGAGACGATCTCGGAAAAGTCGATCGACCGCATCGCCGCCCTGGGCGGGGGCGTCGCCGTGCAGCATCGCATGGCCTACCAGGGCGAATACTTCCTCGAGCGCTATGGCCCGGCCGCCGCCGAGGCGACGCCGCCGATCGCTAAGATGCTGGAGAAGGGCCTGAAGGTCTCTGCCGGCACGGATGCGACGCGCGTGGCTTCGTACAATCCGTGGGTCTCGCTGGCCTGGATGATCACCGGCAAGACCGTCGGTGGAACGCGCCTCTATTCGCAGCGCAACTGCCTGGACCGGGAGAGCGCGCTTCGCATGTGGACCGAAAACGTCACCTGGTTCTCCAACGAGGAGGGCAAGAAGGGCCGGATCGTGGAAGGCCAGCTGGCCGACCTGATCGTGCCAGACCGCGACTTCTTCGGCGTGCCGGAAGACGAGATCGCCGACATGACCTCGGACCTGACCATGGTCGGCGGCAAGTTCGTCTACGGCGCCGGCGACTTCTCCAAGCTGGACGAGAACGAGGTGCCGCCGGCCATGCCCGACTGGTCGCCGGTGCGCACCTTCGGCGGCTACGCGGCCTGGGCCGAGCCTGAGACGGACAAGACCCTGCGCCGCCAGGCGGCCGCGTCGTGCGGCTGCGCCAGCAGCTGCGGCGTGCACGGCCACGACCACGCCACGGCCTGGACCAAGAGCCTGCCGATCGCCGACCTGAAGTCGTTCTGGGGCGCGCTCGGCTGCGCGTGCTGGGCGGTCTGATGAGCACGCCCGTCCAACGCCTGCGCGGGGCCTTCCTCGCGCCGGCGGTGCGCTGGATCGCGCTGCTGGGCCTGTGCGCCGCCTACATCCAGGGCGGCCTGACCAAGGCCTTCGACTTCCCGGGCGCGCTGGCCGAGATGGCCCATTTCGGTCTGTCGCCCGCCGCGCCCTTCGCCGTGCTGGTCATCGTGCTGGAAATCCTCGCCTCGCTGATGATCCTTTCCGGCCGGCTGCGCTGGCTGGGGGCCCTGGCCCTGGCGGCCTTCACCCTGGGCGCGACCTTCATGGCCAACCGCTTCTGGGAGATGGGTCCGCCCGAACGCTTCGGCGCGACCAACAGCTTCTTCGAGCACCTGGGCCTGATCGGCGGCTTCCTGCTGGTGGCGTGGCACGACCTGCAACCGAAAGACCAGGCCCTGGAGAAGGGGGCATGAGGACGCTGGCGGCCGCGGCGCTCGTTCTCGTCGCGATTCCGGCTTTCGCGGCCGAGCGTCCGGCGATCAAGGTCAACCGCTGGCAGGAGGATCGGTCGGATACGTCCCTGACCCTCGGCCTCACCCTGCGCGAGCGGATCGAGACGGGCGACGCGGCCAGCTTCGGCGGCGAGCCTTCCGACGCCAGCCTGTCGCAGCGCTTTCAGGTCCATGCTGACGCTCGCAGGGGCGGCTGGCAGGGTTTCGTGCAGGTCGAGGACGTGCGCGCCTTCGGCCGCCGAGACATCGGTCCGGCCGACCAGAACCGCCTGGACCTGCGCCTGGCCTTCGTCGGCTATGAGAGCGAGGTCTGGGGCGGCAAGGCCAATGTGCGCGTCGGTCGCCAGGACTTCCCGATCGACCAGCAGCGGTTCCTGTCGGCGCGCGACGGCCCCGGCGTGCGCCAGTCGTTCGACGCGGTCTGGGCCGACTGGTCGCGTGGCGACTGGAAGTTGGCGGGTTTCGTCAGCCAGCCGGTGCAGTATCACGACCGCGAAGCGTTCGATGACACCTCCAGCGGCAATGTGCGCCTCGACCTGATCCGGGTCGAGCGCAAGGCGCCCGGCGGCGCGGTGTCGGCCTATGCCGCCCGGTTCGCCCGCTCGACCGCCCGCTATGTCGACGCGGTCGGCGAGGAGGATCGCCAGGCCTACGACCTGCGCTATCTGGGCGCGGCCGGGGCGCTGGACTGGGACCTGGAGGCCATGGTCCAGCGCGGCGACGTGGGCGCCAGCGACGCCCGCGCCTGGGCGGCCGGCGGTCGGATCGGCTGGACGCTCAAGGCGCTGGCCTGGAAGCCGCGCCTGGGTTTCCAGGTCGATACGGCCAGCGGCGATGCGCGTCCGGGCGACGGGCGAGTGGGGACCTTCGACCCGCTCTATCCCAACGCCGCCTATTTCACCCGCGCGGCCTACACCGGCTACGCCAACCTCGTGCACGTCAAGCCGTCGGTGACCGTGACGCCCGCCAAGGGCCTGGCGGTCACCGCCGCCCTGGCCGGCCAATGGCGCCGCGAGACGACCGACGCGATCTACGCCCAGCCCTTCATCCCCCTGTCCGGCACGGCCGGGCGCGGCGGACGCTGGACCGGGGCCTACGCCCACCTGCGGGCCGACTACGCTTTCAACCCGAGCCTGACCGGGACCATCGAGGCCGTCCACTACGAAGCCGGAAGCGCCCTGCGCGCCTCGGGCCGGGACGACAGCGACTATCTCGGCGTCGAGCTCAAGTACGGATGGTGACCATGAGATTCCCGAGCCTTTCCCAGCTGATGAGCTTCAACGGCGGCTATCTCGACACGGTCGGCTTCCTGGCTTTGCAGGGCGTGTTCGTCGCCCACGTGACCGGCAACTTCGTCACCTTCGGCGCGGCCATGATCCATGGCGCGGACGGGGCGATCGCCAAGCTGTTGGTGCTGCCGGTGTTCTGCGCGGCGGTGGTGATCAGCCGGCTGGTCACCTTCAAGCTGGCGGCGGCCAACATGCCGACCTTGCGGATCATGCTGGCGGTCAAGACCGTGCTGCTGATCGCCGGCTCGGTCGCCGCCGTCGTGCTGGCGCCGTTCGCCAAGGGCGACAGCTGGCAGCTGATCCTGGTGGCGGTGCTGTTCGTCTGCGCCATGGCCATCCAGAACGCCGCTCACCGGGTGCACATCCCGACCGCGCCGCCCACCACGCTGATGACCGGTTCGACCACCCAGATCATGCTCGACGTCGCCGAACTGATCCGGGGCGGCGGTCCCGACCGCGCGGGCTCGGTGGCGCGGATCCGGAAGCTGTCGGCGGCCGTGGGCCTGTTCGCGGCCGGCTGCGGCCTGGGCGCGCTGGCTTTTGCTTTCGGCGGGACGTGGGCGTTCTCGGTCTCGGCCGTGCTGGCCTTCCTGTCGCTGTTCTCGGCCGAGGCCCGCAGCCAGCGCGGATAGCGCTCCCATTCGGGCCGGCGGCTTCACCCTCCTGGGTAGGCGAGGTTCACCCGGGCGGGAATGGCGGCGGGGCGCCCTTTGGTTGAGTTTCGCTACACGCCGGCCCCGCGCCGGCGCGCCGAAGACCAGCCGAAGAGAGCGACGATGCAAGTCCTGACCGTGTCGAGCCGCGTTCCCCAACCGGCTCTAGACCCCGCCCCGGAGCCCGCCAGGGACCAGATCCGCCTGCTGCTGATGCAGGCGCGTCACGCCTTGGCGACCGATCCGGCCGACGCCGAGCGCTGCATCGCCGTGGCCGTGCGCCTGCTGCCGCAGATCGACGCGGCGCCGGCGTCCGAGCCCAAGGCCTTCGCCGCGCCGGTGATGCAGCGCGGGGGGCTGGCGCCCTGGCAGGTGCTGCGGATCAAGGCCCTGGTCGAGGCGCGCCTGGCCGGCCGGATCTCCAGCGCCGAGATGGCGGCCGCCGCCCGGCTCAGCCCCAGCCATTTCTCGCGCGCCTTCCGCATCAGCTTCGGCGACGCGCCCAAGGCCTATGTGAACCGCCGCCGCATCGCCCGCTCCAAGACCATGATGCTGGAGAGCGGCGATTCCCTGGCGGCCATCGCCCTGGCCTGCGGCCTGTCGGACCAGGCGCACTTCTGCCGGATGTTCCGCCGCTTCGAGGGCATGTCGCCCAGCGTCTGGCGTCGCCTGAGCGGCGGGGCGTCCGAGGCCATGGAGACCGAGGCCGACTGGCCGACGGCCGCCGTCGGCTGAACGGAGAGACAAGACCAGTGACCGCCGCCGTCATGCTTATCCACGGCGCCTGGCTGACGCCGCGCGCCTGGGACCGTTTCAAGACCCGCTACGAGGCGCGGGGGCTGACGGTGGTCGCGCCGGCGTGGCCGATGCTGGACGCTCCGGTCGAGGACCTGCGCCGCCTGTCGCCCCGGCCCCTGGGACGGCTGACGCTCGACGCGGTGGTCGCGGCCCATGCCGCCCACGCGGTGGCCATGGTCGAGCCGCCGATCCTGATCGGCCACGGGCTGGGCGGATTGATCGTGCAGCGCCTGCTCGACGGAGGCTGCGGCGCCTGCGGAGTGGCCATCGCCTCGACGCCGCCGCTGGGCCTGCTGGCCCGTCCGCGCGCGGCCTGGGCGCTACGGCGTCTGCTGGCGCGCTGGAGCGGTGCGACGCCCCTTTCGCCGGAGGGCTTTACCGAGCTCTTCGCCCCGACCCTGCCCGAGGACGAGCGCCGCCAGGCCTATGCCGAGCACGTGGTTCCCGCTCCCGCCCGGGTGGTGCGCCAGGCCCTGCTGGGACCCGGGAGCGGGGCGGCCAGGGCGGCCCGCCGCCGTCCGCCGCTGCTGCTGATCGCCGGCGACCAGGACCGCATGGCTCCGCCGGCCATGGTCGCCGCCGCGGCTCGCCACCAGCGCCGGGCGGCCTCGCGCACCGACCTGCAATGCTTCTCGGGGCGCTCCCACTGGCTGTGCAATGAGCCCGGCTGGGAGGACGTCGCCGACTTCGCCCTCGACTGGGCCCTGGCCAACGGACGGGCGGCCCTTTCGGGTCAAGCCCCGAAAGGGTAATCGTGCGCCGCTTTCGTGTATGGTCTCGGCTTGCGGAACAAGCCAACTGTACGAGTCCCATGCGTAAGGACCGGTCCCCGGACGTCGCCGAATGAACCAACACCCCGCCAGCATCGAGGCCGGCGACGACCGTATCCGCGTGCTGATCGCCGACGACCACCCCATGCTGCGCGAAGGGGTGATCGCGGTGCTGGAAACCCAGCCCGACATGGTTGTGGTGGGCGAGGCGGCCACCGGCGACGAGGCGATCGCCGGCTGGGAACGGCTGCGTCCCGACATCACCTTGATGGACCTGCAGATGCCCGGCAACGGCGTGGTGGCCATCGAGACCATCCGCCGCTCGCACCCCGAGGCGCGGATCATCGTGCTGACCACCTTCACCGGCGACGCCCAGGCCCTGCATGCGCTGCGGGCGGGCGCGGCGGGCTATCTCTTGAAGAGCAGCCTGCGCCGCGACCTGCTGGACGCCATCCGCGGCGTGCACGCCGGTCGCCGCCACCTGCAGGCCGAGGTGGCCGAGCGTATCGCCATCCACGCCATCGACGAGTCGCTGAACGCCCGCGAGATCACCGTCCTGCAACTGATCGCCAACGGCAATTCCAACAAGCACATCGCCCGCGAGCTGAACCTGTCGGAAGACACCATCAAGTCGAACATAAAGAGCATCTTCGCCAAGCTCTATGTGAATGACCGAACCCACGCGGTGACCGTCGCCGCCAAGCGCGGCATCATCGACCTTTGAGCCGGGCGGGGGGGCTTTGGAGCGGACTGGCGGGCGCGGCGCTCGCCCTGGCGCTGGCCGGCACGGCGGCGGCCGCGCCGACGCTCGAGCCCCTGGCCGAATACAAGCGCGTCAGCTGGTCGATCGAGGGCGGCGCTCCCAGCCGGGTCAACACCATCGGCCAGTCGAAGGACGGCTATCTGTGGATCGGCAGCGTCGATGGCCTGTTCCGCTTCGACGGCGTGGGCTTCGAGCCGATCCAGCGCGACGGGCCCAAGCCCGGGCGGCTGAACGTCTCGCAGGTGCTGGGCGCACGTTCGGGCGCGCTGTGGGTGGGCCTTGGCCGCAGCGGCGGCGTGGCGGTCTATCGCGACGGCCGGTTGATCGACGCGCGCATGCCCGATCCCTCGCGCGAGGTCACGAGCCTGGCCGAGGACCGCGAGGGCGGAATCTGGGTCGCCCGGGGCGGCCGCAAGCGCGCCACCCTGGCCCGTTGGCATAACGGCCGCTGGCAGGAATTCGGCCCCGAGGCCGGCCTTCCCGAGCAGGAAATCTGGCAGGTCTTCTTCGATCGCGACGGCGTGCAGTGGCTGGTGCTGACCAGCACCGTGCTGCGCCGCGCGCCGGGCGAGACGCGCTTTTCGCCGACCGGGGCCAAGGTCGCCCGCCGGGCCAGCCTGGCGCAGGACGGCCTGGGGCGGCTCTGGCTGTCGGACTCCGTCAGCACGCGCCTGATGCGCGGCGAGGCGCCGGCGGCCTCGTCCCTGACCCGGGCCTATCCGCGCCGCGACGAGGTGGGCGCCTCGCGGATCCTGTTCGACCGCAAGGGCGACCTGTGGGGCGCCACCTGGACCGATGGCGTCGTGCATATCCCGGCGCCGGGCGTCGCGGCCCGCAGCGTCGACGCCGGCGCCCTGCGCATCCAGTCCTACAAGGCCGTGCATGGCCTGACCTCCGACCAGACCCACGCCGTGTTCGAGGACCGCGAGGGCAACATCTGGTTCGGAACCGAGCTGGGCCTGGACATGATGCGGCCGGCGGCGGTGACCGTCGAACAGGCCATCCCGGCCAATTCCGCGCGTGGCTATCGGATGACGTCCACGGCCGACGGCAAGGTCTGGATCGCCGACGCCCACACCCTCTACGCCATCGCGCCGGGCCAGGCGCCGAAGTCCGTGCTGAAGACCGACTGGTCGGCGGGCTCGCTGTGCGCGGGGGCCGGCGACGCGGTCTGGGTGACGCTGCGCGACACCGTGCTGCGGGTGCGGGACGGCAAGGTCGAGACCTTCGCTAAGCCCGCCGAGGCCAGCGCCTATGGCTGCGTGGAGGACGAGGACGGCCGCCTGTGGATGGCCGCCCTCGACAAGGGTCTCTATTGGCGCGAGGGCGGCGCATGGAGCCATTGGCCGGGCGGTGTCGGCATCGCCTCCAACGCCGCGCTCCAGGCCGACGGCCGGGCGGCGATCCTGTTCCGCAACGCCCCGACCCTTCAGGGGCCAGCGCCGTTCGAGGCGATCCACAAGGCGCGCTTTCCGATCGGCGAGATCGAGGGCCTGCTGCCGGGCCGCGAGGCGCTGTATCTCAGCGGCGGCCAGGGCTTCGCCAGGCTGCGCGGCGGGGCGACCGCCAGCCTCGACGCCGAACGCTATCCTTGGCTGGCCTCGGTCAACGGCCTGGTCCAGACCCCGGCTGGCGACACCTGGACGATCGGCGACGCGGGCGTGGTGCGCATGCGCTCGGCCGACCTCGACCGGGCCCTGGACCGGCCCGGCGCGCCGCTGCCCAGGCGGGTGTTCGACTTCCGCGACGGCCTCAACAGCTTCGTCCAGAAGTCGCCGGGCCAGCAGATCACCGCCGGCGGCGACGGCCGGATCTGGATCCTGACCCGTCGCAACGTCGTGGTCGTCGATCCGGCGCGGCTGAGCGTCAACACCCTGCCGCCGCCGGTGGCGATCCGCGCGGTCATGGTCGGCGACCAGCATTTCCGCGATCCCAGCGCCCTGCGGCTGCCGGCCGGCACGCGCGGCCTGCGCATCCACTACACGGCGCTGAGCTTCCCCGCGCCCAATCGCGTGCGCTTCCAGTACCGGCTGGAGGGCGTCGACGCGGATTGGATCGAGGCGGGCGACCGACGCGAGGTGATCTACGACAACCTGCACCCGGGAACCTTCCATTTCCGGGTGAAGGCGGCCAACAGCGACGGCGTGTGGAACGAGCAGGGCGCGACCCTGACCGTCGAGATCCCGCCGACCCTGGTGGAGACCTGGTGGTTCCGCGCCGCCTGCGTGCTGGCCGTGGCGCTGGCGCTGTGGGGCGTCTACGCCCTGCGCCTGCGGCGGGTCGCGGCCCAGATTAAGGACCGGTTGGAGCAGCGCGCCGCCGAGCGCGAGCGCATCGCCCGCGAACTGCACGACACCCTGCTTCAGAGCGTGCAGGGGCTGATCATGCGGTTCCAGTCGGTGGCCTACCAGATCCCCGACGACCTGCCGGCCAAGGACGTCATCAACCAGGCTCTCGACCGCGCCGACCAGATGCTGGTCGAGGGGCGCGACCGTGTGCGCGACCTGCGCGGGGCCGAGGTGCGGCGGCTGGACCTGGTGCTGCGCGAGCTGATGGCCGAGCAGCCGTTCGAGGCCGGGGTGAAGGTCGAGCTGGTGGCCGAGGGGACGCCGCGTCCCGTGCAGCCGCTGGTGCAGGAAGAGATCGTCCGCATCGCCGGCGAGGCGCTGTTCAACGCGGCTCGCCACGCCAAGGCGAGCCAGGTGCTGGTCAAGGTCTCGTACGGGGTGCGGCAGTTGCAGGTGACCATTCGCGACGACGGGGTGGGCATCGGCGCCAACCGCATGGCCTGGGCCAGCCGCGAGGGCCACTACGGCCTGATCGGCATGCACGAGCGGGCCGGCAAGATGGGCGCCCAGCTGGCCATCGAGAGCGCCTCGGGCAGGGGCACGACCATAGCCCTCAGCGTCGCCGGCTCGATCGCCTATCCGACCCAGCCGTGGTTCGCGCGGCTGGGGCGGAAGAAGTAGGGCTCACGCCTTCAGCCACACCGCCACGGCCGACAGGGTGACGCAGGCGATGGCCGTGGTCAGGGCCACGGTGCGGGCGCCGCCGCGGGCGAAGACGCCGTAGGCTCGTGTCTGGATGAAGACGTTGACCGCCGTGGGGGTGGCGGCCAGCAGGGTGGCGGCCAGGTGGAAGGTCGCAGGCGCGGGGGTCAGCCCGACCACGAACCAGACCAGCACCGGCAGCGCCAGAAGCTTGGCGACGGCGGCGAGCGCCACCGGGCTCCAGCGCGGCGGGGCCGCGTCGGCCTCGGCGGGCAGGCCCAGGACTACCCCCAGCGCGACCAGCGCCACCGGGCTGCCCGAGGCGGCGGCCGCGCCGACCGCGCGGTCGAGCACGCCGGGCAGTTGCAGGCCCAGCAGGGCCAGGGCCGTGCCGAACAGGGCGGCGGCGACGATCGGGTTGCGGAACGCCTGCATGGTCGAGCGCCACACCGAGCGTCCGCCGGCCCAGCCCAGCAGCGCCACGCCAAGGGCGGTGGCCAGCACGAAGTCGATGGCGACCATGCCGGCGCCGACCCGGGCCACTTCGGGTCCGAACACGGCCGCCGCCACGGGCAGGCCCAGGAAGGCGCTGTTGCCGACGCCGGCGGCCATGGCCGCGCCGGCGCGCTCGCCCCGGTTCCAGCGCAGGACGAGGCCGACGCCGACCATCAGGGCCATGATCGCCACCAGGCAGCCGGCATAGGCGGCCAGGCCAAGGGTCAGGTCGTGGTCAGGGCGACCCATGCGCGAGAGCGAATGCACCAGCAGGGCCGGGAAGCCGATCCAGTAGACATAGGCCGACAGTCCCTGGGCCATGCGCCCGTCCAGCAGCATCAGCCGCGCCAGGGTCACGCCGGCCCCGACCAGCAGGAAGAACGGCAGGGCGCGGGCCAGCACCTCCAGCGTCAGGGCGGTCACGCCGGATACGCCTGCGAGGGCGAGGAAAGGGTCATGCGCGAGGGCCTCGGCGAAAACGCGGGTCGCTGGATAGCACCGCCTTCGCGCCGGGGTCAAAAGCGGCGCTGGGCGGCGAGGTCGGCGGGCAGGGTCAGGCGGTAGACCAGCACCAGGCTGTCGTTGTCTGCGGTCGACGCGCCCTCGGGCGCCTTGGGGGCGGCGTCGAAGGCCAGTTCGCCGACCTTGCCCCTGGCGGTCTGGAAGTCGTTGTCGCTGCCGACCAGCAGGAAGACGTCGTTGGGCGCGGCCGGGTCGAGGGCCGGGATGATGGCCAGGGATTCCAGTTTCTCGGGCAGGGTGGCGGCGTTCGGCGCGGCGTTGTCGAGATTGACGCCGACCCGCGCAAGCTCGGCTCGGTCGGCGAGGTTGATGAGTTGGGCCTGGCTGGCGGGGACCACGCCCGGGGCCAGCACGCCGCCGGGGGCGATGGCCGCGCCCGCCGCATCGTTCTTTGCGCCGGCAAGGTTTGTGGCGCCGGCGGTGTCGACCAGCAGCACCGAGCGATAGACGGCAGGCCTGGCCGAGCCTGACCCCAGGCCCGCGCCGTCGCGGGCCAGCACCAGGAACTGGTGGTCGGAAAGCGCCAGAAGCTCGGATTGAGCGGCCACCTTGTCGGGCGCGCCGCCGTCGCCCTTGGTCCGAAGCACCGGCAGTTCGAGCGCGTATTCGGCGATCGGGGCGTCGGGCGTCGGGTTCTTCTCGATGTCGTAGACGAACAGGCGGGCAACCGCGCGCTCTGCGTCGCTCTCGCCGCTGTCCTGCACGGCCGCGCTCTGCAGCAGCGCGAACAGCCGCTTGCCGTCGGGCGAGACCGCTACGCCCTCGAAGCCCTGGTTGGGGCGACGCCCGGACTGGGGCTTGATCTCGCTGGAGAGGGCGGGGCGGCCGTACTTGCGCGGGGACACGGCCGCCACCGGGGCGATGACGCCCTTCAGCGCACCGTGGGCGTCAAAGCGGTAGATGTTGGCCGCGTACTCGTCGCCGACATAGAAGCCGCCGTCCGCCAGCCGAGCCAAGGCCTCGCCGTCTAGGCTGATGCGAAAGCCGCCGGGGCCGGTCAAGGCGCTGGGGCAGGCGGCCTGGCCGCAGAAGACGACGCCTTCGCCCGGATCCATGCCGGTGAAGGCGTGGCCCTTGTCGTCCTTCAGCAGGAAGCCGCCGGTCGGCGTCAGGGTCAGCTGCTCGGCGACGCCCGAGGCTCCGTCGGCCAGCGGCCGGAAGGCCAGATCGAAGGCGTGGACGCGATTGTCGTAGGGCGTGGTGCCGGCCACCGTGCCGACGCCGTTGGGGCCGCGGTCGGGCAGGGTCAGAAGCTTGCCTTCATAGGCTCCGTCGGCGGTGCGGCGCCATTCGGTCACGGCCATGCCCGAGAACGAGCCCAGGGTGTCGCCCCGGAAGTCGCGGGTGCTGGCCGCCAGCCGACCGGCGCCGACCAGGCCGTGGTTGACGAAGCTGGCGCCGCCCAGGCTGACCGCCTTTGGGCTGGCCATATCGGGCGTCAGGTAGACGGCGGGCGCGGCGAGGGCCGGCGCGGCGAGCAACAGGGCCAGCAGCGACGCGGCGCAGGCGAACGATTTCATGACGGCTTCCCCAGACCATCCGGAACGTGGCGCACGCCGGGCCGCTCCAGACGCTGGGTGCCTAGCAGCGACGTTTGAAGGTTCGGTGACAGCGTTGCGCGGCCGGCGAAAAGCGGATCAGGACGGGGCATGAGCGACGCTATCCGCTTTCTCCGCGCCGTCCCGGTCCTGCGCAGCCCTTCGGCAGGCTGAACGCGTCCTGTCGATTCTCTACTTACAGAACTTTCAGTTGCGGCGATCCTGCCTGTGCGGTTGAAGTAGCGCTTCATTGCAAGTGAGGGTCGTTTCCATGCTGCATCGTCGTCGCCTGCTCACCCTGGCCGCCGTGGGCGGGAGCGCGCCGTCGGCGGCGCTGGCCCGGCAGATCATGGCCCTGCCGACGGTCGATCCCGCGACGGTGCTGGCCGAGACGGGCGCGCCGGCCGTGGCGGGCCTGGTCACCGACCCCGAGAAGGTGATCGTGCAGAAACAGGCCGGCGTGCGCCGCGCGGGCGCGCCCGACCTCGTCGAGGGCTCTGACCTTTGGCACATCGGTTCCAACACCAAGGCCATGACCGCGGCCGTCTACGCCCGGCTGGTCGAGGCGGGCAAGGCCAAGTGGGGAGCGAGCCTTGGTTCGCTGTTCCCTGGCGTGAAGCTCGACCCGGCGTGGGCCGACACCACGGTCGAGCGGCTGATGAGCCATGTGTCGGGGATCAGCGACAAGCCGGTGATGGCCGGCGGCTGGCTGGCGCGCGCCCATGCCGACAAGCGGCCGCTGACCGTGCAGCGGGCCGAGCTGGCCGCGCAGATCCTGGCCGCGCCGCCCACGGCCAAGCCCGGCAAGTACGAGTACGCCAACCTCAACTACATACTGGTCGGCTCCGCGATCGAGACCATCACCGGCAAGCCCTGGGAGCAGGTGATCGACGCCCAGCTCTTCAAGCCCCTGGGGATCACCACGGCCGGGTTCGGCGCGCCGAAGGGCGCCGCGCCCTGGGGCCATCTGCCCAAGCCGGGCGGCGGGCTGACGCCGGTCGATCCGGCCGGTCCGTCCGACAATCCGCCCGCCATGGGGCCGGCCGGCACGGTGCACATGAGCCTTGCCGACCACGCCCGCTTCGCGCGGCTGTTCCTGAAGGACAACGCCTTCCTCAGCGCCGACAGCATCAAGCACATGACCACGCCGGTCGGCGACGCGATCTATGCGCTGGGCTGGCTGGTGGTTCCGGGACGCCCGTGGAGCCGTGGAAAGCTCCTGGTCCACGAGGGCTCCAACACCATGTGGCACGAGGTGATCATGATCGCCCCGGGACGCGGGGTTGCGATCATCGCCGCCAGCAACGCCGGGCCCGAAGCCTCGAAGGGCGCGGCCACCAAGCTGCTGCACCAGTTCCAGGGCGCTTATGTCGCCTGAGGTTTAAGTTATCCAACCGAGCAGGACGCGTAGATGAGTTTGTTGCCGGTCGAGAACCTGTATTCGCAATTCCCCAGCCTGGCGGGGATGCTCTTGGATGGCGCAAAGATATATGTCGGGGAGCCGGGCAAGGATCCAGAGACCAATCCGCAGGCCGTGTTCTGGAGTGTGGAGGGAGGCGCGGCGGTCACCCAACCCCTGGACTTCCTAGGCGGCTATGCGGCGCGCGCCGGCGCGCCAGCGCTATTCTACACGCGAGCGGCCTATTCGCTTCGTCTGCGCGAGGCGTCGGGCGCGGAGCTCCTGTTCATCGCCAATTTGCAGAAGCCGATCCCGTTCGTAACGGGCCCTGCCGCGCCAGTCGCCGGCTCGACCATGCAGATCGACTGGATCATGGAGGACAACAGCAAGCCGGTGGAGGCGCTGGGCGGCTACTGGAACTCCAACACCTACGCGGCCGTGGCCTTCTCCAAGGAGTTCACGGACACTTTGACCGACAAGGATACGCCTGCGATCGGCGTGCTGTCCTATGTCGCCCAGAACTATGACAACCCGTTGTCGGACGGCGTGGCGGTGATGGGCGTGGCTGAGGCCTGGGCTGAGCATGCGACCGTCTTCGGCGCCAACTTCATCGCCTCGGGCCAGCCTACGGCGGTCCATGCGCGCTATGTCGGCATGGAGGTCGACGTGCAGCCCGCCACCGGCGTGCAGCCGGCTGACGGCAGCGCAGGCGTCTATGTGAACGTCTTCAACGCCAGCATTCCTGGAGCGGTCCTGCAGTCGGCCGGTCTAGGCGCGACGTTCGGCGACGGTGTGAAGCTTGGCGGCATCGCCACGACCGGCGCCGGCCTTTCCATGCAATCCGAGGCCGAGACGATCGGCAGTCTCGTCAACACCACTATCGGGCAATTCGCCGACTGCGCTATCCGCCTGGGCAACGGCGTGCAGCGGGGCTTGGCGTTCAGCGCCGCCACGGGTGGCAAAGCGAACATCTATACCGACGGCGACTTCCTCATCGCCGCGTGTCCGCCGAGCGGCTTTGCGATCAAGACGGTGGGAGGCGCGTCGACCTTGGTCTATGTGAGCGCCGCCGACGGCTCGGTGGATATCCAGGCTGGCGGCGCCCTCAAGATAGCTGGTCTGAAAGTGGCGGGCGCGCGCCAGACGGGTTGGACGGCCATGTCCGGAACGGCCGTGAAAGGCGGGTTAAACACCGAAAGTGTCACCCTTCCTGAACTGGCGAGGATCGTGAAGGCCCTGATCGACGAGCGCTTCGCCGCTGGCGGCGTCGGCGCCTGACGGCCTAGGGAGCCGCGTCGTGGCGGCGCGGCTCTACCGCTCGTCGGCCGGCAGGCGGATGTGCACCAGCTTCCAGACGAACAACTCGCGGCGCTGGAAGGTGAAGATCGTGGCCTTGGCCTTGTCGCCCGGACGGCGCACGGCGATGCGCACGCGGTTGGGGTCCCAGTAGGCGATGGTCGGATAAGGGCCGCGAACCACGGCCTGCATCCGACCCAGCACCGTCTCGGGGCGGGCCGTCGGCGGCGGGGCGGCGCCGGGCGCGTAGCCACGGGTCAGGGCCGATAGGCCCTGGACGGTGAGGTAGCGGTCGACCTTGGGCTCGGGCGGGGCGATCGGCTCGATGGCGCGCTTGAAGACGCCCATCGGGTTGGTCCACAGCGACGGCGCCTCGGGCTTGGCGGCGGGGGCTTCCTCGTCCAGCTGGCCGGTCAGGCTGCGGCGCACCACCGGGAAATCGACCAGCTCGCCCAGCGCCTGCACGTCCTCGTACTGGGCGGCGGCTTTCAGGGCCCGGAAGGCGAACCAGGGCGCTGTGGCGAAGGCGGCGGCGAAGATGAAGATCGCCAGGACCAAAAGGTCCCAGATCCGCTTCTGCAAAGTCATTGCGCCCCCGCACGGTTAACGCCGCCTAGAATGGGCATTCATGCCCCCACTGCAAGGGCGTTCGCGCGCCAAGGGTTCCCCGAGTGGAATCCGCTTTCCCGGAGGGCTTGGCCGCTTTAAGGGGTCGCCGCTTACGGCGCGGCCTTAAGCCTTCGCCGCCCCTGAGGAATTTCCCGGAGCGCCCATGGCCGGCTCGCCCATCGCCGATCTCTTCCGCTGCAAGCCCGTCGGGGCGATCGCGGCCGAGGGCGACGACAATCCCAACGAGCTGCCGCACGAGCTGGAGCGGTCGATCGGCCTGTTCCAGCTGACCATGCTGGGCGTCGGCGCCACGATCGGCACCGGCATCTTCGTGGCCCTGACCACGGCCGTGCCGCTGGCCGGGCCGGCGGTCATCGTCTCGTTCGTCATCGCCGGGATCACCGCGGCCCTGACAGCCCTGTGCTATGCCGAGCTGGGCTCGACCATTCCGGTGTCGGGCTCGTCCTACTCCTATGCCTACGCCACGCTGGGCGAGTTCGTGGCCTTCCTCGTCGGCGCCTGCCTGCTCTTGGAATACGCCGTCTCGGCCTCGGCCATCGCCGTGGGCTGGGGCCAGTACCTGAACGAGCTGTTCGTCGACCTGTTCGGCTGGCGCCTGCCCGACGCCCTGGCCAAGCCGCCGGGAGCGGGCGGGGTGTTCAACCTGCCGGCCGTGGTGCTGGTGGGCTCGTGCATGGTGCTGCTGCTGCGCGGGGCCAAGGAGTCGACCACGATCAACGCCGTGCTGGTGGTGGCCAAGCTGCTGGTGCTGCTGTTCTTCGTGGTCATCGCCTTCACCGGCTTCAACTCCGAGAACCTGACGCCGTTCGCGCCCATGGGCGTGGCCGGGATCGGGGCGGCGGCCTCGTCGATCTTCTTCTCCTACATCGGCATCGACGCGGTCTCGACCGCCGGCGACGAGGTCAAGAACCCGCGCCGCAACCTGCCGCTGGGCGTGGTGCTGAGCCTGCTGATCGTCACCGGCGTCTATGTCCTGGTGGCGATCGCCGCCGTCGGGGCCCAGCCCTGGACGGCCTTCGCCGGGCAAGAGGCGGGCCTGGCGGTGATCCTGCGCAACCTGACCGGCGCAGGCTGGACCTCGCTCGTCTTGTGCCTGGGGGCGATCATCTCGATCTTCAGCGTCACGCTGGTGGTCATGTACGGCCAGACGCGGATCCTGTTCGCCATGAGCCGCGACGGCCTGTTGCCGCGCATCTTCCAGAAGACCGATCCGCGCACCCGGGCGCCGACCTGGAACACCGCCATCGTCGCGGCCTTCATCGCCTTCCTGGCCGCCTTCGTGCCGCTGGACGTGCTGGTCAACCTGACCAGCATGGGCACGCTGATCGCCTTCGCCATCGTCTCGGCCGGTGTGATCATCCTGCGCCGCACGCGGCCCGACCTGCCGCGAGGCTACAAGGTTCCGCTCTATCCGGTGCTGCCGATCGCCAGCGTGGCCTTCTGCGGCTACCTGATCATCGGCCTGCCGTGGGACACCTTCGCCCTGTTCGGCGCCTGGGTGGCGGCCGCCTGCGTGATCTATTTCGGCTATTCGCGGAAGCACTCGAAGCTGGCTTGAACGGCCTTGGCCGACCCATTCTGGGTCAGGATTGAACACCGGGCCGCCTTCCTGGGGACGGAAGGGGCTCGCGCCTTGCCCGGTCTTCGCGACGCCCCCTAGGGTTCCCCGCGACGTCCCGTGCACGATTGCGCGGTCGTTTGGCCCGAGTCGGGTTTAGGATCGCCGCGATGAGCCAGATCGAAGTCCTGGGAATGGAAAAGCGCGCCTACCGTCGCTATCCCGCCTCGCGCAAAGCCTACCTCGTGGTGGGCGGCGAGCCCCTGCGCTGCCGGCTGATCGACATCGCCAAGGGCGGGGCGCGCATCGCCGCGCCGGAGTTCGCCACGCCGCCGGACGTGCTGCACCTGGTCGATCCGGCCCGCCGCATGATCCACCTGACGCGCATGGTCTGGCAGGGCGACGGCCAGATGGGCCTGCAGTTCATCGAGTCGCGGGCCTTCACCGAACCGCTGGGCGGCGCCGAGGGCGCGGGCCGCGTGGTCGAGATGGTCGGCCCCTGGCCGAAGCAAACCCAAGGAAACTAGACGTTTTTCGCCTTCCGTAACGGCAAGCTGAGCCAACCGGAATTGAAGTCGCGCGTTGCTGGCTCTGTCGGATTTCGACAGACGCCAAGGTGAGCGCGTGAACGCGATACTTCGTGCGGCGGCCCTCAGCGCCGCCTTGCTGCTGGCCGGTTGCGGCACGATGGCGAGGCCGCCGGAAGGCGTGGTCCGGGTCGCGCCCGGCGCGGTGATCCCCACGGTCGACCCGCGCATTGTCGCCAGCGACGCAGCCCCCGTGCGGCTGCTCGAGCGCCAGATCATGGGCGAGCAGGGCCAGGGCCCCACGGCGATCCTCGCCCTCTCGGGCGGCGGGGCCAATGGGGCCTATGGCGCGGGCGTGCTGGTGGGCTGGACGCAGAGCGGCCGGCGGCCCGACTTCCGCATCGTCACGGGGGTGAGCACCGGGGCCCTGGCCGCGCCTTTCGCCTTCCTCGGCTCGTCCTGGGATCCGCAGCTGGCGGCCGCCTATTCCGACGGCGGGGCCAAGGACATCCTGGCCTGGCGGCAGCTGGCCACCTTCGCCTCGCCCAGCCTCTACAGCAGCTCGGCCCTGCGCAAGCTGGTCGACAAGGCCGTGACGCCGCAACTGCTGGCCGCCATCGCCGTCGAGCACGACAAGGGCCGGCGACTGCTGGTGGCGACCACCAACCTCGACAGCGAGGAGACGGTGATCTGGGACATGGGGCTGATCGCCAAGCAGGGCGGGGAACAGGGGCTGAAGCTGTTCAAGGACGTGCTGACGGCCTCGGCCAGCATTCCCGGCGTCTTTCCGCCGGTGCTGATCGCCGGCCGGGCCAAGGACGGCCGTATTATCCAGGAGATGCACGTCGACGGCGGGGTCAACACGCCGTTCCTGGCCGTGCCCGAGAGCCTGGTCCTGTGGAGCCGCCCTGTCGGCGCCGTGGGCGGCGGTTCGATCTATGTGCTGGTCAACGGCCAGCTGGGCCGGCGCGACGCGGTCACCGCCGGCAGGCTGACGGCTATCCTCAAGCGCAGCTACGACAGCGGCAGCAAGGCGTCGACCCGCGCCCATCTGGCCGCCAACGCCGCCTTCGCCCAGCGCAACGGCCTGGCCTTCCGCGTCGCCGCCGTGCCCGACGAGGCGCAGGCCAACAGCCTGGACTTCAGCGACACGGCCATGCGCCGCCTGTTCGACCTGGGTCGCGAGCAAGGCCGCACGGGCAAGGCCTGGGGCGACTGGAAGCCCGCCGAGGCCGAGAAGGCGGCGGCGGCGGGGATCATCGTCATCGACGCCCCGCCGGCGCGGCGATAGCGCTCAGGCCGTCTCGTGGCGCATGGCCTCGGCGGCCAGGGCTGCGTGCTCGGCGATGCGGCCGCCCGTCTTGCGCTCGCTGTAGCGATCGACGAGGTAGTCGGCGCGGTCGCGGGTCAGCAGGGTGAACTTCACCAGCTCTTCCATGACGTCGACGACCCGGTCGTAATAGCTGGACGGTTTCATGCGGTCGTTCTCGTCGAACTCCCGATAGGCCATGGCCACCGAAGACTGGTTGGGGATGGTGATCATCCGCATCCAGCGGCCCAGCAGGCGCAGGGTGTTGACCGCGTTGAACGACTGCGAGCCGCCGCTGACCTGCATGACCGCCAGGGTCTTGCCCTGGGTGGGGCGTACGCTGCCGATCTCCAGCGGGATCCAGTCGATCTGCGACTTGATCACGCCCGTGATCGCGCCATGCCGCTCGGGGCTGCACCAGACCTGACCCTCGGACCATTCCGACAGGGCGCGCAGTTCTTGGACCTTGGGGTGATCGGGCCCCGAGGCGTCGGGCAGGGGCAGGTCGCGCGGGTCGAAGATTCGGGTCTCGCAGCCGAGGGCCTGGAGGATGCGCGCGGCCTCCAGGGCCAGCAGCCGGCTGAACGAGCGCTCGCGCAGCGATCCATACAGCAGCAGGATGCGCGGCGGATGCGACGCCCGCGATGACGACTCCAGGCGGTGCTGGTCGATCCTGGCGAGGAACGGGGCGTCGAGGGCGGGAAACTCGGTCACGGGCGTCTCCGGGGGCTGTTCAAGAGCTTATATTTCGAGAATAATGGAAATATGGAATCGACGTCCGCTGTCAACATGCTCTCGGCTCTGGGTCACGATGGGCGCCTGGCGATCTTCCGGCTGCTGGTGAAGGCCGGGCCGCAGGGCGTGGCGGCCGGCCAGATCGCGCGAACGCTGGACGTGCTGCCCAACAGCCTGTCGGCCAATCTGAATATCCTGGCGCACGCCGGCCTGATCGCGTCGCGGCGCGAGGGCCGCTCGATCATCTACTCGGCCGACTACGGCGCGATGAGCGGCCTGCTGGGTTTCCTGATGGAGGACTGCTGCAACGGCGCGCCGGAAATCTGCTCGCCCCTGACCGCCGTGCTGGCCCGTGTCGAGGGCTGCGGCCCGGCCTGCGCGCCCAAGTCGCCGGCCTGACCATGGCCGCCTTCGACCTGCGCCGCCGCCTCGTCGCCGAGGGGCTGGGCTCGACCCTGCTGCTGGCGGTGGTGGTCGGCTCGGGGATCATGGGCGAGCGCCTGGCGGGCGGGAACCTCGCCATCGCCCTGCTGGCCAACACCCTGGCCACGGGGGCGGCGCTGGTCGTGCTGATCGGCGTGTTCGGCCCGATCTCGGGCGCGCACTTCAACCCGGTGGTCACCCTGGTGGCGGCATCGAGGCGGGAGCTGTTCTGGCGGGATGCGGCCCTGTATCCGCTGGTTCAGGTCATCGGCGCGATCCTGGGCGTCTGGGCGGCGCACGCCATGTTCGGAGAGACGATCGTCCAGGTCTCGACCAAGGCGAGGACCGGCCTGGATCAGGCGTTCGCCGAGGTGGTGGCGACCTTCGGCCTGCTGGCCACGATTCTCGGGACGGTGCGGTTCAAGCCGGACAGCACGCCGATGGCGGTGGGGCTCTACATCACCGCCGCCTACTGGTTCACGGCCTCGACCTCGTTCGCCAACCCGGCCGTGACGCTCGCGCGCTCGATGACCGACACCTTCGCCGGGATCGCGCCGTCCAGCGCGCCGGCCTTCATCCTGGCCCAACTGATCGGGGCGCTGCTCGCGGCGGGCCTGTTCGGGTGGCTGCTGAAACCGGAGACCGCCTCGTGACCGACTTTCCGATCACCATCTTCCACAACCCCGCCTGCGGCACCTCGCGCAACGTGGTGGCCATGGTCGAGGCGGCCGGCTACGCGCCGACGGTCGTCGAGTATCTGCAGGCGGGCTGGACGCGCGAGCAGTTGCTCGACCTGTCCGCGCGCGCCGGCCTGCCGCTGCGCGACCTGATCCGCGACAAAGGAACGCCGGCCCAGGGGCTGGGCCTGCTTGCGGCGGACGTGTCCGACGAGCGCATCCTCGAGGCCATGGTCGCCGATCCGATCCTGGTGAACCGGCCGATCGTCGTCACGCCCAAGGGCGTTGCCCTATGTCGGCCGTCCGAGGCGGTCCTGGACCTGCTGGAGCAGCGTCCCGGCCGCTTCACCAAGGAGGACGGCGAGGTCGTCATCCCCTAGTGGGCGGCCGGGTCCCCGGGGCGAACAGCAGGTCCGACCAGCGCCAGGAGGCGTCGCCCAGGGCCAGGCGCGGCGCGCCGGGGCCGTCGGCCAGGCTGACGACGACGAGGCCGCGCATCGGGTTGGCGCGGCAGGCGGCCGGTGCGAATCCGACCTCCATGATGATCGCCTCGCGAACGCCGGCCAGGCCGCGTCCGACTTGGTTGGGGCTCTGAAGCCACTTGCCGTTCCAGATCAGCACCGCCTTGCCCGAGGCGGCGGCCTCGCCGTGGGCCGAGGCCAGGGCGCTGCGGACGCGGGGATTGCGGCGCAGCGCCGCCTGCAGCCGGCGGACCATGTCGCAGCTGGCGCCGTCGCCCGAGCCGTTTCCCGATCCCGCGCCCACGGTGGTGGCGCCGGCGAGTTCGGCCTCGCCCAGCTCGGCGGCCATCATCGTGGTGTCGGCGGGCGTGGCGGGCAGGGGCTCGACGTCGGGGGGGCGCACGGCCGGGCGGGCGGTGCGGGTCGGCGGTTTCGGGTCCGGCTTGGGCGGGGCGGGTGAGGGCGGCCGCGCGGGCTTGGAGTCGGGCCTTGGCTCCGGCGCGGGCGGCTTGGGCTCCGGCGGCGGGGGAGGCGGGGGCGGCGGCTGGATGAGGTCGACCGCGAACGGCTCGGGTTCGGGCGGGCGCGGATCGCCCTGGGACAGCATCACGGCCGCGAGCACGGCCGCGTGGGCTCCTGCGCTGAACAGGCCGGCCGCCAGCTTCGTCGCGCGCGAGGGGCGGCGTCGCGGAGGGTCGATCAGCGGTCGTGGCATCAGGCGTCCGTCACGGGCGCCGGGACGCCGGCGCAGCGTGCAGGTGAGCACTTCAGCGCGTCAGCATCGTGGCGGGCGCCGCCCCGATGCGGCCACGAGCGCTAACGGGGCGGTGTCTGCGTCAGCCGCCGACGACGTCGATGCCCAGCGGCGCGCCGCCTTCGGCGATGGCGATCAGGCGGTCGACATTGGGATGGGCGCCGGGGTTTTCGCGGGCGTCGGCCGTGTGTTCGGCGAAGACGGCCAGGCCGTGCTCGGCGGCCCTGGCGTCGAGGGCGCCGAAGGCCTGCTTCAGGTACTGGTAGACGGCGACCGAGCCCTTCTTGCCAGGCTGGTTCTCGATGCTGGCGACCACGGTCCCTTCGGCGTCGACGAGGTCGACACGGGCCACGCCGTCGATGGCCGGCAATTGCTGAAGGTTGTCCTTGAAGGTCGTGCTGGGCTGGATCATCGCCGGCTTTCTTGAATTCCAGAGTGGGGCGGGCCTTTAGCATCCTCCGGATGCTCGCCCAAAGAAAAAGGCCCTCCCGCGAGGGAGGGCCTTCGTCCTTACCGGAAGGTCGGTCGCCTTAGGCGGCCATGGCCTTCTGCAGGTTCTCGTCGATCTTGTCGAGGAAGCCTTCGGTGGTCAGCCAGCCTTGCTTGTCGCCGACGAGCAGGGCCAGGTCCTTGGTCATGAAGCCGCTTTCGACGGTGTCGATGCAGACCTTTTCCAGGGTGGCGGCGAACTTGGCCAGTTCCTGGTTGTCGTCGAGCTTGGCGCGGTGGGCCAGGCCACGGGTCCAGGCGAAGATCGAGGCGATCGAGTTGGTCGAGGTCGACTCGCCCTTCTGGTGCTGGCGGTAGTGACGGGTCACCGTGCCGTGGGCGGCTTCGGCTTCCACGGTCTTGCCGTCCGGCGTCATCAGCACCGAGGTCATCAGGCCCAGCGAGCCGAAGCCTTGAGCCACGATGTCCGACTGCACGTCGCCGTCGTAGTTCTTGCAGGCCCAGACGTAGCCGCCCGACCACTTCAGCGCCGAGGCGACCATGTCGTCGATCAGGCGGTGTTCGTAGTGGATGCCCAGAGCCTTGAACTGCTCGGCGTAGTGCTCGTCGTAGACCTCTTGGAACAGGTCCTTGAAGCGGCCGTCATAGGCCTTGAGGATCGTGTTCTTGGTCGACAGGTAGACCGGGTACTTGCGGTTCAGGCCGTAGGCGAACGAGGCGTGGGCGAACTCGCGGATCGACTCGTCGATGTTGTACATGGCCATGGCCACGCCCGAACCCGGAGCCTTGTAGACTTCGTGTTCGATGGTCTCGCCGTCTTCGCCGACGAACTTGATCGTCAGGGTGCCCTTGCCGGGGAACTTGAAGTCGGTGGCGCGGTATTGGTCGCCGAAGGCGTGGCGGCCGACGATGATCGGCTGGGTCCAGCCCGGCACCAGGCGCGGCACGTTCTGGCAGATGATCGGCTCACGGAAGATCACGCCGCCCAGGATGTTGCGGATCGTGCCGTTCGGCGACTTCCACATCTTCTTGAGGTTGAACTCGGTGACGCGCTGCTCATCGGGGGTGATGGTGGCGCACTTCACGGCCACGCCGTGCTTCTTGGTGGCCTCGGCGGCGTCGATCGTCACCTGGTCGTTGGTGGCGTCGCGGTTCTCGACCGACAGGTCGTAGTAGTCGAGTTCCAGGTCCAGATACGGGAAGATCAGCTTATCCTTGATGAGCTTCCAGATGATCCGGGTCATTTCGTCGCCGTCCATGTCGACGACGGGATTGGCGACTTTGATCTTGGCCATTGCGGGGTCTTCCTCTCGCGGTGGCGCGCTCTGACGCTCGGCGCACAGGGCCGAAACGTGGCGCGGACGGCGAGCCCTATAGACTGTTGCGGCCGTTGGGGAAAGGCTGCGTGGTGCGACGTCCGATGGTCGAGCGCGGCATTCCACCGCAGGCGACATGGACCCCGCGCCGCCCTAATGGGTTGTGGCTGCGCTGGCCGTCCCGCGTGGGGACGAGAGTGGGGAGCGGGTTTGGACAACTTGTGGCGTCATACGGACGTGATGTCGCCCCTTGCGCGCCGACTGCTGGCTTTCGCCGCCCTGCTGTCGATCGCCGTGACCGGCCTCGTCACGGCCGTGACGTTCTATTTCGTGCAGCAGAGCGCCGCCGAGACCCAGATGCGGCACCTGGCCGAATATGTCGGCGAGCGGGTCAAGACCGAGGACCGGTTGTTCTCCGACCTCGTGAAGGTTCACGACGCCGCCAGCCTGGCCCTGATGCGCCGTATTCGCGAGATCGAGCCCGACATCGACGGCCAGTTCGACCTGCTGTTCCCCGAATTCGGCGACGGCACCCGCCGCACCGCGCCGCGCCTCTATGACGGCGGGCGCACGGGCAATCACTACGTCTACGGCATCGGCGGTTTCGTGCCGCAGGCCCGGGAGCTGACCCGCGAGGACAAGGCCTTGATGGTGGCGGCCATGGAGGTCGTCGCCAACGCCGGCGAGACCGAGATCGGCCACTACGACAACTTCTACTTCTTCACGCCGCAGACCCGGCTGGTGATGTTCGGGCCCAAGCGCAAGGACCGGCTGCTCTACTACCGCCAGGACGCGCCCCCGAGCCTGGACATCGCCAAGGAGGAGATGAGCCAGCTCACCCTGCCGGCCAACAATCCGCAGCGGGTGATGAAGTGCACCAAGCTGCGCAAGCTGATCTCCAACCCCAGCGGCCGCGGGCTGAACGCGGCCTGCGTGACCCCGTTCGACATCGGCGAGCGGCATGTCGGCGCCTGGGGCACCAGCCTGTCGCTGGACTCTTTCCTGCTGCGGGCGGTCGGCGACGCGCTGCCGGGCGGGCAGAACATGATCGTCTCGTCCGACGGCGAACTGATCGCCGCGCCGGGCCTGGCCGCCGACGGGGTGGTCGACGCGGCCCAACTGGCCAAGGTGCAGTCGCGCGAGCGGGTGGCCGACCTGGTCGCCCAAATCCGCAAGCACGGCGGCGACGTCGGGGCCCTGCGCGACCGCAGCGGCGACCGCGTGGTGGCCTACGGGCGGATGAAGGAGCCCGACTGGTACTTCCTGATGACCTTCCGTTCGGACCAGATCGTCTGGAACGCGGTCAAGACGGCGTCCTGGGTGCTGCTGTTCGGCGTGGTCGGGGTCGTGGCCCAGCTCTTCCTGCTCTACCGTCTGATGGCCCGCGAGGTGGTGGCGCCCCTGCGCGGCCTGGGCGAGGCCCACCGCGCCGACGACGGCGCGGCGGCCGCCCGCATCGAGGCCCGCGGCGACGAGATCGGGGCCCTGGCCAGGGCTTTGCGCAAGCAGCGCGAGGTGCACGAGGATCTGCTGCGCTCGCTGGAAGTGCGCGTGGCCGAACGCACCCGCGAACTGGAAAAGGCCAACCAGGCCAAGTCGGTGTTCCTGGCCAATATGAGCCACGAGCTGCGCACGCCGCTGAACGGCGTCATCGCGGTCGGGGACCGCCTGGCCGAGGAGAGCGACCCGGCCCGCCGCCGCGAGCTGGCGGCGCTGGTGGCCTCGTCGGGGCGACTGCTGGAGCAGGTGCTGGGCGACATCCTCGACGTCTCCAAGATCGAGGCCGGCGAGTTCCAACTGACCTTCGCGCCCTTCGACCTGGAGGGCCTGGTGGCCGGCATGGCCGAGCTGCACCGCGCCTCGGCCGAGGCCAAGGGCCTGGCCTTCTCGTGGTCGGTCGCGCCCGACGCCATCGGCCGCTACGACGGCGACGCCGGCCGCATCAGCCAGATCCTGTCGAATCTCTTGGGCAACGCGGTGAAGTTCACCAGCGTCGGCGGCGTTGACCTGTCGGTGGAGAAGGTGGGCGAGCTGGTCCGCTTCAGCATCAGCGACACCGGGGTCGGCTTCGACGACGCGGTGCGTGAGCGTTTGTTCAAGCGCTTCGTCCAGGCCGACCAGTCGATCACCCGCCAGTTCGGCGGCACGGGGCTGGGGCTGTCGATCTGCGCGGCCCTGGCCGAGATGATGGGCGGCTCGATCGACGCGCGGGCCGTGGTCGGGCGCGGGGCGACCTTCATCGTCGAGCTGCCGCTACAGCCCTCGACCGAGAGCCTCGACCACGACCATGCCGACGACGAGGGGCCGGTCTCGCTGGAGGGCATGCGGGTGCTGGTGGCCGAGGACCATCCGGGCAACCGCAAGGTGGTCGAGATCGTACTGGAGCCGTTCGGGGTCGACCTGACCATGGTCGAGGACGGCGAGGCGGCGCTGCGGGCGCTGGAAGCCCAGCCGTTCGACGCCGTGCTGATGGACATGCAGATGCCGGTGATGGACGGACTGACCGCCACCCGGGAGCTGCGCGCCCGCGAGGCGGCGGCCGACTCCGACCCGATCCTGGTGATCATGCTGACCGCCAACGCCATGGACGAGCACATCGCCGCGGCCCACGCCGCCGGGGCCGACCTGCACGTGGCCAAGCCGCTCAATCCTGGCCTGCTGGTCCAGGCCCTGGCTGCGGCGCGGCATCGCGCCGCCGCCCACGAAGTCGCCTCCAGGCTTGAAGGCTGAGGCCTTAGCGACTATCTGACCGGCCATAATCGAGCGAGGCCACGTCCTCCACCGTCTTTCCAGGCGGGTTTAAGTCCGGGACGGCCCGGCGTTCTTGCAAAGGGACGCCGTCATGGCTTGGATATTCCTCATCATCGCTGGCCTGCTGGAAGTGGTCTGGGCCTTCTTCATGAAGGCCTCGGAGGGCTTCTCGAAGCCCTGGCCGAGCATCGCCACGATCATCTTCATGTTCGCCAGCTTCGGCCTTTTGTCGCTGTCGATGAAGTCGCTGCCGCTGGGCACGGCCTACACCATCTGGACCGGCATCGGCGCGGTCGGGGCCTTCGTGGTCGGCGTGGCGGTGCTGGGCGAGCAGCTCAGCGTCATGCGCGTGATCGCCGCGGTGCTGATCGTCAGCGGCCTCGTCTTGATGAAGCTGTCGTCGTCGCACTGAGCCGCGCGTGGTCCTCGTCCTTCGACAAGCTCAGGATGAGGACCAAGGAGCGGCTCAGTAGAGAACCTCACCCTGAGCCTGTCGAAGGGCGGGGTTTTCGCTTGGCGCCTATTTCGCCTTCTCCGCCGCCTGCAACACCGTCCGCGTGACCTCGAGCATCAGGGCGTCGCGGTCGGCTTCCTCGAGCGGCGAGGCCTTGAGCAGGATCGCCAGGGCGAAGCGCCGGCCGTCCTTCAGGCGGACCATGGCCAACACGTTGTCGGCCGCGGTCTGGCCCAGGTCCCACGGCGTCGCCGAGGTGATCGCCGCCAGCCGCGCGCCGGCCGGCAGGGCGGGACGCAGGCGCTCGCCGGCCGCCGCTTCCATCATGCGTAGCATCCGGCGGCGACCCTCCTGGCTGGTCAGTTCGGCCTGGTTCAGGGCCTCGAGGAAGCGCACGGCCGCCAGGGGCGTCGTGGAGTCGTGCGGGTCGGCCAGATAGTCCCGCCAGGCTTTGCGGCGGGTCGCCTCGGGCGTGGCGAGCACCGCCTTGCGCCAGGCCTGGCCGCGCCACTCGGCCCGGAACGAGGCCGCGCCCGTCTGTTCGGGCAGCAGTTGGCGGGCGTAGCGGTCGACCCGCAGGTTCTCGACCTTCTTCAGGTCCAGCCAGGCGGTGACTGCGCCAGGACCTCCGATCCGCTTCATCAGCACGTCGGCGGCGGTGTTGTCGCCGCCCGCCACGGCGTGTTTCAGCAGTTCCTCGACCGTCCAGCGTCGCCGGCTGGGCCAGGCGTCGGCGACGCCGCTGGGCGGCGGCGACAGGTCGACGTCCTCGATCGTGATCGTCTCGCGCAGCGACAGGGCCTTGGCCTCGACCTCGGCCAGAACCGCCGCGCCCAGCGCCGCCGTCCAGATCCCGGCCAGCGGAAACAGGTGGTCGCCGGCCACCGTGGCCCGTTGGGGGGTGGTCAGGTCCTGCACCGCCACGCCCAGGTCGCCGGGGCGGGCGCGCTCGGCGATGGCGGTCAGCTTGTGGCTCATGGTCTCGTGGTCGAAGGTCGGGTCTTCCTGGCCGGCCAGCGGCGGCTCGCGGCAGGCCGAGAGCGCCGCCGGCAGGGCGGGCATGGCGAGGGCGGCGAGCAGGGCGCGGCGATGCATCGGGGTCGAAAGCCTCCAAGCGTGAGTGGAGGCTAAACGCGCCAGACGACGGTTCGGACTTGCGTCAAAGTGTGGCTCGACGGCAAAGGGACGCCCATGACCGCCGAAACGAATTCTGAAATCGTCCGCACGCCCCCCTGCGTGATCCTCAACGCCCCGCAGCTGGCCGAGAACATCGGCTCGGTCGCCCGGGTCATGGCCAATTTCGGCCTCTACGAGCTGCGGCTGGTCAATCCGCGCGACGGCTGGCCGCAAGAGCGGGCCTGGGCCAGCGCCTCGGGCGCCAGCTGGCCGCTGGACGACGCCAAGGTGTTCGACAGCCTGGCCGAGGCGATCGCCGACCTGCATCTGGTCTACGCCACCACCGCCCGCCCGCGCGAGACGCGCCTGCCGGTCTACACCCCGCGTGAATCCGCCGGCCACCTGGCGGAGGAAGTCGAGCAGGGCCGCAAGGTCGGCTTGTTGTTCGGCGGCGAGCGCGCCGGCCTGGAGACCGACGACATCGCCCTGTGCCAGGCCATCGTCTCGATCCCGATCGACGAGCGCTTCCGTTCGCTGAATCTTGCCCAGGCCGTGTCGATCAACGCCTACGAATGGAAGATGACGGTCGACGACCGCCCCTGGAAGAAGTTCGAGCTGAACGTCGAAGGTCCGGCCGACCAGGCCGCGATGATGGGTCTGTACGAGCACCTGGAGAACGAGCTCGACAAGGCCGGCTTCTACCATCCGCCCGAGAAGAAGCCGTCGATGGTGCGCAACCTGCGTGTCCCGCTGGCCCGCGCCCGCCTGACCGACCAGGAGGTGCGCACCTTCCGCGGCGTGATCACCGCCCTGTCGAAGGGGCGGGGCCGGGTGCTGGCCAAGCTGGCCCAGAAGGCGGCCGACAAGGGTGAGGATTGACGGCGAGGTCCGGATATCCAAAGGGCTCGCCGCAGTAACCGGTGTCTCACCTTACGGCGCTTTAATTTCCGCGCTGGCGCAAACGCCGCTATCCAGCCAAAATCTGCAACCATGGTCCAGGTTGTGGGATAGCCGGCGGTTGAACGCCGGGGCTTGGGATAGGGGGCATGGTGATGGCGCTGGGCGGCGTGCTTCTGCAGGGTTTCGCGGCGGCGATGACGGTCGGGACGGTTTCGCCGTCGGAGGCCAAGCCCGCCGAGATCAAGGCTCTCGAGGTCAAGGCTGCTGAAGCCAAGTCGCCCGAAGCCAAGTCGGAAGACCCCAAGCCCGCCCCCATTCCCGTTGTCGAGGCCGAGGACGCCGTCGTCGAGGGCGTGACCGTGCAATCGGCGCCGCGCGGCAAGACCGAAGGCCCGGTCGAGCCGGAGATCTCGCTCGACGAGGAGGCTATCAAGGCCTACGGCGCGGGCAGCGTCGCCGAGCTGATGACCATGCTCGAACCGCTGACAGTCAGTTCGCGCGGACGCGGCGGCGAGGGGCCGGTGACCCTGGTCAACGGCCAGCGCATCTCGGGCTTCCAGGAGATCGCCGGACTGCCGCCCGAAGCGGTCCAGCGCCTGGACATCCTGCGCGAGGAAGCCGCGCTGGCCTATGGCTACCGGGCCGACCAGCGGGTCGTGAACCTGGTCCTCAAGAAGGACTTCCGCTCGCTGACCCTGGAGGACGAGTTCCGTTTCGCCACCGAGGGCGGGCGCACCTTCAACGAGCAGAAGGGCAACCTCTTCAAGGTCGACGCCAACGCCCGCTGGACCGTGAACGTCCGCTACCGCCGCGAGACGCCGCTGTACGAGTCCGAGCGCGACATTGTCCGCTCCAGCAGCACACCCTACGACATTCAGGGCAACATCGGCACGGCGACCGGGCCGGAGCTCGATCCGGCCCTGTCGACGCTGGTCGGCTCGGTGGTGACGGTGGCGGCCGTGCCGACCCTGGCGGCAGGCGCCGCGCCCACCCTGGCCGACTTCGTGGCCGGCGCCGGGAAGGCGGCGACCGACGACCTGACCGCTTCGCGCACCCTGCTGGCGCGCGGCGAGGAGGGCGCGATCCAGGGCGCCTACACCCGCAACCTGGTGCTGGGCGCGCTCGGCAACGTGACCACCACCCTCAGCGGCAATGTCGAGAGCACCAGCCGGGTCAGCTTCAACGGCCTGACCGGTGTGGGCCTGGCGCTGAAGGCCGACAGCCCGTTCTCGCCCTTCGCCCGGGACGTGACGCTCTATCGCTATCTCGACGTGCCCGACGGCCTGCGCCGCAAGACCGATACCGACAAGGTCGAGCTGGGCATGACCGCGCTGGGCATGATGGCCGGCTGGCGCTGGACCTTCACCGGCAACTACGACCTGACCGACAGCGCCACCCGCACCGGCCGGGGCCTCGACACCACGGCCTATCGCGCCGCCGTGGCGGCCAGTGATCCGCAGGTCGATCCGTTCGGCCCGATCCCGCGCAGCCTGCTGCGCTACGCCGCCCAGGACACCGCTGACTCCATCACCACCAACGCCAAGGCCGAACTGACCATGAACGGTACGGTGGCGGAGCTGCCGGCCGGCCGCCTGCGCGCCACGGTCAAGGGCGGGGTCGACAGCCGAAAGGTAGAGTCCGAGAGCGTGCGTTCGAGCGTCTTCACCCGCCGCACCCTGGTGCGCGACCGGGGTACGCTTTCGGCCAGCGCCGACGCGCCGATCGCCGAGCGCGACGGCGTGCTGGGCTTCCTGGGCGGCGTGTCGCTGAACGGCAACGTGCTCTACGAGCAGTTCTCCGACATCGGCGGCCTGGTGACGGCCGGCGGCGGCCTGTCGTGGTCGCCGGTCAAGCGCATGAACCTGTCGCTGAACTACAGCACCGAGGAGGGCGAGCCCTCGCCCCAGCAGGTCAACGATCCTGTGCTGCTGACGCCCAACGTGGCGATGTACGACTTCGCCACCAGCCAGACGGTCAACGTCACCCGCATCGAAGGCGGCAATCCCAACCTTAGCGCCGACAGCCGCCAGGTCGTGAAGCTGGGCTTCAACTACCGACCGTTCGAGAAGCGTGAGCTGTCCCTGTGGGGCAACTACACGGCCAGCCGTGTCGAGGATCAGATCGCCAGCTTCCCGGCCGTCTCGCCGGAACTGGAGGCCGCGTTCCCCAGCCGTTTCGTGCGCGACGCCACGGGCCGCCTCACCTCGGTCGACACCCGGCCGGTGAACTTCGCCCATGCCGACCGCCAGGAGCTGCGCTGGGGCCTGAACTACAATCTGCGCTGGGGCGGCCCGCCGCCCGCCGCGCCGGGCGCCCGGCCCGCCGGCGCGCCTCGTCCCGGTGGCGGCGCGCAGGTCAGCGGTCCGGGCGGCATGATGCGATCGGGCGGCCCGCCGGGGCAGGCGATCTTCAACGTCTCGCTGAACCACCTGTGGCGATTGCAGGACGAGGTGGTGATCCGCGACGGCATGACCCCGCTCGATCTGCTGGACGGCGCCTCGCTGGGCCGTCGCGGCGGCACGCCGCGCCACGAGGTCAACCTGCAGGCCAATCTCGCCAAGGACGGCATGGGTTGCGGCCTGCGCAGCGCCTGGCGTTCGGCCACATGGGTCGACGGCGGCCCGCGCGGCGACGACCTCTTCTTCGCCGACATCCCGACGGTCAGCCTGTCGGGGTTCGCGGATCTAGGGCAGCGCAAGGACCTGGTGAAGCGCTACGACTGGCTGAAGGGCTCGCGCGTGACGCTGGCGGTCGACAACCTGTTCGACGAGAAGCAGCAGGTCCGCGACGACCAGGGCCGCACGCCGCAGGCCTATCAGGAGGACTACATGGACGCCATGGGCCGGACCGTGCGCCTGAGCCTGCGCAAGCTGCTCTAAGCAAAGATCCTCCCCCTCTGGGGGAAGTGGCCCAAAGGGCCGGAGGGGGGGCGTTTTCAGCTTCCGCTGAACCGGCCGTCTTCCCCCTCAGTCGCTCCGCGACAGCTCCCCCTTCGGGGGGAGCGTCTGGCGGCCTACCCCAGCCCCCGCTCCAGATGCTCCACCAGCAGCCGCACCTTGGCCGGCAGCAGGCGCAGGTGCGGATAGACCGCCCAGACGCCTTCGTCGGCGGGGGTGGCGTCCTCCAGCAGCGGGACCAGCCGGCCTGCGGCTATGGCCGGGTCGACGTAGAAGTTGGGCAGCTGGCAGATCCCAAGGCCCTGCAAGGCGGCGTCCAGCACCGCCTGGCCGCTGTTGCAGCGAAAACGGCCTTGGGGCTTGAAGGCGATTTCGCGCTCGCCCTCCCGGAACGGCCAGGTGTCGGCCGCGCCCAGCACGCCGGCATGGGTTTCGAGGTCGGCGATGGTCGCCGGCGTTCCGGCCCGCGCCAGGTAATCGGGCGAGGCGCACAGGCGGCGGGTGCGCGAGGCCAGGCGCTTGGCGATCAGGCGGCTGTCGGTCAGGCGGCCGAAGCGGATGGCCAGATCGAAGCCCTCGCTGACGATGTCGCGCACCGCGTCGTCAAGCTCCAAGTACACCGACAGCTTCGGATGAAGCAGCATGAAGGCGTTGACCGCGGGCGCCACGTAGCGCTCGCCATAAGCCGACGAGCAGGTCATGCGCAGCAGGCCCTTGACCTCGCCGTCCTCCTCGCCGACCGCGGCCAGGGCCTCGTCGCGGTCGTGGATCAGGTCGCGGCAGCGGGCCAGGAAGGCCCGGCCGGCGTCGGTCAGGCTGACCCGGCGGGTGGTGCGATAGAGCAGGCGGGTCTGTAGCCGCTCCTCCAGCCGGGCCACCTCTCGGCTGACCCCGGACGTCGAAAGCCCGAGGCGCCGCGCGGCCTGCGAGAAGCTCTCGGCCTCGGCCGTCGCCACGAACTCGTCGATCCCGTCCCAGCGGCTCATGGCGCGGTGGTGCGCTTATTGTCCCTGCATGGCAACAATGTTTTGCCTTGTGAGGGATTATCGCCGGGCGCGCATCGGCGTACCACAGGGACCGAGAACCCATCGGAGCCTGCCATGAAGACCCGCGCCGCCGTCGCTTTCGAAGCCAAGAAGCCGCTGGAGATCGTCGAGGTCGACCTGGAAGGGCCCAAGGCCGGCGAAGTCCTGATCGAGATCAAGGCCACCGGCGTCTGCCACACCGACGCCTACACCATGGACGGCCTCGACAGCGAAGGCCTGTTCCCGTCGATCCTGGGCCACGAGGGCGCGGGCGTGGTGGTCGAGGTCGGTCCGGGCGTCACCAGCCTGGCGGTCGGCGACCACGTGATCCCGCTCTACACGCCCGAATGCCGTCAGTGCAAAAGCTGCCTGTCGGGCAAGACCAACCTGTGCACGGCCATCCGCGCCACCCAAGGCAAGGGTCTGATGCCGGACGGCACCAGCCGCTTCTCCTACAAGGGCCAGACCATCCATCACTACATGGGCTGCTCGACCTTCTCGAACTACACCGTGCTGCCCGAGATCGCCGTGGCCCGCATCCGCAAGGACGCGCCGTTCAAGACCGCCTGCTACTGCGGCTGCGGCGTGACGACGGGCGTCGGCGCGGTGACCAACACCGCCAAGGTCGAGCCGGGCGCCAACGCCATCGTCTTCGGCCTGGGCGGCATCGGCCTGAACGTCATCCAGGGCCTGAAGCTGGTCGGCGCCAACATGATCGTCGGGGTCGACCTGAACCCGGACCGCGAGGAGTGGGGCCGCAAGTTCGGCATGACCCACTTCGTCAATCCCAAGGACGTCTCGGGCGACCTGGTCGCGCACCTGGTGGCCCTGACCGACGGCGGCGCCGACTACACCTTCGACGCCACCGGCAACACCACGGTCATGCGCCAGGCGCTCGAAGCCTGCCACCGCGGCTGGGGCGAGAGCATCATCATCGGCGTGGCCGAGGCCGGCAAGGAGATCGCCACCCGTCCGTTCCAACTGGTCACCGGCCGGGTCTGGAAAGGCACGGCCTTCGGCGGCGCCCGCGGTCGCACCGACACGCCCAAGATTGTCGACTGGTACATGGACGGCAAGATCCAGATCGACCCGATGATCACCCACGTCCTGCCGCTGGAGCGCATCAACGAAGCCTTCGACCTGATGCACAAGGGCGAGAGCATCCGGACCGTGGTGACGTTCTGATTTGATCCTTTCCCCCTTGCGGGGAAAGGTGGCCGCGAAGCGGTCGGATAGGGGGTGTCGGCTCGGCGTTTGACGCCGGCGCTGCTCCCCCACCCCCAACCCCTCCCCGCAAGGGGGAGGGGAGGAGTTGAAGATGGTCGAAACCCTCGCCACCCACCGCACCCAGGGCGGTACGCTGCGCTACTGCCGGCACGACAGCGCCAGCACCGGCACGCCGATGAAGTTCAGCGTCTGGGTTCCAGATGGGGAGGGGCCGTTTCCGTACCTCGTCTGGCTGTCGGGCCTGACCTGCACGGAGGACAACTTCACCACCAAGGCCGGGGCCTATGCCTGGGCCGCCAGGCATGGCGTGGCCATCGTCGCGCCCGACACCAGCCCACGTGGGGAAGGCGTCGCCGACGACGCCGCCTATGACCTGGGCCAGGGCGCGGGCTTCTATGTCGACGCCACGCAAGAGCCCTGGGCGCCGCACTTCAACATGTATTCCTATGTCACCAAGGACCTGCTGGAGGCCGTCGACGGCGCCTTCCCGCTGGATCCGGCGCGGCGCGGGATCTTCGGCCACTCGATGGGCGGCCACGGCGCCCTGACGATCGCGCTGCGCAATCCGCAGCTGTTCAAGTCGGTCAGCGCCTTTTCGCCGATCGTCTCGCCGCTGAACTGCCCATGGGGCGACAAGGCCCTGAGCGCCTATCTGGGCGCCGATCGCGCCAAGTGGCGGGCCCACGACGCCTGCGCCCTGATCGAGGACGGTTTTGGCGAAAGCTTCGACGAGATCCTGGTCGACCAGGGCCTGGCCGACAGTTTCCTCGAAAACCAGCTGAAGCCCGAGCTGCTGGAAGAGGCCGGCGCCGAAGCCAGGCTGAAGGTCACGGTTCGTCGCCAGGAAGGCTACGACCACAGCTACTTCTTCATCGCCAGCTTCATCGGCGACCATATCGACTGGCACGCCGAAAGGTTGTAACCTTGGCCTTATGGAAGAGGTTTGGCCTGGCCTGATCGACGCCCTGGTCGAAGAGACGCCAAGACGGCGAGCTCGACTGCTGTG
The DNA here is from genome assembly GCF_002858925.1 of Caulobacter zeae. Classification (GTDB taxonomy): domain Bacteria; phylum Pseudomonadota; class Alphaproteobacteria; order Caulobacterales; family Caulobacteraceae; genus Caulobacter; species Caulobacter zeae. The sequence goes on from NZ_PJRS01000028.1 coordinate 151,674, forward strand.
GACCACCCTGGCCTGGGTCAACATTCCATCGATTGCCGGCTCGGCGTTCGTGGCGCTGGATCCTGATGGCCAGGAACAGTCCTATCGGCTGGTCGTCTTCCTGGCCTGCGCCGCCTACACCCTGGTTCCGTCGCTATTGTTCATGCTGGCCTATGGGCTGTGGCTTGCGATGGGGCGACGGCGGCGCGTCGCGCCTCGGTCGCCGCTGCAACTGAACGGGTAGAGTCCGGATGGACGTCAGCGATCGCATCGAGCGCGTGGCGCAGGGCCGGCCGGGGCTGGTCTCGACGCCGCCTAAAACTGGCCGGTGAAGTCGAACAGCTGGCCGTTGATCCAGCCCTTGCGGAAGGCCAGGGCGCCCTTGCGGTTCATCACCACGCCCCGGGCCTTGGCCGTGCTGAGCGAGGCGCGCAGGTAGCTGAGCACGAACAGCTCCAGGTCGGCGGCCGCGACCTTGTCGCGCCACAGGCCGGCGTTCTTGATGCAGTCGACGCGGCCCCACCAGGCCGCCGGCGCGGCCAGCAGCCAGTCGCAGACCACGTCGTCGGCCTTGCCCGGCGTCGAGGTCTTGATGAACTGCTTGACGTCGTCATGGTCGACGCCCTTGAGGCTGCCGTTCTGGGTGACGAGGTCGAAGAACCAGATCAGCTCCTGCAGGCTTCGCGCGGCCCGGCCGGCCGCCAGGGCCCAGGTCGTGGCCAGGGCGTCGGCCTTGTTGGCCACCGTGCGGATGCGGGCAAGCTGCTGGGCCTTCATCTCGGGCGAGCCCATCAGGTTGGCCAGTTCCTTCTTGGGCGTCGCCTTCAGCTGGCTGCCGGTCTGCCACTGGCGCACGATCGTCAGGCCCTGGGAGACGCCGCCGTTGCTGGCCTGCCAAAGCTGGGCCCCGATCGTCGGCGCCTCGCGCAGCACCACTGGCTTGCCCACGGCCAGCACCATGGGCTGAAGCGAGGCCGAGCCGATGTTCCACTGCAGCACGCCGCAGGAAATGCCCATGCCGTCGAAGTCGCCGGTGACCCCGCGCCAGGGATCGCCCGCGTTCTCGAAGCGACCCGTGACGGCTACGGCCGCGTTGATCTCGGCGTCGGTGACGGCCATGTCGTGATCTCCCCCTCGGCGATAATTCAGAAATACACGCATAGAGGGATTTTGTCATCTGGCGACGCCTGTCGCGCAACGCGCCCCGGTTGTGAATTTTCGGTAATTCATCCCGGGTTCAGCCGCCGGCCGCTCCTCTGCGCCAAGGTCAAGTTCGACCGCTGAGGGGTGTTCAAACATGCAGAAGAAACTGGCCGTCCTGGCCCTGGTCGTCGCCGCGGGCCTGTCGACCTCGGCCTGCGTCATCATCGACGCCGACGACGGCGGCAAGCGCGACGTCTCGGTGAAGATCAACGACGGCAATGATGCGCTGGAGCCCCTGTACGGCGTGGCTCTCGAGAAGGGCGAGCTGGTGGCCCGCGTATCGTCGAACGGCTGCACCAAGGCCGAGGACTTCAAGGTCACGGCCGATCGCCGGGAAAGCGGCGTCGCCGTCACCCTGACCCGCGAGCGCCCCGACCTTTGTCGCGCTCTCGTGCCGGAGGGCAAGGAGCTGCGCTTCGACCTCGACGCCATGGGCGTGCAGCGCACCGACAAGGTCCGCGTGCGCAATCCTCTGCAGCGGGTCTAGAAGAAGCCCGAGCCCGGCGGGCGCGTCTTGGCGGCGCGCCCGCGCCGGTTGTAGGGTGGCCGCATGACGACGTCGGCGACGCAGCAACCGTCCTTGGGCCTTCGATGCCTTCGCCTGCTGGAGGCGGTGGTCTGGCCGGTCCTGGCGGTGGTGCTTCCGGACTGGAGGGACCTAGCGACGCCGCTGTCCCTGTTGTTCGTAAGTGCGGTGATCTCGGCGCCGGTCGCTCGGCCGCTGATCGACGGCATCCCGCGTTTCATCACTGGATCGACGACCCTCGTGCTGGGCATGGGCCTCGTCTGGACCTATCTGGCGCCCGACCTGATCGATGGCGCCTGGAACCGTGGCTTCATCGTTCTGGCGCTGCTGGTCGCCTGCCGCAAGGCTCGGGTTTTCGATCTGGAGCGCCGCCCGCGCTGGGCGTTGATCGTCGCGGCCGGCGCCGCGTGCCTGGCGCTGTTCGCCCTTGACCATCAGCGCATCCTGGCCGCCAACGCCGAGCTGATCTCTCGCTATGCCGACAGTCAAGCCTCGGCGTCGGCGCGGGGGAATGCGGAGTGGGAGGCGATGATGGCGGCCGAGATCGCCCACCTGCGCGCCGCCGATCGCTCTTGGTGGGTCTTGCCAACGGTGCTTGCCGTTCTTCCACCCGTCGGCCGGTTCGTCGCCCGGCGCGGCCTGGCCTTCATCCGTCGCCGCGACGTCGGCCGGTCCCGCAAGGCCTGGTTCCGCCATCCGGCCAACCTGTCGTCGGACTGAAGGGGGAGGACGCATGGCCAGCCGGTTCGCTACGAAGTTCGACGCCAGGCCGCTGTCGACGCCCAATCTCGCGCCGATGATCGGCGTGCTGCTGGCGGTGTTCGCTGGGGTCGTCGCCTGGCCGAAGGTGGATCGGGCCACGCCGCTCATGCTGCCGCCCGCGTTCGCTCCGGTTCCCCAAGGCCTGCCTTCTCCGCCAATCTACCTTTCCCAGCATCACGGACGTCACTTCGTCGACGGGCGGGGCGTGCCGCGTGACCAGGTAGCCGAAGCCCTACGGCGGGCCGCGAGGGGCAGGGAAGCCGCTCGGGTCGAGGTGCGTGTCGATCCCGACGCGCCCTATGCCGAGGCCTTCGTCCTGGTCCGCACCGTCGAGGACGCCGGCCTGCGTCCGCGCCTCGTCCTGGAGAGCGGAAGGCCTTGAAGCAACGGATATATCCGGTGCGCTGCCGGACCGTCCGTTGACTCTCAGGCGCCCCTCCGTCATAAACCGCGCCTTCACGCCGCCGGCTCGCCGCGCGGCGCGATAGCTTCATGACGGATTGACCCGAAGCCGCCGTTGAGATCGTCCTCCTTCCGGAGGTCCGGCTCGGATCGACATAAAGAGTGACCTATGTCCAAGCGCCATAGCGCCAAGTACAAGATCGACCGTCGTATGGGCGAAAACCTCTGGGGCCGGCCCAAGTCGCCGGTCAACCAGCGGTCCTACGGCCCCGGCCAGCACGGCCAACGCCGCAAGCAGAAGGTTTCGGACTTCGGCCTGCAGCTGCGCGCCAAGCAAAAGCTGAAGGGCTACTACGGCAACCTGACCGAGAAGCAGTTCGCTCGCACCTACGAGGAAGCCGCCCGTCGCAAGGGCAACACCTCGGAGAACCTGATCGCCCTGCTCGAGTCGCGCCTGGACGCCATCGTCTACCGCGCCAAGTTCGTGCCGACCGTGTTCGCCGCCCGCCAGTTCGTGAACCACGGCCACGTGACCGTGAACGGCAAGCGCGTGAACATCCCGTCGTACCGCTGCAAGGCCGGCGACGTGATCGCGGTTCGCGAAAAGTCGCGCAACATGGCTCTCGTCCTCGAAGCCGTCGCTTCGAACGAGCGTGACTTCGCCGAGTACGTCTCGGTCGACGCCAAGGGCCTGTCGGCCACCTTCGTCCGCGCTCCGGAACTCTCGGAAGTTCCGTATCCGGTGAAGATGGAACCGAACCTCGTCGTCGAATTCTACGCTTCGTAAGACGCGTCGAGCTCGCAAGAGATCGGAAAAGGCCCCGGAGCGATCCGGGGCCTTTTTTGTTTATGGCCCCTCTCCCTGTGGGAGAGGTGTCGGCGAAGCCGACGCAGAGGGGAGGGGCTATGAAATCGGCCCGCGTCGCGGCGGCTGAAAACGGCCCCCTCCGGCCCTTCTGGCCACCTCCCCTGAGGGAGGATCTCATGCGCCAAGATGCTCCCCCTCTGGAGGAGCTGTCGCGAAGCGACTGAGGGGGCTTGAAACGCGAAAAGCGCCTCCTATCTCCAATGAGCGGGCCGGGCCCCTCTGGCGCAGCGTCTTCACCTCCCCTCCGAAGGACGCGCGTGATGTCGGACCGCATCGGGTGTTCTCGATGTCTGGGTCCGGGTGTCCCTCCCCCTCGTGCCGGATCCGACATCGGGAACCCCGTCTCCATTCTTGGACCAGGGACCCGAACGACCCATGCCTCTTCTGATGTGCCCCAACTGCGATGGCTCCATGCAGGCCGTGCAGCGCGCCGGCGTCGAGTTCGACATGTGCCCCAAGTGCCGGGGCGTGTGGCTCGATCGCGGCGAGCTGGAAAAGCTTATGGCGATGGAGCGCGAAGACGCGCAGGGCGCCGCGCCGCCGCCGTCCGGTCCGTCGCCCTTCGGCCGTCCGCAGCCCACCTATGAGCAGCGGCCCGAGCCGCGCCGTTATGACGACAACTGGCGCAACGACCACAAGCGCCATGACGACCGCAAGCACTACGACCGCGACGACGACTATCGACGTCACGGCCACCACAAGAAGAAGCGCTTCGATCTGTTCGACATCTTCGACTGATCCCCGCGCAAGAGGACCATGAACCACTTCAAGACCTTCGCCCTGCTGGCCGGCCTGACGGCCCTGTTCGTCGGCGCCGGCTACATGATCGGCGGCCCGACCGGCATGCTGATCGCCTTCGTGCTGGCCGCCGGCATGAACGTCTTCTCGTACTGGAACGCCGACAAGATCGTGCTGCGGGCCTACGGCGCCGTCGAGGTCGACGAGAGCCATCCCGAGCCGCTGGTCAGGAACTACGCCCGCGACGTGGCCGATCTGGCCCAGCGTGCGGGCCTGCCCATGCCGCGGGTCTGCATCATCGACAGCGACCAGCCCAACGCCTTCGCCACCGGCCGCAACCCCGAGAACGCGGCCGTCGCCGCCACCACGGGCCTGCTGGCCATGCTCGACCGCGACGAGATCCGCGGCGTCATGGCCCACGAACTGGCCCACGTGAAGAACCGCGACACCCTGACCATGACCGTGACGGCGACCATCGCCGGCGCGATCTCGGCCCTGGCCAACTTCGCGTTCTTCTTCGGCGGCTCGCGCGAGGACGACGAGCGTCCGGGCGGGATCATCGGAGCCATCGCCCTGGCCATCCTGGCCCCGATCGCCGCCATGCTGGTGCAGATGGCCATCAGCCGCTCGCGCGAGTACGAGGCCGACCGGGTGGGCGCGCAGATCGCCGGCGACAACCGGGGCCTGGCTCGCGCCCTGGAGAAGATCGACGCCTATGCCCGCGGCGGCGTGGTCAACCACGAGGCCGAGCGCAATCCGGCCACGGCCCACATGTTCATCATCAACCCGCTGGCCGGTCGCGGCGCCGACAACCTGTTCTCGACTCACCCGGCCACCCACAACCGGATCGAGGCCCTGATGAAGCTGGCGATCGGGCAGGGCGCGCGTCAGCGGCTGGGGACGGCCGTGCCGACCAGTGGTCCGAGCCGTCGGCCGGGGCCGTGGAGCTAGAAACACAGCCGTCATCCCGGCCGGAGCGGAGCGCAGAGCCGGGACCCAGGAGACTGGGCTCCGCGCTTGGTTCATCCGCCCGAGGGCCGTCACCGCGATACGCCGCCCCCTGGGTCCCGGATAAGCCCTGCGGGCTTTCCGGGATGACGGCCTTTAGTGACCCCAGGACGTGGCGCGTCTAGCGCGCTGTCGCCGGGGCGGTTCCGCGCGCCGGCTCTTCGTCCTCGTCCTCGTTGAGCGCGCCCAGTTCGCCGCTCAGGCGGGCCGTGCGGCCATAGACGATCTCGAACAGCGGGCTGGCCATCAGCGTGGTGACGATGGCCATGACCACCAGCATCGAGAACAGGGCCGGGCCGATGATGCCCTTCTGCAGGCCGATGTTGATGATGATCAGCTCCATCAGGCCGCGGGCGTTCATCAGCGCGCCGATGCCCATGGCCGTGGCGTTGTCCTGGCCAGTGAGGCGGGCGGCGGCCCAGCAGGCCAGGCCCTTGGCGGCGATCGAGCCGGCCAGGATGACCAGGGCGATGCCCGCCAGGGCCCAGCTGTTGACCATGGTCAGCTGGGTGTTGAGGCCCGAGAAGGTGAAGAACATCGGCACCAGCAGCGCCAGCGCGAACGGCTCCAGCTGCTTCTTCAGCTCGCGGGTCAGGAGGCCGCGCGGCATGGCCGCGCCGAGGATGAAGCCGCCGAACACCGAGTGCAGGCCGGCCGCGTCCATGGCCCAGGCGCTGAGCATGAACAGCACCACGATCACGCCCAGCAGCGTGAGGGTGACCTTGCCTTCGCGCTCGGCCCAGCGGCCAAGGGGCGCCAGGAGCTTGGGGCCCACGGTCAGCATGAACAGGGCGAACAGGCCGCCGCCGATGATCGCCTTCAGGGCCACGACCGCGCCGCCGCCCAGGCTGGCCAGCACGATGGCCAGCACCGTCCAGGCGCCGGCGTCGTCGATCGCGCCCGCCGACAGCGACAGCGAGCCGAGCGGGGTCTTGGTCAGGCCGCGCTCCTGGATGATCCGAGCCAGCACCGGGAAGGCGGTGATCGAGATCGCCGCGCCCATGAACAGGGTGGCCTGGAAGGGCTGCACGCCCTTGCCGAACAGGTTCAGGCTCATCAGCCACGGCGTCAGCAGGATCGCCACCAGGAACGGCGCGGTCATGCCCGACAGCGACACGGCCATGGCGCTCTTGGCGTTGGCCTTGAAGTGATCGCTGCGGAAGCCGACGCCGACCAGGAACATGTAGAGGCCAACGCCCAGCTGGGCGCCGACATAGAGGATCGACTTGGTCTCCTTGGGGAACAGCATGTGCTGGATGTCGGGCGCCAGGAGGCCCAGCAGCGACGGACCCAGGATCACGCCGGCGATCATCTCGCCCACCACCTGCGGCTGGTCGAAGAACCGCTTCACCACCCAGCCCATCGCGCGGCAGGCCGCCACGATCACCGCCATCTGCAGGAAAAAGGCTACGCTCAACTCAGCCGTCGTCATGCGGCCGTCCCCCTTCGAATACGCCGCGTGACGCGGTCGCGTTTCATCCCTGCGCCGACGCTAGCAACGAACGTCGTTCTGGACAACGTTGTCAGAATTGAATGTTACCGTTCACTGTGGAGGCTGGGCCCCAAAGCGTTCGTGTGGGAGGCCCGATGATGATCCGGAACCTGGCGGCGGCCGTCGCGGCCCTGGCCCTGACGGCGGGCGCGGCGCCCTACACCGTGGCCCCTGGCCTGTTCGAGGCCGGCGAGCCGGATCTGGGCCTGAAGTCCTCACCGGGAACCGAGACCTTCACCGTCTTCGCGCCGACGGAAGGCTCCGACAAGTTCAGCAACGGCGTGGTGCTGATCCCCTTCCAGGGCCGCCTCTACGCCCAGTGGCAAAGCTCGGCCCGCGATGAGGATTCGGCGGACACCTGGGTCGCCTACGCCGTCAGCGACGATGGCCGGACCTGGGCCGCGCCCAAGGCGCTGGCGCCGGCCGGGCGGGGCGGGGTGATGCGCTCGAGCGGCGGCTGGTGGACGGACGGGCAGACCCTGGTCGCCTACGCCAATGTCTGGCCCGAGGGCTTCCAGTCAGGGGCGGGCGGATACGCCGAATATCGCATCAGCCGCGACGGCGTGACCTGGAGCCGGCCTCGGCGGGTCACGGGCGCCGACGGCGCGCCGGTCGAGGGCGTGATCGAGCAGGATCCGCACCTCATCGACGGCCGGGTGATGACCGCCTTCCACCTGCGGCCAGGCATGATCGCCAGGCCGTTCTTCACCGACGATCCGCTGGGCCTGACGGGCTGGACGCAGGGGCAGATGGAGAACCTGCCGCGCGACGCCTCGAACGCCGCGGCCGCGCACGAGCGTCGCCTCAGCCGCGAGATCGAGCCCAGCCTGTTCCGTCGCGCAGACGGCTGCGCGGTGATGGTGTTCCGGGACGAAGAACTGAGTTTCCGCCAGCTGGCGTCGGAGAGCTGCGACCTGGGCGTCTCGTGGACGACGCCGGTCCTGACCGCCATGCCCGACGCCCGCGCCAAGCAGAGCGCCGGCAACCTGCCGGGCGGAACGGCCTATCTCGTCAACGCGCCCAACAGCGATCGCCCGCGCCTGCCGCTGGCGGTGACCCTGTCCGCCGACGGCCGAACCTTCGACCGCAGTTTCCGCCTGCGCGGCCAGGACGATCTTCAGCCGCTGCGTTTCGAGGGCAAGTACAAGCGGCTGGGCTACCACTATCCCAAGAGCGTGGTGTGGAACGGCGCCCTGTGGGTGGGCTACGCCGCCAACAAGGAGGACGTGCAGGTCACCCGGGTGCCGCTGCCGGCGCTGGAGGGCCGTTGAGATCGGGGCGCTAAGGCAGCCTCACCGCCGTCGGCGGCGGAAACTGATCGAGCTCCGAGATCGACGAGGTGAACTGGCCGCGCATGTAGGGGGGCGGCTGGGTCCACTGCGGCTCGTAGCCGTGGCTGAGGGGCTGCATCGGGATCCGGGTCAGCGGCAAGGGGGGCTCATACACCCAACCGACGCGCACCCCGCAGGCCCGGAAGTCGGAGGCGCTGTCGGCGCGGCAGCGGAAGCCGTCGGCGGTCGCCTGGCAGTCGTCGACCCTGACGGCCGGCTTGAAGCAGGTGCCTCTGCGCTTGGCCTTGGCCTGGGCCTTGTCGGTGGCCAGGCGCATGGCCTCTTCCCGGGTGGAGGCCTTGGCCCAGTGCCAGTTCGACGCCACGGCGCCGCCGGCCGCCAATGACATCGCCAGTCCGATCAGGATGACCTGAGCCCTCATGTCGCGTCCTCCCATAGTCGGAGGATTTCGACAGGTGTGCGAGCAGGCGTCAACAATCTTTGCGGGTGATTTTGGTGCGTTCCCCCTTTGAGGCTACTGCACCAGCGGCGCGCGCGAAGGGTCCTGCCGGACGATCTCGCGGATGCCGACCAGGGTGGTGAACGAGCGCACGCGGCGGTCGTCGTTCAGCACCTCGTTGGTGAAGGCCTCGTAGGCCTCCATGGTCGGCACGGTGACCAGCAGGACGAAATCGGTGCTGCCGGTGACGTGCCAGGCGCTGAGCACCTCCTTGCGGGCGGCCACGCCGGCGGCGAAGGCGTTGTAGATCGCGCTGCCCTCGCGCTCCATCTGCACCAGCACGTGCATGGTCAGGCCGGCATTGAGGCGGGCGGGATCGACGATGGCGACGTCGGCGACGATCACGCCTTCCTTGCGCAGCCGTCGCAGGCGGCGCAGCACCGCGCTTTCGGAAAGCCCGACCTTCTCGGCCAGGCTGCGGGCCGGTTCGAGGTTGTTGCGGCGGACCAGTTCCAGCAGGCGGCGGTCAAAGTTGTCGAGGGTGACGGATTTCGTCATCTGGCCTGCCCATCTCGCCTGTTTTGAGCGGTATACGACGAATTTCGGCGAGAAGCGCCAACCGTCCGGTATTAGGTTGCGCTCATGTCCGCCGCCGCCCTCCGCCGTCCCGCGCTCGACGCGCTGTTGCCCTATGCGGCCCTGTTCGGCGGCATGGTGAGCCTGGCCGGCGGCACGTCCTTCGCCAAGACCCTGTTTCCGGCGGTGGGCGCCCAGGGCGTCTCGGCCTATCGCGTCGGCTTCGCGGCCGTGCTGCTGCTGCTGCTGTGGCGGCCGTGGCGGTTTCGCCTGACGCGCCAGGACCTCATGAGCGTCGCCTTCTACGGCGCGGCGACCGGGGTGATGAACCTCTGCTTCTACATGGCGCTGCGGACCATCCCGCTGGGGGTGGCCATCGCCATCGAGTTCCTCGGCCCGCTGACCCTGTCGCTGCTGCATGCGCGCAAGGTCAGCCATTTCCTCTGCATCGGCCTGGCCGCCTTCGGCCTGCTGCTGCTGTTGCCGCTAAAGCTGGGCGGACCTGCGCTCGACCCGGTCGGCGTCGGCTTCGCCTTGGCGGCGGCCGTCTGCTGGGCGCTCTACATCATCGCCGGCAAGCGTATCGGCCACCTGCACGGCGGCCGTTCGGTGGCCATGGGCATGGGCGTGGCGGCGATGATCGTCGTGCCGTTCGGCGTCGTCTCGGCCGGCGCGACCCTGCTCGACCCGCACCTGATGCTGCTGGGCCTGGTGGTCGCCGTCTGCTCCAGCGCCGTGCCCTATTCGCTGGAGATGGTCGCCCTCAAGCGCATTCCCAAGCGCACCTTCGGGGTCATGCTCAGCGTCGAGCCGGCGATCGGGGCCATAGCCGGCCTGCTGGTGCTGTCCGAGCACCTGTCGCTGCAACAGTGGGCCGCCATCGCCTGCATCGTCGCCGCCTCGGCCGGCGCGATCCTGACCACGACGCCCGAAAACGCCGTGGTCGAGGATCCCGAGGCGCTGGAGCGGCCGGGGGCCTAAGGGGCCTCCACCGGCATCAGCCGGCTGTATTCCCAGGCCCAGGGCATGCCGGTCTCGCCCAGCGCCGCCTTGACGACGGAGGGGAAGACTCGCTGGCCGTCGCCGCTGTTGGTCAGGATCACCACGCAGCGCCGGCGCTTTTCGACGCAGACCATCATGTTGTCGGTGATGTCGTTGTGGCCGCCCTTGAAGAAGGCCCGGCCTTGCGGTCCTTCGAAGGTGACGACGCCGACGCCGGCCGCCAGCTCGATCCTGGCGTTGTCGGGATTGGTCTCTTCCGACAGGGTCGGGAACTCCGAGCGCGAGACGATCGGCAGGCTGCCGCGCGTGAACTCGGCGCGGGCCTTCGGCGACAGGCCCCAGCCGCCGGCCATGGCCGCCGCCAGCTTGCCCATGTCGTCGATGGTGGTGTCCAGCGAGCCGGCCGCCTTGACGCTGGAGCGGTCGTCGTGCGGCTGCCACTTGCCGCCTTCCTCGCGGCCGTCGGCGATGTCGGGCGCGAAGTCGTCGCGCCAGACCATGCCCGAGCGGCTCATGCCCAGCGGCTTGAACAGGCGCCGGTCCATGTCCTCGCCGACCTTCACGCCGAGGCCCTGCTCGATGACGAACTGCATCAGGTTGATGCCTTCGCCGGCATAGGCGTAACGGCTGCCGGGCTCGAACTTGATGTCCAGCTTCTCGTCGGGGTTCAGCCAGCGGAAGTTTGGAAATCCCGCCGAGTGGCTGAGCAGGATGCGGGGGGTGATCTTCTTCCAGCGCTCGTCGCCGGCCAGGTCGGCATAGGCCTTGTAGTCGGGCAGGGGCTTGGGCAGGTAGGTCGCGATCGGCGTGTCGAGGTCGAGCTTGCCTTCGTCGACCAGCATCATGACGTAGTAGGCGAACACCGCCTTGGTGATCGAGGCGGCATACATCACCGTTTGCGGGTTCAGCGGGTCGCCCTTCTCGTTGCGGACGCCCTGGGTCGTCACATGCGCGACCTTGCCGTTCTCGATCACGGCGACGGCTACGCCGGGAACCTTGCCCAGGGCCATCAGCCGGGCGATCTCGGCGTCGAGTTTCGGATTTTCGGCATGCGCCGCCCCTGCGGCCAGACACAAGGCGGCCGCCGCCCACGCCAGAGACTTTCCACGCATTTCCAGAGGCCCCACTGTTGCGCGCACCCTCGCGCCGGGCGACCTTGGAGCCCATGGGCGTCATTTTCAACCGCCGCGTGCTGCTGGCCGGGCTGCTGCTTTCGGGATGCGCGACCGTTCCGTCGCGCCCGCCGCGCCTGTTGCCGGGCGACCCGGAGCTCTATGGAGAGCTCGAGCCGCTGCTCGATGTCCGCTCGGAGCCCGACGCCCTTGTGATCCGCCTGAAGTCGCAGGGCTGCCTGCGCAAGGAGGACCTGCGCTTCTTTGTCGAGGGCAAGGACGCGATCCCCGACGTCGCCTTTGCGCGCAGGCGGCTGGAGACCTGCAAGACGACGGGGCCTGGCTCGGCGGAGATAAGGTTCGGCTGGAGCGAGTTGGGAATTGCAGGCGCGACGGCGGTGCGGGTGCTCAATCCGATCGGGAAAGCCGGCTAGCGCGAGGGCTCCTGGATCAAGCCGGTCTTGGCCGGCGCGCCCTGCTTTTCCAGTTCACGATGCAGACAGGCGATGCGGCCGTAGGCGGCGTCTTGCGGGACGATCAACTGCGGCCGTCCATCCGAGCCGATATGCAGCCACTCGCGCGGCGCGCCGCAGGTCCTGACGACGGCGTCCAACTGTTCGGGGCTGGGCCACGTGGCCGGCTTGGGGGAGCAGCCGGCGATGACCGCGAGAGCGGCGAATGCGAACGAAAGCTTCATGCGGTGAAGCTTGGAGCGACGCGCGCGCGAAGGTCAACCGAAGCGGCTCAGCCTTTCGGCGTGAAGCGCTCGACCATCCAGGGCAGCACGCGGGCGGGACGCTTGGCGGCGATGTCGATCAGCACCCAGTCGGTGCGGCTCTGGGCGCACATCTCGCCGTCGGGGCCGTCGATGCGGACATAGCGCTCGAAGCGCGGCCCCTTCAGCTCGCCCACCCAGGTGTAGCCGGTGGCGATCTCGTGCGGCAGCAGTTCACGGCGGTAGTCGATCTCGTGTCGGCGGGCGACCCAGCTCCAGGGAGCCCGCTCCTCTTCCGAGGCCCAGGCTTCCCAGTGCGCAATGGCCAGGTCCTGGGCCCAGCCCAGATAGACCACGTTGTTGACGTGGCCGTTGGCGTCGATGTCCGACGCCAACGGCTCGAAGGTCAGGGGAAAGGCGTCCGCGGGCGGGACGAAGAGGCGGCTCACCCGGTCAGGCCGAGATGACGCCCTGCTCGATCAGGAACGACTTCAGCTCGCCCGACTGGAACATCTCGCGGACGATGTCGCTGCCGCCGACGAACTCGCCCTTCACGTAGAGCTGGGGAATGGTCGGCCAGTCGGTGAAGGTCTTGATGCCCTGGCGCAGTTCGTCGTCCTGCAGCACGTCGACGCCGACGAACTCGACGCCCAGGTGGTCGAGGATCTGCACGGCCACCGACGAGAAGCCGCAGCGCGGCTGGTCGGGCACGCCCTTCATGAACAGCACCACGGGGTGTTCGGCCACCGTCTTGGCGATGAATTCGAGGGCGGGGGAGGCGGCGACTTCGGTCATGGGGAGGTATTCCTTGGCGGTAGCCTCTCAGCTAGGCGCCGGAAGGCCCCCGGTCAAGCGCGGCGCTTGGTCCCGGCGGCCTGTTCGGCCGAAAACCGCGCCATCTCGATCTGGGCGGCGCAGCCGGTCGGCAGGTCGCGCTCGACCACGGCGGCCAGGGCCTCGAGCTTGTCGCGCTTGGTGGTGATCACCTGCACCGTGGCCAGCGAAGGCTCGGTCAGGGCGTAGCCGAGGCACAGCTCCTGGCCGGTCCAGCCGGTGGTGTTGTCGAGGAAGTCGTAGCCGCCGAGATTGGTCAGCGGGTCGGTGCGGCGCCGCCACAGCGACGGCTTCTTGAAGATCGGCTTGGCCTCGCGCTCGCGGATGCTCTGCGGCCAGAAGTCCTCGCCGATCACCGCCACGTCGTGGGCCATGGCGTTGCGGATGCGGTGGCGGTCGGCCCAGCCGGACGACAGGTTGAACGGCGCGGCCAGGGCGTCGAACATGCCGCCGGCCAGGTGGCGGTCCTGGCTCTCGCCGCGGCTGGCCAGGCCCAGCGAGCGGATCAGGCCCGACTGGCGCAGGCCCACAAGCGCGGCCATGGCCGTCGGCGGGAAGGCCGAGCCCGGGTCGTCGACCGTGACGAGGTCCACATAGGACAGGCCGCAGCGCTCGACAGCGGTGTCCACCAAGTCGTGGATCGCCTGGGCGCTGAGAAGCTCGCCGCCGCTGCGCAGGCGCCAGCCGACGAACAACAGCCGCCGCTCGATGGTGGTCAGCGACTCGCTCACGCCCTCCAGCAGGGCGTTCGACGAGCCGTGGACCTCGAAGCTGTTGATGCCCGCTTCCAGGGCCGTGAAGATAAGGTTGCGCCAGTCCTTGCCGCTCATGCGCGGGTGGTCGGCGAGCCGCAGCGTCACCGCCGAGATCGCCATGCCCGCCTTGCCGAAAGGACGATAGCGCAAGGTGCGTTACTCCGCCGGGGCCGCGGTTTCGAGCGCCAGGGCGTGCAACTCGCCGCCCAGCACGTCGGCCAGGGCGCGGTTGACCATCTGGTGCTGCTTGACGCGGGTCAGGCCGCGGAAGGCGGGCGAGACGATGCGCGCCTTGTAGTGATCGCCGTCGCCGGCCAGGTCGGTCAGCACGATCTCGGAATCCGGAAAGGCCGCGTTGAGGCGGGCTTCAAGCACGTCGGGCGACATGGGCATGGGCGGATTCTCCGATCCTCGAAGGGGCTGTATGCCCCGTAAACCTTAAGATCGCGCATATGGCGGGCGTCGCGGCCGGAAGCAATCGCCGATCCGGTCGGCCAGTTGCGTCCAGGTCCTTGGGATGATCAAAACAGGCGAAAGCCGCGTTCCGTAACGGCGGAGACCGTCCGCGCGGCAGGGAGTTCCAATGCGTTCGACGTTTCCAGCCAGCGTCCTGGCGATCCTTCTGGCCGCCCTGGCCGCGCCCGCCATGGCCGGTCCCGGCGACATGGCCCTCGACGACGTGAAGATCCTGTCGGCCGACGCCATGCAGGGCCGCGCCCCGGGCACGCCGGGATCGCAGCTGGCGCGAACGTACATCCTCGAACGCTTCAAGACGATCGGCCTGGCCCCCATCGGCGAGGGTTTCGAGCAGCCGTTCCGCTTCACCCGCAAGGACGGGACGACGATCACCGGCGTCAACCTCGTGGCCCGCATCAAGGGGACGGCCCCGGACGGCAAGGCCCTGGTGGTCACCGCCCATTACGACCATGTCGGGGTCAGGAACGGCCAGATCTACAACGGCGCCGACGACAACGCCTCGGGCGTGGCGGGCCTGCTGGCGGTGGCCGAGGCCTTCAAGGCAAAGCCGCCCCTGCATGACGTGCTGATCGTTGCGCTGGACGCCGAGGAGGGCGGTCTGCGCGGGGCCAAGGCCTTCGTCGCCCAGCCGCCGATCCCGCTGTCGGCGATCGGGCTGAACGTCAATTTCGACATGCTGAGCAAGAACGCCAAGGGCGAGCTCTACGCCGCCGGCGCTTCGCCGCAGCCGGCCCTGAAACCGATACTCGACGCCGTGGCCAAGGCCGCGCCGGTCAAGCTGAAGCTCGGCCACGACACCGACGCCGACGGCAAGGAAAACAACTGGACCACCCAGTCCGACCACGGGGCCTTCGCGGAGAAGGGTGTGCCGTGGGTCTATTTCGGGGTCGAAGATCACCCCGAGTACCACCAGTCGACCGACGACTTCGAAACCATCCCCCAGCCCTTCTTCAAGGCCTCGGTGGCGACCGTCGTCCTGGCGACGCGTGCTTTCGACGAGCGGTTGGGGGAAGTGGCGCGCTAGGGCGCTTCGATGCTGGGATAGCGGACGGCTGAAAAGTCCCCTCCGGCCGTCCTCCCAGACGCTCCCCCTTCAGGGGGAGGATCTCTTCACTCCGTCTCGTCGTTGGCCGCTTCGACCTCGACGCCGAACACTTCGTCGATGACCTCCATGATCTCTTCGAGGTCGTCGAGCGTGACCTTGACGCGCATGGTCTGATCGTCGTCGGCGGTGAGCGTCAGGAAGATGCCGTGCTCGGT
Source organism: Caulobacter zeae (assembly GCF_002858925.1). GTDB lineage: Bacteria > Pseudomonadota > Alphaproteobacteria > Caulobacterales > Caulobacteraceae > Caulobacter > Caulobacter zeae. Next base: position 167,114 of record NZ_PJRS01000028.1, read on the forward strand.
CTCTTCAAGGATGAACTCGTCGAGATTGGCTATGACGGCCATGTTGCGCCTCCCGGTTTCACAAGGGGGAGCGGCCGGCGGCGGCTTTCGTTCCGCGATCTGGCCGCCGCCGACATAGGGCTTCAGGCCAGGCCGTAGCGAGGCGCGGGCCGGTCGCGCGACAGGTTGGGCGCAAGGTTCAACCGGGCCGCGTCATAGGCGGCGAAGTCGCCCGCCTCGGGCAGGGAGGGGATGGTCACCAGCTCGCCCTGGTCGAAGCCGGCCAGGGCCGCGTCGACGAGGTCGCCCACCTCCATCACCGTCGACGGATCCAGCGCGTCTACGCTGCCGCCCGAGCGGTCCCAGATCTCGGTGCGGGTGGCGCCGGGCAGCACCGCCTGCAGCTTGATCGCCTCTGGCAACTGGCTGCGCAGCCCTTGGGTGAAGTAGGTCACATAGGCCTTGGTCGCGCCGTAGACCGGCGAGCGGAACTCGGGCAGCAGGCCCACCACCGACGAGATGTTGACGATGGCGCCGCGACCACGGGCGTTGAAGGCGCCGGCCGCCGCGTGGGCCAGGCGCGTCACCGACACCACGTTCAGCTGGATCAGGTTGTCGACCTTGTCGACATCCTGGTCGACGAAGTCGCCGCCTAGCGCCGCGCCGGCGTTGTTGATCAGGATGTCGATGGCCGCGTCGTCGCGCAGGCGGGCCTCGACGCGGGACAGGTCGACGGCGTTGGTCAGGTCGGCCTGGAGGACGTCGACCTTGACGCCGGTCTCGCCGCGCAGGCGTTCGGCGAGGGCGGCCAGGCGCGCCGCGTCGCGGGCCACCAGCACCAGGTCGTGGCCGCGCCTGGCCAGGCGGTCGGCATAGGTGGCGCCGATGCCGGTGGAGGCGCCCGTGACCAGGGCCGCGCCGGGAAACTGCTTCTTGCTCATGTCTCGATCCCCTCGGGATGCTGGCCGCCACGCTCGTCGCGGCGGGGTGACTTGCAGATGGCTAGTGACTTTCGAATTGCAAGTGACTGGCTTTCATTTTGCTATCGACCGCCTATCTTCGCCTCATGACCACGCGCGCCTTCGATCCCGGACAGTGCCCCGTCGGCCGCACGCTCGAACGCGTCGGCGACACCTGGAGCCTGATGATCCTGCGGGACGCCCTGCAGGGGCTGACCCGCTTCGACGAGTTCGAGAAGAGCCTCGGCGTGGCTCCCAACATCCTCACCAAGCGCCTGGCCGGACTAGTACAATCCGGCTTTCTCGAGCGGCGGCCCTATCAGGAGCGGCCGGTGCGCCACGAATACGTGCCGACCGCGCGGGGATGGGACTTTGCGCCGGTGCTGACCGCGCTGCTGGCCTTCGGCAACCGCCACTTCGCCGAAGAGGGGATCGCCGGCCAGCTGGTCGACCGGGCGACGGGCGAGCCGGCGGAGCCGATCGTGGTCGACGCCGTAAGCGGCCGTCCGATCGACGGCGAGACCTTCACCTATGCGGCCGGCCCCGCCGCCGGCGAGGTGGTGCGCAACCGCGCAGCCCTGATCGAGGCCCGACGCGGGCGCGGCTGAAACGGCGCCTTTGGGTAATCTCTGTAGGGTTGTATGCTGCCCAGGATTGCGAAGCGCAGGGCGCCTTCGCCGGGGAGGCGCGACCATGGACACCATCACCGCCAAGAGCGCCAACGGCGCGAGCGATCCGGGCCTCGTCTCGGCCCTGGCCGAGGACGTCGCGCTCGCGCCGCCGACGGCCGACGAGGCCGCCTCGGAAGCCCCGCTCCTGGCCGCGGCCGCGGGCGCGGCGGGTCCAGAGGTGAAGCTGAACTTCGTCAACCGGTCGAACGACGCCGGCAACGTGCATGTGCTGGTGTTCGGCCAGCCCCCTTCGCCCGAGCTCGACGGGATCGGGCAGGCCTGGCGGGTGATCGACAACTGCGGTCCCGGCTGGAGCCATCCGTTCACCTGGCCCGTCGCGGTCACGCTCGGCGTCGTCGACCCGAACGGCAATGTCTCGCCGCAGCTGGACATCGCCGATGGCCAGGTCGCGGAGGTCGTCGCCGCTCCGTCCGGCACGCTTCTGAGGATCGCCGGCCAGCAGGGGCCTTCGCGCGCGATCGCCCTGATGAACCAGCTGCCCCAGGGCTTCGTCGCGGCCACCGTCTTCCGTGACGGCCAGCCCTATGCACGGACGTCCCTCGCGCCGCACACCACCGTCACCCTGGCGTTCAAGCCGACGATCTGGATCGGCGCGGCCGCCCGGACCGAGGCGAGCGGCGGCGAGGCGGTCTCGACGCTGACCGAGATCAGCCTGATGGGCGTCGCCAGCGCCGACATCGTGATGACGGGCGGCGGACAGGGAGCTGACGCCAGGCCGTTCGTCTTCACCCTGGCGAACGTCGCCTACGCCTGAGGGGGAGGGGCTTAGGCCGCGTTCTGGGCACCGCTTTCCCATCCCCGCGGCCAAGGTTGTCCACCGTTGCTGACCGCCTTGTCAGGCGGGCGTCAGCCTGACGACCCGATGGCGCCGCTACATCCGTCGCAACCTCTCCGGAACGACGGATGCTTAGATGATCTCGCTTGTGCGGACGGCTTTGGCGCGTCCCTACACCTTCGTCGTCATGGCCGCGATGATCCTCATCGTGGGCGTGCTGGCCATTCTGCGTACGCCCACCGACATCTTTCCGGAGATCCGCGTCCCCGTCGTGGCGGTGGCCTTCACCTATAACGGCCTGTCGCCGGAAGACATGTCGGGCCGGATCCTGACGCCCTACCAGCGGGCGCTGACCACCACGGTCAACGACATCGAGCACATCGAGGCCACCTCGCTGCAGGGCATCGGGGTGGTGAAGGTCTATTTCCAGCCCGGCGCCGACATCCGCCTGGCCAACGCCCAGATCACCGCCGTCTCCCAGACCCTGCTGCGCCAGATGCCGACGGGCACCACCCCGCCGCTGGTGCTGAACTACAACGCCTCGACCGTCCCGATCGTGCAGCTGGCGCTGTCGGGCCAGGGCATGAGCGAGCAGCAGCTGTTCGACTACGGCGTCAACTTCATCCGCACCCGCCTGGTCACCGTGCCCGGGGCGGCCGTGCCGTTCCCGTTCGGCGGCAAGACCCGCCAGATCCAGGTCGACATCGATCCGCAGGCCCTGCTGTCCAAGGGGCTGTCGGCCACCGACGTCGGCGCGGCCATCGCGGCCCAGACCCAGATCACCCCCGCTGGCTTCGTGAAGATCGGCGAGTTCCAGTATTCCCTGCGCCTCAACAACGCCCCGGGCTCGGTCGACGAGCTGAACGCCCTGCCGGTGCGCACCGTGAACGGCGCGACCATCCGCCTGGGCGACGTGGCCCATGTGCGCGACGGTTCGGCCCCGCAGCAGAACGTCGTCCACGTGGACGGCCAACGCTCGGTGCTGATGACGGTGCTGAAGTCGGGCGCGACCTCGACCATCGCCATCGTCGACGGCGTCAAGGGGGCGCTGCCCGAGCTGAAGGCCCAGCTGCCGGCCGAACTGTCGATCACCCCGCTGAACGACCAGTCGACCTTCGTGAAGGCGGCCGTCGAGGGCGTGGTCCACGAAGGCGCGCTGGCCGCGATCCTGACCTCGCTGATGATCCTGCTGTTCCTGGGCAGCTGGCGCTCGACGGTGATCATCGCCGTGTCGATCCCGCTGGCCGTGCTGGCGGCGGTGGCGACCCTGGCCGCCTTCGGCCAGACCCTCAACGTCATGACCCTGGGCGGCCTCGCCCTCGCCGTCGGCATCCTGGTCGACGACGCCACGGTGACCATCGAGAACATCAACTGGCACCTGGAGCACGGCAAGGACGTCAAGACCGCGATCCTCGACGGCGCGGCCCAGATCGTCACGCCAGCCTTCGTCTCCCTGCTCTGCATCTGCATCGTCTTCGTGCCGATGTTCTTCCTGCCAGGCGTGTCGGGCTTCCTGTTCGTGCCGATGGCCATGTCGGTCGTCTTCGCGATGATCGCCTCGTTCATCCTGTCGCGGACCCTGGTGCCGACCATGGCGGCCTTCCTGTTGAAGCCGCATGCGCCGCATGACCAGGAGGCGCCGTCCAAGAACCGCCTGGTGCGCTTCCAGCGCGGCTTCGAGCGGGTGTTCGCCAAGGTGCGCGACGCCTATGCCGGCCTGCTGGGCTTTGCGCTGGGCGCGCGAGGCAAGTTCGTCGCCGGCTTCCTGGCGTTTGCGGTGCTGAGCCTGGCGCTGGTTCCGTTCCTGGGCCGCAACTTCTTCCCGGCCGTGGACTCCGGCTCGATCGCCATGCACGTCCGCGCGCCCACCGGCTATCGGGTCGAGGAGTCGGCGGCCCTGTTCGACCGCATCCAGCGCCAGGTGCGCACGGTCATCCCCAGCGCCGAGATCGACACCATCGTCGACAACATCGGCCTGTCCACCAGCGGCATCAACGTCGCCTACAACGCCTCGGGCACCATTGGTCCGATGGACGGCGACATCCTGATCAGCCTGAAGAAGGGCCACAAGCCGACCGAGGACTATGTCAGGGCGCTGCGCCAGGAATTGCCCAAGGCCTTCCCCACCGCGACCTTCTCGTTCCTGCCGGCCGACGTCACCAGCCAGATCCTGAACTTCGGCAGCCCCGCGCCGATCGACATCCAGGTGGCCGGCGGCGATGCGGCGACCAACCAGGCCTACGCGCAGAAGATCCTGCGTGCGATCCGCGGCGTCGAGGGCATCGCCGACGTGCGCATCCAGCAGCCCACCGGCTCGCCGCAGCTGCGCTTCGACGCCGACCGCACCCGGATCCACGCCCTGGGCCTGGACGAGCGCGACGTCACCGCCAGCCTGGCCGGCGCCGTGGCCGGCAGCGGCCAGACCGCGCCGGTGTTCTGGCTGAACCCGCAGAACGGGGTGTCCTATCCGATCGTCGCCCAGACGCCGGAGTACCTGATCGACAGCTTCGAGAAGCTGGGCGCTATCCCGGTCACCGGCAGCCGCGTGCCCAACGACGCTCCGCAGGTGCTGGGCGGCCTGGGCGCGCTGAGCCGCGGGGCGACCCCGGCGGTGGTCTCGCAGTACAACATCCAGCCGATGGTCAATGTCTATGCGGCGACGCAAGGCCGCGACCTGGGCGGCGTGGCGGCCGACGTCCAGAAGATCCTCAAGAGCCTGGAAAAGGACAAGCCGGCCAAGGTGCGCGTCACGCTGCGCGGCCAGTACCAGACCATGAACACCGCCTTCTCCGGCATGGGCTGGGGCCTGTTGGGCGCGGTGGTGATGATCTACCTGCTGATCGTCATCAACTTCCAGTCCTGGCTGGATCCGTTCGTGATCATCTCGGCCCTGCCGGCCGCCCTGGCGGGCATCGCCTGGATGCTGTTCGCCACCGGCACGCCGCTGTCGGTGCCGGCCCTGACCGGCGCGATCATGTGCATGGGCGTGGCCACGGCCAACTCGATCCTGGTGGTCAGCTTCGCCCGCGAACGGCTGGCGGCCACCGGCGACGCGGTGCAGGCCGCCTTCGAGGCCGGGGTCACCCGCTTCCGCCCGGTGCTGATGACGGCCCTGGCCATGATCATCGGCATGGGTCCCATGGCCCTGGCCCTGGGCGAGGGCGCCGAACAGAACGCCCCGCTGGGTCGCGCGGTGATCGGTGGCCTGATCTTCGCCACCTGCGCCTCGCTGCTGTTCGTCCCGACCATCTTCGCCATCGTCCACGGCCGCCGTCCGCGCGCCGAGACCCCGTCCACCGAAGGACACGTCCATGCCTGACACCCTGCCCAAGACAGATCCGCGTCGGCTGCGCCGCCTGGCGCTGCTCGGCGCCGCGGGTTTCGCCCTTATCCTGGCGACGGGGGCGGCCGCCCGCTTCATGGCCGGCAAGGACCTGGCCAGCGCCAGCCAGGACGCCGGCGTCGTCGCCGTCAGCGTGGTGCGGCCCACCGCCGGCGAGGACGGCGCGCTGGTGCTGCCCGGCCGCTTGCAGGCGTGGAACCAGGCCCCGGTCTACGCCCGCACCGACGGCTATCTGCGCCGCTGGTACGTCGACATCGGCCAGCCGGTGAAGGCTGGCCAGGTGCTGGCCGAGATCGACGCGCCGGAAGTCGACCAGCAGCTGGTCGCCGCCCGCGCCGCCCTCGCCACCGCCTCGGCCCAGCGTGATCTGGCCGCCGTCGGCGCCGCCCGCTGGAAGCGCCTGGTCGGCGAGAACGCCGTCTCCCAGCAGGAGGCCGACGAGAAGCAGGGGGATCTCGCCGCCCGCGAGGCCATGCGCAACGAGGCCGCCGCCAATGTGCGCCGGCTGGAAAGCCTGGCCGCCTTCAAGCGCATCGTCGCCCCGTTCGACGGCGTGGTGACCAGCCGCGACACCGATCTCGGCGCCCTCATCAGCGCCGGGGGCGGCGCGCCGTCGCCGCTGTTCACGGTGTCGGACACCCGCCGCCTGCGCCTCTATGTCAGCGTGCCCCAGAGCATGGCCGCCTCGATCCGTCCGGGCATGACCGCCAGCTTCTCGAGCCCCGACCTGCCGGGCCAGTCGTTCCAGGCGCATCTGGTGCGCGCCGCCGACGCCGTCGACGCCCAGTCGGGCGCCATGCTGGTGCAGCTGGAAGTCGACAACGCCGCCGGCCAGCTGAAGCCGGGCGCCTACGCCCAGGTCAGCCTCGACCTCGGCAAGGGCGCGACGAGCGCGCCGGCGACCCTGCGCGTGCCGGCCAACACCCTGCTGTTCCGCAAGGAGGGCACGGCGATCGCCGTGGTCGACAGCAACGGCAAGGTCCAGATCCGCAAGGTCGCGATCGCCAAGGACCACGGCTCCGAACTGGAGCTGGCCGGCGGCCTGGCGGCCAACGAGTGGGTGGTCAGCAGCCCGCCCGACGCCATCGCCGACGGCGACACGGTGCGGGCGATCCAGCCCAAGCCGGCCCAGAGCAAGGCGGCCCAAGCCAACGGAGGCGCGGGTGCGCGCGGCTGACGCTGTCCTGCCCCTGGCGCTGCTGGGCCTGGCGGCGTGCAGCACGGCGCCGGCCTATGCGCCGCCCGCCGTCTCGACTCCGGCCGCCTTCCGCGACACCGGGCCTTGGACCCCTGCCGCCGCCGACGCAGCTTCGGCCGGCGACTGGTGGTCGGTGTTCGCCGATCCGACCCTGGCGGGGCTGGAGCAGCGGCTGGCCGGCGGCAACGCCAGCCTCGCCCAGGCCCTGGCGCGCTACGACCAGGCCCGCGCCCTGGCCCGCCAGGCCCGCACGGACCTCTATCCCACTGTGGGCGTCGACGCCGGCGCCGCCAGCCAACGCACGATCTCGTCGGGCCGCACCGACCCGGTCGGCGTCAGCGCGTCGGCTTCGTACGAGCTGGACCTCTGGGGGCGGGTGCGCAGCCAGGTCGAGGCAGGCCGCGCCGACGCCCAGGCCAGCGCCGCCGACCTGGCCGCCGTGCGGCTGAGCCTGCAGGCGCAGCTGGCCGACGCCTATTTCCAGCTGCGCGGGGCCGACGCCCAGATCGCCGTGCTGGCCTCCACCGCCGACGCCTATCGCCAGGCGCTGGACCTGACCCGGCGTCGCCAGGTCGGCGGGGCGTCGAGCGCGCTCGACACCGGCCGCGCCGAGACCCAGCTGGCCACGGCCCTCTCCCAGCAGGAGCAGGCCCAGGCCGACCGCGCCCTGCTGGAGCACGCCCTGGCGGTGCTGGTCGGCGAGCCGGCCTCGAACTTCTCGGTGGCTTCAATCGAAGGCCTGTCGGACGCGCCGCGCACGCCGGTCAGCACGCCGTCGCTCGTCTTGCAGCGCCGGCCCGACATCGCCGCGGCCGAGCGGCGGGTGGCCGCGGCCAACGCCCGCATCGGCGTGGCCCGCGCGGCCTGGTTCCCGACCGTGACCCTGGCGGCCAGCGGCGGCTGGCAGTCGACCGGCGGAGAGCTCTTGACCACGGCCAACCGCGTCTGGGCCCTGGGTCCGGCGGCCGCGGTCCTGCCGCTGCTCGACGGCGGCGCCCGCAAGGCCGAGGTGGCCCGCAGCCGCGCCGTGTTCGACGAGGCCGCCGCCGGCTATCGCCAGACGGTGCTCGACGCCTTCCGCGAGGTCGAGGACCAGATGGCGCTGGCCAACCGCCTGGCAGCCGCCCAGTCCCGCCAGGACGAGGCCGTCGACGCCGCCGCCCGCACCGCGGCCCTGGCCACGACCCGCTATCGGGAGGGCGCGGCCAGCTATCTCGACGTGGTCACCGCCCAGACCGCCGAACTGGACGCCCGCCGCTCGGCCCTCGACCTGCGCACCCGCCGCCTGGCGGCGAGCGTCGACTTGATCCGCGCGCTCGGCGGCGGCTGGACGGGCGGGGAGGGCGCCTAGGGTTCGGACTCAATTGTCCAGCGGCAAGACTGAAGTTCGAAGCTTCCAACGATCGTCATCCCGGCCGCAGCGAAGCGGAGAGCCGGGATGACGGCCTTCTTCACCGGCCCCAATCGAGTCCGGATCCTAGGGCTTCGCCGCCGCGGGCGGCTGGGGCTTGGGATACCAGAGCGCGTTGACGATCACCCAGCGCTCGCCGAACCGGCCAAGGTTCAGGTGGTCGACGAACCACGGGGTCTCCACCCGCGCCACCGCCACATTGCCGGCGACGTCGAGCACCCGCACCGTGCGATCCCACTGCTCGCGCGGGGTCTTCAGCGCGCCTTGCCGCGTCAGGCCCACAAGTTCGTCGCGGTTCATGCGCCGCAGGCCCAGGGTCTCGTCCGGGTCAGGCCGCGAGCGGATGGCGCGCTTGGCGAGGTCCGGGTGCAGCGAGCGGGTGACGCGCGCCACGTCGCCTTCCAGCTGGCCGTCGACATAGTCGTAGGCCACCGCCTCGACCGCCTTCACGGCGGCTGGGTCCAGTGCGGGCTGGGCCGTGTCGGCGGGCGGGGGCGCGGAACCGCCGAGGGCGATGGCGGCGAGCAGGGCGGCGATCATGGGCGTCTCCGAGTTGTGGGCGAAGGGCTGGTCACTCGACGGGGCGGGTCCAGACGAGGGCGGCGAGGTCCCTGGACTTCAGGTCGATCTCCTCGCCCTCGGGCGTGCCGTACTGGAAGCCCTCCAGGCAGGTCGGAAAGCCGTCCTCGAGCCAGAGGATGAATCCCATCAGCAGGGTCTTGCCGTCGATCGCGACCTCGGCGGTCGGCCCCTCGAGCGTGCGCGTGGGCCAGACGACGGGCGGCTGGCCCTTGTCGACGTCGAAGCAGGTGTAGAAGCCGTGGCCGGTGTTCTCGCGCTCGGGCGGCCGCATCGTCGCCAGCAGCGAGCGCAGCTGTCGCGCTATGGCCGGCCGGCCGTCGCAGATCGCGCCCAGCGCGGCCTTCTCAAGATCCGTGAAACCCGACATGCGCCCCCCTGGGCGCGAACCTTAGCGCCAAGGTCGCGGGTCGCCTATGGGGGCTCTTCGGGCTCAGGCCTCGGCCGGCTCGACCCGGCGGGCGAACGGCTCCTGCGGCTCGCCGGTCGCGGCCGCGCCGCCGGGCAGGACGAAGCCGATCAGCACCTCGCCGTCCTCGCAGCGGGCGAACACCGTGCCGCCGTGCATGGTGACGATGGCCTTGACCACGGCCAGGCCCAGGCCATGGACGTCGTGGCTGTGCTCGCGGGCCCGGTCGAGGCGATAGAAGCGGTCGAACAAACGGGCCAGATGCGCCTCGGGTATGGGGCCGCCGCGATTGCGCACGCCCAGGCAGACCTTGCCGTCCTGCGGCTCGATGGTCACGCGCACGGTCTTGCAGTCGACGCCGTGGCGGATGGCGTTGTCGAGCAGGTTGGTCACCGCCCGGCCCAGCAGCGAGGCGTCGGCGGCCACCATGCCGTCGCCGACCACCTCCAGCCGCACGCCGGCGTCCTCGAACAGGACGTCCAGGAAGTCGGCGGTCTTGTGGGTCAGGCCGGCCAGCGACACGGGTTCGAGATTGGCCGCCAGCGCGCCCTGGTCGGCGCGGGCCATGAACAGCATGTCGTTGATGATGCAGCGCAGGCGGTCCAGCTCTTCCAGGTTCGAGTGCAGCACCTCCTCCAGCTCGCCGGCTTCGCGGGGGCGGGAGAGGGCCACCTGGGTCTGGCCGATCAGGTTGCCCAGCGGCGTGCGCAGCTCGTGGGCGACATCTGCGTTGAACGAGGCCAGGCGTTCATAGGCGTCCTGCAGGCGGTCCAGCGCGCCGTTGAAGGCGGTCATCAGGCCCACCAGCTCGGTCGGCAGGTTCTGGGTCGGCATGCGCAGGCCAAGGTCGTTGGGGTTCAATGCGCGGGCCCGCTGCGACAGCCGGTCGACGGGGGCCAGGCCCTTGCGGGCGACCCACCAGCCCAGCAGGCTGACCAGCGCGATCGTCACCAGCGAAACGGCCAGCACCCCGACGCCCAGCACCCTGCGCGAGGCGTCGAACGGCGCGGTGTCGGCGGCGATCACCAGCCGCACCTCCGGCCGTTCCAGATAGGGCGGCACGCGGCGGGTCAGCGTCATGTAGCGCTTGCCGTCGAAATGGATCAGGTCGACGCCGTCGCGCGCCCGGGCCAGGGCGTCGTCGGGCGCGAAGCGGAAGCGGGCGTCGGGACAGTCGACCCGGTAGCGGACGCCGCCATTGGCCGGAGTGAACGACTCCAGCTTGTCGCCCAGCATCGGCCAGCGCTTGGGATCGCCGGCGTGCCGGATCATCGCGTCGATGATCTCCATGCGGGCGTTCAGCTCCTCGGCCTGGTGGCGGCGCAGCTCCAGGCTCTGGAAGCCGAAGATGGCCACGCCGGCCAGCACCGACACCAGGGTGGTGGCGATGGCGAACATCAGGGCCAGCCGCCCGGCTATGGACTGGGGCCCGATGGCCTTAGGGGCGATCGAGGCGGCGGTCATTCGGGGCCTCTGTCGGGGCGGTATTCGAGCACGTAGCCCATGCCGCGCACGGTATGCAGCAGCTTGGTCTCGAACATCCCGTCGATCTTGGCCCGCAGGCGCTTGATGGCCACCTCGACCACGTTGGTGTTGGTGTCGAAATTGATGTCCCAGACCAGCTCGGTGATGATGGTCTTGGAGACGATCTGCGACTGGCGCCGGCCCAGGACGGCCAGCAGGGCGAACTCCTTGGCTGTCAGGTTCAGGCGGCGACCGGCGCGGGTGGCGCGGCGGGCCAGCAGGTCTAGGTGCAGGTCGCCGACGGTGATGGTGGTGGCCTCGCCGCGTCCGCGCCGGGTGATGGCCTGCAGGCGGGCCAGCAGTTCCAGGAACGAAAACGGCTTGACCAGGTAGTCGTCGGCCCCGGCGCCCAGGCCGCGCAGGCGGTCGTCGACGCTGTCGCGGGCGGTCAGCATGATCACCGGCGTCTGGCGGGTCTGGCGCAGGCGCTCCAGCATGGCCACGCCGTCGAGGCCCGGCAGCATGCCGTCCAGCACGATGGCGTCGTAGTCGAGGGTCTGGGCCAGGTGCAGGCCGTCTTCGCCGTCGCCGACGAAGTCGACCGAGTAGCCCTGTTCCGTCAGCCCCTTGCGCAGATAGGCGACGGTCTTGGGTTCGTCCTCGACGATCAGGATCTTCATGGTGGCGGCGGCCCGGCGGCGCGGTGTTCGTGCGGCGGAGGCGGAAGGCCTCCTCGAACAGCTTTGATACAGCGTCCTCGCGCCGACCGCCACGGCTGGGGCGGGAAGGGGGCTCGGCAGCGGCCGGGCGAGAACTGTAGCCTAGGTGCCAGACCGCTCGGGTCGCCAGGCTGACGCCAGCATGACATTTCTGACCGGAAGGCGATGGCGGCGCCGATGCGCGCCATCGCCAATTGCGAAGCTCGTCGATTCATGTCCAGGTTGCGCCCGATTTCGACGCGAGGATCGCGTCGCTGGCAGGGGCGTACGATGGCGATCTGGACGATCGAGGTGGTCAACGAAACCGGGGCGGCCAAGGACTTCTTCGTCTACAGCGAGCCGCCCAAGGTGCGTTTCTCGGGCCAGATGGTCGCGGTCCATCCCTGCGCCTGGATCACCTATCCGGGGATCCAGCCGGGTGATCGCCGCCGCTCGACCTTCAGCGAGAGCATCGCCATCTACGTGGACTTCAGCGCCAGGCCCGCGCCCGGCGTGGTGCTGATGGAAAACGCCAACGTGCCGGTCGACGCCCGGGCGCGCGACCGCGTCGACCTGCTCAACAACCCCGACCTCTTCGGACCCGTGGTGCATGACCGGTCGGACTACGGCACGGTCTCGCTGCACACGCCCGACCCGCTGTCCAACGGTTCGTTCCCGCCGCCTGCGACGATCGGGCTGGGCAAGTTCGGCGACAGCGACGTGCCGACCCCGATCGCCGGTTTCCTGCCCCAGCCCGGCGGCGTGTTCGTGATCGAGCCGTCGCACCGCTTCCACCTGGCGCAGGGGCGTCCGCTGCGCGGCGAGGCGCTGGCGCTGCATCCGCCGTCGCTGGTCGCCGTCGACTTCGACCAGGACAAGCTGACGGCGACGATCGTGGCCAAGGCCGACGGGACCTTCGCCGTCACCTACGAGCCGGTTTGATCGGGCGGAGACGAGCATGGCGGTCTGGACGATCGAGATCGTGAACGCCGGGGGCAAGGTTCGCAGCTATGCGCTGCTGCCCGCGCCGCCGGAGGTGACCCTGGACGGCGCGCCGGTGACGGTATGGCCCGCCGTCTGCGCGCCTTTCGACTATGTCGAGCCGAACGCGCCCCGCGCCGCCACCTTCAGCGAGGCGGTGCAGGCCCTGTTCGCCTTTCCGGCCAAGGTGGAGGTCGATCGTGTGATCAAGACGGCGTTCACGGTGCCGGTGAACCCGCTGGCCCGCGACCTCGTCACGATCACTCACATGGAGCACGAGGGCCCCAGCCGGGGCTTCGCCGAGAAGCTCACCGCCGGCGCCGCCGAGCCGGGTCACTTCGCGATCGACACCAAGGCCGACTTTCCGCAAGGCGACGGAGTCGTGCTGGGCATGACCAAGCAGATCGACAGCAACGAGCCCGTGCCGGCGGCGGTGTTCGACGCCCGGCAGCACGTCACCTACCAGATCCGGCCGCGTCCGGTGTTCCACCTGATCGAGGGGCGCTTCGTGCGCGGCAAGGTGCTGGACCTGTCGGCCAGGCCCAGCGCAGTCATCGACTTCACCGGGCGCGAGCGGGCCAAGGCCGCCATCGTCCAGGCGGCCGACGGCGTCTTCACGGTGACGTACGATCCGGCCTGAGGCGCGTCAGTCGACGCAGATCGCGCCGGTCGCCTTGCCGTTCACGACCTTGGCGTAGCAGCCGAACTGCACGTTCGAGCGCTTGCACTGGCCGGTCACCGGGGCGTCATTGGGTTCGAGGTTACCCTCGACGATGCAGCCGCCCTGGCACTGGGCGTTGTCGGTGCAGGCCTTGCCGGCGTCGGCATAGGGCACGACGCAGGTTGGCAGGCCCCGGCGGCCGACGGTCTCGATCTGGCCGCCGCGGGCGGCGCATGTCTCGGCGGTGTCGCTGCCCGAAGCCGCTTGCGACGGCGACGGCGGAGGAGCCGTCGGGGCGCAGGCGGCCAGGGTCAGCAGGGCGGCGGCGATCAGCGGAAGGCGCATCCGGGATACTCTTTCGTACTTTCGCCGCTAGCCGGCGATCAGCCCATGAACGCCGGCAGCCAGGCTTCGTTCGCCTCACGCAGCTTGGTCAGCGGGATCGAGAACAGGTCGGTCGAGGCGAAGGCCTCGCCGCCGGCCACGCCCGCGATGTTGGCGTGCACGCCGGCGTCCTTGGCCGCTTCCAGCAGGGCGTCCGGATCGGGCGTCGCCACCAGGTAGCGGGCCTGGTCCTCGCCGAACAGGTAGGGGTGGGCGTGGGCGTGGCTGGTGGCGTTCAGGGTGACGCCGACCTTGCTGGCTAGGGCGATGTCGGCCGCGGCGACCAGCAGGCCGCCGTCCGACAGGTCGTGTACGCCGGCCACCAGGCCCGAGCCGATCAGGCCACGGACGAAGTCGCCGTTCTTGCGCTCGACGGCCAGGTCGACCGGCGGCGGGGCGCCGTCCTCGCGGCCCAGGATCTCGCGCAGATAGATCGAGGCGCCCAGTTCGCCGTGCGTCTCGCCGATCAGCACCAGGGTGTCGCCCTCGGCCACGGCGCCAAAGCCCGTGCGCAGGTCGTAGTCGGCCAGCAGGCCAACGGCGCCGACGGTCGGGGTCGGCGGAATGGCGACCCCGTTGGTCTCGTTGTAGAGGCTGACGTTGCCGCTCACGACCGGGAAGTCGAGCACGCGGCAGGCCTCGGCCATGCCGTCGGTGGCGCGCACGATCTGGCCCATGGTCTCGGGCTTTTCGGGGCTGCCGAAGTTGAGGTTGTCGGTGATGGCGATCGGCACGGAGCCGGCGGCCGTCAGGTTGCGCCAGGCTTCGGCGACGGCCTGCTTGCCGCCCTCGTACGGGTCGGCCTGGACGTAGCGCGGGGTGCAGTCGCTGGTCACGGCCACGGCCTTGCCGGTGCCGTGGATGCGCACGATGCCGGCGTCGCAGCCTGTGGCGCTGTCTTCCAGCGTGTCGGCCATCACGTGGCGATCGTACTGCTCCCACAGCCAGCGCTTGGAGGCCATGTCGGGGCAGCCCAGAACCTTGAGCACGGCCTCTTCCCAGTTCTGCGGCGCGGCCACCTTGGCCGGATCGAGGCGGGCGTCGACCTTCGGTTCGGTCCACGGACGGTCATAGAGCGGCGCGTCGTCGAACAGCGGGGCCAGCGGCACGTCGCAGACGGTCTCGCCGTGGTGCTTGAGCACCAGGCGGCCGGTGTCGGTGGTGTAGCCGATGACGGCGGCGTCTAGGCCCCACTTCTCGAAGATGGCGTGGCCGTCCTGCTCGCGGCCGGGCTTCAGGACCGCCAGCATGCGCTCCTGGCTTTCCGACAGCATCATCTCGTAGGCAGACATGCCGGTCTCGCGCTGCGGGACCATGTCCATGTTCAGCTCGATGCCGACGCCGCCCTTGCCGGCCATCTCGACCGACGACGAGGTCAGGCCCGCAGCGCCCATGTCCTGGATGGCGGCGACGGCGCCGGTGGCCATCAGCTCCAGCGTGGCCTCGATCAGCAGCTTCTCGGCGAAGGGGTCGCCGACCTGGACGGTCGGGCGCTTCTCCTCGGAGTCCTCCGAGAACTCGGCCGACGACATGGTCGCGCCGTGGATGCCGTCGCGGCCGGTCTTGGAGCCGAAATAGACGACCGCCAGGCCCGGGCCCGGAGCGGCCGAGTAGAAGATGCTGTCGGCCTTGGCCAGGCCCACGCACATGGCGTTGACCAGGATGTTGCCGTTGTAGCCCTTGTGGAAGTTGGTCTCGCCCGCGACGGTGGGCACGCCCACGCAGTTGCCGTAGCCGGCGATGCCGGCCACCACGCCGTCCACCAGGCGCTTGGTCTTGGGGTGAGCCGGCTCGCCGAAGCGCAGGGCGTTCAAGAGGGCGATGGGGCGCGCGCCCATGGTGAAGACGTCGCGCATGATGCCGCCCACGCCCGTCGCCGCGCCCTGGTAGGGCTCGATGTAGGACGGGTGGTTGTGGCTCTCCATCTTGAAGATGATCGCGTCGCCGTCGTCGATGTCGATGACGCCGGCGTTCTCGCCCGGGCCGCAGATCACGCGCGGGCCGCTGATCGGGAACTTCTTCAGCTGGTTCTTCGAGGACTTGTACGAGCAGTGCTCGGACCACATCACCGAAAACACGCCCAGCTCGACGAGGTTGGGCTCGCGGCCCAGGCGGTCGAGGACGACCGCGTATTCCTCGGGCTTCAGGCCGAACTCGGCGGCCGTATCGGCCATCGTCTTGGCGGGGGACTTGGCGGGGGCGTTGGTCGGTGCGCTCATGGGCGCGCCTTCTAGCGCGGCTGAGGGGATTCCGCTATATTTCAGGTGACCAGAAAGGCGCTTCTCGCATGGGTGTCGAGATCAATCGCGGCGAGATCGAGCGTCTGGCCCACGAACTTTCCGAGATCACGGGGGAAAGCCCCGATGAAGCGGTCCGCAGCGCGCTTGCCGAGAAGATCGACCGTCTGGCCCGCCCAGCGCCCGGTTCGGCCGCTTATGAGGCGCGCAAAGCGGCTTTCTTTGCGCGGCTGAGCGCCCGGCCACGAACCGCTGACGCTCGAGCCTGGCGGCAGATCGAGGATGAGGACCTTTACGACGAGCACGGACAGCCGATCGGATGATCGTGGATACTTCGGCGCTTGCCGCGATCCTCCTGGAGGAGCCTGACGCCGGGCGCTTTTATGATGCGATCATGGCGATCGCCGAGCCCAAGCTTTCAGCGGCGTCATTCGTGGAACTCGTAGAGGTCTACACAAAGAAGATCGAGATCAATGACGTCATGGGGGATGTGGTGCGCGATGATCTGGGAATGTTGGGCGTTGTCATCGTGCCTGTAACTGCCGAACAGGCCTTGCTCGCGGGAGCGGCCAGGTTGCATTTCGGCAAGGGCCGTCACCTGGCCCGTCTGAACTATGGCGACAGCTTCTCCTACGCCTTGGCAAGGTCTCTCGACGCGCCGCTGCTCTTCAAGGGCGACGACTTCGCCCATGCCGACATCCGTCCGGCGCTCTGACGCCTGGCGGGAAAACTCTCGCGAAAACAGAAGCTAAGCAGGAACTAAGGCAGCTGCGCCGAAGGAACGGCGGGACTCTCGCGCCCGTTCTTCATCCGTGCGCATCGCAGCGCGCGGAACGAACAGGAGTAAGGCCCATGGGCGAGCAAACCCGCAATCCGCAGCAGCAACAGCAGAACCCGCAGCGCCAGGCGCCGGGCCAGCAACAGCAGCAGCGCCAGAACGAGCAAGGCCGCAACCCGGGCGGTCAGGAAAATCAGCCGGAGCGCGATCGCGACCGCTGATCTGAAGCTTCAGCGCATTTTCTGACGACGAACCGGTACCCACTTCGTCGGAAAATGCTCTGGGCGAGCGTTAGCAGCGCTCCATCGGAGGAAGGGTCGGCGTCGCTCCGCCGGCCCTTTTCGCGGGCTAAGCCTCAGGCGCTCTGGAAGACGCTGCGGAACAGGATCGCGCCGTCTTCCGAGCCGAGGTCGGCGTCGAACGAGCGGTCGGGGTGGGGCATCAGGCCCAGGACGTTGCCGCCGGCGTTGACGATGCCGGCGATGTCGCGGGCCGAGCCGTTGGGATTGTCCTTGTAGCGGAACACGACCTGGCCTTCGCCCTCGATGCGGTTCAACGTCTCTTCGTCGGCGAAGAAGTTGCCCTCGCCGTTGCCGACGGTCATGACCGCGTCGCGCTGCTCGCCGAAGGCGGCGGTGAAGCGGGTCTGGCTGTTGACGATGTCGAGCTCGACCGGCTTGCAGATGTATTTCAGCTTGGCGTTGCGCAGCAGGGCGCCGGGCAGCAGGCCGACTTCCGTCAGCACCTGGAAGCCGTTGCAGATGCCAACGACGGCGACACCCTTATTGGCGGCCGAGACCACCTCGCGCATTACCGGGCTCTGGGCGGCCATGGCGCCGCAGCGCAGGTAGTCGCCGTAGGAGAAGCCGCCGGGCAGGACGATCAGGTCCAGGTCGTCCGGCAGGGCCGTCTCCTGGTGCCAGACCATCTCGACGCGAGCGCCGGTGGAGCGTTCGACGGCGACCTTGCAGTCACGATCGCAGTTGGAACCCGGGAAGACGACGACGGCGGCTTTCATGGCGCGGGCCTGTAGCACCGTTCGAAGGCGATGTCAGGCGCCGGACAGGCGGAAACTGGCGAAACCGTCCGGCAGCCGGGTCGCTAGAGCGGATCGACATTCGGTCGTTCTGGTCGCTTCTCACCGAGTTTCCCCGCGAAGGTGTTGTGTCCCGAGAGCTTGGCGGGATGGTTTGGGTGTAGCCTCCGGTTTGGCCTGGCTGGAGGAACAGCGATGCTCGTGAAGCTGCATGGCAATGCGACGACGACGCCGAAGGTGCGTGCCTACATCCAGGCGA
>NZ_PJRS01000038.1 GCF_002858925.1 Caulobacter zeae
GGGCCTTTCCGCCCAGCGCGGAACCATCGCCCCCGGCATGGCCGCCGACCTCGTCCTGCTGGACGACCAGCGCAACGTCATCCGGACCTGGATCGACGGGCAGGGCTAGGTAGGCGCGGGACGCGGCGCCCGCGCGTCGCTATTGGCGCTGTTGATCAGGAAGATCGCCAGCACGGTCGCGGCCTGGGCCAGGTCGGCCGGCGACAGCCGCTCCAGCGTGTCGAGGCTCGTGTGGTGCGCCCGACTGTCATAGTCGAGCGGATCCTGCAGGAACGAGATCCCCGGCAGGCCGATCTCGGTGAAGGTCGACTGGTCGGCGGGCCAGTGCGGCCCGTCATAGACCGCCAGCACGCCCAGATCCTTCAGCGGCGCGATCCAGGCGCGGTAGAGCTCGGCCAGCGCAGGGTCGCCGCCGGTGAACACGCCCCGGATGCGGCCCGAACCGCCATCCAGGTTGAAGGCGACGCTGAAGTCCTCGTACTCCGCCCCCTTGCGCAGCGGCTCCACCTTGGTCCGCCGCCCCTCGACCGCCAGGGCCATCTGCTCGGGCGCGGTGGAGCGCGGGATCCAGCCCAGGCGCTGTTTCGCATAGGCTTCGGAGCCGTAGAGCCCCTGCTCCTCGCCGCCGTAGAGCACGACGCGGATGGTGCGGCGAGGCTTAGCCCCGACCGCGCGCAGGATGCGGATCGCCTCCAGGGTCGCGGCCACGCCCGCGCCGTTGTCGGCGGCGCCCGCGCCCGCCGCCCAGCTGTCGAGATGCGCGCCCGCCAGCACCACCTGGGCCTTCAGGGCCGGATCCTGCCCCGGCAGCTCGGCCACGACGTTGTAGCCGGGCTCGGCGGGATCGCCCTCCTCGGTGGCGATCTCCAGTTCCAGGCGCGGCGCCGCGCCGGCCTGCACCAGACGCCAGCAGCGGGCATAGGACGCGCCATCGACATAGAGCGCGGGAAAGGACGGTCGCTCGGCCGCCAGCCACGGACGGCCGCCAAGTTCGGAGCCGTCGACGACCATGGCGCCCGGCTCGGCGCCGCCGCCGTCGATCAGCACCGCCCGCACGCCCTGCGCCGCCAGGAAGGCGTTGCGGCGAGCCTTGAAAAGCCCTTCCCGCCCCTGACGCGCCCGTCGCTCGGCGACGGTGCGATAGTAGGCGCGGACGGCCTGCGCAGCTTCGCCCTTCACGACCTGCTCGTCGCTGTAGCGGACGACGGCCGGCGCTTCGGCGGCGACGCTCCTCGGCGGCCCCAGCAGCACGATCCGGCCGGCGAGCCTTCCCTTCGCGCGTTCGAGGTCTTCGTCGCTGTCCAGACGCACGGCGACCGCCTGACCGGCGACCGCGCCCCTGGTCGCCACCGACCAGGGGCTGGCCACGGCGGCGAACTGGACGACGTCGGGCGCGGTCATGCGCGCCCAGGCCAGGGTCTGGCGCCAGGAGAGACCGAACGGGCCGATCGGCTCGAGCCGGGGGTCGTTAAGTCCCAGCGCCCGCATCCGCGCCAGCGCCCAGTCATAGGCCCGGCGCATGTTGGGCGACCCCATCAGCCGGGCGCCGACCTCGTCGGCCAGGCTCGTGGCGAAGGTCATGGCCTGGCCGCGCCCGAGGCCCTCGTCGCGGATCGCCTGGTAGAGGGCGAGATCCGGAACCGGGACCTCGCGCGCCAGGGCTTTCGGCCCCAACGCCAGCGCGCCCAGACCAGCCAGGGCCTGCCGTCGCGCCAGCCTCACCTCAGCGCTCCGCCGGCAGGCGGATCACGCCGACGTCGCCCTCGATCTCGATACGGGTGCCGAACTGGACCGAAGCCGCCTGTATCCGCTTGAGGATCCTCTGGGCGTCCTCGTGCGACGGCGATTTGGGCGTGCCTTGCAGGCGCTCGTCCTCGAGGTTCTGGATGAAGGGGTGGATGCGGATCACGGCGACACAGCCGTTGCGATACTCGCTGACCGCCACGGCGCCGTCGTACCATTCGGCCGGCAGGGTGAAGCCCCGGAACTGGCGGTTCTTGTCGCCGACCTGGAACATCAGGCTGCCCATGCCGTAGAAGATCGGCCGCCCCTTGTAGATCTCGACGCCCAGCAGGGCGTGCGGGCCGTGGCGCACCACCGCGTCGGCGCCGGCGTCGATCAGCTCATGGAACAGCGGCGCCATGTAGTCGGCCGGCCGGATGTCCTCCGGATCGGACGAGGCCGTCTCATGAGCGTGGATCGAGAACAGCACCAGGTCGGCCTTGCCCCGCGCCTCCCTGACGCTGGCCAGGGCGGCGGCCCGGTCGCCAGCGTCAAGGTCGTAGCTGAGGCCCGGACGCTCGTCGACGCGGAAGGTCGTGCGGCCGATGGTCAGTTCGTCGCCGCTCTTGGCGGCGGTGAACACCTCGGGGTTCTTGGTCGCGTCGGGCGTCGCTGAGCGGGCGGCGATCTCGCGCAGGGTCCGCATCTGCTCGGGCGTGACGCGCTGCAACTCGCGCGAGCGCAGCGGGGCCAGGCCCGGACGGGCGCGGAAGCCGCGGGCCGGATTGGCGTCGGCGGCCAGGGAGATATCGGTGTAGCTGCCGGCGAACGACACCAGCGCCACCGTGCCGCGCGGGGTCTTGGCGTAGGCGGGCTTGCGGGCCGCGCTCAGGCTGTCGCCCGTGCCGGCATGGACGACGCCGGCCGCGTCGAGCGCGTTCTGGGTCAGAGCCATGCCCTCCACACCGAAGTCCGTGGCGTGGTTGTTGGCCATCGACATGAGCTTGAAACCCATGGCCTTCAGGTCGAAGGCCACCGCCGCGTCGTTGACCGGCGTGCCGCCGCCGTTCTGCGCCGCCGGCCAGCCGGGGAACTTGTCGAAGTCGAAGATCGCGCCTTCCTGGTTGCCGAAGGCTGCATCGGCGCCGGCCAGAAGCTTCTGGATCCGCAGCGTGCCGGGATCGCCAAGACCGGTGATCGGATGCTCGGGCCCGATCAGGTCGCCGGTCACCGCCAGCGAGAAACCGTCCTTGACGGTGGCCGGCGCCTGGGCGGAGGCCGAGCCGGCGACAGAAGCGGCCAGCAGCGCGGTCATCAGTAGGCGCATTTCATCCCCTCGGTCCCGGGCTTGCGGGCCCATTGATAGACCTCCGCCTGATCGCCGCGCGGCAGGTAGGTCAGCGGGAAGGTCTTGCCGTCGCGCGTGACCTTCAAGGTCAGGGTCGCAGCCGGATCGCCCTGCACGCCGTCCAGGGCCACCGCATAGGTGACGACGTCGCCGTCCCGGAGCCCGGCCTTGGCCGCTTCCGAGCCAGGGATCAGCCCCCGGATCGTCTTGGTCGTACCCACCAGCGACTTAGGCTCGAAGCCCAGTTCGAACCGGCGCACCTTGGCCGTGGTGCGGGTGAAGCAGGGGCCGAAGTCGTCGTCCTGCGGCAGCATCAGCCCCCCGGCCAGCATGGTCTCGTGCAGCTTGCGGCCGCCCTCGCCCAGCTCGCCCGTCACCAGCGCGATCCAGGCGGCGTCATCGGCCTTCTCGCCGGCGGCGAAGCGACGGTTCATCTCCAGCACCAGGTCGTCGACCGAGCGCTTGCCGCCGCTGGCGCGACGGATCTTGCCGTCCAGCACCGCGAAATAGAGCCCGCCCCGATCATACGGCAGCACGCGGATGCGGCTGTCCTCCCAGAAGCGCGGCATGATCTCGTGATCGGGCGTGCCGTTCAGCGGATTGGCGTAGTAGCGCCGGGCGGTGTCGTTGAGGTCTTCCAGGAACTCATCGGCCGACAGCAGGCCGGCCCGGAACGGCAGCAGGCCCTGGTAATGGACGGCGATCCCCTCGCCGTACCATTGGCCGGCGTCGGAGTCGGTCCAGGTATGGACCATCTCGTGCGACAACGTGCCCTTGAGGCTGTCGCCCTTGGTGTCGGCGCCGTAGGTGGTCAGGAACGAGCGGGTCAGGGCCGTGCCGCCGCCTGCGTTGATCGGGTTGTAGCGCAGGAAGACGCGGTACGGCGGGACGGCCTTGTCGTGGAAGAAGCCGCTCATCCAGCCGTGCAGTCGGTTGGTCCAGGCCATCAGCGGCGCCGGATCGAACGGCGGCGTCCCCATCCAGGCGGCCGAGAAGCCGGTCTCGGACACGGCCGCCGGCTCGCGCTTCATCGGCCCGGCCATGAACACGGTCGAGGCCAGTTGGCCGGCGGGACCGTCCGGCAGGGCGACGTCGCCCTCGCCGAAGCTGGAGGTCGCAGTCGAGCCCTTGGGCAGAGCGCTGAGGTCCCAGCTGAGGCGGATGCGGCGCGCGACCTGGTCTTCCGGCAGCAGGATGAAAGTGTTGCCCACGCCCGAGACGCCGCCGCCTTCGGTGCGCAGGGCGTAGGGCGGACCCGAGCCGCGCGTGGGCGGGGTGTTATCGACGGGCGCGATGTAGCGGACCACGACGGGACCGCGCGTGGCGCGGCCGGCCAGCCAGTGTCGCGACCAGACCATGCCCTTGGCGGGATCGTCCCTGACCGTAAGGGAGACGTCACCGTCGGCGTCGGTCGCCGAAAGGCCGCTCAGGGTGTCGGCGACCGTCGCCGTATTGGCGATCACCAGCGGCAGGGTCAGCAGCGGCGCCCCTGCCTGGACCGAGAGATCGGAGAGCCTCAGCTCCACCGCCAGGCTGCCGGCGCCCTTGGCCTCGTCCATGCGGCTGGGCGTCAGCCGCACGTCGAGCGACGGCGCGGGCTGGGCCAGGCTCGCGCCGGCGGGCGCCAGGATGAGGGCGGCGGCCAGCCCGGCCAGCAGACGGGTTCTCAGGGTCATTTCACCTGCTCGTAGAGATAAGCCGCCGCCGCCAGATCCTGCACGGCGTGACCGATCGACTTGTACACGGTAATGTCCGACGGCGACCGCCGCCCCGCTGCCGGATCGGTGAAGACCTCGCCGATCTCGGCCTGGATGCAGTCCTCGGAGACGAGGCCGGCGGCGATGGCGCGCAGGAACTCCCCTGCCCCGTTTCGCGCCGAATCGCGGCTCTCGACGAAGTAGCGCCCGACCGACACCACGGCGGCTTCGGCCTCGGCGGCCGAGGCGACGCTGGCGCCGACCAGGTTCACGTGGGTCCCCGGCGTCAGCCATTCGGCCATCAGCACCGGCTCGACCGCGCCGGTGACGGTGCAGAGGATCTGGGCGTCGGCGACGGCCTCGCGAGCGTCCTCGACGGCGACCACGGACAGGCCCGTGACCTCCGACATCTGTTCGCAGAAGACCCGGGCGCGGTCGAGCGAGCGCCCCCACACCCGAACTTCCCGCAACCTCCGCACCCGGGCCAGGGCCTCGATATGGGCGCTGGCCTGGTGGCCATGGCCCATCAAAGTCAGGCGCTCGGCGTCAGGAACAGCCAGGGCGTCGGTCGCCGCCGCCGTGCCCGCCGCGGTGCGGATCTGGGTGATGGCGCCGGCGTCTGCGACGCAGACGGCCTGGCCGCTGTCCGCATCGAACAGCACCACCACGCCCTGGTGGGCGCTGCGCCCCGGACGGTCGGGCTCGGCGAACACGCTGATCAGCTTGGCGCCGAAATAGCCGCCGTTGAGCAGCGCGCCCGGCATCTGGCCGAACAGCCGCCCCGCCCCGATCGGAATGATCGAGCGGGGCAGTTGCCGGGTCTGGCCCGCCGACAGGGCCACCATCGCCTCGCGCACCGCCGTCCGACAGCCATCGAGATCGAGGCCCTGCAGGACGGCGGCTTCGTCGAAGAACCGCATGCCTAGAAGCTGCGGCTCAGCGAGACGCCCGCGGTGCGCGGCTGCAGGAAGATGGCTTGCGGCGCGCTGGTTCCGCCACGGGTGGTGGCCTCCACGACGCCACGCTCGTCGCCCAGGTTCTTGATGTAGGCGGTGAAGCGCCAGTCGGCGTTGTAGATCCCCCCGCGCACATCGAACGTGGTGTATGACGGCAGCTTGATGCGCGAGCCATAGGCGGTGTTGCCCGTCGTCGTCGGCAGGATGTTGGCGAAGTCGCCGTAGCGCTCGCCGACATAGGCCACGCTGGCGCCGACGGTGGCCGAGAAGCCGTGGCCGATCGACCAGTCATAGTCGCTCGACAGGCTGGCCGAGACCTTGGCCGAGCCCGGCAGGCGGTCGCCCTTATCGCCATAGATCGGCGAGGCGCCGGCCGGCGCCCTCAGGTTGTCCGACAGCTTGGCGTCCAGCAGGGTCAGGGCCCCGTCGAACGACAGGCCGCCGATCGGCGCCCAACGGCCCGACAGTTCCAGGCCCTGGCTGCGGGCGGTCGAGCCGTTGGTGTAGTAGGTGAACTGCGAGGCCACGTCGGTGGTCAGAAGCTGGATGTCGTCCCAGTCGACCCGGAACAGCGCCGCCTCGTAGGTGAAGCGCGCCGCCCGGATGACGCCCTTCAGGCCGGCTTCGTAGCTGACCACGCTGTCGGACTGGAACGACAGCGGAATGCCTGCAATGCCAGCGCCGTTGGGGCCGCCCGGGCGATAGCCGGTGGCGATGCGCAGATAGGCCATGGTGTCGGGCGAGATCTTGTAGCGCGGCGTCAGCAGCCAGGTGACCGCGTCGTCCGACGACTTGGCCTGCGGCTCCGACGAGGTCGGGCCGAAGAAGCGGACGGCCTGCGGGGCGATGGTCGTGGTCGAGGCGCTGCTCTGGTCGTTCGACGAGTATCGCACGCCGGCCTGCACGTCGAAGGCCGGGGTGAAGTGGTAGGTGATGTCGGCGAACGCCGCCTTCTCCTCGAACTTGGCCGGCCCCACCGAGGCGTAGGCGGTCGTGTCCGATCCCGTCGTCGGGCGGACGACCAGCGTCTGGTCCACGGAGATCTTCTCGTGGGTGTAGAAGCCGCCGACCAGCCATTCGAGCGGACCGTCCGACTTCGAGGCCAGGCGGATCTCCTGGCTGAATTTCTTGGTCTGGTCGGCGTTGATCAGCGAGACGCTGGACCCCGTCGGCGCCGAGAACGCCGAAAGCAGGAAGCCGAAGGTGTTGGTCTGGTCGAGGTCCGAGGCCGACTTGATGCGGTTGTACGCGCTGACCGAGGTCAGGTCGGCGAAGCCTACATCGTAGGTGGCGCGGCCTTGGTAGAGGGTCACGTCTACGTCGCGCTTGGTCGGCGCGATGTTCAGCGTCATGTCGCCGAAATAGGGCGTGAAGTCGACGCCGCCGGTGAAGGCGCCCGTGCCGCACGACGGGCAGATCCGGATCTGTGGGCTGCCGATGAACTTGGCTTCCTGGCGCAGCACCGACAGGTCGATGGTCAGGGCGTCGATCGGCTTGAACAGCAGCGCGGCGCGGCCGCCCTCGACGCGGTTGTCATTGATGTCCTCGCCCGCGGCCTTGGCGTTGATGTTGTCGAGATACGGCGGATCGTGGCGGGTGAAGCCGCTGACCCGCAGGGCCAGCTTCTCGCTGACGATCGGCAGGTTGACCGAACCGCGCACCGACCAGCCCTCGCCACCGCCGGAAACGGTGTTGGCACCGGCCTCGATGCGGCCGCTGAACCGTTCGGTGTCGGGGCTGACCGTCACGTATTTCACCAGGCCGCCCAGGCTGGAGGCGCCGTACAGCGTGCCCTGCGGACCGCGCAGGATCTCGACGCGTTGCAGGTCGGACGGATCGATGTCGATCAGCGGCGACTGGGCCGAGGCCGCGCCCGAGGTCAGCGGCACGTCGTCGAGGGCGAAGGCCACGGTGGCCGCCGTGCCGCCGCCGGTGGTGACGCCGCGGATGGCCACGCCGTTGGCGCGCTGCTCAGTGCCGCCGCCGCTCAGCGAGACGCCCGGCACGCGGTTGTAGAAGTCGCGGACCTGCACGAGGTTCTGCCGAGACAGACTATCGCCGGTGACCGCCGCCACCGAGACCGGCACGTCCAGCAGGCGCTCGGACTTCTTCTGCGCCGTCACCACGATCTCTCCGATCGTCGTGTCGTCGGCCGCGTCCTGGGCGTGGGCCAGGGTACCGGCCAGCAGGCACGCCCCGCCCGAACCCGCCAGCAAGAAAGCCTTCAAACCGTTGCGCATCGCAGTCCCCAATTCGCCGGGCGCGGCGTCCCCCGCCGACCCAAGACCCATGTTCGCCAACAGCTTTGCAACAGAACGAAGACACCTTCAACATTTTGTTGAAAACATCGACTACGTGTTGAGGCGTGCGAATTTTCGCATGCATTCCAGGCCATTGCTGATCAAACGGCAGGCGCCGGATCACGTATCGAAGCCGAACGGCGATCGTGTTGCGCACAGGACAAGGCCGGAATATCAACGCTCTGTTGAATGACGTCGCCTAGTTCCCGGTTCACCGGCCCGCATGAAAGACCAGACCGCCGTGCAAGACGAAAAGGCCCTGCTGGGCGTGCTCCAGGGCGTGGCCAAGGCGCTGGAATGCGCCGTGAACCAACACACCGAGGTGGTGGTCCATAACCTGCGCGAGCCGGAATCCTCGATCATCGAGATCGTCAACGGCCACGTCAGCGGCCGCAGCGTGGGTTCGGCGATCATCTCCGGGCCCGCCGAGGACAAGGCGTTCGACACCCTGGTCGCCAGCAAGGCCGCTGCCCACCCCAACGAGGTGCGCGTGGTCTCCAACTATACGTCCCGGACAGGTGATGGGCGCGCCCTGCGCTCGTCGTCGGTGGTGCTGTTCGACGAAGAGGGCGTTCCCGCCGCCGCCCTTTGCCTGAACGTCGACATGGGCGCGATCGAGCGCATCCAGCGCGAGGTGCAGGCCGCCCTTATTCCCAGCGTCCTGCCGCCCCTGCCCGCCCCCCGATCGGAAGGCAATATCGAGGACCTGATCGAGGAGATCATCGTCTCGGCGCTCGAAGCCGCCGGCGCGCCGGTCGACCGCATGTCGAAAACCGAGAAGAAGGCGGCCGTCGCGATCATGCACGAGCGCGGCCTGTTCGTGATCCGCGGCTCGGTCGAACGCGTCGCCGCGCGCCTGGGGGTCACCAAGTTCACGATCTACAACTATCTCGACGAGATCGGCGCCAAGCGCTCCTGAACGGGGCCGCCGCCGACGCTCCGACCGGCCGACTGTGAAGTATTCATAAAATTCCGGCGCGCCCGCCGATTGGCCGCGTCCCTTGAGCTTGGGAGCGTCTCTGCTCCGGTTCAGGGCCTGCGGTCGATGAAAACGCTATCGTTCAAAACCAAGCTTCTCGCGTCCTCGATGGCGCTCTCGCTGCTCGGCGCGGGCCAGGCCTTCGCGGAGGACGCGCCGGCCTCCGCCCCTGACTCCGCCGAAGTCGCCGCCGTGACGGTGGTCGCCACCCGCAACGACGCCATGCGCACCCAGATGGCCAGCGACAACGCCGTCAGCGTGATGTCGGCCGACGACCTTGAGCACACCGCCGTCCACAACGTCGCCGAAGCCCTGGCCCTGCTGCCCGGCATCAGCGTGCAGAACACCGGCAACTCGTTCTTCGGCGGCGTCGACGGCGCCTCACGCGGCGAAGGCATGTTCGTCGGCGTGCGCGGCATGAACTCGGAGTTCACCCTGGCTCTGATCAACGGCGTCAACGTCGCCCAGGGCATGCCATACTCGCGCCAGGTGCAGCTGTCGCTGCTGCCGCCGTCGGGCCTGAAGACCATCGTGGTCAACAAGAACTCGACCGCCGACATGGACGGCGACGCCATCGGCGGCACCATCGACTTCATCACCCCCTCGGCCTTCAGCTTCCGCGACGGCTACGCCTCGCTGTCGATCGCCGGCCGCGTCGAGAGCCGCGCGCGCACCTATGACGAGGACGGCCTGGGCGGCGGCGCCAGCGGCGAGATCGCCCGTCGCTTCGGCCGGAACGACCAGTTCGGGGTCTATGTCAGCGCCTTCTACGACAAGCGCACCTTCGCCAACTCGATGGTCGCGGCCCTGATGAACGCCCAGAACGACGGCGGCTGGGCCTATCTGCATTCGGCCACGGACTCAGGCGAGGGCGTCAATCCGGCCGGCATGGACAAGGAGGCCAACCTGGCCCTGACCGGCCTGAACGTCGGCGTCTCCACCGGCCACACCCGGCGCTACGGCGGCAACTTCTCGCTGGACTGGCGTCCGGACGACAGCCTGGACCTCTATCTGCGCGGCTCGTACGCCTTCGCCGAAACCGAGCAGAACTCGACCCTGAACCAGTTCGTCCAGAACCGCGCCCGGGTCTTCAACGCCGCGACCGGCCTCTACGACCTGAACCTGACCAACTCGTCGGTTCGCATGTGGTACACGACCAACCCCGAGGACGCGGACCTCAGCACCGTGACCCTGGGCGGCGTCAAGCGCCACGGCGCCTGGACCCTGTCGCCGTCGGTGTTCTACTCGGAAGGCGGCAACGACCGCCCCGACCACATCGAGGCCTCGGTCCGCAACAACCAGTCCGACCGCTTCAACACCGGCTTCCTGACGCCCTACAGCGGCCTGTTCATCGGCTACAACAAGGACGGCTATCCGATGCCGCTCCTGACCCAGGCCCAGCGCGACCTGATCAACAACTCGGGGACCGCGCTGCTGGCGCGCCGGGCGGGCCAGCTGACCGAGCAGTTCTCGAACCAGCAGAAGTTCGGCGGCCGCTTCGACGCGCAGCGCGACTTCGACGGCGGCGCTCTGTCCTACATCAAGACCGGCGTGAAGTACGTGCAGAGCCACCGCCGGGTCACCAGCCACGACTGGACCAACGACCACTTCGCCAACCTGCTGGGCAAGCCGGGCGTGACGTGGAACGAGCTTGGCCTGATCTCCGGCTACTTCGACTCCGTCTATCCGGGCCTCTACGACATCCGCGCGCCGAAGGTGAACCACGACCGCCTGGTCTCGCTGTTCCGCCAGTACTTCGACGCCACCGCAGCTGCGGCCGACCTCTGCTACCTGAACTGCAACACGCTGAAGGGCGACGAGAACGTCGCTGCCGCCTATGTCACCGGCAAGTGGGACATGGGCGCGCTCGAGGTCATCCCGGGCCTGCGCTACGAGCACACCAACATCGAGAACACCTACTGGAACAACGACCCCCAGGCGCGCCGCTTCGAGACCAACTCGACCAAGTACAACGAGTGGCTGCCCAGCCTGTTCGCCAACTACCGCCCGACCGACGACGCGGTCTACCGCGCCTCGATCACCCGCGCCTACATGCGACCGGCCCTAGTGCAGTTGGGCGGGTCGGAGACGACCACGCGCGGCGACAACTCGATTACCGTCACCCGCGGCAACCCGGGCCTGAAGACGCTGAAGTCCTGGAACTTCGACGCCTCGGGCGAGTGGCGCAACAGCGCCGGCGGATACGCCATGGTCGGCGTCTACTACAAGCGCCTGTCGGACTACATGTACGACAACGGCTCCACCACCGTGAACGGCGGCCAGTCGTCGGGCGGCACGCAGTACAACGGCGAGACCTTCGACCGCGTGACCATCGTCTCGCCGACCAACGGCGGCGAGGGCTACGTCAAGGGCGTCGAGATCCAGCTCTACCAGAAGTTCGACATGCTGCCGGGCTGGCTGTCGGGCTTCGGCGCCGGCGCCAACTACACCCGCCAGTGGACGCAGGTCGACATCGGCGGCGGCGAGAAAAAGCGCATGCAGAACGCGCCGGAAGAACTGGCCAACCTGAAGGTCAACTACGTGCTCGGGAACCTGACGGTCGACCTGAACTGGAACTACGCGGGCGAGACGGTCATGGCCTACAACCGCGTGGCCGGCCTCGACTACTGGACCCGTCCGACCCGCCGCACCGACCTGCACGCCGGCTATGACTTCGGCAACGGCGTGGTGCTCGACCTGTCGGTCTCCAACCTGTTCAAGAACTACAGCTACTGGGCCCATGTCGGCCAGAACAGCCTGGCCATCTCCGACGTGGTCAATTCCGGCCGCACCACCCTGCTGACGCTGAAGTACGACTTCTAAGCCTCGGCCTGGGCCCGGTTCGCCATCCCCTCGCGAACCGGGCCTAGAACACGCTGCGCAGGCTGACGACGACCCGCCGCCCGGAATCCACCACGTCCGAAAGCGCGGTGGTGTCGCGCCCCACGTGGGCCCAGTAGCTGTAGGCGCCCGTCAGGTTGGTCGCGATCAGATCCAGCCGCGTGCGCTCGTCGACCCGCCAGCGGAACCGTGCGTCCAGGCGCGTCACGGGCCGAACCCACTGGTTATCCCAGTCGCCCTGCGCGCCGAGGATGTCGTAGGCCGACAGATAGGCGCCCGTATAGTTCAGGCTCAGATAGAGCGAGGCCCGGCCCCGACTGTAGGCCAGTTCGGCGTTGCCCAGCCATTCAGGCGCGCTCAGCATCGGCTGGGCGCGACCCAGGCTCGGGCCGAGATCGACGCGGGTCCACTGGCGGCTGGCGTTCATGTCGAGGCTGGCCCGGCCGCCCAGCCCCAGCGGATCGCCCAGGGGCTGATACCACTCGACCTCCAGGCCTCGCGTGCGACCGCGCCCGCCGTTGCGCGGCATGACCACCCGGACAGCGCCGTCCTCGGGAACCGCCCCCAGGTCCAGGCTGGAGCCGCTTTCGAACAGGTAGTGGTCGATGCGCTTGGCGTAGGCCGAGACGCCCAGCACCCCGCCGCCCGACAGCCAGCGCTGGTGCGACAGGTCGAGGTTCCAGGCGTCGGCGCTCTTCAGGTCGGGATTGCCCCGCGTCACCGTCGTCACGCCATCGACGGTCGCGGTGCGCTGACCGCCCGCCAGCTGCATGAAGGCCGGGCGGCTGTAGGCTCGCCAGGCCGAGGCCCTCCAGATGCTGCGATCGTCGGGCCGATAGGACAGGTTCACGCTGGGCAGCAGCTTGTCGTAGCGGCTGCGGCTGCGCCCCCAGTCCCCCGCCGTCTCGCCACCGCTCGCATCCGGCGTCACCCAGAACCGGTTGCGGATCAGGGCATGCTCGTGACGCAGGCCGAACTGGGCCTCCCAGGCGCCCGACGCGTAGGTCGCCATGGCGTAGAGCGCGCCCACCGTCTCGCTGCCCGACTGGCTGTTGCAGTTGAGGTTGTTGACGTAGAGCGCCCCGCAGCTGTCGAAGCTTTCGGCCGTGCGCTTGGCCTGGAAATAGGCCGCAAGCCGATCGTGATCGATCCGCGGGATCGACCAGTCGTAGAGCCCGGGAAAGACCTGTGCGTAGGTCCCGTTGGCGATGCCCAGCGCCTCCCAGGTCAGCCCCGCCTGCCGGTAGAT
Source organism: Caulobacter zeae (assembly GCF_002858925.1). Taxonomy (GTDB): domain Bacteria; phylum Pseudomonadota; class Alphaproteobacteria; order Caulobacterales; family Caulobacteraceae; genus Caulobacter; species Caulobacter zeae. The sequence continues at coordinate 13,093 of NZ_PJRS01000038.1, forward strand.
GTCGGCGAAGAAGGCGTTGGTCCAGTTGCGGTCGGTGAGGCTTCGATCGCTGCGGCTGATCTTGGCCCCCGCGCGGAAGCTGCGCCACGCACCGGCCGACGGCGTGAAGGTCAGGCCAAGGCCGGCACCATACCGCGTCTGGTCGCTGAACTGCTCGGTCCGCTGGCCGGCGCGCCGGGCCAGCAGAACGCGCCCGGCGCCGTTTAGGTCGTCGAGAACGCTCCGTGGCCACTGCGGAACCGGCAGGCCGTCACGATAGGTCACCGTCACCCCGCCGAAGGCGCGCGGCAGCTGGCCGGTGTTGTAGCCGTCGTTCTGGTTGATCCAGGCCGAGGCCTCCAGGTGATCCGGCCGCGCGCTCTCGCCGTGGCTGGCGAAAAGGTAGGGCGACAGCCGCCAGCGACCGGAGACGAGGTCGGCGGCCAGACTCGCCGTCGACAGGGACACGCTGTCGGGATTGGTCTCGTACCAGACGCGCGTCGACAGGTCCTGAACCGACAACCGGAAGACCCCGGTCCCGTCGTCGAGCCAGGCCTGGGCGCCGCTGACCACCTGGCTGAAGGTCGAGTTCTGCTCGGTATCGGCGCGCGCATGGGTGGCGTTCAGCCGCACGTCCAGGCCCGGACGCATGCTCCAGTCCATCGCCAGCACGTAGTTCTGCAGGCGGCTGCCGCCGCTGGACACCCCGACATTGAGGCTGGTCTGCACCAGGTTGTCCTGCGGCCGGCTGGGATCGACCGGACCGCCCGCCGCCGAGCCGGAAACGCCGTAAGCCCAGCCCCGGTCATTCTGCGCCGCCATCACCCCGGCCAGTTCGGAGTTCAGGAAACCGCGATCCTCGTAGGCGGCGGCGACATAGAGCCCTACCTGCCCTTCGGCGCCGAAACGGCGGCTGTGTTCCACCTGCACCTGCCCGCCCAGGCCCCTGGCGCCGTAGTCTCGGGCCCGCGTCTCGACCCGTCCGCCCAGGGTGGCGACCGTCTGCGGCGAGCGCGAGCGGTCGCCCGGTCCGGGGGTCTGGAAGTCGAGCGCCGCGCCGATGAAGTCGCCGTCCAGGTCCGCCCGCCCGGTCTTGTGCGCCACCACCGCCTGGAAGGCGTCCGGCGGCAGCAGGTTCAGTTGCACGCCGCGCGAGTACGGCAGGCCCTGGGCCACGGAGACGCCGTTGATCATGGTGAGATTGTATTCGGCGTTGAGGCCGCGGTAGCCCGCGTAGAGCCCCTCGCCTCGCGAAGCCGAGTCGATGCCGCCGATAAAGGACCGGCCGGTGTTGATGACCGTCATGCCCGGCAGGTCGCCGAGGGCTTCGGACAGGTTCTGGGCCGCGCCGCGCTCCATGTCGTCCCGGGTGAGGCGACGCAGCGGAGCAGCCTCGGCCAGATCCGTCGCCAGGCGACGGGCCACGACGTCGCCGGCCGAACGCGCGCTCAGCACCAGCAGCGGCTCGAGCTCAGTGGCCGAGACCTGAGGCGCCAGCGCCAGGGCCGCGCGGGGCGGCGGCGCCTGGGCGGCGACGACGAAGGTGCGGGCGTCGATGCGGCGCGCCTCGAAGCCTGCGTCGGCCAGGACCATGTCGAACGCGCGCCAGACCTCTACGCGTCCGGCGACGGGGCGACTACGCCGTCCCTCCATGTCCCTGGCCGAAAACAGGACCTGCACCCTGCCCTGGCGCGCCAGCTCGCGCAGGGCCGACGACAGCGGCTGGGCGGGCACGTTGAAGGCAGGGGTGCGATCGCCAGCCCAGGCCCCGGTCGGCGCGATCGCGACGAACAGAGCCGCGCCTCCCATGGACCGAAGAAAAGCGTGACGACCGTCACCGCCCATGTGGGACGATCCGTGAATGAACCCCGCGACTGGGCGGCTTCTATGGGCGCCCTGCGATGAATTGATGACATCCGCGCATCGCATTTGGCGGCATGTCGACAGCGCCGCGTCTCTTGAAGTAGAGGCGTGACCGAGTGCGAATGTTTGACGGCGTCGATCCACCGATGAGAGCCCCCGAACCAGCCGCACCGACCAACGCGATCATGGTCGACCTGGTGCAGCGGTTCGACGCGCGGCTGCGCAGGTACCTGGGCCGCTTTCTGGCGCCCACCGACGTCGAGGACGCATTGCAGGACATCTACCTGCGTCTGACGCGGCTGGCGGCGGGCGTTCCGCCGCCTGACTTCAACGCCACCTACGTGTTCAAGACCGCCGACAGCGTCGCGCGCGACCTGCGCCGGCGACGGCTGGGCCGGGGCGGCGACCGGCATGTCGAACTGCCCGAGGACCTGGCGCACGAAGGCCCCTCGCCGTTCGACGAGGTGCGCTGGCAGCAGAACGCCGACCTGCTGCGCCGCGCCATCGCCGCCCTGCCCCGCGATCAGCGCCTGGTGCTGATGATGCACCGCGTCGAGGGGCTGACCCTGGTTGAAATCGCCGCCCGCACGCGCACGCCGCTGCGGACGACCCAGCGCCTGATGGCCGACGCGCTCGCCCGCTGCCGGCACAGGCTGAAGGATTGTGGATGGTTCGAGCTGTAATCCCGTTTCGCCGCCCGCCGCGCGACGACGAGGCCGACGCCTTCGTCGCCGATCGCCTGCGCGATGAGCAGGGCCAGCCCATTTCACCACGCGCCGGACAAGATGAGGTCGGCGAGGTCTGGGATGCGCTGGGCCAGCTCGACGCTGCCGACTTCGATCTGGACGACCGCAGGAGCAGCAGCGGCCTGCTGAGCCGCCGCGGCCTGATCGCCGGCGGCGCGATCGCCGCAGGCTTCGCCATTGGCGGCGTCCTGCTCTGGAACCAGCGCCCGGTCGCCTACCAGACCGCCGTCGGCGAACGGCGGACGGTCGCCCTGCCCGACGGTTCGCGGGTCACGCTCAACACCGCCACGCGCCTGGTTGCGCGGTTCGGCGGCGACCGGCGGGAAGTCGTCCTGGAGGCGGGGGAAGCCCTGTTCGCCGTGGCTCACCGGGACGGCGCCCCGTTCGACGTACTGAGCCAGGGCGGACGCATCCGCGTCACCGGCACCCGCTTTAACGTCTATCGCCAGGCCGGTTTCACCCAGGTCGATCTGCTTGAGGGCGGCGTGACGGCCGGGTCGGCCGAAGACGGTTCCAAGACTGCGGTCCGGCTAGCCCCCGGCCAGGCTGTTCGCCTGTCGCCGTCGGGACGGCCGGGTCCGATCTTCGTCGCCCAGGCCGCACGGATCGACGACTGGAACAACGGCCGTATCAGCTTCGTCGGCGCCTCGCTGACCGAGGCCGTCGCCGAGATGAACCGCTACAGCCGCACGCCCATGCGCATCGCAACGCCATCGCTGGGTCGCCTTCAGGTCGACGGCGTGTTCGAGGCCGGCGACACGGCCGCCTTCGCAAGGGCGGTCGGTCGCCTGCACAAGGTGTCCGTCAGGACTGACGGACGGAGCTGGACGCTGTCCTAGTTGGCCGTGTCCGGCTTCCAGTCCCAGGCGTCCATCATGATCTGGAACAGGTGGGTGTTGGGGAAATAGCCGCGCACGCGCTCAGCGCCCGCGCCGGTCGCCAGGGCCACGACCTCTTCGCCGGTGTGGCTGCGGTTGACCATGACGTTCTTGAGACGGACGATCTCCTCGTCCTTCCCGGCCGCCTTCCAGGCGTCGTAGCCTTCCAGCACCGGCTCGCCCCGGCGGCCGCCGTCCACCTGCAGGCCGAACGAGTGGTCGGCGGTGAACAGCAGCAGGGTGTCCTTCAGGTCGACCCGGCCCTCGATCTCGGCGATCAGCTTATCCAGGTCGACGATGTTCTGCAGGCCCTTGCGGGGATCGTCGGTGTGGGCGTCCCACTCGATCACCAGCAGGTAGCCCTTGGGCGAGGCTTGCAGCAGGTCGAGCGCGCGCAGGGCGGCCGCGCGGACGTCGATCTGGTCGGCGACGACCACGGGCCGGGTGTTGGCGGCGGCCGCATCCTCCAGCCGTGCATAGATCGGCCGATCGTGCGCCTTGGCCAGTTGGTCGAAGCCGGTCCCGCGCGCGGCGAGTTGCTCGCCGATCTTGCGGCGGCCGGCGCCGAACATGACGTCGACCCCGTCGCCGAAGCGCGGCGAGAAGGCCTGCGGGAAGATCTCGCCCCACTTCTCGCGGTCGTTCGAGTGGGCGTAGGTCGCCCCCGGCGTGGCGTCGGTGATCGGCTCGGAGGTCACGACGCCGGTCCGCAGGCCCCGCTCCTCGGCGTATTCCAGCAAGGTCTTGGTCGGCGCGCCGTCGACCTTGCCGCGCACCGCAGCGGGCGACTGGCTGATCACGCCGTTGCGGGTCTTCACCCCGGTCATGATCGAGGACATGCCGTTGGCCGAGTCCGAAACGAACTGGTCGACCGGCGAGGTCTCGCTGAGGCCCAGGTTCGGCCACTTCTGGATATGCAGCTTCAGGGGCTCGCCATAGCCGAGCAGGCTGGCGGCGTTGACCGACGGCACGCCGCCAGCGTCGGCGAGGAAGACGATGACGTTCCTGGCCTTGCGCGGCGCCTCAACTTTCGGCGCGGCGGACGGCGGCGGCGCGCCTTGCGCCAGGGCCGTGGACGACATCACCAGCGACAGCGAAGCGGCGGCGAAAAGGTGTTTAAGCATCTGCATCCTCAAGCGAACTTCGCTCCGACGGATGCGCCTTCTAGCGGCTGCGCCGCGAGATTCGTGTGAAATGACTGTTACAGCGATCCGAGCACCGCCCGCGCCGGACGCCAAGGTCAACGCCGTCCGGGGCGTCGCCTATACCGCTTTGCTTCGGGACGTTCGGACCGCGACCTTACCCATCACGACGCTTCGGCTTTGCTGACCGGTGTTATCTTGCACGGTTTTGCATCATAGTAATGTTTAGGTTGAGGGCGATCTCGCGCTCGCAGGCCGGAGGGTTGGGGGCTTGAAAGTTTTGTTCCGTATGCGGCGCGCCCTCGTCGGCGCGGGCGCAGCCATGTGCGTAGGCGCGCCTCTGCTGGCCGCCGCTCCCGCGTTCGCCCAGGTCGCCCTGCCCTCACGCCAGGAGCTCGACCCGGCTAACGCCGCCCCCATCGCCGCCGCCCCGCGCGGCGATCTGTTCAAGGGTGTCGAGGCCGGCCCCTGCGCCTTCCGAGACAGCCCCATCAAGGTCACGCTGAGGAGCGTGGACTTCCAGGGCGGAACCTCCGGCGCCCTGGCCGTGCCGGACCAGGCCCTGGCCTCGACCTATGCCGAGTTCCTGGACCGTGAAGCGCCGCTCAGCGCAGTCTGCGACATCCGCGACCGGGTCGCGGCGCTGTATCTGCGGCGCGGCGTGCTGGCCAATGTCGTCATTCCCGAGCAGCGCATCGCCGACGGCCGCCTGACCCTGAGGGTCATCGAGGCCCGGATCGGCGCGGTGAACTATCACGGCGACGCGGGCCCGGCGCAGAAGCAGGTCGTGCGGTTCCTCAACCAGCTGCGCGGCATGGCGCCGTTCGACCTCGACGTCGCCCAGCGCTACCTGCTGCTGGCCTCCGACGTGCCGGGCGTGCGCATCCAGTCCGCGCTGAAGCCCTCGGCGGCCGGCGACGGCGCCCTGGACCTCGAGATCGCCATCGCCCGCGACGCCGTCGACGGCTCGGTGGTCGCCCAGAACTACGGATCCAAGACCGTCGGCCGCGACCTGACCCTGGCGCGCCTGGACCTCAACGGCTTCACGCCCCTGGGCGAACGCACCTCGATCCTCGGCTACGGCACGCTGTCCAGCGACGAGCAGCGGGTGATCCAGGTGGCCGAGCGCTTCTATATCGGCGCCGACGGCCTGACCGCGGACCTGTCGGGCGCCTGGGGCTGGACCAAGCCGGGCGACGTTCTCAAGCCGCTGGACCTCGAAGGCGACTCCTTCGCCGGCAGCGTGCGCCTGACCTATCCGCTGACCCGCCATCGCAACCGCAACCTCAACATCGGCGTCGGCCTCGACTGGATCGACCAGAAGGTCGAGTTCGGCGGCGGCCTGGCCATCCTGACCGAGGATCACCTGCGGGTGTTCTTCCTGCGGCTGGACGGCCACTACGCTCCCGCCAGCCTGGCGGCCCATTCGGTGGCCATGACCGGCGTGTTCGAAGTGCGCCAGGGCAGCAACGGCCTGGGCGCCAGCCGCTATGGCGACCTTTCGGCCTCGCGCTTCCTGGGCAAGCCCAAGGCCACCGTGATGCGGACCGAGGGCGAGATCGGCGGCCGCCTGGCCGGGCCGGTGATCGGCAAGCTGAACGTCGTCTGGCAGCACACCGACGACCCGCTGCTGTCGTACGAGGAGTACGGGATCGGCAACCTGACGATCGGACGCGGCTACGATCCGTCGTCGGCGTCGGGCGATCGCGCCCTGTCGGCTTCGCTGGAGTTCAGCACCGTTCCCCTGCCCTTCAACGGCGGTCGAGCGGCTTGGCGCCCCTATGCCTTCTACGACCTGGCCGAACTGACCAACCTGGGCGTCGGCGCGGGCAAGCTGGACCTGACATCGGCTGGCGTCGGCGTGCGCGCCCAATTGACCTCACGGGTGGCGCTCGACCTGACCTGGGCCAAGCCCTTCGACAGCCCGTTCGGCTTCGGCAACGCACCGTCCTCGCGCGTGCTGGTCTCGCTGTCCGCCGCCCTCTTCTAGCCTGCTGAAGTCTCCGGAGCGTTCTCCATGACCCAGTCCCCGATCCTTTCCCGCAACGCCTCGCGCTCGCAGCGCCGGAAGAAACTGCTGGCGGCCTCGGCCCTGTGCGGCGTCGCCGCCATGCTTGCCGAGCCAGGTCTGGCCGGGACCCTTCCGGGGATCCCAGGGGCCGGCAACATCACCGTCTCCTCCGGCGGCTCGCAACCGCTGATAACCTTTCCCGACGCCATCACCCTTCAGATTCAGTTGAACGCGTCCCGGACGGTGATCAACTGGTCCAGCCTGCACGTCAGCAGCGGCGACACGATGGACTTCCTGTTCAACGCCGCCAGCGACATCGTGCTGAACAAGACCACCAGCCAGATCGCCATCGACAACGGCGCGGTGATCACCGGCAAGGTCGGCGCGGCCACCGGCGGCAACATCTGGTTCTATTCGCCGCAGGGCGTGATCGTCTCGCCGGGCGCGACAATGAGCGCCGGCGGGTTCGTATTCGCCGGCGGCACGGGCCTGATCGACGCTAACTTCGTCAACGCCGCCGATCCGACCGCGGTACTGCGCGCCGCGTCGAACGCCATGATCCGAATGAGCACGGTGAGCTCGGCGACCAGCGCCTCGATCGACGCGGCCGGCAACGTGCTGCTCAGCGCGACCAGCGGCGCCCTAAGCGCCCAGACGGTGTACGGCGCGACGGCCCTGGTGAGCACGACCAGCGGCTCGATCACCGCCTCCGAAATCACCGCCACAAGCGGTGCGGCCACGGTAACGGCCGGCGGCCCAGGCGCGACCGTGACCCAGATCACCGGCGCCACCGGCGTCACGGTCTCGTCGAGCGTCAACAGCTCGGTCGGCGCGGCCACCACCACGGCCTCGGGCGACATCCTGATCACCAGCAACGGGTCGGCGTCGCTGACCCTCGGCAATTCGGCGCGCGATCTTACGCTGAGCGCGCCGCAGGTGTTCATGAGCACCGTTGACGCCGTGCGCAGCGTCTACGTCACCGGCACGACCCAGGCCTATGTGACCAACCGGATCTTCGCCGGCGACGACGTCGAGATCACCGCCGACGGCAATGTCACGGCCGGCGGGGCCAACATCAAGACGAGCGGCACGGGCGCCGACGACAGCCATATCCTGATCCGCTCGACCAACGGCTCGGCTTCGGGCGGCACGCTGCTGACGCAAGGCACTGGCGCCAAGGCCGGCGACATCACGGTCAGCGGCGCCACCTCGGCGACACTGACCACCGGCGTATCCAGCCGCAACCTGACGATGAGCGGCACGAGCATCAGCGTGAACAACGCGACCGCCGCGCGCGACATCACCCTCACGGCCTCCAACGGCTCGGCCACGATCACCACCTCGGCCACGGCCGGCGACGACGTGGAAGTCGTCGCCACCGGCGGCGACCTCCTGGCCAGCGGCGCGACCCTGAAGTCGACCGGCGTGGGCGCCGCCGACGACGGCCATGTCACGGCTCGCTCCACGACCGGCGCGGTCAATGTCGGCTCGGCCATCACCGAAGGCAGCGGCGTGGCGGCGGGCGACGTCTGGATCTCGGGGAGCACCGGCTCGACACTGGGGTCGGCTTCCTCGACCAGGCACCTGATATGGACCGGCGGCGACAGCCTGGCCCTGACCGGAAACTACAGCGCCGCTGGGCAAGTCACCCTGGTGTCGAGCGGCGGCGCGCTGAGCCAGACGGCCGGCGTGGTCACCGCCGACTCTCTCTCCGCGTCGGGCGCCACGGGCGTGGACCTGAGCGGCGCGAACCAGATCGACCGGGCGATCAGCGTGCAGGCCACGGCCAACGACGTGGTGCTGAACAATGCCAAGGCGCTGGTGATCACCGGCAATGTCGGCGGGCGCGACGTCACCGTCACCACGACGGCCGGAGACCTGACGGCGAACTCGGCGACCCAGATCGTCGCGACGCGCAACCTGGCCCTGACCGGCGCGACGGGCGTCTCCGCCAACACCGGGATCGGCGGCCTGTTCTCGGGCGCGACCAGCCTCACGGTGACCGCCACCACGGGCGAGGCCTCGGTGGCCGCGGCCTCGTCCAACGGAACGATCCTGGTGCAGGCTCTGGATGGCTCGGCGGCCCTGCGCAAGGCCACGATCATGGGCACGGGCTCCCTGTCGGTCGTCGCCACGGGCGCGGCCACGCTCGGCGCCGACAGCCTGGCGGGGATAGGATCGGGCAACACCGTCAGCCGCACGGGCGGCGTCGGCGTCACGGACGTCACCTCCACCGGCGGCGACGCCCGTGTCTTCCTGAACAGCCTGAACACCGGCCTGACCTCGGTCACCGCCGACAACGCCGCCGGCACGGCCTCGATCGGCGTCGACGGCGGCTTCGACGTCGGCACGGTCAGCGGCTACAGCGTCTGGCTCGATGCGTCGAACGGCACGGCCAACGCCAACAACGTCACGGTGAACGGGGGCGACTACACCGCCAAGGCCCGGGACTGGGGCGGCGCGGCGCTGAACCCCGGCGGCACGATCCGCAATCTGTCGATCACCGACACCGACGGCGGCCTGGTGCTGACCAACGCCCTGGCCGCAACGGGCGACCTGACGCTGGAATCCTTCGACGTACTGACCAGCGCCTACGACCTGACCGCCGACGGCGACGTCAAGATCACGGCGGCAGGCGACATCGACCTGCTGTCAGCCACGGCCGGCGACGACATCACCGTCAACTCCACCGGCGGCCAGGCCATATTGCGCAAGGCCGACCTGACCGGCGCCGGCGCGGGCCGCGACCTCAGCGTCGCGGCCGCCAACAACGCCGTGCTGGGCGATCCCGACTACACCGCGATCACCGCCAGCAACGTGTTCGCTCGCTCTGGCGGAGGCACCGGCACGGCCGAGGTCAAGTCGGCTGGCGGCTCGGCCATGGTCCACCTCGACAGCAGCGCGGCGCTCGACACCGTCAGGGGCGCAGACGTCGACATCACGATCGCCAGCGGTCCGGGAACCTTCGGCACGATCACGGCCACGGCCGGCGACGTCTATGCCGAGGTACTGGACGGTGCAATGACCGTTGGAACCGTCACGGCCAACAATGGTGACGTCAGCCTGTACGACGCCGGCGGCGGTCTGACGATCACCGGTTCCGTACATGGCGCGGGCCTGGTTCACATCGAGACCGACGGCCCTCTGGACGGCAGCCTGGCCAGCCTGATCTCCAGCGACGGCAACCTGGAACTCATCGGCGGCGGCGTCAATCTTGGCCACGTCACGGCCGGCGGGACGATCGAGGTGTCGGCCATCGACACCGACGTCACGGTGCAACAGGCCGAGGCCGGCCAAACCGTCGTGCTGGCTTCGCTCTATGGGAATGCGACCCTGCGCGGCGCCTCCGCGCCGGACGGCGTGGTCGTGCTCGCCGCCAGCACCGCAACCTTCGGCGCCGACGACAAGGCGTCGATCACCGCCGCCAACTATGTCGACACCAACGCCGCCAGCGGCGGCCTGGGCGGGCTGCAGGTGATATCCTTCAATGGCGACGCCGTGGTGAACATCAACTCGGCCACCAACGGCGTGGCCCTGGTCGGCGCGTCGATCGGCGGCGACGCGACCGTCGTGCAGAAGACCGGCGACCTGAAGATCGACGAGATCGCCGGCTACAACATCACCGTCGAAGCCATGGATGGTTCCCTGGAGACCGGCTCCACGGTCACCAGCGGCGGCGACTACACGATCACCGCCCAGGATTTCCTCGGCGACGCCCTGACCCCCACCCTGTTCAACGGCGCCATCCGCGACGTCACGATCACCGACACGCTAGGCGACCTCGACCTGGGGGCCGCGGCCATCCACGCCGATCGCAAGCTGACCATAACCGCCCAGGACGGCGCGGTGCTCGGCCTGGCCCAGCTCAGCGCCGGTGCGGGCCTGGGCGACGGCGACATCAGCGTGACGGGCCAGGCCATCACCCTCGACACGGTCAGCAGCGACGGCTCGGTATCGCTGGACGGCGGGATCGGCCAGGTGAACCTGGCCACCAGCGTCACGGTCGGCGGCGACTATGTCCTCACCGGCGGCGGCTTCTCGGCGGCAGCCCTCTCGCCGCTGGGCGCCAAGACCGGCGCCTGGACCATCGACGACAAGGTCGGCGCCTTCGATTTCACCGGCACGCCCCTCGCCTATGGCGGCGACATCACCGTCACGGCCGTGGGCGGCGTCACCGGCGGCGACATCACCAGCGCCAGCGGCGACATTCGCGTCACGGCCGCAAGCGGCCAACTGGGCGCGCTGACCGCCTCCTCCGGCCAGGTCAGGGCCAACGCCAGCGCGGGCGGCATGACCCTCGCCTCGGCCGAAGCCGCCGATCTGATCGAGGTCACGGCCACGACCGGCGCCGCCAGGCTTGGATCGGCGATCCTGACAGGAACCGGGGCCAACAGCCTGCTGGTGCGCTCCACGAACGGCGACGTGACCCTCGGCGCATCGACGCCCGGCGCCGTCACCACGGCCAATGTCGTCACCTCGGCGGGCGCAAGCACCGTCGTCGAAGCCTCGAGCACGACCGGCGACGTCGACGTCAATCTGGACCGCGCCAACACCGCCCTCACGATCCTGTCCGCGCAGGACAATGTCAGGGTGGCCGTGACCAACGGCGCGCTGACGATCGGCCAGCTGACGGCGGGCGGCGCGTCGATGGTCACGGGCGGCGGCGACACGCGGCTGGTCTCGGCCGATGTCAACGGCGACCTCCTGGTCAGCTCGACCGCCGGGGCCTTGCGGTTCGGCGACACCACGCCCGGGCGGGTGATCGAGGTCAGCGGCGCGCTGTCCCTGAACGCCGCCGCCGACGTCACCCAGCAAGCCGTGCTGCGAAGCAATTCGCTGGACGTCGTCTCGGGAACCGGCGTCGTGCTACTCGGCGTCAACGAAGTGGCCCATCTGGACACCATCAGCGTCGCCGCAGGCGGCTTCGCCTTCAACGCCACGAACGCCTTCGACCTGCGCGGCCCCGTCACCGCCGCAGGCCAGACGGTCGACCTCCGCTCAGTTGGAGCCATCACCCAGACCGCCGCCGGCGTCATCACCGCTCAAAGGTTGACGGGCTCGTCGGTCGGCGGGGCCGATTTCGGCGCGGCCAACCAGCTGGTCCAGCTCGGCGACTTCAGCAACGCCGGCGGCCTGTTCAGGCTGATCGACAACCGGTCCCTCACCATCGACGGGACCGTCCACAGCACCGGCGGCGTATCCCTGGCCTCGCACGGCGGCATGACGTTCTCGGCCAATGGCAAGGTCGTGGCCGACGGCGCGGGCGATGCGGTGATCCTGGCTTCCGACGGCGTGTTCGCCAACGGCCGCGGCGCCGACGCGGTGACCGCGACCAACGCCGCCGGACGCTGGCTGATCTACACCCAGGCGTTCGGCACCCCGACGGGTTCGACGGCCGGCAACAGCTTCAACGGCCTGGCCGGCAAGTCCTTCTACGGCTCGGCCTACGACTTCGGGGCCGAGACCTTCGCCGCGACGCCCAACGCCGGCAATCGCTTCGTCTACGCCTACCAGCCGATCCTGGCGGTGACCCCCGTCAGCCAGGTCGTGACCTACAACGGGGCGATCCCATCGGTCTCGGCCACGATCACCGGCCTGGTGAACGGCGATACCGCCGCCGACGCCTGGTCAGGTACGCCCGCGGTCTCGGGCGCGACCAGCAAGAACGCCGGGACCTATGTCCTGACCGCGAGCGGCAGCCTGACCTCGGACCTGAACTACGGCTTCAGCTACGGCGTCGGCTCGCTGCGCATAGACCCCAAGACCATCGGCGGCCTTCTGACCGCCGACGACAAGACCTATGATCGCAGCACGACCGCCACCGGCGCCATCGCCCTGAGCGGCGTGGTGATCGGCGACGACGTCTCCGCGGGCGGCGCCTACGCTTTCGCCGACTGGAACGCCGGCGTGGGCAAGACCGTCACGGCCTCGGGCGTCGTTCTGTCGGGCGCCGACGCCGGCAACTACGTGCTGTCGCCGCTGGCCGCCGCCCAGGCGGACATCTTCACGAAGGTTCTTAGCGGTGCCCTGGTCGCCGACGACAAGACCTATGACGGCACGACCGTCGCCACCGGTTCGGTCGGCCTGACCGGCGTGGTCGCGGGCGACACCGTCTCGGCCGGCGGGACCTACGCCTTCGGCGACCGGAACGCCGCCGACGGCAAGACGGTGACCGCTTCGGGCGTGACCCTGGCCGGCGCCGACGCCGGCAACTACAGCCTCGCCGGCGTTTCATCCGACGTCGCCGACATCCTGAAGAAGACCCTGACCGGCGCCCTGGTCGCCGACGACAAGACCTATGACGGCACGACCGTCGCTACCGGTTCGGTCGGCCTGACCGGCGTGGTCGCGGGCGACACCGTCTCGGCCGGCGGGACCTACGCCTTCGGCGACCGGAACGCCGCCGACGGCAAGACGGTGACCGCTTCGGGCGTGACCCTGGCCGGCGCCGACGCCGGCAACTACAGCCTCGCCGGCGTTTCATCCGACGTCGCCGATATCCTGAAGAAGGCCCTGACCGGGGCTCTCACCGCCAACGACAAGACCTATGACGGCACGACCGTCGCCACGGGTTCCGTCGGCCTGACCGGCGTGATCGCAGGCGACACCGTCTCGGCCGGCGGGACCTACGCCTTCGGCGACCGGAACGCTGGCCTCGGCAAGATCGTGACGGCGTCAGGCGCGACCCTGGCCGGCGCCGACGCCGGCAACTACCAGCTCGCCTCGGTCAGCAGCGATCTAGCCGACATCCTGCGTCGGCAAGTGACAGTGTCGGCCGACAACCTGTCCAAGCCCTTCGGCCAGGGCGACCCAGCCCTCACCTATCGCATCACCTCGGGCTCGCTGGTCGCCGGCGACGCCTTCAGCGGCCTGCTCCTGAGGGGGGGCGGCGAAACGCCAGGCGACTATGTCGTGTCGCGTGGAAGCCTCAGCCTGTCGTCGAACTACGACCTGACCTTCACGGGCGCGATCTTCACGATCGCGCGGTTCCCCGGCATCGAGCAGGAGGGCTCCATCGTGCTCAAGCATGTGACCCAGTCCCCCGACTTCACCCTCGAATGGGATCCGGAACTCAACCTCCAGACCGAGGGGCCCGCCTGCCAGGGCGAAGGCTGCCCGCGTCAGACGACCCCGGTCGACGGCGGCAACATCGTCGCGGCCCTGCCGTAAGAACGCGACAAGGCGGGCGCCGCAGTACGGCGCCCGCCTTGCCTCGAACCATCCAGCCGCTGCGACCTATCGGTCGGCCGTATCGAGCGTCTTCACCCGCGTAACGCCCTTGGCGTCCTTGGTCAGGCGGAAGGCGTCCAGTTGGCGGCCCGTCGCGGTGAAGGCGCGATAGGTCACCGCCTCGGACGAGACGTCCAGGGTCTGGAAGGTCTGGGTGCGCGAGGCCGAGCGGGTCGCCCAACTGAGCGGAGCGACTGGATACATCTTGGGTCCCGCCACCGAGACGACATAGGTCGAGCCCTTGTCGGAAGGATGGCCCGGCCCGGCGTTGGTCATCGCCCCGGCGCCGATGGCGCCGCGCGCATAGCCGTGGTCGTGGGCCTGAAGAACCAGGTCGACGCCGTACTTGTCGATCAGCGGCTTGAGCGCATCCCGCACCCGCTGGTTGTCGCGATCGGGATCGATCGAGAACAACGGGAAGTGCAAGAAGAGCGCCGTCCAGTGGTTGGGATTGTTCGCCAGCAGGCCGTCCAGCCAGCGCACCATCTCGGCGCGCATGGCCTCGTCGCCGTGGAACAGCGGCGCATCGACCGAGATCAGGCGCAGGCCCTGGTAGTCAACGGTCCAGGCCGTCTCCTTCAGTTTCTCGACGCCCGCCGGGCCGGTTTCAGGCAGGGTATACTGGCGACGCCACTGCGGGTTCAGCACCGGGCCGCGACCGTACTCGTGGTTCCCCGGCGTCGGCATCTGCGGAGTCTGGGCGTAGAGGAAGCCGCCGGCCGCGAACCATTCGCCCCACTCGTTGTCGCTGTCGTGCCGGTTGATCAGGTCGCCGGCGTGGATGACGAAGGCTGCGTCGCCGGCCTTGCGGAACGCCGTCCTCATCGTGCGCGAGGCCTCGCTGAGGATGTTGTTCTGCATGTCCCCCATGTAGAGGAACGTGAACGGCTTGGCCGTCGTGGCGGCGGTGCGGAATTGCAGCCATTCGGACCACCGCTCGCCATCGCCGACGCGATAGGCATAGACCGTCTCGGGCTCCAGCCCCTTGAGCACCACCGAATGATAGGCCGCCTTGAAGGCTGGATCCTCGCGCACGGCGATGGTGGCGTCGTCGGTGAGGGCCTCGACGCGCATGGCTTTCTGGATGAAGTCCGGGCCGTCCTCGGCCTGGGCGTACTCGACATGGCCGGCCAGGCCCGGCGCGGTGCGCCAGGTCACCGCAATCTCGTGCGCGGGATCGGCGGTGAGGTTCAGGACGATCCGCTCGGGTTGAACCGTCGCCGGAACCGCCGGCAGGTCCGAAGACTGCGCCGGCGCGGGCTCGGGACGCAGCGGGCGCTCGACCTTCTGGGCCAGCGCGTGACCACCCAGGGCCGCGAGCGCGGCCCCGAGCATCAGGGTTTGGATGGCTTTCATACTCGCCCCGATCAGAAGACGTAGTTCAGGCCGAACGAGATCGACCGCCCGTTCTTGATGTAGGCCCGGCTGGAGCTGGTGCTGTCGCCGGCCGTGAACCAGTAGGTGTGGTTGTCGAAGAGGTTCTGGACCTGCATCGAGGCCGTCGCGCCCCTCCACAGCTTGCGCCGTACGTTCAGGTCCACGAACTCGTAGTCCTGTTCGTACGGGTTGTTGCCGAAGTCCTGGATGCCCTCGAGGAACTCCGACTGGTAGCTGTAGGCGGCATAGGCTTCCCAGCCCTTGTACTCCCAGAAGAGCTGCACGTTGGCGACGCGCTCCGGCGTCTCCATCAGCGGCAGGGTGTAGCGGGCGGGGTGCCAGGAGATGCCGGTCTCGGCCTCCGACTTCTGCAGGGTCAGGTTCACGCTGGCGCCGAGCTTCGACAACGGGCCGGGCAGCCAGTGGAACACCTGCTGGGCGCTCAGCTCCATGCCGTAGACCTTGGCCCACTTGCCGTTGTTGGGCATCGAGACGGTCACGCCGTCGGGGCCGATATTGGTCCCGGCCGTCCCGTCGCGGATGTTCGACGACGAGGAGCGGTACAGGAAGTTCTTGATGTCCTTGTAGAACAGACCCAGCGAATAGGCGCCGGTGTCGCCGTTGTAGCGCTCGATCGACAGGTCGTAGTTGACCGCCTTCATCGGCTTCAGGTCCGGATTGCCCTGCTCGATCGCCACCAGCACCCAGTCGCTGGTCGGATTGACCTTGCCGTCGCCGTCAGGATCGCTGTCGTAGCCATACTCGCGGGCCGACGACATCCGGGCGATGTCGGGACGCGCGAAGCTGGTCCAGATCGCCCCGCGCAGCTTGGTGCGGTCGTCCAGGCTGTAGTTCAGGTGGATCGACGGCAGAACATTGGTGAAGTCGCTCTTGTCGGTCGAATAGTGGCCGCCCTGGACCTCGTCGAGGATGTAGGCGTCGATGGTGTTGTTGGTGCTCTCGACACGGACCCCGCCGATGACCTGGGCCTTGCCGACCCGCGCGGTGGCCATCAGGTAGCCGGCGAAGATGTCCTCCTTGAAGGTGAAGCTGTCCTCGCCGCTGAGCTCGGCGCTGCCCGGGTCGGTGGCGAAGCCTTCGAAGAAGGTGCTGTTCCCCGCCATGGCGCGCTGCAACTCGGCCAGCATGGCCTTGTTGTCGATGACCGTGCCCAGGCGGTAGAGGCCCGAATACTCGCCGTCGAACAGGCTGGTGACTTCCTTGCCGTAGAAGCGCGAGAAGTCCGCCAGCGTACCGTCGGCGTCCAGGTCCATGAACTCGCCGCTATAGGTGGACCGCTTGGAGCTGTAGACCTTGCCGCCGGTCTTGACCACTTCCAGCCAGTCAGAAGCCGGTCGCCATTCGAGATTGACCTGGCCCTGCCACAGCCGCTCCTGCGCACCGCCGATCTCGCCCGACAGGCCGGCGAAGTCGTACTGGCTGTTGTCGTGGATCGCCGCCATGCCGGCGTCGTTCAGCACCCACCTGGGAAAGCGGCTGTCGCCGAAATTGGTGACCTTGACGCCCTTGTTGCCCAGCCAGCCGTACTTGTCGCTGCGGAACTCCATCTCGTAGCTGTCGTCGATATTGTCTTCCGACTTGGCGTAGGACAGGTCGTAGTCGGCCTTGAAGTCGCCCCAACGGCTGACGCCGCCGAAGTTCAGCGACATCAGCGAACCGGTCTCGCGCGAGCCTTCCCAGAAGCGGCGCAGGCGGAAGCCTTGCGGATCCCAGGTCCCGGACGCGCCGTCGAGCGTGTAGTACGACTTGGTGGAGCGGTCCGCGTCGGTAATCCGGCCATCGCCGTCGCGGTCGACGATCTGGGCGGTCGTGTAGCTGTAGATCCGGCCCTTCTTGGCGTCCGTGCCGATGATCGAGGCCTCCGGCGCGGCCAGGCCCGTCATGGACTTGTCGACCTGGGTCAGGCGGGTCGAGTTCTTGCCGGTGTCATTGCGGAAGTTCAGCCGGTTGCTGAACTCGTCCTTGGTGTATTCGTTGAACTGGCCGCGCAGGTGAAAGTCATGCTTGTCGCCGCGATAGTCGAGGCTGGTGTTCACACCTCGCCGCTCGACCTTGGTCTCGCCCAACGCCAGGTCCATGCCGCGCATGACGAAGGTCTCGGGATCCCAGCCGAGGGTCTCGCTGTCGGCGTACCAGACCGAAGGCTGGTTATCGCCATCCACGCCGTTCTGCTCAAACTGCGACTTGCGGCGCGACCAACTGCCGGTGACGAACACGCCCCAGTTGTCGTTGAACTGACGCCCGAACGAACCGGCGACTTCGCCCGACTTCTTGTTGTCGAACTTGTCGAGCATCCCCGCCGAAGCCGACAGCACGCCATAGGTCTTGCCGTGGTCGAACGCCGTCGGCGTGCGGATGTCGATCGAGCCGCCCAAGGCGTCGCCGTCGCGGTCTGGCGTCAGGCTCTTGATGACGGTGATCGAGTCGATGCCTTCCGGCGGCAGAAAGCTGAGGCGGACGCCGCGATAGAAGTTGTCGTCGCGCGACCCCGTGCCGCCCATGCGCACGCCGTTCATGGTGTAGTTGTTCAGTTCGGTCGACAGGCCGCGGATGGTGATGCGATCGCCCTCGCCCGTCGTGTGGTTGCGCACCGCGTTCACGCCCGGCAGGCGCGACAGCGACTCGGCCACGTTGTTGGCCGGCAGGTCGCCCATGTCGTCGGCGCTGATGACGTCCGAGATGAAGTCGGCCTTGCGCTTGGCGTCCAGCGATCGGCGCAGGCCGGCCGCGTAGCCGACGACGACGCCGTCAACCTCGATGGCTTCGGGGGCCTCGACCTCGGCCTGCGCCGTCTGGCGCTCCAGGGTCAACACGCCGCGCACCTCGCGGGCCTCGATGCCCGAGCCGGCGATCATCTTGCGCAGCGCCTCGCGCGGGGTCATCGCGCCGGAGACGGCGTTGGACGTCCGCCCGCGGGTCAGGCCCGGGTCGAAGACGATCGACAGGCCGGTGTCGCGCGACAGAGTCCGCAGTGCCTGACCCAGGTCCTGGGCCGGAATGGCGATGGTGACCCGCGCCTCGGCATTGCGGGTCCCTTGCAAGGCGTGGGCGGGCGCGGCGACGGACGCCAGCACGGCGACGGCCGCCGCCGTCAGCAGCCCGTTTTTATGGATACGCATTCGAACAATCCCCTCCGATCGACTGATCGTCACGGGGTTAGACGGCGACCGCCAAGGTCCTGACAGCTGTCATAAAAACTTGTTCCAGGCGGCGCTAACCGCCTGAAATCACGTATTGATCCGCCTTCTGACGAGTAAGCTTGAAACCGTGGAGGCGGGCGATCGCGGCCAGGGCGTTCTCGGGGTCGTCATAGGCGAAGCGGCCGCTGACCAGCACGCGCCCCACCGATGGATCGGCCAGCCTGACCTCCACCCCGGTCGCGCGTTCCAGGTCCTGGACCACGCTGGCCAGGGTCGCCTCGTTGAACTCCAGCCAGCCCTTGGCCCAGGGCGGCACGTCGGTTTCCAATTCGGGCCGGGCGATCGCCATGCGCTGGACGACGCCGTCCAAGACCCGGGCCTGCTCGCCCGCGTGAACGTGCACCGCAGTCCCCTTCCCCGCGACCCTCACGATGCCTTCGAAGACCTCGACCTCGACCGCCGTCCCGGCGGCCGTCTGTCGCTGATCGACATTGAAGCGGGTGCCGACGGCCGTGACCCGCACGCCGTCGACCTCAACCGAGAACGGCCGGCTCTTGTCGGGAGCCACCTCGAAGAAGCCCTCCCCCTTCAGCCGCAGGCGACGCTCGTGTTCGCGCAACTCGACCCGCACCTGGCTCTGGCCGTTCAGCCGGACCTGCGAACCGTCGGCCAGCGCGATCGGCCTTGGCACGCCCCGGCTTCCCTCGATCAGTTCGCCACGGGGGACGAGGCCGCCTCCGAGCACCACGACCGCCCCGGCGACAGCGGCGAAACCCGCCCCGACGATCGGGGCCAACGCCAGCCGCGCCCGTCGCGCGGGCTTGCCGCGAGCCATGCGCTGCGTGGCCCAGATCACGGCGGCGTCGTCGAGCAAGGCCTCGTGGCGGCGCAGCAGGTCCTGGCGGTCGGGACGCCCCTCCAGCCACTGTTCCAGCGCCGCCTGTTGCTGATCCGACCAGGCCGCGTCACGCCGCGCGTCGGCCCATAGCGCGGCCTCGCGATCGTCCCTGGGGTTCACATTCCTAGTCGACATGGCGGCCCTCCGCCGTCCGACGCAGCGTCTGGGCCGCGCGGCTGTAGTGTTTCTGAACCGCCTCGATCGACAGCTTCAGATCCCGGGCGATCACCTCGTAGGACTCCTCGCCGGCGCGTCGCCGGACGAAGACCTCGCGCCGCAAGGGCGGCATCGCCTCCAGCGCCCTCTGGCACAGCCTCGACCGCTCGCTCATGTCCAGCGCCTCCAGCGGCGTGGCCTCGCCATGGATGGAAAATTCCGCCGCTTCCAGGTCGTCGATCTGGACGTTGGCCGCCCGCCGGGCGCGATCGACCAGGATGTTGCGCGCCGCGCGCATGGCGTAGAACAGGGGATCGGCGATCAGCGTGTCGCGCGCCCGCGCCAGGACGCGCAGGATCGCCTCCTGGGCCACGTCCTCGGCGTCGACCGCCGTGGCCAGGCGGCGGCGAACATAGGCCAGCAGGATCCGGTTCTGCGTCGCCAGCGTCCGCCCCACCTCCTGCTCGTTACCGATCACCCGCCACGCCTCCTCGACGGAGCGTGGCTATAGGAGCGCCTTGTGACGGATCCGATGAGGTTTGATGTCGGTTTGATGGCGACGCTGGCGGCCCGCCAGTTCGTGGGATGATGAAGGCTGCTCTAGCAAGAGCGCACAAGGTCCGGCTGAAGACTTCGCCAGTCGAGACATGACGAGTTTTTAATTTCGAAAGCCGAGACACCAATCCAACTTCTGGTAGAAATGACGAATGGAAACACTCCGTCGTCATCCCGCGTTGACGCTTGCCGGCCTGATCTGGCTCGCCTACGCGACGCTGGAGACCTGGATAGCCTCGGGCGCGGCCTTGATGGCCTGCCTCTGGGCTTTTCACGGGCTGGTCCTGATGCTGGCGATGAAGGCCCTGCTCGATCGGGCCCCACGAGACCTGGGATGGCGACGGGTCGCCCTGTTCATGGCGGCGCCGGCGCTGTTCGCCGTATTGCAGACCGCGCTCGACATGCTGGCGACCCAACTGGTCGGGCCGCAGTTGCTCGGCGGCGTCCAGGGGCCGCCGGGCGTCGTGGTCTCCCCCGTGGGCGTCGCCTTCGATTTCACCTTCAAGCTGAACCTGCGGGTCTATCTGTGGATCTTCGGCTTCTACGCCGCGGCCTTGGCCCTGATGGGCTCTGCGGCGGAGGCTTGCGCGGCCCGGCTGAAGGCCGATCAGGCCGAGATCGAAGCCCTGCGCCTGCAGGTCAATCCGCATCTGCTGTTCAACAGCCTGAACTCGATCTCCGCCCTGATCCTTCAGGGCGACCACAGGCGGGCCGAGGTCATGACCCTTGGCCTGGCGCGGTTCTACCGCGGCAATCTCGCGGCCGACGAGACCGGTCTGGTGCCTCTGGAGGAAGAGATCGAGGCGCTGGAGGCCTATGTCGACCTCGCAAAGCTCCGGCTCGAGCGCCTGGACCTCGAAATCGACTGCCCCGACGTCTTGGCCGATGCGAAAGTGCCCGTGCTGATCCTTCAGCCGCTGATCGAAAACGCCATCAAGTACGGCGTGACCGGGGCCGCCGAACCGGCCCCCATCCGCCTTCGGGTCAGGTCGCAAGGCGACACCCTGCGGATCGCGGTGGAAAACCGGCTGTCAGAATATCCGGACATGAACGGCGCCGGCATCGGGCTGGGCAACGTGCGCAGTCGCCTGAGAAGCTACTTTCAGGACCGCGCCGCAATGATCGCCGAGGCGGGTCCCGACCAGTGGCGCGTCACCCTGGTGCTGCCTCTTCTGCCGAAAGCGGTCGAGCTGAAGGCGACCAGCCCCTTGACGGCTCGGGGCCCCCTGGCCAGCGCCGCCGCTCGCTAGGCGACGACACGACAGGCGTCGCGTGCTGGTTGCTCAGGCGCGACCTTCGTCCCCCTCCCCGCCTGGCCTGCCCGAAACTCCACCCAGCCCCCGGAAAATCGTCGCCACGGCGCGGGCATAGGTGACGCCGACCCGGACGGCGGTGCCGTCCTTGAGGATGACGACGGAACCTGTACGCCCCTGCCTGTTGATCTGGGCGACCGCGGTCTGGCGCACGAACGCCGACCGGCTCACCCGCACCATGGCCCCCTCGCCCAGCTGTCCAGCCAGGCTGTCCATGGTCGCGCGCACGATATGCGAGCGGGTCGGCGTGTGCAGGAGAACATAGTCCCGCGAGGCTTCGATCCAGTCGATCGTCGAAATCGGTACCCGGACCAGGCCGTCACGGTGCGGCGCCCAGATACAGCCGGAAGCTTCTGTCGCGGCCTCGCCGTCGACGGCCAGTTGCGGCGCCTGCCCGTCTCCGCTCCGCCGGCGCCGCGCGCGATCCAGCGCGGTGGCCAACCGATCGATCTCGACGGGCTTGAGCAGGTAGTCGACCGCATCGACCTCGAACGCCTGCAGCGCGAAATGATCGAAGGCGGTGACGAAGATCACCTCGACCTCCGGATCCCGGCTGAGGGCTCGCGCCAGCGACATGCCGCTCTGCTTGGGCATGCGGATATCGAGCAGCGCCAGGTCGGGCCTCAGCGCCTCGATCAGATCGGCCGCCTCCTCGCCATCGCGCGCCTCTCCAACGACCTCTACGCCCGGAAGATCGGCCAGCAGCGTACGCAAGCGCACGAGAGCCAGGGGTTCGTCATCGGCAAGCAGGATTTTCATGGTCAGGCCGCCGCTTCCAAGTCGCCGCGACGCAGGGGAATGTGCAGACGCGCGCTGAAGCCCTCGTCCAGACGGCGGGCCTCGAGGCGAGCGCTCGCGCCGTAGATCACCTCGATACGCCGCGCGACGTTCTGCAATCCGATCCCCGGCCCGACGACGGCGCCGACCGGCGCCCCGCCCTTGGCGCCGCCATCGATGATGCTCACCACCAGGGCCCCGTCCTGTTCGCGCGCCACGATCCGCAGGCTGCTGCGCCCCAAGGACGGGGTCAGGGCGTATTTGACGGCGTTCTCGACCAGCGGCTGCAGGATGAGGCTGGGCACCAGCGCTCCCTCCAGACTGTTGGGGCAATCGATCTCGACATCCAGCGCGTACGGGAACCGGACGCCCTCGACGTCGAGATAGGCCTCGATGAGCGTCAGTTCGTGGCTGAGCGCGATCAACTCGTCCTGGATCGGCGCGAGCGAGGCGCGGAGAAAGCGGCAAAGTCCCGCGATCATCAGCTCGGCCTTCCGCCCGTCGCCCGAGACGACCAGGGAAGAGATGTTGTTGAGCGTGTTGAACAGGAAATGCGGATTGAGCTGGAAGCGAAGCATCTGCAGCTGGGCGTCCCGCGCCAGTTCGCGCGCCTCTGCCAGCTGCCGCGCATAGTCGGCGGAACGCGTGGCGTGCAGGGTGGCCTTCTCGTGCATTGAGAACAGCTCCAGCGCGGCGGCGTAGAAGCCGAACAGCCAGACATAGATCAGGCAGTTCAGGGCGAAGGCCTCCAGCCTGAACGTCGAGGCCTGCCCCCCGAACAGCGCGGGCGCCAGATTGCCGAGCCGCGTGTCGATCAGGCTCTGCAACATCGCAACGGCCGCCGCCACGACGGCGAGGATCGCCCATCGCACGGACATCGACCTGGACCTCTCCAGGCGCTTGACCACCGCCCAGACGACCAGCGACCCCAGCATCCCGGTCACGGTGATCAGCCCCAACCAGACCGGCAGCCAAACGGGCAAGGCGCCGCCATAGGCCACCAGCAGCGAAGCGGTGAAGGTCAGCAGGCAGAAGATCCACATGCCCAGGGTCAGGCGCAGCGTGGTGATCCTGGTCGCCTGGAGTGTTTCGGCGGCGGTCCTTTCCGGCATCACCGACGCCCTCCGGCTGGCTCGACGCCGACGGGCCGCGCGGTTCGGCTCGCATCGCCGCCCGTCGCTCGCCTGGAGAAAGTCTCGCGGGCGCGGCTTGCGCTGCAAGGCGTGAAGATCATCGCCAATGGCACGGCTCGCTGTCCTCGGCGCAACCGCGCGCCGATCATCAGAGGTTGGAGATTCAAATAGCACTCCGCCGCCACGACGGCGGAAACCGGCTGACGCATTGGTCGCAAATTCGACGCAGGCGACGCCCACCCCATTGCTCCTTGCGGAATTAGGCCTCCGGCGGCGGATCCGGATCCCGTCGCTCTCGAAAAGCCGGGCGGCCAAGCCCTTGTCAACCAAGGATTGCACGACGACCTGGCGTTCGGGCCGTCGCCGCCTGGTCTCGATGGCCGGGCCGGAGCTTGGGCCTCAGCCCCGGGTTTCGGCGTTTTTCGGACGTTCCAGCCTTGCGACGAACTTCGCCAATGGCGCGACCAACGGCGGCGCGCACCGCTAGCAGCGCCTTATCACCGACGGCAGAATTGCTCTCCTAAGGCGAGCGACTGCCAGGACCGGAAGATCCGCAGCCGGCTCGCGATCACATTCTTTGTCGGCATGCGGCCTGGCCGTGTCCTTCCCGAGCTGGAACGCGATTGATGCTGAGTGCCCGCCTGGAAAGCCTGCCGCTGGTCGTCTGCGGCCCGATCCTTCGCCGCACCGACGACCAGTCGGTGACCGTCTGGGTCGCGCTCAGGAAGGCGCGCACGGTCCGGCTCGAGGTCTATGCGGAAACACAGGGCGGCGGCTGGACCGACACGGTCCTGCACGGCGATGCGACCACCGCCAGGGTCGGCGACAACCTGCACATCCTGGCGATCACCGCCAAGAGCGGCTCTCTCTCCTGGGGCAAGAGATACGCCTACAACCTGTTCTTCGCGGAAATCGCGGGCGCGGCTCCAGACGACGCCGGCGTCGGCGAACTGTTCGCACCGGCCTACGGCGGACGGACCGGCGTCGTCGCCGCCTCGACCCAGGAGGCCAAGGCCCTGCTCACCTATGGGCCTGATGGCCCGAGCCTGCCCAGCTTCGTCCTGCCTCCGGGCCCGTCCGGCGCAGGCGGCGCCTCGCCCATCAACGGCCTGCGGATCGTTCACGGCTCGTGCCGCAAGGCCCACGGTCAGGGCGAGGACGCCCTGCCGATCCTGGACGACATGATACGGGCCTCGCTGGCGTCCGGGGCCACCGCACCGCGTCCTCACATGCTGCTGCTCACGGGCGACCAGATCTATGCCGACGACGTCGCCGACGCCCTGCTGGCGCTGGTGATCGACGCCGGCAAGACGCTGGTGGGATGGCCGGTCGAGGCCGAGAACAAGACGCTTCCCGGGCCGGGGTTCAGGTCGGACTTCGCCAAGGCCATCGGGCTCAGCGGCATGGAAGGTCCGGGCGGGGAAAGCGCCACGACGGCGAAAAGCCACCTGATGCGGTTCAGCGAGTTCGCGGCGATGTATCTCTTCGCCTGGTCCGACGTGCTTTGGCCCGCGCCGAACCAGGTTCCCACGCTGGAACAGGTCTTCGTCAACCTCTCCGCCAAGCAGCGGGAAAAACGGGCCGAGCTCTTCGAGAAGGAGCGCCTGAGGCTTCAGGGCTATCGCGCCACCCTGCCGAAGGTGCGCCGGGCGCTGGCCAACACCCCCACCTACATGATCTTCGACGACCACGAGGTGACCGACGACTGGAACCTGACCAGCGGATGGGAGCGCAAGGTCTACCAGCGGGACAATGTCGGCGGACGACGGCACGTGCTGAACGGCCTGCTCGCCTACGCCCTGTTCCAGGCTTGGGGAAACACCCCCGAGCAATTCGAGACGAAGAGTCCCGATACGCCGGGCGGGAAACTGCTGAAAGCCTTGTCGCTCTGGCGCGGTCACCCCGGCGAGACGCACGAGGCGATGATCAGCGCCTGCCTGAACATACCCGTCTATGACGGGCGCCGGCGTGCGGCCAGCCCGGCCTATGAAGACATCCTGCACTGGCACTACGACATCCAGACGCCGGGCTTTCAGTGCCTGGTCCTCGACACCCGCACCATGCGTGGGTTCCCAGGGGGGCCAGACGATCCCCCGGACCAACTCGACGACCTGGGCTTCGAGCGGCAGATCCGCGGAGCGCGCCGCCCGTCTCCGCCCGCCGACATGACGATGGTCGTGGCGACCACCAACGTCGTCAGCGAGCCCGTGACGGAAGCCGTGGTGGAAATCAGCGGCATGCGCCCGCCAGTGGCGTTCGATCGAGGCGACGCCTGGACCGGCCAGACCCCCGCCTTCGAACGGCTGCTGGTCGAACTGGCCTATCGGACGGCGCCCGCGTCCGAGACCCACCGCAGGGCCCATTTCGCGATCGCCACCGGCGACATCCACTACGGCTTCGCCGTCCGGGGTCAGTACTGGTCGTCAAAGGGCGGCTATCGCCCCGCCGATGCTCCATGGCCCGATGGCGGCAAGCTGGAGGTGGTCTTCGCGGAGTTCACCTCCAGCCCTTTCCACAATCAGGACTTCAAGACCGGCGCGCTGCACAACTACGCCTTCGGCTCGGTGGCTGACGTGCAGTTCCTCGGGGGCCTGATGAACGCCTCCTGGATCGGATGGCGCAAACCGCCGAAACGCTCCGATCTGGACATCAAGCCGGATCCGCAACCCTCGACCCTGGACTGGCTGGCTAATCCCGCATTGACCAAGCTGGCCGTCGAAGTGCGCAAGTATCGCACGCGGCGGCGCGAGGAACTCCTTGCGAGCACGCCCGCGTTGCTGCGGCTCAACGGCTTTCCCGCGGGATCCCTGGTCAGCAAGGCCCCGGACTGGGCCTACCGGCTCGACTTCATCATGGACGAGACGCCCTCGCCGATGGCCGCCTCGATCCCGCCGGCCACGGGGTCCGACAAGGCGCGCGCGCGCCAGATGGACGCGCTGACCGGGGCCTACGGCGCATACGCCGACGAGGCCGCCGGCCGCATCCTCGTGGGGCGCAACAACATCGGCGAAATCCGCTTCGAGTGGCCGGCCGGCGACAACAAGGCGCTCGTCCAGAAGCTCTGGTGGCGGCTGGTCGACGGCGCAGTTGCCCAACCCCTGACCGAGTATCGCGTGCCGTTCGGCTTCCAGGAGCCCGCCTTCCCGAAACCTACCTATCCCGGTGAGCAGTGATGGAAACCAACTTTCAGAAACTGCTCCTCGAGGAGATCTCGCGCCTGTTCGAGCCGCTGGTCACGGCCGCCCGCAACGTCGGCTACCGGCGGGCCCTGTTCGGCGAAGTGGGCTGGAACCTGGCCGCCCTGCCCGGCGTCGAGGAGGGCCTGGCGCAAAAGCTGGAGGTGCTGGTCGAGGCGCACGCCACGATCTCCACGCTCATCAACGACCCGCCCGAAAGCCTACCGGAACTGAAGGCGGCCTTCGAGGCGCTTAAACCCCTGATCGCCGCGGCAAAGTCCCTGAAGACCGCGTTCGACGAGGTCGTGGCGGTCGCGCCCTATCTGGACGACCTTCTCGAGGAGCTGCTGCATCAGTTGCTGCTGATCTACCTGCAGCGGTGGCGTCCCCTCCTGTATCAGGCCGCGGACCTGCTGACGCTCATCGAGGTCTCGCCCACCTTCGAGCCGCCGCAGCAGGTCAAGAACGGCGAAGGCCAGGTGATCATCGCCCAGCACCAGCCCAGGCGGGTGCGCTTCGACAGGTTGGGCCCGCTGTTCAGCGATCCCGCCAAGGTGCTTGGCCACCACTATCTGCCCAACGGGCTGGCGACCAAGGAGGACGTCGCCACGGCCTCCGGCCTGATCTTCCCGATGCTGGCGCGCGTCCTCGAGGAAATCGGGATGCGGGCCGTCTACGGCGTCGCGCCGGGGGCGGAGGTGGATCTGGGCGAGGCCGACCCCGACCTGATCCGACGCCTGTTCTTCGTCTCCACACGCGCCCCGGTCGGCCCGTCGGTCGGCCTGGGGGCTTCCCTCCTCATGCTCTCGAAAGAGGAAGGCGGTCCCGGGTTGGCCGTGTCTCCACGCGGAACGGCGAGCTTCAACACCAAGCTCTCGGGCTGGGACCTGGAGCTGGCGACCGAAGGAACGCCGGGGACTTTCGTCGTCGGCCCGCAGGGCGTGGCGATGGCCAACGACGGCGCCGGCCTGAAGGTCGCGGCCAGGCTTCGGAAGACCCGGTACGACGACGAAGAAGCGCCCCTGCTGATCGGCAGCGTCAAGGGCACGCGGCTCGAGGCGAACCACGTCAGCGTGGGCGCCGGCTTCGCTGTCGGCTCTGGCGAGGCTCCCGATATCTCGATCAGCGCGGAGGCCGGCGAAGCGGCCCTGGTGCTGTGCGCCGGCGATGGCGACGGCTTCCTGCAGAAGGTGCTGCCCGAAGAGATCCGCGTGCCGTTCGCCCTAGGCGTGGAATGGTCGCGCGCCGGCGGGCTGCGGCTGAAGGGCGGCGCGGGACTGGAGACCAATCTCGCGATCAGGAAGTCGTTCGGCGGCGTGCTGGACATCGACACCCTGCACTTCGGCGCGCGCGCCGACGAGACCGGCCTTACGGCCCAGGCTTCGGTCAGCGCCAAGGCGCACATCGGTCCGATCACCGCCGTGGTGGAGCAGATCGGCGTCGAGGCGCGCCTGACCCCGGCTCCCACCGGCGAAGTCGGCGCGCTGGGCCCGCTCGACCTGGACATCAGCTTCAAGCCGCCCGCGGGGGTGGGGCTGGACATCAAGGCCGGGCCGGTCACCGGCGGCGGCTACCTGTTCTTCGACCCGGCCAAGGCGCAGTACGCCGGCGCGCTGCAACTGGAGCTGGGCGGCAAGATCGCGCTGGGCGCGGTGGGCCTGCTGACCACCCGGATGCCAGACGGCGACAAGGGCTTTTCGCTGTTCGTGCTGATCTCGGCCGAGTTCCCGCCGATGCAGCTCGGCTACGGCTTCACGCTCAACGGCGTGGGCGGGCTGATCGGCGTTAACCGCACCGCCGACACCGAGGTCCTGCGCGCCGGCATCCGCACCGGCGGGCTCGGCTCGGTGCTGTTCCCCAAGGACCCGGCCAAGAACGCGCCGCAGATCATCTCCAACCTGAACGCGGCCTTCCCCGCCGCGGCCGACCGGGTGCTGGTCGGGCCCATGGCCAAGCTGGGCTGGGGTACGCCCCGGATCCTGACCCTCGACCTGGGGCTCGTGCTGGAAATGCCGGCGCCGGTGCGCCTGCTGCTGCTGGGCCGCCTGCGCGCGATCCTTCCCAGCGAGGACAAGCCCCTGGTGCGCCTGCAGATGGACGCGCTGGGCGTGCTGGACCTGGAGCGTCGGGAAGTCTCCCTGGATGCGACGCTCTACGACTCCAAGCTGCTGGAGTTCGCCCTGACCGGCGACATGGCGCTGCGCGCCAGCTGGGGCGCCAATCCGAACTTCCTGCTGGCCGTCGGCGGCTTCAACCCGCGCTACCGGCCGCCGGCCGCCTTCCCCAAGCTCAACCGCGTGGCCCTGAGCCTGGACCAGGGCTCGAACCTCAAGCTGCGGCTCGAGACCTACCTGGCGCTGACCTCCAACACCGTGCAGTTCGGCGCCCGCGCCGACCTCAACGTCTCGGCCGCCGGGTTCACCGTCGACGCCTATCTCTATTTCGACGCGCTCTTCCAGTTCGAGCCCTTCGCCTTCGTGGTCGACCTGGGGGCGATGGCGGCCCTGAAGTACAAAGGCCGCAACCTGGTCGGCGTGAAGTTCGACATGAACCTCAGCGGGCCTTCGCCGTGGCATGTCCGCGGCAAGGCCAAGATCGAGGTCCTGTTCTTCGACGTCACGGTCGACTTCGATCACACCTTCGGCCGCCGCCAGGCGCCGGCGACGCCGGCGGTCACCTATGTCCGCCCCCTTCTGCTGGAGGCCCTGCGCGATCCGCGCAGTTGGAGCGGACTGACAGTCGGTCACCCGCTGGTCCGTCTGCGCGACCCAGGCACGGCGCAGGACGAACTGCTGCTGCATCCCCTGGCCGCCCTCAGCGTCAGCCAGCGGGTCGCGCCGCTGGACCAGGACATCACCCGCTTCGGCGCCAACGCGCCCGGCGACGGCGGTCGCTACACCCTGGAAATGGTCGCCCCCGACGGGGGATCGCTCGACGGCCGCGTCGAGGTCACGCCGGTGCGGGACGCCTTCGCTCCCGCGCAGTTCCGGGCCATGAGCGACGCCGAGAAACTGGGCGCGCCGGCCTTCGAGCAGATGCAGTCGGGCCTGAGCCTCGCCGCGCACGCGGTGGAGGCGCCGTATGACCCCGCCCTGGACCTCGACATCAGTTTCGAAACCGCCGTCTACCGCGCCCCGCAAGGCGAAGCGGCCGAGCGGATCGCCGCCGCCCCGCTGTCCGCACGGCTGATGGAAGCCGCCGCCGACGCCGGCGCGGCCGCCAAGGCCCGCGGACGCCTGTCCAGCGCGCTCACGGCCGCCGCCTAACAGAGCATCCGGAAAAACGATGTCCGACACCGCCCAAGCCAAATACGCCTTCTTGCCGTACGTCCGGCGAGGCCTCGCAGCCGCTCTGGCCGGCGACGCCGAGGGCGGCCGCCTGCAAATGCCGGTCCGACTGAAGCTCCAGGGCGGCGGCGGCGAGGAAACGGTCGACCTGCCGCTGCGCTTGTACGGCCCGGGCGATGTGATCGGCCTGGATCCCGCGGAGGTGATCCGCACCGAACCGCGCCACCTGACCCCCGACTTCGACCCCCAATACTTTCCCGCGGTCGAGTTCGATACGCCCGACCTGCCGTGGATGTTCAGCCCCGAGGCGGCGAGCGATGGCGTGCTGCGCCCCTGGCTTTGCCTGGTGGTGGTCCGCGACCGCGCGCCCAACCTGCTGTCCGCCGGGCCCGAGCGCCCGGTGGCTAGCCTGGAATGCGAACTTCGCGAACTGCCCGACCTCGCCGAGACCTACGCCTGGGCGCACGCCCAGGTGCTGCGCGAGGCGCCGGCCGGCGAGGACGAAGCTACCGCGCGTCAGGCCGTGCAGGAGGTCATCACCAGCGCCCCCGGGCGAAACCTGTCGCGGCTGCTGTGCCCCCGGCGGCTTGTTCCCAACACGGCCTACATCGCCTGCGTGGTCCCCGCCTTCGAGGCCGGACGCCTGGCCGGTCTTGGCCTGCCCGTCACCCCGAAGAGCCTCGCCGACCTCACGCCGGCCTGGCCCGCGCCGGCAGGCGCGGGGCGCCAGCTGGTGACCTTGCCGGTCTACCACCACTGGCGCTTCAGCACCGGAGCCGGCGCCGAGAGCTTCGAGACGCTCGTGCGGCGCCTGCAACGGCGCACCGACCTGCCGGGCGTCGGCGCGCTCAGCCTCGACGTCAGCGCGCCCGGCTGGGGATTGCCGGCCACACCCGGAGTCCAGCTGACGCTGGAGGGCGCCCTGGTTCCGCCCAGGACCGCCCCGCCCGAGCCCTGGTCACCGGCGCACCGCGACACCTTCCAGGCCGCCCTGCGCCAGCTGCTGAACGCCCCGGCGACAAGCGACGACGCCCTGGTGACGCCGCCGATCTACGGCCAGCAGCATGCCGGTCGCGGCGTCGTGCCCGCTCCCAGCCAGGTCCCGAACTGGCTGGGCGACCTGAACCTTGACCCTCGCCACCGCGTCGCGGCCGGGCTCGGAGGGCTTACCGTCCGCGCCCGGCAGGACGAACTGATGGCCGCCGCCTGGGAGCAGGTGGAAGAGATCGAACGCGACAACCAGGCGCGCAGGCAGGCCCAGCTCGCGGTCGAGATCGGGTCGAACCTTCACGCGCGGCTGACCGCGCTGGATCCCGGCGCCCTGCTTCAGGTCACGGCGCCCGCCCACGACCGCGTAGCAACTCCGGCGGACGGAAAGGCCAAGGCCCGGTCGGCGCAGGCGGGGGACAGCGTCGGCGAACAGGTGCGCCGCAGCGCCCTGCCCTCCAGCGCCCTGTCCGCCGGGTTCCGCCGGATGACGCGCGGCAACGGCCCGATCGCCCGCCGCGCGGCGGCCCAAGTCGAACCGCTGAGCCCGCTGGAACGGCTGATCGCCGAGCCGACCGCCGCCGCGCCGGAACGTTCGGCGGACATCGGTCTGCTGTCGCTGGAGGCCCTGGCCAACTCTCTCCGTGGCGACCTCCCGGCGCCTGGAGACGAAGCTTCCAGGCCGCCTATCGAAGTGCTGATCCTGAACGCGATGGCCGACGTCCCGGCGGCCGTGGTCGCCAAGAGCGGCCGGCTGGATCCGGGCGGCGGAACGTCGCTTGGCCAGGCGGCGGCGGCCCAACAGGCCAAGCTGGCCGAGCTCAGCGGCGCGGGCGAGACCAGGACAGCCGTGCAACTGCCGCTCGACCACGTCGCCGCCGAACTGAAGGCGAGGCTCGACCCGGCCCTGCGCATTCCCGAGGCGGTGGGCGCGCGCGTGCGCAGCACCCCCGTCGCCAAGCTGGCCCGGGGAGCGGAGGCGACCGTCCACGCCGACACGCTGAGCCCCGTCATGGCCGCGCCGGACTTCCCCGCGCCGATGTACCGCGCACTGCAGGAAATGCACGACATGCTGTTGCCGGGGCTGGAGAACACCCCGCCCAACACCCTGGCGCTGCTGAAGACCAATCCCCGCTTCATCGAGGCGTTCATGGTCGGGCTGAACCATGAGTTCGCCCGGGAACTGCTGTGGCGCGAGTATCCGACCGACCAGCGCGGAACCTACTTCCGGCAGTTCTGGGACGTCCGCGCCGCCGAGTTCGCGGGGCCCGATCTTTCCCCCATCCACGGCTGGCAGGACACCAGCGCCCTCGGCGGCCATCTGGGCGTGGGCGACGCCGAGGACGACCTCGTGCTGCTGATCCGTGGCGACCTGCTGCGCCGCTATCCGGACGCCTCGATATATGCGGTCAAGGCCCTGCCCGACGGCGCCTTCCCCACGGAGCAACCCGCCCAGGTGAAGCTGCCGCGCTTTACGGGCGCGCGCGAGCCAGAGATCGCCTTCGTCGGCTTCGATCTGACCGAAGCCCAGGCCAGGACGGAGGAAGGCGGCTGGTACTTCGTGCTGCAGGAGCAGCCCGCAGCGCCGCGCTTCGGGCTGGATCCCGCCGCCGCGCCCCAGACCGTTTCGGATCTGAAGGCCTGGCGCGACGTCTCCTGGGGCCACGTGGCCTCGACCCCGGAGGCGCTGGCCGCCCTCACCCACGCGCCGGTCGCCGGGCCGCTGGCCGGAAAGTCGATCGGGCCGGAACGAGCCCCGGTCACCTGGGGCAGGAACGCCGGCCACATGGCTCGCATCACCCTGCAGCGCACCTACCGCATCGCCATCCACGCCGAGGCGATGTTCGCCTTGCCCAACGATTGAAGAAGCACACCGTGGACCTGAACGCAGAGATCCTTCGGCTCACCGCCGAACTGGCCGCCGCCAAGCGCGCGGTCGAAGAGGCCGTGACCCGGTCAGCGGGCGCCGGCAAGTCCCTGGCGGCGGCCCAGGCCGAGCAGGCGCGCCTGCGCCAGCGGGTCGCCGAGTTGGAAGCCGTCGCCGCCCAGGCCGTCCAGGCTCGTGGCCTGGCCGACGCCGCCGATCGGCGCGCCGCCGTTGCGGTCCAGGAACTAGACGCCGCCCGGCCGATCCGCGACCAGGCCGCGGCCCGCTACAACACCCTGGCCGCCCGCGCCGCCGCCCTGAACCAGCAGGCAGCCCAGATCCCGGCGGTGCAGGCCGAGGTCTCCACGCATCAGGCGGAGACCTCGCGCCTCAACACCGAACTTGTGCGGGTCAAGAGCGCCAAGCCCAAGCCCCCGGTCCGAAAGCCCGGTTTGGATACCGGAATAGACTATGCGGAACTGATGGAGGCCTGGCAGGCGCAGGTGAACGCGACCACCCAGGCCCGTGACGCCGCCGCCGCGCGGCTGGCGGCGGCGCAGGCGCGGCTCGCCCAGCTGGCGCCGATCCCCGCCCAGGCCGCCCAGGCGCAAGCCGAGGCCAACGCCGCGAGCCAGGCGCTCGCCCAGGCCGACGGACGGGTCGCCGCGAGCGCCCAGCTTGTCACCACCACGCGGGGCGAGGCCCAGGCCGCCCGCGCCCGATCCAACGACCTTGACCGCGCGGCGGCGCCGCTGCCGGAAGCGCGCGCCCAGTCCCAGGCGGCGGACGCCGCCGCCGCGCAACGCGGCGCCGAGGCGCAAGCCGCCACGGCGGCGGTGACGGCGGCCGAGACGCAGGTGGTGAAGACCCAGGCGGAACTCGACCAGCGCCTCGCCGAGCAGCGGGCGTCGTTGCCGCAGGCCATCTTCGGATCGCTGCCGACGGACGCCCCGATCGCGCTTCTGCCCGTGCGCCTGGAAACGCGCTTCGTCACCGCAGGTCCCGGGCGTGAACTGCTGGTGCGGGTCTACCCCGACACCATCCATGTCGACACCCACGAGCCGGAGCTTACGGCCGAAGAACAGCTGTGGGGCAGGCACTTCTGGGAACACGCCTGGCGGGCCGGCGACGACGACGCCAGGCTGGAAGCGGCCAAAACCCAGCTGGCGCAGCGCTTCGGCGAGCCCCGCGCCGCCTGGATCGCGCAGGCGCTTACCCCCGGCAACCCCGCCGATGCGCCGGCCGCCGCCCTGGCCGATGATGCGCCCCTGCCCAAGGCGCCAGTGTTTCCCGCGACGGCCTCGCGCGAGGCGTCATGGACCCGCGCGCCGCATGCGACCGCCCTGCCGGACCGCTGGCTGGCGGTGGGCTATCGCGACGGCAAGCGGGTGATCGTCGCCCAGTCCAAACCGGTAAAGCCGCCGGGCGGCGCGGATGGCGCGCCGCTGGCCGTAGCGGCGGCCCCTGACAAGGCCCAGTCCGATCCGGGGTCGGAAAGCGGGGTCGCGGGGCTGCTCGACGAAGGCAGCCGCTGGCTCGTCGACATCGATGCGGCGCTCGACTGCGGAATGGCCATCCGGGCGCCCTGGCCCCGGAACGAACCCGAGCGTCTCGACCGCCTGCTGGTGTTCGGCGTGCGCACCTCCGGCGATGCGACGACCTCGGCGCGGCAGTTGCAGGCCCTGCTGGACGCCCACCATTTCACCGACGGCCTGGCCCTTCTGGAACAGGGGGCCGCCAGCAACGCCACCGACGCCCCGGCCTCGGGCGGCGGCCGCAACGACGCCGTTCGCCTCGGCGTTGGACCGACCTCGCCACCGGCGGACGGAAGCGACGGCGCGGCGGCTGCGGGCCTGCTGGGCCTCGGCCGAGAGGTCTTCGCCGGCGTAGCGGGCGCCGATGGCCTGGAACAGGCCGACGCCCAGGCGATGAACACGGCGTTGTGGCCGGCGACCTGGGGCTACTATCTCGAACAGGGCATGGCGCAGCCGCTCTCCGATGCGGTCCGGGGCAAGGCGCGACGGCACTTCATCGACCATGTCCGGGCGCGCGGCCCGGCGTCCGCCCTGCGCATCGGCCGCCAGCCCTACGGCCTGCTGCCGGCGACCTCGCTCGACCTCTGGACCACTCGGCCGAACGAGCCCGGGCCCGACCTCGCCCCGCTGCTGCGGACGGCGAGGTCGATCTGGCGGGCCGTGCTCGCCCGCGCGCCGCACGTCGGCGCCGCCGGCGACAAGAACGACGTCCTGCTGCAGATCCTGGGCATGGAGGCGCGCTCCAGCCGCTTTGACCTGCGCAGCCTGATCGGCGGGCAATACGGCCGGCGCCTGCTGGAGCTCCTGGGGCAAACGCCACAGATCGCGCAGCTCGACGCCCAGGCCGGCCGGGTGCGCGGCCTGTTGCAGGCCAGCGGCCTGACGGGCCAGGCGCGGCTGGCCGACGTCACCTCGGGCACGCTGGCCCGCGACGTGTTCAGCGCCAGCCGCGGCTCCCGCAATCTGGCCGACACCGGCGCCGCCGTGCATTGGCTGCTGTCGCTGAGCGCCGAGCAGCTTCGTCAGGCGGTGTTTCCGCCGTCGCAGGAGCCTGGCGAGCAACCGCCAAGCCAGCTGTCGGACCTGTTGCTCCTGGCGCTGCGCCACGCCGCGCTGACCGAGTACGACATCGCCGCCGCCCGGCTTCTGGCCGCCAGCGGCCAGACCCCCGCCGATGCACGCCTCGAAGCCGAGATCGTGGAGGCGGACAGCCCCCGGCCCTGGAGCCGGCTCGCCACGATCACCGACGTCGACGCCTTGCCCGAGCTTGGCGAATTCCGCCGGAGCCTCAGGCACATGGCCGGGCGCCCCGCCGCCGCGCTCGAAGGCGCGCTGACCGAGACCTTGGACCTGGCCTCGCACCGGCTGGACGCCTGGATCACCTCCTTGGCCAGCAGCCGGCTCACCGAGATGCGCAAGGCCAAGCCAATGGGCGTGCACCTGGGCGGCTACGGCTGGCTCGAGAACCTGACCGCCCAGGACGCCGCCGCCCCTCGTCGGGAAGGCGGCTATGTGCAGGCGCCGTCCCTGGCCCATGCGGCGACCGCCGCCGTCCTGCGCAGCGGCTACCTGGCCCACGCGGACAAGGCCGAGAACAGCTTCGCCGTGGACCTGTCGTCGGCGCGGGTGCGATCGGCGCTGTGGCTGCTGGACGGGGTTCGGCAGGGGCAGCCGATGGCGGCGCTGCTGGGCTATCGCTTCGAACGCGGCCTGCACGAAAACCACCCGGGCCTGGAACTCGACAAGTACATCCGGCTGTTCCGCGAACTCGAGGACTTCCAGGGCGACGCCTCCCAGGCGCCCGAAGCCGCAGCGGTCCGCGCCACCGAAAAGGCGTTGGCCGACGCCCGCGTGGCGCTGGACGCCGCGAAAGTCACGCTGGCGAACGCCGAGGCCGCCGTGCTGGCCAACAAAAACCTGATCGACGCCGGCGCCCAGGCCAACGCACAGAAGAGCGATCCCAAATCCGCCCTGTCGCAGACGACCGCCAGCGCCGGGCTGGCGGCCAGCGCGCGTGACCAGGTCCGCAACCGGCTGGCGGCGATCGCGACCGACATCGAGACCATGCAGGCGACGATCAGCGACCTCCTGGAGGCCGAACGGCATGAGCGCCCGTACGGAAAGCCGCCGATCGACAACAGCGCCGAGATCGATGCGTTGCAGCAGGAGATCTGGGCGCTGGAAGCCGAGCGCGGACGGATAGCGCCGACGCTGCCGGGGCTTGTCGAGCAGGCGAAGACCTGGGCGACGGCCCTGGCGAACCTGACAGATCAGATCAACAAGGCGATCACGGCGGGGAACACGGCCCAGGGCCTCAAGGCCGGGCTGGAGGGCCAACGCACCGCCGCCGCGAACGCCATCCCGACGGCTCAGGCGCTGGTCGACACGTCGAGCAAGGCCTGCCTGGCCGCCTATGACGCGCTCTGGGCCAAGGCCCACGAAACCCTGCC
Source organism: Caulobacter zeae (assembly GCF_002858925.1). GTDB lineage: Bacteria > Pseudomonadota > Alphaproteobacteria > Caulobacterales > Caulobacteraceae > Caulobacter > Caulobacter zeae. Next base: position 49,614 of record NZ_PJRS01000038.1, read on the forward strand.
TGCCGGCAAGGTGATCGACGGACTGGCGCTGCTCCAGCGCTGGAAGACGGGCAAGGCCGAAGGTCGCTGGGATCCGCAGACCATCCCGTTCGGCGCGGAGGTGTCGGGCGTCCGGCTGCCCGGCCCAAACGGCGCGGACGCGGCCGCCTGGCGCGCCATCGCCGCCGAACTGGACGGCTTGGCCGACCTGATGGACGCCGCCAGCGACCTGATCCTGGCCGAGAGCGTGCACCAGGTGGTCCAGGGCAATCCGGTGCGTTCCGGCGCGGCCCTCGAGGCGGTGGGACGCGGCGAGCTGCCGCCGCCGGACTTCGACGTGATCCGAACGCCTAGAACCGGTGTGGCGACCACGCACCGGCTGCTGGTCCTGCTGGCCGGCGCGCCCCTCGAACGGAACGGCTGGGACGTCGCCGCCACGCAAGCGCGCGCCGTGGCCGAACCTCAACTGGACGCCTGGACGGGCCACCTGCTGGGCAGCCCGAACCGGGCGTTCTGCCGCGGGGAGTATTTCGATCCCGCCACCGGCGCCGCGCTAAAGCCGCCCGTGACACTGTCGCTGGGCGCGCTGAAACTGGCCCCGCTGGACTATGTCCATATGAGCGACGCGAGCGGCGGAGGCGTGCTCTCGGAGCTGGAGCAGCGGCTGGTCGATCACCTGCTGGCGGTCGCGCGGCCCGCGGACGTTCCCGCCACGGCCGGCGTGCGCCTGGACTTCGAACGCGATCCGACGTGGAGCGCGGATCGGCTGGGCGCGGCCGAGTTCCTGGAGGCCGTCCGCTCGGTGCGCGACCTGCTGGTCAATGCGCGCCCCTTGGCCAGCGCCGACCTGACCCAGGCCGAGGCCCCCTCTTCCGCTGTGGTCGACCTCTCCGACCTGCGCCGGCGCGCCGACAGCGCAGCGGCCCTGCTGAAGGCCGCCGCGACCGGCATCCCCGCCGCGCCGCCTGAAGGGGCGAATACCGACGAGACCCTGGCCTACTTGCGATCTCTGGACCTGGAGGCGATGCGCGGAACGCTGCTGGCGCTTGCCGCCTTCGGGATCCCCGGCGCCGCGCCCGCCGCGCCTTTCGACGGCCTGGCCGAAGGGCGGGCGGCCTTGCTGGAACAGTCGAGGACCGTGGGAGCAGAAGCTGGCAAGCGGCTGGCGCGGCTGGAGGCGCTGGACGCCGCCGCCGATCCGAACGCGGCGGCCCATCACCTGGCCCGGCTGGCGATCCTGTTCGGCGACGACTTCAAGATCCTGCCCCGCTGGTCGGCGCCCAACGCCGCCGAGCTGGAACAGACCTTCGCCGCCAGCCACCAGCTCCAGGCGCGCGGGACGGCCGGCGCAGATCCCCTGCCCGCAGTGACCTGGGTGCAGCGCGCGGCGCGGGTGCGCGACGGCGCCCGCCGGCTCGACGAGGCCCTCACCTGCGCCGAAGCGCTGCGCGGGGATGTCGCCCTGCACTTCGAGGTCGGACAACTGCCCCATGTTCCGAACGACCGCTGGACGGCGCTGCCGCTGCTCGCCGGAGCCGCGCCCGCGCCGGGCCGACTGTCCCTGGTCGCTCACCTGGCGGGGCGGGTTTCGCCCCAGGCCGCCCCGAGCGGCCTGTTCGTGGACGCCAAGGGCCAGCCGGTTCCGGTCTGCGGGCTGATGATCGACGAGTGGGTCGAGGCCATTCCCAACGCCAAGGAAACCACTGGCTTGGCCTTCCAATACGACCAGCCGGGCGCCCGCGCGCCGCAGGCCGTCCTGCTGGCGACGCCGCCGAACGCCGAGGCCGCCTGGCGGCCGGAAACCCTCGAGGCGATCCTGTTGGAGACCCTGGAGCTGGCTAAGCTGCGGGTGCTCGACCTGGCGGCGCTGCAGACCGCCGACACCACCAAGGTCGGCCTGGCCGGCCATTTCCTGCCGGCGCTGACCTTCGCGATCAATGCCGAAGGCGACGCCATTTCCACGGACTTCGCCCAGGCGGCGACGGTTCCGGCCTGACCCAAGCGACCGAGACGAGCCCCATGCCCTCCATCACCACCTGGACCCGCATCGAACCGGTCGGCCGCGACCCCAACATGACCAGCGGCCTGAACGCCGCCGTGCATGATCCGCTGTGGCTGCTGGCGCGCCAGTGGCAGTTCGGCGAATTCCTGGGGACCGACGCCGGTTCGCCCGCCCTGGCCCGTTTCGAGGCGGACTGCGGCCGGCTGGACCGGTTCCTGCCCAGCTACGATCCCGATCGCGTTCCGACCACCTTCTCCAAGTTCGGCCTGACCGACTTCGACCTGGAATACTGGACCGGCGCGGCCTGGGGGCCGATCCCCGGCGGACAGGTTCGAGGCAACAACAAGGTTCATGTCCGAGCCCGGTTCTCGCCGATCCGCACCGATCGCGTGCGGGTGGTCGTGCGAGGCGCGCTGGAGCAGTTCAGCCGCGTCGTCGAACTGGAGGCGATGCAGGCGATCGCCCAGCCCTCCGACCGCGACGTCACCTGGGTGGGCGACACGGCGCCGGCGGGCGCTGTTCCGCGCGGCGACGGCTGGACCTGGACCATGGACCCCGCCGCGCCGGCCGGCGGCGGCAAGGTCCACAGCACCCCCAACGCCGACGGCGTCAAGCAGCACTACTTCGAGGATTGCTCCGATCACCTGCCGATCCACGAGGGCGAGAGCCTGTTCGTGCACGTGTGGCTCGATCCGAAGAACCCGCCCAAGCAGATCATGCTGCAAGGGTTCGACGGGACCTGGGACCATCGCGCCTACTGGGGGGAGAACCTCATCGGCTGGGGCGTCGAGGGCCAGGTCAGCCGCCGGCGGATGGGCGACCTGCCCAAGCCCGGAACCTGGACCCGCCTGGAGGTCCCCGCCAAGCTGATCGGGCTGGAAGGTCGCACCCTCCGGGGCATGGCCTTCACCCAGTTCGGCGGTCTTTCGACCTGGGGTTCGGCGGGCAAGACCCGTGCGTTCCCGCCGGGCCCAGGCCTGTTCGCGGAGTATTTCCCGAGCGTCGACCTCACGGGGACGCCAGTGAGACGGATCGATCCCACCGTGGACTTCGCCTGGGGAACGGCCAGCCCGCATCCGTCCATACCCGCCGACAAGTTCTCGGCCCGGTGGACGGGCGAGATCACGCCCCGGTTCTCCGAACCGTGCACCTTCCATGTCACCGGCGACGACGGGGTGCGCCTCTGGATCGACGACAAGATGATCGTCAACGCCTGGATGGACCAGGCGGCGACGGAATACAGCGGTACCGTCACCCTGCAGGCCGGGCGCAAGTACGCCATACGGCTGGAATACTACGACACCGTCAGCGTCGCGGCCTGCCGGCTGATGTGGTCGAGCCCGCGCCAACCCAAGCAGGTCGTTCCGCAAAGCCAACTCTATCCGCCATCGTCCTATGCGGCGGCCTCCAGTAACGTCGCGTTGGCCGCCAACGGCGGACGCGTGTTCGCCTCATCGACCCACAGCGCGGCCTATCCTGTCACCGGCGCCAACAACGGCGACCGGACCGGCGCGGCCTGGGCCCAGGGCGGGGGCTGGAACGACGCCACGGCGGGCAGCTTTCCCGACTGGTTGCAGGTCAGCTTCAGCGGCGAGAAGCTGATCGAGGAGATCGGCGTCGTCACCCTGCAGAACGGCGCCCCCATCGAGCCGGTCCCCTATTGGCTGGGCGCGGAGCAGCCGCTGGACGGGGTTCGCACGCCGCTCGAGGCGCTGGTCGAACGCGAGAGGGCTCAAGCCGAAGACGACCTCCGGGCAGCCGCGGAAAGCGGCCTTCATTTCCTGCGGATTCTCTCCAGCCGCGGCCTCGGGAAATACGGCCTCGCCGTGAAGACGGCCTATCCCCTGGAGGAAGGCGCCGCCGGCCCCCGCAGGGACGCCGCCGGTCGCCGTTTCGCGCGCCTGATGGCGGGCCGGGCCCCGGACGGACGCAAGCTGCGCGCCGCGCTGAAGCTGTCGGCCCCCGCCCTTCCCTCCGCGCTGGCGGTGAGCGCCGACGACGACGCCGCCGTGCGCGCAGCGGTTCAGACCTGGCTGGCCTGGCAAGGCGGCCTGGCCGAAACCGAAGCCGGCGCCGCGCCCGCATGGCGGCCAGAGCGGATGGAGTACGCCTTCGCCGTCTCGGCGGCCACGCCCGCCGGCCGAGTGGACCTGGCTGCCCGCGACTATCCCGGCGGCGCCCTGGACTGGCATGCGTTCGACGCCCGGCTGCAACCCGGCGCGGGCGGCGGCGCGACCGTGGTCGCCGAGGCTGTGCCCGCGCCGGTGAGCTATCGCGGCATGCCCGCTCCACGCTACTGGCAGTTCGAGGACGGCCAAGTAGACTGGGGCCAGGTCAAGGCCGGCGAGACCGACCTGGCCATGCTCGCCCTGCTGGAATTCGCCCTGGTCGGCAGCGACGACTGGTTCGTCATGCCCGTCGACCTGGATGCAGGCGCGGTCTGCGCTCCCAAGGCGCTGAAGGTCGTCGACACCTTCGGCGTGACCACCCAGATCCGCCACCATACGGCGTTGGACGGCCCGACGGCCGGCTGGAACCTGTTCGGCCTAACGCCCCAGCAGGCGACCGGGGCGGCGGCGCCCCTGTTCTTCCTGGCGCCGACACTCCTGTCGCCGATGGAGAGCGCGCCCGTCGAGGAAGTGCTGTTCCTGCGCGACGAGATGGCCAACATGGCCTGGGCGGTGGAGCGCGTCGTCCAAAGCGACATCGGTCGACGCGTGGACCGCTACGAAGCCTATCGGCAGAGCCGTCCGCAAGGCGCCGCGCCCGCCCGGCTGGACGCCGGCGCCGCTTCGGCGCTGGTCTACAAGGTGGGGTCCGAACCGCCGGACTACTGGATCCCGATGACCCCCGCGCAGGTGGCGCCCAGGTCGTACCGCCTCCGCCGCGGCGCCCTGCCGGGCGTCGACGGAAAGGCGACGCCGCCGCTTGGCCTCATGCTCGAGCCGAACCGCCGGCTGGACATCCACGAGGAGGAGATTCCCCGCGCCGGGGCTCGCGTCACACGCAGCTGGCAATTCGCCCGCGGTCTCGACGGGGCTCCCTACCTGTGGATGGGCAGGCGAAAGCAGCCAGGGCGCGGCGAAGGCTCCAGCGGCCTGCGCTTCGACATCGCCGACCGCGCCAAGGCCTGAAGCCCGGTGGTCTCCACCAGGCTCGACAATCGTCTCACCGAGGCAGGCCGGGCGGCGACCCGCCCGGATCCGATCACCTGATCTTGCGCGCCGAGCAGCAACGCCATCGGGTCAATCGCCGGCATCCAGATGGCGGGCGTACCGCTGACGGACCCATTGCTCGTCGTCGCTGTCGGCGAGCTTGCGCAGGGCGTAGGCGCGCGTCGTGTCGAGCAGTCGGTAGGCGATGGCGCCGCCGGCCGGTTCGGCCGTGACCAGGGACTTGTCGACAAGGCTGGCCAGGGTCTCGATCGGGCTGTTCAGTTCACAGCCGGTTTCGGCGATACGGCACGCTGATCTCAGCGTAAAGGCGGCGGGAAACACCGACAGTCGTCGAAGGACCGCGCGTTCTTCCTCGGACAGCAGATTATAGCTCCAGTCGATCGCCGCCGTCATGGTCTGGTGGCGATCCGGCCAGGAGCGCAGCCCGCCAAGCTGCCGAAACCGCCCGTCGAGCAACCCCCGAAGCTCTCGAACCCCGAAGACGCTGGCGCTGTTGGCCGCCAGCTCGATCGCCAGGGCCAGACCGTCCAGGCGCTGGCAGATCTCGACCACGATCGGCGCGTCATCGTCCTCGACCTGGAAGGCCCGGTTCCGGGCGGCGGCGCGCTCGACGAAGAGTTGCGTGGCGGGAAACGCCAGAAGAGCCCTGGCCTGGAGGTTCGGCGCAATAGGCGGTGCGTCGAGCGGCGGCAGGCGATAGACTCGCTCCCCATTGATCCGCAGGGGCTCGCGGCTGGTGGCCAGGATCCGCATCCCAGGGGCCTCCGCAAGAAGCTGCTGCGCGCAGGACGCGACCGCCTCGATCAGGTGTTCGCAGTTGTCGAGAACCAGAAGCAGCCTGCGATCACGCAAGTAGTCCATCAGTTCTGCGCAGGCGTTCGGTCCGTGGCGCGGAAGGCCGACTGCCTTGGCGATCGCGCTAGGCACCTGCGCCGGATCATCGATGCTCGCCAGGTCGACGAACCATGCGCCGTCGGCGACCTGCCCCGCAAAACCTTCGGCGACCGCAACAGCCACGGTCGTCTTGCCCATACCGCCGGCGCCGACGATCGACAGCAGGCGATCGACCTCCAACCCCTTCTGGATTTGGGCGATGTCCCCAGTGCGTCCGACAATACCGACGATCGCGGCCGGCAGGTTGCTCTGCCCGCCGGTGAAACGGCTTTCCACGGCGACGCGCGCCGACCGGCCCGCCCGGACCGGCGCGACGAAGCGATAGCCGCGGCCGATCACCGTGGCGATGTATTGCAGGCTCCCCGCCTTCTCGCCGAGCGCGCGGCGCAGCGCGGCGATATTGACCTTCAGATTGGCCTCCTCGACCGCCAGGCCAGGCCACCCCCGCTCAAGCAGTTCACTCTTGGATAGGACGACACCGGGCTGTTCCACCAACGCCGTGAGGAGGTCGAACGCTCGGCCGCCGAGCGCTACCGGGATCTCGTCCTCGACGAGCATCTGTCGCTCGGGATTGAGTACGAAGGGACCGAAGGCGAACGACCTCGACTGGTCAAACTGGGTCGTCATCAGAAGGCCTCCGCTCCAGGTTCAAGATGCCGCCGGGACTTCCGACAGCGTCGAGCTACGTCCGGCCTGCACGAAAGGTGATCAGGGCCGGCGCGCTGGCAGTCGGAGACGCAGGGCGCCCGAAAACCCGTAAGAAGTGGGCGCTTTTTACCTCTCTTTACCAGGGCGACCCTGCCAAACGCGGTAGCTTACAGATGTGGGGACCTGACGGGCCGTCCGCAGAGCTATCAGCTCTGATATGGCAAGGCCTTGATATCTCGGAAGTACTTTGTCGCCTTCAGGAGCCTTTGTGGCTCGGCGACGCTGACCTTCGTCCGTGAACGGCGCCGGGGTGCGGTCGCCGGGATCCCCGAAAAGGTGGCGTTCTGGGGACGATGAATTGGGGCGACATGGACTCTCGATCTTGGCCTTCGCGACAGCGCTGGGCCTGGCGTCAACTGCGGACGCCCGGGGCCTGCTCGGCGGCGCAAGGATCGTCATCAAGGAAGGTCGCCTGGCCGACGCCCTGAGAGATCTTTCGGTTCGCACCGGTTCGGACCTGCTGTTTGCGCCAGACGTCGTGGGCGAACTTAGAAACAAGCGCATCGCCGGCGACCTTCAGGTCGAGCCGATCCTCTCGCGCCTGCTGGAAGGAACCGGCCTCAGCTATCGCCGGGTGGGAGACGGAACCTACATCGTCTATCGACCCGAGCGGGAACAGCCGACAGCGCTGCCCGAGGTCCTGGTCATCGGCAGGAAGGCCCAGAACGCCGACATCCGCCGAACGCAAAACGACATACAGGGCTATCGCGTGGCCACCTCGGCGGACATCCGCAGCTCGCACGTCGACAATCTCGACCAGTTTCTCCGGTCCCGGCAATCCAACAACGCCGAGCGTTTCGGCCCGGCCAGCGATCCCCGGGAGGGATACGCCAGCAACCGATCGGAGCTGAATTTCCATGGGTTGGGTCCAAACCAGACCCTGGTTCTGGTCGACGGGACCCGCATGCCCAGCACGCTTTCCCAATTCTTCGCCCTGGAACTCAATCAGCCTGACGTGAACGGCCTGCCCTTGCTGGCGATCGACCGCATCGAGACCCTGACGGGGACGGCCGGCGGGATCTACGGCCCAGGCGCCACCGGCGGCGTCGTCAATGTCATCCTCAAGCGCGACTATCGCGGCGCCGAGATCAGCACAGCCTATGGCCTCACGGATCGAGGCGACGGGCGCAGGCGACGGGTCGACGGCAGGATCGGATTTACCCCGGACGACGGCGCCACCGACATCATGATCAACGTCTCGCGCGCCGAGAGCGACGGACTGCGTTTCGGCGATCGCGACTTCGTCCAACGCGCCCGGCTGGCGGACATCGCGCAGAACCCCGCCGGCCTGCGTTACACCTTCGCCGATGGCGTCATCATCAGCAGCCTCTACGGCGAGAACCTGAAACTCAGCCCCGCCCTCGGCGGCGCCTCGCTCGGCTCGACGTTCACCTATCTGCCGCTTGGCGTCGGCGTGGGCGTGGGCGACGGATCCATCATGCGGGCGAATGCGGGCAAGGTTCCGGACGCTCTGTCGCCTGACGGCAACGGCGTGCTTCGCAGCCTCACCAGCTCCACGACCGCAACTTCGCTGCTGTTCAACGCGCGCCATCGTTTCGGCCAGCATGTCGAAGCAGTCGTCGACTTCATCGGCTGGGAAAACGAAGGCCGCTCGGTCTCCGGGTTCAACATCACCGGGTGGCAGACCGGATGGCCCGCGGTGATGAGGCGGCAGCCCGGACGGCCGGTGACGGATGCGTTCCCGTTCGCCCAGCCCGTCGAGCTCGTCTTCCCGTTCCCCGGCATGGAAGCGCATGCGCGCAATCGCATGCGCACGCTGCGGGCCTCCGCCAAGGTCATCTTCGATCTGCCCGCCTCGTGGCGGGGAGAAGCCAATTACAGCGTCGGCGAAACCCGCAACCGCTTCAGGGAGGAGGGTTTTGCCTTCGATCAGAATTTTCCCCTGTCGATGTTCCTGATGCAGCCGGGCGCCAACGGAGAACCTACGCCCGAGCCCCTTGGCTCCTGGGCCGATTTCGTCGCCACGATCCAGGCCTACAAGATCCCCCACACGGTGCTCTTCGAGCGGAAACTGCGGCTGGGCGACTTCGCGGTCAGGCTTGGCGGCCCGCTGCTACGGCGCGCGGCGGGCGACGTCGCGTTGTCGCTTTCCGCTGAACGACGCGTCGAGAAGGCCAGCCTCACCCCTTGGGACGAAAACGGCTCCTTCGATCACGACGACATCCCTTTACGGAGAGCTGCGCGCGCCGGTCCTGTCGCGCGCGTCGACACGCCCCCTCCTGCGCGGGCTGGAGCTGCAAGTGGCCGCTCGCTACGACGCCAACCAGGCCGACATTCCGTCGACGGCCTTCCTGGGGCCGCGCAGCCAATACGACAAGGCCGGCACGGTCTACACCGCCGGCCTGCGCGTCTTCCCCCTGGACGCCCTGCTCCTGCGGGCCAGCATCGCCACCGGCGTGTCGCCTCCAAACCCGGAACAGATGTCGGAGGGCCGCACCACCCTGCCGGCCTATCAACTGACAGACCCTGCTCGTGGCGGACAACTGGTCGCACTGAACAATACGGTTGTTCTTCTTCAACGCGGATCGACGGCCCTCCGCCCGGAACGGGCGCAAACCATCGCGCTCGGCGTCGTCTACAACCCTGACGAAGGACCCGGGCCGCGCGTTTCGCTGGACTATACCCGGACGCGGAAACGAGGGGAGATCAGCAACGTCGGAGCCGCCTTCGTGGTGGCCAACGAGGCGCTGTATCCCGGCCGCATCGTGCGCGCCGCCTTGACGCCCGGCGATATCGCCGCCGGCTATTCGGCCGGCGCGATCACCCAGATCGACGCGACCTACATGAACATCGGGCGGACCAACGTCGACGCGCTCGACCTGCATCTGGACGAGGTTTTCCGGCTGAGGCGGGATGACACCCTTCGCCTCTTCGCCGCCGTGACCTGGACGCCGCGCCTGACCCGTCAGGTCGCGCCAGACAGGCCCGTGGTGGACTACGTCGCCACCAACGACGGACCGCTGGAATGGCGCGGAGCCGGCGGCGCGGTGTGGGAAAGTGGCGATCTCTCGCTGCGGTTGGACGCCCAGTATTACGGCTCATACGTCGCGGTCGAAGCGTCCTCGCTGAGCACGAGAAGCGTCGCCAACCTGTCGTCGCGTCGTGTCCCTGCGCAGGTCTACCTGGATGCGGAGGCGGCCTTGCGGCTGCGCCTGGCCAGATGGCGGCCCGATGTGCGGGACGTCGAGATCAGGTTCGGGATCCAGAATGTTCTCGACCATGATCCGCCGGTCGCCCCGTCGGACTTCGGCTACAGCCTCTATGGCGACCCGCGCGGTCGCCGGTTCGAACTCAGCGCCACAGCCCGCTTCTGAGGCGAGATTATTTTACGGGTTTTCGCAGGGCTTGCGTCACGGGTGGGATCAAGGGACGCCACCCATGTTCGCCACACCCGACGGAGCCCTGGTTTTTGAAGATGATCGGGCTAGCGACACGCCAATGTCGGACGGGCATCCACAATCAAACTCGATCCATTTGGTCGCGCGGCAGTTTCGCGACGCCAGGGGCAAGCTCCTGGGCTGGATCCGGCGGCGCGTCCCCGACCCGAGCGAAGCCGAGGACCTCCTGCAGGACACTTTCCTGCGCGTCACCCAGCGCGAGGCGCCCGAGGGGGTCGTGCATTTCGAAGGCTACCTCTATCGCACAGCCGAGAGCGTCCTGGCCGATCGCTACAGGCGGCGCAGCGTTCGGCGCGCAGATGCGCATATCGCCCTCGAACCCGAACTCCACCGCGCCGAAGACGCCGACGCCCTGCGCGCCTTGCTTGCCAGGGAGCGGCTTCGCGCCGTCTCGGCAAGCCTGATGACGCTCCCCGAACGAACCCGCGCGGTGTTCGTCCTGCGCCGCCTGGAGGGCCTGCGCTACGGCGAGATCGCCCTGCGCCTGAAGGTTTCGCTGAGCACCGTCGAGAAGGAGATGGCCCGCGCCCTCGACCACCTGATGCTGGAGGAGGACAAGGCATGAGCGCTGATCTCCCCTCCCCCCAAGCCCTGGAAGAGCTTGGGCCGAAAGCGGCCGCGGCGCTGTGGCTGGAGCGCCTGCAACGCGACGTTTCGCCCGAAGACGACGCTGCGTTCGCCCGATGGCTGGCCCTGAGCGACGCCAATCGCCTGGCCTGGGATCGGGCGCGCGACCTCTGGGACGTGTTCGAGGACCCGCAGACCGGCGAACTGCTCTCTCACCTGCGCAAGGACGCCCTGTCCCTTCGCGCTCGACGCACGCCCTCGCCCGCCCCTCGGTATCTCGCCGCAGCTTCGATCGCCGCGGTCGTCGTCGGCGGCGTGCTATTTGCAAGCCAGGGCCGCCAGCCCATGACGTCGCCACAAACGCGGGTGGCCGGTGTCGACGCACGCGATCTCGCTCGGTTCGGCCAGAATGACTACGAAACCGGAGCCGGTCAGCGGCTGGACGTGAAACTCGAAGACGGCACGCGCCTGGCGCTTTCGCCAAACAGCGCCGTGGATATCGGCTATGCCGACGGCCAGCGGCTCGTCCGCATGACGCGCGGCGAGGTGCTGTTCGACGTCAGGCATGACGAGGCCCATCCCTTCAGGGTGGCGGCGGGCGAGCGGGTGGTGTCGGACCTGGGCACGCGCTTCAACATTCAGGTCCAGACTGGCGAGACGCGTGTCCGCCTCGACGAAGGCTCCCTCGGCGTCACGGTCGGCGACGACCCTCGCGTCGTGACCGGCGCCTCGAGGATTCTCGTGCCCGGCCAAGAATTGATCGCTCGCAGAGGACAGGCCGACGAGGTGGTCCAGGCAGGGACGGCGCCGGCCGAGGCGGAGCACAAGGTGATCCAGTTCGACAACGTTTCCCTGGCGCAGGCCGTGGCGCAGATGAACCTGCACGTCGACAGGAAGCTCGTCGTGCTCGACCCGAAGGTGGCGGCCCTGCGCGTCAGCGGCGCGTTCCGAACCGATGATCCGGCCCGGTTCGCCACGACCCTGACCACGCTCTATCCCGTAAGGCTGGTTCCCTTGCCGGACGGCCGGATCGAGATCGCGCCCCGCGGCAAGGCCAGGCGGTAGACGCAATCTTCCGCCGCGGCTTCGTTGCGCCTTTTTGCAAGAAGGCGGGCGGTAAAACCGCAACCATGCCCGGCATCATCTTGTCGCGCCCCTTTTGGAGACCTTCATGTCCCGACCTCCGCTCCCGCCGTTCTCTCGCGAAAGCGCCATCGAGAAGGTCCGCCTGGCCGAGGACGGCTGGAACAGCCGCGACCCGGCCAAGGTCGCCCTGGCCTATACGACCGACACCCGCTGGCGAAACCGCGCCGAGTTCCTGAACGGTCGCGACCAGGCCCAGGCCTTCCTCGAGAGAAAGTGGGCCAAGGAACTGGACTACCGCCTGATCAAGGAATTGTGGGCGTTCGAGGGCGCCCGCATCGCCGTCCGCTACGCCTATGAGTATCGCGACGACAGCGGCAACTGGTTTCGCGCCTATGGCAACGAGAACTGGGAGTTCGACACCGACGGCCTGATGCGCAACCGTCACGCCAGCATCAACGAGCACCCGATCGCCGAGACCGACCGCAAGTTCCGCTGGGCGCTCGGCCGCCGGCCGGACGACCATCCCGGCCTGAGCGACCTAGGCTTCTAGTCCACGCTCTGCGCCAGCCCGTGCGATGAAGGACCCGTCATGAGCCGATACAGCTTCCTGGACCTCGCCAGCTCGGCGAGCGTGAAATCGGCCCAGGCCGAGATGGGCGTCGACCATCTGTGGACGCCCGGGCAGGTCGATAGGCAGATGGAGGCGTTCACGGAGAACGAGGAAGCCTTCATCGCTGAGCGCGACAGCTTCTACATGGCCAGCGTGTCGGAAACCGGCTGGCCCTATGTGCAGCACCGGGGCGGACCGCCCGGCTTCCTGAAGGTCATCGACGAGACCACCCTGGCGTTCGCCGATTTCCGCGGCAATCGCCAGTACATCAGCGTCGGCAACCTCGACGCCAATGACCGCGTGGCCCTGATCCTGGTCGACTATCCAAGGCGCGCCAGACTGAAGATCCTGGCCCACGCCGAACGCCTGGCGATCGACGCCGAACCAGGCCTGCTGGAGCGTGTGTCCGATCCCGGCTATCGGGCCAGGCCCGAGCGGATCTTCCGCCTGAAGCTGGCGGCCTTCGACTGGAACTGCCCCCAGCACATCGTCCCGCGCTTCACCGAAGCCGAGGTCTCACGCGCGGTCCAGCCGCTTCGCGAGAAGCTCGAAGCGCTGGAGGCCGAGAACCGCGCCCTTCGCGAGCGCCTGGATCAGGCGCGGGGCTAAGGCGCGGCCAAGGTCGCGTTCAGGTCGGAAGCCGCCCCATGAAGTCGAGGATGTAGTCGGCGATCACGCCCGCATGCGTCTCGAGGGCGAAATGCCCCGTATCGAGGAAATGCACCTCCGCCTGGGGCAGGTCGCGCCTGAAGGCCTCCGCGCCGGCGGGCAGGAAGAAGGGATCGTTGGCGCCCCAGACAGCCAGGAGCGGCGGCCGGCGTTCGCGGAAGTACTGGTGAATGCGCGGATAGAGCGCGACGTTGCCGGCGTAGTCGGCGATCAGCCCCAGCTGGATATCCGCATTGCCCGGTCGCGACATCAGGGCGTAGTCCAGCCAATAGCCTTCCGGGGCCACCAGGAGCTCGTCGGGCGCGCCGTGGGTGTACTGCCAGCGCGTCGTCTCCAGGGTGAACATCGCCCGCATGGCCTCGCGATTAGCCGGCGACGGATCGGCCCAGTACGCCTTGGTCTGCGCCCACCCGTCGCTGAGCCCCTCCTCGTAGGCATTGCCGTTCTGCGAGATGATCGCCGTGATCGCACCCGGCCGGGCCAGCGCCAGGCGAAGTCCCACCGGAGCGCCATAGTCGAAGATGTAGATGGCGTAGCGGGCGATCCCGATCGCGTCGGTGAAGGCCTCCATGGCCTTGGCCAGGCTGGCGAAGCTGTAGTCGAACCCCTCCGGCGCGGTCGTGAAGCCAAAGCCCGGAAGATCCGGAGCGACCACGTGGCAGCGGTCCGCCAGACGCGGGACCAGGTGGCGAAACTGGTGGGACGAGGTCGGAAAGCCGTGAAGCAGCAGGACCGTCGGATGCTCCCGGCTTCCGGCCTCGCGATAGAAGATCGAGACGTCGCCGACCTCTGCGCGTCGCAAGGCGATCTCGGGCTGAACAGGTCTTGGCATCGAGGACCCTTCGCTATGAGCTAGGTGGAGAGCGAGCGGCTTCCTGGCGGCGGGCGCGCCGCCAGGGGCGATCCTTGAGAGGTCAGGCGCCGGCCCTGGCCACCGCCTGGGCCTTGTGGAAGCTTTCCATCACCGCGGCGTAGTTGGGGGCCGCCAGGCCATAGAGCTTGGCCAGCTCGGCGGCTTCAGGGCGCGCCCAGGTGCGATGCAGTTCGCTGAGCAGTGCGTTGGTCGAGGTCGGCTTGACCCCGCCCTGGACGAACCGGGCCAAGCTGGTGCGCGAGGCCATCTCGCTGGGATCGCCCGAGGCGTCGACGACGGCGTAGACCTCGTAGCCGGCGGCCACCGCGTCCAGGGCCGGGAACATCACGCAGACGCTGGTCCAGACGCCGGCCATGATCAGGGTCCTGCGGCCCGTGGCCTCGACCTGCTCGACGAAGTCGCCGTTGTCCCAGGCGTTCACCTCGCCCTTGCGCGGCACATAGACCGCGTGCGGCGCCAGCTCGTGGATCTCGGGCATCAGCGGGCCGTTCGAACCGGACGGCTCGGACGCGGTCGTGATCACCGGAATGTTCAGCAGCGTCGCGAGGCGAGCGACCATCTCGACGTTTCGCCGAAGGTCCGACACGGCGATGTCCTTGACGGTCTGAAACAGGCCCGACTGGTGATCCAGCAGCAGGATCGCCGCATCGGCGGGATCCAGAAGAGCCGCGCCGCCGCCTGTGGGCAGAACGCTCGTTTTTTGGTTCAGCGACGTGGTCATGGGAGTTCCTCGAGTGGTCCGCGCCGGGATCGGCATCCTCAAGGACGCCCCGCGCAGATCGACCATTCTCCGACAAGCCCGATCAGGCCAGTAAAGCCCCGTAAAATTCGGTATCGGCCAAATCAGCTCTAACTCCCACCTCATACTCACCACCGCATCTCGAATATAATTTCGATCTCAACTCCCCAAAATGAACCCCTACAATCCAATCTTGACCGACCTTTACCACGCCTAACCCCGCGATCGCCTCCAAGGGACTATTCCTGTCGACCAACGCCCACCCAGGGCCTGGTCGCCCCATGGAGAACACGATGAAGCCCGCCGTAGTTGGAATGATCGCGGCCATGGCCGCCGCTGCGCCGGCCGGCACGGCCTTCGCCACCGAAAAGCCGGTGTCCATCGTCCTTGTCCATGGGGCCTTCGTCGACGCCTCGGGCTGGCGGCCGGTCTATGACCTGCTGTCGAAGAAGGGCTACGAGGTCCTGATCGTCCAGAACCCGACCATCACGCTGGACGGAGACGCCACGGCGACCCGGCAGGCCATCGCCCAGGCCAGGCATCCCGTCATCCTGGTGGGCCACTCCTACGGCGGCGCGGTGATCACCGAAGCCGGCGCCGACCCCAAGGTCAGGAGCCTGGTCTATCTGGCGGCCTTCGCGCCCGACGCCGGCGAGTCGGTCCTGCAACTGGCCAGCACGCCGGTCCCCGGCGCGCCTCCCGCGCCGCTCCTGCCGCCCAAGGACGGCTTCATCCAGGTCGATCCTGCCAAGTTCGCCTCGGCCTTCGCCGCCGACGTCGACCCCAAGGTCACCCACTTCATGGCCGCCTCGCAGGTGCCGTGGGGCCTGGGCGCGGTCGGCGCCAAGATCACCGCGCCGGCGTGGAAGGCCAAGCCCAGCTACTACCTGCTGGCGACGCAGGATCTGATGATCCCGCCGGCGGCCCAGCGCGCGATGGCGGTGCGGGCCAAGGCCACGCTGGTCGAGACCCCGAGCAGCCACGCCGTGATGCTCTCCAAGCCAGCCTACGTCGCCGACTTCATCGCGATGGCGGCCGACGCCAGCAAGTAGCCGGCCCGCCTTACGATCTCGCCGCGCGCAGCCCGCGGGGCGAGACCACTCCTCCCCAGAAACGTCCTGAAAATCCAAGGAGACTTCGATGACTCGCCTGTTCACGTCCCTGGCGCTCGCCGCCGTAACGCTGTCGACCGCCACCCTGGCCGCCGCGCCGCACGCCCTGGCCGCCCCGGCGCCGAAGGCGGCCGCCACCCGTCCCGCGCCCCCGGTCATCCACTACAGGACCGCCACCGTCGACGGCGTGAAGGTGTTCTACCGCGAGGCCGGGCCCGCCGACGGCCCGGTGGTGCTGCTGCTGCACGGCTTCCCGACCTCGTCGCACATGTTCCGCGACCTGATCCCGCTGCTGGCCGACAAGTACCGCGTCATCGCGCCGGACTATCCGGGCTATGGCCAGAGCGACGCGCCGGACCACACCCAGTTCGCCTACACCTTCGCCAACCAGGCAGACATCGTCGACAAGCTGGTCGGCCAGCTGGGCCTCAAGCGCTACACCATGTACGTCATGGATTACGGCGCGCCGATCGGCTACCGCCTCGCGCTCAAGCACCCCGAGCGGGTCAGCGGCCTGATCGTCCAGAACGGCAACGCCTACGACGAAGGCCTGCAATCGCCCTTCTGGGATCCCATCAAGGTCTACTGGAAGGACCGCTCGCAGAAGAACCGTGACGCCCTGAACGGCCTGGTCACTTTGGACATCACCAAGTTCCAGTACACCGACGGCATGGGCGACGTCTCCCGCATCAGCCCCGACAACTGGGTGCACGACCAGGCGCTGCTCGATCGCCCGGGCAACCGCGACATCCAGTTGGACATGCTCGGCGACTACGGCTCGAACGTGCCGTTCTATCCCGACTTCCAGAAGTTCTTCCGCGACAACCAGCCGCCGACGCTGATCGTCTGGGGCAAGAACGACAAGATCTTCCCCGAGGAGGGCGCCCATCCCTACCTGCGCGACCTGCCCAAGGCGGAGATCCACATCCTCGACTCGGGCCACTTCGCCCTGGAAGATCGCCTCACCGAGATGGCGCCGCTGATCCACGACTTCCTCGACCGCAACCTCAAGAAATAGGCCCGCCTCGATAGCCGGAGATATCCGCGACGCTCAGCGCGTCGCGGATATCGTACGCAGGCGCTGGGCGAACACGTCCTCGATCCACGCCTCGTCCCGGGGCGTAAGCTCGATGAACAGGACCCGGCGCGACGTCCCCGCCAACTCCTTGTCGGGATCACCGGGCATCTCGATGACCATCGACCGCAGGGTGCGGGCCATCAGCGCCAGAGCCTCTTCGAAACTCCCGTGCGTCGGGCCGGCGGCGGCAAGCCCGACCTCACCGGCCGGTATCGCAGGCGAGACCGCGCCCGCGGTCAGCGCCTCGCCGACCTCCACGGGCGAAATGAAGCGATAGCCTCGTCCGTTGACGGTGGCGATGTACCGGGCGGCGTCGACGTCATCATCCAGCGCCCGGCGCAGGGCGGCGATGTGGACCTTCAGGTTGCCCTCGACGACGGTGGTGCTGGGCCAGGCCTCTTCCAGCAGCTCACGCTTGGTCAGGAGTTCACCAGGGCGTTGGACGAAGGCGGTCAGCAAATCCAGGGCCCGGCAGCCGACGCGAACGACCTTGCCGCCCTTCAGGAGAAGCTGGCGCCCAGGAACGAAGAGGTACTCTCCGAACGCGAAGGTAGGCGCGGGCGTCATGAGCCGCCTCCGCAGGGACGGCAGCGGTTGTCAGCGACATGGCGCCGGCGGGTGGAACTCGAACGGTTCGACACGCCACCCTCCTTTGATCTGGATTGCCAAAGGTACCGCTCCCTGCCGTAGGGCTTCAATTCGCCCATGGTCGCGCCGTTCTCGCCACACGGCGCGCCGGACTAGACTTTCGTCTAGTCGCGCTTCTCCCCGCTGCACGCCGAGCCTGGCGGCTCCAGCGCCCCGACCATCATCCTGGCGCCGGTCGACATAACGCCCGGATGCGCTGTAGACGCCGACGGGCCGGACAGGCCGCGCTTCGGGTGGATCGCGCTAGCCCATCGTCGAACCCGGCTCGACCTTGGTCGAGGTGGAAGCAGCGCTTTGATCACGATAGGCTGCGGCTGCGTCGGAGAGACAAGACAAAGGGCTCCTTGTGGCACCTCCGCACGTCATGCCGCTGGCGGCCGAAAGTCGGATCCTGGAACAGCTCGAACGCGATCTTGAGCGCCTGGCACGCCTGCCCGAGGCGTGGATCGGCCTGGACCCCACGTCCATCGCCGAAAGCGTGCTGGAGACCTTGCTCGAAATGCTCGGGCTGGACTTCGTGGGCCTGCGCTTCAACGACACCACGCATGTGTTTCTTCGCGTCGCTTCGGACTTTGCGCGGACCTGCGCGCCCGACGACGTTCGCGCCGCGCTGGAAACCTGGTCGGACCACGGCGAAACCGAGACACGGCTATCCTTGGGCGGCCAGTCCGTGTCGGTGGCCGCGTGCGCGCTTGGCGTCAGCGCCGGCATCGGCGTGATCCTGGCCGGCGCGCGCCGCCAGGGCTTTCCCAACGGTCCGGAGCGGTCGAAGCTGAAGATCGCCGCCGCGCAGACCAGCCTGGCCTGCCGCGAGATGCGCGAACTGAGTGATCGCCAGCCGCCGGAGGACCAGCGCGCCAATCCACCGTCCGCCCAAGCATTGGCGGAAAGCGAATGGCGCCTGCACCTGACCATCAACACCATCCCGGCCATGGCCTGGTCGACGACGCCGGACGGCCTGATCGACTTCTGCAACCAGAACTTCGTCGACTTTGTCGGCTGGACCGCCGAGGAGATCAGCGGCCAGGGCTTCTGGCCGATCTTCCATCCGGACGACACCGCCCATCTGCTGGCGTCCTGGCAGGAGATCATGGCCACCAAGCGCCCGCGCGATGTCGAAGGCCGCATCCGCCGGGCCGATGGCGAATACCGCTGGTTCGTGCTGCGACAGAACCCGCTGTTCGACGCGGACGGCAATGTCATCAAGTGGTACGGCGCCGGTGCCGACATCGAGGATCGCAAGCGCGCCGAGACGGCGCTTGAGGAAGCTCAGGCCGCCCTGCTGGCCAGCGAGCAGAACCTCGACCTGATCGTCAACTCCCTGCCGGTCCTGGTCTGGTCGGCGCGCCCCGACGGCAGCGCCGACTTCATCAACCAGAGCTGGCGCGACTATGCCGGCGAGCCGGCGGACAAGATCCTGGAATGGGGGTTCCTGGATCTCTACCACCCCGACGACGTCCCGAGCATGATGGAGACTTGGACCCGGGACATCACCTACAACGACCAGACCGCGCTCAAGGGGCGTATTCGCGGCGCCGACGGGCTGTACCGCTGGTTCTATTTCGCGGGCCGCAAGATCACCGACGCCAACGGGGCGGTCCGCTGGTTCGGATGCAATGTCGACATCGAGGATCTCCAGCGCGCCGAGAACGCACTGCGGGAAAGCGAAGCCGCGCTCAGGGAAAGCGAGCGGGCGCTGAGCCTCACGATCAGCACCATCCCCGCGATGGTCTGGTCGACAAAGCCCGACGGCATGCTGGATTCGTGGAATCAACCGTTCCTGGATTTTGCGGGCGTCGCCTTTGAAGAGATCGAAGGCGATGGCTTCTATCGGCTTTTTCACCCCGAAGACGTGGAGCGCCTGCGCTCGACCTGGAACGAGGTCGTCGGTTCAGTACGGCCCCAGGAGACCGAAGGCCGCATGAGGGGCCGCAACGGCGAATACAGATGGTTCGCCCTTCGCCAGAACCCATTGCTGGACAACGATGGCAACGTTCTCAAATGGTACGGCATCGTCGTCGATATCGAGGACAGGAAGCGAGCAGAGGAAGCCCTGCGAGCCAGCGAGGCCGCTCTGCGCGATAACGAGCGACGGCTCGAGCACATCATCAACGCCGTCCCCGGCCTAGTCTGGTCGGCCGCCCCGGACGGTGAGATCACGTTCCTGAGCCAGCAGTACCTCGACTACATAGGTCTCGACGCCGAGCACGCCTTGGCGGGCGCGTGGCGCGACGCCATCCACCCGCAGGACGCCGAGGACCTCTTCGCGGCCTGGGCGAATGCTTTCGCCCAAGGCCGCGCCAACGAGCACGAGGCGCGTCTTCGCCGGGCGGACGGCAGCTACCGCTGGATGCTGTTTCGCGCGAGCCCCTCGTTCGACAGCGCCGGACATCTGGCCGAGTGGTTCGGGGTCAATATCGACATCGAGGACCGCAAGGTCGCGCAGGACACGGTTCGCGCCAGCGAGGCGGCGCTGCGCGACAGCGAGCGTGAACTCCAACAGATCATCTCCTCGATCCCGGGCCTGACCTGGTCGTCCGACGCGAGAGGCGCCACGCGGTTCTGGAGCCAGCAGTACCTGGACTACGCCGGCGCCCAGCTCGAGGACGTCCTGGGCTTCAAGTTCGCCAACTACATCCACCCCGACGACCGCGACCACATCCTAGAAATGTGGACGCAGATCATCGCCGCCGGCACGCCCGGCGAAGCCGAACTGCGCCTGCGCCGCGCCGACGGGGAGTATCGCTGGTTCCTGATCCGAGCCTGCCCGTTCTTCGACGAACACGGCAACCTGACCCGGTGGTTCGGCGTCAATGTCGATATCGAGAACCGCAAGCGCGCCGAGGAAGATCTGCGCCAGAGCCAGAGCGATCTGGCCCACGTCACACGGATGACCACGATCGGCGAGCTGGCGGTGTCGATCGCCCATGAAGTCAATCAGCCGCTCATGGGCGTGGTCACCAACGCCAGCGCATGCCTGCGCTGGCTCGACGGCGCCCAGACCGACATCGCCATGGCGCGCCAGGCGGCCGAGCGCATCGTCCGCGACGGGCACCGGGCCGGCGACATCATCACCAGCCTGCGCAGCCTGGCCCGCAAGTCCGCGCCGCGAATGGACCGCGTCAGCCTGGACGATGTCGTCCAGCCGGTCCTCGATCTGCTGCGCGGCGAGTTCAAGCGTCACGACGTGATCGCCAAGGCCGAGCTGGATGACGGCGCCACCGCCATACTCGGCGACACGACGCAGTTGCAGCAGGTGAACCTCAACCTGATCATGAACGGCGTGGAAGCCATGGCCGGATCGGCGGCGAGCCCCAGGTTGCTGACCGTGCGCGCCCAAACACGCGAGGGCAAGGCGCTGGTGACCGTAGCGGATACGGGACCGGGCCTGGCTTCCGACGACCCCGACCGCCTGTTCGAGGCCTTCTTCAGCACCAAGCCGGAAGGCATCGGGATGGGCCTTTCCATCTGCCGTTCGATCCTCGAGGCCCATGGGGGCAGGATCTGGGCGGCGACCAACGGGACGCGCGGCGGCGCCTTCAGCTTCACCCTGCCCTTGGCGGAAGGACACGGCGTTCATGTTTCCAAACGCTAAGGACAACGACGCGCTCGTCGTGGTCATCGACGACGACGAGAGCGTCCGCGAGGCGCTGCGGGCGCTCTTCCAGTCCGTGGGCCTGATGACGGAGATCTATGGCTCGGTGCAGGCGTTCCTGGACGCCGGCCGACTGGAACGCGCCGGCTGCATCGTGCTTGATATTCGACTTCCAGGTCGCAGCGGCCTCGAATTCCAGGAGGCCCTGGCGCGAAGCGGGACGGCCCAGTCTGTCGTGCTGATCAGCGCCCATGTAGACGTCCAGATGGCCGTGCGCGCGATGAAGGCCGGCGCGATCGACGTGCTGACCAAGCCGGTGCGCGAGCAGGACCTGCTGGAGGCGGTGAACCGCGCCCTGGCCAAGGACCAGCAGCGTCGGGGCGAAGCCAGGCTCGACCAGGCGCTGGCCGCGCGCTACGCCACCCTCTCCGAGCGCGAACGGCAGGTCTTCGTGCTGGTCGCCGCCGGCCTGCTCAACAAGCAGATCGCCGAGCGGGCCGCGATCACCGAAGCCACGGTCAAACTGCACCGCAGCCAGGTGATGAAGAAGATGGAGGCCGAGTCCCTGCCCGACCTCGTGCGCATGGCCGACCGACTAGCCAAGGTCGAGGCGAGCCCGCAGCTCTGAGCATCGAGCCGGCGACGGGCAGCCCCGCCGCCGGCCGCGCGTTTCTAGGCCTCGTTCAGAAAGCCGCGCAGCAGGGCGTTATACTGAGCGGGCTTCTCGTTCATCGTCAGGTGCGAGCACCCGCTCATCACGGCCAGGCGCGCCTTGCCGGCGACGCCGTCGCGAAGGGTCTCGTGGCAGTCGAGGGTGACCTCGTCGAACTCGCCGGTGGTGATCAGGGTCTTCTGGGTGATCGCCTTGAGGTCCTTGCGGCGATCCCAGTCCTTCATCTTGCCGACGATGGTGAACTCGTTGGGGCCGTTGAGCACGCGGTAGGCGGGCGACTTCGAAAGCGCATCCAGGGTCGCCAGGACCTCTGGGCTTGGCGGAACCCGCAGCACGAAGGCGTCGTAGAACTTCTGGACGAGCTCGGCGTATTCGGGCGTGCCCGTCTTGCCGGCCTTTTCCAGGGCGTGGATCTTGTCGCCCCAGCCGTCAGGCATGGTGGCGAAGAGGCGCTCGAACCCGGCCACGACCTGCGGAATGCTGGCCATGGCGCCGCTCAGGATCAGGCGGTCGACGCCCCTGCCCCGCCCTTGGCACAGATACTCCACGGCCAGCAGCGCCCCCCACGAGTGTCCCAGCAACACCACCTGATCCAGGCCCAGGGCGGCGCGAACCGCGTCCACTTCGTCGACCGACCGCTGGATCGAGTAGGCGCCGTCCTCGTCCGGCGCGTCCGACCGTCCGCATCCGAGCTGATCATAGAAGATGACCGGGCGCTCGTCGGCCAGCGCCTTCAGAGGCAGAAGATAGCTGTGCGATGAGCCGGGCCCGCCATGCAGGGTGAGCAGCGGCGCCTTGCTCCCGACGCCGAACTTTCGCCAATAGACCTTACCGCCCGGGACGCTCGCAAAGCCTTCGGCCTGGGGAACCTCCGCCAGCGCGTGGCTCGCCGTGACGGCAAGGCTGGCGCCCAGGAGCCCCGCCGAAGCCTTCAAGGTCTCGCGACGGGTGAAGCCCGTGTTCGTCATGTTCGATGTTCCCTTCATCAAACCGCCCAGCAGCCGCAGCCCATCACGCCCCAGAAGGAGCGCGCATCGGCCGTCGGGGCCTCGGCGCCCAGGGCGGCGGCGTGGTCGTGACCGTGGACGTTGCAGGCGCTGGCGCAGCCGCAGGCGCAGGCGCTGGCCAGGGCGCGGGCCTGCGCTCGGGAACGGTCCTGGTAGCCGCCGAAGGTCCGCACCGGCGACCAGTCGGGCATAGGCGGCGGGAGGGCCGGCGCCAGCTTGCCGAAGCCGCCTTCGCCATGGACCACCTTTCCCCCCAGCAGGGTGAGCACCGACGACAGGTGCGGGATCTGGTCCTCGGACACGGTCATGTAGTCGTCGCTGAGCACCGCCAGATCGGCCAGCTGGCCGACCGCGATCTGGCCCTTCTTGCCCTCCTCGTTCGAGAACCAGGTGTTGGCGGTGGTCCACAGCCGCAGGGCCTCCTCGCGGTCCAGGCGGTTGGCCGGCGGATAGAGGCGCGTGCCACCCACCGTCTTGCCGGTCACCAGCCAGTTCAGCGACACCCACGGATTGTAGCTGGCCACGCGGGTCGCATCCGTGCCGGCGCCCACCGGAACCCCGGCCTTCAGCATCTTGCCGATCGGAGGCGTCGCCTCGGCGGCCTTGGCCCCGTACCGCTCCATGAAGTACTCGCCCTGATAGGCCATGCGATGCTGCACGGCGATGCCGCCGCCTAGGGCCGCGATGCGGTCGATGTTGCGCTCGCTGATCGTCTCGGCGTGGTCGAAGAACCAGTGCAGCCCGTCGAACGGCATGTCCTTATTGACCTTCTCGTAGACGTCCAGCGCGCGGCTGATCGTCTCGTCATAGGTGGCGTGCAGTCGCCAGGGCCAGCGGTTCTCGACCAGATGGCGGATCACCGGTTCCAGGTCGGCCTCCATGTTGGCCGGCATCTCGGGCCGGGCGACGCGGAAGTCCTCGAAGTCGGCGGCGCTGTAGACCAGCATCTCGCCCGCGCCGTTGTGGCGGTACTTGTCGTCGCCCTGGCCGGGCCTGACCTGCTTGGACCAGGCCTGGAAGTCGGCCAGCTCGGCCTTCGGCTTCTGGGTGAAGAGGTTGTAGCTGATCCGCAGGGTCAGCTGGTCGTCGATGTGCAGCTTCTCGATGATCGCGTAGTCGTCGGGATAGTTCTGGAAACCACCGCCTGCGTCGATCACGCTGGTCACGCCCAGCCGGTTCATCTCGCGCATGAAATGGCGGGTGGAGTTCAGCTGATATTCAGGCGGAAGCTTGGGTCCCTTGGCCAGGGTGGCGTAGAGGATCGTCGCGTTCGGCTGGGCCAGCAGCAGGCCGGTGGGATTGCCGGCCGCGTCACGCTGGATCTCTCCGCCGGGCGGGTCGGGCGTGTCCTTGGTATAGCCCACCGCGCGCAGGGCCGCCGCGTTCAGCAGCGCGCGGTCATAGAGGTGCAGGATGAACACCGGCGTCTCCGGCGCGGCGGCGTTCAGCTCCTCCAGGGTCGGCAGGCGCTTCTCGACGAACTGGTGCTCGGTGAACCCGCCGACCACGCGCACCCACTGCGGCGGCGGCGTGTTGGCGGCCTGCTTCTTCAGCATGGCCATGGCGTCGGCCAGGGTCGGCACGCCGTCCCAGCGCAACTCCATATTGTAGTTCAGCCCGCCGCGGATGATGTGCATGTGGCTGTCGATCAGGCCCGGAATGACGCGACGACCGCCCAGGTCGATCACCTGGGCGTCGGCCTGGGCGGCGGCCCGCACCTCTCCCTCCTCGCCGACGGCGAGGAACCGTCCGTCGCGGATCAACACGGCCGCGGCTCCGGGATTGCCGCGATCGAGGGTCGTGATCTTGGCGTTGACGAGAATGAGGTCGGGCATGGAGCCCCTTTCGGCGAAAGCGGAACTGGAAAGGAGAGCGGCGCCGAGCGCCAAGGTCCGGCGGCGGCTCAGGCTCATGCCTGAACCGGGGGCTTCCCCGCCTCCCCCGGCTTGGCCGCCTGTGGGCCAAGGACGTGGACGGCGCAGTCGGACTGGATGAAGGCCACGACCGGAGCGCCGGCGATGAGCCGCTTGACGATCGGCACGGCCTGTTCGCCGAGCAGAATGCCCATCAGGCCGATCAGCGCGATGGCCGGCGGCGCGGGCGAACGCACGCCCAGCAGCGCATAGATCACGCCCACCAGCAGCCCGGCGCCAAGGGAGAGAAGGTAGGGCTTCATCGAGACGCTCCATCTGGATCCCCGACCGGGGCGACGCAGGGAGTTGAGCCCCCGGGGATCTGGGCCGAGTTTGGCGTTTCAGGGCGTGATGGCTTGAACGGATTGGTTGTTGGCGCGAGCGCAGCGGCATACGAGCCGGCAATCAGCAAAAATCTGGATCTGTTCGGCAGAATGGTTAGGCCATGACCAGGCGCGAAGCTCGGAAAATCCTAGGCTTCACTAACCTTTACTGCGCTTTACTCCAGCCGCGCCGCCCCCGCGCCTAAAGTCACTGGCGAACAACCTTGGCCCATGGAGACGGCGTATGGCGCAGATTGAAATCACCGGAGAGCCGAGCACGGACCTTGTCCGCCATGCGCCCGCCCTCGTCGAACATCCGACGGTTCCGATCGAGCCGTCCCGATGGGAAGGATTGCTGCCCTGGCAGGCAAGGCGCGTGCGCGACTATGTCGATGGCGACCTGGGTGGCCGGCTGTCGATCAGGACGGCGGCGGAACGCGCCAAGCTCAGCCCGAGCTACTTCTCGCGCCGCTTTCGCCAGTCCTTCGGCGTGACCTTCTCGCGGTTCGTGGCCCTTCGCCGGATCGAGCACGCCCAGTCGATGATGATCCGGAGCACCACGAGCCTTTGCCAGATCGCCTTGGCCTGCGGCTTTACCGACCAGGCGCATTTTACCCGCACGTTCGGCGGCATGACCGGCTCGACGCCTTCGCAATGGCGGCGCACCGCGATGGTCCGAGGCCACCAGGCTGAAGCGGTGGGGTCGTGCTAGGAAACCTTGCCCCGAGAACAGCGGGCTAGATCAGCTCTCACCCCATCCGGGCGCTGATCAGGAAGCGGCTGCGGCTCTCGGCGGCCTTGCGCTCCAGTTCCAGGCGCTCCTGCTGCTCGGTGGCGTCAAGCATGGCCTCCAGCAGGCGCGAGAAGTGCAGGCGCATGGCCTGGCGGGCGGCCTTGGCGTCGCGGCGGCGCAGGGCCTCGACCACGGCGACGTGCTCGTTCTGACGGGCGTCGCCATCGTGATGGCAGATGGATTCGTGGGTGCGGCGCACTTCCGGATCTTCCATGCGGAACTTCCAGAGGGTCTTGATGGTGTGGATGATGACGCGGTTGCCCGAGGCCGAGGCGATGGTCATGTGGAACTCGCGGTCCACGGCCGTGGAGCGGGCGTCGTCGTCACCGGCCGCGACCATCTCGACCAGCAGCGCGTCAAGCTTGGCCAGATCGGCGTCGGAGATGATCGGGGCGGCCAGGGCCGCGGCTTCGGACTCGAACAGCGAGCGGGCCTCGGTCAGTTCGAAGGCGCTGACGGTCGGCAGGGCGTCGCCGGCCACGCTGTCGGGCGCGACCGGACCGCAGACATAGACGCCGGAGCCGGCCCGGATGCGCAGGATCCCGCGCGCCTGCAAGGCGATCTCGGCCTCGCGCACGGTCACCCGGCTCACGCCCAACTGCTCGGACATCTCGCGCTCGCCGGGCAGCCTGGAGCCCGGCGGATATTCCCCCGCCCGGACCATGCCGGCGATCTTGTCGGCGATTTCCTCGAACAGCCGGCGGTCGGCCATGGCGCCCCTCTAAGACGTTGTTGCGTCGCCAGATTTGCCCCAACCGGATTAAGATTGGAATAGCAAATTGGTCTGCGCCATGGCCGCTACCCGCGCCTACAGCCTTGCGCGTATGGAGATGAAGAACTGCTGGCCGAAATACTGGTAGTTGCGGGTGCTGCCCGGGACCGGCATCGAGTCGATCTTGACCTCGTTGAACAGGTTGAGGCCCTGCAGGCGGATATCGACCTTCTTGTTCAGCTTGTACTGGACGTTGAAATCGAAGGCATCGCTCCCCGAGATGTAGCGCAGTTGAGCGTTGCCGCCGACGAAGTCCTGGTAGTAGCGCGAGCGGTAGCGATAGATGCCCTGCACGCTGAGCGGGCCGTGCTCATAATAGAGCTGGGCCGACAGCACGTGCTTGGAATAGCCGTTCAGGCCCGCGGGCGGGATCATGCCGCCGGTGACCGCGCCGGTCTCGGCGTCGATGACGTCGCCCAGCCGGATGTCGTGGTTCTTGAAGTTGGTGATGGCGTAGTTGTAGCTCAGCTTTCCGCCGAACCCGTCCAGCGGCTTGGGCAGCCAGCTGAACTTGTTGGAGAGGGTGAACTCCGCGCCGTAGACGTGGCTCTTGTCGTCGCTGTTCTGGGTCTGGGTGACAGGGACGCTGACGCTCTGGCCGTCGATGACGAAGTCCTCGTTGATGGTCACCGGGATGAAGCCGCCGGTGAACTGCTTGTAGTAGAGGGTCGTGGCCAGGATGGTGTCGCGGTTGGCGTAATATTCCAGAGCCACGTCGGCGTTCCACGACATGATCGGCTTCAGGCGCGGGCTGCCGCTGGCGACGATCTCGCCGATGGCGTCCTGGATCGAGGTGAAGTCGGTCCCGTCCTGCAGGGTGATGGTGCGGCCCGCCGCCAGGCTGCTGGGAGCCGGGCGCGACATGGCGCGATAGAGGGCGATGCGGCCAACCGTCTTGGGCGTCAGGTCGAAATTGGCGTTGACGCTGGGCAGCACGCGGAAGCTGGAGGCCTTGATCCGGGTGTCGTCGAAGGCGCCGGTTTCGACGAGACGGATCGAGCCGTCGCTGTTGTTGACGACGTCCAGTTCGGCCCGCAGCCCCTTGGAGACGACGCTGGTGTCAACCACCCGGACGCCGAAGTTGCCGCGCACCGGCATGCCGGCTGCCTCGCCCTTGTAGGAGGCCATGACGTAGCCCGACCACACGGTTTCGGTGACGTCGGCATTGGCCACCGAGCGGGTGTCGCCGCTGCCGCCAGGATCTTCCGAGCCCAGGTAATTGCGGAACTGGCAGAGGGTGTCGAAGGTCGCCCAGCTGCGCACCGAGTGGTTGGGCGCGTCGCCCAGATAGTCCGACTGCGGGAAGTTGGTGCGGCAGGCCAGATTGACGGCCCGGTCGACCGCCAGGCTGGCCTGGTCGATGGTCACCAGGTCGTCATAGGTGGTGTAGCGGCGGCGCGAATAGCGGGCCCCGGCGTCGATGCGGCTGATGAAGCCGTCCAGATCGTAGCGGGCGTCGAAGCGGGTCGCGAAGATGCGGTCCTTCTTCTCCTCCTCCTCGCGGGTCAGGCGGGCGTCGTCGCTGTAGAGCGACCAGTCGTCGAGGTTGAAGCGCGGATCGACGGTGAGGATCGGCGCGAAGCCGCTGCGGGCGTCGTAGGTGAAGGGGACACGCTGGTTGTTGATCGCCGTGCGGTTCCCGTAGATGTCCAACGGGTCGGTGCGCAGGCGGGTCGAGCGCGTCAGGTCCGTGCGCGTCGTCTGGCTGTAGGAGATGTCGGCGTTCAGGGTCAGGCGATCGGTGGCCCGGAACTCGAAGTCGCCGCCGCCGCCGATATACTCTTCCTCACGCTGGAACAGGGTCGAGACCGACTGCAGGGTGCTGTTCCCGGTCGCGTAGAGCAGCCGGTGCTGATCGTCGTACTGCACGTTGCGCAGGGCGTAGCGGGTCTCGGCGAAGCCCAGGTCGTGACGGTCTTCCTCGTAGTTCCGCTTTGAGTATTCCACGTCCAGGTTCACGTCCCAGCGGTCGTTCGGCTGCCACTGGACGGCGCCGAAGATGGCGTCGCGCTTTTCCTTGGCGGTCAGCTGGCGGAAGGTGATCGAGTTGGGCGCCAGGTAGAACGGCGTGCCGGCGGCGGCCTGGGCTCGGGTCACCTCGGTGCAGTTGCCGGTGGCGTTGATGTTGGCGTTGCAGGCCAGCCAGGTGTTTGAGGCGACATAGCTTTCGGCCGGGTCGTCGACCTGGTTGCGCTGGACGCCCAGCGACACCCCGACCTCGCCCAGCTTGCCCAGCTCGTACTGGTCGACATAGCTGGCCGTGCCGCGCCAGCCCCACGGATCCGAGCCGGTGATCCGCTTCTGGTAGGGATTGTAGTTGCCCTTCAGCTCCACCTGAGCCAGCCGCTTGCCGTAGTCGAGCGGCTTCTTGGTCTCCATCTCGATGGTGCCGGCCACGCCGCCCTCGATCAGGTCGGCCTGCTGTGACTTGTAGATCTTGATGCCGTTGAACAGCTCGGACGGGAACTGGCCGAAGTTGACGGCGCGGTCGCCGCTGCCGTTCGAGGCCTCGCGGCCGTTGAAGGTGGTGGCCGACAGGAACGAGCCCAGGCCCCGCAGCGACACCTCGGTCGGGCCATAGTTGCCACGGTCGGCGGTGGCGCCGGTGATGGTCATGATCGCTTCGCCGATCGACTGGCCCGGCAGGTCGCCGATTTCGTTGGCCGACAGGGCGTCGACGATGGCCGTGGTGTCGCGCTTGACGGCGATCGAGTTCTGCATGGTCTGGCGGATGGCGCTGACCACCACCTCGTCGACGGCGTTGTCGGTGATCGGCTGGTCGGCTGGGGCTTGAGCAGCCTCCTGGGCCGAAGCGGCGGCGGCCATGGCGACGATCGAGGCGGCCGCGCCGCAGCTCAGGATCGTCCGCAGCCGGACGCGGATGGTGTTCGTCGGGCGCATATCGGCTCCCTCCCCCTGGTTCTTTTCTTATACCGGGACCCTGCGACCTGGCCGGCGTCGCGTCAAGGCGGATTCTTATACCAATTACGAGATTTCTCAGGCCAATTTACTTGCGATATTGTCGGACCAGATTTTAGACCAATTTAGACCGGTTGCGCGGAGGCGGCCACGGCCAGGGCCGTGACGTGCGGCCGCCTCCACGCGCATCCCCCTTTGGGCTCGGGGAAGGAGAAGGCGCTCTTCCAAAAAAGACCCCCGTCATTCCCGCCATCGTGGCGGGAAACCCCGGCTCCGCTCGCAGACGCGGCGCCGACAATGGGGTTTTCGCCGTCGGCAGGCGGGAATGACGGGAGGTGGGGAAGAACTCGACGTCAGGGCACCAGCTGACTCCGCAGCCCCGGCACTGCCGCTGCCAGGTCGTCGGCGACCAGCTTGGAGAACACCCGCGCGCCGGTATCGCCGACGTGGGTGTAGTCGAACTTGCGCACCTGCTGGCCGCGCGGGCCGGTCTCGGTGGTGGGCGCGTCGGGCTGGCGGGCCTCCTCCGCGGCGCGGGGCGGTAGGGTCGTGCCGGCCTTGGCGGCCTCGACCTCGCTGTCGATCGGCTCGGCCTGGGCCAGCTTCATGGAGTCGACGGGACCCAGCTTCTGGACGATGCGGGCGCTGGACTTGTTGAGATCCACCAGCGGCGTCTTGGTTTGTTCGGCGACCTTGCGCACCTCGTCGGACCAGACGTCGAGAGTGTTCTTCAGCTGGCCCTTGGCGAACTCGCGGCGGGTCAACGGGGTCAGCAGCACCGGCTGGGCGCCGGCGGCCCGCACGTCCTCGACGAAGCGCTTGAGGTTGGCCGGAAACTCGGTGGAGAGATCAGTCCAGCGCTCGCCCTTGGACGACTGGTCGTTGTGGGCGAACTGGATCAGCACATAGGTCGCCGCGTAGCCGGGCGCCTTGGCCTCGCCGAGCGCGATGTCCCACGAGCCCTCGGCGCGGTAGCTGCGGGTCGAGCGCCCTCCCCGACCAAGGTTGAGGCAGGCCACCGACGACTTGACGTGATAGTCGCAGAAGGCCGAGCCCCAGCCGCTGCCTACGGCCGTGGTGGAGTCGCCCACCAGGATCACCTTGTAGGGTTTGATCGGCGGGGCGTCGGTGCGCGGCTCGCGCTCCCTCACCGGACCGGGCGGCTGGGCCAGGGCGGCCGGCGCGGCGGCCAGCAGGGCCAGGGTCGCGAGCATCGCGGTCGTGTTCTTGTTCATCGGATCCTCCCTCTTGTTCTTGACCGCGCTGACGGCGGCCTGGACGGGATCGGGATACCGCCCTCGTCCTTCGACAAGCTCAGGATGAGGACGACTGTCGACGTCGCCTCACCCAAAAATCCTCATCCTGAGCCTGTCGAAGGACGAGGATTTTCCTTCCGCGGAAGGCGCTTGGGCGGAGCCCTACGAGAAGGCCAGCCCACCGTTGATGTCGAGGTTCACGCCGGCCAGGAACGAGGCGTCGTCCGAGGCCAGGAAAGCGACCGCGGCGGCCACTTCCTGCGGCGCGCCTTCGCGGCGCAGCGGGGTGTTTCCGGCCACGGCCGCGCGGCCTTCCGGCTTGGAGAAGATGTCGTGGAAGCTGGTGCCGATCAGGCCGGGGCACAGGGCGTTGACGCGAATGCCGCGCGGACCCAGCTCCTTGGCCCAGCCTCGGGTCAGGGTCATCAGCGCGCCCTTGGAGGCGGCATAGACGCTGGCGCCGGGGCCGCCGCCGTCGCGACCGGCCTGGGAGGCGATGTTGACGATGGCCGCGCCGTCCGGGATGTGCGGCAGCGCCGCCTTGGTCACCAGGAAGGCCGACTTCAGGTTCAGCGTCATGACCTGGTCGAAGAAGGCCTCGTCCATGTCGGCCAGGGCCTTGCGGGCCACCATACCGCCGGCGAGGTTCACGAGGATGTCGATCTTGCCAGTGATCGCTGCGGCGGCGGCCACCAGGCCTGCGACCTCGGCAGCGTCGGTGACGTCGGCGCGGTGCAGCACGGCCTTGCCGCCGGCCGCCTCGATCTCGGCGGCCGTCGCCTGGGCGGACTTCTCGTCGCCGCGATAGTTGACCACGACGATGGCGCCCTCGGCCGCCAGGCGCAGCGAAACCTCGCGGCCGATGTCTCGGCCGCCGCCGGTGACCAGCGCGACCTTGTCCTTGAACCTCATGGGGTCCCCTCTTTTACTGAATGTCGGAAGCCGGCGCAGAGACGGGGCTTTCACGCCCGCCCAGCAGCCAGAGAGAGATGACGCCCAGCGGCACGATGACCGCCGCCAGGACGAAGATCGGGGCGTAGCCGTGCTGGGTCATCACCGGCACCAGCCAGGTGGTGACCAGGGTGCCGGCCACGGCCGCCGTGCCGCCCACGCCGGCGATCGTGCCGACGGCGCCGCCGCCGTAGTAGTCGCTGGGCAGGGTCTGGATGTTGTTGATGGCCACCTGGAAGCCGAACAGGATCACGGCGATCAGCAGCACGGCCGAGAGGGGCGTGGCGGCCTTGGCCGTCAGCAACAGGGCCGGCAGCATGATCGCCCCGCCCAGTGTGACGGCGAAACGGCGGGCCGACAGGGTCTTCCAGCCGCGCCGGATAAGCGCCCCCGAAAGCCAGCCGCCGCCCAGGCTGCCCAGCATGGCGCCGACGAACGGCACCCAGGCGAACAGGCCGATCTGGCGCACGTCGAAGCCGAAGGTCTCCGAGAGGTAGATCGGCAGCCACGAGACGAACAGCCACCAGACCGGATCGAGGAAGAAGCGCGAAACGATGATCGCCCAGCTCTGCTTCTGCTTCAGAAGTTCACGCAGGTTCGGCGACCAGCCG
Source organism: Caulobacter zeae (assembly GCF_002858925.1). Classification (GTDB taxonomy): domain Bacteria; phylum Pseudomonadota; class Alphaproteobacteria; order Caulobacterales; family Caulobacteraceae; genus Caulobacter; species Caulobacter zeae. The sequence continues at coordinate 81,988 of NZ_PJRS01000038.1, forward strand.
GCCTTGCCCGAGGCGTCGCCGCGATCGGCGATGTGGGCGCGCTCGGCCTCGCTGAGCCACGGGTGGGCGCCGGGGTCGGCGCGGTAGACGAAGAGCCAGGGCAAGAGCCACAGGAAGCCCAACACGCCGACCACCAGGAAGGTCGCCCGCCAGCCCAGAAGCTCGAACAGCAGGGCCACCAGCGGCGCCGAGACGATCGCCCCGATCGCCGCGCCGGAATTGAAGATGCCCTGGGCCAGCGCCCGCTCGCGCGGCGGGAACCACAGGGCGTTGGCCTTGACCGCGCCCGGCCAGTTGCCGGCCTCGCTGATCCCCAGCGTCACGCGCAGCAGGGCCAGCAGGCCGAGCGAGCGCACCAGGCTGTGGGCGGCGATCGACACCGACCACACCAGGATCGACACGGCGAACCCCATCCGCGTACCGATGACGTCGAACACCTTGCCGAACAGCGACTGGCCGCAGGCGTAGGCGACCATGAAGATGGTCACCAGGAGGGCGTAGTCGGCTTTGTCGGCGCCGATGTCCTTGGACACCGCCGGCCACATGACGGCGAGAGCGTTGCGGTCGATGTAGTTGATGACCGTCGCCAGGCCGACCAGGCTGACGATCAGCCAGCGAAGCCCGCCCTTCATTTGGCTGCTCCGGCGCTGTCGAAGCGGGCGAAGTGGCCCTTCCAGGCGATGGCCTTACCGTCGACGGTCGCCTTGTGGGCCGCGCCGGCCTCGGCGCTGTCGGCGATGGCCAGGGTGATGGCGCGGCCGCCGGCCAGGACGATGGTGACGATGTCGGCGTCGGCGATGCGCTCGTGGCGCAGCGCCTCGATGCGGCTGGTGCTGCCCTCGGTGGTTTCGGCCGAGGGGTCATAGGCGCCGTGCGGCTCGAGCACGCCGACGAAGGTGGTGTTTCCGTCGCTCTTGACCCGCTGGATCAGGGCCGGCTCGCGGCGCAGGTTGAACTTGGGATCATTGGCGCCGCTTTCGGCTATGATCACCTGAGCGCCGGCCGGCGGCAGCATCCGCCAGGTGTAGAACCGCTCGCCGGCGATCCAGGTCAGGCGGGCGTTGGTCGCGTCAGGCGTTCCCGTAGCGTCGACCCACAGGTGCTGGTAGCCGTCGTCCTTGCCCAGCACCGGCCGCGTTGCGAGATTCTGCTGCAACGGGAAGCCGGCGTCGATGATGTGGCCGGAGAAGTGCAGCGGCAGGTCGTACTGGGCCGGCTTGTCGCCCTTGACCTTCAGGAGGTCGAGCACCAGCGGCGGGCCCTTGCCGGCGTCGATCTGCACGATCGAGCGGCGGAAGGTCACGCCCGGCCAGGCCCCGGCCATCTCGGCGGTGCTGATCTTGGCCGAGCCCTCGGCCGAGAAGAAGATCTGCGTCGGGGCCATGGTGTTGGCCACCTTGACCTTGCCGTCGAACTGGCTGGTCTCGTTCACCACCAGGGTGTTGTGGGCCACGGTCTGCTTGGCCCAGGTCTCGTTTTCCTTGAGGTAGCGGCCGCCGTCCTTGGCCTCGATGTTGAGGAAGCGGGCCGCGCCGTAGTCGGTGACGATCGAGCGGCCGGCGTCGTAGAGGATCCAGTTCAGCTTGTCGTAGTGGCCGTGGCCCATGCCCTGGGCGGTGTTCTTGACCGCCACCACCTCGTCATCGTCGCCCGGCCCCGCACGCATCACGGCGATAGCGCCCTGATCGCCGTCGGGCCCGTCGCGGAACAGCATCGAGGCGTAGGGGAACGGCTTTTCCTTGCCGGCCGCGAGATCCCGCGCCACGGCCAGGCCGTCGGGCGTAAGCGTGGTGCGGCCTTGCCACTGGGCGATCGACAGCAGCGCCGGGTCCTTGGTCGCCCCATAGGCGATGGCGATCGACTGGTAGAGCTCGTCGGTCTTGAGGCTCTTTTCCAAGAGGGCGTCGTTGAACGGGAAGAAGTAGCCGTCATAGGTCAGCTGCACGGCGGCCTTCACCGCCTTGGTCAGCACGCCGTCGCGGTACTGGAAGATCTTGCGCTGGGGCTCGTTCTCCTCGATTGCGTGGGCGAAGACGACGAACGGCTGCAGGGCGTAGCGCTGGTAATACGGCCCCTCGGCGTAATAGCCGTCGGGCGAGAACAGCTGGTCGATCTGCTTGAGGAAGCCGACCTTGCCCGAGCGGTCCGTGCCCTTGAGGGCCTTTTCCACCATCACCGGATCGCGCAGCACATAGCCGGTCATGCCGACGGCGGCGCAGGCCCAGGTGGCGTGGTTGTGGATGATGTCGAAGACCTGCGGCTGGTCGTCGGCGATGAACTTGGCCATCGGCCGGAAAACGCCGTCGTCGATGGTCTTGCGGTCGACCTCGCTCAGGGTGTCGCGGATCGCGTCGTAGCCCTGGATCGAATAGACCACCCAGACCGCGTCGTTCAGGCTCTGCCAGAACAGCTTGCCGGCGGCGTTGTTCTTGGCGGCCGGGTGCAGGCCGAGCGTCGGATAGAGCTTGGCGTATTCCAGCAGCATCCGGCGGGCGTAGTCGGCATAGGCCTTATCGCCGGTGGCGCGGTACAGCATGCCAGCGCCGTAGATGGCCATGTAGTTGCGCTTGTGCTGCTCGTGGGTGCGGCCGCCGCCGGGATCCTTGGGGACCGGCACGTCGATCCCGGCCTTCATGGCCGCATCGACCTCCTTGCGGACACGCTTCAGCTCCGCGGCGAACATCGGATAGCGCTCGCCCTCGCTGCGCATCGCCGCCATGTCCGCGCCGCCGACCAGAACAGGCCCCTGCCCGCTCGGCTGAGCCATGGCGCCGACCGGCAAGGCCACAGAAACCAACAGCGTCAGAACCAGGCCGCCCGTGCGTCGCCGAATGTTTCGCACCCGTTTCACTCCTTCGACACCACGGACTCTTGGGCGGTCCGCCGGTTCGAGAAAACGGCATACATCTGCCCAGACCTTTTGTCCTGACAATTCTGATGCGGATCATCGAAAAATTCATACCATATGCATATACCAATTTTCAGACCAGATGGCCGATACCGATCAGACCAGAGAACGAAAGCTCGAAACTCGCAAGACCCGCTTCGATGTCGCAGCCCTCCTCAGGCGCGCAGAGCGCCGCGCTTTGAAGCTCTTCGGCTGAACGAGAAACGGCCGCACCTGGCGGGAAGCCCGCCGGGTGCGGCCGTCAAAGGCCTAGGAATGGCGCCCTTGCGTCAGGAGCCGGACTGGGCGGCGCAGTTGGCTACGGCCCGGCCGTCCCGCCCCTGGCAGCCACCACCGCCCGAACCGGCCTTGTCGGAGGCGGCGCCGTCGCCAATGGCCTCCCCCGCCTCGGCGGAGAACGACACATCGACCAGCGACGTCATCAGGTCCCGCCCGCCCGACATCGCTCCTGGCACGGAGGCGTCGGAGGCGGCGTCGCCGTTGTCGACGACGCGCGACGGCGGGCTTGAAGCCGGCGCCGGCGTGACCGACAGCACCGCGTCGACGAAGGTCACCGCATAGTTCGGGCTCGACGCGAGGCTTCCGCGGGTGATCGCATAGTCGCCGACCAGCGAACCGGCGTCGGCCGTGGTGGCCAGCGCACCGGAAAGCGTGTCGCCGTTGACCAGGCCGCGCCCGCCGACCGTCCAGGTCAGCGCCGGATTGGCCGCGCCATAGACGCGGCCAAGCGCGTCCGCGGTCACGATGATGGCCCGCGGCGTGATGGTCAGCGCCGAGGCGTTGCCCGCCGCCTGCACGCTGGTCAGCACATAGTTGCCGCTGGCGCTCAGACCCGAACCGGTGACGGCGTAGGTCCCGACGCCGGAGGTCGCCGTCGCCGTGGTCGTCCAGGCGGCATTGCCCCACAGGGTGTCGGCTCCGACCAGGCCGTTGACCACATAGCCGCCCGAGAGACCGCCAGGGGTGTCGCCATAGACGCTGCCGACGCCGTTGGCCGTGTAGGTCACGGTCAGCGTCTTGGGCGTGATGGCCAGGCCGCCGTTGGCGTAGGTGATCACGTAGTTCGCCAGACCGCTGCCGGTCGCGTTCGACAAGGCGTCGGCGTAGGTCCCGGCGAAGACGCCGCCGGCAATGCCGGAGACCGAGGTCACCGTGTCGCCATTGACCAGGCCGCTGGTGGTGAAGCCGTTGATCTGGGCCGCACCGTTGTAGACCACCGAGCCGGTGTTCCCGGTCACGATCAGGGCGCGCGGCGTGATGGTCAGCGCCGAAGCGTTGCCCGCCGCCTGCACGCTGGCCAGCACGTAGTTGCTGCTGGCGCTCAGGCCCGAGCCGGTGACGGCGTAGGTCCCAACGCCCGAGGTCGCGGTCGCCGTGGTCGTCCAGCCGGCCGCGCCCGAGAGCGCATCGCCGCTGACCAGGCCGTCGACCACGTAGCCGCCCGAGAGGCCGCCGGGGGTGTCGCCATAGACGCTGCCGACGCCGTTGGCCGTGTAGGTCACGGTCAGCGCCTTGGGCGTGATGGCCAGACCGCCGTTGACATAGGTGATGGCGTAGTTCGAAAGGCCGCTGCCGACGGCGCCCGACAGGAGGTCGGCATAGGTCCCGACATTGGTCCCGCCGCCCAGGCCGGCCACCGAGGTGACGACGTCCGAACCCACCAGGCCGTTGGCCGTGAAGCCGTTGACCTGCACGCCGCCATTATAGATCACCGAGCCGTTGCCGCCGGTGATGACCAGCGCCTTGGGCGTGATGGCCAGGCCGCCGTTGACGTAGGTGATGGCGTAGTTCGAAAGGCCGCTGCCGGTCGCGCCCGACAGGCTGTCGGCATAGGTCCCGACATTGGTCCCGCCGGCCAGACCCGCCACCGAGGTCACGACGTCGGCGCCGACCAGGCCGTTGGCCGTAAAGCCGTTGGTCTGCACGCCGCCATTGTAGATCACCGAGCCGTTGCCGCCGGTGATGGTCAGCGCCTTGGGCGTGATCAGCAGGCCGCCGTTGACGTAGGTGATGGCGTAGTTCGAAAGGCCGCTGCCGACGGCGCCCGACAGAACGTCGGCATAGGCCCCGGCGTTGGTCCCGCCGGCCAGGCCCGTCACCGAGGTCACGGCATCGGAGCCGACGAGGCCGTTGGTGGTGAAGCCGTTGACCTGCAAGCTGCCGCTGTAGACGCCCGAGGCCGTCCCGCCGGTGATGACCAGCGCCTTGGGCGTGATGGCCAGACCGCCGTTGACGTAAGTGATGGCGTAGTTCGACAGGCCGCTGCCGACGGCGCCCGACAGGACGTCGGCATAGGTCCCGACATTGGTCCCGGCGCCCAGCCCCGCAACCGAGGTCACGGTGTCCGAACCGACAAGGCCGTTGGTGGTGAAGGCGTTGGTCTGCAGGCCGCCGGTGTAGATGTTCGAGGCCGCCCCGCCGGTGATGACCAGCGCCTTGGGCGTGATCGCCAGGCCGCCGTTGATGTAGGTGATGGCGTAGTTCGACAGGCCGCTGCCGACAGCGCCCGACAGGATGTCGGCATAGGTCCCGACATTGGTCCCGCCGGCCAGGCCCGCCACCGAGGTCACGACGTCCGAACCGACGAGGCCGTTGGCCGTGAAGCCGTTGGTCTGCGCGCCGCCATTATAGATCACCGAGCCGTTGCCGCCGGTGATGGTCAGCGCCTTGGGCGTGATGACCAGGCCGCCGTTGACGTAGGTGATGGCGTAGTTCGACAGACCCGTACCGGTCGCACCCGACAGGACGTCGGCATAGGTCCCGGCGTTGCTCCCGCCCCCCAGGCCCGTGACCGAGGTCACGGTGTCGCCGTTGATCAGGCCGCTGGTGGTGAAGCCGTTGACCTGGGCCGCGCCGCTGTAGACCAGCGATCCGGCGTTGCCGGTCACCGTCAGCGCTCGGGGCGTGATGGTCAGGGCGGTGGCGTTGCCGGCCGCCTGGCTGGCGACCAGCGTGTAGTTCGAGCCGACGCCGAGCCCCGAACCGGTGATGGCGTAGGTCCCCACGCCGGACGTGTTGGTCGCCGTGGTCGTCCAGCTGGCCGCGCCCGAAAGCGTATCGCCACCGATCAGGCCGTTGGCGAGGTAGCCGCCGCCCAGACCGGTCGGCGTCGCGCCATAGATGCTGCTGGCGCCATTGGCCGTATAGGTCACCGTCACCGCCTTGGGCGTGATGAGCAGGCCGCCGTTGACATAGGTGATGGCGTAGTTCGACAGGCCGGTACCGACAGCGCCCGACAGAACGTCGACATAGCTGCCGACATTGGTCCCGCTGGCCAAGCCGGTGACCGAGGTCACCGCGTCCGAGCCCACCAGGCCGCTGGTGGTGAAGCCGTTGGTCTGGGCCGAACCGCTGTAGATCGACGAGCCGACGCCGCCGCTGATGGTCAGGGCCTTGGGCGTGATGGCCAGACCGCCATTGACGTAGGTGATCGTGTAGTTCGACAGGCCGTTGCCGGTCGCGCCCGACAGGCTGTCGGCGTAGCTGCCGACGCTGGCCCCGCTTCCGAGGCCCGCGACCGAGGCCACCATGTCCGAACCGACCAGACCGTTGGCGGTGAAGCCGTTGGTCTGGGCAGCGCCGTTATAGGTCGCCGATCCGGTGTTGCCGGTGATGGTCAGAGCCTTGGGCAGGATGACCAACGCGCCGCCTTGGTAGGTAATGGCGTAGTTCGACAGGCCGGTTCCGACAGCCCCCGACAGGCTGTCGTAATAGGTCCCGACATTGGTCCCGCTGCCCTGGCCACTGACGCTGGTCACGGTGTCGCCGCCCACCAGGCCGTCGGTGGTAAAGCCGTTGGTCTGGGCCTCGCCGCTATAGCCCCGGTAGCTGGCATAGCCGGTGATGGTCAGGGCCTTGGGCGTGATGGCCAGGCTGCCGTTGACGTAGGTGATGTTGTAGTTCGACAGGCCGCTGCCGGTCGCGCCCGACAGGTTGTCGAGATAGGTCCCGACATTGGTCGCCGTGGCCACGCCGGAGACCGAGGTCACCGTATCGCGACCGACCAGGCCATTTACGACCACGGCGTGGGTCTTTTGCGAGCCGGTGTAGACGCTGCTCACGTTGGCGCCGGTGATGGTCAGCGCCCTGGGGTTAATCGTCAGGCTGCCGTTCACATAGGTGATGTTGTAGTTCGACAGGCCATTGCCGGTCGCGCCCGACAGGTTGTCGTAATAGGTCCCGACGTTCGTACCGATGGCGCCGCCGACGAGGCTGCTGATGTAGTCGCCACTGACCAGGCCGTTGACGACATAGCCGTTGCCGAAGGCCGAACCGGAATAGGTCAGCGTGCTGGTTCCGCCGCTGATGGTCAGGGCCTTGGGCGTGATGGTCAGCGTGCCCGTCCCGGTGACCATCAGGTCATAGCCCTGCTGGGTCGAATAAGCGCCGGTGACGTACGAGCCCACATCGCGACCGCGGCCGCCGCCCAGGATCAGGCTGGTGTCGACGCCGTTCGGCGCCGTGACCGGCGCGCTGACCAGCTGCCGGGCGCCGTTATAGACGGCGGTGGCGTCGCCGACGCTGACCGCCACGGTTCCCGGCTTCAGGAAGGCCTTCAGCATCGGGATGGTGAAGCCCTCGTACATCCGCCAGGTCAGGGCCTGACCGCCGGTCAGATCGATATCGCTGGTCGCGCCCGTGGCCAGCAGCGACCAGGCCGAGGCGTTGTAGATGTAGTCGGCCGCGTTCCATTGCGCCGCGTCGGAGGTGACCGAGGCCAGGCTGGTCACGATCGCGCCGGTGCTGGAACCCACGCCCAAGGCCTGACCGCTGGCGTAACGATCCCAGTACGACGCCTCGATCGTTCCGGCCGAGGCCACGGCGATCAAGCCGCCGCCCGTGCCGGCGGCGCCGGTCGCGCCGTACGCCGTGACGACCTGCACGCCGCTCAACATCGTGTAGCTGCCGCCGCCGCCGCCGCCGGCCGACACTCGGCCCGTGGCATAGCTTTGCGCGATGTCGGCGCTCGCCAGGCCGGCCAGCCCCCCGGCCCTGCCGCCGGCGCCGCCAGCGCCGCCGCGGCCGCCGGCGCTGGGGCCGTAAGGATTGCTGCCGCCGCTCCCGCCATTGGCTGACGCTGCGCCCGTCGCATAGCTTTGGGCGATCGCGCCGCTGGCGTCACCGACGAGCCCCCCCGCCAAGCCGCCGCTGCCGCCGTTGCCGCCACTGGACGACGGCCCGCCCGTGCCGCCGCCGCCGCCGTTGGCGGACGCCGCGCCGGTGGCGTAGCTCGCCGTGATCGTGTCGCTGCTCCGACCGACAAGCCCGCCCGCGGTCCCGCCGGAACCGCCCGCGCTGCCGGCTGATATACCCGCCGAGCCGCCGCCGCCGCCGTTCGCCGAGACCGCGCCCGTGGAATAGCTTCTCGTGATCGCGCCGTTGCTTTCCGCGACCAGGCCGCCGGCCATCCCGCCCGTGGCCCCGCCAACGCTGCCGCCGCCGCCGCCGTTGGCCGAGACCACCCCCGTGGCGTAGCTCGCCGTGATCGTGCTGCTGGAGAGCCCGGCGAGCCCCCCCGCCTTGCCGCCGGCCCCGGAGGTGCGGCCGCTGCCGCCGTTGGCCGAGACCACGCCCGTCGCATGGCTCCCCGTGATCACGCCGCTGCTTTCGGCGACAAGGCCGCCGGCCGTCCCGCCCGCGCCAGCAGTACCGCTCGTGATGTCGATGCCGGCGCCGCCGTTGGCCGCGACAGCGCCCGTGGCGTAGCTATCCGAGATCACGCCGTACGACTGGCCGGCGAGGCCGCCCGCCTTGCCGCCCGCGCCGCCCTGGTTGAAGCCGTCGCGACCGCCGGCCGAGACCGTAGCGGAGGAATGGCTTCCCGTGATCGTACCGTAGGACTTGCCGACCAGGCCGCCGGCCACCCCGCCCGCGCCGCCGGTGGAGGGGCCGAAGGTGGGGCCGCCGTTGGCGGACACCGAGCCCGTGGAATAGCTCTGGGTGATCGCGCCGTACGAAACGCCGACCAGGGCGCCCGCCGTTCCGCCGACGCCGGTGCTGCCGCCGCTGGCGTTCGCGTCGCCATTGGCCGAGACGCTGGCGTTGACCAGGCCGACATTGCCGATCGAGGCCGTGGCGCTGGCGCGACCGAACAGGCCCGCATAAGCGGCCTCAATGCGGTTGACGGTCAGGTTGCTGACCGTGTGGCCCAGGCCCAGGAAGCTGCCGGTGAAGCCCTGGCCGCCACCGGTCGCATTGGTGGCGCCGAGGGGATCGAAGCCCCGGCCGCTGTTCCAGCCGCTGGTGGCGCTGGCGTCGATATTGGCGCCGAGCGCGTAGAAGCCGCCGAGGCCGCCGTTGATCCCCTGCAGGTCCGTGCCCGTGGTCGAGCCGGCCGCGCCCAGGGCGGTGATGATGGTGTAGGCTTGGCCGTTGACGGCGAAGCTGTTGCCGCCGCCCGTGAAGTCGATCCGGCCGGTAAAGCCGCTGCTGGCCAGGCCGAAGTCGAGGCCGGCGCCGGTGATCGGCGTAGCCGCCAGCACCCCCTTGGTGTCGCCGTAGTTCAGGGCCAGACCCGCGCTGCCCGAGGCGGTCAGGACGGCGTTGACCTTGATGCTGTTGGCCGCGTTCAGCGTCAGGGTGTTGGCGCCCCAGCTGATCGCCGAATTGATGATGATGTCGCCCGCGCCTTCGCTGGCCACGCCCGGTCCGGACGGCGCGCCGCTGAGATAGGTCTCGAGCGTGACGTTGGTCGTGGCGAGGTTCGACTGGATGGTCGAGGCCGCGGCGGCGTCGATCGTCAGGTCGGTGGGGTCGACCAGCCAGGTCCCCGTCGCGCCGTTGGCCGCGCGGGTGTCGACGCGCAGGCCGGTGAAGTCGACATGGTTGCCCGAGGTCTCGATGAAGCCGCCATTGCCGGTGGCGCCCGTCGCGCGGGCCGACAGTTCGCCGTTGGCGCGGGTGTTGGCGCCCATCACCATGATCGAGCCCGCGTCGCCGGCGTCGGAATCGACGCTGATCTTGCCGCCCAGCACGATGTCGCCGTTGCGGCCGGTCACGCTGCCGCTGCTCAGGCCGTCCAGATTGACGGTGTTGCGCGTCGCGTCATAGCCCGACTGGGCCGAGACCAGCGCGCTGGAGCCGTCGGCCGCCAGGGCCGACTGCTCGGGCAGGGCCACCTGCAGGAAGCCGCCGCCATTGAGGTCGAGGGTGGCGTGGGTAACCGCGCCGATCACCACCTTGCCCGCCGGCGCCACGATCAGGCCGCTGCTGGAGACGCTGCCGCCCAGCAGGCCGACAACGCCGCCCGCCCCGACGGTGATCGAGCCCCGGTGGTCGATGGTCCCGCCCGTACCGGTGAAGCGGCCGGCGCCGGCCATGAACTCGTCGTTGGAGATGTCCAGCGTCGAGGCCACGAAGCCGCGCCCGGCGTTGACCACGCCGCTCTGGGTGATCTGGATGCCGTTGGGGTTGATCAGATAGACGCTGCCGTTGGCGGTGATCTGGCCGGCGATGGTCGAGCCGGTCGTGCCGGTCACCCGGTTGAGGGTCGCGCCGTCGGCGTTGGGCGTCACGAAGGTCAGGCTGTTACCCTGGCCGACGTTGAAGCTGGCCCAGTCGATCACGGCCTTCTGGCTGGTCTGGGTGATGGTCTGGGCGCCGCCCGACTGGCCGCCGATGGTGGCCGATCCAGCGACCACCGAGCCGCCGGTGGGCAGGGCGTCCCGCGCCGCCGCCTGGGTGGCCATCGCGGCCAGGGTCAGGGTCAGGCTGGTCGTGGCGATCAGGCGAAGCTTGTTGGCGATAAGCATGGTCAGGCTCCCCCTCAGAACGCGACGTTGACGCTGGCCGTGAGGCGCGTCTGGTTTTTGGCGAACAGGTTGCTGTTGGCGTGCGCCAGCTCGGCGCTCAGATTGACGCGCTCGGCCAGCGTCGTGCGGGCGCCGCCGCCCACCGACCAGCCGTCGGGCCGCGGCTTCTCGACCACGGTCGGTTTTTCCAGCCAGCCCCGGCCGGCCGCGGCGAACAGGTAGGGACGAACCGTGACCTTGCCGCCGATGGGCGCGAGGGCGGCCAGTTCGGCGCGACCGGTCAGGCCGCTGTCAACATTGATCGAGCCGGCGTCGAAGCCGGAGACGCCTTCACCGCCGTCCAGCGAGAACTGCATGGCGCTGGGCAGAGCGCCGCCGAAGCCGGTCTGGCCGCGCAGCACCAGCCGCGCGGAGAACGGACCGCCCAGGGACCGGTCGATGCTGGCGGTGGCCGAAAGCTTGGTGAAATCGGGCTTGGAGCCCTGACGCGACAGCGGCGTGCCCGAAATCCGCGCGTCGGCCGGGGAGCGCGCGCCAAAGCCCGAAATGCCCTGGTTGAAGTCGATGCGCGACGAGACCGTGGCAGCCGCGCCGATCGCCTTGCCGCCTTCAAGGCCCAGGGTAAAGCTGCGCAGGGCGTCCTTGCTCAGGTCGACGCCGAAGCCGCGGGCGGCCTGGCTTTCGTTGGTCCACTCGAACCCGCCCGACACCGACAGCATCTCGCGCCGGCCAAGGATCAGCGGATAGGACAGCTTGGCCACGATGCGGTCGAATTGGCCCTGCACCGGCAGCACGCCGCGCGGCGTGATCGGATTGGTGTCGGCGTGCAGGTACTCGAGTTGGGCCGTCGCCCCGTCGAAGCCCAGAGGCGCGATCAGGCCGACGCCGACGATGCGGCGATGGGGATGCCCGCCCGTCAGGGCCAGGTCGGTGGCCGAGGCGCCGAACGCATAAATCTGCTCGCCCGCGCCGAACACCGAGTTGGCCGTCAGCCGCGCCTCGAGGTTCCAGTCGTCATAGGCGCTCGACAGGGTGTTGTCGGCCCCAAGGCCGCCGGCGACGGCGTCATGCTCGACCTGCAGCACCAGCCGCGCCCCGCCGACGAGTTCGCCGGGAACCAGGGTCGTGCGCAGGTTGACGCCGGGAACGCGCGCGGCCAGCAGCACCTGGCGCTCGATCTGCGGCAGGCTCAGGCCCGGCCGGTTGATCAGCTTGACCAGCCGGTCGCGGATCGGCCCGCGCACCTTGGCCGGAACGCGGCTGTCGTCGATGCTCTCGATGAAGCCCTCGACCACGACGATGCGTAAGGTCGCGCCGTCCTTGAGCGACTGCGGCGGCAGGGTGGCGCGGGTCAGGATGCGGCCGTCCTGGGCGTACAGCGCCTCGATCTTGGCGGCGACCTCGTAGAGGGCGGCGACGGTGACGGTGCGGCCTTCGACGGCCCGGGTCAGCGCGGCGACCGCTTCGGCGCGGTCAGGCGCAACGCCTTCGACAACCACGCGCTCGACCCGTACCGACAGCGCCTCGGCCCCGGCCGGAGCCGCCGTCAGGCGCGTGGCCGGCAAGGCGATCTCGCCCTGGGCCTCCTGAACGGTCGGAGCGATGGATTGAGGAAGGGTCCGGCTTGGCGCGGTCTGCGCGAAACTTGCCGAGGACCAGATCAAAGCCGCAACGGAGCTCGTCGCGACGACCAGGGCGCGCGTCGCGCCCCGCGATACTGCAAAACTCATACGATACGCCCCACTAGTACACGGGAGGCGTGCTAGGTTTTCCACATTGAAAACCAGTTAACTGATTTCAAAATTTTGCAGCAACCGGGCACAAAGATTCATTTGTGCAAATGATCACACACAGATTTCGAGCCATTTACAGAAGTCGAACGCCTCTCAGATCATCAGGCGCCATCAACGAAACTTCCCAAATTGAGAAGCTGAACGATCGCCACACAAACCACCGGCGCAACCCTACCCGAGCGGCGCCCGGCGGGGCGGTCGTCACCTCTCCGCCGAAGATCAAGATCGCGGTCGAACGCTGATTTATTAGAAACACTCGCCGAGATGCTTTGCCGGCTCGACCGCTCTTTGAAGTCGCCCCCGGACTAAGGCGAAGAAGTCACACTTGCGATTAGGACCGTTGAACCAGATCGATCGAGATGGCCTGACATGCCAACGCCGCGGATCGTTCGCCTGGCCAGAATTCCGCGCAATCAACCTGACCCGGTACGAGTGGGCGCGATCACCCCATGCAACTAGACGAACCATGGAAATTGCAATGGGCGCACCTTAACGCGCGAGCGCACAGCCCCAGGGGACGCACCTCGTCGCACCTAAGCTTAAATTGCGCGCCGCTCTAAGCCGCACCAAACCTCTCTGGGGGGGGGGATCGCAGGCTCGACGGGACTGGCGTAGCACGTTGTAATCTGGCGTAGGCTGGCGCCCCTTGTCGGACGAAACTGATAACTACGAGTACGCTATTCTACTCCAGAGGACCCCCCGGAGCGATAAAGGCAGTAAACGCGGGCCTCGTCCGAAAAGGTGATCTGCCTGATACGATAATGTCATGTTCGACGCCCGTACAGCGCCTATGCGCTGATGCCTTGGACTGCACCTCAACGAGCTCAATGACTTCGCCGGCTCAAACCAGGTTCCAGAATGTATAGATCCGCGCTCAGGGGAGCCGAGCATGAGCCAAGATGACGTCACGCTCCGCCTGAGCCTGGGGCTTCGCTTGGCGTTGCTCAACAGCCAAGCTATCGACCTCGATGTCGTGACGCTTGAGCGGCTAGTCCTACGGAGACCAAGGAACTCGTCGAGTAACTCCGTCACGTTTGGCGTCAGTGCGTCTCTGCCGCCAAGACCCCGCCGCCGGTCAGTCTGACCGATAGCTGGTCGTTGAACGCCCCGGCAGCGACACTGGTTTTCGATCTTGAGCCCCTACAGCGGCTGGACGAAGCGGTGCGTGCACGGCGTGTTCAGGCGAGCTAGGTCATTCGCCCCGACGCCTGACCAGAGCACGATCGCCTCCCCCGTCGCCGTGCGCGCCCCGGCAAGGCCGCCCCTCCGACGATCTTAGAGCGGAAGCCGATCCCAAGCGCGCCGAGGACGGCGCCCTGAGCCCTTGCCATTGAGATTCTGAGGAGGCCTGGCGCGTTAAGGCGGTCCGAAGTGAAACCCCTACCGTGACCGCGAGCCAAGACTCGGCCAATGGTTGAGCTAGTCCACACCCACGAGACGAGGTCGCTTGGGCGTGTCCTCGCCGCACCAAGGTCGAACTGATGAGCTTCCTTCCAGAGTACGCTGTCCTGCTTGGCGCGCCCGTCATCGTGGCCGTTGTGCTCTACGTCCTTGTCGAGCGCAGCCGGCTTGCTTGGCTGAGCAAGCCCATCGTCATCGGTTCGGGCCTCGCGCGCTTGAGCGAAATTTCGTTCGAGCCAAAGGACATCATGCGGGCTGTCGCGATCGCGTTCCCGCTCTTCGTCTACAGTAACGTCTACAGTCTACCGGACAGGGGTCTCCTGTCGCTGGCGACGGTGGGCATCCTCTGTTGATTCATCGGTCCTAGGCTAAAGCGGGCAAAGGCCGATGAGAGCAGCCTGATCGCCGACCTCAAAGCCATACCGGGAAAGGCCCAAGAGGCCGGCCGGCACGCCGACGTGCTCGACCCCGCCCTCGCGGTCGGTGAAGATCTTCAGCTCGCGCTTGGGGCTGCCCGTCAGCTGGTCATAGGTGGCGTGGGCGTATTCGACGCCGATCTGGCGATCGCGCTCGCCGTGGGTGACCAGGAACGGCACGGCGATCTTTTCGACCACGCCGTCCAGAGTCATGCCCTTCGACTTCTCCAGGAAGTCGTCCATGTCCTTGGCGCCGAACACCCACTGGACGTGCGCCCAGTAGTGCGGCACGGGGTTCTCGCCCTCGCGGGCCAGGCGCTTCTGCTGGACCTGCGCCCAGTCGTGATTGGCGCCCCAGACCACGCCCAGGGCCAGGCGCGGCTCCATGGCCACGGCGCGCGGCGTGTAGTAGCCGCCCAGCGAGATGCCGGTCATGCCGATACGCTCGGGATCTACCTCTGGACGGGTCTCCAGATAGTCGACGACCTTGGAGGCCCACTTCTCGCTCTCGTGGGTGGCGGGCAGGCCGTGCAGGCGCAGGGCCTCGCCAGAGCCCGGCTGGTCGATGCACAGGGTCGAGACACCGCGCCGCAGCAGAGCCGTCGGCAGGCCGCTCCAATAGAGCAGCTCCTTGTTGCTATCGAGGCCGTTGACGTAGATCACCACCGGCGAAGGACCCTCCCCCGCCGCCTTGACGAAGACGCCGGCGATCACGCCGCCCTCGTAGGGGATCTCGACGCGCTCGGCGTTCTCGCGGCCCAGGGCCATGGCGCGATCAAAGGCGGCGCGGGCCTTGGCGTAGGTCTCCTGGCGGCCCGGATGGCCGTGGCCCTGCATGCGCTCGGCGGTCACGTAATAGAGGCTGGCGCGCTGCAGCTTGGTCCCGGCGCTGAAGTTGCGGCCCTGGGCCTCGTCCTCGGCCGCTAGGTCCGTCGGCCATGGCCACCCAGTGCTTGAGGAATTCGCCGGTGCCCGCGTCGTCGCCGCGATCGACCGCGTCGCGCATCGGCCGGCACATCTCGTCGATCTCGCCGATCTGAGCGCCGCTCTCGATGGCGATGTCGACCGACAGGTTCCAGACGTAGTTCTTGAAGTACTCGAACATGACAGGTCCTCAGAAAGCGGGCGCGCGCCACAGCAGGGCGTCGGGGATCGGGGCCGGCATGCCCTTGGGACCGCCCACGCCGTAACCCCACTGGTCCATGACCTCGAGCGAGGGCTTGTGGACGGTGGCCGTCCAGGCCTCGTCCACCTCGACCAGCTCGGAGGTGTATTCGACCACGAACTGCCCGGGCGTGATAAGTAGGAGAAGGTGTTGTCGCCGGCGGTGTGGCGGCCGGGGCCCCAGACGACGTCGTGCTCGGCGGTGCGCAGCTTGGCCACGCCGCGCATCATCGCATCCACGCTGGGCACGTCGTAGGCCACGTGGTTCAGGGCCGGCGGGCCGGGCACGAAGGCCAGGCGATGGTGCCAGCTGTTGCAGCGCAGGAAGCACATGAAGTCGCCGAGCCAGTCGGAGACCTGGAAGCTCAGCGCCTGCTCGTACCAGTCGACGGCGGCGGCCACCTTGGGGGTATGCAGCACGATGTGGCTGATCTTGGCCGGCACGGCTTCGTTGCGGGTCAGCGGTCGCGAGGGCCCCTGCTCCACATCGGCCGAGATCTCCAGGGCGTGACCGTCGAGATCGAAGACCCGGAAACCATAGCCGCCGCCCAGGCCCGTCAGTTCGGCCGGCGCGGAGATGACCTTGGCGCCGAACGCGACCAGATGGGCGTGCAGGGCGTCGACTTCGGCGCGGCTTTCGGCGGCCCAGCCCATCAGCTCGACCGAGCGGACCTCGGCCTGGCGCAGGCGCACCACGAACTTCTCCGGCGAGCCCGGCGCGGCGAGGTGGACGAGTCCCTCTTCACTGGCGACCTCGATCAGCCCCCAGGTGTCGACATAGAAGCGCCGTTCGTGCTCCAGGTCGGGGACGGCGTAGGCGATGAAGCGCACGTCGCTGACGCGGGCCATGGGCGGTTCTCCTTGAAAGACGGCGACGGCGCGATCCTCAGATCGGCTGCGCGGTGACCTCGAACATCTTGCGGGACTCGGTGGCGGTGTCGGCCGGCGGCCCCTTGCTCAGCTGGGCCTCGCAGATCGCCCGCGACCGCTCGACGATGTAGCGGCAGCGGTCCTTGCGGCGGGCCTCGAAGGCGGCGAAGGCGGCCTGGGGCGTCTCGGCGGCGGCCAGCTCCTCGGCCAGCACCAGCGAGTCCTCGATGGCCATGCCGGCGCCTTGGCCCAGGTGCGGGGTGGTGGCGTGGACGGCGTCGCCGATCAGCACGACCCGGCCCTTGCTCCAGTCGCCCTCGACGAACAGCCATTCCAGCGGCTTGTAGACCACCTCGGCGTCGTCGGTGATGTCGCCGGCCAGGGCCGCGATCCGGGGCGGGGCCTTCGCCAGGCGTTCGCGCATCGCCGCCGCCAGCCCCTCGCGCTCGAAGCGCTTGCCGGCCGGCTCGGGCGTGGTGACGTACATGTACATCCGCCGCTCCGACAGCGGCACCAACCCCACGCCGGTCGGGCCTTCATAGGCCTGCAGGCTGACGACATCGTCGGGGCGGTCGAAATTGTAGCGCCACACCGACTGGCCGGTGGGCTCGGGCGACGGCGCGTCGGGGAACAGCGCCTTGCGGGTGGTCGAATAGAGGCCGTCGGCGCCAATGACGAGGTCGTAGCGGCCGCTCGAACCGTCGGAGAAGGTCGCGTTCACGCCCTCCCCGTCGTCGTCGAGACTTTCCGCCGTCACGCCCAGGCGGATCGCCGCGCCGGCCGCCTTGGCCCGGTCGCCCAGCACCTTGTGCAGGGCCGGCCGGCCGATGCCGACATTGGCCGGATAGCCGTCGGCCAGCTTGGGGCTGGGGATCTTGGCGACCATGCGGCCGTCGGGAAGGTAGACCTCGACGTGGTCGTAGCCGAAGCCGGCGTCGAGATAGTCGTCGAGAATGCCCAACTCGGCCACGGCGTGCACGACGTTGGACTGCTGGATGATGCCGACGCCATAGACGGTCCAGTCGGGGTCTTTCTCGATGACCTCGACGTCAAAGCCGCGCTTTCCCAAGGCGATCGCCGAAGTCAGGCCGGCGATTCCGCCACCGATGATGAGCACCTTGCCTGGCTGCACCGCTACCCCCCACATCGCGCGCTCGACCTGTGTCGGCGGCGTTGCAGGCATCGTAGGGGCGCCCATTTCTATTCGAAAAATAGATTGTTTGGATCAATCAGTATCAGAAATGCAGATCGCAAGAAGGGCGGTCCGGCAGCCTGCGATTGGCGGGAGACCGCAGAGAACGGGGCCAGATCGACTGGCGGCCAAGCCATCATGCTTGGCGCGGATTTACCGCGTCGCGTCGGGGAGACAGGCAAGGTCTTGATCCTGGCCAAGGCCACGCGGTCGTTCGCTGGAGGGCGTGAAGGGTCAGCGGCGTCGCTTCCCGAGCCTTGAACTCAAGACACGACCAGATCCTCGCGACGGAATATCTGCTACACAGCAGCCGCGCCGCGTGCGGCTTCCCCCCCCATTTGGCCCGTTACGGACGATGAGTTTCCAGCCCAGCCTTTTTGATTTGGAGGACGCAGCCGCGTCGGCGCCGGCCGATCTCCTGCCCCAGGGACTGTCCTACCATCCCGACGTGCTCGACGCGGACGAGGAGCACAGGCTGGTGACGGCGATGGCCGCCCTCCCCTTCGCGCCATTCCAGTTTCACGGCTACGAGGGAGCGCGCCGCGTGGTCGCGTTTGGCTTTGACTACCATTTCACCCGGCAGGCGCTGGAGGCGGCGCCGCCCATCCCCGCGTTCTTGACGCCACTGCGCGACAAGGTCGCCGCCGCCGTTGGGCTTGCGCCCGAGCGGTTCGAACAGGCGATGATCACCGAATACGCGCCCGGTGCGGGCATCGGTTGGCACCGCGACCGGCCGCAGTTTGAGCTCATCGCCGGCGTCTCTCTGCTCGCTAGCTGCGCCCTGCGCTTTCGCCTCAAGGCCGGCCAGGTGTGGACACGCGCCGCCCTCAGGCCCGCGCCACGCTCGCTCTACATCCTATCGGGCCCGGCTCGGGAGATGTGGGAGCATTCCATCCCTGCGGTTTCGGCCCTGCGCTATTCGATAACTTTCCGGACCTTTCGCCGGCGCGCTTGAGCGCGGAAGCAGGAGGCCTCAAGCGCGGCTTGAAGCCTCCCGCCTGCGATCAATCCGTCAGGCGTCCCGGAAGCGGCGGATGAAATCGGCGAACGCCGAAAGCTGTCCAGCCACGAACGCCCGGGCGGCCTGATCCTCGAGCAGGGACGGCTCGCCGCCGACCTTGCTGGCCACGCCCGCAACCATCACCTCGGGCTTGTTGAGGACAATAGCGTCCAGGAACACCAGGATCTGGCGGAGGTGGTATTGAGCCCGGACACCGCCAAGCCCACCCGGCGAGGCCGTCTGGATGGCGACCGGCTTGCCCACGAAAGGCTGGGGCGACATGCGCGACAGCCAATCCAGGGCGTTCTTCAGCACGCCCGGGACCGAGTAGTTGTACTCGGGGGTGACGATGATGACACCGTCGGCGGCGGCGATCGCCTCGCCCATCGCCACGACCGCGGGCGCAAAGCCCGCGGCTTGGAGGTCGGCGTCGTAGTGGGGAAAGTCCCCGATCGAACCAAGGGCGGTGATCGTCACGCTTTCGGGCGCCAGGTCCGGCAGCGCCCGGGCCAGGGCCGCATTGAACGACCCCTGCCGCAGGCTGCCGAGAAGGACGACGAGGCGCAGCGGCTTGCCGGCGTCCTGCGCGTTCATCACTTGGCCTTCTCGAAGGCGGCGCTGATCCGCACCGAGGTCTCGTCGCCGATCATCGGAAGATAGGTCTTCACGCCGAACTCGGAACGCTTGAACGTGGCCGTGGCGTCGAAGCCGACGGTGTAGGCCTTGTCGAGCGGATTGACGCCCGAGCCATTGAATTTGGCCTGAAGGGTGACGGGCTTGGTCACGCCGTGCAGCGTCAGGTCGCCCGTGATCGTGGCCTTGTCGGGGGCGGTGCGCACGATCTTGGTCGAGACGAAGCGGATGGTGGGATAGGCCCCCGCGTCCAGCCAGTCAGCGCTCTTGAGCTCCTCGTCCAGCTTTTTGTTGGTGGTCGAGACCGAGGAAACCGGCAGGGTGATGTCGACCTTGCTGGCGGCGAGGGTCTTGGGATCCAGCGTCAGCGACCCGGCCGCGCCGGTGAAGTCGCCGAAGAATTGGGTGAAGCCGATGTGGGAGACGGCGAACTGCACGCGCGTGTGGCTCGGCTCGACGACATAGGCGCCCGGCGTCACCGCCGAGGGGTTGGTGTTGAGCCCGCCCGCGGCGATGGCGCCGGTCGCGAGGGTCAGGGCCAGGGCGGTCGAGGCAATGAGGATTTTCATGACGGGCTATTTCCGTGTGAGGGCCGGCGCGGCAAACCGGCCTTGCCAGGAGAGCGGCATGGTCGCGCCCAAGCCGGCGCAAGCCCAGTGGCCAAAAATGCAGAGCGGGTCTGCGAAAACGCGGCGGCCGGTCAAAGGTTCGGCGAGCCGAGCGCCTGACCGGCCGCCCCGCCCTAGCCTGCCTCGCCAAACAGCTTGCCAGCGCCCGCCCAGTCGCTGGGCTTGACGTCTTCGAACACGACGTAGATGTAGTTGGGGTCGGTGTTGGTGGTCTTGGCGATGGTTTCGGTGATGTCGGCGGCCACCTTGGCCTTCTGATCGTGGTCCTTGCCTTCGAACCAGGTCACGCGAACAACGGGCATAGCAAAAGCTCCTTTTGAAACGAGGGGTGGGTAGGCGCGCCCCCTACCAGGGTAGATCGGCGTTCTGGTAATCGACGAAGGTCAGCCCCGGACGCCCCGAACGCGAGGCTACGACGTCCGCCAGGCCCTTGGCGCTGGTGGAGATGTCGATGGGCGCGTCCTCGCCGCCCATGTCGGTGCGAACCCAGCCTGGCATCAGCGCCAGCAGGGTCCGATCCCCCGCCCTCAGGGCATAGGCCCGCATGAGACGATTGAGTGCGGCTTTGCTGGCGGCGTAGACTTCGTAGCCGGCGGGCGGGTCGAGGGTGAGGCTTCCCAAGGCCGAGCTCATCACCGCGATCACGCCATGCGACGTCACGATGGGCGAGAGGGTTTCGATGAGGCGCATCGGCCCAAGGACGTTGACGCCGAACACATGCGCAAATTCCGCGTCGGAAATCTCGCCGACCTTCTGGTTTGGCGCGTCGCTCACCCCGGCGTTGACATAGAGGACATCGATCTCGAGCCCTCCAAGCCGCGCCTTGAGGTCGGATATGGAGGCGCTGTCGGCGATGTCCAGCGCCTCGACGCGGAGCGCCGCGCCGGCCTTGCTGACGAGGTCGGCCAGTCCGGCGGACGCGCCCGCATGACGTTCGGTGGCGATCACCCGCCAGCCTCGCGACAGGTATTCGGCGACCAAGCCTAGTCCAAGGCCGCGCGAGGCGCCGGCCACCAGGATGGTGAGCTGGGAGGCTTCATTCATCAGGATGCTCCTAGAGACTGCGAAGCCCTTATAACTGTCGTCCATTTTTCCACTAAGATGGACATCGGACACTCTGAGGCGATATTTTGTCTCCAATTAGGAGGGCATGATGGCCGACCCCGACAGCCTTTCAGGCGTCACCGTCTTTGTGGCCGCCGCCCGCGCGGGAAGCTTCACCCAGGCGGCCGAGCGCTTGGCCATCACCAAGTCCGCGGTCGGCAAGGCCATCGCGAGATTGGAAGAACGGCTCGGTCTGAAGCTGTTTTTTCGCACCACGCGGCGCATACGCCTGACGCCGGACGGCGAGGCCTACTTCGCCGCCTGCTCGGGCGCCCTTGACGACATCGCCGCTGCGGAGGCGGCTTTGACGTCGGCGAACCGGGTGATCAGCGGGCGGCTGCGCGTCGACATGCCTGTGGCGTTCGGGCGGCAGGTGCTCCTTCCCATCCTGCTGGAGATCAGCCGGCCCCACCCGGGGCTCTCCCTGACCCTGAGCTTCACCGACGCCTTGACCGACCCCTTCCAGGAGGATGTCGAATTGCTCATCCGCTTTGGCCCGCTGCGCGACAGCAGCCACCTGGTGGCGAGACATCTGGTCGATCAGGCCCGGATCATTTGCGCCGCGCCGTCCTATCTTTACCAGCACGGCGTTCCGAAGGGCCTCAACGACCTTCGCGATCACAGGGGTGTCGTCGGCTCACGGCATGGACCGCCCCTGTCCTGGGTCGTCGCCGAGGACGGACAGGAACGCCGGATCTCTCCGCCGGCCACCCACCAGTTGAGCGATGGGGACGCCATGGTCCAGGCCGCCGTGGCGGGCTTTGGGCTATGCCAGGCCCCCGCCTCCCTGGTGCGTCGCCATCTGGAGGACGGATCTTTAGTGGCGGTGCTTGCGGACTATTCCACCGTCCCGGTCGCCGTGAACGCCCTATGGCCCAAGCAGGCCCACCTGAGCCCGCGCGTGCGCTATGTCGTGGACCAGCTCGTCAAATACGCCGCCGCCGGACGCTTGGATTAGAGCTCTATTGCCTTAAGGGGCCCGCGCGCCGGGCGTCGCGTCCGAAGCGGCCCGCGCCTGACGCAGGGCCGCTTCGGCGACCGATATGAAGACCTGCAGCGCCGGGTTCTGGTCGCCCCTGCGGCTGGCAAGAATCAAGGGCGTCGACAGCGGTTCGCTCAGGTCGCGAAAAGCGATCTCAGGATGACTGAAATGCCGTGCCGCCTCGGGGGCCAGGGTGAAGGCCTCGCCGGCCGCCACCAGGGTCATGGCGGTATGCAGATCGCGCACTTCGATCACCTCTCGGGGCGCCAGGCCCCGGTCGTGTAGCAGCGAGAGCAGACTGTCGCCAAAGCTTGGTCGGGCGTCATTGGGAAAGAGCACCATCGTGCCGTCCATGAGGTCCTCGAGCGCCAGCGCCGACTGGACGGCCAAGGGGTGGTCAAGGGGGACGGCCGCGACCAACGGCTCGTCGTCGAGCACCACGCGATGGATGAGCGGATCGTCGATCCGCACCCGTCCAAAGGCGACATCGACGAGGCCAGCCTTCAGGGCCTTGATCTGCTCGGGGCTCGTCAATTCCAGCAAGGACACATTGGCCAGAGGAAGCGCCGCGCGAAATCGCCGCAGGATCGTCGGCAAGGCCAGTGGCGCGGCCGAGGGCGAGGCGGCCACCCTCAAGATGGGCCGCTCAACCTGGGTGAATTCGCGCATTGAACGCTCCAGCTGCTCGACCCGGCGCAGGATCGGGCGGGCCGCATCGAGCAGAAATTTCCCCGCCTCGGTCAGGGCCAGGGGACGAGCATCCCGGTCCAGCAGTCGTACTTGCAGTTCCTCTTCCAACTCGTGGATGCGCCGGCTCAGCGGCGGCTGGGACATGTGGAGGATCTGCGCGGCCCGGGTGAACCCGCCCGCGTCCGCGACCGCCACGAAATAACGAAGACGCTTGAGATCCATGAGCGAGGCGGTCCTGGTGAGGCCTCGCAACCATACCAAAACGGCATGAAAGAAGCGATCAAAACAGTGTTTCCCAAGCGCGACCGCGAGGGTCTAAGCCGCCGCTCGTGAGGCGATCCTCGCCCGACGAGACCGGCCGCGAAAGGCGGCAAGGCTCTCCCAAGGAGAGCCGTGAAATGCAGCGGACCCAGGAAATCACAATGTCAAAGCACTATCCGATCAAGGCCGCCGTGGTGCGCGAACCGCGCGCGCCTCTGGTGCTCGAAGACGGCCACATCGAAGCGCCCCGGCCCGACGAGGTGCTGGTGCGGGTGGTGGCCAGCGGCGTGTGCCATACCGACATGGTCGTGCGCGACCAGCTGTTCAAAACACCCCTACCGATGGTGCTGGGCCACGAGGGCGCGGGCATCGTCGAGGCGGTCGGCGAGGCCGTCACCGAGGTCGTCCCGGGCGACCATGTGGTGATGACCTACATGTGGTGCGGCCATTGCCACACCTGCGAGAGCGGCCACCCGGCCCACTGCGAGAACATGGGGGCGCTGAACTTCGGCGGCGGTCGCCTGGACGGCTCGCACGCCACCACCGACGCGCAGGGCCAGCCCGTCCACGACCACTTCTTCGGCCAGTCGTCGTTCTCGACCCTGGCGCTGGCCAACGAGAAGAACATCGTCAAGGTCGACAAGGACGCGCCACTGGAGCTGCTGGGTCCGCTCGGCTGCGGCATTCAAACCGGCTCGGGCGCGGTTCTGCAGGCGCTGGGCGTCAAGCCGGGCTCCAGTTTCGCCGCGTTCGGCACGGGCGCGGTGGGGCTGGCGGCGATCATGGCCGCCAAGATCGCCGGCGCCACCAAGATCATCGCCGTGGACGTCACGCCCAGCCGCCTGGATCTCGCCAAGAAATTGGGCGCGACGCACGTCGTCAACAGCCGTGAGACCGACCCGGTGGCGGCGATCCGCGAGATCACAGGCGGCGGCGCGGACTACACCCTGGAATGTAGCGGCCGCGCCCCGGTCCTGCGCCAGGCCATCGACGCCCTGGCGGTCCTGGGCCAATGCGGGATCGTCGGCGCCACGCCCGAGGGGACGGAAACCCCCATAAACATCAACGACCTGATGATCCCCGGCCGGCGGATCGTCGGCATCGTCCAGGGCGACGTCGTCTCCAAGATCTTCATCCCGATGCTGATCGAGTTCCATCGCCAGGGGCGCTTTCCCTTCGACAAGCTCGTGCGGTTCTACCCCTTCGACCAGATCAACCAGGCCATCGCCGACTCCGAAGCCGGCGTGACCATCAAGCCGATCCTGCGGATGCCCGCCTGATCGCCCGCTGTCTCACCAAGGACCTCTGTCATGGAAACTGAACTGACGATCGACAATACCCGGCGTCCGAGCGCCTCGGGCAAGACCTTCGAGCGCCGCGGCCCGGTGAGCGGCGAGCTCGTCACCACCGCCGCGGCCGCCACGGTGGCGGACGCTCAGGATGCGGCCGATTCCGCCGCCGCGGCCTTCAAGACCTGGTCGCGCACCGGTCCGACGCAACGCCGAGCGATCCTGCTCAAGGCCGCCGACATCCTGGAGACCAAGCTCGAGGCGTTCAAGTCGGCCATGGCGCTAGAGATCGGCGCGGCCGAGGCCTGGGCCATGTTCAATGTGATGGGTTCGGCGGCCCTGTTTCGCGAGGCCGCCGGCCTGACCACCCAGATTCAGGGCGAGACCATCCCGACCGACAAGCCCGGGACCCTGTCGATGACGCTGCGCCAATCGGCCGGCGTTGTGTTGTCGATCGTACCGTGGAACGGGCCGGTGCTGCTGGCCGCCCGGGCGATCGCCTATCCGATCGCCTGCGGCAACAGCGTGGTGTTCAAGGCGTCCGAAAGCAGCCCCATGACCCACGCCCTGATCGCCGAGGCGCTTTACGAGGCGGGCTTGCCGGCTGGGGTGCTGAACTTCCTGACCAACGCTCCTGAAGACGCCGCCGACGTCATCGACGCCCTGATCGCCCATCCGGCCGTGCGCCGGATCAACTTCACCGGCTCGACGCGGGTCGGCCGGATCATCGCGCAGAAGGCCGCCACCCAGCTCAAGCCCTGCCTGCTGGAGCTGGGCGGCAAGGCGCCGTTCGTGGTGCTGGACGATGCGGACCTGGACGGGGCGGTCAACGCCGCCATTTTCGGCTCGTTCCTCTATCAAGGCCAGATTTGCATGTCGACCGAGCGCTTCGTGGTCGACAGCAAGGTGGCCGACGCCTTCGTGGGGAAATTCGCTCAGCGCGCCGCGGCCCTGCCGGTCGGCGATCCGGCCAATGGCGCAGCCTGCGTCATCGGCCCGGTGATTTCCAAGGCCTCGGGCGGCCGGATCAACGGCCTGATCGACGACGCCCTGGCCAAGGGCGCGGTCCTGGCCGCCGGCGGCAAGGCCGATGGCGCGATCATGCCCGCCACCATCGTCGACCATGTGACCCCCGGCATGGAGATCTATGACGAGGAGACCTTCGGCCCGATCACCACCATCGTGCGGGTCGACGGCGTCGAAGAGGCCGTGCGGGTGGCTAACGACACCCCTTATGGCCTGTCCTCGGCGGTGTTCGGGCGCGACGTCACCCGCGCCCTGGACGTGGCCTCGCGCATCGAGGCCGGCTGCGTGCACATCAATGGCGCGACGGTCCAGAACGAGCCGCAGGCTCCCTATGGCGGCATGAAGCAGTCCGGCTATGGCCGCTTCGACGGCCGCGCGGTGATCGACCAGTTCACCGAACTGAAGTGGGTCACCATCGAACAGGCCAGCCAGCCCTACCCGTTCTAGGCTGGCCTGGGCGGCGCGCATCCTCCCCATCCCCCCAAAGGGATGCGCGCCGTCCACTCCTCTTCACTTTTCGCCCAAGCCCCCAGGTCCGCGATCCGGGGGACGCACCCGTAGAAAGTCCCATGCGCCCTACCCGCCGCACCGCGCGCGCCGCGCTCGCCGCCCTGCTGGTCTCGACCCTGCCGCTCGTTGGTTGCGCGGGGATGGGCGGCGTCGCGCCCAGCCAGGCGCGCCTGACCGACCCATCCCGTCTGGCCGCATCCAGGACCCTGGAGGGGGTGACCTTGTCGCCCGCCGCCTGGCCGGCAAGCGACTGGTGGAAGCGCTATGGCGACCCTCAACTGGACGCCCTGGTCGCCGAGGTCCTGGCAGACAACCCCAGCCTCGGGGCGGCCCAGGCCCGCATTGACCAGGCCTTGGCGCTGAGCGGCGCGGCGCGGGCTGCGCAAAACCTGCAGGCCAATCTCAACGCAAAGGCCACGCAGCAACGGTTCAGCGGCCACAGCACCACGCCCCACCCGCTCGCCGGGTCCTGGGACTGGTTCAACGACGCGACCCTGGCGACCAGCTACGATCTGGACTTCTGGGGCAAGAACAAGAGCCTCATCGAGGCGTCGCTCGATCGCCTTCACGCCAGCCAGATCGACAGCCAGGCCGCGCGGCTGATGCTAGCCTATTCGACCACCCAGGTCTATTTCCGCCTGGCCCAGGCCCATGATCAGCTGGATCTGGCCGAGAGCGTGGTCAAGCAGCGCGAGGACACGCTCGAACTGGTCCGCCAGCGCGTGGCCGCAGGGCTGGATTCGACCGTCGACCTCAAGCAGGCCCAGGCCGCCCTGCCCCCGGCGCGCCAACAGGTCCTGACCCAGCGCGAGGCGGTCGACCTGGCGCGCTCTCAGCTGGCGGCGCTGACCGGAAAGGGCCCAGACCGCGGCCGCGCCGTGCAGCGCCCGAGCCTGTCGCTGAGCCAGACCCTCGCCCTGCCCGCCGACCTGCCTGCCGAACTCCTGGGCCGACGCCCCGACGTCGTGGCGCAGCGCTGGCGGGTTGAGGCCTCGGCCAAGGACATCAAGGCCGCCAAGGCGCAGTTCTACCCCAACATCAGCCTCAACGCCTATGTCGGCTCCCAGAGCCTGGGGCTGGATCACTGGGTCCAGGGCGGCAGCGCCATCGCCGGCATCGGGCCGGCCCTGACCCTGCCGATCTTCGACGGCGGTCGTTTGCGCGCCAATCTGGGCGCGCGCAACGCCGAGCACGACCTGGCCGTCGAGCAGTACAACCAGACCCTCGTCGAGGCGATGCGCGACGTCGTCGACCAGATCACCGCCCAGCAGTGGTTCGATCAGCAGAGGGCCGAGCAGGTCGATGCGGTCGAGACGGCCGAGGCGGCCTATGACCTGGCTGTACAACGCTACCGCAGCGGCCTGACCCCCTACCTGCAGGTGCTCATCGCCCAGAGCCAGGTCTTCGCCCAGCGTAAGCAGCTTATCGACCTGCAGGTTCGCGCCTTGCAGCTGGACGCCAACCTCGCCCGCGCCCTGGGCGGCGGCGTGCTCGACAGCTGATCTCCTCATTCCTCAAGCCTTGAAATCCATGACCCAGACACAGCCTCCCGCCGGCTCGCCCGCCGCACCTGGCTTTTTCGCCCGCCATCGCGCCAGCACCGCCCTGGGCCTCGTTCTGCTCTGCGCCGGTCTCTATTTCGGCGGCCGCGAGCTCTTGTGGGGCCGCGACCTGCAAGTCACCGAGGACGCCTATGTCGAGGGCAATGTCGTCCAGGTGACGCCGCAGACCACCGGCACGGTGGTGGCGATCGCCGCCGACAACACCGACCGGGTCATGGCCGGCCAGTCGCTGGTGCGCCTGAACGTCCTTGACGCGCAGCTGTCGCAGGATCGCGCCGAGGCGCAACTGGGCCGCGCCGTGCGACAGGTTCGCGGCCAGTTCGCCGCGGCCGCCCAGATGCAGGCGACGATCGACCAGCGCCGCGCCGACCTGTCGCGCGCCCAAGCCGACTACGAGCGACGCGCGCCGCTGGGCAAGACCGGCGCGATCTCGATGGAGGAGATCCGGCATGCCGAGGAAAGCCTGCGCGCGGCCCAGGCGGCCCTGGTCGCCGCCCAGCAACAATATGCCGGCAGCCAGGCGCTGATCGACGGCATGGCCATAGAGGCCCATCCGGACGTTGCGGTCGCAGCCGCCCAGGTGCGCGAAGCCTATATCGCCGTCCATCGCGCCCAGCTGAAGGCGCCGGTTTCAGGCATGGTCACTAAGCGCGCCGTGCAGGTCGGCCAGCGGGTTACGCCGGGCGCGGCCTTGATGTCGATCGTGCCCCTCGACCAACTTTGGGTGACCGCCAACCTCAAGGAATCCCAACTGGCCAATCTGCGCGTCGGCCAACCCGTGCAGCTGAGCGCCGATATCTATGGCGGCAAGCTGCGATACTCCGGACGGGTCGTCGGCCTGGACGCGGGCACCGGCAGCGCCTTTGCCCTCCTCCCAGCGCAGAACGCCACGGGTAACTGGATCAAGACCGTTCAGCGCGTTCCGGTCCGCATCGCGCTGGATCCCGGCCAGCTGCGCGACAACCCCTTGCGCATCGGCCTGTCGATGCGCGTGGAGATCGACACACGCGGCCATCGCGGCGTCAGCATCACCCAGGCGCGGTCCCGCCAGGCCCAGGCTTATGCGACCGCGATCTTCGACGATGAGGACGCCGGGGCCCAGGCGCAGGTGCGCCGGATCATCGCCCGCAACCTCACGCCTGCGTCGGCCCCACGCTCATGAGCCGCGCCGCGCCACACCCCGGCGCCCGGCGGCTGACGATCCTGCTGCTGACCGCTCTGGAGTTTCTGCAGTCGGGCATGGTGGCCTTCGCCGCCGGCCCGATCATGGGCGAGATCGGCGCCTCCCCGGAGGAGTTCAGCGTCGCGACGGCCGGCTACGCCGCCTTGGCGGTCCTGACCATCGCCAAGCAGCGCTGGCTGGTCGAGCGCCTGGGCTGGCGCCGCTACGTCCAGCTTTCGCTGACCATCTTCGCGATCGGCGCCATGGTCTGCGCGCTGAGCCGGGGCTTTGGAGAGTTTTTCCTGGGCCGTTGCGTAATGGGCCTGGGCGGGGCCGCGTTCATGACCTCCGGCCGGGTCATGGTGCAGCACTTCGCGCCGGGGCCCCAGCGGTTCGGGGGCATCAAGTTCTTCGCCTCGGGCCTGGGAGGCGGCATCGCCCTGGCCCCAGGTCTGGCGGCCCTGGCCGTGGCCGGGGACGCCTGGAACGCGATCTTCGTTATCCTGGCCAGCCTGGCGCTGGCGACCGCCATGGTGGCCAGCTTCGCCCTGCCCTCGGAGCCGGCCGCGCCCCACGAGCGTAGCCAGTCCCATCCCTTTCTGGCGCTTTCGTTCGGCGCGGGCAGCTTCTTGCTGCTCTTCGTCCTGCAGCGCGCCCAGTACGACTTCTACAGCAATCTTTCGCTCCTGCTGCTGGGGCTGGGCGCGGCGGCGCTGCTGCTCTGGCATCCGTTCTGGCTGATGCGCGGTCACGCCCGGCCGCTGCTGGCGCTCAAGCCTTTGGCCCAGAAGCGCTACGGCGTCGGGCTGGGGATCTATTTCGTCGCCTATGTCGCCCTGGGAGCCAACACCTACATGCTGCCCGTCTTCATGCAGAAGACGTTGGGCTTTGCTTGGCAGACGGTGGGCGGTTTCCAGACGCTGGGCTTGTCGGCCGCCCTGCTGACCTGGTTGGTCATGGCCAAGACGCTCCCCCGCTGGCCAAAGCCGAAGAAGTATTTCGTGGCCGGCTTTCTGGCCTTGGGCGCCTTTGGACTGCGGCTGTCGGGCCTGACGGGCGGGGCGGATCTTTGGCGCCAAGTCTTGCCGGCGCTGTTGCTCAACGGCGCCTTCATCATGTTGCTGATGGCCACCACGGCCAATCAGACCTTCCGCGACTTCCAGCAGCATGAGGCGACCATGACCAGCGCCCAGCAGCTGAAGAACATGGTCGGCCAGATCGGCACGTCGGTGGGCGTCGCGGTCGCCACAATTCTCCTTCAGTGGCGCACTACGGCCCATTACGCGGTCCTCAACAACCGGTTCACCGCGGGCGATCCCGCCTTCGCCCCGGCGGCGCAGAACCTCGCAAACGCGCTGGACGCCCACATGGCCCCCGGTCAGGCCAGCGCCGCGGCGCTGGGACAGCTGGCCCAGCAGCTGGCCCAGCAGGCCAGCCTGCTGGCCTGTCTCGACTACTTCGTGGTGATCGCCGTTGTTGGCCTGGTCGGCGCGGCGGTGATGGCGCTGCAGCGCGTGATGGAATAGCGTCCGCGCACCCGATCGCGCGCTGGCTCGGCGCGCCCGTCAATCAAGCCGTTTGGTAGGGAATGGACCGTTTGCAGGCCATGGCCGTGTTCGTCCGCACGGTGGAGTTGGGCTCGTTCAGCGCCGCGGCGGACGCATTGCTGATGTCGCCCCAGCTCGTGGGCAAGCACGTGCAAAGGCTCGAGCAGCATCTAGGGGTTCAGCTGCTGTTACGCACGACGCGGCGCCAGAGCCTGACCGACTTTGGCCGAACCTTCTACGATCGCGCCAAGATCATCCTGGCCGAGGTGGAAGCCGCCGAGGGACTGGCGGCAGAGACCCAGGCGGCCCCGACCGGACGCCTGCGGATCAACGCCCCCGTGAGCTTTGGCATGAACACCTTGGCGCCGGCCCTCCCCGACTACATGAAGGCCCATCCTCAGGTCGCGGTGGAGCTGACGCTCAGCAACCGCGCTGTCGATCTCGTCGACGAGGGCTACGACGCGGTGTTTCGGATCGGCGTTCTGTCCGATAGCCAGTTGATGGCCCGCGCCCTGGCCCCCTACGAGTTGGTGCTCTGCGCCGCGCCCGCCTATCTGGACGGACGAGCGCCGCTGACCTCGCCGCTCGATCTGCAGGAACACGAATGTCTCGGCTTTTCTCATACCGAGTTGCGGTCGCACTGGACCTTCGAGGGACCTGAAGGCCGCGTGGTCGTTCCCGTGTCGGGACGCCTTATGGTCGATCATGGCGAGCCGCTGCTGTGCGCCGCCCTGGCCGGGCTGGGCGTGCTGCTTCAGCCGGCGGAGGTCGTGCGTGCGCCGATCGCGCAGGGGCGGCTCGTGCGACTGCTCGAGGACTACAAGGCGCCCCCTCGCCCCCTGCACCTGCTCTATGCGCCGGACCGTCGCGTGACGCCCAAGCTTAGGAGCTTCATCACCTTCGCCGTCGAGCGGTTCGGCTGACCCACGCGCTGGCCGCCCGCGCGCTTACTCCGCCGACAGGAGGATCCGCCCCACCTGCCCGCCCGCCTCGAGCCGTCGGTGGGCGGTCTGGGCCTGGCGGAGCGGCAGGATCTCATAGGGCGGCGGCGACAACACGCCGGCCTGGAGCCCGGCGCAGAGCGCCGCCACCGCGCGTGCGAGCGCGACCCCGTCTAGCGTTTCGGTGGAATAGCCGGTCAAGACCACCGGCCTGATGAGGTCCCACGCATCGAAGGCGACGTCGCCGCCGCCGACCGCGCCGACGAGGCAGAGCGTCCCGCCATCGACCAAGGCCTGGACGCAAGGGGCGAAGCCCGCCCCCCCGACCGTGTCGAAAATCCCGTCATATTGCTTGACGCCCAGCATAGCCGGGCCGCCTCGGTCGACGACGATGGCGCGCCGGGCTCCCTGCGCGAGCACGCGGTCGACCTGGTTCTGGCGCGTGACCAGACCATGGACTTCTGCGCCGAGCACCTTGCCGATCGCGACCGCCGCCGAGCCGACGCCCCCCGCCGCTCCGGTCACCAGAAGACGCCTGCCCGTCAGCGGGCCCAGGCGGCCCAGACCTTCAAAGGCGGTGACCCCGGCCAGGCCCAACGCCGCCACGCTCGCCAGATCCAGATCCGGCGGCAAGGGGCATACGGCGCTGGCCGAAACCGAGACGAACTCGGCGTAGGCCCCCGGGTGTTCGGCGCGCACGCCGCCAAGCCCCTGCATCATGGTGATCACCGTCTGGCCGATCTCCAGATCCATGACGCCATCGGCAAGCTCGACGATGTCACCGACGAGCTCGACACCGGGCGTGTAGGGAAAAGGCTTGGCCGACCGGATCGGCCAGATCCCCGCCCGGATCTTCAGGTCGGTATGATTGACAGCCGCCAGGCGCGTGCGGATCCGGACCAGTCCCGGCGTTAAAGGCGCCAGTCCGCCTGCCCGCCAGGTGAGGACCTCAGGGCCGCCATACCGGTCCATGACGATGGCGTGGGCGACTTGCGGTTGGGCCATGACAATCTCAGCTTTCGCGCCTGTGCGGCTCGGCGGCCTGGGCAAGGTCCATCCGCCCGCTAGGGAGCCTTGCGGCCACATATCGCGCCACCGACTCGACCTGTCGCGGATCGATGCTGTGCCCGTGTTCGGGGATCTGCTCGAATTGGACTTCCGCGCCGATCGCTCGCAGGGCGCCGGCGGCGTGTTGAGCATCGCTCAGGGCGATGACGCGGTCTTGGGCGCCGTGGCTCATGAAGACGGAAGGCCGGGGCCCTGGATGCGTCAGCAACGGCCCCGCCGCCAGGCGTCCAGCGAGCGCGACGATCGCGGCGGGCGGCTGCTTGGCGGCCGCCGCCAGATGCAAGGCCAGGATCGCGCCCTGGCTGAAGCCGGCCACGACGGCGCGCTCGAGCGGCACGCCGACCAGCGCGCAGGCTTCGTCCAACAGGGTCTCGATCGCCGGCAGGGCCGCTTCGACCCGCGCCTTGCGATTGTCTTCGCTCACGCCCCTGACGCTGAACCATTGGCGCCCGCCAGGTCCCATGTCGAAAGGCGCAGTTCCGTCGGGCGCGAGAACGGCCGCGTTCGGCAGCCGCGCCGAAAGCAGACTGGCCAGCGGCCGCATCGCCTCGGCCGAGGCGCCCACGCCGTGCAGGAGCAGGACCAAAGCGTCGGCCTGCGTCGACGGCCCGAACCGGAGAACGGTCATTGAGAAACTCCAAAACTATAGACGTCCATCCGCAGCACCCCGTGCGTGGTGCTGGCGTGCAGCCGCTCGACGCGGGGATCCGCGCCCCCGGCCCCCAGCGCCACGTAGAGCGGCAACAGATGCTCCTCGGTGGGATGGTTGCGGGTGGCGAAAGGCGCCAGCCGGCGATAGTCGAGGAGATCGGAGGTTCGGTTCTGGCTGAGCGCCAGGTCGAACCAGTCGGCGAAGGCGCTGACCCACTCTGGCTCGGCATGACCGACGGCTTGGCGATAATGGCGAAACTGGGAAAGGTCGTGGGTGAACGACCCCGATCCCAGGATCAGCACGCCTTCCTCCCGCAGCGGCTGCAGGGTCCGTCCGAGCGCGAGGTGATAGGCGGGGCCAAAACCGCTCTGCACCGACAGCTGCACCACCGGAATGTCCGCGTCGGGAAACGCCAGGAGCAACGGCGTCCAGGCGCCGTGGTCCAGCCCTCGGCGCGTGTCCTGAGCGCAGGCCAACCCCTGGGCCGACAGGAGCGCGCCGACCCGCTGGGCAAGGGCTTGCGAGCCCGGCGCGGCGTATTGCAGCTCGTAGAGCGCACGCGGGAAGCCGCCGAAGTCGTGGATCGTCTCGTTGGCGTCCACGGCGTTCACGGTGGGCACGGCCGTCTCCCAGTGGGCGGAAATCACGAGGATCGCCTTGGGCCGTTGCGGCAGATGGCCGGCAAGGCCCTTCAGGAAGGTTTTTGCCGGCGCGTCGGTCATTGGCAGGGTCGGCGCCCCGTGACTGACAAAGAGCGAGGGAAGCATGGAAATCTCCAGGTCGGCAGGCGTCGTCGTCGCCTGCGATCCTCTCAGGCCTTGTTGATCTTGCCGGGATTGAGCGCGAAGGCGCCGTCCCCGGCCAGGGCCAGGGCGAGCAGGGTCGCGATCCAGAACGCCGGATACTCCCAGCCGCCCTTAGGCGCGTCGAAGAAGAAGCCGTTGCGCCCGTGGACCGTGATGATCGAGCCGAACAGGATCACGCTCATGCCCAGCGCGACCGGACGGGCATAGACCCCCAGGACGAGCGCCAGACCGCCGAGCACCTCCGCGGCGATGGTCAGATAGGCCACAAAACCCGGCACCCCGACGCTCTGGAAGAACATGGCGGTTCCGGCCGGCGTGAAGACGAAGATCTTCAGCGCCGCGTGCGCCAGGAAGAGTGCGCCGGCGACAGCGCGCAGGCCAAAGAGGCCATAGGGGGCAAGACGGGTGTCGATCATCTGGAGCGATCCTCACAAAGGGCTCGTCGCGAGCCGTTGTCTGCAAGATGCGCTCGATCGGCGGCCGGCGGGATTGGCCAGATCCGCGATGCAGATATGCAAAAATGCAGAGGCAAGCGGGTGTCGAACCTCCGCCCACGAGGGCGGACGGAGGTCCGACGACTGGCCGCTAGTCCGCCAAGCCGAGCTGCTTCATGTAGCTTTGGTTGTCCCAGAAGAGGTACTCCTCGCTCATGACGCCGGCCTTGTTCCAGTGGCCGATGGTCGCCATGGGCAATTTGAAGCTCTTGCCGTTGGGCTGGATCACTTTGCCGTCGGGCAAGGTCATGGGTTGGGTGAAGGTGCCTTCCATCACCCCCATCACAGTCGTCCACTCGCCCTGCGCCACCTTGATCGGGTGAACCTTGATGCGGGTGTCGGGCGCGTAGGTGAACATGTACTTCAGGTCGTCGATGTGCTTGTCCAGACCGCGCTCGACATGGCCGTCGGGCCAATAGACGACGATGTCCTTGGCATGGCTTTCGGCGAGACGATCCCACTTTTGATTCGAGAAGACATCGAAATCGAGCGTGTCGAAGGTCTTCAGGTTGGCCGCGGCGATAGCCTGGGCGGTCTTGTAGTTGGCAAGTTCGGCGTCGGCCTTTGTCTGGGCCGCCGCGGCGCTCGCCGACACGGCCATGGCGGCGACGAGGGCGATCAAGCGGGTCTTCATGGACGGAGCTCCTGAGCATGGCGCGCTTTGGCGCCGCCAGATCGGTAGATCCGGATCGGTTGGCGGTGGATTGGCCAAGTTCGCCTGCCGACTCTGCAAAAACGTGTAGGGTGATCTTTGGAGGGACCATGCTCGAGTGGGATGACCTACGCAGTTTTCTGGCCATTGCCCGGCATGGGAACCTTTCCGCCGCGGCCCGCGCGCTCAAGGTTACGCAGACCACGATGGGGCGTCGCCTAGAGGGCCTTCACGCCAAGGTCGGCGCGCGCCTGCTCCAGCGCACGCCGACAGGGTTCGTCCTGACGCCCGCGGGCGAACGCGTACTGGCCAGCGTCGAGCGAATGGAAGCCGAGGCGCTGTTTGTCGAAAGAGCGGTCACGGGCGAGGACGCCAAGATCGCCGGTCAGGTGCGGATCACCACGGTCGAGTCGTTTGGCGCCCGCATTCTGACGCCCTTGCTCAAGCCCCTGCTCGATCGACAGCCCGAGCTCGAGATCGAGTTGATCACCGACACGCGTTCGCTATCGCTGTCGCGGCGCGAAGCCGACGTCGCTCTGCGCCTGGCGGAGTTCGAACAACATGAAGCCGTCGTACGCCGGGTCGGCGACATGGCTTTCGGCCTCTATGCGAGCCCGGGCTACCTGGAGGCGCGCGGCCAGCCCGACCTCGCCGCCGGATCGCCGGGGCACGCCAGCGTGACCTTGCAGGAGGACCTGGCTTTGCTCCCCGAGGCCAGGACCTTGGCGCAGGTTGCCCGCGAAGGTCACGTGGCGCTGCGCGCCAATAGCCGCGAAGCTCAGCTGCAGGCCGCGCTGGCCGGCTTTGGCCTGACGCTCCTGCCCTGCTATCTGGCCCTGGAGCAGAACCTGATCGAACTTCCACTGCCCGAAGGACGACTGATGCGCGGGATCTGGCTCGGCGTTCATCGCGACACGCGCCACACGCCCCGGATCCGCCTGGTGCTCGACCAGTTGGGGCAAGGCCTTCGCGAACGCGCCGAGGTTCTAAATCCCCCAACGGCCCCCGCGACGCAATCGGGTCCGGCCGGGACTTGAGCCCCGACCGGACGGTCCGATCAACGATCCAGGAAGGCCTGCAGGTCGGCGGCGAACTTCTGGGGGTTCTTGAACATCAGGAAGTGGTCGCCCTGCTCGGCCTTGCTGTAGACGTGAAGCTCAGCCTTGGGGATCACCGATTGCGCCCAGCGCTGACTGGGAACGTTGGCGCTCCACTCGCCCGTGAAGATCGCCGTGGGCCGATCGATCTTATGGACGACGACATCGCGCCAATCGTTGGTCAGGTGATCGTACATGACGCGCTTGAGCGCGTTGGGATCATTGCTGATCACGGCGTTGGCGAAGGCCTCGGAATTGGCGAACGCGGGGCTGTCGCGCAGCATCAGACGCGAGAGCAGGTTGGGATCATCCGCAGACGGATGGGCCGGGGGCGCTTGATTGAGCGCCGCGATCAGGGGTTCGGGCGACGGGGCGATGGCGCCGGCGTCCCTGCGCGTGGTTTCGGACCAGTCGGCGTGCGCGACGATCGAGATCGGCTCGTCGACGAAGCACAGCTTGCGCACGCCCTTGGTTCCGAAGAGGTCGATGTAGCCCCAGATCACGGACGCGCCCATAGACCAGCCGCAGTAGTCCGCCGTTTCCAGGCCCAGGTGGTCGCTGAACTCCTTGAGGTCTGTCGAGAAGCGCGCGATGCGCGCGCCGTATTCGACACGCTGCGACAGGCCCTGGTTTCGCGGGTCCAAGACGTAGACGTGATAGGATTTGCTGAGGATATAGAGCAGATTGACGTACTCGGCGCCGTTGGCTGACCAACCCGGCACGAACACAAGCGGCCGCCCCTTACCCGCTTCCCAATAGGCGAGCTTTACCCCGTCACTGGTGGTGAAGCTGTTGATCTGCAGGTCGCGAAAATCGGAGAGCTTGGCGGGCAAGCCCGCGACCTGGTTAGGGAAGGAAAAGTCCTTGCCCAAGACCGCGGTGGCCGGCTCGGCGCCTGCAGGCGCGGCCGCCAGCGCCAAACTGGCGAGCAGGCCGATCAATGAGATTCTGAACATGGGAGACTCCTTTGAAGCTCGCGGCTCCATGAGCCCGGCTCAAAACGATAAATCGCCGCGCCGTTGCATGATTTGAAACGGCAGGCGCCGAAGAGGCCCGCCCCTGCCTCAAATGAACCTTGGCCTTGACGTCAGGCATATACCGACGCGTTTCGCGTCTCCCCGAGCCGCGCTTGGCGCAACACCAGCGCTATCGCATTCGCCAGTATCCATATGGGCCACTCGCCCGCTTGTCTCGGTGATCGGCTAAGCGCCAAATGCTGATGCCTTGGCTTACGATGGCGGCGAGGGATCAGTCGGTCTGCTGGATGCGTAGATTGCGAAACCGCGCCAGAGTGCCCGACTCAATCCACAGGCCCACCCCGCCACGCTGACCAGCACCCAGTTTGAGGTCTTCGATCTGCATTACCGGCTGGTCTTTATGGTTCAGATAGAGCTTGGCGGACACGCCCTTCACGACCAGACGGTAGTGCGTCCATCTTCCCGGCGCGATCTCGGCCTGGGTTTCATAACGACCCGGGGCTTCCCGGCGTAGACGATCAAAGGTCCAATCTGGATAGGCGAAATACTGGACCGCCCGGCCTTTGCGGACGGGGTCATCCGTCGGGCCGTTGGTGGGGCGCAGATAGACGTTCTCAAAGCTGCGATCGGCGCCGATCCGAAACGACACGCCAACGAACCCTCGGGCATAGGCAGGGGCGTCGGCGGCGGGCTCCCCTGAAATCTCTACCTCGATCACGCCGTCGTGGAAGTCCATGGGCAGCCAAGCCATGAACGCGCGATCGGTCAGGATCTCATGCGCCGGGTCCTGATAGGCGGCTGCCGGCATTCTCATTTCGAATGCAGGTTCCCCCTTGTACGAAACCTCCGCGAGACTGACGCCCGAGAGCTGGAAATCGCTGGCCCGATAGCTCTGACCATGCGCCAGGGTAGCGTAGGCCAAGAACGCCGCGGTCAGAATGCTTGCTTGCCCGCTCACACGTGGTCCCTTTCGGTTGGATCGGCTGGGCTCCGGTATGATCCGCCGCCTGGCTAGGAACAATCGCCCTTTGGCGCATTCATTTACGCCGCAGCGTTTCAAATCCTCTCTCGCACCCTCCCGGATCGACGGGGGTCGAAGAGGAAATGACGCGCCGCGCGGTGACGATCTTCCCAAGCACCAGTGGCTCGAGGTTTGGGATGAAGGGCCGCCGCCACGGCTTGACCGTGCCCCTAGGCGATCGCCCCTTCCCCTCCGTGGGCAGGATGCAAATAGCGTCGCGTCGAAAGCTTCACGAAAGGCTGGCTTCTCATAGCCCAGGACACCGCCATGGAGTCCCCCGCGATGATGCTTTGCTCTTCGTCCTCCCCCCGCCGCCGAGCCCTTTGGCTGAGCACGGCTATACTTGCCCTATGCGCTCCGGCCGCGGGGGTCGCACAGACGCTCGATGATCCGGCCGTTCGCGCCCCGTCGGCAGGCGGCCAGCGCGCCACCCCGGCCAACGCCGATGACGACCAGGATCTGGACGCCTCGGCCGCCCCGGCCGATCCTTGGGAAGGCTTCAATCGCCAGGCCTTCAAGTTCAATCGCGGCCTGGACCGCTATGTGACCGGCCCGATCGGACGCGGCTATATGAAGATCACGCCTAAGGCGGTGCGCCATCGCGTCGCCTCGGTCGTCACCAATCTGGGCGAGCCGGGCACGGCGATCAACGACCTGGCCCAGGGGCGTCCGCGCGCCGCCGGCGTGACCACCTCGCGCTTCCTGATCAACTCCACGGTCGGCGGCCTTGGATTGTTCGACGTCGGCGCCAAGGTCGGCCTGGAGGGCCACGAAGCCGATTTTGGCCAAACCCTGGGTCGCTACGGCGCCAAGTCCGGCCGCTATGTCGTCCTGCCGCTCCTGGGACCCACCACCGTCCGCGACGGCGCGGGACGGTTGGTCGACACCATGACTGATCCGGTCGCCCTGGCCACGGCCGGCGGCGCCAATAGTTTTGGCATGATCCGCGGCGGCGTCACGGCCCTCGACGCGCGCGCGAATTCGGACGGCTTCTTGCGGGCGCTGGACGAGGCGGCCGACCCTTACGCGATGATGCGATCGGCCTATCTGCAGAACCGCGCGGACATGGTCCGTCAGGCCAGGGGCGGCGTACAGGTCCTGCCCGACTTCGACGCGGCGAGGATCGAGCCTTGAGCCCCTCGACCATGTCGCGACGCATCCTCCCCTGGCTCTTTCTTCTGCCAAGCGCCTACGCCCAACCCGCCTTGGCCGCCCGCGACGCCAGCGCCGAGGCCTTTGCCCGCGCCGGCGCCAGCCGGCTCCTGGGCGTCCTGGGCGACAAGGCCGCCGGTCCAGCCCAAAAGGACGCCGCGTTCCACAAGGCCATCGACGAGCTGGCCGACGTGCCGCGCGTCACCCATTTCGTCCTGGGCAAGTACGCCCGCACGATCACCCCCGACCAGAAGCGGCGCTTCGCCCTGGCCTTCCGATCCTACGCCGAGCGGATCTACCAGGGCCGCCTGGCCGACTATGGCGGCGAGCGCGTGTCGGTCGTCGGATCGGTCATGCGCAAGCCCGGCGATGTGATCGTCGCCACGGAGATCAGCGGCGGCCAGCTTGATCGACCCGTGCCGGTTTCCTGGCGCGTCCTGCAATCACCCGGCGGTTGGCGGGTGGTGGATGTGCAATTTCGGGGCGTCTGGCTGGCCATAACCCAGCAGCAGGACTTCGTCGCCACCATCGACAACGCCGGCGGCGACGTCGAGGTGTTGATCAATCGCCTGCGCAGCGATGCGCCCGTGTCGGTGAAGCGCCGATGAGCGGGGCGCGCGAAGCCACCGCCGAGACCGTCATGGGCACGATCGTCCTGGTCCTGACGGTGGCGTTCCTGACCTATTCGCTGAGCGTGGGCGGCGTCCACATCAGCCGAGGAAACTATGAGATCGGCGCCAAGTTCGGCGAGGCCGGCGCGCTGGCCCCGGGTGCCGCGGTCAGCGTCGCCGGCGTCAAGGTCGGCACGGTCTCGCAGGTCACTCTGGATCCGAAGACCTATATGGCGATCGCCAAGCTGAGCATCGACACGAGCGTCAAGCTGCCGGCGGATTCCACGGCCAAGATCACCAGCGACGGTCTGCTCGGCGGGGCTCACATCGCCATCGCCCCCGGCGCCTCGCTCGAGGATCTCCAGCCCGGCGGCGAGATCGAGAACACGCAAGGCGCAGTGGACCTGTTGGGGCTGATCGGCTCGGTGATCCGTCCGCAAGGCGGCTCGGGCGAAGCGGTCGCATCCTCCGCTCCGGCCCCGCCAAATCAGCCGTCCCAGCCGGCAGAACGCCACTGATGGCGGCGGCCAAGGCCCGGCGGGCGCCAAACCGTCTTCGAAGCAACCTCGTTCGCCCCCTGGGCCGCTCGACCCTGGCGGCTGCGCGCAGGGTCGGCGCGGTGGGCGTCTTCGGCGCACGCGCCACGATCGCCGCCCTGAGCCCGCCCTGGTTCCCGGGTCAGATAAGGCGCCAGTTCGTCGCCATCGGCTTCTTCTCGCTGCCGGTCGTGGGGCTGACGGCCATCTTCACCGGCGCGGCCCTGGCCCTGAACATCTTCACCGGCGGCGGACGCTTCAACGCCGAGCAGGTGATGCCGCAGATCGTGGCCCTGGGGATCACCCGGGAGCTGGGTCCAGTGCTGGCCGCCCTGATGCTGGCGGGCCGCGTCTCGGCCGCCATCGCCGCCGAGATCGGGGCCATGCGCGCGACCGAGCAGATCGACGCCATGCACACGCTGTCGACCGACCCGTTTTCCTACCTCGTCGGCCCGCGCCTGCTGGCCGGCGTGCTGATGTTGCCGCTGCTGACCCTCGTCGCCGACACGATCGGCGTCGCTGGCGGCTGGTTGGCGGCCACCCGGGTCTTGGACTTCAGCTCGGCCGCCTACATCCGCAACACCATCGACGTCCTGCAAGGCTGGGACATCGTCTCGGGCCTGATCAAGGCGGCGGTATTCGGCTACATCGTCGCCCTGATGGGCTGTTACCACGGCTACACCGCCAAGGGCGGCGCACGAGGCGTGGGGCGGGCGACGACCCGCGCGGTGGTCTCCTCGGCGATCCTGATCTTCGCCAGCGACTACCTCCTGACCACCGTCTTCACCCAGGCCTCATGACCCAAACGCGTCCAAAGTTCGCCTGGAAGGGCGTGATCAAGCGCTTCGAGGGCCGCGCGGTCCTGGACGGCCTGAACCTGTCGGTCGCGCAGGGCAGGTCTCTGGTGATCATCGGCGGCTCAGGCCAGGGCAAGTCGGTGGCCATCAAGACCGCCCTTGGCCTGCTGCGCCCCGACGCCGGCCAGATCGAGCTGGACGGCCACAACCTCGTTGATCTTTCGCAAGGCCAGCGCCGCCAGCTGTTCTCACGGGTCGGCGTGCTGTTCCAGGGCGCGGCCCTGTTTGACAGCCTCACCGTCTGGGAAAACGTCGCCTTTCGGCTTATCAACGCCGACGGCGT
Source organism: Caulobacter zeae (assembly GCF_002858925.1). GTDB lineage: Bacteria > Pseudomonadota > Alphaproteobacteria > Caulobacterales > Caulobacteraceae > Caulobacter > Caulobacter zeae. The sequence goes on from NZ_PJRS01000038.1 coordinate 123,025, forward strand.
GCCCCGCAAAGCGGCCAAGGACCGCGCGATCGAGGCCCTGGACCAGGTACGCCTCGGCTCGGACGTAGCCCACCGCTTCCCGTCCGAGCTGTCAGGCGGCATGCAGAAGCGGGCCGGCCTGGCCCGCGCCGTGGTCGGCCAACCCGAAATCCTGTTCTTCGACGAGCCGACAACAGGTCTTGATCCCATCACGGCCATGGCGATCAACCAGCTCATCAGCGATCAGGTGCGCCGCCTGGGCTCGACCGCCATCTCCATTACGCACGACCTGGTTTCAGCCCAGATGATCGGCGATGAGATCGCTATGCTGCACGAGGGGCGCATCCGGTGGCGTGGCTTGGCCAGGGATCTTGGCCAAGCCGAGGATCCAGTTGTTCGCCGCTACGCCGACGCCGCCCGCCTGGGCCCTGTCGACCTTCGTTCCCGGGAGATCGTTTGATGCCGCGCGCCTTGCTTGGTCTGCCGCCCCGGCGCTGGGGCCGATCCCTGCTCTGGATGCTGTTTCCCTCAGTCGTTCTGGTGGTCGCCTGGGGCTTTGTCGTCGCCGAGCTCCTGGGACGAAACCAAGAGACGGTGACGCTGCCGGTCATCGCGCGCCTCAATCCAATGCGCCTGGTGATCGAGGCCAGCGAGCGGCTGCCGATGATCCTGGTGTTCATCGCCCTGATGATGGTGGCCATCTACGCCACCCTGCACGTTGGCCTTCGCCCGCTGCGGCGATTGTCTCTGCTGGCGGCCGATATCGGTCCAGCCACCATCCACGCCCGTTTGCCCGTGGCGTCGGCTCCGCGCGAGGTCGCCCCGTTGGTCGAGGCGTTCAACGCCACGCTCGATCGCCTGGAGGCCGGCTGGCGAGCGCAGCGCGATTTTTCGGCGAACGCCGCGCACGAGCTGCGAACGCCCCTGGCCATCCTGCGCGCCCAGGTCGAGAGCTTGCTGGAGCCGGACGAGCGCCGCGCCGCCAGCGAGGAGTTCGAGCGGCTCGGGCGCCTGGTGGCCCAACTCCTGGCCTTGGCCGAGGCCGAAAGCGGCGCCCTGGCCCAGACGCATTCGTTCGATCTCGTCGCCTTGGCGCGCGATGTGACCAGCGACATGGCCAGCTTCGTGCTCTCCAGCGGTCGAACCGTGGGCTTCGACAACGTGATCGAGCGGCTGATGATCGAGGGTCAGCCCGATCTCGTCGAAACCGCGTTGCGCAATCTGCTCGAAAACGCCGTGCGCCACACCCCGAGCGGCGTCGAGATCCTGGTGACCATCGACGCCGATGGCCTGGTCTGCGTCTCCGACGATGGGCCCGGCGTGCCGGCGGAGGCCAGGGCCCGACTGTTCGAGCGCTTCAGCCGTGGCGATCCCCAAGGGCCGGGCGCGGGGCTTGGCCTGTCGATCGTGCGTCAGATCATGGAGCGCCATGGCGGCAGGGTGCGTCTGGCCCCCTTGGCGCGCGGCGCCTGCTTTGAGCTCGACTTTCGCCGTTGGACTTGAGGGTCAGTCCTCCACCGCCGCGCCGCCTTCCAACCGAACGAGCATGTAGCCCAGACCGCGCAGGGCTCGGATGGTCACATCCGCGCCGAGGTCGGCCATCTTGCGGCGCACCCGATGGACATGCATCTGGATGGAGTTGTCGGTGTAGTCCTGATCGAGGCTGTGCAGGCTCTCGCCCAGCTGGGACCTGCTGACGACCCGCTCGGGATGACGCAGGCAGCGCTCGAGCACGATGCTTTCGCCCCGGGAGAGGGGCGAACGCGCCTCCCCCACGCTGATCTCGTTGCCGCTCTGGTCGTAGCGAAGCCGGCCATAGCGCATAACGCCCGCGGCGGTGAGCGCTGGCCTGCGCCCCAGCGCCCGCAGCCGCGCGACCAGCTCCTCGATCGCGAAGGGTTTGACGAGATAGTCATCAGCGCCTTGCTCGAGACCCTGGACCCGTTGGTCGACCGAGCCCAGGGCCGTCAGCATCAGAACCGGCGTGCGCAAGCCCGCCGCCCTGGCCTTCGCCAGGAGATCAAGGCCACTGTCCTGGCCTAGGATGATGTCGAGGATCACCGCCTCGTAAGCCACGCTACGCCAGGCGTGCCACCCATCGTCGATGGTTTCGAAGAGGTCGATGGCAAAGCCGGCCTTGACCAGCGACCGCATGGTCGCCTGACCAAGCCGAACATTGTCCTCGATCAGCAGGGCGCGCATGCGAGTTAGAAGCTGTAGAAGAGAGCCAAGGCCAATTGGCCCTGATCGGCCGAGCCTTCGCGGGCGACTATGGGGCTGTCGGCGGCGCTGTCAACGAGACGGCGATAGCTTGCATTGGCCAAGGCGCTCCAGCGATCGGTGATCCGATAGCGCAGGGTCGCGCCAGCTTCGACGTTTTCGATCCCCTTGTCGGCGGCATAGGGCGAAAGGCCGCTGGCCAGAGCGCCGGCCCCGGAGACGCCGAAGTAGGTCTGCATGTATTTGCGGTCGGCCCAGGTGGTCGAAAGGCTCGCCCCCGCGCTCCAGCGATCATTGAGCGGGCGGTCGTAGTCGAGGCCGAACTCGGCCAGGACGCCTTCGTGCACCTTGCCGGTGTCGGTGAGAACCTCGCCTCCGATCTTCAGCTCGCCCCCCGCCAGAGCCAAGCGCTTGCGCGCGAAGACGCCCGCATTGACGGCGTCGTCGATCTCGCCAAGCCGGCGCACCGCCAGGTTCTTGATGTCGCCGTCGCGGCCACGCTCGAAGGTCAGGATCGGCCCGGCTTCCAGCCAACCGCTCGGCAGGAGGTTGGCCCGGAGCGCGCGGCCCTCGAGGCTGACATAGACGTCGCCGCGACCGTAGCGAAACCCAACGAAGGGCAAGGGCGCGACTTCGTAATCCTTGGCCCCCTTGTACTCGGGCCGATAGACGCCGACCGCGCCGAGCGCCAGATGCAGGCCGTCGCGGTCCTGGTCTTGGGCGTAGGCGACGCCGTGGCCGACGACGAGGCTTGCGAAACAGGCGACGAGGGGGAGGAATTTCATCTTCGGCGGGTCCGACAACACCGCAATTTCGCGGCGTTTGGCCTATGGAAGCCAAAGCTTTCGTGGAGCTTTCAGCATCGGCTCTTTGCGTGCTCAACCGACGCCCTCGAAAATCTCCTTCACCAAAGCGGTGCTCGGCCGGCCGCCGAGCGGACCTCGTCGCAGAGGGTAGCGCGTGGGGTCTTCCCACCGACGCAAACCCGTCGACGCCGACTCTACGGCATGGTTGGGCGGCGAATTGCGGATCCACACGACAGCGCCCAAACTGTAACCTTGGACAAATTTGGTTTCCTTAATTGCTGAAGCTCGGCATGAGAGCACTATGACCATTTCGACCGCCGAGACCCAAAAGCTCTATCAGCAGGTCGCCAGGGCGATCTCGGAGGCGATCCGCTCGGGCCAGTACGCTGCCGGCAACAGGCTGCCGTCGGAACGCGAACTGGCGGAAGAATTCAAGGTCAGCCGGCCTACCGTGCGCGAGGCGATGATCGCTCTGGAAATCCACGGACTGGTCGAAGCGCGCCACGGGTCGGGCGTCTATGTCCTGGATGAGCCGCAATCGAAGACCACGGCGAGCGAACTGGACATCGGCGCTTTCGAGCTGACCGAAGCGCGTCGACTGATCGAAGGCGAGACCTGCGCCCTAGCCGCCAGCACGATTACCGAGGCCGAGCTTGATCAACTTGAAGCGATCATGGCCGACATGGTCGATGAAAATCAGCGGGACATAAAAGGCGACCTGGCAGACCGCCGCTTTCATGTCGCGATCGCCCAGGCCACCCGAAACAGCGCCTTGGTGACCGTGGTGGAGAACCTCTGGGACCTTCGCTACAAGTCGCCGCTTTGCCGCGCCATGCTGGAGCGAGGGCGCCAAGTCGGCATCCGCCCCCTGATCGACGACCACCAGGCCATCCTCCTGGCGCTGCGGTCGCGAGACCCGAAAGACGCGCGCGCCGCCATGCGCGATCACTTGAGCCGAGTGATCGAGAACCTGCTGACCGCAACCGAGCTCGACGCCGTGGAGCAGGCTCGAAACAACGTGCAGGCAAGACGCCTGGAAATCGCCCGCCGCTCGGTCATCTGATCAGCTCGGGCCTTTACCTTTCGAAGGGCGCCGCTTTCGCTCTCGACCCAGGCGCTCCTCAGCTCGGTCGCAGATCAGGCGCGTTGGCCCCGATGCATGGCCGGCTGGCAAAGCGTCTATGTTCAACGTCGGATGCTCTCGCGCGGTCCCAAGAAGGTCGCCGGCAGGCCTTGCCGGGTCGTCATCACCGTTTCAAAGACCAAGCCCGGGTCTATCCTCCAAAGCTTGAGGGTGCGAGCCCCGCCCTTCGCCAGGGTGAAATGCGCGCGACCGACGGCCGCGTTGCTCGCCACCGCCCGGTTCCAATCATTGGTGTCGGGCTTGAGGTTGAGCGTAACGATCTTGACTGGCCCATCATCGAATGAGACCCCGAACCGCAAACCCTCCTTGCCCCGGAAATCCAGGCTAGGCGCGGCGAGAACGATGACGTCCAGCGCGCCGGGCTTTTGCAGGTCGACAGGATATTCGAGCCAGGGGCCACCACCGGGCTCCGACGAGGGCGCTGTCGAAGGGAAGGCGGCGACGCCCGAAAGCGTGCGGCCCAGATTGGGGATCGTTCGCCAGTCCAGCCCGTCCTTGGCGACGGCCCGACTGTAATGCTCGGCTTCAATGGTCAAGAGGCCGGCGACCTCGACATAGCCCTGGCGCCGGCCAGCGGGTTTGGAGACCGGTACGGTCACAGCGACACGTTCACCGTTCCCACCTTGGATCTCGACTTGAGCCAGGGTCAGGCCAGTCGGGGCCTTCCGCCAGTCCACCGAAATCTCCAGACGTACATCCTGATCGACGCGTCCGGCTCGCTGACTGATCTTGAGCCAGGACTGGTCGGCGGTTGCGGTGAAGGCGAACGGCTTGCCGCCGTGGAACACATCAATCCAACGCGAACCCACGGAGTCGACGTCCAGGACGGGCAGTTGGACCCCAGCGCCTGATCCGGCCCAGGTCGCCTTGGAGTTGCCCTCGACGGCGACGCCGAGCCCGCGTGGTTGGCCCGGAGGCACGGACTTGATGGAGGGCGGCGTGTTTGCGCGCGGTTGGTCCCAGCTTGTATAGCCGATATGGACTTGGCTCATCATGCCGCGCCATTTTCCGCCGGCGACATCCTCGTGATATTGCCGGGTGAGTTCACTGTCGCGGGCGAATAGGACGCCGACCTGATCGCCCCAAGCCTTGGCCGAGGCCCGGCCCTGCGCGGCATAGAGCTGGTTTCGACCGGCGGCGACGTAGAGCCGCGTCAGGTTGGCGCTGGCCTGGATCGGATATTGAACAAGTTGGAAAAACGCGTCGCGGTAGGCCGTCGGCAGGGTAGCGCCCACCTTCAGCGTGCGCGCCTCCAGATCGTCCCATTCGGCCAGGACGCGTTCGGCTTCGCGCTCATGGATCAGGCTGAAGGTGTCGGGATTGAGGAGTTCGGGTTTGCGGCGGGCGTTTAGCCGGGTGTAGCCTTCCAGGAGCGGACCGATCGCTTCACCTGGCGCTGCGCCGAACTGAGCCTTGGCCCAATCGGTCGCGTAACGATCCATGGCCTCCACCGACATGCCGGCCGGGTCCCAGGCCATGTCGAGGAAAAACGAGACGGGCAGTTCCATTGGCTTGAGATCACCGACGTTGACGATCCAAAGCTTGTCCGCGCCGTAGTCGGCCGCCAGTTTCATTTGCTCCCAGGTTCGCTCGATCTGGTTGGTGTTGATCCACTTGTAGCTGCGTGGTCCGCCGACATAGTCAAAGTGGTAGTAGACACCATAGCCGCCGGCGCGCGCCTTGCCCGGCTCGGGGAGCCGGCGGATGTTTCCCCAATTGTCGTCAGAAAAAAGCAGGGTCACGTCGTCGGGCACGCGCATGCCAGCGTCGTAATAGTCCTGCACCTCCTTGTAGAGCGCCCAGACCTGGGGGGTGGCAGCCGGATCCTTGCCGGTCACCTCCCCCAGGATGCGACGCTGATCGCCGACGATCGTCTCCAGGAGCTCGGTCGCGGTGCCCTTGGTCATTGGCTCGTCGCCGTCACCGCGCATACCGATGGTGACCACGCTTTCGCGCGCGCCCATGCGCCTAACGCCGTCTCGCCAAAACGCCTCTAGGGCCGCCTTGTTGGTTGTGTAGTCCCACGCCCCGCCGCCCTGGCGCGCCCAATCCTTTTGGGCCCGCATCATGGGTTCGTGGTGAGAGGTGCCCAGCACCACGCCGTAGGCGTCGGCCTGCTGGGCGCTCAGCGGATCGTCCTCAAAGATCGATTTTCCCCACATCGCCGGCCACAGATAGTTGCCGCGCAAGCGCAGGATGAGCTCGAACACCTTCTCGTACATTTGGGAATTGACCCCGCCAAAGCGGATCTTGGCCCAGCTGGACAGCCCCGGGTCTTCATCGTTGAGGAAGATCCCCCGGTACTTGACGACGGGCTTCTGCGCGCGCCGGCCAGGCGACACGGCCAGATCCTGGCGCACAGGCGTCGGCACGTCCGCCCACCAGGCCCAGGGCGACACGCCGATGCGCTCGGAAAGATCGTAGGCCCCGAAGATTGCCCCCCGCCGGTCCGCGCCGGCAATCACCAGAGCCCGGGCGACGCCGGGCGCGGGCTTATCGACCACCTGCTGGACGAAGCCCTCCCATTGGCCCGCGATCCCCGAGACGTCGAGCTTGCGCTCGGCGATCAGCCGATCGATCACCGGACTATGGCCGATGGTTCCCAAGATCACGATCGGCTGGCCCTTGGCGGCCTGGGTTGGGACCTCAGCGCCGGCGACGCGCGCCAGATCGGCCTGCAAGTCGACCGCCACGCGACGAACCGCAGGAAGGTCGGCCGCATCAACGACGACGAAGGCTGGCTGGCCTGCGGCCACCAACTTCAAAGCGCCCTTAGCGGAAGGAGAGACCACACTCACGGGGGTGATCGCGGCGCTCGGAGCGGCTTGAGCGCCCCAGCTCAAAGCCATGGTCGTGCACATACCGATGGCGGCGAGGAGGTATTTCATGCGGATCAGCTCCAGGCCCCCGCGAGGCGTCGCGGAGGAAAAGCCAAGAAAACGGGCGGCGCGCAAGCGCGCCGCCCAGGAGGATCTTGCGGCCAGGGGAAGAAGCGGCCGCGAAGATCAAACTCGGTCCCCGCTTCGGCTCCTTGAGGGCGAGCCAGGGATTGGACGCTCGTCAGAAGCTAGCCCGCACGCCCACCACGAAGGTGCGGCCAGCATAGGTCGCGCCGTCGGGCTGGGACTCTCGGTTTTCGTATTGGTTGAGCTGGACTTGCTTGAGTAGGTTCTGGGCCTGAATGGTGACCCTGGCCTGCTTGTAGCCCTTCACCGGGAAGCTGATCTGGGCGTCCATATAGTTGGTCGCCGTCGAATAGAGATCTCCGGGAACGTTGTTCGTCGGCCCCACCGTCTGAAGGTTCTCGTCCCGATGGGTGTAGGACAGACGGGCCGAGAAGCCGTTTTTCAGCTCGTAGTAGAGCGTGCCGTTATAGGTCCATGGCGCTAGGCCCGCGATCAGAGATTTGGGATTCAAGGTCGGCGGCACCTCCCCCGAGAGCGACTGGGAGATGTGGGTCACGTTGCCGCTGAAACCGAGCCCTTTGACGACGAAATCCAACGGCTGGTTCCACTGAAACTCCTGGCCGACCAGCTTGACGACGACATCGGAGTTTAGCTTTTGGCGCACGATGATGCGCGCGGCGGTGGGATCGCCGTTGCCTAGGTTGGTGACGCCGGTTTTCTGACGGTCGCTGAGGCGGTCAAAGACCAGGCCGGTCTCGGCGAACGGCGTGCTGACATCGAGCGTGGCCGGGTAGTCGTAGATGTCCTTGGCCCAGACGTTGAAGGTCAGCACGGTTTTCGACTTGGGATACCACTCCACGCCCAAGTCGTAGTTGTTGGCGTAGAAGGGCGACAGCGAGGGGTTGCCCTTGGTGAAAGTGTCGGCGTCCAGGCTGAGACCGAAGCTGGGAGCCAAGTCCTGGGGATTGGGCCGCGTGACTGTACGGGCCGCCGCGCCGCGCACGACGAGGCGGTCGGTCAGGAAATAAGCCAGGTTGGCGCTGGGCAACCAGTTGTGGCTACGGCTAGTGGTCTTGGGGGCGGTGCGGGTGCCGCCGCCGACCAGGAAATCGTTGACGATGCCGGCCACCGATTGCTCGGTCTCGGTATAGCGCACGCCGGTGTTGAAGCGCAGGTCACGCCCGAAGACATCGTGGCTGCCCTCCGCCATCAGGTAGGCTGAGTTGGTGTCTTCGGTGAGCAGGCGCGGCGAATAGGTGTTCAGGTAATTGGACGGCTGATCGCCGGGATTAGTCTGATTGATGTAGTAGTCGAAGTTGACCGCTTTGCGCAGCTTGGCGAAGTCGATCACCTGCCATCCGCCGTTGAAGCCGGCATTGATCGGCGAGCCTTTGAAGAGGTTCATCGACGGCAGATCGGTCAGATATTGGGCCAGCGCGGAATTGGGGATGGCGCCCAGAACCGAGGTCTGGGTGGAGGTGAAGGTTGAGGTGCAGTTGTTGCGGAAGGCGCAGTCGGAGACGTTCCAGCTGACGATGTGCCGATCGAAGGTCGACTTCATCACCCCAGCCGAGACGGCCAGGAATCGCGAGTCGCCCCATTTGAGGTCGGCGCGGATCGACTTCTGCTCGAGATCTTGACGGTTGGGGGCGATCTGGATGCTGTTCCAGTACCAGTTGGTGTAGGTCGGCAGGTTGATGTTGGACGACAGCTGCGGCGTCAGGTCACCGGGGGTGTAGCTGTAGACGGCATATTGTCCGGTGTTGAGCGGCGTCAGGTTCGACGAAGGCCCGCCGCCAGCGGGCGCGGCGACGCCGGCGGCGTAGACGGTGGGCTGCACCTGCCCCGGCGCCGACTGCAGCGTGTAGACGATCGAGTCGTTGGTGAACTTGCCGGAATTGATCATCCCGGCCATGGAGAACTTCAGGTGCCTGGCGATATCCCATTCGCCTTTCAGCGATCGGTAGAACAGCCTCGTAGAGCTCTGCGCGTCAGTGCTTTGGTTGAGGAAGTAGGCGTTGCCGAACGTGCCCGAGGTCAGGACCCTGTTCTGATCGGCGACGAAATTGATCGGGATGTTGTTGTTGTAGCTGCGCACCGTCAGCATGACGTCATACTGACCAAAGTTGTTGTTCGACTCCGAGAGGATGGAGTCGAACTTGAAGCGCAGCTTGCTGGTGGGCCGCCATTCAAGGTTCAGCATGCCCGTCGTGCGATCTCGCTTGCCGACGACCTGCTCGGCGCGCACCAGACGCGGGACGATGACATAGCTGAGGTCCTGGCAGGACAGGCCCGAGGTGCCGCCGGCCACGCCGTTGCCGCATTGGACGAGGGCCGTCCCAGCCCGACCTAGGCCAAGCTCCGATGGCACGTTTGTGGGAATGGTGGTCAGGGTGGCGCCCGCCCCGCCGCCATAACCGGCCGTGCGGTTCGTCGCCGGGGCGCTGGCGGGATCGATTGTCAGGGAGTTGCAGCCCAAGGTGGTGTTGCGGCAGGCCGCGCCCAGGCTCATCGTGGTGTAGCCCACGGTGTTGAAAATCTCGCTGCGGTAGTCCTTGTCGGCGAAGGCCCCGGCGATCAGGATTCCGAAATCGCCGATCTTGGTGTCTTGCCACGTGTTGCTTACGATCGCCGCCGCCCGGGGCGTGGCCGTCCCATTGGCGTCCTGGTAAGAACCCTGGGCTTGTAGGTTCAGGTGGAAGCCCTTGCGATCGAACGGGCCGATCGGCTGCATGTCGATCGAGCCGGCGGTGCCGCCTTCCACCCCGCTGGCGATCGGCGATTTGCTCAGCGTCAGGCTACGGAAAAGTTCGGACGGCAGGATGTCCAGGCTCGACCCGCGGCCTTCGTTGGTGCCGTTGCTCGAGGTGCTGACAGCGAAGCCGTTGACGGTCAGGACCGTGAAGCCGGCGCTGAGACCTCGAACATTGACGTAGGTCCCTTCGCCGGAGGTGTCGCGGTCAATTTGCACGCCAGGCAGGCGCTGCAGCGATTCCGTCAGGTTCAGGTCGGGGAATTTGCCGATGTCCTCGGCGAAGATGGAGTCGATGAAATTGGTGGTGTTCTTCTTGGCGTTGGCAGAGCTCTCCAGCGACTGCCGGTAGCCGGTGACGACCACCTCTTCCACCAAGGTTTGATTGGGCGAGCCCTGAGCCGCGGCGGTCTTCTGCGGGGCGTCAGCGGTCTGCGCCCAGGCCTGGCCTGCCAGGAAAGCCGGGATCAAGGTCGCGCTCATCAAAACGGCGCGCGTGGAAATGCGCTTGGAATTCATCGTTCCCTCCCTGTCCGCCGTGTTTCGCCGGACCTTTGTTTTGTTGGCGGAGCCGAAGCCCGCTTTGTCAGCGCCCGCGATCCGCTCCGCCCCCCCGAAGCAAGAGGCGATACGAGCACCGACGGCGCCACAGCGGAAACAACGGCATCCCGTAGTGGCCAGAAGACTTATCCATCTGGTCAGGACACCGTCAAGATACCGGTATCATTTTTCGCATCCCTACCGAAATAAGTTGCCGAAGGATCGAAGAAATTAGGCAAAGTCAGCCATATTGGGCGACCATCCGGCTTGACTCTGTGAGCACAACCGGACACTTGCCTGACCAAGGCCTGCAAATTGTCAGGCCAATTGTCGGAGGAATGCCATGCCGAAGATCATTGACGCCAGGGTCATCGTCACGTGTCCGGGACGCAACTTCGTTACCCTGAAGATCGTGACCGAGGATGGGGTCCATGGGATCGGCGATGCGACGCTGAACGGCCGCGAGCTGGCCGTGGCCGCCTATCTGCAGGAACATGTCATCCCCTGCCTGATCGGACGCGACGCGCACAAAATAGAGGACATCTGGCAGTTCCTCTACCGCGGAGCCTATTGGCGGCGGGGCCCGGTGACGATGTCGGCCATCGCCGCGGTCGATGTGGCGCTGTGGGACATCAAAGCCAAGCTGGCGGGCTTGCCTCTATATCAACTTCTCGGCGGCGCCAGTCGCACGGGCGTCATGGTGTACGGTCACGCCAATGGCCAGACCGTTGATGACACCGTCGCCCAGGCGATCAAATACAAGGCCATGGGCTACAAGGCCATTCGGCTGCAGACGGGCGTTCCGGGCCTCAACAGCACCTACGGGGTCTCGAAAGACAAGCTGTTCTACGAACCGGCCGATGCGGCCCTGCCGACCGAGAACATCTGGTCGACCTCGCGCTACCTCCCCACCGTGCCCGAACTGTTCGCCACAGCCCGCGCGGAACTGGGTTGGGACGTCCATCTTCTCCACGACAGCCATCACCGCCTCACGCCGATCGAAGCGGCTCGGCTCGGCAAGGACCTAGAGCCTTATCGCCCCTTCTGGCTCGAGGACGTCACCCCCGCCGAGAACCAGGAGAGCTTCCGCTGGATCCGGCGCCATACGACCACCCCTCTGGCTGTCGGCGAGGTCTTCAACACCATCTGGGACTGCAAGCAGCTGATCGAAGAGCAGCTGATCGATTTCATCCGCACCACGATCGTGCACGGCGGCGGTATCACCCATCTGCGCCGCATCGCCAGCCTGGCCGACCTCTACAATGTGCGCACCGGCTTCCACGGCGCGACCGATTTGTCACCGGTCTGCATGGGCGCGGCCCTGCACTTTGATCTCTGGGTCCCCAATTTCGGGATCCAGGAATATATGCGTCATACACCCGAGACCGATGAGGTCTTCCCCCACGCCTACACCTTCAGCGATGGCGAGCTTCACCCCGGCGAAGCCGCCGGTCACGGCGTGGAGATCGATGAAGACCTGGCGGCCAAGTATCCTTACCGGCCAGCTCAACTGCCCGTGAACCGCCTTGAGGACGGCTCGATGTTCAACTGGTGAGGCCTGGACGCCGCGCCGGCGCGCCGCTCGACGTCAAGCTCGTCCATCGCCGTTTTCGGGCGGCTCTTCCTGTTCCATCGATCGCCGGTCGCCCCCAGGGCCCGACGCAAAAGGCAAGGCAAGGCCACCATGAAGTCTTCCATTGACAATCCCGCCCGCCAGGCCGTCTCGCGCCGGGCCGTCCTCTCTGCCGGGCTCCTGGCCCCCCTCGCCGCGACGCCAAGCCTGGCGACGGGCCTGCGAACGCCCAAGCCGTCGTTGGCCTCGCTCGCCCAGGCCAAGGGGCTTTGGTTCGGCAGCGCGGTGGGCGCGGGCCCAAAGGGATCGCTTACAGGGTCGCTTGACGATCCGCTCTACTGCGAAATCTTGGCGCGCGAGTGCGGCCTGATCGTGCCCGAGAACGAATTGAAATGGTACGTGGTCCGCGCCGAGGGCCCGCAGGCCTTTGATTTTGGGCCGGCCGATCGTATCGCCGCCTTCGCTAAGGCGCACGGCCAGGCCATGCGCGGCCACACCCTGCTTTGGCACCACCCGCAATGGTTTCCCGACTGGCTGAAAAGCTACGGTTTTGGAGCCCAACCCGCCGAGGCTGCGGCGCGCCTGGTCACCGGCCATATCCAGGCTCTCTGCGCCCGTTATCCGCAGATGATCTCCTGGGACGTGGTCAATGAGACGGTCGATCCTCAGGACGGATCGATCCGGCGCACCGTTTTGTCCGACGCGATGGGTCAGGATGCGGTCCTGGACCTGGCGTTCCAGGTCGCAAGACAGGCCGCGCCCAAGGCGCGTCTGGCCTATAACGACTATATGAGTTGGGAAGCAGGCAACGAGAAGCATCGGTATGGCGTGCTCAAGCTCCTTGAAGGCTTCCGCAAGCGGGGAACGCCGGTCGACGCCCTTGGCGTCCAAAGCCATATCGGCGCGGAGAACGCCGACACGTTCACCGGCTTTGGCCGACCGCAGGAGAAGGAATGGCGCGCTTTCCTCGATGAGGTGACGGGCATGGGCTACGACCTGCTCATCACGGAGTTCGACGTCCACGACAAGGGTCTGCCCTATGATTTCGCCGCGCGCGACGCGGCGGTGGCGGCCTATGGCCAGGCCTATCTCGATCTGATGCTGAGCTATGGCCAGACCAAGGAAGTCCTGGCTTGGGGCATGGTCGATAAATATTCCTGGCTGCAGAACCAATGGCTTCGGCAAGATGGCAAGCCCAAGCGCCCGACCCTTTACGATGACGCCTACCGCCCCAAGGCCCTACGCACCGCGATCGCCCAAGCGCTTGTAGCCGCCCCAAAACGCCAGCGTTCTACGCCATCGAAGCAATAGGCGCCTGCGTCGCGGACGCTCGCTTGCCGAAGCCATCGCCGCCCCCTGTTCCACGCCCAGGCCGGCGATCTGGCAGGGCCAGCCAGCAAAGGATCGAGGCGAGGACCTCCCGGTGGGCGCTGGACGTCTGGACGGCATGGCGGCGGCGTCGCTCGCGAGCGTATCAGGCTCAACGTCCCCTCCTCCGCGAGCTGACGCGCAACGCCCCGGGCCCTGGCGCCGCACCGCCAACGCGGCTAAGGTTTGGTCATGCCTCCTCGCCGCCGCCCTGCCGCTCGCCTACTGACGACTGTCGGATGGGCGGGCATTGCCGCCTTGACCGCGCTGGCCGCGGCCCTGGCGGCCTGCGTGGCCAGCGATCTGATCGGCCCCTAGACCGGGGTCACCTCACCGCGCTTGCGTGAATACGCACGCCATCAGCGCCACCCTCGAAGGGTAGACCGCCACGGGGCGCGGCCTTACGGGCCGCGGACTCCCCTTCGATGCGCAGCAAGCCCACCGCTGCCCGCGCCAAGCCGTCTGGCCAAACTCGCTTTCGAACCAGCGCTGGACATTGCCCATGACGGACGTCGTGCTCCGAAATTTCAAATAGCCCGGATGGTTAGAGCTCATCCAAGCCCAGAAGCCGAAGAAGCTCAGGCGCGTCTGGTCGGCCTGCAGCAGTCCGGCTTCCTTTCGCCAACTATGACACAGCGAGCGGATCGCCCGCTCGGCCTCGATCTTGGTCATGACACTCCTCTGGTCGTCCAACTCGATCGTGTCCTGCCGGCACGTCCAAAGCGGACGTAGAAGCGCCCCTACAGACCCCGGCGATACCGTCAGGCAAGTGGGCGCGACGGCGCAGTCCCAGGTTTTCGCGCGCTCAACTACCAGGCCATGGCGCCTGGCGTGTCTCTCCGTTGATGCACAGCAACCGGAGTGGCCCCTTGCCGTCGAAAAACCCGTCCCACCCCGTCGACAAGCACGTCGGCGCTAAGATCCGTCTTCGCCGCAAGTCGCTCGGGATCAGCCAGGCCAAACTCGCCCTGGGGCTGGACCTGACCTTCCAGCAAATCCAAAAGTACGAGCGCGGCGCCAACCGCATCAGCGCCTCGATGCTCTATCGGCTCGCTGGCGTCCTGCGCGCGCAGCCGGCGTGGTTTTTCGAGGGGCTGCCGGCGACCGACGCCGAAGAAGCGCCGAGCACGGCGCAACTGGAGAAAGCCCAAGCCATCACCGCCTTGCTGGCGAGCCCCGATGGCATTGCGCTGGCGCAATTGCTCTCAGGGCTTGAACCGCGCCGGCGTCGCAAGGTCCTAGGCCTGATGGCCGCGCTTGGGCCTCCCGCCGATCAGGAGGAGGCCGCCTAAGCGCCCCGCCCCCGCCGCCCTCGCACAAACACCCGATCGGTGGCCATGAACCGCTCCAGCATCCTCGGCGCGAGCTTGGCGGGCTCGGCCGGCTTGCCGCCCGTCTGGGAGGCGAGCATCTGGGCATAGGCGAGAAGATCCCGGTGGATGCTGGCGGGAAGATCCATCGTCACCTTCACCGGGGTGTCGTCCTCCAGCGCCCCCAGCTTCAGCTTGCCGCCGCTCATGGCGCTTTCCTTTCGTCGGCATAGGGTTCGAGCACGAGGTCGCGGGTCAGAAGCACCCGCAGCGGCGCGCCGGGCCGGATGGTCAGGGTCGGGGCCAGATCCAGGCTCTTGCCGACCATCTGCTGGCCGACGGCGCTTGCGGTGTCGGCGCCGGCCCGGCGAACGGCGCGGGCGATGTCGCTCTCCTCGCCGGACGAGCCGACCTCGGCTCCGATGGCCAGCAGGGTCGAAAGGCCCGCGGCGGCCAGAACCCGGCCGCCATGGCGGTCGACACCGTCCTGCAAGCCCGCCATGCCCTGCTCGTCGGCGCCCGGCAGCTTGTCCAGGACGATCGACTTGCCGGACGGCAAGGTCAGCCGCGTCCATTCGACCCGCAGT
>NZ_PJRS01000047.1 GCF_002858925.1 Caulobacter zeae
GCTGCTGATCCTCACCGAGTGGGACCAGTTCCGGGCCCTGGACCTGGAGCGCCTCAAGACCCTGCTGGCCGCCCCGGTCGTCGTCGACCTGCGCAACATCTACAAGCCGCACGAAATGGTCCGCCACGGCTTCACCTACGCCTCGGTGGGGCGCGGGGCGGCGGCCGAAGGTGGCGAAGGCGCGGGTCTCAAGACCGACGAGCGCCAGATGGACGCCGTCCCGAACTAGGCGGGAAGGTCCGCGCCTCCGCCGTCACTCGGGCGGCGGGGCCGGGCCGGCGATCCAGAAAAAATCCCAAGGGGGAAACGCATCCGGAGCGCGGCGATGGCGGTGAACGCCGCCGATCGCGCGTGCCTGGGCCGCCTGCGTGAACTTGAATGCCCTGAACTGAATGCGGCGTCGCGAACTGCACAATGGATCCGAAGTCATGACCGCACAGCGTAGCGTCAAAAAGCCCAAGGTTCTGGCGGTCTGCTCCAGTGGCGGCCACTGGGAGCAGATGATGATGATCCGTGACGCTTTCAAAGGCGCCGATCCGGTCTTCGTCACGACTTTGCCTGGTTTGGCTGAGAAGTCGGGCGTCGAGAAATCCTATGTCGTGCCGGACTGTAACCGGGACAATATTGGGGCCAATCTTCGCTGCATGAGGGATCTGCTTTCCATCATCCGGACGGAGCGGCCCAATGTGATCATCTCGACCGGCGCCGCGCCGGGCCTGCTGGCCATCGTCATCGGCCGTTTTTTCGGCGCCCGGGGCGTCTGGGTCGACAGCATCGCCAACTCCGAGCGGCTGTCGATGAGCGGCAAGATGGCGGGCTACGTCGCCAACCTCTGGATCACCCAGTGGAGCCAGCTGGCCAGCGCCAAGGGCCCGAAATACTACGGGAGCGTCCTGTGATCCTGCTGACCGTCGGCACCCAGCTGCCCTTCGACCGCCTGGTCGACATCGTCGACCGCGTCGCGCCCGACACCGGCGAGGAAGTGTTCGGCCAGATCGGCAAGAGCACGCTGTCGCCGCGCAACTTCACCTTCCAGGAAAACCTGCCGCCGCGCGACTTCGAGACCAAGATCACCTCGGCGCGGGTGCTGGTCTCACACGCCGGCATCGGCTCGATCCTGACGGCCCGCAAGTACAACAAGCCGATCATCCTGTTCCCACGCCTGGCCGCGCACAACGAACACCGCAACGACCACCAGTTGGCCACCTGCGCCCAGCTGAAGACCCAGGCCGGCATCTATGTGGCCACGGACGAGGGCGAGCTGCGCGCGCTGCTGCTCGACAAGGGTCTGGTCTCGGGCTCGGAGGATCCGGGCGCTGCGGTCAAGCGCCGGCAGCTGACCGACGCCATCGGCGCTTTCATCGGCGGCGGCGCGTGACCATCGCCCCCGACGATCGCCAGAAGGTGCTCTATTACGTGGAGCGCTACCTGCCGCCGTCGCAGGCCTTCGTGGCCCAGCAGGCGCGGGCCCTGGCGCGCTACCAGCCGGCGATCCTGGCCGGCAGCACCATGGCTAGCCTCGATCGCGACCTGATCGGCTTTCCGGTGCACGACATCCGCGCCTCGCCGGCCATGCGGGCGGGCGAGTTCGCTCTGAAGACCGTGCGCCTGCCGGCGCCGGCGCTGTTTCCGGCCGTGCGCCAGGCCGACCTGGTGCACGCCCATTTCGGCAAGAACGGCTACGTGATCGGCCCGCTGGCGGCCGGCAAGCCGCTGGTCACCACTTTCCACGGCTTCGACGCCACCTTCGCCGGCAAGGCGGCCGACGTCGACGGCTTCAACCAGGTGCGGTTCTTCGCCAAGGGCCGCGAGCAGATGGCCAGGGGCGGCGGCTGGCAGATCGCGGTGTCCGACTTCATCCAGGACCGCCTGCTGGCCCTGGGTTTCCCGCAGTCGCGGATCTTCCGCCACTATATCGGCGTCGACACCAGCCTGTTCTCGGCGCCCACGAAGCCGCGCCGCAAGGGCCTGGTGGTCTCGGTCGCCCGCTTCGTGGAGTACAAGGGCCACAAGCTGATGATCGAGGCGCTGGAGCGCGTGGCCAAGGCCGGCACGCCCGTCGAGTTCATCATGATCGGCGAGGGCCCGCTGCGCGACGAGATCGAGGCCCTGGCCCGGCGCTCGCTCCCCAAGGTCGAGATCCGCGAGAAGCAGACCCAGGCCCAGATCCGCGACCTGCTGTCGGAAGCAGAGCTCTATCTGCATGGCGCGGTGACCCTGGCCAACGGTCACGCCGAGGCCTTCGGTATCGCCAACCTGGAAGCCCAGGCCATGGGCGCGCCGGTCGTCGCCTTCCGCTCGGGCGGGGTGGGCGAGGCGGTGGAGGAGGGGGCGACGGGCTTCCTGGCCGCCGAGCGCGACGTGGCCGCCATGGCCGACCACATCGGCCGTCTGCTGAACGACCAGCCGCTGTGGAACGCCTTCAGCGAACGCGCGCCCAGGATGGTGGCCGAACGCTTCGACATCCGCCGCCAGACCGCGCTGCTGGAAGACTATTACGACAGCGTCCTCGACGCCCATAAAAAGGGGGAGGCGCGTCGATGACCCAGCCTATGCCGCAGACCAAGCCCAAGGGCGTGAAGCCCAAGTGGAGCCTGAACGTGTTCCGGCCGATCCGGGACGCGATCATCAATGTCCGGCGGGCCTACTACAACAAGGTCTGGGGGATGCACATCCACCCGACCGCGTCGTTCTCGCTGAGCGCCAAGTTCGACCGCACCAACCCCAAGGGCGTCCATGTGGGCGAAGAGACCTACGTAGCTTTCGACGCGGCGATCCTGACCCACGACCTGACGCGCGGCCTGTACCTCAACACCTATATCGGCCGCCGCTGCTTCATCGGCGCGCGCAGCATCATCCTGCCCGGCGTGACCATCGGCGACGAGTGCGTGATCGGCTCGGGCGCGGTCGTCACCAAGGACATCCCGCCGCGTTCGCTGGTCGCCGGCAACCCGGCCAAGATCATCCGCTCGGACATCAAGATCATCTCGCGCTACGGCCGCATGGCCCGCGAGGACGAAATCGAGGCGGCCAACGTCGCCGCCCTGGCCCTGGGAGCCGCCGAATGAAGATGTTCTTCTACCGCGGCAAGCACGAGAACTTCGGCGACGAGCTGAACCACTGGCTGTGGCCGCAGATTCTGCCGGACTTCTTCGACGAGGACGAAAGCGACCTGTTCCTGGGCATCGGCTCGATCCTCTACGACAACTTCGATCCGGGCATCCGCAAGATCGTCTTCGGCTCGGGCTGGGGCGGCTACACCAAGGCGCCGACGCTGGACGACAAGTGGACGGTCTATTTCGTGCGCGGCAAGAAGACCGCGCAGGAGCTGGGCGTCGACGAGGGCCTGGGGATCGGCGACAGCGGCATCCTGATCCGCAGCCTGTGGGACGCCAGCAAGGTCGAGAAGCGCCACGCCGTCTCGTTCATCCCCCACTACGAGAGCGCCATGTACGGCGCCTGGGAGAAGGTCTGCGCCAAGGCCGGCATCCACTTCATCGACCCGCGCTGGTCGGTGGAGAAGGTGCTGGAGGAGATCAGCGCCTCCGAAAAGGTGATCTCGGAAGCCATGCACGGGGTGATCATCTCGGACGCCTTGCGCGTGCCATGGCGGGCCATCGTGCCGCTGGATCCTGCCAACCGCGCCAAGTGGTACGACTGGGCCAGCGCCCTGGACGTCTCGATCGACTTCGACACGCTCGGTCCGTCGAACCCGGTGGAAGCCCTGGCCGCCCTGCGCAAGGACACGGCTTGGCGCAAGGCGATCACCTTCCGCCACCGCCGCATCCGCCAGCTGACCGGCGACATGGCCTTCGGCTCGGCCGGGGCGACCTTGCAGGCCGTGGCCGCAAAGCCCGGCCAGCTCAGCACCGACGCCGCCATCGAGGCCGCCCACGCCGCCATGCTCGCCCAGGTCGAGCGGCTGAAGGCTGACTTCGCGCCGGCGACCGTACGCGACGTCCAGCCCGTCGAGCAGTGAGGCCCGGCCGATGACCAGCCTTTCCGCCACCGTCATCCTGTCGTCCTACAACGGCGAGAAGCGGCTGCCGAACACGCTGGACTCGTTCGTGCGCCAGGACCTGCCCAAGGACGGGTGGGAGATCATAGCCGTCGACAACAACAGCAGCGACGGCACGTTCGAGCTCTTGCAGTCCTATGCCGATCGCTTGCCTATCAAGCCGTTCCGGCACGTCACGCCCGGCAAGTCGAGCGCCCTGAACGAGGCGATCGCCCGCGCCCGGGGCGAGCTGCTGGTGTTCACCGACGATGATGTCGAGGCCGCGCCGCGCTGGCTGTCGTCGATCGTCGAATGCGCCGCCGCCCATCCGGAAGTGTCGGTGATCGGCGGCCGCATTGTTCCCAACTGGGAGCGGCCGCCCGGCGATGACCCGCTCTACACCTGGCTGCCGTTGGGCTCGACCTTCGCCATCGTCGACGACCTGCCGACCGGTCCGTGCGACCCGTCGAAGATCTGGGGCCCCAACACCACGATCCGCGCCAGCGCCCTGGGCGAGGAGCGCTATCGCGAGGACATCGGGCCATTGCCCGCCAAGCTCTACGCCATGGGCGAGGACTCCGAGATCGTCATGCGGTTGGCGGCGCGGGGCCACAAGGCCTACCACTGCGCCGAGGCGCAGGTGCGCCACTTCGTGCCGGCCTCGAACATGTCGGCCGACTGGGTGCAGAAGCGGGCCGAGCGCCTGGGCTTCGGCATCCCGGCCTTGCAGCCCGAGAAGATCCCCGGCGGCCCGCGCCTGGGCGGCGTGCCGGTCAGGACCTGGCTGGAGACCGCCAGCTGGGGCGCGCGCAGCCTGATGCTGTATCCGCTGCCCAAGTCGCGCCTGCGGTTCTGGGCGATCTGGAAGCTCTACTACATGCGCGGGCTGATCCAGGGCATCCGCCACTACATGCCGGCGGCCCGTGCATGAGCGATCCGATCGACACTCAAGCGTCGGCGCAACCGCCGGCCGGCGGCGCCAGCGGCATCGGCTCCAAGGCCGTGAAGGCCTCGGTGTGGGTGATGGGCGGGGTGGTGTTCACGCGCCTGGCCAACCTTCTGATGACGGTGGTGCTGGCGCGCATCCTGCTGCCGCAGGACTTCGGCCTGGTGGCCCTGGCCACCACCGTGCTGCTGATGCTGCAGGCGATCACCGACCTGTCGCTGGGCAACGCCCTGATCCACAAGCAGGACGCCGATCGCGCCGACTACGACACCGCCTTCACCCTCGGCGTGCTGCGCGGCCTGCTGCTGATGGCGATCATGATCGGCGCCGGGGCGGTGATGATCAGGATCTACAACGACCCGCGCCTGTTCGCGATCATGGCCGCGATCAGCGTGCGACCGCTGATGGCCGGCCTGATGAGCCCCTACTACATCACCCTGGCCAAGCACCTGAAGTTCTCGGTGGTGATCGCCATCGAGAGCCTGGCGGCCGTGCTGCAACTGGTGGCCGCCGTGGCGGTGGCCTGGACCACCCACAGCTACTGGGGGATCGTCGCGGGGGTGATCGCCGCGGGCCTCGTGCCGCTGGTGGCCAGCTATCTCTACGCGCCTTACCGGCCGCGCTTCTCGCTGGCCTCGACCAAGCTGATCCTGGGCTTCTCGATCTGGGTGACGCTGAACCAGTTCATCACCGTCATCGGCAACCGCTTCGACAACCTGGTGATCGCCGGCGTGCTCGGCACGGCCACCTTCGGCGCGTACAACGTCGGCAACAACATCGCCACCATGCTGACCCAGCAGGCCATCCAGCCGCTGGAGCGGGTGTTCTTCCCCAGCTTCGTGCACATCGCCGCCGACCGCGATCGCCTGCGGGCCGCGTTCCAGCGCAGCCAGTCGTCGCTGTTCGCCGTGGGCCTGCCGCTGGGCGTGGGGCTGGCGCTGGTGGCCGAGCCGCTGGTGGCCCTTGCCCTGGGGCCCAAGTGGCATCTGGCGGCCGTCGTCATCCAGCTGATCGCGCCGGTGCTGGGCGTGCAGGTGGTGTTCGGCGCGGTCAACGCCGTGGCCTACGCCCAGGGCGCGACCAAGGACCTCTTCCAGCGCAGCCTGTGGCAGACGGCCGTGCGCGTGCCCGTGGTGCTGGCGGGCCTCTATTTCTGGGGCCTGACGGGCCTTCTGGTGGCGCGCATTTTGTCGGGCGGCCTGCTGCTGTCGGTGCTGAACCTGATGCTGGTGCACAAGCTGACCGGCCTGACGCCGCTGGAGCAGGTGAAGGTCACCTGGCGCTCGCTGGTCAGCACGGTGGTGATGATCGCCGCCGCCCTGGCCACTGGCTCGCTGTTCCCCAGCGTGGAGCATCACGCCGACGCCCTCTACGCCACCGTGGCGATCTCGATCGCCGGCGGTGCGGCCTATGTGGTCACCCACGCGGCGGTCTGGTTCATGGCCGGACGCCCGGGCAACAGCATCGAGGCCGAGCTCGCGCGCCTGCTGTCGAAAACCACCGGGCGCTTCGCCCGCCTGCGGAATGCATAAGCCATGGCCAAGTCTCCGCTCTCCCCGGTTCTCAGGATCTCGGTCCCCAAGATCTCGGTTCTCGTCAACAACTACAACTACGCGGCCTATCTGCCGGCCTGCATCGACAGCGTGCTGTCGCAGGACTACCCGGACTTCGAATTGATCGTTGTCGACGACGGCTCGACCGACGGCTCGCGCGAGATCATCGGCGCGTACGGCGACCGGCTGGTTCCGGTGCTGAAGGAGAACGGCGGCCAGGCCTCGTCGTTCAACGCCGGCTTCGCCGCCGCCACGGGCGAGATCCTGTGCCTGCTGGACGCCGACGACGCCTTCCTGCCGGGCAAGCTGTCGCGCCTGGCCGAGATCTACGCCGGCGAGGGGGTCGACTGGTGCTTCGACCGGGTCACCACCGACGAGGCGGCCGGCGCGCCTGGCGAGCTGGCGACCAAGCCGGTCGACTATCGCCAGGGCCTGGGCCGAGGCCGTTTTCCGAGCATTCCGGTGCCCACCTCGGGCCTGACCTTCCGGCGCGGGCTGCTGTCGCAGATCCTGCCCATGCCGGTGGCCCAGGACGTGGTGCTCAGCGACAACTACCTGAAGTTCGCCGCCAGCTATCTGGGGGCAGGGGTGCTGGTCGACACGCCGCTGACCTTCCAGCGCATCCACGCGACCAACCGCTACACAGGCGCGGTGCAGGCCAGCCCGCTGCGCTCGCGGATCATGATCGCCACCGGCCTGGAGCTGGCCCGCCGCTATCCGGGCCTCAAGAGCCTGGGCGCCAGCCTGGCGGCCGGCGGCTTCGCCCAGGGTGAGCTTTCGGGCAAGGCCCTGCGCGAGCAGCTGGCCGTGGCCACCAACGCCGCGCCCAACCCGCGCCTGGCGGCGCTGGACCTGTGGTGGCGGGTGACGATGAAACGCGCGCGCGCCTCGCTTGCGCCGCGCAAGGCGGCGAAGGCGGGCTGACCATGACCACGACCACCGTCACGCTCGACCCCGCGCAAGTCGCCCCGGCCCAGGCTTCTGAGGCCATCCACGTCACGGTCGGCGTGCTGACCTTCAAGCGCCCCGACGGCATCGCCAAGCTGCTGGAGTCGCTGGGCGGCCTGAGCATGAACGCCGAACGGCCGTATCGGCTGTCGGTGGTGGTGGTCGACAACGACCCCAAGGGCAGCGGCCGCGCGGCGGTCGAGCCGTTCATGGCATCAAGCGTCTTCCAGCTGATCTACGCCATCGAGCCGGAGCCCGGCATTCCGTTCGGCCGCAACCGCGCCATGGACGAGGCCCCGGCCGACACCCGGTACTTCTGCTTCGTCGACGACGACGAGTGGGTCGTGCCCGGCTGGCTGGACGCCCTGCTCGAGGTGCAGGCGCGCACCGGCGCCGACTGCGTCTATGGCCCGGTCGAGCCGGTCTATCCGGAAGATCCGCCCGCCTACTTCATCAAGAGCCGCGTCTTCGAGCGCAAGAAGAACGAGGACGGCGCCCGGATCGGCTATGCCGCCTCCAACAACGTGATGTTCGACCTGCCGCTGTTCAGGCAGATGGGGCTGCGCTTCGAGGAGCGGATGCGCCACACCGGCGGCACCGACTACCTGTTCTTCAACCAGGCGGTCCGCAAGGGCGCGAAGATCCACTGGAGCGACGCGGCCCTGGTCTACGATGTGGTGCCGGCCAACCGGATGACCTGGAAGTGGGTGATCCAGCGCCAGTACCGTCTGGGCAACACCTTCGCGGTCGCCGACCAGTTGCACGGCACGCCGGCCCGCCGCGCCTACCGCCTGGTCTACGGCGCGGCGCGGATGGTGCTGGGGGCTGTGATGTCGCCGGCCCTGCTGATCTCGCCCAGCCTCGGCATGCGGGCGATCATCCATGGGGTGCGCGGCGCCGGCGTCGTCAGCGGCATCCTCGGCCACAGCTATCAGGAATACGGAAAGGCCGAAGCCTAGCGCCCGCGCGCGGCTTGGCCCAGTGATCTACCCATGACCCTCGTGAACGACAGTCCCTCGCATCGTCGCGCCGCCCAGGCCAAGGTCAGCGGCGCGGCGCGCCGCGAAAGCCAGCTGAAGACGCTGCTGACCGCCATCCTGATCCTGTGCCTGTGGCGCGCCTCGGGCATGTCTTACGGCTATCCGTCGCGCTTCGACGAGGGCGGCAGCGGCGACAACGTCTTCGTCATGAAGGCGCTGCTCTACAGCCTGATCCCGCTGATCCTGCTCTACGCCCTGCTCGAGGCGGGACGGGTCAAGCAGATGATCCAGAAGACCCCGATCTCGGTGGTGATCATCTTCACCGCCTGCGTGGCGTCGGTGTTCTGGTCGATCAACATGGGCGCCTCGACGCGCGGCCTGATCGCGGTGTCGCTGATCACCATCGCGGCCTTGATGTACCGGCTGCGCTACGGGGCGGCCGACACCTGGAACACGGTCTATACGTTCATGGTGGTGTCGGCGATCGCCAACGTGGCCTACACCGTCGTCTTCCCCCAGTTCGCCATCATGGGCGGGGCCTACCAGGGCATGGTCAAGGGGATGTTTTACCACAAGAACCTGATGGGCCATTTCTTCTCCCTCGGGTTCTTCATCATCTTCCTGAACTCGCAGCACCGGTACGGTCCGACCTTCCACGGCGTGGTCAAGACCGTGGCCACCGCCTGCGCCCTGGGCCTGGTGGTGCTGGCGCGATCCTCCACCGCCCTGATGATGATCGGCGTGGGCATGACCGTGATCGTCGGCCTCAACGCCACCCGGGCCCTGAAGAGCAAGCCGGCGCGGGTGGGCCTGATCCTGGGGACCACGGTGGTCATGGCGACCCTGATCGTCGTCTCCTACAACATCGTCATCGCCACCATCGCCGAGGCGTTCGGCAAGGACGCCACCCTCTCGGGGCGCTCGAACATCTGGGACCAGCTGCTGCCGCTGGTCTATGACCGGCCGCTGTTCGGCTACGGTTTCGCGGTGTTCCGCCAGCCCGAGGTGTTCGACCAGTTCGTGCGCGCCTCGTGGAACGTCAGTTCGACGCACAGCACCTATCTGGAGCTCTGCCTGAACATCGGCGTGCCCGGCGCGGCGGCGCTGCTGTTCCTGATCCTGGTGCGCCTGTTCGCCAAGATCGCCCCGTCGCCGGCCAGCATCCCGGTCCAGAGGCAGCAGCGGCTGGAGGTGATCATCATCCTGCTGGTGCTGGTGGCCTCGGGTCTGGACGCCGGCATGCTGCTGGCGCCCATCGTGCTGTGGCCGCTGATCGTCATCTCGCTGCCCGCCTCGTTCGAGGCGACGCCGGCCCGCCGGCCCCTGCGCCGCCCGGCCTTCGCGTCGCGGGGCCCCGCATGAGGCTGCTGTCCGGCCTCGGGATGGGGGAGGCGGCGTCGCAAAGCCCGGCGCCCCTGCCCAAGAACCTGGCCCTGGTGCAGGCTCTGCGGGGCGTGGCCGCCATCGCCGTGGTCGCCCACCACACGATCCGGACCTTCACCGTCAAGGCCAGCGCCGGCATCGTTCCACCGGCCCTGATCGGCGCGCCGGCCTTCTATGACGCCCTGGCCTTCGGCGTGGACCTGTTCTTCGTCATCAGCGGCTTCATCATGGTCTATGTCTCGGGCGCCTACATGGCCTCGGACAAGCCGATCCTGGGCTTCCTGCTCAAGCGCGCGGCGCGGATCTACCCGATCTACATCATCGTCTCGCTGGTGCTGATCGGCCTGAAGGTGATGAACCACGTCACCGAGGGGGCGTCGAGCTTCGACCTCCAGCCGCTGCGGATCGCGACCTCGCTGTTGCTGATCCCGGCGTTCAACGAGGCGGGCGGTGTGCAGCCGATCCTCGGCGTCGGCTGGACCCTGTCGTACGAGCTCTATTTCTACCTGCTGTTCGCCGCCGCCGTGGTGGTGGCCCGCAAGGCGTTCTTCGCGCCCTTGGCGGCGTTCATCCTGCTGGCGATCACCGCGTGCAGCCTGCTGCCGGGCAAGGCGGCGATCGTCAGCTTCCTGGCCAATCCGATCGCCATCGAGTTCCTGTTCGGCTGCCTGGTCGCCCTGGCGATCAAGCGCGGGGCGCGGATGCCGCTGCCCTTGCCGGCCATCGCCGTCGCCACCGCCGCCTTGTTCGTCGCGCCGCTGTTCGTCCACGCCGAGGCCTGGCGGGTGCTGTGCTGGGGCCTGCCCAGCGCGGTCATTGTGTTCGCGGCGGTGTCGCTGGAGGCCGACGGCAAGGTCACGCGGACGCCCAAGGTGTTCGGACTGGTCGGCGACGCCTCCTATTCGATCTATCTCGTCCATATCCTGATCGTCGGCATCGTCGGCGCGCGTGTCGGCCGCATGGTCAGCGCGGCGATCGGCACGGGCTACGCCAGCACCGCGGCGGTGGCGGCGATCGTCGTCCTGGCGACCCTGGTCGGCATCGCGATGTACTATGTCGTCGAGCGGCCGATCGCCGAGTTTCTCGCCAAAAGGATTGGCGGCTACGAGCGGACTCGCCTTGGCCGTGTGTCTAAGGTCCGCGTGTAAGCAACTGGCGCCTATATTTGGAGCAAAATTAGGTATTGGGCACGCTGTGCTCTTTGGTGCATTCTGTGTTTGCTGGGTGAGTAACAGTAAGCCAGAGCGTTGCCATGAAATCCGGGTTCGAGCGTCGCGAAATACTTAAGGTTGGCGCGGCCGCCTTGGGGCTTCCTGGGCTCGCCGCCCTGCCCGGCAGGGCGGGGGCCGCGCCTCGCGCGAGCGAGCCGGCGCCGGCCGACGGCTACAGGCTCGACTTCCGCGCCGCCCGCCTGTTCCAGAACGGCCAGGACGCCGGCCCGCTGACCGCCATGCCGGGCATCGTCATCCGCGCCGCCGGCGGCCTGGCCCTGGCGCCGACGGGGCGGCTGCTGCCCTTCGCCGACGGTCAGCAGCGCCAGCATGCGCAGGCCGGGCTGCTGATCGAGCCGGCCTCGCGCAACCTGTGCGCCAGCTTCAACGCCGCCCCGACCACCAGCCAGGGCTGGTCGGCGGGCGCCACGATCAGCCTCAAGGTCGTCGACGCCCGTGACGAGCTGTACGCCGCCCAGGATCCGGCCACGGGCGACTACCTGTTCCGCGACCTGCTGGACCAGGGCGTGATGAACGGCATGGTGCTGGAGGCCTACAATTCCGGGTCGGCTTCGGCGGCCGTCACCGCCGCCGGCATGGCCACGATAGGGGTCAAGCACACGCTGTCGGCCTGGACCCGCTGCGTGGCGGGCAGCGGCGACCTGCGCCTCACCGGCGGCGCTGCCGGTCCCGCCTACAGCCAGGCCTACTGGGCCCGCGTCGAGCGCGCCGGCCTGACGCCGACCAGCGCCAGCCAGGGCCTGACCATGGCCATCCACGCCAAGGCCCGGATCCGCTGGATCCTGCACCAGCTGGAGCCCAGCGCCCTGGCCACCAGCCCGATCGTCGTGGCCGGGGCTTCGGTGGGCCGCGCGGCCGACGAACTGGTGATCGACAACGCCGCCCTGTTTGGCCAGCCGTTCACGATCGTCGTCGACACCCACATCCGCCGCGCCAGCGATCTGGCCCGCCGCTGGATCACCGTCTCGGGCGGCGGCGAGGAGGTGGTCGTCACCCGCTCGGCCGACAACGCCCTGACCCTGACCGGCGCGGGCGCGATCCACGATACGACCGTCGCGCCGCGCCTTCCCCGCATTCATGGCCCGGGCGGCGCGCGCGTAGCCTTGCAGGTGCGGCCGCAGGGCAGGGTGCTGTCGATCGGCGGCGCCAACGCCCATGACGCCTTCAACACCTTCCCCGCCAAGCTCTCGCGCCTGACCCTGGGCGCGCGACCGGACGGGACCGAGCCGCTGGCCGGCTGGTTCCGCAGCCTCGATATCCGGGGGCTGGTGGATCCGCGCGAACTGAAGCTGGCCAGCGCCCCGACGGCCGACGCCATGGCTCACGACATCGTCCGCTATGTCGACCCCAAGGGCAGCGACACCGCCGACGGCCTGACCCCCGACACGGCCTGGGCCACGTTGGCCAAGGCGGCCGCCGCCGCGACCGCGCTGCCGTCCGGCGTCCACCTGCTGCTCAAGCGAGGCGGATCGTGGCCCGAGATCCTGTCGCCGCCGTCCGACTGGTGCACGGTCGGGGCCTATGGCGAAGGCGCGCGGCCTATCGTCGGCGTCGGCCAGGACTATGGCTGCGACGAGAACAACAAGTCCGGCTTCCGGATCGAAGGGCTGCAACTGCGCGACTGGAAGCTCAAGGGCTTCAACAACTACGGCTTCAACAGCCACATGCTGTGGGATTGCGAGATCGGGCCGATCGCGTCGGGCCAGGCCGAGACCAACCGCGGCGGGGTGACCAGCCGCAATTTCAGGAACTTCTATATCGGCGCCTGCCACGTGCACGACGTGATCGGCGACGACGTCTTCCTGCAGACCACCAAGGGCGGCTGGGTGATCTCGGAGGGCAACCGCTACGACCCGGCCAACGGCGCCGAGGCCGACAACTTCCAGCTCAGCGACAACCAGGGCGCCCAGGTGCGCCTCAGCGGCGACCAGTACGACATGCGCGGCGCCAGCAGCGGCAAGGGATGCGTCGTGGTCACCGGCAATGCGGGCACGGTGATCGAGGACTTCGTCGCCTATGGCCTGAACTTCGGCATCGGGCTGAACGGCGACAACATGGTCGTGCGCCGGGGCAAGGTCAGCGGCTCGCGGCTCAACGCCTACAGCTGGGGCGTCGGCGTGGGCGAGTCCACGAGCGTACGCCAGCATGTCTACGAGGACCTGGTGATCAGCGACTGCAATCGCGGGGTGTCGATCAGCGGCATCGGCGGGGGCGTGGATTCAGGTCCCGATCGGGCCGACATCACCGTGCGGCGGGTCACCGTGCAGAACTGCCAGACCGGCCTGTGGATCGACCGTCCGACCAGCGGCGACCTGTCGGGCATCGCCTTCGCCGACTGCGCCGTCAATGTCGACAACAGGACCACGGCGATCCCCGCCGACAGCCAGGCCGAAAGCCTGACCCTGCCGCAGAACTAGGCCGCGAGGTCTGGTCGAATTCTAGAGAGGAATGGGTGGAGGCCCGGCCCGGAATCGAACCGGGGTAAACGGATTTGCAGTCCGGCGCGTAACCACTCCGCCACCGGGCCACCGGGTCGACACGCTTGCGTCGGCGAAGAGGGGGTCTGGCTATCAGAGGTCGGGCGGGCTCGCAATGGCCAAACTGGCTTATCCCCACGCTTTACCTGTGGCGGGTCAGGTGAAGGCCGGAAATCAAGGCCAGGGTGGCGATCGCGAGGCCTCCAGCCAGCCAGACGGCCGGGCGCACGTCGTGTTCGCCGACGATCAGGGCGGCCAGCAGCGGGCCGGCCGCGCAGCCCAGGAGGCTGGCGCCGGGACCCAGCAGGGCGGCGCGCCGGCTGGGATCGGCCTCGATCGCCAGCGGCGTCAGGAACGGCGAGGCGAACAGCCAAGCGAAGCCGAACAGGCCCGAGGCGGCCAGGAAGGCGGCCGCCGGCGGCAGCGCAGCGAAGGCCACTAGGCAGGCGGCGGCCGCGACCACGCCCAAGGTCAGCGACACGAACCAGGACGTCCTTCCTGCCAGGGCGGTGGCCGCCGATCCGCCGACGACCTGGGCCGCCAGCGAGATCGAGAAGGCCAGGCCCGCCGTGGTCGCCGGATGTCCGGCCTGGCGCGACAGCGGCTCGGCATAGATCCACAGCGCCAGGATGAAGGCCTGGAAGCAGAACACGGCCAGCAGGGCGACCCAGCCGCGCGGGCTGGGCAGGCCCTTGGGTCCGTCCTCGGCCTGCGGCAGGGCGGCCCAGGCGCGCGGGATCAGCGCGCCGGCCAGGGCGGCCGAGGCGGCCAGCGCCGCCAGGGCCACGAAGCCGCCGTTGGGTCCGAAATGGCCGATGACGAAGATGGTCAGGGCCGAGACCACGATCAGCTGGGCCAGGGTCTGGACGGTGAGGTAGACGCCCGACCAGCGATCGGGCCGGGGCGAGCGGACGATCATGCCGGTGATGATCCAGATCAGCGCCCCGGCCGGCAGGCCCGCCGCCGCCCGGGCCAGCACCAGCAGTCCGTCATGGGCGAAGGTCGAGGCCAGGTTCAATGCGGCCAGGAAGCAGCCGCAGGCCACCGCCGCCAGGCGCAGCCGTTTGGCGCCGAAGGCCGGGCCCAGCACGGCCGCGCCGATCCCCATCGCCGCCAGTTCGGCCATGCCGGCCAGGCCGATCTCTGTCGCCGTAAGCCGGCCGGCCGCCTCCAGTCCGCCCAGCAGCAGCGGGCCGACGCCCGGAAACAGCACCCCGACGATGCCGATCCACAGCACCGCCAGCCGCTCTGGGAGGCTGGGCGAAGGCCCTATCCACGACCCGTCCTGGGCGCTCAATAGCGGGCCCGCAGATAGAGGCCGTAGGTGCGCGGCGGGCCCATGCTGAAGACGTCGAAGCCCAGGCCCTCGATGGCGGTGATGTCGAGGATGTTGGTCTCGTCGAACAGGTTCTTGCCCCAGACGCCCAGCTCGTAGCGGCCGCCGTCGAGCTTCCAGCCCAACTGGCCGTTGACGTAGGCCCGGCCCTTGTCGCTGAGCCGCTCGGTGTTGGCGGTGTCAAAGAACACCTTGGAGCGGTAGGTGAAATCCAGCTGGCCGGCGAAGTCGCCGACCGGCAGCGGGTGCTCGTAGCGGACCACGCCGTTGACGCTGGCCTTTGGAGCCGAGGGCAGGCGGTTGCCCGAATAGTCCTGCCCGACCGAGACGAAGTCCTTGTACTCGGCGTTCAGCAGGGCCGCGCCCAGGGTCAGCGACAGGCCTCGCACGGGCCGCGCCTCGATCTCGGCTTCGGCGCCGTACACTCGCGCGGCCGAGGCGTTGGTGAAGTACTGCACCGACAGGGCCCCGCGCTGGATCACGGTGTAAACCTGAAGGTCCTGGTAGTCGTAATAGAAGGCGGCGGCGTTCAGGCGCAGGCGACGGTCGAGGAACTCGCTCTTGGCGCCCACCTCGAAGGCGTCGACGGTCTCGTCGTCATAGGGGCCCAGGTCTTCCGGCGCGGTGGTCTGGCCGGTGAAGAAGCCGCCGCTCTTGTAGCCGCGATTGTAGGTCGCATAGAGGTTGGCGTCGTCGGTCAGCGCGTAGCGCAGGCCAAGCCTTCCCGACAGCGACTTGAAGGTCTTGTCGCCGTCGTAGGTGAACAGGGTCAGCAGGCCGTAGTCGACGTCGCTGACATAGTGGAAGCTCTTGTCGTCGACCGAATAGCGCAGGCCGGCCGTGAAGGTCAGGCGCGAGGTCAGGTCGTGGTCGAGCTGGCCGAAGACGGCCCAGCTGCGGGTCTTCTGGGTCAGCGGCCAGCCGAACACGCCGATGCTGGCGGCCGGATCCATGCCGGTCGGATTATCGGGCGTGGGTGCGCGCAGGTCGCCCAGCACGTCGTAGCGGCTGTCGTTGGAGAGGTCGTCCTTGGCCCAGTAGAGGCCGGTCACCCAGCGGGTGGGGCCCTGGCCGTTGGATTGCAGCCGGAACTCCTGGCTGGCCGTCTCCTGCAGGGCGATGTAGCGGGCGCTGATCACCTGCAAGGGATTGGCGTCGGTGTCCTCCCAGTCGTCGCGGGCGGCGCGCTGGTAGCCGGTGATCGAATAGAGCGTCATGTCGCCCAGGTCGTAGGAGACGCTGGCGGTCGCCCCGAACAGCTTGACGATGTCCTTGCCCTCGAAGCGGTAGTCGCCTTCGTAGAGGTTGGAACTGGTGTTGGCGTAGCCTAGCACGTTCGTGCACTGGCCCGAGGTGTAGAAGGCCGGCTTGCAGACCGCGTAGCCGAGGCTGGGATCGAAATCGCCGGCCGCATCGGGCGTCTGGGCCACCAGCGAGCGGTTGTAGGTCCAGATCGAACCGCCGCGCGACTGGTTGAGGCTCAGCGACAGGTCGGCCGTCAGCTTGTCGTCGGGCTGGTAGCGCAGGGCCAGGCGCGTGGCCCAGCGGTTGGCGTCGTTGCCCTTGTTCCCCGTCAGCCGGTTGGTCGTATAGCCGTCGTTCTTGTCGTAGAGGCCGCTGATGCGGAACGACAGGACGTCGCCGGCGATCGGTCCGCCGAAGCCGCCCTGGGCGTTGACGGCGTTGAACCGGCCGTACTCGACGGCGATGTCGCCGCCGGGCGTGGTCGTCGGCTTCCTGGTGACGACGTTGATCGCCCCGCCGGTGGTGTTGCGGCCGTAGAGCGTGCCCTGCGGGCCGCGCAGCACTTCCACCTGTTCCAGGTCGTAGAAGCCGGCCAGCTGGGCCAGCGGCGAGGCGACATAGACCCCGTCCACATAGACGCCGACCGCGCTGGCCGTACCGGGGTTGAAGTCGTTGACGCCGATGCCGCGGATGAACATGCGCGGGTTGGCGGCGTTGTCGTCGGTCTTGATCTGAAGCCCGGGCGCAAGGCCAGACAGCGCCAGCACGTCGCCGACCCGCTGGTTCTGCAGCTGGGCGCCCGTCATGGCGGTGACCGAGACGGGCACCTCCTGCAGGTTCTCCGCCCGTCTCTGGGCGGTGACGACGATCTCGTCCAACGCGACGGGCGCGGCCTGGTCGGCCGTCTGAGCCCAGGATGAGGTCGCCGACGCCATCATGGCGACGGCGGCGACCCCGGCGAACACTTGCAGCTTGCGCACTACAACCCCCCGCATGTCCGTACGAGGAGGATGCTAGCTATAACTATCGTTTTGGCAAGCGCCGTTCGGCGACTTGCGTTTGCCTATTTCGGGATTGCCCTGGATGGGGCGCCGGCGGTCGTCTCGATCGCGCCGTGGCAGGCCTTGGGCGCGCGCACCGGATTGCAGGCGGCCGCGACGCCGGCGGGCAGGCGCACCGTGTAGTTCCCCGGCAGGCGCGGGTCGGCCCACATGTAGTCGGTCGAGACGTACTGGGCGCCGCTGGAAAGCGCCGCCTCGCGCATGGTCACGTCGCCGTCGCGGGCGGCCCAGGTGTCGGCGTCGGCGCGGGTGCGCACGATGAAGCCGGCCTTCACGGCCGCGGCGATGCGGTCCTTCTGGGCCACGGGATCGTTGAGCGTCAGGTAGGCGGCGGCCGGCGAGGCCTCGTCGGTGTTGACGAACATCGCCCGGCCTTCGAGCGAGGCGCGCTTGCCGCGATAGATGGCCACCTTCTCGGGACCCTCGTCGAGGGCGAAGAACACCTTGCCGCGCGCGGCCTCCAGCGTCGGCCAGCCGCCGGCCAGCACCGCCTCGCGCAGGGTCGGCTTCTTGCCCTGGACGAGGTCGGGGGTGATCAGGCGGTCGGGGCCGAAGACGCCGCGGATCTCGACGTCCAGCGCGTCGAAGGCTTTCTCGTCGAAGGGCAGGGGCGTGACGCCGCCCGGCAGGCTGGCCTGGCCCTCCTTGGCGTTGAGCATGATCAGGATCGGGGCGTGGCCGCGATGCGCGTCCGACCAGGCGCGGACCTGGGTCAGGCACTCGATGAAGGTCACGCACGAGGTTCGGAAGTCGACGTCGGGCATGTGCAGGGTCTTGAAGCCGGGCTTGGCCAGGGCCTGCAACGTCGCCGGCGCCAGCACCGTCCCGCCGCCGAGCGCCGTCAGCGGCGTTGCGTAACGCCCGCCCTGCGGGTCGGCGACGACGTCGATCTCCAGCTGGCGGGCCCCGGCGTCGAGCTGTTCGGAAAGCGGGCGGTGGGCGTAGTCGAGCCCCAGGACCAGCCGCCCGCGCGCGGCGACCATGGCGGCCAGCTCGTCGGCAGGAATCGCCTGCTTGTAGGAATTGTGGGTGCCGACGGCCAAAAGGTCGTTCATCCGCAGCGGCGCCTGGGCCCCCGCCGCCATCGTCATCGCCGCCACCAGACCCAGCATCACGCGCACTCCACCTTGGGAAAGCGGCCTCTCTAGCGGCGGCGCGTGACGGTTCGGCGTCAGGCGCCGCTGACCGCCCTGCGGCGGGTTGGCAACAAATGCGGGGAAAGTCCGGCCCTCGCTGTCGGGCTTCATCTGGCCGTTATCAAACTCGTAACACGCGGTCACAATTTCGCCCTAACCGCCCCGCCATCGCGCCGGCGGCCCGCTCTGTTCGAGGCTCCCGGCGATCCAGTTGCAGGGGGTCTCATGTCCACCACGAAAAAAGCGCTGTCGCTCAGCGCCGCGTCGGCCGTCCTGGCCTTCGCCATGCTCGCCGCCCAGGCCCAGGCCGCCGACCTGTCGGCCGACGCGCCGATCGTCACCGCCGCCAACCCCGACGAGGCCCCCGACACGGCCGAGGTCGAGGCGATCGTCGTCCAGGGCTTCCGCAAGTCGCTGGGCGTCGCCCGCGAGATGAAACGCGACAGCAGCATCGTCGCCGACGTCATCGTCGCCGAAGACATGGCCAAGTTCCCCGACCTGAACCTCGCCGAGTCGCTGCAGCGCCTGCCGGGCGTGGCCATCAACCGCGAAGCCGGCGAGGGCCGCCGCGTGTCCCTGCGCGGTCTGGGTCCCGACTTCACCCGCGTGCAGCTGAACGGCATGGAAGTGCTGGGCAACGTCGACTCGCCGATGGACAGCCGCGGTCAGACCTCGCGCGACCGCGCCTTCGACTTCAACATCTTCGCCTCGGAGCTGTTCTCGAAGATCGACGTGCGCAAGTCGTTCTCGGCCGAGCAGGACGAAGGCGGCATGGCCGGCACCGTCGGCCTCTACACCGCCAAGCCGTTCGAATATTCGGGCCGCAAGGCCGCGCTGTCGCTGCAAGGCGGCACCAACAGCGCCACCAAGGACTTCCAGCCGCGCGTCGCCGGCATGATCAGCCAGAACTGGGACGACAAGTTCGGCGTGCTGGTCTCGGTGGCCTACTCCAAGCGCCAGGTCGAGGAGCAGGGCTACAACACCTACGGCGCGGGCGTGCAGAAGGCGAACGCGGCCAACGTGGTCAATCTCAGCCCGGCCGACCGCGCCAAGGCCCTGAACGGCGAGCTGATCTTCCAGCGCGGCAACCGCCTGTCGGTGTGGGGCGCCGACAACGAGCGCCTGGGCGTCACCACCGCCGTGCAATGGCGTCCGGTAGAGAACCTGACCCTCACGCTGGACGGCCTGTACGGCAAGTTCTCCAACGACCGCAGCGAGAACCACCTGGCCACCCGCGCCAGCGTCGGCTCGACCATCCTGGGCGCGGCCACGCCGCACTCGGGCGTCACGGCCCCGGCCCCGGTGCTGCGCTCGATCCAGTACGACAAGTACAACACCATCATCTACGCCGACGTCGCCAACACGGTGTTCGCCACCGAGACCCGTCGCCAGGAGACCGAGAACACCTTCAAGCAGCTGGTGCTGAGCGGCGAGTGGGAGCTGTCCGACAAGCTGAAGTTCGACGGCCACATCGGCCAGGAGACCTCGGACTACGACATCCCAATCTCGGACAAGTTCTACACCGAGGCGTTCGGCGACCTGATCACCGACTATCGCGGCAAGACCGGCAAGAACATCTACGGCTGGGACACCACCGATCCCAACAACTACCGCGCCCACGAGATCGACTTCTCGGCCACCTACCAGACGACCAAGCTGAAGAACGCCGAGTTCAACGGCTCCTACGCCTTCGACGACGCCCTGACCCTGAAGGGCGGCGTGTCGTTCCGCGGTTTCGAGAACTCGGGCTACACCCAGACCAACGACGACGTGAACAAGACGCCCTGGGAAAAGGGCACGCTCGATGACCGGGTCAACGACTACTACAAGATCTTCCGCGAGCACGACGACCAGGCCTGGCTGATCGTCGACTGGGACAAGGCGCTGGCCAAATACAACATCACCCGCACGCTGGGCGCGCCCAAGTCGATCTACGAGGTGCAGGAAGACACCACCGCCGGCTACCTGCAACTGGACTGGAAGACCGAGCTGGCCGGCATGCGCCTGCGCGGCAACATCGGCGCCCGCGCCTACGACACCGAGCTGACCTCGTCGGGGGTGATGGCCGTGCGCGGCGTCAACACCGCCACCACCGTCAAGAAGACCTATTCGGGCGTGCTGCCGGCCTTCAACGCGGTGCTGGAGGTCAATGACCAGTTCCAGATCCGCGCCGCCGCGGCCCAGAACATCAACCGTCCGTCCCTGGCCTCCTACGCCATGAACGGCTCGATCAGCGTCGACGGCACGACGGTCACGGTGTCGAGCGGCAACCCGAACCTGGAGCCCTACACCTCCGACGAGTTCGACCTGGCGGGCGAGTGGTACTTCGGCAGCGTCGGCATGCTGACCGCCGGCGTCTTCCACAAGAAGATCGACAACCTGGTCGCCAGCACCACGAACGCGGCGGTCTATTCCGACACGGGCCTGGCCGAAGGCCTGGTGGCCGGCGTCACCGGCTCGACCCCGGTGATCTGGACCCGCTCGATCAACACCGCCGGCGCCACCCTGACCGGCCTGGAACTGAGCGCCCAGAGCGACTTCTTCTTCCTGCCGGGTGCGCTGAAGAACCTGGGCATGGTCGCCAACCTGACGCTGATCGACTCCGAGACCACCAACAAGATCAACACCAAGGACGTGAAGGGCCAGATGTACGGCCTGTCGGATGTCAACGCCAACGTCACGCTCTACTACGAGACCGCCAAGTGGGGCGCGCGGGTGTCGTCGAACTACCGCTCGGACTACACCGTCGACAGCGGCGGCTTCGAGGCCACTACCTATGTCGACGCCTCGGCCTTCTACCAGGTCTCGCCGCGCATCCGCTTGACTCTGGACGGCGTCAACCTGACCGACGAGCGTGAAGCCCAGTACAACAGCTTCTACGTCTACGACACGGTCAACAAGGTCGACGTCACCCTGCCGGGCGCCCACCGCCTGTGGAACCACACCAAGAGCGGCCGGACGGTCTTCTTCGGCGCCAACATCCAGTTCTAAGGCGCATCTCTTCGCGTAATGGCGCGCCCCGGGGTCGAAAGGCTCCGGGGCGTCGTCGTTTGAGGGGCGTGGTTGACCTGACGGTCTGGACTCATTTATATCCGACTGGTCGGTTATAAATGGAGTTGGCCATGGGCCGTAAGCGCATCGTCAATCGTGACGCGGTGCTCGACGCCGCCGAGGCGGTGGTCGCCCGCGACGGAGCCGCGCGCCTGACGCTGGACGCGGTGGCCGAGCAGGCCGGCATAGGCAAGGCCACGGTGCTGTACGATTTCAAGACCAAGGCGGCGCTGATCGACGCCGTGGTCGAGCGGGCGGTGGCGCGCGACAACGCCTTCAACACCGCCATGACGGAGAGCCTCGATGGGCAGGGCGACGCGGTGATCCGCGGCCGGATTCTGGCGGCGGCGACGCCGCTGCCCGACGACTTCCGCGCGGTGGCCCTGAACCTGTGCGCGGCCCTGGCCCAGGACGCGAGCCTGCGCGGCCGCATCCAGGAGAACCAGAAGGCGGTGATCGGCGCCCTGACCGCCGATGCGGCCAGCCCGCGCGGGGCGCTGCTGGCCTATCTGGCGCTGGAGGGACTGAAGCTGCTCGAGGCGCTGGACTACCACGCCTGGCCGGTCGAGGAGCGCACGCGGATCCTGCGCGAGATCAACTGGCTGGTGACCGCAAAGCCCGACGGCGAAGCGCCTCTGCCGTCGCCGAAGACGACCTGAAGACCCCCCACCCAAGGACTTGAGACCATGAGCTTCAACGAACCCGCCGCCGGCGGGCGCGCGCCCTCGCGCCTGTTCCTCACCGGGGGCAGCGGCTATGTCGGCCGCAACCTGATCCGCCGCCTCGTCGCCGACGGCGTGCAGGTTGTGGCGCTGGCGCGCAGCGCGGCCGCCGTCGAGACCGTCCGCGACCTGGGCGCGCAGCCCTTCGAGGGCGACCTCTTCGATCCGCGCCTGGCGCAGGCCATGGCCGGCTGCGACGCCCTGGTCCACGCCGCCGCCGCCGCCGACACCGACCACGGCGCCGGCGTCGAGGCGAGGCTTGAGCGGATCAATGTCGAGGGAACCCGCGCGGTGCTGGCCGCCGCCAAGGTTGCGGGCGTGTCGCGCTCGGTGCTGATCAGCACCGAGTCGGTGCTGCTGGACGGCGCGCCGCTGGTCGGAGCGACAGAGGACCATGCCTATCCCGCCCGCCCGGCCGGGGCCTATTCGAAGAGCAAGGCGCAGGCCGAGCGCCTGGCGCTGGCGATGAGCGCGCCGGGGTTCGAGGTCATGGCCGTGCGGCCGCGCTTCGTCTGGGGGCGCGACGACACCACGGCCTTGCCGCAACTGGCCGAGGCGGTGCGCTCGGGCGCCTTCGCCTGGATCGACGGCGGCCGCTATCGCACCTCGACCACCCATGTGGCCAACCTGTGCGAGGGCGTGGTCCTGGCGCTGAGGAACGGCGCCGGCGGGCAGGCCTATTTCATCACCGACGGCGAGCCGGCGGAGTTCCGCGCCTTCGCCACGCGGCTCCTGGCCACGCAGGGGCTGACGGCGCCGGACAAGACCGTCCCGCGCGACCTTTTGAAGACCATCGCCACGATCGGCGACGCCCTGGCGGCGATCAGCGGCGGCCGGATCAAGGGGCCGCTGAGCCGGCAGGTCTATGCCACTTCCGCCGTCGAGGTGACCGTCAGCATCGCCAAGGCCCGCGCGGCGCTGGGCTATGCGCCGGTGGTGTCGCGCGAGCATGGGCTGGCGGAACTGGCGGGGTAAGACCCCCTCAGTCGCTCCGCGACAGCTCCCCCAGAGGGGGAGCATCTTCTTTGCACGGCGCTTTACAGATCCTCCCCCTCTGGGGGAGGTGGCCCGGAGGGCCGGAGGGGGTCTTTTCCCTTCCTACCCGAATAGCGGCACGGGCCCGCGCCCGCCGCCGTTCCACGTTGCCCAGTTGGGGAAGACGTACGGCATGTCGGCGGGCGAGACGCCGTACCACTGGGCGATGGCGCCGACATATTCCTCGACGGCGATGCTGGGGATCCAGCGGCCGTCGTTGTAGGCGTCCTCGGCCCCGCCGTAGGTGGTGTCGGGATAGCGGCCGTGGACCTTGCCCTTGGCCAGGCCCGCGCCCAGCACCAGGTGGTTGGAGCCCCAGGCGTGGTCGGTGCCGGCGTTGGCGTTGGGTTTGTAGACCCGGCCGAAGTCCGACATCGTGAAGGCGGTGACGTTGTTGGCCACGCCTAGCGCCTTCATGGCGTTGTAGAAGGCCGCCAGGGCCATGGCGAGGTCGGCGTACAGGCTGTTGTGCGAGGCGACCTGGCCGTTGTGGGTGTCATAGCCGCCCTGGCTGACGAAGAAGGTCTGCTTGGCGTGGCCCAGGGTGTTGCGGGCCTCGATCATCCGCGCCGCCCGCAACAGCTGGCGCGAGATCTCGCTGGTCAGGGTCGCGCCCGTGGTCGGGTTCTTGAAATGCTGGTCCACCACCGAGGTCGTCGAGGTGACGATGGCGTTGGCCGTCGCCGCCTGGGCATAGGCCGACGACATGCCGCGGCCGGTGAAGTCGGTCACCGCCCCGAACGCCGAGGCGTCCGAGAAGGTGTTCAGCGCCTGCTGGCGGGCGATCGTCGCCGCGTCGGTGCTGGCGGCGTTGTAGCCGGCGCGCGAAATGCCGCCGCTGGAGGGCAGGATCAGCGGCGACTTGCGGCTGCCCAGCAGGGCCAGCTGCGAGCCGGCGATCGAGACCAGCGGGGGGATCTCGGCCGCTTCGGCGCGGTCGAGGATGCGGCCCATGAACCCGTCGAGGTTCTTCTCGCGCATGCGCATGCCCTGCCACTCGTTCTGCTGGTCCTCGTGGGACATCAGGTTGAGCGGACGCAGGTCGGGGCGGCTCTGGTAGATGGTCTTGGTCAGCGGCTGGAACAGCGTGCCGGTGTTGAGCACGACGCTGAGCGCGCCCTCGTCCCAGGCGCTCTTCAGCGACGCCATGGCCGGGTGCAGGCCGAACGCCGTGCCGGTCAGCGGCGTCAGGGCGTCCTGCCTGACGGCGATGGCCGAACGCTTGGCGGCGTAGTCGGCGTAACGCTCGTCGGTGGGCACGACCATGTTCCAGGCATCGTTGCCGCCGAACAGGAAGACCCCGACCATCGCGCGATAGCTGGAGGTGTCGGCGACGGCGGCCGAAACCCCGATCTGGGCGAGGGCGGCGGTGGCGGAGGCGCCGGCGAGCAGCCGGCCGAAATCACGGCGGGAAAGGGTCATGGCTCAGCGATCGACCTGGAAGTGGGGCGAGGAGGCGACGATGTAGAGGGCGACCTGCGCCCGCTTGCGCGCCTGGATGGCGGGGTCGGTGTTCTTGACGGCGGCCATGGCCGACGACAGCGCGCCGCGCTGGGCCGAGGTCATGGTCCCGTTGAGGAAGACGAGGTCGATGCGCTCGAGCATCTTGGCCTCGTCGGCGGCCAGGGCTTCCCACTGGGCCCAGGGCAGTTCGACCGGAACCGAGCCGGCGATGGTCGGCTGCGACTTGAACTCGGTGCGGGTGGCCTCGCCGCCCATGGTCCAGTCCCAGGCCAGGTTGTGGCGGGCGACCATGGTCGAGGTGGTCATCAGCTTGCTGGCCGGGCTCATTTCGCCCGAACCCAGCGGCAGCGGGAAGTCGTAAGGATAGAAGTTGAACACCGACGGGGCGCGGAAGGGCATCTGCCCCAGGCCGTTGTCGCGGTAATAGAAGGCGTAGCCGTCCGACTTCAGGCCCATGCCGCGCGCCAGGCCCGTCAGGAACAGCACCGGCTCCTTGACCTTGCCGGGCGTGGCGGCCGAGCCGCGCGCCTCGCTGTCGGTGAGGATCGCCTTGATCACCGCCTTCATGTCGCCGCGCACGCCCGCGCCGTTGTCGGCGAACACGGCCGCGACCCGGCCCACATAGGCCGGCGAGGGATTGGCCAGGGTCAGCTGCTGGATCAGCCGCTTGGAGATGAAGGGCGGGGTGTTGGGGTGGTTGAAGACGGTGTCGACCACCGTGTCGACGTTCTGCTGCTGGGTGGCGCCGGCCGGGATGGTCACGTTCAGGAAGGTCTTGGCCCCCGTGTCGAACCGGGCGGCGTTGACGATCATCGGCTTGGTGTAGTCGACCTTGACGTAGTCGCTGATCGCCGCGCCATCGAGGCGGGCGTAGGTCCACCCCGTCAGCGCCCGGGCCACTTCCTTGACCTCGGCGTTGGAATAGGTGGCGATCACCGCCCCGTCGGCGCCGGTCTTGGGCGTGCCGTCCATGTTCAGCATCACCGTGCCGACCGAGAACAGCTGCATCAGTTCGCGGGCGTAGTTCTCGTTGGGGGCCGACTTGTTGCTGTCGACCATGTCGAGGAAGTTGCCCATGAACGGGTTCAGGGTCACCTCGCGCAGGATGTCCTTGTAGTTGCCGAAGGCGTTGCCCAGCAGGACCTGGTTGAAGGTCGCCAGGCCCGCGGTGGTGTGCACCTCGAGGTCCGAGGCCACCACGATCTGCGACAGGGCGAAGGCCGTGCGCTGGCGCAGCTGGTCGTCCTTGCCCATGGCGTTGTAATAGAACCGCATGGCCATCGGCAGGGCGCCGAAGTTGTCGCGGTTGCAGTTGCTCAGATCCGTGCCGGTCAGGTTCTGGGCCGTGCAGAAGTTGGTCGGCACGGGCTTGCCGGCGATGTCGGCATAGGTGCTGGAGCTCAGCGCCAGCTGCTGGTCGATCCAGGCCGACGCGCTCTTGGCGGCGACGATCTGGTCGATCAGTTCGGGCGTCGGGCCAAAGCTCGCCTGCTTGGCCAGGCGCGAGGCCTCGGCCGCCGAGATCACCGTCGGCGGGGGCGGGGTGGTCGGCGTCGTTCCGCCGCCGCTCTGAGGCGCGGTGGATCCCCCGCCGCCGCCTCCACCGCCGCCGCAGGCCGTCAGAAGAAGGGCCAGGCCGATCCCGGTCCCCGAAGCTAGAAGTCTGGCACGCATGAACAATAGGTCCCCGATCACGCCCGCGGTGCGGGCGCGCTGAACGCGAAAAACAAGGTGGGTGAAGGCCGTCGCTAGCGGTCTGTGAACACGATCTCCCGCACGGCGCGGACGCCGTCCTGGCGGTGAAGCTGGATGAAGACGTCGACGACGCGTTCGACATGGTCGACCACGTCCTGGCGTCGCAGGTTGGCGCCGGCCTGCAGGGCCATCAGGGCCAGTTGCTCGACGGCGCCGCGCGGATCGTCGGCGTGGACGGTGGTCATCGAGCCTGGGTGGCCGCTGGAGACGGCCCGCAGGAAGCTGAAGGCTTCGGCCCCGCGCAGCTCGCCCAGTATGATACGGTCGGGCCGCAGGCGCAGGCTGGCCTGCAACAGGTCCTCGGTCCCGACCCGGGCCTCGCCCTGCTCGCCGCGCGCGGCCACCAGGCCGACGGCGTTGGCGTGGACCAGGCGGATCTCGGGGGCGTCCTCGATCAGCACCAGGCGCTGGTCGAGCGGGACCTCCTTCAGGAGGGCGTTGAGGAAGGTGGTCTTGCCGGTCGAGGTGCCGCCGCTGACGACGATGTTCTTGCCCGCCCGCACGGCCGCCGACAGGAAGCCGCGCACCTCGCCGGCGTCGAGCATGGCGCGCAGGGCCGCGTCGGGGCGGATCAGCGGGGCCGTGGCGCGGTCGAAGGTGCCAGCGCGGGCGTAGTCGTCGAGCGACAGGTCCGAGACCACGTGCTTGCGGATGGCCATGACGATCCCGCCGCGCGTGGCGGGCGGGGCGACGACCTGCACGCGGGCGCCGTCCGGCAGCACGGCCGACAGCAGGGGATGCTCGCGGCTGACGCCCTGGTGGGCGATGGCGGCGACCTGGCGGGCCAGGCGCCAGAGGTTGGTCTCGTCGAGTTCGGGCACGGCGACGTGAGCGACCGCGCCGCCCAGCCGCTCGACCCACAGCTCGCCGGGCCGGTTGACGTAGAGGTCGGTCACCGCCGGATCGGCCAGCCACGGCGCCAGCGGCGCCAGGTAGGCCTCCAGATAGACCCCCATCGGGGCGTGACGGGTCATCTGCCGCCCCGCACGCCGGAGAAGTCGAGGTCGCGGGCGACGAAGATCGTCACCGGCGCGCCCTGCGGCGTCCTGATGGTGGGCGAGGTGTTGGTCCCCTTGGCGGCGTTGGCCATGTTGGCGGCCTCCGACATCGAGCCGATGTAGATCTGCGAGTTGGCCCGGCTGTTGCTGACCGCCGCGACGCCGGCGCTGAGAACCGAGGTCAGGATCGAACCGCCGAAGCGGGTGAAGAAGTGGCGGTCGACCTTGCCCTCCAGACCGCCGCGGCCCAGCGGGTCGGCGGCCGGCGAGCCGATCTGCACCGACACGCCGTCGGGCCTGATCACGCGTGTCCAGATCACGAAGACGCGGCTGGCGCCCAGGGCCAGGCCCGACTTGTACTGGCCGATGACCCGGCTGCCGCGCGGGATCAGCACGGTGGAGCCGTCGAAGCTTTTCACGTCGCGGGTGACCATGGCGCGGGCCAGGCCCGGCAGGTCGGAATTGATCGCCGTCTCCATCACCGCCGGGATCACCGCGCCCTGCGGGATGACGGCGTCGAGGTCGCGCATGGCCGTGGCCTTGGCGGGCGCGGCGTCGTCCAGGCCGACGCGGTCGGAGACACGGTCGTCGGGGTTGAGGGCGACGGGGCGTGCGCCTTCGCCGCCTGCCCCCGGGGCGCCGTTGCGGTCGCTGAGGTCGACCACGAGAGTCGGCGCGCGGCGACGCCCGGAGTCGTCAGGCACGGAGATGAGCGGGGCCTGCGGCGGGACCTGGCTCGGCTCCGGCAGCGGCGCCCGATCCAGGTCGGGGGCGCTGTTGTCGACCGTGAACTGCGGCGCCGGCACGGTGTAGAGGGGGCCCTGCACCTGGGCGACCTTGGCCACAGGCGGCGGAGGGCCCGGGGGCGCCGGCGGGGCGGAAGGGATCGCGGCCGCCTGCGGGCGAGCGTCGGCGCGATGGGTCGACAGCCAGCCGAACACGACCAGGCCGAAGACGCCGAAAGCGACCATGATGGCGAGGTTGGAGACGCCGCCGGCCTTGCCCACCGAGGGGCGGGCCTGGGCGTCGGCCGCGGCCAGGTCGTCCTGGACCTGGGGCGTCAGGCGCGGATCGATATCCTGGGTCATCCGGCCTTCTCCGGGGCTTGGGTCTTGCGCCAGACGCGGTTGACGATTGTGGCCCGGGCCTTGTCGCTGCGCAGTACGAAGCGGGGGGCCACCTGGTCGACGACCAGGTAGCCGTCCTTGACCACGGCGTTGGCCAGGCCTTCGGAGCCGTCGGCGCCGATGACGAAGATGGCCGGCAGTTCGGTTCGTCCGGTCCAGGCGAAATAGGTGGCGCGGCCGTCGTCGAAGACGTCCGAAGGCGTCACCGCCCGCGATCCCCTGACCGAATAGGCGGTGTTGCGCGGGGGAGGGGGCGTCGCCGGTCCGGCGGTCGGGGCGGGGACCGCGACAGGCGCGGGCGGGTAGCGGAAGCGGATCACGTAGGAGGCGTCGGCGGCGCCGCCGCTCGACACCGACAATTCCAGGACATAGCGACGTCGGTCGGTGACGACGGTCATGTTGGTGGCCGGGGCACGGTCCATCGGCTTCAGGAACAGCAGGTTGGCGCGCTTGTTCGGCGTCACCTGCCACCCGACGGAGTCGCCGATCGAGACGTTCTCGATCCGCTCGTCGGGGGCGAACTCCAGCATGGTCTGGAAGCCCATGACGCCCGCGAGGCGGTAAACCTGATCGGGGTCGTAGGGCAGGGTGCGGATGCGCGGGTCGGGCGCGGACACGGGTGCGCCGGCGGCCTGGGCCGAAGGAGCCTGGGCCAGGGTTGTCTGGGCCAGGGCCGGCGTGGCCAGCAGGCAGGTGAGCGACAGGGCCAGAAGCGGGCGCTTCACGGGCGAAACTCCGGAACGGATAGGCGTGGTCACTGGTCTCTCCGGGCTCCGGAGGCGGCGATGCGGGGCGAGGCCGGGCGGCGATAGCTGGCGCCCAGGGGGACGGCGGCCGCCGTGGCGGTGGTCGGGCCGGAGGCCGGCGCGGTTTCCGTGCGGTCGGACACCACCGTCAGGCGGCGCGGGCCGATGGGCGAGGATGCGGCGGCGGCCTGGGCCGCCTGCTCTTCCCGTCGGGACAGGTTTATGGCGGCGGCGGCCACGTGGGCGGCG
Organism: Caulobacter zeae; assembly: GCF_002858925.1. GTDB lineage: Bacteria > Pseudomonadota > Alphaproteobacteria > Caulobacterales > Caulobacteraceae > Caulobacter > Caulobacter zeae. Next base: position 29,442 of record NZ_PJRS01000047.1, read on the forward strand.
CGCGAGGGCGGCTCCAGCGGCGCGGCGGGCGATTGGCCAGGCTCGGAAACGGGCGGGGCCTCCCGGTCGAGCGACCGTTCGCGGGGCAGGCGCAGGCCGGCGGCGATCACGCACACCGAGATGGCGGCGGCGACCAGCACGGCGGTGAACACGAGGCTCAGCACCAGCACGGTGATCGCCGGGCCCATGTCGAGTTCGGCGAACTGCTGGGCGTCCTTCATGGCCGCCAGGGCCTTCAGGGAGGGGGCCATCATGGCCAGTTCCAGCGACAGGGCGAGGGTGGCGATCATCGGCAGGACGGAGAGGGCGATCATCGCCTTCAACCAGCCCTCGACAAGGCCGCGCGTGGTTTCGAACAGCAGAAGGCCCGCGACGATGGGGGCGAGGGCCAGCAGCACCGACAGCACCACCTTGCAGGCCAGGACGACGCCCAGGCTGGTCAGCAGCATGACGAGCCCGCCGACATTGGCGGCGAAGGCCGCGAAGCCGGGACCGCCCTGAAGGGCTGCGTCCTGGGAGCCGGCTCGCGTTGCGAAGTGCTGCGCGGCGTCTTGCAGCGTATCGAAGGCTGCTTGCAGGCGCACGAAGGGATCGAGCTTGCCGGGGCCGCCGTCCAACTGGGCCAGCAGCAGGCTTCCGACCGCGGTCGGGGCCTTGAACAGCAGGTCGTAGGCCAGGGTCTCCAGCAGCGCCCAGTTGGTGGCCAGCGCCACGACAAGCGCCAGTTTCACCGCCGCGATGGTGGCGTCGCCGATGCGCAGGGTTCCACGGCCCAGCACCAGCCGGTAGCCCATGAAGCCCACATAGAGGGTCATCAGCACGGTCAGCAGGGTGGAGACCGGCGAGCCGGGCGCCGACAGGGCCGCATAGCCGGCCTGGGCCAGGCCATGCACCTGGCAGTCGACCGAGCCGATCAGGCCCTGGACCAGCGGGGCGTCGGCGGTCGGGCAGGAGACGGGGCTCATGCGGCCTCCTTGAGGAGCTTGGCCATCCAGGCCTCCGGGGCGTCGCCAAGGTGTTCGCGCAGGGCGTCGAGCCGGCGCACCGTGCTCTCGCGGCCCGACAGCACCGTCAGCAGCTCGGGCGAGCCGGCCAGGTTCAGGCGGGCCACCACGCTGTCGCTGCCGTGCTTGATCAGGAAGCAGCGGGCGGTGTCGGGCAGGCTGCGGACCAATTCGAACTCGTGCTCGGTCAGGCCAAAGCCCCCGCAGTAGTCCTTCGCCTGGGCCTTGGGGTTGGCCATGAAGATCTGGGTGGCGGCCTGTTCGACGATGGCGCTGGCGATGCGGCTTTCCAGGGCGTCCTGGGCCGACTGGGTGGCGAAGCCGACTAGGCCGTTGCGCTTGCGCAGGGTCTTTTCCCAGTCCTTGATCCGGGCGACGAAGACATCGTCGTCCAGCGCCTTCCAGCCCTCGTCGACGACGATCAGGGTCGGGTGGCCGTCCAGGCGCTGCTCCACGCGGTGGAACAGGTACATCATGGCAGGCGTGCGCAGGGCCGGGTCGTCCAGCAGCTGGGTCATGTCGAAGCCGAGGGTGGCGGCCGAGAGATCCAGGCCGTCTTCGGCGTTGTCGAACAGCCAGGCGTGCTCGCCGCTTCCGTGCCACGGCGCCACCCGCGCGAAGAGGTCGGCGGCGTCGGGGCGGCGGGCGCCCTTGAACAGCTCGGCGAAAAACCGCAGGCGGCGCAGGCGCGGCGCCTGGTCGTAGTTGGCGTCGACGGCGTCCTTGATGCGGGCAAGGTCGTCGGGCGTCAGGGTCTCGCCGGGCTGGGAGACCAGCCGCGCGACCCAGTCGGCGACGAAGCGGCGATTGGCCGGCGCGTCTTGCAGGGCCAGCGGGTTGAAGCCCGTGGCCCGGCCCGGGCGCAGCACCTCGTAGCGGCCGCCGATGGCGCGCAGAAAAATCTCGGCCCCGCGGTCCTTGTCGAAGAAGACTGTGCGCGGCCTGTATTTCTGGGCCTGGGCCAGCAGGAAGTTCAGCACCACGGTCTTGCCCGAGCCCGACGGCCCGATGATCGTGAAGTTGCCGAGATCCCCCTTGTGGAAGTTGAAGTGGTAGGGGCCGGCCGAGGTGGTCTCCAGCAGCGTCACCGCCGGGCCCCAGTGGTTGCCCTGGGCCTTGCCGACCGGGAAGTTGTGGCCGCTGGCGAAGCCCGCGAAGTTGGCCGTCGAGATCAGCGCCCGGCGGGCGATGTCCTTGAAGCAGCCGGGAAACTGGGCCCAGAAGGCCGGCTCCAGATTGATGTCCTCGCGCACGGCGATCGCGCCCATCTCGGTGAAGGCGCTCATCACCTCGGCGGTCGACTGGTCGAGACCCTCGATGCTCTGCCCGCGCACCAGCACTGACAGGTGATGCTCGCCGAAGGCGGCGCGGCCGCTGACCACGTCGTCCTTGGCGCGGATCAGATCAGCCTTGACGCTGATGGCCTCGTCGTCGGCCGCGCGCATGCGGCGCAAAGCCAGGTTCATGCGGTCCAGCGTCGGCTGGCGGTCGACGAAGCCGAAGCTCTGGGTGACCACCATCTCGCACGGCAGGCGCAGCAGGTCGTCAAGCATCCCCGGCGTGGTCTGGGCGGGATAGTCCTTGACCGACACGATCGAGGAAAAGCTCCGCGCCAGGGCGCCGGCGCGCGACAGCTCAAGGGTTTCGTGTCCGAAGCTGACCCGCCGATAGGGCAGGTACTCGCCGGCGTCGCCCTCCGGCGCCAGCACCGGGCGCATTTCGCCGTTATAGAGGCAGGACAGGAATTCCAGCGGCTCCGAGCAGGTCCCGCTGGCGCCCACGTACTGGGAAAGCGCCCGCGCGCCGTAGGGGGCCAGGGCCGAGATCAGGCTGTCGCGGGCGGCGTCGAGTTCGCGGTGGTCCTGGGCCTTCTTGCCGGCGCCTTGCGTCGAGCCCTTGGCCAGGCGCAGGGCCTTGTCGATCAGTCCGCCCTGGCCTTGCAGCGGCCTGCGCACGATCGTCAGGAAGAGGTCGTTGACGTAGAGCCTGCGGCCCGCGAGCCGGGCGCTCCACTCGGCGTCGAGGCGGGTGCTGAACCCGTCGGCGAAATCGCCCTCCGTGCCGACCTTCGCCTCGCGGCGGATGATGTGGTGGTAGACGGCGAAGCGCGAGGAGGCCAGGCCGCGAAGCATCACGTCGCGCACGGCCTTGCGGTAGTTCAGGGTCTCGCTGTCGGCGGTCTCGAACGGCAGGCCGGCCAGGTGGATGACCTGCATCAGCAGGCCGTCGCGCGTCTCGATCGTGCGCTCGTCCAGCAGGCGGGCGTAGGGCAGGCGCTTGCCGGCCGAGGCTTCCTTGCCGATTTTCGGCTTCACGGTTGGTAGCTGTTGCATCGCCAGGCCCGGAAATTGGGTACGCGGGGGCAGCGGCTGACCTTGGTCAGCCACAGGTCGAAGATGCGGGGTTCGCGCAGGCACGCCGCATAGCCGATCGCATGGATCACGAGCGCCGCCAGCAGCGCCCAGAACGACTTGGTGATCAGGAACAGCTCGGTCGTGACCACGCCGTTGACGACGAAGTAGCTGTAGGTCACGCCGGCGAACATCTGGGGCCGGGTCAGGGCCCCGAACACCACGTCGCGATCGAGGGGAGCGGCCATCGGGCTCTACGCGCCCGCCGCCGTGCGGATGCCGCTGACGATCGTCGTCGCGCCGAACAGGATGAAGCAGCCCAGGATGACCGTCGCGCCGTAGCGCCAGTTCATCCGGCCGGTCAGCATCATGAAACCGACGGCGGCCACGGCCATCACCGCCACGGCGGTGGCGACATTGCCCAGCAACGTGCCTTGCAGCCACATCACGCCGGACAGCACGGCCGACGAGCCTTGCGGGTCGGCCTGCGCGACCTGGGCGTGGGCCTGGCCGGCGGCGGCGAGGAGGGCGGTCGCCAGCGCGGCGGCGCGGGCGTTCAGAAACTTGCGCATCAGTTGGAGACTCCAAGGGCGGGAACGGCGAAGGCGGCGCCTGACACGGCCATGCGGCCGAGGATCGAGGTGACGTAGGCTTGGGTTTCGGCGTAGGGCGGCATGCCGCCGTGCTTGAGGACGGCCCCGGGGCCGGCGTTGTAGGCGGCCAGCGCCAGCTTCACGTCGCCGCCGAAGCGGGTGAGCATCTGGCGCAGGTACATCGCACCGCCGCGGACGTTCTGGGCCATGTCCGACGGATCGACGCCGAGGTCGCGGGCGGTCGCCGGCATCAGTTGCATGACGCCCATGGCGCCCTTGCGCGAGCGGGCGGTCGGCTTGAAGCGGCTTTCGCGCCAGGCGACGGCCTCGACCAGCTTGGGATCCAAGGAATAGGCGGCGGCGGCCACGGCGATCTCGCGGCGCACGTCCTCGTGGCCCTCTTCGATGAGCGTCGCGGTCAGAGCGGTCGGCGGAGGCGCCGGCGGCAAGATGGCCTCCACGCTCGTACCGGTGTGCACGGCGGGGCCGTCGAAGCGCGTGACCTCGCCCTCGTCGCCGATTTCCAGAACCTGGGCGGCGGCCAGGCCGGGCGTGGCGAGGGCGGAGAGCAGGCAGCAGGTCGCTATGGCCGCCAAGCCCATGGCCTGGCGTGCGAAGTCGAACGTCATCGACGCTCCCCCGATCAGCTGTGGTTAATCGATATGCTTAATCGATGTGTATAGGGCGCGACTGACTCGCGTAATGCGTCAGGACAGCGCATCGGTAGCCCGTTATCTGCGTCGGAAAGTCTACATTCGACGCGGCGCAAGCTTCAGCTTGGTGAAGTATAGGGTGTTTGTGACTTGAGCTTCAGGGGCGACGTTCGCTGTGCGAGCGGACCCCATGCGCGAGTGGCGCGCCGTGCTTGGCTGGCGACAATGCACGCCTTGCATGGCGGGGCTCATGCGACCAGCGGGGCGAGCGACGATGAGCGGCTTTCGGTACGGCTTCCATCACGGCGGAATCAGCGTCCCCGATCTCGACGCGGCGGTGGAGTGGTACGGGAGCGTGCTCGGCTTTTCGCTGGAGCGCCGCTTCGAGATCCCGACCATCCCGGCGCAGGTGGCGATGATCGCCAACGGCGACCTGCGGATCGAGCTGTTCGAGGTTCCCGGGGCCGCGCCGCTGCCGGACGAGCGCCGGATCCCCGACCGCGACGTCCACACCCACGGCGTCAAGCACGTGGCCTTCGTCGCGCCTGACGTGCCGGCATTGGTCGAGGAACTGAAGGGGAGGGGCGCCGACATCGTCTGGCTGAAGGTGATGCCGCACGGCACGGCCTGCTTCATCCGCGACCTGGCCGGAAACCTGATCGAGTTCGTGCAGGGACCGGTCCCGGCCGGCGGGGCGGGGAGCCTTTAAGGACGCATCTCGCGTCGCCCTAAGCGTTTGGATCTCGCCGCATTTTTGGGGTGTGGTGGGGACCCAGACTTCCATCTGGGTCCCCGTGGTGCCGCCGGGCAGGATTGAACTGCCGACCTCAGCCTTACCAAGGATGCGCTCTACCACTGAGCTACGGCGGCGGCGAGGAGGGGCGTATAGCCAACGATTTCCGGGATTGCAAAGCCCAAATCGTATAGACCGAGGTCCGCACGCAATTCACCTGTGGACACATGAGCCGCTCACCGACGTCAAACCCAAGCCAGGACAAGGAAAAAGCCGATCGCGAGGCGCGGCTGGCCCAGGCCCTGCGAACCAACCTTCGCCGTCGCAAGGCGCCCGCCAGCGCTTCGGCCAAGCCTGAATCACCCCCGCCGGGCGACGAATAGGGGAATCGGCGCGGCCTCTTGCATGACCTCTTGCAAGCGTTAGAACCGCGACCTCACATGTGACCCGCGCGAAGGACGTCTTTTTCGCGCGTTCGAGGGATTTTCATTGGATCGCATCGCCATCACCGGCGGCGCGCAGCTGAACGGGGTCATCCCCGTCAGCGGCGCCAAGAACTCGGCCATCAAGCTGATGGCCGCCAGCCTGCTCACCGACGAGCCGCTGCGCCTGACCAACATGCCGCGCCTTGCCGACACGCGATTCCTCGGCAAGCTGCTGACGCGCCTGGGCGTCAGCGTCACCGAAAGCGACGGTCCGGACGGCCAGCAGACCATCCTGCACGCGCCGGAAATCACCAGCGGCTTTGCGCCCTATGACCTGGTGCGGCAGATGCGCGCCTCGTTCAACGTGCTGGGCCCGCTGGTCGCCCGCTCGGGCCAGGCAAAGGTCAGCTTGCCCGGCGGCTGCACCATCGGCGCGCGTCCGGTGGACCTGCACCTGCAGGCGCTGGAAGCCCTGGGCGCCAAGATCGACCTGCACGAAGGTTACGTCTACGCCCAGGCCCCGCGCGGCCTGAAGGGCGCCGAGATCGTCTTCCCGATCGTCTCGGTCGGCGCCACCGAGCACGCCATGCTGGCCGCCGTGCTGGCCGACGGCGTGACGGTGATCAGGAACGCCGCCTGCGAGCCGGAACTGGTCGACCTGCAGGAATGCCTGAACGCCATGGGCGCCAAGGTCGAGGGCGCGGGCACCCCCACCGTCACCATCACCGGCGTCGCCCGCCTGAAGGGCGCGACGCACTCGGTGATCCCCGACCGCATCGAGATGGGCACCTACGCCGTCGCCGCGGCCATGGCCGGCGGTGAAGTGCGCTTGACCAAGGCTCGTCCGGAGCTGATCGAGAGCCTGTCGGTCAAGCTCGAAGAGGCCGGCGCCACGGTGGTCCGCACCGAGGACGGCGTCATCGTCAAGCGCAACGGCTCGCGCCTCAACGCCGTCGATCTCGAGACCGCGCCGTTCCCCGGCTTCGCCACCGACCTGCAGGCCCAGTTCATGGCCCTGATGACGACGGCGAACGGCGAGAGCCGCATCCGCGAGACCATCTTCGAGAACCGCTTCATGCACGCCCCCGAGCTGATGCGCCTGGGCGCCGACATCTCGGTGCATGGCGGCGAGGCCCGCGTGCGCGGCGTCGAGCAGCTGGAAGGCGCCGAGGTGATGGCCACCGATCTTCGCGCGTCCGTCAGCCTGGTGATCGCCGGCCTGGTGGCGCGCGGCGAGACCGTCGTGTCGCGCATCTATCACCTGGATCGCGGCTTCGAACGCCTGGAAGAGAAGCTGGGCGCCTGCGGGGCCCAGGTGCGTCGCATCAAGGGCGACGGCGAGCCGGAGCTGTAGACCATGACCGCCGCTCCCCTTCGCCTGCTGGCCCAGGAGCCCGCCGACCTCGAGGTGGTCTCGGCCGCCTTGCAGGACGCCGTGGCCAAGATCGGCGACATCCGCTGGGACGCCGGGGCCCGCACCCTGACGCTCGCCTGCAACCGCTTCCGCTGGGAAGCGGGCGCCAAGCGGGGCAAGGGCGGCGAGCGCGTGCGCTCGGCCCTGCAACTGGGCGACGTCACCGGCGTCCAGGCCCGCAACCTGCGCCGCGACGCCAAGCAGGCGGTGGTCGAGCTTCTGTCGGTGGCGTTCGAGCCGGGGGAGGAGGCCCCGGGCGGCACGATCCTGCTGACCTTCGCCGGCGGCGGCGACCTGAAGGTGGCCGTCGACTGCATCGAGGTTGTGCTGGCCGACGTGTCCGATCCCTGGGCCACTTCGCGCAAGCCGGGCCACGCGGACTGAGGGGCCAAACCTCGCCCTTCGACAAGCTCAGGGTGAGGTTCTACTTCGGCGGCCTGTGAAATGGTCCTCACCCTGAGCTTGTCGAAGGGCGAGGACCACGCGCCGAAGAAGGGTCGGCTCGTTAACCAACCAACCTTCTGATTTCCAAACATTTCAAATCGCATCGAGCCTGATACAACTCGCCGAAGTTGAATCGAGGTCGAGTGCGTGATGACCAGGATCGGGTCGCAGGGCTACGCCGCCGCCTATGCCTATGCGGGCGCGACGAACAGCCAGACGGGAACCGCCGCCCAGCAGCAGGCCAAGGCCGCCGAGGCGGCCAGGACGGGCGCTTCCAGCGTCAGCGTCACCCTGTCGGCGGAGGCACAGGCGGCGCTGGCGGGCAAGGCCGACGGCCGTGACCTGGGCGCCGTGGTGTCCGACGCCCGCAAGAGCCTCGACGCCCTGCTCTCGGCCGCCAAGGCGACCAGCGCCCTGAAGGACGGCAAGGCGACGATCGACGTTTCGGGCCTGGATCGCCGGGCCCTCTACGCCATCGCTTCGAACCAGGGGGGGAGCTTCCCGATCGAGGAGCAGGTGGTCGCCAGCCTGCAATTGCAGTCGGGGCAGAACGCCGCCCTGGCCGGACCCGCCGCCGACGCGCGTGTGACCGGCGACTATGCCGGCCTCTACAAGGCCGCCCTGACCCGCCACGAGGGCGCGGGGGCCGAGGAGAAGGCCACGCTGAAGTGGCAGAACGAGAAGGCCGCCCTGGTCGAGGGCCTGCGCCAGTCCACCGCCAAGCCGGGGACCGCGCCGACGGGCATCGCCGACGATCCGGTCGCCGCCTACGTCAAGCAGAACGGCGGCGTCGTTTCCAACCCCCGCTCGCGCGATATCGACGACGTGGTCGCCGACGTCCGCGTGGCGCTGGACCGGCAGTATTCGCTGGCGACCGGCGAAGGGATGGCTGTCGGCCCAGACGCCGGCAAGATCGACTTCGCGCGCTTCGACGACCGCTCGCTGTCGGCCATCGCGCTGAACAAGGGAGGCCAGTTCTCCGAGCACGAGGCCAAGGAAGCCGCCGGCGAGATCCGCAGCCGCAACCGCGAGGGCGTGTCGTCCTACTGGAAGTCGGCCCAGCAGTCGGGCGACGGCTCGGCCTTCGGGCGGACGCTGGTCTCGCAGTACGTCTCGATGAGCAGCGAGGAGCGCGAGGCGGTCGGCTGGACCCCGGCGCTGTACGAGAAGATGGTCGCGACGCAGAACCTGTCGGCGAAACTTTCGTCGATGTTCGGCCCCGACGGGTCGATCAAGACCGGCATGAGCCTGCTCGACTATCTGTAGCCGTCCGTATCTGGAATAAGGGGGCAAAGTTCCGCTTCCACGGATTGCCCATGTCCCTGACCTCGAACACCCCGCGCGCCGTCCTGATGGCCGCGCTGCTTGGCGCCGCCGCCGTTCCCGCCCTTGCCCAGGCCGCGCCGGCCAAGCCGATGGCCGCGCCGCTGTCGACCGCCTCGGACGCGACGGACATCCACTCCTACGCCAAGCCGAAGATCGCCCGCGTCACCCATGTCGACCTCGACCTGACCGCCGACTTCACGGGCAGGAAGATGGTCGGCACGGCCGCCCTCGACCTCAAGCTCGCGCCGGGCGCCAAGGAGGTCGTGCTCGACAGCAAGGGCCTGGTCGTCAAGTCGATCACCAACGCCAAGGGCCAGCCGCTGGAATGGACCCTGGGGGCTGCCGACCCGCACCTGGGCGCGCCGCTGACCGTGACCCTGAACGGCGCCAAGCGCATCGTCATCGCCTATGAAAGCGCCCCTGACGGCGCGGCCCTGCAATGGCTGTCGCCCTCGCAGACGGCGGGCAAGGCCAAGCCCTACCTGTTCAGCCAGGGCGAGGCGATCCTCAACCGCACCTGGATCCCTACCCAGGACAGCCCGGGCGTTCGCCAGACCTGGACCGCCCGCATCGTCGCGCCCGAGGGCCTGAAGGCGGTGATGAGCGCCGAACAGCTGACCCCGGACGGCGAGCCCGTCGCCGGCGGCCGCGCCTACCGCTTCAGGATGGACAAGCCGGTCGCGCCCTACCTGATCGCCATCGCCATCGGCGACCTGACGTTCCAGCCGCTGGGCCAGCGCACCGGCGTCTACACCGAGCCGTCGGTGATGAAGGCCACCGCCTGGGAACTGGCCGACGTCGAGAAGATGGTCGAGGCCGCCGAGAAGCTCTACGGCCCCTATCGCTGGGGCCGCTACGACCTCCTGGTGCTGCCGCCGTCGTTCCCGTTCGGCGGCATGGAGAACCCGCGCCTGACCTTCGCCACGCCCACCATCATCGCCGGCGACCGCTCGCTGGTCAGCCTGGTGGCGCACGAGCTGGCGCACTCGTGGTCGGGCAACCTCGTCACCAACGCCACCTGGGCCGACTTCTGGCTCAACGAGGGCTTCACGGTCTATTTCGAGAACCGGATCATGGAGTCCCTGTACGGCAAGGACACGGCCGCCATGCTGGCCGACCTCGGCTGGACCGACCTGCACCGGGCGATCGACGAGGCCGGCGGCCCGACCGGCCCCGACACCCGCCTGCACATCGACCTGACCGGCCGCGATCCCGACGACGGCATGACCGACATCCCCTACGAGAAGGGCGCGGCCTTCCTGCGCACCATCGAGAAGGAGGTCGGCCGCGAGCGCTGGGACGCCTATCTGCGCGGCTATTTCGATCGCCACGCCTTCCAGCCGCAGACCGCCGAGGGCTTCATCGCCGACCTGCGCACGCACCTGTTCAAGGGCGACAAGGCGCTGGAGCGGAAGATCGACGTCCAGGGCTGGGTCTACCAGCCGGGCCTGCCCGAGAACGCCGTCCACGTGCAGTCCAAGGCCTTCGAGGCCGTCGACGCCCAGGCCAAGGCCTTCGCGGCCGGCGGCGCCGCGCCGCTCGACGCCTGGAAGGCCTGGAGCACGGCCGAGCGCGTGCGCTTCGTCGGCAGCCTGCCGCGGCAGCTGTCGGCCGAGCGCCTGGCCGCCGCCGATACGGCCTTCGGCCTGTCGGCCCAGGGCAACAGCGAGATCCGCTTCGCCTGGCTGCAACTGGCCGTGGCCAACCGCTACGAGCCGGCCGTGCCGTCGCTGGAGCAGTTCCTGACCGGCCAGGGCCGCCGCAAGTTCGTCGCGCCTCTGTTCGTGTCGCTGTGGGGCCAGGGCGACTGGGGCCAGTCGATCGCCAGGCGCATCTACGCGCAGAGCCGGCCGCTCTATCACGCGGTGACGCGGGAGACGGTCGACAAGACGGTAAAGTAGGGGGCTTCGCGAGCGCTCAAGAGAAAAGGGCGGGACCGCGAGGTCCCGCCCTTCCTGTTCCGATGGCGAAGAGGATCAGGCCGAAGCCTTGGCCAGTTCGGGATCCACCTCGTCCAGCTCGCCCTCCCACTTGGCGACGACGGCGGCGGCCACCGAGTTGCCGACGACGTTGGTGGCCGAGCGGCCCATGTCGAGCAGGTGGTCGACGCCGAGGACCAGGGCGATCCAGGCCTCGGGCAGGCCGAAATAGGTCAGGGTGGCCATG
>NZ_PJRS01000011.1 GCF_002858925.1 Caulobacter zeae
GAGATCTTGCGCGGATCCTTGTCGATGCACGTCACCACGTGACCGAAGTCCGCAAAGCACGCCCCCGACACCAGGCCCACATAGCCCGTGCCAATCATCGCTACGCGCATGGATGTCCTCTTTCCACGGATGGGGGCGGCCGGCGGATCCGAACCTTCCGCCCGCTAATCGGCCAATCGCGGGCGCGAGACAAGCCGTCGGGTGCATGCGCCTTGGGCGCCGGCGCGAAAATGCTGGGCGACATCGCACGCGCGGCGGATTTCAAACAAACAGTCACGTGCAGGTTGTAGGGTGGTCTCAGCCTGGAGTGGAAGCTTGCTGTTCGCCGCCGCCGTCATCGCCGTCCTGGTCGGTCTGCTGATCTGGCCCAGCCTCGAACGACCCCTGCGGCGAGAATTCCGACGATTGACGCGCCGTCGTCGTTGAATCCGCAAGCTGATCAAACGACCGCTTGAGTATAACCCAAGGTTGAATCGGACAGTTTCACTGTCGAGCTTGCTAATGGCGAAGCTTGTCAGGTGATGAAGGCGTCCGGTCGTCGGCGCCGGAAATATTCGTGCGAGAGGATAGATCGTGCGCGGGTCGGGCGATCGCCGCCTATGTCATGCTCGTGTCGTAAGAATTGATCTGATCCCAAGCAGACGGTCACGAAACTGTGCCGCTTATGTGCAAAGTCGCAAGTCTGAGCGCTTCGATTAACGCTTATAATAGTTTTAGGGCTGGAATACCCGGGATCGGGGGCTTATAGGGTGCTCGAATTCTTAACAGGGGGTAAGCCATGTCATCGCGTTTCGTAGGCGCAATCGTCGCGGGCCTGGCCCTCGCTGTCGCGCCCTTCGTGTCGACCGCCGCCGCCGTCCAGGGCGGCGCCACGCCGGCCTCGACCGCGCCGCCCAGCGCGGCCTCGCTGCAGGCCGTGATCGCCGCCGCCGCCCGCTCGGCCGCCGCCGATCCCAGCTTCGCGGCCAAGACCCCGGACGCCAAGCTCGAGGCCGTCCAGGCCTCGGTCGCCGCGGCCCTGGCCGCCAGCGGCGCTTCGCCCGAAGTGATCGCCGCCGCCCTGATCCAGGCCGTGGCCTCCAACGTCATCAGCGCCGGCGTGGCCCTCAAGGTCGCCGCCGCCGTCGCGCCGGGCATGGCCGCCACCGTGGCCAACGCTCCCGCCGTCGTCGCCCAGCTGAAGGCCACCGGCCAAACCGCCACGGTCACCTCCTCGACCGCCGGCGGCTCGGTCAGCGTCCTGGTCAGCCTGTCGGGCTCGACCGGCGGCGGTGGCGACGGCGCCGCGCCGCCGGCGGCCTACGACCCGTGCGCGGGCGTGACCGCCGACTACTGCGGCACCTAAGACTCTACTACGCGTTAGACCTGCGCCGGGATGTCCGGCGCCGGATCCCTTTTTTGTTTGTGTCGGGTTTCCGAGGGCGATCGAAGTCGCCGAACTGGGGATAGACCATGAAGATACTCGCCTCGGCCGCGATCGCGGCTGTTCTCGTCGCGGCTGCGCCGCAGATCGCCTTTGCACAGAGCGACGCGTCCAGCTTCAAGCGCGACAAGCACACCAGCGTGCGCCAGCGGCCGCGCCCCGACTATGAAGCGGCCGGCGTGCGCCTGGGCGCCTTCATCGCCTATCCGCGCCTGACGGTGGACCTCGAGCACGACGACAACATCTACGCCGTCGCCACTGACGAGACGTCCGACACCATCTGGCGCGTGAAGCCGGAAATCGCCCTGCGCTCGGACTGGTCGCGCCACTCGCTCAGCGCCTTCGCCTCGAGCTCGATCAACCGCTATTCGGACAAGGGCACGGAAGACAACGAGGAATACACCCTCGGCCTCAACGGCAAGCTCGACGTGGTCCGCGGCTCGTTCATCTCCGGCGGCCTGCAGTACCAGAAGCTGACCGAGCCGCGCTCGGCCCCGACCTCGCCGGTCGCCGCCCTGGCCCCGATCCAGTACGAACTGGTCACCGCCGCCCTGACCGGGGTGAAGGAATTCAACCGCCTGCGCCTGACCGGCGACCTCAGCAGCAAGTCCTACGACTACGAGGACGGCCGCAACATCGCCGGCGAGCTTGACCAGGATTTCCGCGACCGCGACCAGTACCGCTACGGCGTCAAGGCCGACTACGCCGTCAGCCCCGACACCGCCTTCTACGTCTCGCTGACCGGCGACTCGCGCCGCTACGACACGGACTCGGCGCGCGACTCTGACGGCTACATCCTGTCGGCGGGCGTCGACTTCGAACTGGCCCAGGCCGTTCGCGGCCAGGTCGACGCCGGCTACATGAAGCAGACCTACGACAACTTCGTCGTCAACGGCCGCCAGGTCAGCGACATCACCGGCTTCAGCACCAAGACCAAGGTCGAGTGGTTCCCCACCGAGCTGACCACGGTGACCTTCAACGCCACCCGAAACATCGACGAATCCGTCGTCGCCGGCTCCCAGGGCTTCGTGGCGACCACCGGTTCGGTCGCCGTTGATCACGAGCTGCTGCGCAACGTGCTACTGTCGGGTCAGGCCAATTTCGGCAATGACGATTACGAAGGCATCGATCGCGAAGACAAGCGCAGCGGCGCCAAGGCTTCGGTCTCGTATCTGATGAACCGTCGTGTCGGGGTTTTCCTGACCTACACTTACCTGAAGCAGAAGTCTGAAGGCGCCAATGCGGCGCGAAGCTTCACCGACAATAAGCTGGCCGCTTCGCTCGCCCTGCAATTCTAGTCCAAAAAGGTCGCGACCCTCCTCTAGCGGGAGGGCATCGACCACTGAGAGTGCGCATCATGGACGGCTCGACCTTCGAGACCCCGATCGCTGCGGCGTCCGACGCCGCGGCGCCCGCGTTTGACCTCAACGTCATCATCGCGATCTTCCGGCGCAGGCTCCGGCTGTTCGCGGCGGTGGCCCTGGCGGTCTTCGTCGCCGTGGTGCTGTTCACGCTTCAGGAGACCCCGCGCTACTCGACCCAGGCCCAGGTCATGATCGACGTGCGCCAGGAACAGGTGACCCCGGACATGAACGCCGTGCTGTCGGGCCTGCCCGCCGACAGCGCCGTGGTCGACACCGAGGTCGAGGTGCTGCGCTCGCGGTCGCTGGCCGGCCGCGTGGTCGACCAGCTCAAGCTGGACCAGGATCCGTACTACAACCCCAGCCTCGCCGGGGCGAAGGGCGTCAAGGCCTGGTTCCCCTTCCTGAAGAAGACGGTCGCGCCGACCGCCGCCAACGATCCGGTCGTGGCCCAGCGCCTACGCGAGCGCATCGTCGACCGTGTGCTCAGCGGCCTCAACGTCCGCCGCTCGGGCGTCACCTACCTGATCACCGTGCAGTACACGCACGAGGATCCGGCCCAGGCCGCCCGCCTGGCCAACGCCTTCGCCGACCTCTACCTGACCGAACAGCTGGAGGCCAAGTTCGAGGCCACCAAGCAGGCCAACAGCTGGCTCGACACCCGCGTCGCCGACCTGCGCGGCCAGCTGCAGCAGGCCGAGGCCGACGTCCAGCAGTACAAGATCGCCAACAACCTGCTCAGCGCCCAGGGCGCGACCCTGACCGAGCAGGAGATCTCAGGCCTGAACCAGCAGCTGGCCACGGCCCGCGCCGAACAGGCCGAGACCGACGCCCGCCTCAATATCGCCCGCAACCAGCTGGCCCGCGGCAGCAACGGCGAGGACCTGGGCGAGACGATGAGCTCGCCGGTCATCCAGCAGCTGCGCAAGCAGCGCGCCGAGAAGAGCGCCCAGGTCAATTCGATGGCCGAGCGCTACGACGAGCGCTGGCCCGACCTGATCAAGGCCCGTCGCGAGCTGTCGGACATCGACGCCCAGATCCAGGCCGAGATCAAGCGCATCATCTCCAACCTCGAGGCCCAGGCCCAGATCTCGCGCCAGCGCACCGGCTCGGTGGCCGGCAGCGTCGGCGCCGCCCGCGGAACTCTGGCCGGCAACAACCGCGCCAGCATTCGCCTGGCCGAGCTGGAGCGGAAGGCCGAGTCCGTCCGCACCCTGTATGAGTCCCTGCTCGGTCGCTTCAAGCAGACCACCACCCAGCAGGGCATCGAGCAGCCCGACGCCCGCGTGCTGTCGCGCGCGACGATCCCCAGCAAGCCCAGCGAACCCAAGCCCTCGGTCAACCTGATCCTGGGCCTGGTCGCCGCGCTCGGCGCCGGCGGCGCGGCCGTGGTGCTGGCCGAGATCCTGATGGCGGGCCTGTTCACCGAGGACGAGGTCGAGCGCCGCCTGGGCGTGCCCTATCTGGGCTCGGTGCCGCTGCTCAGCTCCACCCTGGACGACGCCCGCGCCGCCCGCGGCCTGGCCCCGCCCGACTACCTGCTGAACAAGCCGCTCTCCAGCTTCGCCGAGAGCCTGCGCAAGCTGCGGGCGGCGATCCTGTTCTCCAAGGTCGGCGAGACGGTCAAGGTGATCGCCGTCACTTCATCGCTGCCGGGCGAGGGCAAGACCACCACCACCTTCTCGCTGGGTCGCACCCTGGCCGCCTCGGGCGCCAATGTCGTGGTCGTCGACTGCGACCTGCGCCAGGGCGCCATCAACCGCTTCCTGCCCACCGCCCCGACGGTCGGCCTGATCGAGGTGCTGAACGGCGCGGCCACGCTGGAAGAGGCGCTCTACGCCGATGAAAGCGGGGCCCGCGTCCTGCCGCTGACCAAGTCGGCCTACACGCCCCGCGACGTCTTCGGCTCGGCCGCCTTCCAGCGCCTGCTGGCCGAGCTGCGCCAGCGCTTCGACGTGGTTCTGCTCGACACCGCCCCGCTGCTGGCCATCGCCGACACCCGCATCCTGGCGCCGCACGCCGACGCCGTGGTCATGCTGGCCCGCTGGAAGCGCACCCCGGTCAAGGCCATCACCTCGGCCCTGTCGCTGCTGCAAGGCCGCGGCGTGTTCCTGGCCGGCGTGGCCCTGACCCAGATGGATCTCAAGGCCCAGTCCCGCTACGGCTACGGCGACGCGGGCTACTACTACAAGAGCTACCGCAAGTACTATGCGGACTGACGGGCGTCGGACCCGGCGGCTCGCGGGGTCCGAAACCGCCGCCTGCGCGGGGCTGACGGCTCTGGTCTTCGGCGCCGTCCTGGCCTTCGGCGCCAGCGACACGGCCGTGGCGGCCGTGTTCGCCGGGCTCTACGCCCTGTCCCTGGTCATCCTGCTGGCCGCCTGCAGCTGGGCCCGCCGCGATCTGGCCCGGCTGGGCGGCTGGACGGTTCCGGCCGTGCTGGCCGGCCTGCTGCTGGTCGCGGTCCTGGTCCCCCTGACGCCGTGGAGCCCCGACGGTCCGCACCCGGTCTGGACCTTCCTGCCCGACGGCCCAGGCGCCTCGACCCTTGACCGCTCGGCGGTGCTGCTCAACGTCCTGAACCTCCTGGGCCTGTTCTGCCTCTATGTCGCCGCCCGGGTGGTCGCCGCCTCGCAGACGCGCGGCCGCCGGCTGCTGGCCTTCATGCTGTGGGGTCTGGGGATCTACGCCGCCGGCGCCCTCGTGCACCACGTCGGCCTGCGCGGCGAGGGCCGTATGGCCGCCACCCTGCTGGGG
Organism: Caulobacter zeae; assembly: GCF_002858925.1. Taxonomy (GTDB): domain Bacteria; phylum Pseudomonadota; class Alphaproteobacteria; order Caulobacterales; family Caulobacteraceae; genus Caulobacter; species Caulobacter zeae. The sequence goes on from NZ_PJRS01000011.1 coordinate 5,542, forward strand.
CCCAACAGCGCCGCCACCGTCTTCGCCGCCGGCGCCGTGATGGCCGCGGCGGCCCTGGCCCAGCGCCTGCGCCGGGGCGGCTCGGCTGCGCTGAAGAAGGGCGATCCGCGCGCCGTCGCCCTGGCCGGCCTAGTGGCCCTGCTGGTCGTCTGCCTGCTGATGACCGCCTCGCGCGGCGGCCTGATCGCCGGCGCGATCGGCGCCGCGATGTTCACGGTCTGGCAGGTCTTCGCCGGCCGCCGGATGACGCGCGGCGGCGTGCTTTTCATCGGCGGCGCGGCCGTGCTGCTGGTGGTCGCCCTGGGCCTGAACGGCGCGGGCCTGGTGGTCGAGCGCTTCGATCTTGCCCAGCAGGACCTCGACATCCGCCGGCAGATCATCGCCCCGCACTGGCGGGCTTTCCTGTCTTCGCCCTGGTTCGGCTACGGCCTGGGCTCGTTTCCGTCGGTCAACCAGATGCTGATGACCGAGGCGGCCCTGCGCGAGCTGCACAATGTGCGCGCCGTGCACAACCTCTATGTCCAGTGGCTGGAAGAGGCAGGCGTCGTCGGGGCCTTGCTGATGGCCGCCCTGCTGGGCGAGCGTCTGGTCCCGGTGGTCCGCGCCGCGTTCGGCCCGGGCGCGGTGGGGATCTGGGCGCGGGGCGCGGTCTGCGCGGCGGCGGTGTTCCTGATCCACGGCCTGTCGGACTTCGCGCTTCAGGTTCCGGCCATCCAGGCCCTGGTCACCCTGGGCCTGGGCGCGCTGGGCGGCCTGGTCTCGCCTCGCGGCGAGACGCGCGGCGCCAGGCCCGATCGCGCGCCGGCTCGCCTGGCCCTGGCCGGCGGCGGCGCCTGCACGCTGGTCGCCGTGCTGATGGCTGGTCCGCTGCTGGCGGCCAAGGTCGGCGGCGATCTGTCGGCCTGGCCCACCGCGCCGGCCGACGCCCTGGCGACGAGCATCGAGCGCGGCCTGGCGCGCAAGGATCTTCCGAAGACGGAGCTGGCGCGCCTCGACGGTCTCAGCCGCCGAGAGCTAGCGTCACGGCCAGGGTCGGGTTCGGCCTGGCTGCGTCGGGCGGCGGTCGACGCCGCGGCGGGCCTCGACGGGCCCTCGGCCCTGGCGCTGGAGCGCTCGTTCACGGTGGCGCCGTTGCAGACCAGCCTGTTCAACGCCCGGACGCGGTTCGCCTACGAGCGTTGGGACCGGCTGACGCCGACGGCGCGGACGCAGACGATCGAACAGCTCAGCGTCGAATGGCGTCGCGCCGACTGGAAGCGGAAGGAAATGGTGCGGCTGGCCAACGAGATCCGCAACCCGGCGGGCCGGGTCGGGCTGGCCTTGCAGCTGACCGTGCTGCGGCTGAGGCAGTCGTGACCGCGGCGGCCGATCAGATGAGGGCGCGGAAAAGTTCCACGGCGCCCAGCCACAGGCCGGCCGAGACCAGGGCGGCCAGACCCAGGCCGACGGCCCGCGGCAGGCGGCGCGTGGCGACCGGAATGGCGTCGGCGACGTTGCTCAGCGAGATGTCGGCGTGCGGCATGAAACTCAAGGCCCCTTCAGCGCAGCTTCGTCATCTGCGCGAATCTAAGCTTAGCTTTTCACCCCTAAGCCCTAGTGAAGGAACAGGGTTTACGCAAAATGACTGTATTTTATGGTTAAGTATCAGTTTCCGCGCGACGTCGTCGGAGAGTTGCATTAGGTAGTTAGAGACGAAGTGGGGTGGCTTCGTTCCTTTTTGTGTGTCGTGGGATAGGGGGTTACGCTGTGAGCGGAAGCTCGAACACCGAAACCATGAACGCCGTCGCGGGCGAGATTCTTGCTCGTGTCGCCGTGGATCCCGGCAAGCGCTTCATCGACGTCGTCGTTGCTGCCCTTGCCTTGATCTTCTTTGCGCCCGTGCTTTTGCTCGCGGCGCTCTGGATTAAGTTGGAGTCGCCCGGACCCGTGCTGTTCCGCCAGACGCGGGGCGGCCTGAACGGTCGAACCTTCACCATCTACAAGCTGCGCTCGATGCGATGCGAGGAGAACGGCGACAAGGTCACCCAGGCCCGTCGCGACGACGACCGCATCACCAAGTCCGGCAAGCTGTTGCGCACCACCAGCATCGACGAGCTGCCCCAGCTGCTCAACGTGCTGAAGGGCGACATGTCGCTGGTGGGCCCGCGTCCGCACGCCATGGCGCACGACGCCTATTACGGCGCGCTGATCTCGACCTACAACATGCGCTTCCAGGCCAAGCCGGGCCTCACGGGCCTGGCCCAGATCCGCGGCCTGCGCGGCGGCACGACCGACGTCGAGGACATGGCGGCCCGCATCAAGGCCGACATCGCCTATATCGACGGCTGGTCGCTGATGAGCGACATCCGCATCCTGCTGCTGACGGTGCCGCACCTGCTGATGGCCGAGAACGCCTACTAGGCAGGCAGTATTGTTCGAATACTGAAAAGGCCCCGCTTCTGCTCGAAGCGGGGCCTTTTTACTTACATGGGGGGCGGTGATCAGCCGATCGTCACCCAGGCGGCCGAGCCGGGGGCCTGGCGCTCGATCCAGCGATAGTTCAGCTCGCTCCAGGGCGTGGCCCAGGGGGTCAGGTTGTCGAGCACCCAGTCGCCCTGCTCCATCGCCACCACCAGCACGGCGTGGCTTTCGCCGCGGGCGGTGACCGCCACGGCCATCGACAGGGCTGCGGCCGGCACGCCGGCCTCGATCAGGCGGCGGCGCTTTTCCAGGGCGTAGTCCTCGCAGTCGCCGTACATCTTGCCGTCGATCACGCGCGGCAGGCTCCAATACTCGATCATGCCGTAGAGATCGAAGTCGTCGGCCTTCTGCACCTCGCGATTAACGCGGCGATTGATGTCGTTGAGCAGCTTCATCTGGTCGCGCGACAGGCGCGGAAGCTCACCCTCGGCCGAGGCCAGGCCGACCGTCCGGGTCGTGTTCGGCGACAGGGCGGCGGCCATCGCCGCTTCCGGCGAGACCAGGGCGAAGGCGGTGTCCAGGCGCAGGGCTTGAAGGGTTTCCACTGTCAGGGCGGCGACCGCGTCTTCGTCTTCAGCGTCGGTTTCGGCGGCGATCGCCTGGGCCTGGGCGGCGAAGGTCAGGCGGCGGCCCCCGCTCCAGGCGGTCGAGGTCGACGAGGTGGCGATGCCGGCCTGGAGCGCCGCCTGCGGCGCCTGGCCGGTCAGGGCCGCGATCTCGTGCGCGGCCGCGCCGCAGCTGTCCAGGTCGCGCTGGCAAAGGTCGGTGAACCCGGGCGGGGCGGCGGCCGGCGCGCCCATCGGCATGAACGCCGGCGCCGGCCCGGCCAGGGCCGGGGCGGCGGCCATCAGCCCAAGGCTGGCGATGGCGGTTCCGAGAAAGGCGGTGATCTTCATGACGGGCTCGCGAAGTTCGTGAGCTCATCATCGGAATATCCATTGAATTCGAGGTCAAAATAGTTGGTTTTTTAACGTCTAACCAATCTGGTTTATTTGACGTTATTGGTAATGGGCAATGAATATTCAGGGTTAAATTGATCTCGAAAATATCGGTTTATTTATCGTAAATATGCGTGGCAGCGGTTGAAGGGGCCTTGCGCCTAAGGCATTTTGACAATCGACCCTGTTTCGTCCTTCTCCATCCTCTTCAGGTCCATGGTCTTCGGCTTCCTGCGTCCCAAGTCCCGATCCAAGTCGCAAACGGCCTCCGCCGACGGCCGAGTGGTTTACGGCGTCGGCGACATCCATGGCCGTCTCGACCTGCTGGACCAGCTGCTCGACGCCGTGGCGGCCGATTTCGCCGCGCTTGGCCGCCAGGACCGGCCGGTGATCGTGTTCGTCGGCGACTATGTCGACCGCGGTCCGGACTCGGCCGGGGTGATCGAGCGCATCGCCGCCCTCAAGGCCGCCTCGGGCGGGCCTTCGGGCTTCGAGGTCCGCGCCCTGATGGGCAATCACGAGCAGACCCTGCTGCAATTCCTCGACAGTCCCGAGGGCGGCCCGGTCTGGACCGAGTTCGGCGGCGGCGAGACCCTGGCTTCCTACGGCGTGGCGCGGCCGGTGGGGCGTGACCCCGAGGCTTGGCGCGCGGCCCAGGAGCAGTTCCAGCGCAACCTGCCCCTGCGCCACCTGAACTTCCTGCGCCAGCTGGAGCTGACCGCGGCCTATGGCGACTATCTGTTCGTCCACGCCGGCGTGCGTCCGGGCCGGTCCCTGGCCGAGCAGGACCCGCAGGACCTGTTGTGGATCCGCGGCGATTTCCTGCACCAGCCGCACGGCCTGGGCATGGTCGTCGTCCACGGCCACACCCCCGACGAAGAGCCGTTCCTGGGCCGTGACCGGATCAATGTCGACACCGGAGCCTATGCGACGGGCGTTCTGACCGCCGTCCGGGTGGGGCAGGGCGCCCCGGTCATGCTGCAAGCGCGAAAACGACGTCCCGTTCCGGGGTGAAGCTTGTGACGCCCGGGTCTCCATGCGATGAGACCAGGGAGGGATGCAGCCGAGAGACGTGACGAGAATGATTACCGTTCGACGCCTTATTCGGGCGGCTTCGATCTGCCTGGCCCTCGCTGCGGCCGCGCCGATCGCCCAGGCTCAGGACACTCCTCCGCCGCCTCCCGCCGCCGCTGCTGCGGCGCCGCAAACCGCGCCCGTCGCGCCGTCCACGGCCGCGCCCGCCGCCCCGGTCGATCCCGACTACCAGCTGGGTTCGGGCGACAAGATCCGCGTCACCGTCTTCGGCGAACCCACCCTGTCGGGCGAGTTCTACGTCACCGGTTCGGGCCTGGTGTCCCTGCCGTTGCTGGGCGAGGTCAAGGCCGCCGGGCTCAGCGTCCGCCAGTTCCAGGAGACGGTCGAGACCGCCCTGCGCAACGGCTACCTGAAGCAGCCGCGCGTCAGCGCCGAAGTGCTGAACTTCCGCCCGTTCTACATCCTGGGCGAGGTCAGCAAGCCGGGCACCTATCCCTACACCTCGGGCCTGACCGTCCAGAACGCCGTGGCCACCGCCGGCGGCTACACCTACCGGGCCGACAAGAACAAGGTCTTCATCAAGCGTCTGGGCGAAGAGAAAGAGACCAAGATGAGCCTGACCCCGTCGACCCAGGTCGCGCCGGGCGACACGGTGCGTATCGGCGAGCGCTTCTTCTAAGAGCTCAAATGCAGGCGCCGCGTTTTTCGCGGCGTCGGCGGCGTTAAGGTTCGATTCATCACGGCGCGCGGCGATAGGTCGCGCTTTCGACTACCTGGCCGCGTAATAGAAACCATTTTTTGTATCTTTCCGCACAGAGTGGCGCCGTACCACTCTGGGGGAACGCCTTTGCTGAAGGTTCTGACCTGCCTGACGGGGCAGCATGACTTCAGGCTCGTGCTTGTCGCCGGCCTCGTCTGCTTCGCCGCCTGTTTCACGGCGTTCCGGCTCTTTTCACGCCTGCGCGGCGCGCGCGGCCTGGTCCGCGGGGCCTGGCTGCTGCTGACCGGCCTGGTCGCCGGCTCGGGCGTCTGGGCCACCCACTTCATCGCCATGGTCGCCTACGACCCGGGCCTCAAGACCGGCTACAGCCCGGCCGGCACCCTGCTGTCGCTGATGATCGCGGTGCTGTTCATGGCCGCCGGCTTCGCCGTGGCCTCGGCCGAGCGCACCCGCACCAACGACTGCGCCGGCGGCCTGCTGCTGGGCCTGGGCATCGGCGCGATGCACTATACCGGCATGTCGGCCTTCGTGACCCAGGGCTACGTGCTCTGGGAGCAGGCCACCGTCGCCGCTTCGGTCGTCATCGGCGTGTCCTTCTCGGCCATCGCCCTGGTCATCGCCGGTCGCGCCCGCTCGCTGACCAAGCAGCTGATCGGCGGCACGGTGCTGACGCTGGGCGTCTGCGGCCTGCACTTCACCGGCATGGGCGCCGTGACGATCATGCCCGACGTCAATGTCGTCGTGCCCGAGCAGCTGCTGTCGGGCGCCATGCTGACCCTGGCGGTGACCGCCATCACCGGCCTGATCATCCTGGGCGGCCTGGGCGCGGTGACCATCGAGTCCTCGACCAGCCGCTCGGCGCTGGACCGCATCCGCCGCCTGGCCAACGCCGCCTACGAAGGCATCGTCGTGGTCCAGGACGGCCGCATCAACGACGCCAACGCCGCCTTCTGCGAACTGGCCGGCGCGTCGCTGGACGAGCTGGTCGGCAAGCCGCTCTACACCGCCATGCTGACCTTCGACGGCAAGGAACCGGCCCGTGAGGGCGTCCGCCGCGAAGGGCTTCTCCAGCCGCTCGAAGGCGGCCGCGCCATTCCGGTCGAGGTGTTCTCGCGCCTGATGGACGACGGCGCCCGCACCGAGACCTCGGGCCTGACCGTGCTGGCCATCCGCGACCTGCGCGAGCGCCGCTCGGCCGAGGAGAAGATCCGCTACCTGGCCGAACACGACGGCCTCACGGGGCTTCCCAACCGCAACTCGCTGCAGGCCCGCCTGGCCGCCGCCCTTGAGCGCGTCGAGGCGTCCGGCGAGACCCTGTCGCTGGTCTGCATCGACCTGGACCACTTCAAGGAAGCCAACGACCTGCACGGCCACCTGGCCGGCGACGCCCTGCTGGTCGAGGCCGCCCGCCGCCTGCAGGACTCGGTCACCGCCCCGTCCTTCGCCGCGCGCCTGGGCGGCGACGAATTCATCCTGGTGCAGATCGCCGCCGGCGACCAGCCGGCCGCCGCCGCCGAACTGGCCGGCCGCGTGCTCGAGCAGCTGTCGACCCCGGCCGTCTACGAGGGCCAGGACCTGGCCATGGGCGCCAGCCTGGGCGTCTCGCTGTTCCCCGACGACGGCCGCACCGCCGAGGCCCTGCTGGCCAACGCCGACATGGCCCTCTACCGCGCCAAGGAAAGCGGCCGCGGCGTCTATCGCTTCTTCAAGCGCGAGATGGACGAGACCATCCGTGAACGTCGCACCCTGGCCCGCGAGCTGCGCCAGGCCATCACCGACGAGGAGCTGGTGGTGTTCTACCAGCCCCTGGCCCGCGCCGCCGACGGCGAGGTCTGCGGCTTCGAGGCCCTGGTCCGCTGGAAGCACCCGGTGCGCGGCATGGTCCCGCCGCTCGACTTCATTCCGGTGGCCGAGGAGAACGGCCTGATCACCCAGCTGGGCGAATGGGTCCTGCGCCGCGCCTGCGCCGACGCCGCCAGCTGGGACCGCCCGCTGCGCATCGCCGTCAACCTGTCGCCGCTGCAACTGAACCAGCCCAACCTGCCGACCCTGGTGCACGAAGTGCTGATCGCCACCGGCCTGTCGCCCTCGCGCCTGGAGCTGGAGATCACCGAAAGCGCCCTGTTCAAGGACTACCAGCGCGCGCTCGACAACCTGCGCCGTCTGAAAGCCCTGGGCGTTCGCATCGCCATGGACGACTTCGGCACCGGCTTCTCGTCGCTGTCGACGCTTCAGTCGTTCCCGTTCGACAAGATCAAGATCGACAAGAGCTTCGTCGAGAACATCCATCGCCACGACCGCGCCACCGTCATCGTGCGCGCCGTGCTGGGCCTGGGTCGCAGCCTGGAGATCCCGGTCGTGGCCGAGGGCGTCGAGACCCAGGAGCAGATCGACTTCCTGCGCGGCGAGTCCTGCGCCGAGCTACAAGGCTACGCCATCGGCCGTCCTGGCCCGATCGACAGCCTGTCGGCCTGGACCCTGGCCAGTGTTCCGGCCCCGATCACGATCGAAACCAAGACTCGCGGTGCGGCCTGATTCGGGCAACCTGCGCGGGAACCTCTGCCGTTCGCCGGCGTTAGCATCAGCGTCGCCGGCGGGGGTGCGCCTGGTGACGCGGGGCTAGCGTAATGGGCCAGTTTCTCAGTCGGACGACGATCCGGTTCGCATCGTCGGTCGATCGCCCGATTCTTCGGTTCTGTCTGGCCGGCGCGGCCGTGGGCCTGGCCGTGGCCGCCCGCTTCGGCGCGGCCAACCTGACCGACCACCCCAGCAACTTCCCGCCGTTCTTCGTCGCCGTCATGCTGGCCGCCCTGGTCGGCGGGCTGTGGGCGGGCCTGGCCTCGGTGGTGGCCAGCGCCCTGATCGTCCGCCTGCTGTGGATGAGCGGCCCCCTCGACACCCCCCAGGCCGCGCAGCTGGCCACCTTCGGCTTGAGCAGCGGCCTGATCGTGCTGTTCGTCGCCGCCCTGCGGCTGGCCGTACGCAGCGGCCTGGCCGCCGAGGAGCGGTTCCGCATCGCCCAGGACGCCTCGCTCGACGCCTTCGTGATCCTGGAACCGGTGCGGCGGGGGGGCCAGGTCGCCGACTTCCGCTGGACCTACGCCAACCCCGCCGCCCAGGCCCTGCGGCCGCGCGGCGTCTCCACCCTGATCGGCCGCCGGGTGCGCGACGTCTTCCGCGACGAGACCGGCCAGCAGATGATCGAGCGCCTGACCCGCCTGCTCGACGAGGGCGGTCCTGACGATCTCGAAGTGCGCCGGGTGATCGACGGCGAGGAGCACTGGGTGCGCTCCAGCGGCGTGCGCATCACCGAGGGCCTGGCGGTGACCTTTCGCGACGTGACCCGCGAGCGCCGGGCCCAGGCGGCCCTGCGCACCAGCGAGGAGCAGTTCCGCGGCGTGGCCAACGCCGCCCCGGTGATGATCTGGATCTCGGGCGTGGACGGGGCCTGCATCTGGTTCAACGACGCCTGGCTGAAGTTCACCGGCCGCAGCATGGACGAGGAGCTGGGGCGCGGCTGGGCGGCCGGCGTCCACCCCGACGACCTGGACGCCGCCGAGACCGAGGCGGCCGCCGCCATCGCGGCCCGCCGCCCGTTCCGCGCCGCCTTCCGCCTGCGCCGGGCCGACGGCGCCTGGCGCTGGATCAGCAGCGCCGGCGCCCCGCGCCACGACGCCTACGGCCAGTTCCAGGGCTATATCGGCAGCTGCTTCGACAACACCGAGGTCGTGGAGACCACGCTCGAACTGGAAGACCGCGTGGCCGAGCGCACCGCCGCCCTGGAGGCCAGCATCGCCGAGCGCGCCAAGACCGAGGCCGCGCTTGCCCAGTCCCAGCGGCTGGAGACCGTCGGCCGGCTGACCGGCGGCGTCGCCCACGACTTCAACAACCTGCTGACGGTGATGGTCGGCGGGCTCGACATGATCCTCAAGCGCCCCGACGACGTGGCCCGCGTGCGCCGCCTGGGCGAGGCGGCCCTGGCCGCCGGCCAGCGCGGCGAGCGCCTGACCCGCCAGCTCCTGGCCTTCTCGCGCAGCCAGGAGCTGAAGCTGGAGGTCGTCGACATCGCCGGCCTGATCCTTCAGGTCGAGCCCCTGGTCCGTCGCGCCGTCGGCGACGCCAAGAGCCTGGAGGTCCGCGCCGACCGCGAGGCCGGCTCCAGTCGCGTCGACGCCGCCCAGTTCGAGGCCGCCCTGCTCAATCTCGTCGTCAACGCCGTCGACGCCACGCCCGACCATGGGACCATCACCGTCGAGGTCGCGGCCGAGCGGCTGGAGGACGGCCAGGCGGGCGAGGCCCCGGCCGGCGACTATGTGCGCGTGGCGGTGTCCGACACCGGCCACGGCATGTCGCCCGAGGTGCTGGGCCGGGTGTTCGAGCCGTTCTTCACCACCAAGGAGGTCGGCAAGGGCACGGGCCTGGGCCTGGCCCAGGTCTATGGCTTCGTGCGCCAGTGCGGCGGGGCGGTGACCATCGACAGCCAGGAGGACAGGGGCACGACGGTGTCGCTGCACCTGCCGGTCGCCATCGCCGACGGCGTCGCGGTGGAACGGTCGGAGGACGCGCCCATCGCCGACCTTTCGGGCGTGCGGGTGCTGCTGGTCGAGGACGACGCAAGCGTCCGGGCCATCACCGAGGGCGCGCTGACCGAGCTGGGATGCATCGTCGTCACGGCCGAGCACGGCCGCGCGGCCCTGGCCCGGCTGGAGGCCGAGGCGGACTTCGACGTCCTGCTGTCGGATCTCGTCATGCCCGGCGGCGTCAGCGGCGTGGAGCTGGGCCGCATCGTCGCCGAACGCGCGCCCCGCACCGCCGTCCTGCTGACCACCGGCTACGCCGGCGACCGCCTGGCCGCCGCGCTCGAAGACCTGCCCTGGCCGGTGCTGCGCAAGCCGTTCCGCATCGAGCAGCTGCATAGGGCGCTGGCCGAGGCGGTCGGGGGGCGGACCAAGATGGTCCCTCTCTCTTAGAGAGAGGGATTCCGGACGCCTACCGCCTTCGGCTCAGACCCCCCAGCAGACCGCGCATGATCTCGCGGCCCGCCTGACTGGCCACGGTCCGCAGCAGCGACTTGGCGAAGGTCTCGGCCATGCCCTGGCGGTTGGACGAGGCGCGGGGGCGAGAGGCGCGGGCCTCTTCGCGCTCTTCCCGGGCCCGTTCGCGCTCGCGCACCTTTTCCTCGGCCGCCCGCTGGCGTTCGGCCTCGGCGGCGCTGGCGGCGGCCGCCGCGTCCTTCTGGGCCTGGGCGGCGCGGCCCTGCAGGGTCTCATAGGCCGAGGCGCGGTCCTGGGCGGTGTCGTAGAGGCCGGCCACCGGGCTCTTGGCGATGGCGGCGGCGCGTTCTTCCGGCGTCAGCGGGCCCAGGCGCGAGGCCGGCGGGCGGATCAGGGTCTTCTGCACCACGCACGGCGCGCCCTTGGCGTCGAGCACCGAGACCAGGGCCTCGCCCACGCCCAGGGCCTGGATGGTCTCGGCGGTGTCGAAGGCCGGATTGACCCGGAACGACTGGGCCGCCGCCTTCAGCCCCTTCTGGTCGGCGGGGGTATAGGCGCGCAGGGCGTGCTGGACGCGCGCGCCCAGCTGGCCCAGCACCGCGTCGGGGATGTCGGCCGGGTTCTGGGTGACGAAATAGATGCCCACGCCCTTGGAGCGGATCAGGCGCACCACCTGCTCGATCTTCTCGAGCAAGGGTTTCGGCGCATCGTTGAACAGCAGGTGCGCCTCGTCGAAGAAGAAGACGAGCTTGGGCTTTTCCGGATCGCCCACCTCGGGCAGCTCTTCGAACAGCTCCGACAACAGCCACAGCAGGAAGGTCGAATAGAGCTTGGGCGACTGGATCAGCTTGTCGGCAGCCAGCACGTTGACATAGCCGCGCCCGGCCACGTCGGTGCGCATGATGTCGGAAAGGTTCAGGGCCGGCTCGCCGAAGAAGTGCTCGGCGCCTTGGGTCTGCAGGGTCAGCAGCTTGCGCTGGATCGCGCCGACCGTGGCGGCCGAGACGTTGCCGTACTGGGTGCCGATCTCGGCGGCGTTGTCGGCCACGTACTTCAGCGCCGCCTGGAGATCCTTCAGGTCCAGCAGCAGCAGGCCGTCCTGGTCGGCGACGTGGAAGGTGATGGTCAGCACCCCTTCCTGCACGTCGTTCAGTTCCAAGAGGCGCGACAGCAAGAGCGGACCCATCTCCGAGATGGTCGTGCGGATCGGGTGGCCCTTCTCGCCGAACAGGTCCCAGAAGATGGTCGGCGGCGCGGCCGGGGTCAGGGTGATGTCCATCGACGCGGCGCGGGCCTGCATCTTCTCGTTGGGCGTCCCCAGGGCGGCGACGCCCGACAGGTCGCCCTTCACGTCGGCGGCGAACACCGGCACGCCCGCGTCGGCGAAGGCCTGGGCCATGACCTGCAGCGTCACCGTCTTGCCGGTGCCGGTGGCGCCGGCCACCACGCCGTGGCGATTGGAGCGGTCCAGCCGCTGAGTGACAGGTCCTTCGCCGAGCCCGATCAGAATCTCGCCTTCGCCGATCGCCAGGGTCATGCGCAACTTCCCTACATGATTGAGGCTTAAGCCTAGCTCCGGCCTTGTCCTTCGCCAATTGGGCTGAACAATGGTCCCCAAGACTTACGCGAACAGAGATTCCCGTCGATGACGACCTTCACGCCCTCGATCACCAGCCGAAACGCCGTCGTCTTCCTGGCGGTGGTCGCGGCCGGCGCGGCCCTCTACTACATGCGCGGCATCCTCACGCCGCTGGTCCTGGCCATCTTCCTGGCCGTAATGATCGACAGCTTCGCCCGCGTGCTGACGGTGCGGGTGCCCAAGTTCCCGCAGAAGCTGGCCCTGCCGACGGCCATCGTGCTGTCGCTCCTGCTGTTCGGCGGCTCGGTGTGGATCGTCGTCGAGAACGGCGCGGGCTTCGTGGGCCAGGCCAAGGCCTACGCCCCGCGCCTCAACGAGGTGATCGCCAAGATAGCCGGCCTGGTGGGGGTGCGTGTCGCCCCCACGCTCGACGACCTGATCGCCCAGCTCAATCCGCAGCAGTATGTCGGCGCGATCGCCGGCAGCCTGCAGAACTTCGCCTCCAACGCCGTGCTGGTGCTGATCTATCTGGGCTTCATCATCGCCTCGCGCCGGGGCTTCTCGCGCAAGATCGTCGCCCTGTTCCCGCACCACGCCGAGCGCGACCAGTCGGTGGCGCTGTTCCAGCGCATCCGCAACGGGGTCGAGCAGTACCTGTGGATCCAGACCGTCACCGGCCTGATGATCGCCGTGGCCGCCTGGGCGGTGATGGCCCTGGTCGGGCTCGACAACGCCTTCTTCTGGGCCTTCCTGATCTTCATCGCCGCCTACATCCCGATCATCGGTGGGGCCATCGGCTGCATCCTGCCGCCGCTGTTTGCTCTGGTGCAGTTCCCCCACAGCCTGCTGCCGGCCCTGATCCTGGCCGGGTCGCTGCAGGTGATCTTCTTCGTGGTCGGCAATGTCGTACTGCCGCGCATGCAGGGCGACAGCCTGAACATGGACCCCACCGTCGTGCTGCTGTCGCTGGCCGTCTGGGGCGCGCTGTGGGGCGGCATCGGCATGTTCCTGTCCACGCCCCTGACCGTGGCCCTGATGCTGATCCTGGCCCAGTTCGACGGCACCCGCTGGATCGCCATCCTGCTGTCGGAAGACGGCGATCCGACCAGCGAGCGGGCCACCGGACACGGCCCGGCGGGGGTCGCCAAACAGGGAAATGCGAGAAAAAAGCCAAGTTCGAAAAAAGGGGCTTAAATTTCTTGGGAGCGCTCCTATCTAGGTCTGGTACCGGGAGCCCCCCAATCCCGGTCCCGCGCGACGCCGGCCTGCTTTACCTGGCGCGTCGAACGCGGAAAACGCCCGCCGCCCCCCAAGGCGGGCCTGCGCCGCCGGTCTCCCCCCACCGGCGGCGCTTCCGTGTCCGGAGCAGCGTTTCCGAACAATCCACGGCCAGGACGCCCGGATAGAAATGTGGGTGGCGCTTCCTTCGGAATTCAGCAGTTTAGGCAAAATATTGTTCGGTTCTCGGGCGTGTCGGTTGAACGCGCACGGGAAAGGGCTAGGTTGTCGCCAAAAATTCGCGAGGAAATCCCATGGTCGGCGATAGTGACCGCAAGGCGAACCAACAGGCGTTCAGCGCCCAGGGCACGGCTCTGAGCGCGGCTCTGGAAACGGCTTTCGGCGGTGCGCTCACCCCTGCCCAGGCGCAGTTCGCGGCGCTGGCGTCCGAAGACTGGTCGGCCGAGGAACTACCCGGCGTCGAAGCCGGCGACGTGGCCGCCGAGCTGGCCGCCCTCTACCGTTTCGCCGAAGGCTCGGCCAACGAGGCCCTGGCCCTGCGCGTGCGCACCGCCAAGGGCGGCGACGTCCTCGAGATCGTCCAGCCCGACCGTCCCTTCCTCGTCGATTCGATCATGGGCGCCATCGCCGAGACCGGCTTCTCGGTCCGCGCCATGTTCCACCCGATGGTCGAACTCGCCGGCCAGCGCCGCTCGCTGATCCAGGTGTGGCTCGAGCCCGTCGGCGCCGACCGCGAAGAGGCCCTGCTGATCGCCGTCCGCGACGCCCTGGCCGACGCCCACCGCGCCGTCGACGACTTCGACGCCATGCGCGCCCTGATGCGCCGCACGATCGAAGAGCTGCGCGGCGCCCAGGTCGAACTCCCCGCCGAGGAGCGCGCCGAGGGCGTCGACTTCCTCGACTGGCTGGAAGGCGACCACTTCGTGTTCCTGGGCGCGCGCGTCTACGAATATCCCCGCACCGCCGACGGCGGCTACGCGGCCGAAGAGCCGCTCTACCAGCCCGAAGGCAGCCTGGGCGTCCTGCGCGACCAGACCCGCACCGTCCTGCGCCGCGAGAGCGAGCCGGCGATCCTGTCGCCGCAGGTGCGCGACCACCTGTTGCTGGGCGCCCCGCTGGTCGTGGCCAAGTCGAACCTGCGCTCCAAGGTCCACCGCCGCGGCTACATGGACTATGTCGGCGTGCGCCGCTACGGCGCCGACGGCAAGCCCTCGGGCGAGGTCCGGTTCGTCGGCCTGTTCACCGCCGAGGCCTACGAGACCCCGGCCCACGAGGTGCCGCTGATCCGCCGCAAGGTCGAGCATGTGCTGGACAAGGCCGGCAAGGATCCCGACAGCCACAACGGCAAGCGCCTGCGCAATATCCTCGAGACCTGGCCGCGCGACGAGCTGTTCCAGATCGAGGAGGGCGACCTGCTCTCCATGGCGCTCGGCGTGCTGCACCTCTACGACCGCCCGCGCGTGCGCCTGTTCACCCGCCGCGACCCGTTCGACCGTTTCATCTCGGCCCTGCTGTTCGTCCCGCGCGAGCGCTATGACTCCGGCGTGCGCCAGCGGGCCGGCGACCTGCTCAGCCAGGCCTTCGACGGCCGCGTCTCGGCCTATTATCCCAGCTTCTCGGACGCGCCCCTGGCCCGGGTGCACTACATCCTCGGCGTCAAGCCGGGCGTGCATCCCGAGCCGGACCTGGCCGCGCTGGAAGCGGCCATCGCCGAGACCACCCGCACCTGGGACGACCGCTTCGAGGCCATCGTCCGCGAGCGCGGCGCCACCCGCCCGGTGGTCGACACCCTGGCCCGCTGGGCCGGCGCCTTCCCGCCCGGCTACCGTGACCAGTACGACGCGCCCGAGGCCCTGGCAGACATCGCCGTCGTCGACGACCTGAAGGCCGGCGAGGCCGTGCGCGTGCGGGCCTTCCGCCGCGACGGCGACGACGCCATGACCTTCCGCTTCAAGCTCTATCGTCCGGGCGCGGCCGCGCCGCTGGCCGACGTGCTGCCGATCCTCGAGCACATGGGCCTCAAAGCCCTGATCGAGGACGGCTTCAAGCTGAAGCCGACCATCGACGGCCTCAAGGCCCCGACCTGGGTGCACGAGTTCGTGCTGCGCGACGAGCAGGGCGAGCATCTGTCCTTCGCCGACATCAAGTCGGCCTTCGAGGCCGCCTTCGTCGCCATCTGGACGGGCCGCGCCGAAAGCGACGGCTTCAACCGCTTGGTGCTGGAGCTCGGCGTCGACTGGCGCGAGGCCGCCCTGGTGCGCGCCCTGGCCCGCTATCGCCAGCAGACGGGACTGGACCCGTCGCAGGCGGTGCAAGAGGCCGCCCTGGCCGACAATCCGGGCGTCGCGCGCCTGATCCTGGATCTCTTCCGCATCAAGTTCGACCCGGCCATCGCCGCCGACCTCGCCGCGCGCAAGGAGCAGGCCGCCGCCGTCGCCGACAAGATCACCGAGGCCCTGCAGGCGGTCGAAAGCCTCGACGCCGACCGAGCCCTGCGCCGCATCGCCGCCCTCGTCGGCGCCATCCAGCGCACCAACTTCTACCAGGCCGGCGAGGATGGGGCCGCCAAGCCGCACATCAGCTTCAAGATCGCCTCGCGCGAACTGGCCGACCTGCCGGCGCCCAAGCCCTATCGCGAGATCTTCGTCTCGGCCCCGCACGTCGAGGGCGTGCACCTGCGCTTTGGCCCCGTCGCCCGCGGCGGCCTGCGCTGGTCCGACCGTCGCGACGATTTCCGCACCGAAGTGCTCGGCCTGGTGAAGGCCCAGCAGGTCAAGAACGCGGTCATCGTGCCGGTCGGCTCGAAGGGCGGCTTCTATCCCAAGCAGCTGCCGCGCGGCGGCGACCGCGACGCGATCCAGGCCGAAGCCATCCGCGCCTACAAGACCTTCCTGTCGGGCCTTCTGGACATCACCGACAACATCGACGCCGACAACCAGGTGATCGCCCCGCCGGCCGTGGTCGTCCACGACGGTGAGGATCCCTACCTGGTCGTCGCCGCCGACAAGGGCACGGCCACCTTCTCCGACATCGCCAACGGCCTGGCGGAAAGCTACGGCTTCTGGCTGGGCGACGCCTTCGCGTCGGGCGGGTCGGTCGGCTACGACCACAAGGTCATGGGCATCACCGCCCGCGGCGCCTGGGAAGCGGTCAAGCGCCACTTCCGCGAACTGGGCAAGGACATCCAGGCCGAGCCCTTCACCGTGGTCGGCGTGGGCGACATGTCGGGCGACGTGTTCGGCAACGGCATGCTGCTGTCCAAGCAGACCAAGCTGCTGGCCGCCTTCGACCACCGTCACATCTTCCTCGATCCCGATCCGGATCCGGCCGTCTCGTGGGCCGAACGCGACCGCATGTTCAAGCTGCCGCGCTCGTCCTGGGCCGACTATGACGCCAGCAAGCTCTCCAAGGGCGGCGCCATCGTGCCGCGGAACCAGAAGGAGATCCCGCTGTCGCCCGAGGTCCAGGCCATGCTGGACCTGAAGGCCGCCAGCGTCTCGCCGGCCGAGCTGATGACCGCGATCCTTAAGTCGCGCGCCGAGCTGCTCTATCTCGGCGGCATCGGCACCTATGTGAAGGCCAAGGGCGAGACCAACGCCGAGGCCGGCGACAAGGCCAACGACGCCATCCGCGTCAACGGCGCCGACCTGCGGGTCAAGGTGGTGGGCGAGGGCGCGAACCTTGGCCTCACCCAGGCCGGCCGCATCGAGTTCGCGCAGGCCGCCGGGCATCTCAACACCGACGCCATCGACAACAGCGCCGGCGTCGACAGCTCCGACCACGAGGTCAACATCAAGATCCTCACGGGCCTGCTGGAACGTTCGGGCGAGCTGACCCGACCGGACCGCAACACGCTGCTGGCCTCGATGACCGACGACGTGGCCCATCACGTGCTGGAGCACAACTACGACCAGACCCTGGCGCTGACCCTGCTGGAAAGCGACAGCGCCGAGGAACTCGAGGCCCACGCCCGCTTCATGAGCGAGCTGGAGGCCCGCGGCCGCCTGGACCGCAAGGTCGAGGGCCTGCCCGAGGCCGCCGTGCTGGCCGACCGCGCCCAGGCCAAGAAGGGCCTGACCCGTCCTGAACTGGCCGTGCTGCTGGCCTACGGCAAGCTCGACCTGTTCGACGACATCATCGCCTCGCGCGCGCCGGACGATCCCTGGTTCGAAGCCACCCTGCGCGGCTACTTCCCCAAGGCGCTCGATAAGTACGCCGACGCCATGCAGAAGCACCGCCTGAAGCGCGAGATCATCGCCACGGTGGTCGGCAACCAGATGGTCAACATGTGCGGCCCGACCTTCCCGAGCCGCCTGAAGGCCGCCGCCGGCTGCGACGTCGAGGCCCTGGTGGTCGGCTTCGCCGCCGCCCGCCAGATCCTGGGCGTCGACGCCCTGTGGGACCAGGTCTCGGCGCTGGACAACAAGGCCGAGGCCGAGGGCCAGACCGCGCTTTACAAGGCGCTGGCCTATGCGCTGCGCAGCCTGACCTTCTGGCTGGCCCGCCGGGCCTTCCGCGACAAGTCCAGCGTCCAGCAGCTGGTCGAGGCCTATGGCTCGTCGGTGGCGGCCCTGAAGGGTCTCACCCCGGCCATCCTGTCGAGCTTCGAGCAGAAGACCACGGCCAAGCGCGCCAAGGCCTATGTCGCCGACGGCGCCCCGCAGCAACTCGCAGAAGCGGTCGCGGCCCTGCAGCCGGTGACCACGGCCGCCGACCTCGTCGACCTGGGCAACGCGTCCAGCTGGTCGGTCGAGAACGTCGCCCGCCTCTATCACCAGGTCGGCGCGGCGCTGGGCTTCGACCGCCTGCGCTGGGCGGCCGGCCAGTTCGTCGGCGGCGACAGCTTCGAGCGCCTGGCCGTCCGTCGCCTGATCGAGGACCTGCTGTTCGAACAGGCCGCCATCACCCAGGCGGTGCTGAAGTTCGCCGCCAACGCCCAGGCCGGCGATGACGAAAGCTCGGCCAAGGCCGCGGTGGCTTCCTGGGCCGCCCTGCGCGCCGACCGCGTCAAGGCCGCCAAGCGCACGGTTGAAGACATCGAGCAGGCCGGCGGCGGCTGGACCTTCGCCAAGCTCACCATCGCCAACGCGGCGCTGCGCGAGCTGTCGGTGCAGGGGTAAAACTCCACCCCTCCCCCTTGATGGGGGAGGGGGAGGGGCAGGGGTGGGGGTGAGTACGACGGCGGACGCTTGGCCTCGTCCAAATCAGCAACCACCCCCATCCCCGACCCTTCCCCCATCAAGGGGGAAGGAAGAACGGGGGGCTACCCGCCGCCCGCGACGCAGGTCACCATCCCGCCGATTCCCGGGGGATCCATGGCCGCTGACAAAGACCGCATCATCCTGCTCGACGCCCTGCGGGGGCTGGGCGTGCTGGGCATCCTTCTGTGCAATGCGCCGGGCTTCGCGTTTCCGATGGAGCTCAGCGACAGCGTCCGGGCCTGGCCGTTCGGGGCGGGGGCCGAGACCATGTCGGTGTGGCTGGTCACCCAGTGGCTGTTCCAGCGCAAGTTCGTCACCCTGTTCTCGATGCTGTTCGGCATCTCGATGTTCCTGGTCGGGGGCGAGAAGGGGTCCGCTTCGAAAGGAGGGAGCGGCAAGGGCGGGGTGCTGTATCGGCGCCTGGGCTGGCTTCTGGTGTTCGGGATCGTCCACGGTTTCGCGATCTGGTGGGGCGACGTGCTGTTGAGCTACGCCCTGGCAGGCTTCGCCGTGGCCCAGGCCCGTTCGTGGCCGGCCCGCAAGTTGCTGTCCTGGGGGATCGGCCTGTGGGTCGCCTTCTCGCTGGTCACCCTCCTGGGCCTTGGCCTGCTGGCCTCGACGCCGCCGGCCGAGGTCATGGGAGACGCCGCCGAGGAGGCCGTTCGCGGCGCCGCCGCCATCGCCGCCTATCGCGGCGATTTCCTGTCGTCTCTGGCCATCAACGCCCGCGAGCGGCTGGAGACCCTGCCCTACGAGCCGATCATCTTCCTGCTGACGACCGCCCTGATGATGATCGGCCTGGGCGCCTACAAGAAGGGCGTGTTCACCGGGGCGGCCTCGGGGCGGACCTACGGCGTGCTGATCGCCATCGGCCTTGCGGCGCTGGCCCTCGTCGGCTGGCCGCATTTCGCCTTCGTGCTGAACGGCATGCAGGAGCGCGACCTTCGCCTGGCCGAGGGGCTGCAGATGGTCACCGCGCCACTCACCACCCTGGCCTATGTCGGGCTGATGGCCCTGGCGGCGCGCTCGGCCGGGTTCTGGCGCAAGATCCCCGCCGTCCTGGCGCCCGTCGGCCAGATGGCCTTCACCAACTACATCGCCCAGTCGCTGGTCATGACTGCGATCTTCTACGGCGGCCGCGGCCTTGGCCTCTACGCCCGCCTCGACCGCCCGGCCCTGGCCCTGATCGTCGTCGCGCTGTGGATCGCCCAGGTGCTGTGGTCGCGCTGGTGGCTGGATCGCTTTTCCATGGGCCCGCTGGAGTGGGTGTGGCGGCGGCTCTATCGCGGGCCGACGGCTTTGAGGCGTTCATAAATTCTCGTCATTCCCGCCCTTGTGGCGGGAACCCCTGGTTCCGCTGACACGTGAAGTTCAAGCGGCGTGCCGAGCACGCCGCCCCATCTGCTCCAGCGGCTGACCGAGAGGTTCCCGCCACAAGGGCGGGAATGACGGGAGGATGGGGACGGAGGATCTTCTCTCCCCGAATAACCCTGTGCGTCATAAGGTTGTCGCGGGCCGACGCTAACGCGACCGACGAGACGTCGCGGGCGTCCAGTCGGGGAGTGCGTTGCATGAAGATCGATCGTCGCGGGCTTCTGGCCCTGCTCGGCACGGGCGCGGCTACGCCGGTCGCCGCCGCCGTTCCCAAGACCTTCGAGGGCGAGGTCGCCTTCGCCCATGGTCTGGCCTCGGGCGATCCGCTGGCCGACCGGGTGATCCTGTGGACCCGCGTCTCGGCCGAGGGCGCCACCGCTCCCGTCGCCCTGCGCTGGGAGGTGGCCACCGACGAAGGCTTCAAGACCATCGTCGCCCAGGGCCAGACCCAGACGGACGCCGGCCGGGACTGGACGGTCAAGGTCGACGCGACGGGCCTGAAGCCGGGCACGGACTATTACTTCCGCTTCCGCCCGCTGAAGGCCGGCAAGCCGGTCGGCGAGGGCATCGTCGGCCGCACCCGCACCCTGCCGCAGGGCTCGGTGAAGGACGTGGTCCTGGCCGTGGCCTCCTGCTCGCTCTATCCGAACGGCTACTTCACCGCCTACGACGCCATCGCCAGGCTGCCGCGCGTCGATGCGGTGCTGCACCTGGGCGACTACATCTACGAGTACGGCGGCGGTCCCAAGGACTACGGCATGAACTCGCCGGTCGCCGCCCAGCGCCAGCCCGATCCGCTGCACGAGATCGTCAGCCTTGGCGACTATCGTCGCCGCCACGCCCTCTACAAGACCGACCCGATGCTGCAGGCCGCCCACGCCCGCGCGCCGTGGATCGTGGTCTGGGACGACCACGAGACCGCCAACGACAGCTGGGTCGGCGGGGCCGAGAACCACGATCCGGACAAAGGCGAAGGCGACTGGGCCGCGCGCAAGGCCGCCGCCCTGAAGGCCTATTACGAGTGGATGCCGATCCGCGAGCCCTCGGCCGGCTCTCTGCCGGAAGCCGCCTGGCGTCGCTTCCAGTTCGGCGACATCGCCACCCTCCTGATGGTCGAGACCCGCCTCACCGCCCGCACCGAGCAGCTGGACTACGCCAAGGACCTGGCCTTCACCGCAGACGGCAAGCCGCAGGTCGAGGCCTTCGTCGCCAAGTGGAAGAATCCCGCCCGCCGTATGATGGGCGAGGGCCAGGAGCAGTGGCTGGCCCGCGAGGTCGACGCCTCGGTCAAGGCCGGCACCGCCTGGCAGGTGCTGGGCAACCAAGTGGTCATGGCCCGCGTGGCCGCCCCCAACCTCAAGGCCACGATGGGGCCTGAGAAGTTCGACGCCATGGTCGCAGCCCTGCCCGACTACGCCAGGGGCCGGGTCGCCAAGAGCGTGGCCATGTCGGCCTTCGACATCCCGTCCAACCTCGACGCCTGGGACGGCTATCCGGTCGATCGCCAGCGGGTCTACGACATCTTCAAGGCCAGCAAGGCCGCCCCGATCGTGCTGGCCGGCGACAGCCACATGTTCTGGGCCAACGAGCTGTGGGACGACGCCGGCTCCACCCGCGTCGCCGCCGAGTTCGGCGCCACCTCGATCACCTCGCCCGGCTACGGCGACCTGATGCCCGGCGCCCCGATCGGCGAGGCCTTCGTCCAGCGCAATCGCGAGGTCAAGTACGCCCACCCCAGCGCCAAGGGCTTCGTCCTGCTGACCCTGGAAAAGGGCCGCGCGACCGGCCAGCTGGTGGCGGTGTCGACCATCCTGTCGACTGACTACACCACCAGCGTGCTCAAGACCTTCGTGGTCACTCCGGCGGACGGCGGCGGGGTGGGGGCGCTCAGCGAAGGGTAATCCCCTCAAATCTCCCGTCATTCCCGCCCTTGTGGCGGGAACCCCTGGTTCCGCTCGCAGGTGAGGCGCAAGCGGACTGCTCGGCAGTCCGCCCCATCCGCCATTGCGGCTGACAGAGGGTTTCCCGCCACAAGGGCGGGAATGACGGGAAGTATGGTGGCTACCGCCGCTCCAGCGCCAGCCTCAGCCCGAACGCGATGAACACCCCGCCGCTGATGCGGTCGAGCCACCGCACGACGGCGGCCTCGCGCAGCAAGCCGGCCAGCGGCGCGGTGGCGGCGATCAGGAGGCCGGCCCAGGCCAGGCCCAGCAGCACGTGGATCCCGGCCAGCATCGTGCCGAACACGCCGGGGCTGGCGCCCGCCGGCACGAACTGCGGCAGGAACGAGATGTAGAACACCCCGACCTTCGGATTGAGCAGGTTGGTGAACAGCCCGCGCCGGAACGAGTCCGCCAGGCCGCCGCCGGTGGGCGACACCGCGCCCGGCTCGAAGCGGTCGCGCGGCTTCCACAGCATCTTGGCGCCCATCCAGACCAGGTAGGCCGCGCCGGCCCATTTCAGCGCCGTATAGGCCAGTTCCGAGGCGGTCAGCAGCGCCCCGGCCCCGAAGGCCGCGGCCATGCCCCAGACCAGGCAGCCCATGCCGATGCCCATGGCCGCCGCCGCCGCCCGGCGCGGGCCTTCCGTGGCTGCGCTGCGCAGCACCAGGGCGGTGTCGAGACCCGGGGTGATGGTCAGCAAGGACGCGGCCAGGGTGAAGGCCAGCAGGGCCTCAGGTGTGGTCATGGACGTGCTCTTCCTCGCGCTCGACCAGCTGGCCGTTCTCCCACACCCGATAGAAGCACGAGCGGAAGCCCACGTGGCAGGCCCCGCCGTCGCCCTGCGGCCGCACCTTGATGACCACGGCGTCCTGGTCGCAGTCGATGCGAACCTCGGTGACGATCTGCAGCTGGCCGCTGGTCTCGCCCTTCTTCCACAGGCCGTTGCGCGAGCGGCTGAAGTAGTGGGCCACGCCCGTGTCCAGCGTCAGCTTCAGGGCCTCGTCGTTCATCCAGGCGAGCATCAGGATCTCGCCGGTGTCGGCATGCTGGGCCACCGCCGCCACCAGGCCATTGGCGTCGAAACGCGGGGCCAGGGCGACGCCCCGTTCCAGGGCCTGCTTGTCGGGGGCGGAGGGGAAGATCTGGCTGGTCATCAAAGACATATGGCGCATCACCCCTGGTTTGGGCTAGCCTCCGCGCACCGGCGGGGGACGGGAACGACAGGGACGATGGACCTCAAGTCCAGGATCAAGGATGGCGTGGCGGCGCTGGACCGCCAAGCGCGTCCGTGGGCGCAGCGCTCGAAGGCCAACGAATGGGCCTACGAGTTCCTGCTGTTCGGCCTGAAGCAAGCTTGGGCCTGCCTGTTCGGCGGCCTGATGCTGGTGCTGCTGGTCGGCACCTACCTGTTCTGGCCGCACGACGCGGCCCTGGCCCGCTACGACTTCCTCGTCATCGCCTCGGTCGCCATCCAGGCGATGCTGATCCTGCTCAAGCTGGAGCGCTGGGACGAGGCGGCGGTGATCCTGATCTTCCACCTGGTCGGCACGGCCATGGAGATCTTCAAGACCGCCCACGGCTCTTGGATCTATCCCGAGGCCAGCGTCCTGCGGATCGGCGACGTGCCGCTGTTCACCGGCTTCATGTACGCCTGCGTCGGCAGCTACATCGCCCGTATCTGGCGATTGTTCGACATCACCTTCATCCGCTACCCGCCGTTCTGGAGCGCCCACGTCCTGGCGGTGCTGATCTATCTGAATTTCTTCACCCACCACTATGTCACCGACATGCGGCTGGGGCTGTTCGCCCTGTCGGCCCTTTTGTTCGGCCGCACCTGGTTCGTGTTCACGCCCGACCGCGTGCAGCGCCGTATGCCGATGCTGCTGGGCCTGATGCTGGTGGCGCTGTTCATCTGGCTGGCCGAGAACCTCGGCACCGCCGCCGGGGCCTGGATCTATCCCAGCCAGCGCGAGGGTTGGCACATGGTGCCGATCGAGAAGCTGGGCGCCTGGTACCTGCTGATGACCATCAGCTTCGTGCTGGTCAGCCTCGTCCACCGCCCCCTCGACGCCTGTGTCGAACGCCTGCGCGAAGGCATCCGGGCGGCGGCCTGATCGCCGGAGAAACTTCGGCGGGGGCGGCCTGGACGTGGTATAAAGGGTCATGCGCCGGAGAGCGCTAGACGAGGCTCGTTCGCGACGCCCTCGACCTGCTCGGCGATTTGTCGATCCCATCCGTTTCTGTTCATCGCCGCCGACGTTCGGCGCGAAACCCCCCGTTGTCGGGGGCGCGACGACGCCTGCGACGCGCCTGGAGGATTTTTATGGCCCGTCTCAAGACCATCGACGAACGCCCGCCGCGCCTGGCGCGCGACCTGCGCCTGCTGAGGCTCTCCGACGCCCTGCGCCGCTACGCGGTCAGGCTCCAGCCCGACGTCAACGCAGCCGGCCTGCTGGTCCATCGGGCCTTCGCGGCGGCCTTCGCCAAGCCGGTGCGCCCTGGCGGCGGCGAGGCGGCCAGAACGATGGAGGCCGGGCTGCGCGACCATGTCGACCGCAATCTGGCCGACGTCGATGCCAAGGCTTCCTCCAACTCGCCGGCGCCTCATGACCGATCGTGATCCTCCACGTCGTTCGCCTTTCGGCCGTCACGACTACGAGCTGACCTACGGCTGGCGTGACGAGGCGCTGAACGTGACCATCGGGGGCAAGCTGGCGACGCCGCCAGTTATCGGCGACGTCTACACGCTGGGTTCCCCAGACGGCATCCAGGACTTCACCGTGGTGCATCTCAGTCGTGAGGGCGGCCGCGGCTGGCTGGCCCGCTGTACGGCCACGCCCTACGACGGTCATGGAGGCGAGCGGTGAGCGACGATCTCGACCAGTTGCGACGCGAGAACGAGTATCTCAAGCGTCGGAACGCCCAGCTGCAAGCCGAGGCCTCGGATCTGGCCAGCGAGGTTTTGCGGCTGCAGCAGCATCTGAGCCGCCTGGCCGTGCGCGCCGTCACGGCGCCCAATCCCCTGTCGGGAGGACAATAGATGGGCCTGCCGCCCCACCACGTCGCCGCCCTGCGCAACCTGGCGCGCAAGAAGCTCGGCCACGACGTCGACTGGATCAACATCTCCGACGCTCGGGCCCTGACCGACCAGGGGCTGGCCGAACGCGGCCGCACCGGCTGGGTGATCACCCGGGCCGGCGAGGCGGCGCTTTCGGAGCACGAGCGGGGTTAAACGCCGGATCCTCCCCCTTTGGGGGAGGTGGCCCAGAGGGCCGGAGGGGGTAGCGCGGCATTGGCCATGAAACCCCCTCAGTCGCTTCGCGACAGCTCCCCCGGAGGGGGAGCATCTTTGCGGCCTACTTCCGCACCAGGTCCATGAACCGCTGCTGCAGGACCTTGTCGGTCTTGAACACGCCGCGGAACTGGGTGGTGATGGTCGAGACGTCGTGGTGGTGCACGCCGCGGGTCGACATGCACTGGTGCTCGGCGTCGATCAGTACGGCCACGCCGGCGGCCGAGAGGTGGTCCTCGATGGCGTCGGCGACCTGCATGGTCATGGTTTCCTGGGTCTGCAGGCGCTTGGCGTAGATCTCGACCAGGCGCGCCAGCTTCGACAGGCCCACGACCTTGCCGGTGGGCATGTAGGCCACCCAGGCCTTGCCCAGGAACGGCGCCATGTGGTGCTCGCAGTGGCTCTGCACGTCGATACCGCGCAGCATGACCATGTCGTCATAGCCCTGCACGTCCTCGAAAGTGCGCGACAGTTCCTTGGCCGGGTCGCCGTCATAGCCGGCGAACCACTCGCCATAGGCGTCGACCACGCGCTGGGGCGTGTCGAGCAGGCCTTCGCGGTCGGGGTTGTCGCCGGCCCAGGCCAGCAGCGTGCGCACGGCGGCCATGGCTTCGTCGCGGGTGGGGCGCTGGGCGGGTTCAAGATCAAGACCGGTGTCGTCAGAGCCGATCAGGGTTCGCTCGCGGGTCAGGGCGTCCATGTTTTCGCGGGGTTTCTTTCCACGGGCTGAGTTGCGCCAGGACGCCTGTCGCCCTGGAATTACGCGTGCCACCCGTTAAAGGGCGCGCCCCTCCCGTCGTTAAAGACGTGGTTCGAAGGCGCGCACCTCGCTATATGGGTCCGGTTTTTCGTTCCGACAACACCCTTCCGCTGCGTCAAGGCGACCGACTTTTCATGACCATCACGCTCTACGACACCATGGCGCGCGAGAAGCGCGACTTCGTTCCCGCCGATCGTGACCGGGTGACGATGTATGTCTGTGGACCGACGGTCTACGGCTACGCACACATCGGCAACTTCCGTCCGGTGGTGGCCTTCGACGTGCTGTTCCGCCTGCTGCGCCACGAATTCGGCGACGAGGCGGTGGTCTATGCGCGCAACGTCACCGACGTCGACGACAAGATCAACAAGAAGGCCGCCGACGAGGGCGTCGAGATCAAGGTCATCACCGACCGCTATCTCGCCGCCTACCACCAGGACGCCGATGCGCTGGGCGCGCTTCGCCCGACGCTGGAGCCCAAGGCCACCGACCACATCGGCGCCATCGTCGAGATGATCGGCAAGCTGGTCGACAATGGCTCGGCCTACGCCGCCGACGGCCACGTGCTGTTCGACACCCAGAGCTTCCCCGACTACGGCCAGCTTTCCGGCCGGCCGCTCGACGAGATGATCGCCGGCGCCCGCGTCGAGGTCGCGCCCTACAAGCGCCACCCGGCCGATTTCGTGCTGTGGAAGCCGTCCAAGGAGAACGAGCCGGAGTGGGAAAGCCCCTGGGGCGCGGGCCGTCCCGGCTGGCACATCGAGTGCTCGGCGATGATCGACAAGCAGCTAGGCCTGCCGATCGACATCCACGCCGGCGGCATCGACCTGCAATTCCCCCACCATGAGAACGAGGTGGCGCAAGGGCGCTGCGCCCACGGCCTGCCGACCTACGCCCGCTACTGGATGCACAACGGCTTCCTCGACATGGCCGGCGAGAAGATGTCCAAGAGCCTGGGCAACGTCATCATCCCGCACGAGCTGGTCAAGACCACGCCGGGCGAGGTGGTGCGCTGGGCCCTGCTGAGCGCTCACTACCGCCAGCCGCTGGACTGGACGCCCGAGCTGCTGGAACAGAGCCGCAAGTCGCTGGACCGCCTCTACGGCGCCCTGCGCCGCGCCAAGGACGTCGTTCCCGACCAGGCCGTCGAGGCCCCGCAGGAGGTGATGGACGCCCTGTGCGACGACCTCAACACCCCGGCCGCCGTGGCCAAGCTGTTCGAGGTTTCCAGCGCCATCGAGAAGGCCGTCACCGCCGGCGACCTGACCGAGGTGGCGATCCACAAGTCGCGCCTGCTCGAGGCCGGCGCCCTGATGGGCTTCCTGCAGGCCGATCCCGACAGCTGGTTCGAAGGCGACGCCTCCGACGAGCTGAAGGCCCAGGTCGAAGACCTGCTGGCCCGCCGCGTCGCCGCCCGCGCCGCCAAGGACTGGACCGCCGCCGACGCCATCCGCGGCGAACTCGACGCCTTGGGCGTGGTGGTCATGGACAGCCCGACCGGCGCCACCTGGCGGATGAAGGACTGAGGCCTTTTCCTTCTCCCCTTGCGGGAGAAGGTGTCGGCGAAAGCCGACGGATGAGGGTTTTTCAAAAGCAGGACGCCGCGAAAGCTGATCGGCTTTCGCGGCGTTCTCGTCTCGGCGTGCATCTCCTCCCCCGGGCAACGGGGGAGGAGCTTACCGCGCCGTCGACCCGCCGTTCTCCGGATCCGGGGGCAGCCCCGTCTTCGGATCGCGGGGCACGGGCGCAAAGCCCTCGGCGATGAACAGGTCCGTCCGCCGGTTGCGCTTGGCGTCCAGCCGCACGCGGACGATCTCGTCGCCCGAATGGGCCTTGAAGTCCTGCTCGATCTTGGATCGGTAGACCCCCTCCAGGCTGGCGACCAGCGCCCGGCGGCCATACTCGGGCGTCAGCGGGGCCTCGGTCTCGGCCTGGTTCTGCGGATGGGCCTCGTGCACCCAGATACGCAGCGGCGGGGCGCCGAACGTGCCCCAGTAGTCGCGGCCGTAATAGGCCGCCACGTTGAACAGGAAGCGGTCGTCCACGGCCACGGCGGTCACGCCGACGCCGGCCTGCTCCTCGCGGGCCCGGTCGATGATCGCCTGCACCGTCTGGTCCCAGCCGCGCACCCGCTTGAAGCTGTTGGACAGGCCGATGTTGTCGGCCAGGCGCGGGTTGGTCAGGCAGGCCAGGAACAGGCCCGCGAACACGCCCTGAACGGCCAGGCCCGCGATCAGCCATTTGCGGGCGCCCCAGCGCATCATCCAGCCGGCCGCCAGCACCGAGCCGGCGACATAGGCGGCGGCCGCCCAGTTGGCGTTGGCGCGGCTGACGAAGGCCTGGCCGGCCACGGTCAGCAGGGGGGGCAAAGCAAAGCACAGCAGCAGCACGTCGGCCGGCGCCAGCTTGCGGCGCACCGCCAGCACGATCCCGCCGCCCAGCAGCACGCCGAAGGGCAGGGGGCCGAACACCCCGAACTGCGAGCCGACGAACTCGACCAGCTCACGCGGGTTGAACAGCGAGTGCGAGCCCCAGTTGGCGTTGGCGGCGGTGTGCTCGACCGTGGCGAACTTGTGGGCGGCGTTCCAGATCACATTCGGAGCGAAGACGGCGATCAGTACGCCGAAGAAGGCCAGGGCCATCGGCCAGGTCCAGACCTTGCGGGCCTCGCGCGACAGGGCCAGGTGCGCGCCGATGCTGGCCAGCACATAGACCGCCGCGTACTTCGACAGGAAGGCCAGGCCCAGCGCCGCGCCCAGGCCCGCCGCGACCAGCAGGCGCTTGCGACCGGCTTCAGCGGCCGGCAGCGAGACATAGGCCCAGATCGTCAGAGCCAGGAAGAACAACAGCGGCGCGTCGGTGCCGATCACCGCCGACGACAGGGCCACGCCCGGCATCAGGGCATAGACCGCCGCGGCCGCCAGGCCGGTCCAGCCGCCATAGAGCCTGCGGGCGATGCGATGCAGCACCAGGGCCGTGGCGCCGTGCAGCAGCGGCGCGCCCACCCGCAGCCAGGCCTCGGCGTCGCCGCCGATCTGAGTGGTCAGCCAGATCACCCACGCGACCATCGGCGGCTTGGAGTAGTAGCCGAAGTCCAGGGTGCGCGACCAAAGCCAGTATTGGGCTTCGTCCGGGTACAACTCCAGCGGTGTCGAAAAAATCGCCAGAACCCGGACGATTGTCAAAAGGCCCACCGCGATGAGGGTGAGGCGCCAGGCGCGGGCTTCTGAATCCAAGGCGGGCAAGGCGGTAGCGGTCATGCCCTCTCCTTAGCCAAGTAAGTGAAATCTGACCAATCGTTCCGCAAACAACCGTCGTTGTGGCAGTTTCTGGGCGATCGTGGCGTTTCCGTCACCAAACCTTCGAAATGTTTCGCTAAACCCCCGGAACGATGCGGATTGATGCTCACCTTTAGGGCTCGCGTCAAAGAATGAGGGGATCCTTCGATATGAACACGAAAAAAATCGCCTGCCTGGCGTCGACCGCGCTGGTCGGCAGCCTGCTGGCGGCTACCGCCGCTTTCGCCCAGTCGACCGGTTCGTCGGAAGTCGACCAGGTTGTCGTCACCGCCGCCCGCGCTCGGGCCATCGCCGGCCAGGTCCAAGAAACCCTGCCGAAGTCGCGCGCCACGATCGACGGCGCGTACCTGCAGAACCAGGCCACCGGCCAGAACATCTTCCAGTCGCTGAACCAGCTTCCGGGCGTCAGCTTCACCAACAACGACCCGTACGGCTCGTCGGGCGGCAACCTGCGCCTGCGCGGCTTCGACGGTAACCGCGTCTCGGTCACCTTCGACGGCGTTCCGCTGAACGACACCGGCAACTACGCCGTGTACCCCAACCAGATGCTGGACCCCGAGCTGATCAGCCGCGCCAGCGTCAACCTGGGCGCCACCGACGTCGACAGCCCGACCGCTTCGGCCACCGGCGGCACGATCAACTACACCACCCGTCTTCCGGGCACTGAAGCCGGCGGCATCGCCACCGCTTCGTTCGGCTCGAACAACTATCACCGCGGCTTCCTGATGCTGGAAAGCGGCGAAGTCGGCCCGCTCGGCACCCGCGTCTTCGTCGCCGGCAGCTACCAGAAGTACGACAAGTTCAAGGGCCCGGGCGAACTGGAGAAGAAGCAGTTCAACGCTCGCCTCTACCAGCCGATCGGCGACAACGGCGACTTCGTCAGCCTGGCCGCCAACTACAACATCAACCGCAACAACAACATCCGCGCCCTGACGCTGTCGGACTTCCGTAACTTCGGCAAGGACTACGACTTCGACGCGACCTGCCCGGCCATCAGCGCCGGCAACTGCGCCAACTTCTACGGTCGCCAGGTCAACCCGTCGAACACCGGCAGCATCCGCGGCGCCGGCCTGTTCCACGTCGCCGACAACCTGCGCCTGACCGTCGACCCGTCGTTCTCCTACACCCTGGCCGACGGCGGCTCGCAGCTGGGCACGATCAGCGAGACCGACGGTCGCGTCCGCGGCACCCGCTTCGGCTCGATCACCGGCTTCGACCTGAACGGCGACGGCGACACCACCGACACCGTCGCGTTCTTCGCGCCGTCGGTCACCAACACCCGCCGCTACAGCCTGACCACCTCGCTGATCTGGGACATCAACCCCCAGAACCGCATCCGCGTGGCCTACACCGGCGACTACGGCCGTCACCGTCAGACGGGTGAATTCACCTACCTGAACCCGGATGGCACCACGACCAACGTGTTCGGCGGCAAGGAAGGCCACGGCAAGACCGTCGCCACGGCCGACGGCAGCATCCTGCGCAACCGCGACCGTTTCTCGATCGCCCAGCTGAACCAGGTCGCGGCTGAATACGTCGGCAAGTTCTACGACAACCGCCTGGTCGTGAACGCCGGCCTGCGCGCCCCGTTCTTCAAGCGTGAACTGAACCAGTTCTGCTACACGACCAACGCCTCGACCCTCCCGGGCGTCGTCACCGGCTTCAACGTGATCTGCACCACGCAGACCCCGAATGCCGCCGCCGCTGACGGTTCGGTCACCTTCGGCACCTCGGCCACGAAGTACATCGCGCCGTGGGCCGCCACCGTGAAGTACGACAAGGTCCTGCCGAACGCCGGCCTGACCTACCAGATCGCGCCGGGCCACTCGGTCTACACCAGCTACGCCGAGGGCTTCTCGTCGCCGCGGACCGACAACCTCTACACCGCGACCCTGGTCAACGGTAAGGGCGCTCCGGCCGACACCCAGCCGGAAACCACCCGCACCTTCGACGTCGGCTACCGCTACGCCTCGGGCCAGCTGCTGGCCACCGTCGCGGCGTGGAGCACGAAGTACAAGAACCGCATCGTGCAGTCGTACGATCCGGACCTGGGCATCAGCATCGACCGCAACGTCGGCGACGTCGACGCCTTCGGCCTGGACACCCAAGCCGCCTGGCGCCTGGCCGACTACCTGACCGTCACGGCGTCGTACTCGTACAACAACAGCGAGATCCAGTCGGACCTGGTCAACGGCGCCGCCGCCGGCAACATCCTGCCGCTGAAGGGCAAGCAGATCGTCGAAACCCCGACGCACACCTTCGGTGGTCGTCTGGACTGGGACATCACCGAGAAGCTGCACTTCGGCGTGCAGGGCAAGTTCACCGGCGACCGCTACTCGACCGACGTGAACGACGAAGTCGCTCCGCACTACACCGTGTGGGATCTCGACGTGCGTTACGAACTGCCGTTCGCCGAGCGCACCTACGCGCAACTGAACGTCACCAACCTGTTCGACGAGACCTACTTCGGTTCGATCAGCTCGCGCACCAACGCCCTGCCGGTCACCGGCGTCACGGGCGTCGGCGCTCCGACCTACTACATCGGCGCTCCGCGCACCGTGCAGTTCACCCTGCGCACGGAGTTCTAAGACCTGCGCATCCCCTCCGGATGCACGGGAAGGGCGGCTCTTCGGAGCCGCCCTTTTTCTTTTGTCGCAGCAATTTGCTAGAAGGCGCGCTTGACCCCCGGGCCATCCGGGGCCATCTGCGCCCCTCGTTTTGACCAGGTTTCGAAAATGACCCTCACCGTTCCCGCCGAGTGGGCTCCGCACCGCGCCATGTGGCTGGGCTTCCCGAGCCATGGCGAACATTGGAAGGAAGATCTCGAGCAGGCCCAGCAGGAGGTCGCCGACCTCGCCCGGGCGCTGGCCGGTCCTGGCGGCGAGCGCGTGCGCCTGATGGTCGTCGGCGACGAGGCTGAGGCCGCCGCCCGCGCCCTGCTGTCCGACACCAGCGTCGAGATCGTCCGCGGCCAGTTCGGCGACATCTGGCTGCGCGACACCGGCCCGATCTTCACCGAGACCGCCCAGGGCCCGTCGGCCGCCGGCTTCAAGTTCAACGGCTGGGGCGGCAAGTACGAGCTGGAGGGCGACGAGATCGTCGCCGAGCAGATCGCCGCGGCCTCGGGCGTGGCGCTGGTTCGCAACGACTTCGTGCTCGAAGGCGGCTCGCTCGACCACGACGGCCTGGGCACGGTGCTGACCACCCGCCAGTGCGTGCTGAACGACAACCGCAACCCGGGCATGGACGAGGCCGCCATCACCGCCGCCTTCGCCGCCTCGATGGGGATCAAGAAGGTGCTGTGGCTGGGCGATGGTCTGCTCAACGACCACACCGACGGCCACGTCGACAACCTGGCCCGCTTCGTCGCCCCGGGCGTCGTGGCCTGCCCGATGGCCTTCGGCGCGGACGACCCCAACGCCGAGATCTATGCCGAGACCGCCCGCCTGCTGGGCGCCATGACCGACAGCCGCGGCTCGCCGCTTCAGGTCGTGCGCGTGCCTTCGCCGGGCCGCATCCTCGACGAGGACGGCGAGCCGATCCCGGCCTCGCACATGAACTTCCTGATCGCCAACGAGGCCGTGATTGTCCCGATCTACGCCGAGGAGTCGGGCGCCTTCGCCGTCGAGGTGATCAAGGGGCTGTTCCCCGAGCGCCAGGTCATCGGCCTGCCCTCGACCGCGATCCTCACTGGCGGTGGCTCGTTCCACTGCATCAGCCAGCAAGAACCCGGGGAGTAAGTCGACATGACCCGCACGCTCAGCGTCGCCGCCATCCAGACCTCCTACGGCCTCGACCTCGAGGCCAACATCAAGAAGACGGAAGCCTTCATCCGCGAGGCCGCCGCCGGCGGCGCGCAGGTGATCCTGCCGTCCGAGCTGTTCCAGGGGCCGTATTTCTGCGTCACCCAGGAAGAGCGGTGGTTTGCGCAAGCGCATCCGTGGCGCGAGCACCCGGTGGTCAAGGCCATCGCCCCCCTGGCCGGCGAGCTGGGCGTGGTCATCCCGATCTCGATCTTCGAGCGCGAGGGCCCGCACTACTTCAACAGCCTGGTGATGGCCGACGCCGACGGCTCGATGCTGGGCCTCTACCGCAAGAGCCACATCCCCGACGGCCCCGGCTACCAGGAGAAGTACTACTTCCGTCCGGGCGACACCGGCTTCAAGGTCTGGGACACGCGTTTCGGCCGCATCGGCGTCGGCATCTGCTGGGACCAGTGGTACCCCGAAGCCGCCCGCGCCATGGCCCTGATGGGCGCCGAGGCCCTGTTCTACCCCACCGCCATCGGCAGCGAGCCGCATGACCCGACCCTGATCACCACCAAGCCGTGGCAGCGGGCGATGCAGGGCCACGCGGTCAGCAACGTGATCCCGGTGATCGGCGCCAACCGCATCGGTTTCGAGCCGTGGGAGAACTATCCCACCGGCGGCCAGACCTTCTACGGCTCGTCCTTCGTCGCCGACCATCGTGGCGACCTGGTCAGCGAACTGGGAACCAGCGACGAAGGCCTCGTCACCGGGACCTTCGACCTCGACTACCTGACGACGCACCGCGCCGCCTGGGGCTTCTTCCGCGACCGCCGTCCGGACCTCTACACCAGCCTGTCGAGCCCGCGCCCGACGGCGTGAGGGCGGCGACGGAGCGGGAAGGGCCTCTTCCCGCTCCACTGGCCCGATGATCGCCCCACCAGACATGCTGAGCATCCGCTTCACGCCCACCGAGGCCTCGGTCGGCGCCGGCATGCTGGCCGCCCAGAACTTCGTGCTGCTGGCGATCTTCATGGCGGTGACGTTCGCAGGCGGCATGTCCCTTATGCAGGCCGGGACGCTCGACTGGGGGCGCCCGAGGCCGTCCGCGCCTAGGCTGTGTCGCATCTGGTGATGGGCGTGGTCTTCGGCGGGCTGGGATTGCTGGGCTTTCGCTACCTGCTGGTCCCGATGCTGGCGCGGACCATGTTCCGCCAGAACCCCGGTTTCTAAGGCCCGACCGTCTTCGAGCTTGACCAGGACGGCTTGGTTCTGGTCGCGCCGAAGTCCACGACGCGCCTGAGATGGGCCGAGGTCCGCGGCTACAAGGCCGTCCATGGGGCGCTGGCGATCTCGATCAGCAAGACGGCCTGGTTCGCCGTGCCTCTCGACCAGCTCGCCGCCCCCGAACAGACCGCCCTGCGCGCCCGCCTGGCGGCCCACCTGCCCGACCCGGCCGGCCGCCGTAGAGCTTGAGCCGAGCAAACTCGCCGCCCGTCCGGGGCGGCCGCCAAAGTCATTGATTGTCTTGGAGCAATCCAATCCGCGAAGGGATTGGTGGAGCCGAGGGGAATCGAACCCCTGACCTCCTCATTGCGAACGAGGCGCTCTACCATCTGAGCTACGGCCCCAAGGAAGCGCGGAGATACGGTGGCCTGGGGCGTCCGTCAAGCGGCAGTTGCGGGCCCTGGCGAAAACAGCGCGGCCTTGCCAGGGCGGGCGGGGGCGGGCAAGAAGCGGGGAGCTGGAGCCCGCCTGGTCCCGACGGTTCGTCGAAACCGGACCGGCGGCTTCAAATCCGACATCCGGAGCATGGCGGGCGGCGCAAAGCGCCCATACATTCGACTGCCACGCTCTAGCCTGGAACCCACATGGCCCCGTTGATCAACTTCGTCTTCTTCATCCTCGGCTCGCTTCTGGAGCTGCTCAAGTGGGCGGTGATCATCAGCGCCATCATCAGCTGGCTGGTGGCCTTCGACGTCATCAACCTGCGCAACCAGGCGGTCTATTCGATCAGCCGCTTCCTCGACGCGGTGACCCGTCCGCTGCTGGCCCCGCTGCGCCGGGTGATCCCGCCGCTGGGCGGCGTCGACATCACCCCGATCGTGCTGATCCTGATCATCGTCGGCGTGCAGAGCTTCCTGCTCGATCCGCTGCACCGGACGATGCTGAACATCCTCGGCTGAGCCTCGCCCGCATGCCCTGCGCCGTCCTGGCCGTGCGCCTGACCCCGCGCGGCGGGCGCGACGCCGTCGACGGCTGGGCGGCCGACGCCGACGGCCGGCCCTATCTGAAGGTGCGGGTCAGCGCCCCGCCGGTCGAGGGCGAGGCCAACGCCGCCCTCGTCGCCCTGATGGCCAAGCGCCTTGGCCTGTCGCGCTCGGCCGTGCGCGTGGCCGCGGGAGCGACGGCCCGCCTCAAGCGGCTGGAGATCGAGGGCCTGTCGCCCGAGGACCTCGACCGCCTGCTCGGCGCCCCCGCCTGATCGTTTCCCCGGCGGGGTGCGACCAATCGCCCGGCAGCCCCTTACCGCCCTCGCCAAGCCCCGATCCGGCGTGCCATTGAGAGAATGGCGTTCTTTCACGCCCTTTTAGCGTCTGCCGCCCATAGTGCGGGTGGGAAATTCCAGGGTTTCGAGGCCAGCGGGGGCTGCGCTATGCGCGGAAGGGCCATCAACGCGAAGGATCGCCAGGTCGCGATCGTCCACGCCGCCGCGGCGCGGCGGGGCAATGTCTATCTGCGCCTGGTCGCCACCTTCTCGATCGCCGCCATCCTGCATGTCTTCATCGGCATGAAGTGGGTCTGGGCCTGGGCGGCGGTCTATACCGCGGCCCAGGTCTTCGAGCTGTGGCTGTTCCGCAAGCTGAAGGCCGCGCCCGAGCGGTTCCTGACCGGCTGGCGGGCCTGGTCGCTGGCGATCATGCCGGCCGTCACCTCGATCATCTTCGGGGCCCTTGCCCTGCCGCTGTTCGCCTCGCACCAGCGCTTCGCCCCCACCCTGGGCGGCATGCTGCTGGCGGGGGCGCTGCTCAACGTCATCGTCGTCAATGTCAGCCTGCGGTCGGCGACCCTGGCGGCGGCGATCCCTCACGTCGTCTACCTGCTGATCGCGCCGTTCATCGGCCGGGCGGCCAATCCCGAGGCCCCGCTGGCCAACGCCCTGTGGTTCGGGGTGCTGCTGCTGATCTTCTCGGTGGCCGTGGCCGCCCGCACCCTGGAGGCTGCCCTGAGGGCCGAGGAGGCCGCCAAGGCCGAGGCCGAGCGTCGGCGCCACGAGGCCGAGGAGGCCGTGGCCGCCAAGAGCGCCTTCGTGGCCATGATCAGCCACGAGCTGCGCACCCCGATCAGCGCCATCCTGGCCGGCGCGGCCCGGTTGCACAGCGAGGTCCCCGAGGCCAGCGCCAAGACCCACGCCCAGCTGATCGCCGACGCCGGCGGCATGATGCGCACCCTGCTCAACGACCTGCTGGACTTCTCGCGGCTGGAGGCCGGCCGCATGGCGGTCGAGCGCGCGCCCTACGACCTGCGCCAGGCCCTGGCCGACACCCTGCGCCTGTGGCGGCCCGAGGTGCAGAAGAAGGGCCTGCGCCTGCGCATCGAGGGGGCCGCTGGCCTGCCGCGCTGGGTGGCCGGCGACGCCCTGCGCCTGCGCCAGGTGCTCAACAACCTTTTGTCCAACGCCATCAAGTTCACCGAGCGCGGCGAGATCGTCGTCTCGCTGGCCGCCCATCGCCAGGGCGAGGGCTGGACGCTGGAGATCGTCATCGCCGACACCGGCCGGGGCATCGAGCCCGAGGCCCTGCCGCGCCTGTTCACGCCCTTCGACCAGCTGACCGCCGAGGTCGTGCGCCGGCACGGCGGTTCGGGCCTCGGCCTGGTGATCAGTCGCGAGCTCGCCCGGCTGATGGGCGGCGACATCACCGTGGCCAGCGAGGGCTTGGGCAAGGGCGCGACCCTGCGCCTGACCGTGCGGGTCGACGAGGCCCAGGCCCCGCCGGCCCAGGCCAGCGCCGCCTCGATCGCCGGAGCGCGGGTGCTGGTGGTCGACGACCACGTGGTCAACCGCCGGGCCGTCGAGCTGGTCTTGCAGACCTTCGGCGTCGCGCCGGTGCTGGCCGAGTCCGGCGAGCGGGCCCTGGAGCTGCTCGCCGCCGGCGGCTTCGACGTGGTGTTGATGGACGTCTACATGCCGGGCCTGGGCGGTCGTGAGACCACCCGCGTCCTGCGCGGCGAGCCTGGCCCCAATCGCGAGGTCCCGGTGATCGCGGTGACCGCCTCCTCGACCTCCAAGGACTGGGACGCCTGCCGCGCCGCCGGCATGGACGCCCACGTCGCCAAGCCCATCGATCCAGCCCAGCTGCACGCGGCCCTGGTCGAGCTGCTGTCGGGCCCGCCTGCGCGCACGGCGGCGGCCTAGAGGTCCTCTCCCGTCCCTGAAAAACCTCTCCCGTGTGAGAGGTTTTCCTTGAGCCGCTCCACCAGCGCCGCCTCGTCCTTCATCTGGCATTCCCAGATCGTCTCGACCCGCCAGCCGGCCTGGGTCAGCGCCGCTCCGTTGCGCGCGTCGCGGGCCTTGTTGCGGGCCACCTTGGCCAGCCAGTAGTCGCGGTTGGCCTTGGGCACGCGCGATCCGCGCGCGCAGTCGTGGCCGTGCCAGAAGCAGCCGTGGACGAAGAACACCAGCCTTCGCCCCGGCATCACCAGGTCGGGCGAGCCGGGCAGGTCCTTGCGGTGCAGGCGGTAGCGCGCGCCCAGGCCGGTGAGCAGTCGCCGCAGGGTCTTTTCCGGCGTGGTGCCGGTGCTCTTGACCCTGGCCATCACGGCCGAGCGCTTGGCGGGGTCGAAGACGTCGGTGGTCATGGCGCGGGCGCGGGGGAGAGGCGAGACAGCGCCTCGCCCACATCCTTCGTCATCCCGGAAAGCGCGAAGCGCTTATCCGGGACCCAGGGGCCGGCGCGGTGCGGTCGCCCCTGGGTCCCGGCTCTCCGCTGCGCTCCGGCCGGGATGACGGCCCTGGGGAGCGGAGGCGGAGGCAAGCGCCTTACAGCCCCTCGAACAGGGCCGTCGACAGGTAGCGTTCGGCGAAGCTGGGGATGATCGCCACGATCAGCTTGCCGGCGTATTCGTCGCGCAGGGCCAGGTCGAAGGCGGCGGTCAGGGCCGCGCCCGAGCTGATGCCCACCGGCAGGCCTTCGGTGGACGCCGCGCGGCGGGCCATGGCGAAGGCGTCGTCGTTGCTGACCTGGACGATGTCGTCGATGACGCCGCGATCCAGGATGCCGGGCACGAAGCCCGCGCCGATGCCCTGGATCTTGTGCGGACCCGGCTGGCCGCCCGACAGCACGGCGCTGGCTTCAGGCTCGACGGCCACCATCTTCAGGCCCGGCTTGCGAGCCTTCAGCACCTGGCCGACGCCGCTGATCGTGCCGCCGGTGCCCACGCCCGAGACCACGGCGTCAACGGCGCCGGCGGTGTCGTTCCAGATCTCTTCGGCGGTCGAGACGCGGTGGATCAAGGGGTTCGCGGTATTCTCGAACTGCTGGGGCATCACCGCGCCGGGAGTGGCGTCGACGATTTCCTGGGCGCGGGCCACCGCGCCGCGCATGCCCTTCTCGGCCGGGGTCAGCTCCAGCTTGGCGCCGAGCAGCAGCAGCATCTTGCGGCGCTCGATCGACATGCTCTCCGGCATGACCAGGGTCAGCTTGTAGCCCTTGGCGGCGGCCACGAAGGCCAGGGCGATGCCGGTGTTGCCGCTGGTCGGCTCGACGATCGAACCGCCCGGCTTCAGCAGGCCCTTGGCCTCGAGATACTCGATCATGGCCACGCCGATGCGGTCCTTGACCGAGGCCAGCGGGTTGAAGAACTCAAGCTTGGCCACGACCTCGCCCTTGGGCTTCAGCTCGGCCGACAGGCGCGGCAGGCGGATCAGCGGGGTGTCGCCGACGGTGTCGATGATGGAGTCGTAGATCTTGCCCCGGCCGGCGCGCTTGAAGCGCGCGGCGTCGTACAGGCTGGAAGCGTCGTCCATGGTGATCTCTCGGGGATGAAAAGCAGGCCCTAGGTGATCTCCACCTTAAGCCGTGGGAATTGGGCTGTCAGCGACCTATTCGGCCGCCAGGGCCGCAGTTTTCCTGGCAGCGAGCGGAGTCAACAGATGCTCCGCCAGCCAGCGCACGGCCGGGGCGGCCACGCCGTCGCCGATCACGTGCAGGCCCGCCGTGGCGCTTTTCGGCAGGGCGTAGCTGTCGGGCAGGCCCATCAGCCGGGCGCCTTCGCGCGGGCTGACCAGGCGCGAGCGCACGGTCCCCTTGTCGATCACCAGCAGCGTCTGGCGCGAGGAGCCGCCGCGCGGGGTGCGCAGGCAGCCCGCAATACCGTCGAAGCGCACCTCGGCCCGTTGTTCGCCGCCGCGCATGCGCCGGAAGACGCCGCCGACGGCGCGCTCCCCCGAAGCGATCCGGGCGTCCACCGAGGCGCGGTGGGCCGGGGCCATCAGCTCCAGCAAGGCGGCCGTGGCCTCGTCGCTGCGCCATTCGACGGCGTCGTCGGGCTCCAGCACGGTCGACAGGTCGGTGTTGCGGGCGGGCGGGGCGGGCAGGGCCCACCACAGCCAGCGATCCTTCAGGGCCTGGGGCAGCCGGGCGGCGGCCTCGCGCACGGCGCGGCTGTGGAACGGTCCCTGGCCGGTCAGGCCGCTGGTTTCGGCCCGGGTGGCGACCACGAAGACGCGCGGCCGCGACTGCGGGGTGAAATGGGCCGCGTCGATCTCCAGCGCGCCGAAGCGATAGCCCTGGTCGGCCAGGGCCTGGCACAGGGCCGTGAAGTCCTCGCCGCGGTGCGAGGTCAGGAGGCCCACCACGTTCTCGATGACGATGGTGGTCGGGGCGCGGCCCTCGTCCTCCAGCGCCTCGATCAGCCGCCAGAAGCCGAAGAAGGCCGACGAGCGCCCGCCGTGCAGGCCCGCCCGGGCGCCGGCCAGGCTGAAGTCCTGGCAGGGGCTGGAGGCCCAGGCCAGGTCCGCTCGCCCCGGCAGGTCGGCCGCCTCCAGCTTGAAGACGTCGCCGGTGTGGAAGTGATCGTCGGCGCCTTCGAAGTTGGCGCGGTAGGTCTGCGCCTTCACCGGGTCGAAATCGTTGGCGAAGGCGCAATTCCAGCCTTCGCCGAGGCCTATGCGGGCCATGCCGCCGCCAGCGAAGAATTCATAGAAGACGGGGCGGGCGTTGTGATTCATCGTACCTGGCAGATTAGCTTGAGCCGCCGCTTCGAGGATAGCGCCCGCATGATCCGATCCACCGCCGTCGTCGTCGCCTGCGTGCTGCTGGCCGGATGCGGCGATGGTCCGCTGGGCGCCGCCGAGGGCGCAGCTTCCGCCCCCGCCGACGCGCCGGCCGACGTCGCGACCGGCCCCGACTACGCCGGCGACTTCGACCTGGTGGGAACCGAGCCCTTCTGGGCCGGCAAGGTGCGCGAGGGGGCGATCACCCTGGACCGCATGGAGGGCGGCGCGGTCAGCCTGTCCAATCCCGGCGTGCGCATCGACGGCGAGCAGGGGGTCTGGGACGCCGAACAGCCCGGCGAGGCGGGCGCAGAGGGCCATCGCCTGGTCTTCCGCCTGACGCCGCAACCGTGCTCGGACGGCATGTCCGACCGCGTGTTCAGCCACGCGGCCGAAGTCTGGCTGGACGGAACGAGCTTCAAGGGCTGCGCGGCGCGGACGGAGGATCTGGCCCGGCAGGGGCGGCCTTAGGAGGAGCGAAATCCTCGTCCTTCGACAGGCTCAGGATGAGGATTTCGACTGCGCGGCCTATGGTTTGGTCCTCACCCTGAGCTTGTCGAAGGGCGGGGACCACGCAGGGCGGCGTTCAGCCGCCCTTGATGTCGATGGTCTCGATCTGCGACTGGGTCGCCTCGGCCTTGTGGGAGCGGCCCGGGATGGGCAGCAGCAGGCCGACGGCGATGGCCGCGACGATGGCGAGAGCGATGAGGGCCTTGGCCGCCATGGCGTGTTTCTGGTCCGTTTCGGGGCTGTAAATTCAGCGCCCGTGCCCGACATATGGTTCCGCCTGCGGAGCTTGCAAGGGCGCCGGTGAACGGCGGTATCGCGACGAGGCGTCCGTGCTCACAGCCTCCCGCGCGCCCCGCCCTTCAGGGCGTCGATCTTGCGTTCAGGCCGGGGCGACGCGGTTTCCGCCTCCAGCGTCGGGAGCGGCCAGCCGCCCGCCGGCCTTGCCGCGCGCTCGGGCGGCAGGGCCTGGACGATCTTGCGCACCGTGCCGGCCATCTGGCCCAAGAGCCGCACCTTCTCGGACGCCTTGCGGAACGCCTCGCGGTCGAGGCCCTCCTCCATCGCGGCCCAGAGCTCATCCATCGCCGCCATCAGCCGCTGCTGGATCTTCGCGCACCAGGCGCGGGAGGTTTCGCTGGTCATGCACAACAGCATGAGGCCGGTTTGACGGTGTCGGATAAGAAAGGTGTGTTTTCGTGTAGGGTGTTGAATTCGTTGGTGTCGGAGCATGAATGCGCGGGGATAGACGCCGCCCGTCCCCCCACCTCCCGTCATTCCCGCCCTTGTGGCGGGAACCTCTGGTTCCGCTCGCACGTGAGACGCCAGCGGATCGCTGGCGATCCGCCCCATCCGCCCTTGCGGTTGAGAGCGGGGTTCCCGCCACAAGGGCGAGAATGACGGGCGAAAAGGAAGGGGGGGGGGCTGTGGATAACTTCGCCCCCTACCGCTTGCGCCCGCTGTCCGCCACGTACGGCGTCCCGTCCCGGTGGCGATAGGTCTCCTCGCCCGGGTGGATGACGAGGTCCAGGTCCGGATAGTCGCAGCCGTCCTCGTCGGGCCGGCGCGAGCCCATCTCCAGCAGCACGGCCGGCGCGTTCGAGCGGTTCTGGATCTGGTGGCCGTTGGGCACGCCGGCCTTGAAGCCCGCGCAGTCGCCGGCCCGAAGGATCGTCTCGCCCCCATCCTCGACCAGTATCACTTCGCCCTCGACCACCCAGACGAACTCGTCTTCCGCCGTGTGCCAGTGGCGCTGGCTGGACCAGGTTCCCGGCTCAAGCCGCATCAGGTTGACCCCGAACTGGGTCAGGCCGACCGCGTCGCCCAGCTTCCAGCGCTTGCGCGCCCGGCAAGGCAGGTCGAAGGGCGCGGGATAGGCCGTGCCGTGACGGGTGGGCGCCTGGTCGATGTCGATCTTTGGCATGGTCGGCCCTAAGACTTTTCGGAGGAAGGTTTATGCGCGGTTTGCGTCCCGCCGATGGGAAGCCTAAAGCCTGCAACATGACCAGCCCCGCGCCCGTTTCCGTCAGCATCGACCCCGTCGAGCTCGCCCAGGCCCTGATCCGCCGCCCGTCCGTCACCCCCGCCGACGAGGGCGCGATGGACGTGTTGCAACGACAGCTGGAAGGCTTGGGCTTCACCTGCCGGCGCATGAAGTTCGGCGAGATCGAGAACCTCTACGCCAGGCGCGGGACCGCGCGGCCCAACCTCTGCTTCGCCGGCCACACCGACGTGGTGCCGGTGGGCGACGACGCGGCCTGGACCGCCGGGCCGTTTGAGGCGGAGATCAAGGACGGCGTGCTCTACGGCCGTGGCGCGGTCGACATGAAGTCGGCCATCGCCGCCTTCGTCTCGGCCGTGGCCCATACCGAGGAAGTCCCCGGCTCGATCAGCTTCCTGATCACCGGCGACGAGGAGGGCGTGGCCGAGGACGGCACGGTCAAGGTCGTCGAGGCCCTGGCCGCCGAGGGCGAGATCATCGACCACTGCATCGTCGGCGAGCCGACCAGCGCCAGCCTGCTGGGCGACATGGTCAAGATCGGCCGGCGCGGCAGCATCAACGCCTGGATCGCCGTCGACGGCCGCCAGGGCCACGTGGCCTATCCGCACCGCGCCGCCAACCCGATCCCGGTGATGGTCGACATCCTTTCGCGCCTGCAGGCCCGCGTGCTCGACGACGGCTACACCGGCTTCCAGCCGTCGAACCTGGAGGTGACCACGGTCGACGTCGGCAACCCGGCCACCAACGTGATCCCCGCCAGCGCCAAGGCGCGCATCAACATCCGCTTCAACCCGGCCCACAAGGGCAAGGATCTGGCCGCCTGGATCGAGCACGAGTGCCGCGAGGCCGC
The DNA here is from genome assembly GCF_002858925.1 of Caulobacter zeae. Classification (GTDB taxonomy): domain Bacteria; phylum Pseudomonadota; class Alphaproteobacteria; order Caulobacterales; family Caulobacteraceae; genus Caulobacter; species Caulobacter zeae. The sequence goes on from NZ_PJRS01000011.1 coordinate 48,257, forward strand.
CGAGGGCTTCTCGGGCCGTGTCGAGGCCCTGTGCAAGATCAGCGGCGAGGCCTTCCTGACCGAGCCTGGCCCCTTCACCGACGTCATCGTCGGCGCCGTGGGCGACGCCACCGGTCGCGTGCCCGAGCTGTCGACCACCGGCGGCACCAGTGACGCGCGCTTCATCCGCGCCCTCTGCCCGGTGGTCGAGTTCGGCCTGGTGGGCTCGACCATGCACCAGGTCGACGAACGCGTGCCGGTGGAAGAGGTCCGCCAGCTGGCCGGCGCCTACACCGCCCTGATCCGGCGCTATTTCGAGGCGTTTTCGGGGTAACCCCATCCAGCACCCCAAAGGGTCGTCATCCCGGAAAGCCCGCAGGGCTTATCCGGGACCCAGGGGGACTGGGCGCAGCGCCTGGGTCTGCTATCGAAGGCGGCCGCCGCATCGTCGCTAGCCCCTGGCTCCCGGCTCTACGCTACGCTTCGGCCGGGATGACGAACTGAGGGGAGGACGTCGACGCCATGAACGAGCTCTCCATCGACGAAGTCCTCGCCGAGGTCGCCGTGCTGGTGAAGCCGCACTTCGGCAAGGGCCGCGTGCCCGACTACATTCCCCAGCTCGCCACCGTGCCGGGCGCGAAGTTCGGCATGGCCGTGCGCACGGTCGACGGCGGCGAGCACGTGATCGGCGACGCCGACGAGGGCTTCTCGGTCCAGAGCATCACCAAGGTGCTGAGCCTTGGCCTGGCGCTCAACCGCATCGGCGACGAGGTCTGGACCCGCGTGGGCAAGGAGCCCTCGGGCACGCCGTTCAACCACCTGTCGCTGCTGGAGGCCGAGGGCGGCTTCCCGCGCAACCCGTTCATCAACGCCGGCGCCCTGGCGGTGACCGACATCCTGCTGGACAAGGTGCGCGATCCCGCCGCCCTGGTCAGCGGCTTCGCAGGCTTTCTCGCCGACGGCCCGGTGGCGATCGACGAGGCGGTGGCCGCCTCCGAGCTCGACAACGCCTGGCAGAACCGCGCCATCGCCAACCTGATGCGCGGCAAGGGCACGGTGCGCCACGATCCCGAGGCCGTGGTCGCCGCCTATTGCCGCCAATGCGCCCTGTCCATGAGCTGCCGCCAGCTGGCGCGGGCCTTCCTGCCGCTGGCGGCCGGCGGCTTCTCGCCGGTGGTCGAGGAGACCATCTTCCCCGAGCGCCTGACCCGGCGCCTCAACGCCCTGCTGCTGACCTGCGGCATCTACGACAGCGTCGGCAGCTTCGCCTACCGTGTCGGCCTGCCGGCCAAGAGCGGCGTCGGCGGCGGGATCGTCGCGGTGGTTCCCGGCAAGGCCACGGTCGCCGTCTGGTCCCCCGAACTCGACCGCTTCGGCACCTCGGTGGTCGGCGCCAGCGCGCTGGAGGCGTTCAGCCAGCTGACCAACTGCTCGGTGCTGTAGGGCGGGGAAGGCCCCCTCCGGCCCTCCGGGCCACCTCCCCCAGAGGGGGAGGATCTATCGCGGCGCAGATGCTCCCCCTCTGGGGGAGCTGTCGCGGAGCGACTGAGGGGGTTTTCGGCCTTTGACCCAGATCAAGGCGGCCCTCTGCGCACCGACGCAACCTCCATGCGTTCCCCGATGGAGCCCGCCATGCCGATCGCCCAGCTCGCCTATCTCGGTTTTGTCCTCGCCGCCTTCGGCGTGTTCATGCTGGCGCTGGGGTCGGTCTGGATCGCCGAGCGGCTGTCGGACGACTGACGCTATCGCGAGCCCCGGTCCCCTCCACCCCGGGGCTTTCGTCCGGAGGCCGATGTCGGTCGGTCTTCGGTTCCTCGCGGCCTTCGCCGGATGTCGAGCCGGCGAGGGCCGCGGGCCCTTGCCTTCAGTCCTCGTAGCCCACGCCCACCAGGTATAGCCCGTCGGCCGGAGCCACCGGCCCGCAGGCGCGGCGGTCCCTGGCCTCCAGGGCCTTCCGGACGTCGCCGACGGCCCAGCGGCCCGCGCCCACCTCGACCAGCGTGCCGGTCATCGACCGCACCTGGCGATGGAGGAACGAGCGCGCCTCGAAGTCGAGGTGGATCTCCTCGCCCACCGGCCGCACGCGGGCCACGTCGAGGGTCTTCATCGGGCTCTGGGCCTGGCAGTGCATGTCGCGGAAGGTGGTGAAGTCGTGCAGGCCGACGAGGGCCTGGGCCGCCGCATGCATGGCCTCGTGGTCGAGGTCCTTCTTCATGTGCCAGACCTTGCCCTTGTCGAGGGCAGGCGGGGCGCGGCGGTTGAGGATCCGGTAGAGGTAGCGCCGCTCGTTGGCCGAGAACCGCGCGTGCCAGCCCTCGGGCGCCATCTGCGCGTCCAGGATCGACACCGCCTCGCGGGTCAGGTGGGCGTTCAGGGCGTTCATCACCGTCTGGGCCGGCCAGTCGCGCTCGAGGTCGACATGCACCACCTGGCCCGTGGCATGCACGCCGGTGTCGGTGCGGCCGGCCGCGGCGATGCGCAGTTCCTGGCCGGAGAAGGCCTTCACCGCCGCCTCGATCGCCCCCTGCACGCTGGGCAGGGTCGCCTGGGCCTGGAAGCCCGAATAGGGACGGCCGTCATACTCGACGAGGAGGCGGTAGCGGGGCATCAGGCCAGGACCGTCCCGGCCGCCAGCGGGAAGCCGCGCACGAAGACCTCGGCCTCCTGCACGCCCTTGCCCTCGCGCTGGGCCTTCAGCAGGCGGACGGCGCCTTCACCGCAGGCGACCAGCAGGGCGTCGTCGAGCACCGCGCCCGGCGCGCCTTCCGCGTCCTCCACCTTCGACAGCAGGGCCTTCACCCGCACCGGAACCTTGTCGGACGGAGCCTCGAACCAGGCGCCGGGGAAGGGCGACAGGCCGCGGATATGACGGTCGACCTCGGCGGCGGGGCGGCTCCAGTCGATGCGGGCCTCGGCCGGCTTGATCTTCTTGGCGTAGGTGACGCCGTCCTCGCTCTGCGGGGTCTCGACCGCGCCGCCGCGCTCGATGGCGGCCAGGGCCACGGGCAGCAGGCGGGCGCCGACGGCCGCCAGGCGGTCGTGCAGGCTGGCCACCGTGTCCAGCGCGTCGATGCGCACGCTCTCCGACAGCAGCACCGGGCCCTCGTCGAGGCCTTCGCTCATCCGCATCACCTGGACGCCCGTCACGGGATCCCCGGCCATGATCGCCCGCTGGATCGGGGCCGCGCCCCGCCAGCGGGGCAGCAGGCTGGCATGCAGGTTGAAGCAGCCCAGCCTGGGCGCCTCCAGCACGTCCTTCACGAGGATCTGGCCGAAGGCGACGACGACCGCGGCGTCGAGATCCAGCGCCTGGAAGGCCTCGATCTCCTCAGGGGTCTTCATCGAGACCGGCGTGCGCACCGGCAGCCCCAGGCCGTCGGCGAAGGCGTGGACCGGCGAGGGCTTCAGCTCCTGGCCGCGACCGCGCGGGGCGGGCGGCTGGGAATATACGGCGACTATCTCGTGGCCGCTGGCGACCAGCTCGGCCAGGCAGGCGACGGCGAAATCGGGAGTTCCGAGGAAGGCGATGCGCATGGCGGGGGTTTAGCGGTCGGAAGGCCCGGGGGAAAGCCGTGCGGGCGCCAGAGTCGGAACCTCGACCTTGGCCGCGCCGTTCTCTGCTCGACCTGTACCAACCAAGATCGTCGCCAAGATCGTCGGAGGAACACCAGATGCGCACCCTCGCCCTGATCGCCGTCTCGGCCCTGGCCCTGTCGGCCGCCGCCTGCTCGGACCAGCACGCCCAGCAGATCAAGGAAGGCGCCAGCGCCGCCGGCCAGGACATCAAGGACGCCGCCAACGAGATCAAGAACGATCCGGACGTCAAGGAAGCCGGCACGGCGCTGAAGGAAAGCAGCAAGGAGACCGCCGCCGAGCTGAAGGCCGCCGCGGGCGACGCCGTCGACGCGGCCAAGGTGGCCGGCGCCAAGGCCGGCGACGCCGCCCAGGAAGCCGGCAAGGACATCACCCGCGAGAGCAAGGAAGCCGGCTCGGCCGCCAAGAAGGAAGTCCACGAGGCCACCCGCTAGGGGTGGCCTTAGCGCCGCGCGGGTTCGGCGCCGTAGCGGTTGTCGCCCCGCGTGCCGCGCAGGAAGCCCAGCTCCACCCACGCCCAGATCGACAGGGCCAGGGCCGCCAGGGCCAGCAGCGGCGCGGCCAGGATCAGCACGGAGTCGCCCGCGTAGAGCCCGCTGGCCAGGCCGCTGAGCACATAGGGGCCGACGGCGAAGACCGCCATCCACCAGGCCGTCTTGCCCCGGTCGTGCAGGCGGCGCACCGCCACGCAGACGCCGGCCGCCAGCACCGGCAGGAACAGCAGGCATGGAACCGCGCCCAGCCAGCCGCCGGCCTGGGTGGCCAGCACCGTCAGGGTCAGCACCAGGGCGGTGGCCAGGGCCAGCCCGACCTGGGCGCGCCAGTAGTCCAGCCGCGAGGCGCGGCCGGAGATGGCGAAGACCGGCTTCAGCTTGTCGACAAGGCCCCTCATCGGGACACTAGAGCCTTTCCGGCGTGATCAGGAAAGGGCGGACAGGACCGCGGCCATCGACGGGCGCGCCGCGCCGTCGGGCTGGACGCAGGCCGCCTCCAGCGCGCGCAGGGCGGCTGGAACTTCGCCGTCGACCACGCGGTCCAGCAGCTCGCCCAGCAGCAGGCCGAAGGCCCGCACGTCCAGCGGCGTCCAGCGGCCCTCCTCGCCGGCCGGCAGGAACGCCGCCGCGCCGAAGTCGCTGAGCACGGCCGCGCCCATGTCGCCATCCCACAGCACGTTGTGGGCGTAGAGGTCGCCATGCTGCAAACCTCGGCCGTGCAGGTGGGCCGCGCCGGCGGCCACGTCGCGGGCGATGCGGCGGGCTGTGTCGAGCGGGAAGGCCTGGTCGGGAGTATAGACGTCGCGGCTGCAGCTCTGCGCGCTGGGCGGACCGGCCATGACGCGCCAGCTTTCCGGCAGCAGCGGCATCAGCAGGCCATCGGCGCCGTCGGGATGCCCCTCGATCCGGCCCAGGGCGCCCGTCAGGTTCGGATGCTCGCCGGCGGCGAGGCACGCGGCCATCTCGCGCTCGGGCAGGCCGTCGCTGGTCATGGTCCCGCGAAACAGCTTCAAGGCGGCCGGGCGATCGTTCCAGGCGGTCTCGAAGACGTCGCCCGAGGCGCCGCGCCCCAGCGGGCGGCCCAGCGACAGCGTGTTCCAGGCGACAGGCGGGGCGGCGGCTCCCGTCGCGGTGTCGAACGGATTGCCGGCCCAGGCCAGCCAGGCCAGCGCCGGCAGCTGCGCCAGCCAGCCGGGCAGGGCTTCGAAGCGGTTGGCGGCGATGCGCAGCAGTTCCAGGCTCGACGCCTGGCCCAGGCTTTCGGGCAGGGCCGACAGGCGGTTGCCGGCCAGCATCACCTTCTGCAACCGCGGGCGTTCGCCCAGCGCATCCGGCAGCGTCTCGATGCGGTTGTCGGTCAGGGTCAGCCAGCGCAGGGCCGGCGACAGGGCTTCGCCGGGGATCGTCTCGATCCCGCAGCCGCGAAAGCCGACCTGGCCCAGGGCCGGCAGGTCGCCCAGGACCTCCGGCAGCGCGCGGAACGGCGCGCCGGACGCGAACACCACCTTCAGGCGGGTCAGGCGGGAAAAGTCGTGGGGCAGGGCGCGGATGCCGGTGGCGCCGATATCCAGCACCTCCAGCGTGTCGGCCAGGGCGAAGACCTCCGGCGGGACCTCGGCGAGGTCGGCGCCGGAAAGGTCCAGCCGCGTCGCGCCGGCCAGGTCGCCGGCGCGCAGGGCGGCCAGGGTTTCAGTCTTGGCCGCCCCCATTGCGCGATCAGTCGCGCAGCAGGTCGTTGATCGAGGTCTTCGAGCGGGTCTGGGCGTCGACCGTCTTGACGATCACGGCGCAGTAGAGGCTCGGGCCACCGTTCTTGTCGGGCAGGCTGCCCGGCACCACGACGCTGTAGGGCGGCACCTTGCCGACGTGGATCTCGCCGGTCTTGCGGTCGATGATCTTGGTCGAGGCCGACAGGTAGACGCCCATCGACAGCACGCTGCCTTCGCCGACGACCACGCCTTCGACGACTTCCGAGCGGGCGCCGATGAAGCAGTTGTCCTCGATGATGGTCGGGTTGGCCTGCAGGGGCTCCAGCACGCCGCCGATGCCGACGCCGCCCGACAGGTGGACGTGCTTGCCGATCTGGGCGCACGAGCCGACCGTCACCCAGGTGTCGACCATGGTGCCCTCGTCGACGAAGGCGCCGATGTTCACGAACGACGGCATCAGGATGACGTTCTTGGCCACGTGCGAGCCGCGGCGGACGATGGCGCCCGGCACCGCGCGGAAGCCGGCGGCCTCGAACTGCGGGGCTTCCCAGCCGTCGAACTTGTTGGGCACCTTGTCCCACCACGGACCCACGCCGCCGCCGAGCGTGCCGGCGCGCATCACGCTGTTGGGGTTCAGGCGGAACGACAGCAGCACGGCCTTCTTCAGCCACTGGTGGGTGGTCCACGCGCCGTCGATCTTTTCCGACACGCGGGCCTTGCCGCTGTCGAGCAGCAGCAGGGCTTCCTCCACGGCGGTGCGCACCGGGCCGGTGGTGGCGGTCGAGACGCCGTCGCGGGCTTCCCAGGCGGCTTCGATCTCGGTCTGGAGGTCGGCGAGGGGGAGGGCGGTCATGCGTGGGTTCCCTTCAGGCGCGCCGAGCTCAGGAACCCGGCGAGGTCGTTGGTGCGGTGATGGACGTGTTCGGAGGTCGAGGCGGCCGCATGGGCGCCGACCAGGACGGTGGTCATGCCCAGTCGCGCGGCGGGCACGAGGTTCTTCTCGCTGTCCTCGAAGAAGGCCGTGGCCGGCGGATCGATGGCGTGCAGCTTGGTGATCTTGTCGAAGGTCGCCAGCGAGGGCTTGGGGATGTAGTCGGCCGTCTCGATGGCGAAGACGTCCTGGAACATCGCGCGCAGCCCCAGGTGAGCCAGCACCCGCTCGGCGTGGCCCAGCGAACCGTTGGTGAACACCAGCCGGCGGCCGGGCAGGGCGGCGATGGCGTCATGCAGCGCCTGGTCGGGGACCAGGTTCTCCATCGACACGTCGTGCACCTCCTCCAGGAACTGGGCGGGGTCCATGCCGTGATAGGTCATCAGCCCGGCCAGGGTGGTGCCGTGCTCGAGGTAGTATTTCTTCTGCAAGGCCCGGGCCTCTTCGCGGGGCAGGCCCGTGAAGCGCTCGACGAAGTCGGTCATCCGGCCCTCGATCAGGCCCATGAACTGGGTCTCGGCCGGATAGAGGGTGTTGTCGAGGTCGAACAGCCAGGTGTCGACGTGGGTGAGGTCGATGGTCATGGCTGGAACCTCCCCCTGTGGGGGAGGCGATCGCGGAGCGATCGGAGGGAGGAGGGACCTTGGCGCGGCGGCGGCTGAAAACGGCCCCCCTCCGGCCCTTCGGGCCACCTCCCCCAGAGGGGGAGGATCCTGTCGATCATTTCGAGATCAGCGTGCCCGCGCCGTGCTCGCTGAACAGTTCGACCAGCATGGCGTGCGGGCGGCGGCCATCGAGGATGACCACGGCCTCGACGCCGCTCTCCACGGCGTGGATGGCGTTCTCGAGCTTGGGGATCATGCCGCCGGTGGCGACGCCGTCGGCGATCAGCTGGCGGGCCTGCTCGATCGTCATCTCGCGGATCAGCTCGCCATTGGCGTCGAGCACGCCCTTGATGTCGGTCAGCATCAGCATCCGCTTGGCCTTCAGCGCGCCCGCGAGCGCTCCGGCGACCGTGTCGGCGTTGATGTTGAAGGTCTCGCCCTGCTCGGACACGCCGATCGGGGCGATCACCGGGATGTAGTCGGTTTCCGAGGTCAGCAGGGCCTGGATCAGGTGCGGGTCGACCTTGGTCGGCTCGCCCACGAAGCCCAGGTCGACGGCCTGCTCGATGTTGCTGTCCGGATCCTTCTTGGTCCGGGTCACCTTCTCGGCGGTGATCAGGCGGGCGTCCTTGCCTGACAGGCCCACGCCGCGCACGTCGGCTTCGGCGCCGGCCTGGGTGATCCAGTTGGCGATTTCCTTGTTGATGGCCCCCGACAGGACCATCTCGGCCACTTCCATGGTGGCTTCGTCGGTGACGCGCAGGCCGTCGATGAAGGTCGACTTCACACCGGCCTTGTCGAGCATGCGGCTGATCTGCGGACCGCCGCCGTGGACCACCACGGGATGCACGCCCAGGAGCTTCAGCAGCACGGCGTCGGCGGCGAACAGCTTGGCCACCTCTTCCTGGCCCATGGCGTGGCCGCCGTATTTGATCACGACCGTCTCGCGGTCGTAGATCTGGATATAGGGCAGGGCCTCGGCCAAAGTCTTGGCGGTGGCCCAGCCAGCTTCCTCGGCGACATTGGTCAAAGGCGGTGGTCCTGGTGCGCGAAAATAGGCGCGCCTCGATAGCGGACCCCGCCCCCCCTGTCACCCTTTGACTAGGTTCACCCTTTGACGTCGTCTCCCGACCTCTGGCGCCCGTAGCGCCATTTCAGCGCGAGCACGGCGGCCGACATCGCAAGGCAGGCGAGGTTCGAGGCCGCTACCGGCCAGGCCTTGATCATCAGGCCGTAGCCCAGCCAGCAGGCGAAGCCTGTCACGGTCACCACATAGGTCCGCAGCGACACCGACGAGGCGTCCTTCTCCCGCAGGATCTTGACGATCTGCGGGGCGAAGCTGGCGATGGAGAGCAGCGCCGCGGCCGTGCCGACGAAGACCGCGACCGGGTGGGCGGCGGCCATCAGGCCGAGCGAGGCGTTTCGGTCAGGCCCCAGAGCTCTGCATAGGCCGGCGCCAGCGCCAGCCCGACCGGCGGCAGGCCCGGCGCGTGCCCCTCTTCCAGGCAAACGGCCAGATAGGCGAGAGCGGTCTTCACGCCGTGCTCGGAATAGGGCTTGCCGATCACCCCGCAGGCGCCGGCGAAGTCGTCGGGCAGGCGCTTGACGTTGGCGGTCATGAACAGGGCCACGCAGCCGCAGTCGTCGTGGATCTTGCGCACCACCTCCACGCCCGTAGGGCCGTCGCGCAGGTGGACGTCGACGAGGGCCAGGTCCGGATGCAGCGACCTGGCCAGGTCCACCGCCTCGTCGGAGCTCATGGCGCAGCCCACGGGGTGGTAGCCAGCCTCCTGGACCAGGAACTCCAGCTCGGTGGCCAGGAGCACCTCGTCCTCGACGATCAACACATCCAACGCGCGCCCTGGCATGGGTTACTGGTTCCTAGTGATGCGCGCCGTTGACGGGCAGGTTGACGACGACGCGGGTTCCGGGCTGGGTCGCCGTGGTCTCGGACCGCGCCTTCAACTGCTGGCACAGCAGCTGGACGATGGTCAGTCCGAACCCCGTGGACCGGGCCCCTTCAGCCATTCCAACGCCGTCATCGGCGATTTCGATCCGAAACTCGCCATTTGTGCGAGTGATCGATACCGAAATGTGGCCCGAACGCCCCTCCGGGAAGCCATGGCGCAGGGCGTTGGAGAACAGTTCGCTGATCACCAGGGCCAGGGGCGCGGCCTTCGAGGCCGGCACGTCCACCCGCTCAAGGTCCAGGCTGACGCGGATCTCGTCGCGATTGGCCGAGCCGGCCATGTCCGACACCAGGTCGCGCACGAAGGCCGAGACGTCGAAGCGCTCGACGTCCTCGCTCTGGAACAGGCGGCGGTGGACGGTGGCGATGGCGTTCACCCGCTCCAGCATGCCGCGCAGGCTGTGCTTGACCGCCGGCTCCTTCTCGCGCCGGTTCTGCAGCAGAAGCAGCGACGATATGAGCTGCAGGTTGTTCTTCACCCGGTGGTCGACCTCGTGCAGCAGGGCGGTCTTCTGCTCCAGGGCCAGGGAGAGCTCGCGGGTGCGGGCCTCGACGGCGTCCTCCAGGTCGCTGCGGGTCTCGCGCAGGTGCTGCTCGGTCTGCTTCTTTTCGCTGACGTCCAGCTGCGAGCCGAAGAAGTAGATGATCTGCCCCAGCTTGTTGCGCACGGGCGACAGGTACAGCGCGTTCCAGAACGTGCTGCCGTCCTTGCGGTAGTTGAGGATGTCGATGGCGATGTCGTCGCCGTCGGCGATCGCGCCGCGCAGTTCGCCGATGGCGACCGGGCTGGTGTCGGGCCCCTGCAGGAAGCGGCAGTTGCGGCCGATCACCTCCGAACGGGCATAGCCGGTCAGCCGCAGGAAGGCGTCGTTGGCGAAGATGATCGGATTGTCGGCCTGGGTGGCGTCGGTGACGATCATGGCCATGCGGGTGGCGCGGATGGCGGCGGCGAAAGGGTCGTCGATGCCGTGCTCGGCCGCGAGCTGGTCGCTCGCCCGCTGAGACTTCAGATAATCCGTCATTCCTGAGCCCGACCCCGGCTTTGTTCTATGGACGCCCCGTCAACGGCTGAACGCCCGGTCCTGGGTCGGGTTCCCGACCAAGCTTGGCGTGGGAACGCAAAACGCGGCGGCCCCATGGGGACCGCCGCGCCTGCAATGGTCAAGTTTTGAAAGGGGGGCCCTATTTCGGACGGTAGATGCGGTCGAAGACGCCGCCGTCGGCGAAGTGGGTGGCCTGGGCCTTCTTCCAGCCGCCGAAGGTGTCGTCGATGGTCGACAGCGGGATCGCCTTGAACTTGCCGGCGTACTTCTTGGCCACGGCCGCGTTGCGCGGACGGTAGTGGTGCTTGGCGATCAGCTCCTGGGCCAGGGGGCTGTAGAGGAAGTTGAGGTACCCCGTGGCGGCCAGGCGGGTCTTGTGGCGGTCGACGTTCTTGTCGACCAGGGCCACCGGCGGCTCGGCCAGCACCGAGGTTGACGGCACGACGATCTCGAACTGGCCCGGCAGTTCCTCCAGCGCCAGGAACGCCTCGTTCTCCCAGGCCAGCAGCACGTCGCCGATGCCGCGCTGGGTGAAGGTGGTCGTGGCCCCGCGCGCGCCGGTGTCGAGCACCGGCACGTGGGCGAACAGGTCCTTCAGATAGGCTTCGGCCTTGGCCGGATTGCCGCCCGGCTGCTTCAGCGCCCAGGCCCAGGCGGCCAGGTAGTTCCAGCGCGCCCCGCCCGAGGTCTTCGGGTTGGGGGTGATGACGCCGACGCCCGGCTTGACCAGGTCCGGCCAGTCCTTGATCCGCTTGGGGTTGCCCTTGCGGACCAGGAACACGATCGTCGAGGTGTAGGGCGTCGAGTTCTGCGGCAGGCGCGACTGCCAGTTGGCCGGCAGCAGCTTGGCGCGCTCGGCGATCTCGTCGATGTCGTAGGCCAGGGCCAGCGTGACCACGTCGGCCTGCAGGCCGTCGATCACCGAGCGGGCCTGCTTGCCCGAACCGCCGTGGCTCTGGTTGATGGTCAGGGTCTGGCCGACCTTGTCCTTCCAGTACTTGGCGTAGGCGGTGTTGATGTCCTTGTAGAGCTCGCGCGTCGGGTCGTAGCTGACGTTCAGCAGGGTCAGCGACCCGGCCGCCTGGGCCTGGCCCGCCAGCAGGGCGGGGGCCCCGAGAGCGGCCGCGCCGGCGCCGGCCGCGCCGAGCAGGCCGCGCCGGGTGGGAGACTTGAAGGCGTTGGTCATGGCGATGTCGCTCTTGGCTCGGATGGGTCCGGGCGATTAACGCACGAACCTGACTGACGCCTCATACCCTATTGTCTAGGTAGGTTTCACGCCCAAGAAGACTCTCACGGTCGGTAGATTTGATCGAAGACGCCGCCGTCGGCGAAATGCCGGCCTTGCGCCTTCTTCCAGCCGCCGAACTGGCCGTCGATGGTGGCCAGCGGGATCTTCGGGAACTTGGCGGCGTACTTGGCCGCGGCCTGCGGATTGCGCGGGCGGTAGTGATGCTTGCCGATCAGGTCCTGGGCCAGCGGGCTGTAGAGGAAGTTGAGATAGCCCTCGGCGATCAGCTTGGCGCCGCGCCGTTTCACCACGCTGTCGATTACCGCCACCGACGGCTCGGCCAGGATCGAGCGCGACGGATAGACGATCTCCAGGCCGTCGGCGGCGAACTCCTGGCGGGCCAGGTGCGCCTCGTTCTCCCAGGTCAGCAGCACGTCGCCGACGCCCCGCTGGGCGAAGGTGGTCATCGAGCCGCGCGCGCCGCTGTCGAGCACCGGCACCTGCCTGTAGAGCTGGCGCACGAACGATTGCGCCGAGGCGTCGTTGCCGCCCGGCTGCTTCAGCGCCCAGGCCCAGGCGGCCAGATAGGCCCAGCGCGGCGCGCCGCCGGTCTTGGGGTTGGGGGTGATGATCTGGACGCCGGGTTTGACGATGTCGCCCCAGTCCTTGATCCGCTTGGGGTTGCCCTTCCTGACCAGGAACACGATCGTCGAGGTGTAGGGGGCCGAGTTCTGCGGCAGGCGCGACTGCCAGTTGGCGGCGGTCAGGCCGCGGGCGGCGATCTGGTCGATATCGTCTGCGAGGGCGAGCGTGACGACGTCGGCCTGCAAGCCGTCGATCACCGAGCGGGCCTGCTTGCCCGAACCGCCGTGGCTCTGGCGGATCTCCAGCGTCTGGCCCACCCGGCGCTTCCAGTAGGCGGCGAAGGCCGGGTTGATGTCCTGGTAGAGCTCCCGCGTGGGGTCGTAGCTGACGTTCAGCAGGGTGACGACCTTGGGCGCTTTCTGGGCCAGCGCGCTGCCGGGAGCCGCCGCCAGGGCGCCGGCGCCGAGGGCGAGGTCCCGGCGGGAAGGAAAGCGGAGCAGGGTCATCGGGCGTCCTTGAGGAGGTGACGCCAGACCTTGGCCGATGCGCGGCCGCAACGCGCGCGAGTGTTTCTGAAGGGGGGATCAGAAAGGGGCCGCCGTCTTTGGGGGAGGTAACCCTTCTTATCGCCCGTCATTCCCGCCCTTGTGGCGGGAAACCCTGGTTCCGTTCGCACGAGAAGCGCCAGCGGCGTGCTCGGCACGTCGCCTCACTCGCCCTTGCGGCTGATAGAGGGGTTCCCGCCACAAGGGCGGGAATGACGGGAGGAAAGGAGGCGTCCGCCCTAGAACGCGAACTGGCTGCGCAGGTTGACCGCCTGGTAGCCCTGGCTGAGCGGGGTCGCGCCGCCGGCCGGGTCGAGCCGGTCGATGTCGACGTCCAGGTAGTCGAGCGAGACCTTGGTCACCGAGTTGGGGAACCAGTTCACGCCTGCGCTCCAGATCGTCTGCTCGCCGCCGCGCACCCGGTCGGCGGCCAGGGCGGCCAGTTCGTGGTGGTTGAGGTCCAGCACCGAATAGCGCGCCGCCAGCTCCCAGGCGCCCCATTGGCCCGCCTTCGGGTCGAAGGGATGGGCGATGGACGGGGCGTCGAAGGCGAAGGTCGAGGCATTGTAGCGGCGGCTCTCGCCGGTCAGCACCAGGCCGCCCTCGACGTACCAGCCGCCGAACTTGGGGTCGCTGACGCCGGCGGCGGCGTTGCGGCGCTCCAGCGCGATGTCGAACACCTCGCTCTGGATCAGCAGGCTCTTGTGCTGCACGGCCAGCTCGGCGCCCAGGTGGCGCAGGTTCTTGGCGTCGAGAGCGCCGGTCGAGACCAGGGTGGTCCCGTCGACGCGCAGTTCGGGGCGCTCGGTCAGGGTCAGGGCGTAGGCGCCGCCGACCGCCGTCTGGGCCGGGGTGGCGATGTAGCCGCCGTTGACGCCCAGGTGCAGCAGCCAGTCCTTGTTCTTGATCGGGGCGAAGGCGGCGCGGCCGACATAGGCCTGCTGCTCGTCGAAGGTCTGGGCGTCGCCGCTCTTGCCGCCGGTGGCGGCGGCCGACAGCAGCCAGTTCTCGCCCGAGGTCTGCACCTGCAAGCCGTAGCGGCGGTCGGCTGCGGCCAGGCCCCGCACCATCTCGGCGATCGCCGCGCGCTCGGGGAACAGCGCGCTGTTCTGCGAGGCCGCGTCGCTGAGGCCGACGTTCGGGGCGAAGGCTCCGGCCCGCACCCTGAACGGCGCGTAGTTATACTGGATGAAAAGCTCCTGGAGCATGCCGGGGCCGTCGGTCCCGTTGCCGCCGAAGTCGAGCAGGATCGAGTAGTCGAAGTTCTTGAAGAACCGGCCGTCGACGCCCAGGCGCGCGCGGCGGAAGTTGCTGCCGCTATTGAGGTCGCGGCCGTTGCCGATCACCGCCGGCAGGCCCTTGTCCTGGAAGTAGTGGGCGGTGTCGAGCTGCATCACTGCGTGCAGGCTGGCGGTGAAGGCGCCGTCGGTGGAGGCGATGGTCGGACGGCCGGCGGCGATGCTGACGGTGGCGGCCGGCAGTGGCGAGGCGGCCTTCGGCGGCGGCGCGACGGCGGCGACCTGGGTCTGGGCCGGAGCCGCCTGGGCCGTGGTGGCGGGGGTCGCGGCGGCGGGGGCCGTGGTGACCGGTCGGCTGGCCATGGTGGCCGTCTTCAGTTCGTTGATCTGTTGCTGCAGCAGCTTCAGCTGCGCTTCCAGGGCCTCGATGCGGGCCTGCTGGTCGCCCGCAGCAGGAGAGGCGGATGTCTGTGATGCTGGCGTCTGGGCGCCGGCGCTCCCCGCGATCGCCAGCGTCGAGGCGCAGGCGATCAGGGCCATGCGCGAGGCAAGGCGGTTGATGGTCACGGTCTTCCCCTCGCGGCGGCTCTGCGCCACCGTCCTATTGCTCAGGGGAACATGACTAACGGGCAGGCTCTAACGGAGTTTTGACGACCCAAGTCCTTGGTTTTGCTGGCCGCTGCGGCCAAGTGTCGCTCCGAGGGCGGACGATCGAACGAAAAAGGCCCCGCACGTTGTGCGGGGCCTTGAACTCTACTCCGCCAGGGCGGCCGATGGTTAGAACATCGTCCGGCCGGTGAGCTTCACATTGTAGCGCTTCTGGCGCTTGGTGCTTTCCGCGCCGCCTTCCAGGGCGACGTAGGACATGGCCGTGCCGGCCCGCAGGGCGAAGCCCAGGGTCAGGGCGCCGTCGCGGTTGTCGAAGGCTTCCAGCACGTACTTGCCGTTCTTCTTGGTCACGACGGTGTCGGCCAGGCTGCCGGCGATGGTCTTGCGGTAGCCGACGCGCACTTCCGGACGCAGCCACACCTCGCGGCCGAAGTCCGCGCCCATGACCAGGCCCAGGTCGCCCGACAGGTTGCTCCACTTGCGCGAGCCGATGGCGCCGTCCAGCACGTCGCCGCCGCCGACTTCGTCGTGGCTCGACTCGTTGAGGTAGGTGTAGTCGACGCGCGTTTCGGGACGCAGGAAGTAGCGGCCTAGCTTGGCCTCGTAGGCGGCGCCGGCGAAGGCGTTGGCGGTCACCGCGCCCCAGTCGGCCTTGGTCACGCGGTCTTCGTCGGTGACGCCGTCGCCGTTGAGGTCGAGGAACAGCACGCGGTTGCTCTCGAACCAGCCGTAACCGGCGCCGCCGCCGAGGTTGAAGCGCCAGGGGCCGACCGAACGACGCCAGTAGACGCCGGTCTGTACGATCGAGGCGGTGGTCTGTTCGCCGACCTGGGCGACCGTGTCGTGTTCTTCCAGCGCGGTGTAGGCCAGGGTCGCGCCCAGAGCGCCGCCCGCGTCGCCCATGGCTTCATAGCCGGCGACGAAGCCGAAGGCCTGGGTGTCGGTGCCCAGGGTCTCGCCGTCCTCGCGGCGCACCAGGCCGTTGATCTCCTGCACCCAGATGCTGTCGGGGCCATAGCGGTCGCCCGGATCGGGACGGATGGCGGTGGCGGCCGAGATCTGCTGGTTGATGTTCTGCAGGGTCGCGAACATGCCTTCGCCCTGGTCGGGCAGCAGCTGGTTGTAGTTGCGGACGAAGGTGGCCTTGTCGTTGATGCCCAGGAACAGGCTGGCCACGTCCTTGTCGCCGGCCAGCGAGCCGAACAGGGCGTCGTAGGCCGAGGCGCCCGATCGGGCCAGGCCGATTTCCGAGGCGGTGCGGCGGCGCACGTCCAGATAGACGTCGTTGCCCTGGGCCTTGGCGGTGGCGACGTACATGTACGGCGCGTTGTCCAGCAGGCCTTGGCCGAAGGTCCCGGCGGTCAGCGAGCCGGCCGAGATCACCTTGTACGAGGTCTCTTCGGTCAGCAGGCTGGTCAGGCGCAGGCCAAGCTGCGCGCCGCTGGTGATGTTGGCCGCGCCCGAGACCGCCAGCTGGGTGTGGGTGCCGGCCGTCGGGTCGGCCGTGAACACCAGCTTGCTCTCGGCGCCCAGGTTCAGGTTCGAGATGTTCAGGGTCTGGGCGTTGGTCAGGCCCAGCGAGCCCTTGCCGATGGTGATGTCCAGCTGGCCGTCGCTGTCGCTGATCGCGCCGATCACGGCCGCGCCGCCGTCGATGCGGAAGGTGTCGGCCCCGGCGCCGAACGCGATGTCGCCGACCACGGCGCCGTTCAGCACGTTGAAGGTGTCGGCGCCCGAGCCGAAGCGGATCGCGCCGATGATCGACGGTTCTGCGTTGTCGGGCACGCCGTCGCCGTCGGCGTCGGGCAGGGTCTTGTCGCTGCTGACGATGCCGTTCTGGGTCAGGGTGACGCCGGTGGTGTTGCGGCTGACGTCGATGGCGACGGCCTTGCCGGTGATCGTCTCGTTAGACGGATCGGTGTCGGCGTCGTCCTTGTCGTCGGCGTCGTCGGTGGGCGAGATCGCCGCGATGATCGAGCCGGTGTTCTCGATCGAGGTCAGGCCGCCCGAATAGTCGATGACGCCGTAGGCCGAGCCCTTCTCGCCGACGACGTTGGAGTTGATCACGCCGCCGTTGCGCAGGCTGGGGACGTTGGCGCCGGCCTCGATGACGATGCCGCGGGCGTCGAACTCGCCTTCCGAGACGCTGTAGGTGGTGATCGAACCCTTGTTGTAGATCACCGGGACGTTGGCGCCGGCCGTCACCCGCACGCCGTTGGCGTTGGCCTCGTAGGCCTGCGAGGTCATGGCGGTCTCGAGCAGGGCGCCGTTTGCGATGTTGGTCGCCTGGCCGGTATTGCCGCCCAGCTGGACGCCGGTCGAGGTGATGCCGTCATAGACGCCGTTGGCGACGATCGCGCCGCGGGCGCGCAGGCCGTAGGCGTTGTCGCCCGTGCCGATGACGCCGATGTTGATCGCGCCGGTGTCCGAACCGATCAGCAGGGCCGGAGCCGCGCCGTAGACGGCCAGGGCGGCGTTGCCCTCGTTGGCGTCCTCGATGCCGTCGCCGTCTTCGTCGGTCTTGGTGGTGTCGTTGTCGGCCGGGCGGATGTCGAGCAGCACGCCGCCGGTGACGCTGCCGGCCACGCGGACGGCCGGGCCGCCTTGCAGCAGGTCGTCGGCGTCCAGCTTGTCGCGCACGGTCTTGTCGGCCGGGCGGGCGGTGTAGCGGTAGCCGGTGGCCGTGACCGCGCCCTGGATGACGAAGGCGCCGTTGATGTTGTTGTCGATCGCGACGCCGGTCGAGTTCTGGCCCAGCACCGAGACGCTGCCGTTGACGGTGACCTTGCCGGTCACCGGCGCGTTGACGTGGACGCCGTAGCTGTTGTTGCCGGTCACGGCGATCGCGCCGCCGCTGGTCAGGTTGCCGTTCAGCGCGCTGTCCAGCTTGATGCCGGCCGAGTTGTTGCCCTCGATGGTGATCGTGCCGCCGGTGGACAGGATGTCGCCGGTGAAGGCGCCGGGGCCGGCCAGGCGGATGCCGTAGCGGTTGGAACCCAGCGCGAAGGCGCCGTCCACGTCGCCGTCCGAGTCGGTGTCGGTGGGGGTGTAGTCTTCGTCCAGCGTGATCGTGCCGGTGTTGGTGACCGTGCCGGTCGTCCCGCCGTTGATCAGGATGCCGGTCGAGTCGTTGACGCCCTGGGTGCTGAGCGTCCCGGCGTTGTTGACCTTATTGTTGCTGTTCAGCGTCACCAGCGCGCCGCTGGCGGTCAGCTTGATCGAGCCGGCCGTGTCGATCTTGACATCATCGGCCGCGCCGTTCGTCCCGGCCGAGCCGGTGGCGATAGGCGTGGTCCGCGCGGTGTTCACCACCGTCTCGGCCTGCGCGGCCAAGGCCATGGCCAAAAGAGGAGCGGCCGCGACCGTCGCGACCAGGACCTTGCGCTGCATACGAACAGACCACCCTAAGGAGAATTCCCTCGATCCCCAGATTGCGTCAGGTTGCGGCGAAATTGCGGTGACTTCCGCACCCGACACGCATCCAGGGGTTCCCCGTCTATCCCATGCTCAACGGCGGCGCCATATCTGGTTCGTCGAATCATCGCATCGTCACAAAACTGGCCTAGGAGCCTTGGCCCCCGCCCCGCCCTTGTCGGAGGCCATCGCCCTTTCCAAGGAGCCCGGACGCTCGCCATGCCCAGCCTTACTCCCCTCTCGCCGGTCGCGCCGGAGCGCTGGGGCGGCGGCTTGGCCGGAGCCTGGGTCGGGGCCTGGACCGCCGTGGCCGCCGGGCCGACCGCCCTGGTGGCGATGACCGCCCTGGGCGCGGCCAGGCCGGGCGTGGCCCTGCCGGCGGCGATCCTGCTGGGCTTCGGCGGCGCGATCCTGCTGCGCCGGCTGCGTCGCCGGCTCGACGACTCGGTGCTCAGCCTGGCGCCCGCCGCCGCCTCGGCCGACCGCGCGCCGCCCTTCGCCGTCATTACCGAGAACCTGCCCGACCCCTTGATGGTCATCGCCGCCGAGGAGGCCGACGACCTGACCGGCCGGCGTTTCGTGTTCGCCAACGCCGCGGCCCGCGAGCGTTTCCGCATCCGTGAGGGGGCCCTGCTGGTCACCGCCGTGCGCAGTCCCCAGGTGCTGGAGGCGGTGGACGAGGCCCTGTTCGGCGGCGTCGAGCGCACGGTCGAATGGACCGGCGTCGGCTCGCAGGGGCGCGACTGGACCGCCCAGGCCCGGCCGCTGGGCCGCGACGAGGCCGGCTCGCACCTGGCCTTGCTGGTGCTGCGCGACGAGACGGACGTGCGCCGCACCGAGCGCACCCGCGCCGACTTCCTGGCCAACGCCAGCCACGAACTGCGCACGCCGCTGGCCTCGCTGTCGGGCTTCATCGAGACCCTGCGCGGCCACGCCAAGGAGGATCCGGGCGCCCGCGACAGGTTCCTGGCCATCATGCAGGCCCAGGCCGAGCGGATGTCGCGGCTGATCGACGACCTGATGAGCCTGTCGCGCATCGAGCTGAACGAGCACATCGCCCCGGCCGGCCGCGTCGACCTGGCCATGGCCGCCCAGGACGTCATCGACGCCTTGGCTCCGCAGGCCCGCGACAAGCAGGTCGCCTTCGACGCCATCCTGCCGCCGCGCGGCGCGGCCGTGGTCGAGGGCGACCGTGACCAGATCGTCCAGGTGATCCAGAACCTGGTCGACAACGCCATCAAGTATACGCCCAAGGACGGGACGGTGCGGGTCGAGATCTTCCCCGGCCTGACCCCGGCCACGGCCGTGGCCGCGCGCGACCCGGCCGCCGCCCGCCTGGCGCTGCTGACCCCCGATCATTCCGCCGTCGAGGAATTCTACGCCGGCCTGCGGGTCAGCGACCGCGGGCCGGGCATCGCCCGCGAGCACCTGCCGCGCCTGACCGAGCGCTTCTACCGCGTCGAGGGCCAGAAGAGCGGCGAGCGCCAGGGCACGGGCCTGGGCCTGGCCATCGTCAAGCACATCGTCAACCGCCATCGCGGCGGGCTGCACGTGGAGTCGGTGCGCGGCGAGGGGGCCACCTTCGGGATCTACCTGCCGATGGCCAAGTCCTTGCCGGACAAGGATTTCGTGGCGTCGGAAGAGCCTGCGCCGGCCGGTGTCGTAAAACTGTCGTAGAAACGTCGCATAAGGTCGTCGCCCGGCCGGCATAGATCGGTTGACGGGCGGGGCGGTGCAACGGGCGCCGTCTTCGCATCCAGCGCAAGACCGCTTCACGCATGCTGACCTGGCTCTCGCTCCTGTTCCTGGCGCTGTTCGCGCTGGCGGCGTTCCTGCTCGGCCGCGGCCGAGCGCTCAAGGCCGCCGGCGGCGCCTCGGTGCGCCTGCACTCGCTGCCCAACTATTACGGCGCCTACGCCGCCCTGTGGGCCGGCGCGCCCGCCGCCCTCCTGCTCCTGCTCGGCGCCGTGTTCGGCGGCCGCATCGAGGAAGCCGTGCTGCAGGCCGAGCGTCCGGCCGCCATCGCTTCGCTGACCCCCGACCGCCAGGACGTGTTCTTCAGCGACGCCCGCGCCATCGCGGCCAAGGAATCGCCGTCGGAAGTCGTCTACGAGGGCGAGCTGAAGACCGCGCTCGACGCCAAGGTCGCCGAGTCCGCCAAGATCACCGCCACGGTGCGCTACACCACCATCGGCCTGGCCGCCCTGGTGGCCCTGATCGGCGTGCTGCTGGCCCTGCCGCGCGTGGGGCTGGAGTTCCGCGCCCGCAACCGCGTCGAGGGCTGGATCAACGGCCTCCTGATCGCCTGCTCGGTCGCCGCCGTGCTGACCACCCTGGGCATCGTGCTGTCGCTGGTCTGGGAAAGCTGGCGCTTCTTCCAGAGCGTCAATCCGCTGTCGTTCCTGTTCGGCACCGAATGGAGCCCGCAGATCGCCATGCGCGCCGACCAGGTGGCCTCGTCGGGCGCCTTCGGGGCCGTGCCGCTGTTCGCCGGCACCTTCCTGATCATGCTGATCGCCATGCTGGTGGCCGCGCCGGTCGGTCTCTACTCGGCGATCTATCTTTCGGAATACGCCGACCGCCGCGTGCGCTCGATCGTCAAGCCGCTGCTCGAGGTGCTGGCCGGCGTGCCGACCGTCGTCTACGGCTTCTTCGCCGCCCTGACCGTGGGCCCGCTGTTCCGGGCCTTCTTCAATGCGATCGGCGAGGGCATGGCCGGCGGCCCGCTGGACGGGATCGCCCAGTACCTGATGCAGGTGCAGAACCAGATGGCCCTGGTGGCCGGCGTGGTGATGGGGATCATGCTGATCCCGTTCGTCTCGTCGCTGTCGGACGACATCATCAACGCCGTGCCGCAGTCCCTTCGCGACGGCAGCTACGCCATGGGCGCCACCAAGTCCGAGACGGTCAAGAAGGTCATCCTTCCCGCCGCCCTGCCGGGCATCATGGCCGCCATGCTGCTGGCCGTGTCCCGCGCGGTCGGCGAGACGATGATCGTGACCATGGCCGCGGGCCTGCAGGCCAAGCTGACCGCCAACCCGCTGGACACGGTCACCACCGTCACGGTGCAGATCGTCACCCTGCTGACCGGCGACCAGGAGTTCGACAGCCCCAAGACCCTCTCGGCCTTCGGCCTGGGCCTGACGCTATTCGTCGTGACCCTGGCGCTCAACATCATCGCCCTGCGCATCGTCCAGAAGTATCGGGAACAATATGACTGACGCCGCCATCAACGCCGGCGCCGCCCCGCGCGAGCAGGGTCCCCGCCCGCAGCTCTCGGCCGCCGAAGCGCGCCTGAAGAAGCGCTATCGCTCGGAGATGTGGTTCAAGGCCCAGGGCATCGCCGCCATCGTCGTGGCGATGATCTTCCTGGTCGTGCTGGTCGGCCGCATCGTCGCCCAGGGCTACACCACCTTCGAGACCCACTCGATCAGCGTGCCGGTCTACCTGAACCCGGACCGCATCGACCGCACCGCGCTGGACGGGGTCAATTACGACTACATCGTCGCCGAGGCGGTGATGAAGAAGCTGAACATCCAAGACGACGACCTGGGCACGACGTCGGGCAAGGTCATGGACCTGGTCTCGCGCGACCTCGGCTTCCAGCTGCTCGACAAGATCAAGGCCGACCCGTCGGTGATCGGCAAGACGATCACCGTCACCGGCCCGGTCAAGGCCGACGCCGACCTCTACTTCAAGGGCGAGATCAAGCGCTCTACGCCTGAGGAAGACCGCAAGCTCGACAACCAGCAACTGGCCTGGCTGGACCAGCTGGAGAAGGACGGCACCGTCAAGGGCGGCTTCAACTTCGGCTTCTTCACCAAGTCCGACTCGACCGAGCCCGAGCAGGCCGGCGTGCTGGGCGCGGTGGTCGGCTCGGCCCTGATGCTGATCATCACCGCCCTGATCGCGGTGCCGGTCGGCGTGCTGGCCGCCGTCTACCTCGAAGAGTTCGCCCCGAAGAACCGCTGGACCGACGTCATCGAGGTCAACATCAACAACCTCGCGGCCGTGCCCTCGATCGTCTACGGCCTGCTGGGCCTGGCGCTGTTCATCAACTGGCTGCACGTGCCGCGCAGCTCGCCGCTGGTCGGCGGCCTGGTGCTGGCCCTGATGGCCCTGCCCACCGTGATCATCGCCACCCGCTCGGCGCTGAAGGCCGTGCCGCCCTCGATCCGCGAAGCCGCCCTCGGCGTCGGCGCCTCCAAGGCCCAGACCGTGTTCCACCACGTGCTGCCGCTGGCCATGCCGGGCGTGATGACCGGCGCCATCCTGTCGCTGGCCCACGCGCTGGGCGAGACCGCCCCGCTGCTGATGATCGGCATGGTCTCGTTCGTGCCGGGCGTGCCGGAAGGCTTCACCGGCGCCTCGACCGTCCTGCCCGTGCAGGTGTTCATCTGGGAGAACGCTTCGGAGCGGGCCTTCCACGAGCGCACCGCCGCGGCCATTCTCGTCCTCCTGATCTTCATGATCGTCATGAACGCCGCGGCCGTGATCCTGCGCCGCCGCTTCGAACGCCGGTGGTAGGATCCCGATGACCTTCACCCATCCCAAAGCCCACGCCCTCGTCCGGGGACACGCCATGCCGACCCAGAACCGCGACGCCTCCGTCGCCGCGCCCGTCATCCACACCGCCGTGCCCCAGGGCCATGGCGTGGTCGAGAGCCGCGACTTCAAGATCCGCGCCCGCGACGTCAAAGTCTTCTACGGCGACAAGCAGGCGCTGTTCGACGTCAACCTCGACATCCCGGCCAAGTCGGTCACCGCCTTCATCGGCCCGTCGGGCTGCGGCAAGTCGACCTTCCTGCGCTGCATCAACCGGATGAACGACACCATCCCGTCGGCCCGCGTGCTGGGCTCGATCGAGATCGACGGCGCCGACGTCAACGCCAAGAGCGTCGATCCGGTGGTGCTGCGCTCGCGCGTCGGCATGGTGTTCCAAAAGCCGAACCCGTTCCCCAAGACCATCTTCGAGAACGTCGCCTACGGCCCGAAAATCCATGGCCTGGCCACGCGCAAGGACGAGCTGGAAAGCATCGTCGAGAGCAGCCTCAAGAAGGCCGGCCTGTGGAACGAGGTCGCCGACCGCCTGCACCAGCCCGGCACCGGCCTGTCGGGCGGCCAGCAGCAGCGCCTGGTGATCGCCCGCGCCATCGCCGTCTCGCCCGAAGTGATC
The DNA here is from genome assembly GCF_002858925.1 of Caulobacter zeae. Classification (GTDB taxonomy): domain Bacteria; phylum Pseudomonadota; class Alphaproteobacteria; order Caulobacterales; family Caulobacteraceae; genus Caulobacter; species Caulobacter zeae. The sequence goes on from NZ_PJRS01000011.1 coordinate 71,376, forward strand.
CTGATGGACGAGCCCTGCTCGGCGCTGGACCCGATCGCCACGGCCAAGATCGAGGAGCTGATCGACGAGCTGCGCAGCCAGTTCTGCATCGTCATCGTGACCCACTCGATGGCCCAGGCCGCCCGCGTCTCGCAGAAGACGGCTTTCTTCCACCTGGGCAAGCTGGTCGAAAGCGGCCCGACCGAGGAGATGTTCACCAATCCTCGCGACAGCCGCACCCAGGACTACATCACCGGCCGCTTCGGCTGACCCGGGGACCAAGGACATGACCGAACATACCGTCAAATCCTACGGCGAAGAGCTGAACCACCTGACCGCCGAGGTGACCCGCATGGGCGGCCTCGCTGAAGCCCAGGTCGCCGACGCCGTCGACTGCATCGCCCGCCGCGACGCGCCGCTGGCCCAACTGGTGGTCGGCCGTGACGAGCGTCTCGACAGCCTGCAGGTCGAGATCGAGCGCAAGGCCTTCCGCCTGATCGCCCTGCGCCAGCCGATGGCCGTGGACCTGCGCCACGCCGTCGCCGCCCTGAAGATCTCGATGAGCCTCGAGCGCTGCGGCGACATGGCCAAGAACATCGGCAAGCGCGCCCTGATCCTGACCGAGGCCGAGCCGATGAGCGCCCTGACGCGCTCGATCGAGCGCATGGGCCGCCTGGTGCAGAGCCGCCTTAAGGACGTGCTGGACGCCTACACCGCCTCGGACGTGCAGCGCGCCATCAATGTCTGGAGCAGCGACGAGGAAGTCGACGAGCACTACAACTCGATCTTCCGCGAACTGCTGACCTACATGATGGGCGATCCGCGCACGATCAACGCGTGCACGCATCTGCTGTTCGTCGCCAAGAACCTCGAGCGGATCGGCGATCACGCCACCAACATCGCCGAGATCATCCATTTCGAGCTGACGGGCGAGGAGATCATCTCCCAGCGTCCCAAGCTCGACGTCGTCGCTCAGTAAGCTTTCGGGAGGCCTTTAGAAGTGACTCCGTACGTTCTGGTGGTCGAGGACGAGGACGCCCTGGCCACCCTGCTTCACTACAATCTCGACAAGGAGGGCTACCAGGTCGCGGTGGCCGCCGACGGCGAGGAAGCCCTGACCCTGGCCAGCGAACGCGCGCCGGACCTCGTCATCCTCGACTGGATGCTGCCCAAGGTCTCGGGCATCGAGGTCTGCCGCCGCCTGCGGGGCCGCACCGACACCCGCAACGTGCCGATCATCATGCTGACGGCGCGCGGCGAGGAGAGCGACCGTATCCGCGGCCTCGACACCGGCGCCGACGACTATGTGGTCAAGCCGTTCTCGATGGTCGAGCTGACCGCCCGGGTCCGCGCCGTCATGCGCCGCATCCGCCCGGCCCTGGCCGACGACCGCATCACGGTCGGCGACATCGTCATCGACCGGGTCGCCCACCGCGTGAAGCGCCAGGGCAAGGAAGTGCACCTTGGCCCGACCGAGTTCCGCCTGCTCGACTACCTGATGCAGCACCCGGGCCGGGTGTTCAGCCGCGAACAGCTGCTGGACGCCGTCTGGGGCTCGGACGTCTATGTCGAGGCCCGCACGGTCGACGTCCACATCGGCCGCCTGCGCAAGGCGCTGAACGGCTCCACCGAAGCCGACCCGATCCGCACCGTCCGCTCGGCCGGCTACTCGCTGGACGTCGAGGCGGCCTGAGGATTCCCTCTCTCTGAGAGAGAGGGAGGGGCCCACGCCAAGGGCGTGGGAGGGTGAGAGGTTACAGTCTCACCGGACAAGGCGCCGTCCCCCAAACCGCCCGCCATCCCGGAAAGCCCGAAGGGCTTATCCAGGACCCAGGGGCCGACGCAGTGCGGCGACCCCGGCTCTCCGGTACGCGGCGCCCGGATGACGATTGAGAGAACGGTCTGAGGTTTCCCGGCAAGCGGTGAAACCTCTCACCCTCCCACCGCTGCGCGGCGGGCCCCTCCCTCTCTCAAAGAGAGAGGGTCGATCATTTCCCCCGCAGTCGCCCGATGATCTCGCAGTCGGCCACCGTGTCGTTGCGGCAGTGGCCCAGCATGTCCTGAAGCTCGGCGCGCATGGCCGTCAGGTCGGCGATCTTGCGCTCGACCTCGGCCAGCTGGTCGCGGGCCAGGGCGTCGACCTCGCCGCAGGGGCGGTCGGCGCCGTCGGCGAGATCCAGCAGGGCCCGGATGGCGTCGAGGCCGAACCCCAGGTCGCGCGAGCGCTTGACGAAGGCCAGCCGGCGTTCGTGGCCGGCCTCGTAGGCGCGGTAGTTGCCTTCCGTGCGCGGCGGCTTGGGCAACAGGCCCATGCGCTCGTAGTAGCGGATGGTCTCGACCGGCACGCCGGTTCGGCGGGCGAGATCTCCGATGGATAGCGTCGACATGCTCTTGACCCTGTAGCGACTACAGGGTGCAGAGATGGGGCCTTCTCGATGGAGGTCCAGATGTCCGGCTGCTGCGGCGACGATCTTTGCAAACCCGAGAGCGCCCCGCCGGCGGGCCGCTGGCGCCTGGCGCTGTGGATCGCGCTGGTGGTCAACGGCGGCATGTTCCTCGTCGAGGGAACGGCGGGCCTGTTGTCGGGCTCGGCGGCGCTGCAGGCCGACAGCCTCGATTTTCTCGGTGATGCGGCCAACTACGCCATCAGCCTGGGCGTGGCCGGCATGGCCCTGGCCTGGCGGGCCCGGGCGGCGATGCTGAAGGGCGCGACCATGCTGGTCTTCGGGGCCTGGGTCAGCGGCGCTGCGCTGTGGGGCGTGTTCGAGGGGCGCACCCCCGAGGCGCCGGTGATGGGCGCCCTGGGCCTGGCCGCCCTGGTCGCCAACGTCGCCGTGGCGATCATGCTCTATGGCTTCCGCACCGGCGACGCCAACATGCGCTCGGTGTGGATCTGCTCGCGCAACGACGCCATCGGCAACGTGGCGGTGATGCTGGCGGCGCTGGGCGTGTTCGGCACGAACTCGCGCTGGCCCGACCTGCTGGTGGCCGGGGTGATGGCGCTGCTGGCCTTGCAAGGCGGCTGGGAGATCGTCCGCCAGGCGCGCGGCGAACTGCGCCAGGCCAAGGCCCCGCCGGCCCCCGCTCGTTTCACCGTCGCGGCGCGCAACCGCTAGCCGCCCGGTGCGTGGCCCTCGCCCTTCGACAGGCTCAGGGTGAGGACCAATCTGGGCGCGGCGGCGGAAAAACCTCATCCTGAGCTTGTCGAAGGACGAGGTTTTCGTCCCAGAGGCAGGCTAGCCGCCCAGCGCCGCCGTCACCGCCTCGGCCGTCAGGATGGCGTGGGCGTAGGTCGGGGCGTTGATGGCGTGGGCCGCGTGCAGGGCCTCGTCGGTAAAGGCTGCCGTGGCGTCGGTGACCAGGGTGACGTGGTAGCCCAGCTCCGAGGCGAAGCGGCCGGTGCCCTCGATGCAGGTGTTGGCCACCAGGCCGATCAGGATCACGTGGGTGATCTCGCGCTGCTTGAGGCGATAGTCGAGGTCGGTGTTGGCGAAGCCGCTGGAGCCCCAGTGTTCGGTGACGATGACGTCGCCGGGCAGGGGCGCGAAGTCGGGGTGCCACTGGCCGCCCCAGCCGTCCTTCTCGAAGACCATCGCCCGGGCGCTGCCTTGCAGGTAGGGCGAGGGATGCTTCCAGCCGTCCAGGTCGCCCAGGGCGAAGCGGTGGTGAGGCACGATGAACACCGGCAGGCCGGCCGCCCGCGCCGCCGCCGTCACGGCCGCCAGCCGCGCGTGCAGCCCTTCGGCCGCTTTCGTCGCCGCGACCCTGGGCCACAGCTTGCCGCCGTCGGCCAGGAAGTCGTTGTAGGGGTCGACGAACAACAGGGCGGTGCGGTCCCTGGGATAGGCGTCCGGCATGGCGAGGCTCCTGGCGGCGGGACTGTCAGGAGGCGCGCTCGGCGGGCGGAAGGCTTGGATGTTCCGGTCGTGGCGGGACCTCCCTCCACCTCCAAAACTCCCGTCATTCTCGCCCTTGTGGCGAGAACCCCTGGTTCCGCCTGCACGGGAGGCGCAAGCGGATCGCAGGCGATCCGCCTCAACCGCCCTTGCGGCTGGCAGAGGGGTTTCCGCCACAAGGGCGGGAATGAGGGGAGATTAAGGACCTAAACCCCCTCCGCCGCCAGTTCGCAGGCTTGCGCGATGGCGTCGAACAGGGCCGAGACGGTGACCGGCTTGGCCAGGTGCAGGTCGGCGCCGGCCGCCAGGCAGGCCTCCACCTGGTGGGGCATGGCGTTGGCTGTCAGCGAGATGATCGGGATCCGCACGCGGCCGGCGGCCCGCTCGCGCTGGCGGATCTCCTGGATCGCCGTCAGCCCGTCCATCACCGGCATCTGGGTGTCCATCAGGACGAGGTCGAAGTCCTGCGCCTGGTAGGCGCGCAGGGCCGCCTCGCCATCCTCGGTGACGACCACGTCGGCGACGCCGTCGAGCATCAGTTCCACCACCCGCTGGTTGGCCGGATGGTCCTCGGCCAGCAGCACCCGCAGGCGCTCGGGCGCGGCGGCCTTCGGCGCGCGCCGGGCCGGCGCCGGCGCTTCCGGGGCGGCCGGGGCCAGGCGCGTGGTCAGGGTGAAGCGAGCGCCTTCGCCGGGCGTGGAGACGCAGGCGATGTCGCCGCCCATCAGCTTGGCGAACCGCAGGGCGATCGACAGGCCCAGGCCCGAGCCGCCGAACCGGCGGGTGATCGAGCCGTCGCCCTGCACGAAGCGCTCGAACAGGCTGGCCTGCACCTCGGGCGTGAAGCCCTCGCCGGTGTCCTCGACGGTGAGGGTCAGCAGCACCTCGTCGCCGTCGGCGCGCGTGCCTGCGTGGACGCTCACCGAGCCCTCGCAGGTGAACTTCACCGCGTTGCTGATCAGGTTGTTGACGATCTGTCCGAACTTCAGTGCGTCGCCGGTGACCCGCTGCTGGAAGGGCTCGTCGAAATCGAGCGAGAAGGACAGGCCCTTCTGGTGGGCCAGGCCCTCGAAGGTGGCGGCGCAGGCGGTCACCGCCGCGCGCAGGTCGAAGGGCGCGGTTTCCAGCTCGACCTCGCCGGCCTCGATCTTGGCCAGATCCAGAATGCCGCTGAGCAGGGCGTTCAGGGTGCGGCCGGAGCTGAGGATCACGTCCATCATCTCGCGCTGGCGCGGGGTCAGCTCGGTCTGGGCCAGCACCTGGGCCATGCCCAGCACGCCGTTCAGGGGCGTGCGGATCTCGTGGCTCATATTGGCCAGGAACTCTGACTTGGCGACGCTGGCGGCGCGGGCCCTCTCCAGGGCGGCCTCCAGGGCGATTGCCGACTTCTTTCGCTCGGTGATGTCCTCGCTGATGATCAGCAGCAGCTTCTCGTCGCCCTCTCCGGGGATGGCGATCTTCTTGGTCTGCAGCCAGCGGTCGCCGTTGTGCGGCGTCTTCAGCGGTTCCTCGTCGATCACCCACAGGCGGTCGCTGGCCAGCACCTTGGCGTCCATCTCGGCGAAGAAGGCGGCCTGCTCGGGCGGGAAGAAGTCGGCGTCGTTGCGGCCGATCAGGTCCTCGCGCGGGACGCCCAGCAGTTCCTCGCCGGTGCGGTTGACCAGCACGAAGCGGCCGTCGCGGCCGTTCTTGACCACCAGCATGGCCGGCACGCTCTCGACCACGGCGTCGAGGAAGGCCCAGGAGTGCAGGGCCTTGGCCGGGTGGGAAGCGGCGTCCGTCGCGGCCGCCGGGTCGCGCGGAAGGTGATGGTCGTCCTTGGCCATGTGTCTTTGAGAAAGCCCCGTGGCGCGCGTCCTGCCCTGGACGCGCGAATTTGCACAGGAAGAAGCCCGCGCGCGGGGCGCCTGGCAATCGGGCCAAGCGTCGCAGGACGGGGTGATGGACGATCAGACGCAGCCGATGCTTGACCCGCGCCCCGGCCCGCGCGACATCCCCGGCTCATGGAAAAGCTGACCATCCTCCTCGTCGGGTCCGGCGGGCGCGAGCACGCCCTGGCCTGGAAGATCGCGCAATCGCCGCTGTGCGGCCGCCTCGTCGCCGCCCCGGGCAATCCGGGCATCGCGGCCGTCGCCGAGCTGGCGCCGGTCAAGGCGACCGACGCCGACGGCCTGGTGGCCCTGGCCCAGGAGATCGGCGCGGACCTGGTGGTGGTCGGTCCGGAGTCGGCCCTCGAAGCGGGCCTGGCCGACAAGCTCGCCGAAATCGGCATTCCCTGCTTTGGCGGCAGCCAGCGCGCCGCCCAGCTGGAAACCTCCAAGGCCTTCACCAAGGACTTCTGCAAGCGCCACGACCTGCCGACCGCCGCCTACGGCGTGTTCGAGGACGCGGCTTCCGCGAGCGAATTCCTCGACACCCTGGAAGCGCCGTTCGTGATCAAGGCCGATGGCCTGGCCGCCGGCAAGGGCGTGGTCATCGCGCCGGACCGCGCGGCCGCTGACGCCGCCGTGGTCGACATGCTGGGCGGCCGCTTCGGCTCGGCCGGCGCCCGGGTGGTCATCGAGGAGTTCATGCACGGCGAGGAGGCCTCGCTCTTCGCGGTGTGCGATGGCGAGACTGCGATCTTCTTCGGCGCGGCCCAGGACCACAAGCGCGCCTATGACGGCGACGAGGGCCCCAACACCGGCGGCATGGGCACCTATTCGCCGCCGCCCGTGCTGACCGACGCCCTGATCGAGCAGGCCTGGCGCGAGCTGATCGTGCCGACCGTCGAGGGCATGGCCGCCGAGGGCAACCCCTATGTGGGCGTGCTCTATGCCGGCCTGATGCTGACGCCCGCGGGCCCCAAGCTGGTGGAATACAACGCCCGCTTCGGCGATCCGGAATGCCAGGTGCTGATGCTGCGCCTGGAAAGCGACATCGTCCCGACCCTGCTGGCGGCGGCCAAGGGCGAACTGGCGAGCGCCGAGCCGCCCAAGTGGCGCGACGAGGCGGCGATCTGCGTGGTGCTGGCTGCCGAGGGCTATCCCGACGCCCCCAAGTCCGGCGGCCTGATCCAGGGCGCCGAGGCCGACTACGGCCACGAGGCCGAGATCTTCCACGCCGGCACGACCCGCGACGCCGACGGCAAGCTGGTGGCCTCGGGCGGCCGGGTGCTCAACGTCTGCGCCCTGGGCGCGACGCTGCACGAGGCCCGCGACGTGGCCTATGCCGCGCTGGGCACAGTGTCGCTGGAAGGCGGCTTCTACCGCAGCGACATCGGCTGGCGGGCGCTCAGCCAGCACTGAGAACCGATCCCTGGAAGAACCCTTCCCCCTTGATGGGGGAAGGGCAGGGTTGGGGGTGAGCTGCTGAGCTGGCCGCCTGCGCCAGCCGCCGACGCCGTAACCACCCCCATCCCCGACCCTTCCCCCATCAAGGGGGAAGGGGGTTTTGTATTGCGCCCGACGTCGTCGTCTCTAAACTCCCATTCAAACAAACGTTGGGAGTGAAGCGCCGTGGCCGAGCCGTCCGCTCAGGAGCTGAATTCGGGCACCAAGCCGGTCGATCCGCGCCATGCGATCGACGAGGCCGCCCTGGCCGCCTGGCTGGAGGCGAACGTCGAGGGCTATGCCGGCCCGCTGGAGGTGCGCCAGTTCAAGGGCGGGCAGAGCAATCCCACCTATCAGCTGGTGACGCCGGAGCGGCGCTACGTCCTGCGCCGCAAGCCGCCCGGCAAGCTCTTGCCCAGCGCCCACGCCGTCGACCGGGAGTTCAAGGTGATCTCGGGCCTGCACCAGGCCAGGTTCCCGGTCGCCCGGCCCTACGCCCTGTGTATGGACGAGGGGGTCATCGGCACGATCTTCTACGTGATGGACAACGTCGAGGGCCGGATCCTATGGGACGGCACGCTGCCGGACTACCAGCCGGCCGAGCGTCGGGCCATCTACGAGGCCCAGATCGACACCCTGGCGGCCCTGCACACCGTCGACTACGCCGCCGTGGGCCTGGCCGACTACGGCAAGCCGGGCAACTACTTCACGCGCCAGATCGATCGCTGGACCAAGCAGTACCGCGCCAGCGAGACGACCAAGATCGACGAGATGGACCGGCTGATCGACTGGCTGCCGGCCAGCGCGCCGGCCGACGACCAGACCTCGATCGTCCACGGCGACTATCGCCTGGACAACATGATCCTGCATCCCACCGAGCCGCGCGTGATCGCGGTGCTGGACTGGGAGCTGTCGACCCTGGGCAATCCGCTGGCCGACTTCACCTACTTCCTGATGAACTGGGTGATGCCGTCCGACCAGCGCGGGGGCCTGGCCGAGATTTCGGATCTCACCGCCTATGGCGTTCCCACCATCGAGGAGGCCGTGGCCCGCTACTGCGCCGCGACGGGGCGCCAGGGCCTGCCGCAACTGGACTGGTACTTCAGCTACAACCTCTTCCGCCTGGCCGGCATTTGCCAGGGCATCGTCGGCCGCGTGCGCGACGGCACCGCCGCCAGCGCCCACGCCCAGCTGATGGAAGCCCGGGTGCCGGTGCTGGCCAAGGGGGCGTGGATGTTCGCGCAGAAGGCGGGGGCGGCGTAAGGAACCTCCCCCTGTGGGGAAGGCGATCGCGAAGCGATCGGTGGGGGAGATCGGCCGCCTCCGCGGAAGCTGAAAACGGCCCCCCTCCGTCGGCTTTGCCGACACCTCCCCCAGAGGGGGAGGATCTACGAAATATGGCGTGACAGCCTCGGCCTGACCCCGCCATCCTGCCGCAAACGCCCCTGGGGAGGGGCGAGATCGTTCAGAGGGGCTCTCTTCATGCGTATCCGTTTCCTGGCCGCCGCCGCGCTCGGCGTCGCGGCCGCCGCCCTGTCGTTCGCCGCGGCTCAAGCCGCCAATGGGGCTGCGGGCCCGCTGACCTTCGTCCAGGCCGGCAAGCTGCTGGCCGATCCGGCCGCTGGCAAGGTCGAGACCGCCAAGACCGTGGTGCTGCAGGACGGCAAGGTGGTGCGGATCGCCGACGGCTACGTGTCCGAGCCCGGCGGGGTGGTGGTCGACCTGAAGGACCGCTTCGTGCTGCCCGGCTTCATCGACAGCCACGTGCACCTGACCGGCCAGCAGGGCCCGACCTCGCGCCTCGACGAGGTGACGCAGTCGTCGGCCGACCAGGCGATGGTCGGGGCCGGCTACGCCCGCAAGACCCTGATGGCGGGCTTCACCACCGTGGCCGATCTGGGCGCCGAGAACGCCGCCATCTTCGCCCTGCGCGCGGGCATCAAGCGCGGCGACGTCGTGGGCCCGCGGATCATCGCCGCCGGCTCGGCCGTGTCGATCCACGGCGGCCACGGCGACGTCAACGGCTACAGCGAGGAGGTCATGCACGTACTGCGGCCGGAATCGGTTTGCTCGGGCGCCGACGACTGCCGCCGCGCGGTGCGCGAGCAGGTCTGGCGCGGCGCCGACATCATCAAGATCACCGCCACCGGCGGCGTGCTGTCCAACACCGCCGCAGGCCTCTCCCAGCAGTTCAGCGACGGCGAGCTGGCCGCCATCGTCGAGAGCGCCCACCGCATGGGCCGTCGCGTCACCGCCCACGCCCACGGCGTCGACGGCATCAACGCCTTCCTCAAGGCCGGCGGCGACTCCATCGAGCACGGCACCTATCTCGACAACGAGAGCATCGCCCTGTTCAAGAAGAACGGCGCCTATCTGGTGCCGACCCTGATGGCCGGCGACTACGTGGCCCGCATCGCCGCCAGCCCGGGCAACTTCTTCACGCCGGCCCAGACCGCCAAGGCCCTGGAGGCCGGGCCCAAGATGCTGGACATGGCCCGCCGCGCCAACGCCGGCGGCGTCAAGATCGCCTTCGGCACCGACAGCGGCGTCAGCGCCCATGGCGACAACGCCTACGAGTTCGTGCTGCTGAACCGCGCGGGCCTGTCGCCGCTGGACGCCATCCGCGCCGCCACCGTCAACGCCGCCGACCACCTGGGGATCTCGGCCGAGGTCGGCTCGCTGGCTCCGGGCAAGGCGGCCGACCTGGTGGCCGTGTCGGGCGACCCGCTGGCCGATGTGTCCGTGCTCCAGAAGGTGGAGACGGTGATCAAGGGCGGGGTGGTTGTCAAATAAGCCCTTCCCCCATCAAGAGGGAAGGGAGATGCCCAGGATCAGCTCAAACCCGCCAGCACCCGCGCCAGCGCCTCTTCATCCTCGAACCGCGCCCGCACGGGCCAGGCGGCGACGCGTTCGCGCCAGGCCGGGGGCAGGCGGATCCAGTCCTTCTCCGTCGTGATCAGGCTGGCGCCCAGGTCGCGGGCCCGTTCGGCGAGGCCCCGCAGGGTGTCTTCGCTATAGGCGCCGTGGTCGGGGAAGGGGGCGAAGTCGACGAGGTCGCAGCCCGCGGCCTGCAGGGCGCGCTCGACCTTCCACGGCTTGCCGACGCCGGCGAAGCCGACCTGCGGCCCGCCCGGCGGCGGGGCGGCCGGCTCGAGGCGGGCGATCAGCACCGGCTTGGAGGCCAGCAGAGCCAGCAGGGCCGGATCGGCCTGGGGCAGGTCGGCCGGCAGCAGCACGATCACCGCGTCGGCGCGGGCCAGGCCCACGGCCAGCGGCTCGCGCATGGGCCCAGCGGGGAACACCCGGCCGTCGCCGAACGGCCACTCGTCGTCGCGGGTCTCGCCGTCGACCACCACCAGCGACAGGGTCTTGGCCAGGTCCGGGTTCTGGTGGCCGTCGTCCATGACGATGACCTGGGCCCCGGCGGCCGCGGCGGCGGTCGCGCCGGCCACGCGGTCGCGCGACACCCAGATCGGGAAGTCCTGGGCCAGCATCAGCGGCTCGTCGCCGACCTCGCCGGCCTTGTGGCGGGAGGGATCGACGCGCAGCGGCCCCTTCAGCGAGCCGCCATAGCCGCGCGACAGGCCATGGGCCGCCACGCCGCCGTTGTTCAGCACCAGCAGGAGCTCGCGCACGATCGGGGTCTTGCCGACGCCGCCGGCGGTGAGGTTGCCGACGCAGATCACCGGCGCGCCCGGATCGGCCGGAGTCGCCCTTGCGATGCGGCGGGCCGTGGCGCCGGCCCAGATCCACGACAGCGGGGTCAGCAGGGCGCGGGTCAGCGGGGCGGGGCCGCCTTCACGGCGATACCACCAGCGGGGGGTCGAGAGCTTCATGCGGAAACCCCTTGCTCAAGGTTGGGCGGCGTGAGTTCGAGAATGCGCGACAGGCCGACCTGCGCGGCCCCGTCGCGGGCCTCGACGAAGGCCCTGGCGCGGGCGGCCTGCGCCTTCAGCCGCTCGGGCGTTTCCAGCATCGCCGACAGCCGCTGGCCCAGCACCGAGGCGTCGGCATGGGCGCAGCCCTCGACGGCGGCCAGGTCGGCATAGGCGGTCAGCCAGTTCTCGACATGGGGGCCCGAGACGATCGGGCAGTCCAGCCGCGCCGGCTCCAGCGGATTATGGCCGCCGATGCCGGGCACAAGGCTGCCGCAGACCAGGGCCAGGTCGGCCAGGCGGCACCACAGGCCCATCTCGCCCAGGGTGTCGGCGACGATCACCTCGGCCACGGCGCCAGGCGCCTGGCTGCGGCGCACGGCCTCGAGGCCGCGGGCCCTGGCCATCTCTAGGATCGCCTCGCCGCGCGCCGGGTGGCGCGGCACGATCACCAGCCGAGGGGCCAGATGGAAGCCGGCGACGGCGTCGAGCACGATCTCGTCCTCGCCGGGATGGGTGCTGGCGGCCAGCAGCAGCGGCCGGTCGGTGAGCTGGAAGCGCAGGCGGGCATATTCGGCCTCGTCCACCGGCAGGGGCGGCGAGCCGAACTTCAGGTCGGCCTCGCCCGCCACGGTCCCGCCCAGGCTGGCGAAGCGATCGGCGGCGCGGCCGTCCTGGGCCAGGATCAAGTCGAAGCTGGCGAACAGCCAGGCCGCCGCCAGGGGGCGCGTCTGCCAGCTGCGATAGCTCTTGTCCGACAGCTTGGCCGAGACCAGGGCCAGCTTGGCGCCGCGTTGCTTGGCCCCCAGCAGCAGGTTGGGCCACAGCTCGCTCTCGACGAAGACGGCCAGGTCCGGCCGCCAGTGGTCGAGGAAGCGGGCCGCGCCGCTGGGCGTGTCGACCGGCAGGTACTGATGGATGGCGCCCGGCGGCAGGCGCTTGGCCAGGAGTTCTGCGGAGGTGACGGTGCCCGAGGTGACCAGCACGCTCGCGTCGGGGCGCTCGGCGCGCAGGCGCTCGACCAGCGGCAGGATCGACAGGCTCTCGCCGACGCTGGCGCCGTGCAGCCAGACCAGCGCGCCGGGCGGGCGCGGGATCGCGGGGCGGCCCAGGCGCTCGTTCAGGCGGGTGGGGTCTTCCTTGCCCTTTCGGGCGCGGCCGCGCAGCAGGGCGGGCGCGATCGGCGTCAGGGCGGTGGTCGCGGCCCGATAGAGCGCCAGGGAGAAGGGCAGGCTCACACGCTGCCTTCGGCGGCCAGGGCGCAAGGGTGGGCGTGTCCGCCGCGCTCGATCTGGATGGTCGAGTGGCCGATGTTGAAGCGCTTGGAAAGCTGCCCGCAGACATCGTGCAGGAACTGGTCGTGGTCGCTCTCGTCGGGGCGCACCAGGTGGGCGGTCATCGCCGTCTCGGTGGTGCTCATGGCCCAGATGTGCAGGTCGTGCACCTCGGCCACGCCCGGCTGGGCGGCCAGCCAGTCGGCCACGGCCCTGGGGTCGATGCCGCGCGGGGCGGCGTCCAGAGCCAGGTCCAGGGAGTCGCGCAGCAGGCCCCAGGTGCCCAGCACGATGACGACGACGATGGCCAGGCTGACCACCGGATCCAGCCACAGCCAGCCGGTGGCCCACATGGCGAGGGCCGCGACCACCACGCCGGCCGAGACGGCGGCGTCGGCGGCCATGTGCAGGAAGGCGCCCCGGACGTTGAGGTCGTCCTTGCTGCCCTTCATGAACATCAGGGCCGTGGCGGTGTTGATGGCGATGCCGATGGCCGCGACGATCATCACCGGGCCGGTCTGCACAGGCTGCGGATCGGCGAAGCGGCGCACGGCCTCCCAGGCGATGGCGCCGACGGCCACCAGCAGCAAGGCCGCGTTGGTCAGCGAGGCCAGGATGGTGCCTTTGCGCAGGCCGTAGGTGCGTCGGCCCGTGGGCGCGCGCTTGGCCAGCACCGCAGCCCCCCAGGCCAGCAGCAGGCCCAGCACGTCGGACAGATTGTGGCCGGCGTCGGCCAGCAGGGCCAGCGAGCCGGTGAAGAAGCCGGCGGCGGCCTCGGCCGCCACGAAGGCCAGGTTCAGCGCCGTGCCGATGGCGAAGGCCCGCCCGAAGTCGGCGGGGGCGTGGCTGTGGCCGTGATGTCCGTGCCCGTGGCCGTGATGATGGTGACCGTGACCATGCGAATGACCGTGGGCGTGCCCATCGGCGTGATCGTGGTGATCGTGGTCGTGATCGTGGCCCGGATGGTCGTGCGGCATGGGGTCTACATCCCACCAAGGCGGGCGGGGATCAACATTCCAAGTCCCTCTCCCCCTTGTGGGAGAGGGTGGCCTCCCGGAGGGAGGTCGGGTGAGGGGTCTCTCAGAAGTCGGCGGAGAGGTCGTTGACCCCTCATCCGACGGCCTTCGGCCGCCACCTTCTCCCGCAAGGGGAGAAGGGGTCTCGATACTCAGTCCTCGATCCCCACGATCTCTTCCGCCCGCCGGGTCACGGCCGAGAGGCGGTCGGCCCAGTCCTCGGCCAGGGTGTCGGGGTCGTCGCCGCGGCCGGCGCCCGTGGGGCCGTCCCAGACCATGGCGGCCTTGGCGAAGGGCAGGGGGATCAGCGTGCGGTCCCAAGAGCCCAGGCGGATGCAGGGTTTGGCGGCCAGGCCGACGAAGATCACCGGCGCGCCGGTGACGCGGGCCAGGGACGGGGTGCCCTTCTCCATGTGCTCGGCCGGGCCGCGCGGGCCGTCGGGGGTGATGGCGATGCCGCCGCCGTCCTTCACCCACTTGACCATGTCGCGGAAGGCCTGCTCGCCGTGCTTGTTCTTGGCCAGGTCCGTCTTCTTGGCCGACGAGCCGCGGATCGACGGGAAGCCGAGCTTTTCCACCGTGCGGGCGATGAACTCGCCGTCGTTGGACAGCGAGATCAGGGCGCGCATGTCCTGGCGGGCCGGGCTCTGCGGCCAGGACAGCGGCGACATCGGGATGCGCGAGTGCCAGAAGCACAGGATCGCGCCCGCGCCCTTGGTGCGCCCCTGCGCCCAGACGGCCTCGGCCTGGTCCTGGCCCTCGACGGTCATGCGCAGCGTCATGAAGACCAGCTTGGAATAGCCGGCGAAGATCGAGGACAGGATCTTGATGACCAGGGGGGAACGCAGAGGCCTCAAGAGGCGGTCTCCTCAGAGCCGGGAATGGAGGGGCCGGGAATGGGATCGGGAGCGTGGTCGAGGTCCTGGGCCCTGGCCAGGCGCGAGTACAGGCCCTTGGCGCGCACCAGGCCCGCGTGGGTTCCGGTCTCGACGACGCGGCCCTTGTCGATGACGTAGATGCGGTCGGCGTGCTTCACGGTCGACAGCCGGTGGGCGATCAGGATGGTGGCGCGGCCGGCCATCAGCCGCTCCAGCGCCGCCTGCACCAGGGCCTCGCTCTCGGTGTCGAGCGCGCTGGTGGCCTCGTCGAGCAGCAGGATCGGGGCGTTCTTGAGGAAGGCCCGGGCGATGGCGATGCGCTGGCGCTGGCCGCCCGACAGCCGCGTCCCGGCCTCGCCGACGCGGCTGTCATAGCCCTCGGGCAGGGCGCTGACGAAGTCGTGGGCGGCGGCCTGGCGGGCGGCGGCCTCGATCTCTTCATCGCTGGCGTCCGGCTTGGCGTAGGCGATGTTGGCGCGGATGGTGTCGTCGAACAGGAACGGCTCCTGCGTCACCAGGGCGATGCGGTCGCGCAAGCTGGCCAGGGTCACCGAGCGCACGTCATGGCCGTCGACGCTGACCGTGCCGCCGGTGACGTCGTAGAAGCGCGGGATCAGGTTGAGGATCGAGCTCTTGCCGCCGCCGGACGGGCCGACCAGGGCGACGGTCTCGCCCTTGCACACCCGCAGCGACACGTCCGACAGGGCCGGCGCGCCTTCCCCGTAGGCGAAGTCCACATGCTCGAGGCTCACCGAGCCGTCGCCCGGCGGCAGCGGCGCGGCGCCGACCGGCTCGACGATGGCCGGCGCGACGTCGAGGGCGGCGAACAGGCGGCGGGCGGCGGTGAAGCCCTCGGCCATCACCGTCTGCAGGTTGGTCACTTGGCGCAGCGACTGGCCCGCGGCCATCAGCGCGGCCAGGAAGGCGGTGAAGTCGCCGGCGGTGATGCCGCCGGTCATGGCGCGCCAGCCGGTGTAGAGCAGCACCAGGGCGACGATGATCGTCGTGAAGGCCTCGGTGGCGGGGGCGGCCATCGACTTGGCGTTGCTGCCCTTGACCAGGTGCTTCTGGCGGCGGGCGATGACCTCGCCGACCCTCGCTTCCTCGTCGGCCTCGCGGTTCTCGATCTTGACGATCTTGATGCCGTCCAGGCTTTCCATGATCGCCGTCGACAGGTTCGAGGTCTCGCCCATCGCGCCCTTGGCGGCCTTGGTGGTCTTCCTGGAGAAGCGGCGGGTGATCATGCTGACCACGGGCGCGATCAGCAGCACCGCGCCGGTCAGGATCGGGTCGTACCAGAACATCGTGCCGATGGCGCCGATGACCACCAGGCTCTCGCGCACGTAGTTGACCACGCCGGTGGTCGAGGCCTCGCGGATCAGGCCGGCGTCATAGAGCACCGAGGCGACGTAGGAGCCCGAGTGGGCGCCGCGCAGCCGCGCCAGGTCGGCGCGGACCAGACGGCTGAACAGCCCGACCTGGACGTCGCCGACGATGCCGTTGCCGATGCCGTTGATGATCCGGGCCTGCAGCACCTGGAAGACGGCGCGGACCACGGCGATGCAGGCGATCGCCAGCGGGATGGACCAGATCGCCTCGCGCGTCGGATGGGTGATCAGCTTGTCCACCGCCGGGCCGACCAGCCACAGCAGCAGCGCGGTCAGGCCGGCGACGATGGCGGCGCAGCCCACCGACACCGCAAACCCCTTCCAGCGCGGCCGCAGGTAGTCGCGCCAGACCCGCGCGGCCAGGGCGCGGTTGGAAAGCTCGGTCGCGGGGGTTTCGGTCATGGGCGAGGGGTCGGATTTCGAGGGAGGGCTGTCAAGGACGCCGGCGCCGCACTTTTGGAATTAAAGCGTGCGGACGCCGAAACCGCTGACACTTTCGGCCGCCACGCTTTGCGACGCCAAACGACGCGGGGGTTTTGCAATAATCCCCGGTGGGCCCTATCTAGGCGCGTTTTCAGAGGATCGCCACTTGGCCGGTTTCGACCTTTCCACGCGCTGGGGGCGCTTCAAGACTTATCTCCACTTCCTGTGGAACGACCACGCCTATCTGCGCGTGGGCTTCACCAACGCCCACTGGATCAGCCCGGAACTGGTGCGCACCAACCAGCCCTGGCCGTTCCAGCTGGCCTGGTGGAAGAAGCAGGGGATCAAGACGGTGGTGAACCTGCGCGGCGGCTTCGACGGCAGTTTCTACGCGCTGGAGAAGGACGCCTGCGAGCGCCTGGGCATCAAGATGGTCGATTTCGTCATCACCTCGCGCGAGGTGCCGATCCGCCAGCGGGTGCACGGCGCCAGGGAACTGTTCGAGACGATCGAATATCCGGCCCTGATCCACTGCAAGTCGGGAGCCGACCGCGCGGGCATCATGAGCGTGCTCTACGCCCACTATCGCCTGGGCCTGCCGATCGAGGAGGCCAAGAAGCAGCTGTCGGGCCGCTACCTCCACATCAAGGAGGGCAACACCGGGGTGCTCGACTACACCTTCGACCAGTACCTGGAGAAGGGCGCGCCCAAGGGTCTGACCTTCACCCAGTGGGTCGACAGCGACGACTACGATCCGGTGGAAATGAAGAAGACCTTCCGCGCCGGCATGCTGGGCAAGGTGCTGACCGACAAGCTGCTGCGGCGGGAGTGATATCGTCCCTCTCCCCTTGCGGGAGAGGGTGGCCTCCCGGAGGGAGGTCGGGTGAGGGGTCTCTCAGAACTCCGGGAGAAGAGCTCTGCGGACAGACCTTTCGACCCCTCATCCGTCATCCTGCGGATGACACCTTCTCCCGCAAGGGGAGAAGGATCCGCTCTTAAGCCGCGCTCGGGTCCAGCAGCTTGTGGGCGTGGATGATGAAGTAGCGGGCGTGGGCGTTGTCGACGGTGGCCTGGGCCTTGGCCTTCCAGGCGGCGTGGGCGTCGTTGTAGGTCGGATAGGCGCCGACGAATTCGACCTTCGAGAGGTCACGGAATTCGGTGCCGGCGACATCCTTCAGTTCGCCGCCGATCACGATATGAAGAAGCTGCTTGTCGGACATGGGGGAGCAAGATCCTGCGGAGTTTTTGATTATGGCAGGTCGATATGCCCGACGCGTGACAGGATCAACGGGTGAAGCGCCCTATTCGCGCAAACCAGGCTCGGAACCGTCGGATTCGGCCGATTATAGGCGAATTTTCGGCCGAGGTGATCGGTAAGCAACGCTCCGGCCTCGCCGCAGATCAGGTCGGCGGCGGCCAGGTCCCACTCGCTCTTGGGGGTCAGGGCGATGGCCGCGTCGAAGGCGCCGGCCGCCACCAGGCAGATGCGATAGGCGATCGAGTTGCGGGCCTCGACCCGCATGGCCGGCCAGGGCGTCGGCCAGGCCGGGTGGGCGAACATCTTGGCGTCGCCCAGCATGGCCGCGCCGTCCAGCGTGGTCGAAAGGCTGGGGGCCAGGGCCGCGCCGTTCAGGGTCGCGCCGCCGCCAAGGGTTGCCGCATAGGTCTCGTCAAGGGCCGGGGCATGGACGACGCCGGCGATCGGCCGGCCGTTCTCGACCACCGCCACCGAGACGGCGAACCAGGGCTTGTCCTTCATGAAGGCGACGGTGCCGTCGATCGGGTCGACCACGAACTGACGGTCGGTGGCCAGGCGGGCCGGGTCGTCGACCGTCTCTTCCGACAGCCAGCCGTAATCGGGCCGGGCCGCGCCCAGGCGTTCCTTCAGCAGGGCGTCGACCGCCAGGTCGGCGTCGGTGACCGGCGAGCCGCCCTCCTTCGACCAGATCTTCACGCCCTTGGCCCGGGCCGCCAGGGCCAGGGCCCCGGCCTCGCGAGCCGCGTCGAGGATCAGGTCGAGGTCGCTCATCATTTGCCTGCGATCGCCAGGGCGTCGACCAGCAGCGACGGGCTGTTGCTGGCGCCGCGCAGCTCCAGGTCCGACCCCACGACCAGCCGGCCGTAGATGTCGATCAGGTTGCCGGCCACGGTGATCTCGGTGACCGGATAGGCGATCTGGCCGTTCTCGAACCAGAAGCCCGAGCAGCCTACCGACCAGTCGCCGGTGTTGCCGTTCAGCGAGGGGCCGAACATCGAGGTGATGAAGAGGCCGTCCTTGGCCTGGCCCATCAGGCCGGCGAGATCCAGCTCGCCCGGCTCCAGGGTCAGGTTGTGGGTCGACACCCCCGGCGCCCCGGCCGAGCCGCGCGAGGCGTGGCCGGTGGTCTCCAGGTTAAGCTGGCGGGCGCTGGCGCTGTTGAGCAGCCAGGTGGTCAGCACGCCGTCGTCGATCAGGGCGCGGCGCACGGTGGTCACGCCCTCGTCGTCGAACGGGGCCGAGCCCAGGCCGCGCACCCGGTGCGGGTCGTCGGTCAGCTGCACGCCGGCGGCGAAGATCCGCTGGTTCAGCTTGTCCTTCAGGAACGAGGTGCCGCGGGCGATGGCCGGGCCGGAGATCGCGCCGATCAGCGGGCTGATCAGCGACATGGCCAGCCGGTTTTCGAAGATCACCGGGGCGGTGGTCGAGCCGATCTTGCGCGCGCCCAGGCGCGAGACGGCCTGCTGGCCGGCCTTGGCGCCGATGGCCTCGGGCGAGGGCAGGTCCTCTGCATGCCGCACCGAACGGCCCTCGCCGCCGCGCTCCATGCCCGCGCCCTCGCCGGCGATGGCCGAGGCCGAGATGCCGAAACCCGTGGCCGCGTGCTGGCCCGAGAAGCCGTCGCTGGTCACCAGGCGCCAGACGGTCGAGCTCCAGCTGGACGAGCCGCCGTCGGAATTGGTCACGCCCTCGACGCCGCGGGCGCCGGCCTCGGCGGCGCGGGCCTGGTCTTCCAGGGTCTCGGCCGTGGGTTCGTAGGTGTCGATCAGGTCGAGATCGGGGAACGGACCCTTGGCCAGGCGGTCCTTCGGCGCGAAGCCGGCATAGGGATCCTCGGGGGCCAGGCGGGCCATGGCGACGGCGCGCTCGACCAGCTTGGCGCGGGCCTCGGGGCTGACGTCCGAGCCGGAGACGGTGGCGCTGCGCCGGCCGACGAAGACGCGCAGGCCAAGGTCCTTGGCCTCCTCGCGCTCGACTTCCTCCAGTTCGCCCAGGCGCACGCCCACCGAAAGGGACTGGCGCTCGGCGAACACGGCCTCGGCGGCGTCGGCCCCGGCCTTGCGCGCGGCGGCGACGACGTCATGCAACAGGTTTTCGTCCATGGCGTCTTATGGCGAGGCGGGAGGGGCGGGGCAAGCACCGCCTCCGGTTTTAGGGAATGGCGTAGAACAGCAGGATCACGCCGCCGAAGACGTAGGCCAGCCAGGTGCAGATCATGCCGATGGCGCGCGGCACCGAGGCGCCGCCGCTACGCGACAGGCCCACGGCGTGGATCAGGCGGCCGGCGAACAGGACCAGGCCCACCCCGTGGATGGCGATGGATGGCGCGCCGACCACGGCCAGCACCGCCAGGACGCCCAGGCCCGTGGGGACATATTCGCTGGCGTTGCCGAAAGCCCGCACGGCCTGGGCCAGCTCGGGCACGCCGCCGTCGCCCAGGGCCACCTTGTGCTTCTGGCGGCCGCGCACGACCAGCAGCGACAGCACCAGCAGCAGGAAGACATGCAGGCCGGCCCACAGGGCGGCGGCATGACCGGAAGCGGAAACGTCCATCGACGGACCCTTCGTACAGAAAGCGGGGCCGCATAAGGCCCTGGCTTCCGCGCTCATGGCAACTGGTGACGTGACGGAAGCTTGGCTTTGAATGGGCGTCTGCCTACGACCTTGCCCCATACTCCCGTCATTCCCGCCCTTGTGGCGGGAACCCCTCTCTCAGCCGCGAGGGCAGATGGGGCGGATCGCCAGCGATCCGCTGGCGTTTTACGCACGGGCGGAACCAGAGGTTCCCGCCACAAGGGCGGGAATGACGGATGTTGAGGGGCGTGGCCCAAATCCTCAGCGCAGGCTGTAGCCGCCGTCCGTGAACAGCGTCGTCCCCGTGGTGAAGCCGTTGGTCAGGAGGAACAGCACCGCCTGGGCGATCTCGGCCTCGGTTCCGGGGCGGCCGGCCAGCGAGCCGGCGGCCTGGCCGGCGAAGGCGGCGTCGCGAACCTCGGCGGGGCGCCGGGCCCAGAAGTCGCCGTCGATCGTGCCCGGCGCGATCACGTTGACTCGGATGGGCGCCAGGTCGACCGCCAGACCGCGCCCGAACGCCTCAATCGCGCCGTTGGCGGCCGCGTAGAGGGCCGCGCCCTTGGGCGGCCGGGCGCTGGCGGCGCCAGACATCAGCACCACCGAGCCGTCGGGCGAAAGCTTCGGCGCGGCGGCGCGCACGCAGCGGACCTGGCCCCAGAACTTGCCGTCGAAAGGCGAGGCCAGGGCCGCCTCGTCGGGATGATCGAAGGGCGCGATGGTGTAGGTGGCGGCCGGGGTGAACAGGTGGTCGATGCGGTCGACCAGCGCGAAGAAGCGGGCCACCGAGGCGGGGTCGAACAGGTCGACCGCCGCCGCCCGGGCGTTGGGACCCAGGCGTTCGCGCGCGGTCTCGAGCCGATCGAGCGACCGCCCGCCGATCACCACCTGTCCGCCGCCCTCGACGAAGGCCTTCGCCGTGGCCAGCCCGATCCCCGAGCCGCCGCCGATCACCACCAGGGTCTTGTCATCATATCGCATGGCCCAAGGCTTAGGCGGCGGCGCGCGGCGACGGAAACGACTTGAATTCCGATCATTCCGGACATCAGTTCGGGAATGGCCTCGATCCCCTCCCTCGACGGATACAGCGGCGTGCGGGCCTTCGTGGCCGTGGCCGAGCATGGCGGCTTCGCGGCCGCAGCGCCGGTGCTGGGGCTTTCACCGTCGGCGGTGGGCAAGGCGGTGGCGCGGCTGGAGGCCAGGCTGGGCGTGCGCCTGTTGGCCCGCACCACCCGCAGCGTGGCCCTGACGCAGGACGGCCGCCTCTATCACGCCCGCTGCGTCGCCGCTCTGGCGGGCCTCGCCCAGGCCGAGGCCGAGCTGAGACAGGGCCGGGGCGAGCCGTCGGGCCTGCTGCGCGTGGCCCTGCCGCCGCTGCTGGGCCGGGCCTTCGTCATGCCTGTGCTGCTGGACCTGCTGGCCCGCTGGCCGGCCTTGCGGCTGGAGGCGAGCTTCGACGCCCGCCCGGTCGACCTGACCGGCGAGGGCGTCGACCTGGCGGTGCGCATCGGCGCTCTGGACGATCGCGCCGGTCTCGTGGCCCGGTCGCTGGGCGCGCAGCGGCGGGTGCTCTGCGCCACCCCGGCCTATCTCGACGCGCGCGGACGCCCCGACATCGTCGAGGGCCTCGCCGCCCACGCCTGCCTGGTCGAGGCCCGCGACGGCCGTCCCACGCCCTGGCCCTATGTCGACGCGGACGGCGCGGCGCGCAGCCTGGCGGTCGACGGCCGGGTGCGGCTGGGCGATGCGCAGATGCTGGCGCAGGCCACGCTGGCTGGCGCGGGGATCGCCATGGTCCCCCGCTGGCTGGTCGCCGCAGACCTTGCGGCCGGACGGCTGGAGACGGTGCTGGACGGCGTGTTCGACAGCCCCCTGCCGGTCAACCTCGTCTGGCCCCGCACGCCGTATCTGAGCGCCAAGCTGCGGGTGGCCGTGGACGTGTTGTTGGAGCGGTATGGGACGGAGCGGCCTTGGGAGGGGTGAGAGGTAACAAACTCGCGGAATGAAGCGCGGCGTTCGTGCAGCGGCGCGTCGCGGTTGGCCGCCTTCTCGGATTCGCCTGCTGGCGGTGAAAACCCTCACCCTCCCACCGCTTCGCGGCGGGCCCCTCCCTCTCCCTATGGAAGAGGGGGCGAAAAGAGGGCCTCGACCTTTGCCGCCTACTTCTCCCGGGCGATCGGGTAGAGCAGGTGGCGCTGGTCGTAGAAGGGCGTGCGCTTGTAGAACCAGGCCAGGCGGGCGTCGGGATCGGCGGCGAACTTGGGCTCGGCGGCCAGCTTGGCCTCGAACTCGGCCTTCAGCGCCGGATCGGCGGCCATCATCTTCTCGGCCAGGGGCGCGATGGCGTAGGGCTCGATATATTCGACGCGGCTCAGCACCTCGGGGACCATGCCCCAGGCGAAGACGCTTTCGCTCGATTGCGGCTCCAGCAGCAGCACCACGAGGTCGCCCAGCGGCTGGTCGGTCGACACCCGCACCGAGCCCTTGGGGAAGGTCCAGTCGCGGGCTTCCGTCGTCACCTGCTCCACGCTCATCTGGACGTGGCCCTCGTTGGCGCGCGGGGCGAGCTTGGGGTCCACGAGGCGCAGCATCTCGACCGGTACGGTTTGGGGCGCATCCAGCGTTTCGACCTTCACGCCATGCAGCTTCAGCCGCTCGATGATGTCGGCGCGGTAGCTGGGCACCCAATAGGCCTTGGGGCGCGCCAGTTGCAGGGTGGGGTGGGAGCTGTAGAACGGCAGCTGCCACAGCTCCGGGTCGGCCTCGCCCAGCCAGCGGATCTCGGTCGCGCCCGAGGCGGCGCTCTCGTAGGTCTCGTAGCGGATTCCCTTGAAGAGGCGGGCCACGCTCGGCTTGTCGTCGGCGACGAAGTTGGCCGGGATGGTCGCCGGGCGCAGGGCGCTGTCGGCGGCGATCGCGGCGCGCAGGGTGTCGCCCTTCTGCGCCAGCAGCTCCAGCGCCGTCTCGATGAAGACGTAGGTCCCGAGCACGCGCTGGGCGTGGGGCTTGAGGCTATGGTTCTCGATCAGGATGGTCGGCACGTGGGCGGCCGAGCCCCAGCCGTTGGAGAACCGCTCGCCAAGACCGCCGTCCGACAGGCCGGCCTTGGGGTTGCGCTCGTCGATGCCGAAGACGAGCTCGCCCGGGATGTGGCCCTCGGCCTCAAGGCTCTGGTTCATCGCCGGCTTGAAGGCGTCGTCCAGCCACTTGGCGGTGGCCGGCGAGCGCGACCAGACACCGTCCTCGCCGTTGTAGCCGTAGGTGACGTCGTACTGGTAATCCATGCCGTCGGTGACGTGGACGTCGACGTAAAGGTCGGCCCGGTACTTGGCCTGAAGCCGCTTCAGCGCCTGCATCTCGGGCTGGTCGAGCTTCATGAAGTCGCGATTGAGGTTCTGGTTGGTGGCGGTGTTGCGCCAGCCCTGGATGCGCGGTCCGCGCTGGTTGGGGCGCGAATAGGGGCCCGAGCGCTCGTGGCCGTCGACCGACAGGATCGGGATCAGCACCAGGTTGACCTTGTCGAGCAAGGCGTCCTTGCCGTGAAAGGCCATGTCGCGCAGCAGCATCATGCCCGCGTCCTTGCCGTCGATCTCGCCGGGGTGGATGCCGCACTGAACCAGCAGCAGCGGCTTCTTCGGGTCCAGCTTGTCGCCGTCCTTGCTGGCGATCACCGCGAAGATCGGACGACCCTCGGGCGAGACGCCGAAGTCCTCGACGCGCACCAGCTTGCTCGCCTTGTCCAGCCTGTCGAACCAGGCGCGGGTGTCGGCGTAGGTCGGCGAGAAGTCGTGGCCCGGATCGGCCTCGAACGGCGTCACCCAGGGATCGGCCTTGTCGCGGATCAGGGCTTGGCTGGCGCCTTGCCACTGCGGGGCCGGCGGCAGGAAGGCTTCGTCCCAGGGCTTCTTGGTTGGGGTTTGGGCCATGCTCGCACTCGCCATCAGGGCCGCGGCCAGCGCCGCGAAGGTCAGGATACGCATATCAGCCCGCTGTGATTCCATTGTCATCCCGGGGGCAGGGAAATGGAGAGCCGGGATCGCCGCAAGCGCCCGCCGAGGCGATGAAGGCGTCCAGCGCTTGCGAGATATCCGCGTGAAAACGCGGGTAGTCGAAAGCCTTCGGCAGGCGCGCGGGTCGGTCGGCGAGGCGCTCCTTCAGACGTATCGCAAAGACGCGCGCTACCTCGGTGCCCGTCATCTTGACGATTTCCTCCGAGGAGAACCCGACCGACACGCTGAGGAAGCGAAGGTCCGTACCAGGAAATCGGCCGACCTTTTCGAAGGTCTTCCGATGGGGAGCATTTCCGGCTTCGTCGGGCTCCATTGCCACCAACACCGCATGGAAGGCGGCGAGCCCGCCATAGTCGGCGCCGAGCGCGGGTTGCAGCGCGTCTTCAAGCATGGGGAGCGCGAAGAGCGTTTGATCCTTGGCGTCGTACCAGGCCTTCGATGTCAGGGTGATGATCAAGACGGGCCTTCCTTCGGACTACTTGCCCTTCCAGATCGGCTTGCCCTCGCCCGGCAGGCCCAGGCGCGACCACTTTTCGCTGACCGCGTCGATCACCGACTGGTCCATGCGGATCTCCTCGCCCCACTCGCGATTGGTCTCGGGCTCCCACTTGTCTGTGGCGTCGAGGCCGATCTTGCTGCCCAGGCCGCTCACCGGACTGGCGAAGTCGAGATAGTCGATCGGGGTGTGCTCGATCACCGTGATGTCCCGGGCGGGATCCATCTTGGTGCTGATCGCCCACATCACGTCCTTCCAGTCGCGGGCGTTGATGTCGTGGTCCACGACGATCACCCACTTGGTGTACATGAACTGGCGCAGGTAGCTCCACACGCCCAGCATCACCCGCTTGGCGTGGCCCGGATAGGCCTTCTTCATCGACACCACGGCGATGCGGTAGGAGCAGCCCTCGGGCGGCAGCCAGAAGTCGACGATCTCGGGGAACTGCTGGCGGATCAGCGGGATGAACACCTCGTTCAGCGCCTCGCCCAGCACCGAGGGCTCGTCCGGCGGCCGGCCAGTGAAGGTGGTGAGATAGATCGGGTCCTTGCGCATGGTGATCGCCGTCACCTGGAAGACCGGGAATTTCTCGACGCTGTTGTAGTAGCCGGTGTGGTCGCCGTAGGGGCCCTCGTCCTCGTACTCGTCGAGCAGGACGTGGCCCTCCAGCACGATCTCGGCCTGGGCCGGGACCATCAGCGGCACGGTCTTGCAGGGCACGAGGTCGAGCTTGGCGCCGCGCATCAGACCGGCGAACTGGTACTCGGAAAGGGTGTCGGGCACCGGCGTCACGGCGGCCAGGATGGTGCCTGGGTCCGCGCCCAGCACGACGGCGCAGGGCAGGGGCTCCTTCTTGCCGGCCTTCTTGTGGCGGGCGTAGTGCTGGGCGCCGCCGCGGTGGGCCAGCCAGCGCATGATCGCCTTGTCCTTGCCCAGCACCTGCATGCGGTAGATGCCGAGGTTGAAGTCGTCCTCGCGGTCGTCGCTGGGGCCCTTGGTGACCACCAGGCCCCAGGTGATCAGCGGCGCCGGCTCGCCCGGCCAGC
This sequence comes from Caulobacter zeae, assembly GCF_002858925.1. GTDB lineage: Bacteria > Pseudomonadota > Alphaproteobacteria > Caulobacterales > Caulobacteraceae > Caulobacter > Caulobacter zeae. Next base: position 96,797 of record NZ_PJRS01000011.1, read on the forward strand.
AGGTCTGCACCGGCAGCTTGGCCAGATCGATCTGGTCGCCGGTCAGCACGACCTCCTGCACGGGGGCCTTCTTGACCGTGCCGGGGCGCATCGACAGCACCGTCTTGGCCAGCGGCAGCATGTCGATGGCGTCCTTCAGGCCCTTGGGCGGCTGGGGCTGGCGGAGGAAGGCCAGGAGCTCGCCCACCTCGCGCAGTTCGCCGGCGGTGGTGCGCGGCTCGCCGCCCAGCGTCACGCCCATGGCCACGCGCTTGACCGTGCCGAACAGGTTGGCCAGGGCCGGCATCGGCGAGCGCGACCCGTCGGGCAGCAGCACGTGCTCGAACAGCACCGCCGGGCCGCCGGTGGCCAGCAGCCGGGTCTGGATCTCGGTCATCTCAAGGACGGACGACACCGGCTCCTTGACCCGCACCAGCTCGCCCTGGGCCTCCAGCACGTCGATGAATTCGCGAAGCGAGCGGTAGGCCATGGGCGGGAAACTCCTGGAACGCGGCGGAACCTAGGGGTGGGCGTGCGTCGGGGCAAGGCGTCGGGATGGGTGAAGCGGCAAGCTTCGCCCTAGTCGCGCCGCGATAGGCGTGCTCCCTTGCGGGCGCCTTCCAGAGTTGAGCGAAACGACGCCATGACCGATCCCGCGCCCGAGACCGCCGATCCCAAGGCCGTGCGCCGCTTGGCGATGCTGCGCCTGGCGACGGGCCTGGCCCAGGGCCTGCTGCTGTTTTGCCTGGACCACGCGCTGCAGGCCAAGGCCTGGCCGGCCACCCAGCCGGCGGTGTTCGCCGCCATCGCCGCGGTCGCGATCTTCGTGCCGTTCGTGGTGCTGGCCGGCCTGTCGACCATGCGCCTGAGCCGGCTGGCGGCCTGGAAGCTGGTCGCGGTGCTGGTGGCCGCCGGGCTGGCCGCCTACGCCGTCCACAGCGGTCAGGCCGAGATCCGGCCCCGGTCGGTGATCCCGGAGGGCGTGGCGATGCTGGCGATCGCCGTCCTGCTGTTCATCGGCCATCATCTGGTGCAGCCGGCCGAGATGGAGCGCCGGCCGATCGCGCGCTTCACCACGTATTTCGACGAGACCTGGAAGCACGGCGTGCAGCTGGCGCTGTCGGCCCTGTTCACCGGCGCGTTCTGGCTGCTGCTGCACCTGGCCTCGGCCCTGTTCTCGATGATCGGCATCGAGGCGATCAACAAGCTGATCGACCAGCCGTGGTTCTCGTGGCCGGCGACGGCGGTGATGTTCGCCGCCGCCGTGCAGCTGACCGACGTGCGCGCCGGCCTGGTGCGCGGGGTGCGGACGGTGTCGCTGACCCTGCTGGCCTGGCTGCTGCCGCTGATGGTGCTGATCGCCGCCGGCTTCCTGGCGACCCTGCCGTTCAAGGGGCTGGACCTGCTGTGGGCCACCAAGAAGGCGGCGGCCCTGCTGCTGACGGCGGCGGCCTTCCTGATCGTGCTGACCAACGCCGCCTATCAGGACGGGACCGAGCGGCCGCCGACCGTGCTGGCCTGGGCGGCGCGGATCGCCGGCCTGCTGCTGGCCCCTATCACGGTGCTCGCCGGCTACGCCATCTGGCTGCGGGTGAACCAGTACGGCCTGACCCCCGAGCGGGTGTACGGCGGCGCCTGTGTCGTGGTCGCGGCGGGCTATGCGATCGGCTACGCGATCGCGGCCCTCAAGCCCGGCGCCTGGATGAAGCCGCTGGAGGCGACCAACATCGCCCTGGCCTTCGTGGCCGTCGCCGTGCTGCTGGCGCTGTTCACCCCGATCGCCGATCCGGTGCGGCTGTCGGTGAACAGCCAGGTGGCGCGGTTGGAGAGCGGGAAGGTCAAGCCCGGGGCCTTCGACTTCGAGTTCCTGCGGTTCGGGTCCGGCCCAACGGGAAAAAAGGCGTTCGACGCGTTGGAGCAACACGCCGACCCGGCGATCGCCCAGGCGGCCAAGGCCACGCCGAAGACCTACTTGGAGGCTTCTGCGCGGCGAGTGGTAAAGAGGCAGGAGCCCTCCATTATCGAGCGCAACAAGGGCGTGCTCGCCCGTGCGCAGATGCTGCCAGCCGGCCAGGTCTTGCCGGCCGACTTCGCGACCCAGTTCACCAGCCCCGGAGCTCTGCCGCTCGCAGGGTGCGACTATGATCCGGACAGCTGGTGCATCGCCACCCTCGTCGATATCGACGCCCAGGGTGGGCCCGAGCTGCTGATGTCGAGCGGCCCGGACATCGTCATCTACCGTCGGGGTGCGGCCAGGTGGGAGGAGTATGGGCAGGTTGGCCTGTCAGAGTGTCCGACCTACAACATCCGCGACGTCTTCGCGGCCGGCCAGTTGAAGCCGCTGCCGCCGTCGCTGCCCGACCTGGAGATCGCCGGCCAGCGCCATCACATGACGCTGGGCCAGATGGGCTGCGAGCGCAGGGAGCCGCCGCCGGCCAAGCTGGCTCCGCTGCCGGAGAAGAGGGGCGGCGGCAAGTCGTCAACCCGCTGATGGCGGCGCCCTAGGCGCCCTCGCTGACCGCGTTCAGCCGGGCATAGACCCCGCCAGCGGCCTTGAGGTCGGCGTGGCGGCCTTCCTCGACAACGCGGCCGTTCTGGAACACCAGGATCCGGTCGGCGCCGCGCACGGTCGACAGGCGGTGGGCGATGACGATCGTCGTGCGGCCCTGCATCAGGGCCTCGGCGGCTTCCTGCACCAGGGCCTCGGTCTCGACGTCGAGCGACGAGGTGGCCTCGTCCAGAACCAGGATCGGGGCGTCGGTCAGGAAGGCGCGGGCGATGGCCACGCGCTGGCGCTCGCCGCCCGACAGCTTGATGCCGCGCTCGCCGACCAGGGTGTCGTAGCCATGCGGCAGCTTGAGGATGAAGTCGTGGGCGCGGGCCTTCTTGGCGGCTTCCACGACCTGGTCGAAGGTCGCGTCGGGGCGGCCGTAGGCGATGTTGTCGAGCAGGGAGCGGTGGAACAGGGCCGGGTCCTGCGGCACCACGGCGATGGCGCGGCGCAGGGACCCTTGCGTCACCCGGGCCACGTCCTGGCCGTCGATCAGGATCCGTCCGCCTTGCAGGTCGTGCAGGCGCTGGATCAGCTTGACGAAGGTCGACTTGCCCGAGCCCGTGGGGCCCACCAGCGCCACCTTCTCGCCCGGCGCGATGTCCAGCGAGAAGCGGTCGTACAGCGGCGCGCCGGCGTTGCGGTAGGCGAAGGTCACGCCCTGGAAGGCGATCTCGCCGGGGCCGGGGACGAAGTCGGGCGCGCCCGCCTGGTCGGCGATCTGCGGCGACAGCGTGGCCCAGGCGGCGGCGTCCTCGCTGTCGTCCAGGCCCTTCTGCAGCATGCGGATGTTCTCGCCCATGTTGCGCAGATAGCCGCTCATCAGGAGGAAGGCGGTGATGGCGAAGGCGACGTCGCCGGGGCCGGCCTGGCCTTGCAGCCAGCTCCAGACCATCGCGCCCGACAGGCCCGCCTGTAGGACCACCAGCAGCAGGTTCTGGCCCAGCCAGACGTCGGTGAAGCGGTTCCAGGTGACCATCACCGCGTCGCGCCAGGCGGCGGTGACCTGGGCCAGGCGCTCGGTCTCGCGGCCTTCCGCGCCGAAGGCCTTGACGGTCGGGTTGGAGGTCACGGCGTCGGCCAGGGCCCCGCCGATGGCGGAATCCAGGGCGTTGGACTTCAGGTTGGACGGGCGGACATAGCGCTCGGTGATCCACAGGTTCACCGCCAGGTACAGCACCACCACGACCAGCGAGATGGCGCCGGCCAGGGGCTGGCGCACCAGCATCATCACTGACAGGCCGACCAGCACGATCAGGCTGGGCACGAGCCAGATGGTGAAGGCGTCGGTGACGCTGTCATAGCCCCACATGGCGCGGGTCAGCTTACGCACCGTGGCGCCGGCGAAGCTGTCGGCGTGCCAGTCGGACGAGAAGGCTTGGACGCGGGCGAAGCCCTCGTTGGTCATCTCTTCCATGTTGCGGGCGGCCAGCGGAATCCAGAACCGGTGCGCGACGTTACGGATCAACGAGAAGGCCAGGTAGACGCCGACGAAGGCCGCCCAGGCGCCCCAGGCCTGGTCCTTGTGGCCGGCGGCGACCACGTCGATCAGCTTGCCCGAGGCCCACGGCAAAGCGAGGTCGAAGGCCACCGCCACCAGGGTCAGGCTCACGCCGGCGGCGAAGATCGCTTTGCGGCGCAGCCAGAACCGCGCCAGGAAGCCCAGCACCTGGCCGTTGGACAGCGCCCGGCGCTTGCCGCCGCCCCCGTCCCCCTGGTCGTCCGTGTCGTCGAAATCGCTCATGGGCGGCTAGATAGGCCTGTTGCGGCCGATAAGGAACGTCCTGCCGACAGGCTGCTGCCAGGAATTGGCGGTGGGGGCCTTGCCCCTCCCCCGCTCGCGGGGGAGGGGGACCGCGAAGCGGTGGAGGGGGCGGGACTGGGCGCCGTGCCGGCCGTCGCCCCCTCCGTCACGGCGCTTATAGCGCCGCGCCACCTCCCCCGTTTTACGGGGGAGGTGCAGGGAGGCGGCCCGAAGCGACTGACTACGGCCAACTCTACGAAAGCTGAGACCGTCCCCCCCGGCCCTCCGGGCCACCTCCCCCAGAGGGGGAGGATTTATCGCCGTGAATGCTCCCCCTCAGGGGGAGCTGCCGCGGAGCGACTGAGGGGTCACTCGAACCCGGTGGCGCTCCAGACGGCCAGTTCGTTGCCGGCCGGGTCGATGAAGTGGAAGCGGCGACCGCCGGGGAATTCGAAGATCGGCTTCACCACCACGCCGCCGGCGGCGACCACCTTGGCCTCCATGGCTTCGAGGTCGTTGGCGTAGAGGATGACCAGCGGCTTGGCCGGCTCTTCGGTGATGTCGCCCACGAAGCCGCCGTCGGCGCCCTGGCCCTCGAAGGCGGTGTAGCCGGGGCCGTAGTCGGTGAAGCTCCAGCCGAAGGCGGCGGCGTAGAAGGCCTTGGTCGCCGGCAGCTCGCCGCCCGCCCATTCGATGTAGTCGATCTTGCCGTCTTCGCGCATGGGCGTGCTCCTCGAAATGTTCTTATTATGTTCTAGGTGGGGCTCAGGGCAGAGTCCAGACGCTGGTGCGCTTGATCGCCAGGTCTTCCAGCTCGCGGGTGGTGGGCACTTGGTACTCGGCCAGCTTTTCCAGGCCGTCCTTGGGGAAGTAGGTGCGGCCCGGATCGCCGACCAGCACCGTGGCCCCGGCCGCGCGGCCCTTCCCCAGCCAGGCCATGACGGCGGCCGCCATCGGCCCCTCGTAGCAGATGTCGCCGGCCAGCAGCACGTCGGCCGGCGGCGGCGGGGCGTCGAGCAGGTTGGCGTCGGTGAAGGCGATCTCGACGCCGTTGGCCGCCGCGTTCATGGCCACGGCCGCCTCGCAGAAGACGTCGATGTCGGCCGCCAGCACGCTTTTGGCGCCCGCCTTCATCGCCGCCACCGCGACGATGCCTGAGCCGGTGGCGAAGTCGATCACGGTCTTGCCGCGCACGATTTCGGGGTGGTCCAGAACATAGCGCGCCAGGGCCTGGCCGCCCGCCCAGGCGAAGGCCCAGAACGGCGGCGGCAGGCCGATCTCTTCCAGCGCCTCTTCCGTCAGCTTCCACAGCGGCGTGATCTCGTCGGCCAGGTGCAGCACCAATTCCGGCGCGTGCGGCGTGGGCAGCAGGCGGGTGTTCTCGGCGATGAAGGCCCGGCGGCCTTCCAGGGTCTGGACGATCATGGGGCGGGTTAGAGCATTGGTGCGGCGGCCAGACCAGTAGGGCGCCAACCTATCCGCCCGTCATTCCCGCCCTTGTGGCGGGAACCCCTGGTTCCGCTCGCACGCGAGGCGCCAGCGGATCGCCTGCGATCCGCCACATCTGCCCTTGCGGCTTATGGAGGGGTTCCCGCCACAAGGGCGGGAATGACGGGAAAATATAGGGTCAGGCCGCCTTCCCGGACGCCGCCTTCAGCACCGTCAGATAGCCCGGCGCGGTCAGCATGCCCTCGGTCAGCCCCTTTTCCCGCAGCAGCCGGTGGGCGCGGGGCAGGTTCCAGCAGGGCACGTGCATGAACAGGTGGTGCTCGGCGTGGAAATTGACGTGGTAGGGCGCGACCAGGGCGCGTTCGAGCCAGTTGGCGCGGGTGGTGCGGGCGTGGCGGAACGGGTCGGGCTCGTCCTTGGCCACCAGGGCGTGCTCGGCGATGTTGCGCAGGCGGGTGACGAGCGGGAACCAGGTGGCCATCGGCACGATCCAGAGCGCCAGCCAGGCCCACCACAGGCCCGCGGCGCTCAACACCACGAGCATGGCCAGGTTGATCAGCAGGAACCGCTTCTGGCCCGCCGCCGCGCGGGCGAAGATCGCGCCGGGGGCCTGGCCGTGGCCGCGCTGCTTCAGGCCGGCGATGATTGGTCCCAGCCGCTGCTTGAAGAAGGTCTGGCCCGTGAGGTCGCGGACGATCTTGCGGCGCAGCGAGGCGCGGGTGGTCGGGAACGGCGCCGACAGCACGAGGTCGGGGTCTTCCGCCTGCTGGGCGAACTTGTGGTGGGTCAGGTGGTAGGGGCGGTAGCTGCTGAGCGAAGCGCCCAGGGGCGCGGCGCACAGCCACTCGCCCAGCCAGTCGTTGAGCTTGAGGTTGGGGTGCAGGCCGCCATGCGCGGTCTCGTGCATCAGGATCGCCAGGCCCAGCTGCCGCGCGCCGATCAGCATGACCGCCACGAGATAGGTCAGCGGGTTGGGCCAGATCACGAAGAGGGCGCCGGCCGCCAGGATCACGCCCCAGGCGTGGGCGACCATGGCGATCCCGCGCCAGGACGAGCGCGCCGACAGGCGAGCCCATTCCTCGGGCGCGAACAGCTCCTGCGGCTTGATGCGGGCGGCGACGGCCATGGAACGGATCATCGCACATTCAGGTTCTGGCCGACAGAATGCCGTTAGGTCAGGTCTGTTTCCGGAGAGTTTTCATGCGCTTGCTCGTCGCCGCCGCCCTTGTCTCGCTTGGTCTCGCCGGTGGCGCCCACGCGGCCAGCTTCGACTGCGCCAAGGCCAGGCGGGCCGACGAGCGGGCGATCTGCGCGGACCGGGGGCTCGACAACAAGGACGTGCGGATGAGCGTGCTCTACGACATCAACAAGCGCACCATGGGCATGGGCGCGCGCGGGGCGCTGATGGACGGCCAGCAGGCCTGGCTGAACGACCGCGCGAACTGCAAGGCCAACCGCGCCTGCCTGAACCGGGCCTACGACCGCCGACTGGGCGAGCTGGAGCGGTCGATGGAGCGGATCTATCGGGCGGGACCGTTCTAGGAGCCTCCCCCTGTGGGGGAGGCGATCGCGCAGCGATCGGTGGGGGGAGTGGCTGCGAAGTCGGCCGACGCCTCGAAAGCTGAGAAGCCCCCCTCCGGCCCTCCGGGCCACCTCCCCCAGAGGGGGAGGATTTCTTGGCGCCGGCGCTCCTTGAAGATGCTCCCCCTCTGGGGGAGCTGTCGGCAAAGCCGACTGAGGGGCCTTCCCTCAGAACCCCGCCGGGCTCCACAGCCCCGCCACCAGGGCCAGGACCAGGATCGCGCCGGCCTGGGCGTTGGACTTGAAGATCTTCAGCGCGCCGGGGCCGTCGTCGACGCGCACGGCCACGGCCTGGCGCGACAGGTGCAGGCCGAAGAGGCCCAGCAGCGGCAGGAACAGCGGCCCCAGGCCCCCGACCCATGCGGCGGCCAGCGCCAGCACGAAGGCCAGGACGTAGAACACCGCCACGCCCTCGCGGACCTTGGCGCCCAGGCGCCGGGTCGACGACTTCACCCCGGCCAGGGCGTCGTCCTCGATGTCCTGGATGGCGTAGATCGTGTCGTAGCCCAGGGTCCAGAAGATGCCCGAGGCGTAGAGCAGGGCGGCCGACCACGACAGGGTGTGGGTGGCGGCGGCGTAGCCCAGGAGGGTGCCCCAGTTGAAGGTCAGGCCCAGCCATGCCTGCGGCCACCAGGTGATGCGCTTCATGAACGGATAGCCGGCCACCAGCAGCAGCGAGGCCACGCCCAGGCCGATGGCGACCCAGCCCAGGCAGATCAGAATGAGGAAACTCGTCAGGCTGCATCCCACCAGGAACAGCCAGGCCTGCTTGACGGTGATCAGGCCGGCCGGGATCGGGCGCAGGGCGGTGCGGGCCACCTGGGCGTCGAAGTCGCGGTCGACGATGTCGTTGAAGGCGCAGCCGGCCGCCCGCATCAGCGCCGCCCCCACGAAGAAGGCGATCAGCAGCCAGGGATTGGGCAGCTGGCCCTGCTCGGCCGCCGCCAGGGCGATGCCCTGCCAGCCGGGCAGCATCAAGAGCCAGATGCCGGCCGGACGGTCGAACCGCCCCAGCTTCAGCCAGGGACGCAAGGACACGGGCGCGTAGCGGTCGACCCAGTTGGCGGCGGCGGCGTCGGGCAGGATGGCGGTCATGGCGGAGGCTTAGCGCCCACCGATGGCGCTCTGCAACCTGTCGCGCGCCGGGCGGATCGGCTAAGGGTCGATACAAGCTCAACCATGTGGAGATCGCGAGCCCATGTCGCCCTGTACCGGCCTTGTCCTGCGTGCGCCGCTGCACGGCGATCCCGTCGTCGAGACGGCCTTGCTGGCGGTGCGCGACCGGCTGCTGAAGGCCAGCGTGAACTGGGCCAGCGTCCGCGACGACCAGGTCGTCTTCCGCCAGACCTACTTCCCCACGGCCGGGCGGCCTGGAGGGATCGGCGGCGGGCTGTTCAGGGGCTTCAAGCGGGGCGTGATCAGCATCGAGCCAGAGCGGGGCGAGACGAGCCTTGTCCTGCGCCTGCACCGGATGTGGTCCGGCGAGTTGCTGGGGCTCGTGGGTTTTCCCGTCATGGTCTGGTTCTCCAGTCGCGAGCTCGCGCCGTTCGCGGCGGGATTCTCGCTGCTCCTCTTGGCCCTGGTCCTGATCGGGGTCGGCGTCAGGCGGGTACGGATGCAGCGCTGGCTGGAGGCGACGGTGAACCAGCTTCCATAGACAATTTCGATTTCGACGCAAAAAACGAACGATTAGATCAATAGATCCATCTGCGGCACCTTCAGGGTCAAGGCATGACCAAGAGGCGCAGATGACCCGAGACACCCTGACCACCACGGCCGGCGCGCCCGTCGCGGACAACCAGAACAGCCTGTCGGCCGGCCCGCGCGGTCCTCTGCTGATGCAGGACTACCAACTGATCGAGAAGCTGGCGCACCAGAACCGCGAGCGCATCCCCGAGCGTGTCGTGCACGCCAAGGGCTCGGCGGCCTACGGCACGCTGACCATCACCCACGACATCAGCCGCTACACCAAGGCCAAGGCCCTGCAGCCGGGCGCCCGATCCGAGGTGCTGCTGCGTTTTTCCACCGTGGCCGGCGAGCGCGGCGCGGCCGACGCCGAGCGCGACGTGCGCGGTTTCGCCCTGAAGGTCTACACCGACGAGGGCAACTGGGATCTGGTGGGCAACAACACCCCGGTGTTCTTCATCCGCGACCCGCTGAAGTTCCCCGACTTCATCCGCACCCAGAAGCGCCACCCGGTGTCGAACCTGCGCTCGCCGACGGCGATGTGGGACTTCTGGAGCCTGAGCCCCGAGAGCCTGCACCAGGTGACGATCCTGTTCTCGGACCGCGGCCTGCCGCAGGGCTATCGCCACATGCACGGCTTCGGCAGTCACACCTACAGCTTCATCAACGCCGCCAATGAGCGGGTGTGGGTGAAGTTCCACTTCAAGTCCCAGCAGGGCGTCCGCACCTGGACCAACGAAGAGGGCAATGCGGTGATCGCGGGCGACCGCGAGAGCGCCCAGCGCGACCTGTTCGAGGCCATCGAGGGCGGCGAATACCCCCGCTGGTCCCTGAAGGTGCAGATCATGACCGAGGCCCAGGCGCGCGAGACGGCCTTCGACCCGTTCGACCTGACCAAGGTGTGGCCCCATGCCGACTTCCCGCTGATCGAGGTCGGCGTGCTGGAGCTGAACCGCAATCCGGACAACTATTTCGCCGAGGTCGAGCAGAGCTCGTTCTCGCCGTCGAACATCGTGCCCGGGATCGGCTTCTCGCCCGACAGGGTGCTGCAAGGCCGGCTGTTCGCCTATGCCGACGCGCACCGCTACCGGGTGGGCACGCACTACGAGGCGCTGCCGGTCAATCGTCCGCGCTGCCCGGTGAACCACTACCACGCCGACGGCGCCATGCGCTTCGACGCGCCGAAGCGGACGCAGGCCTGGTACGAGCCCAGCAGCTTCGGCGGGCCGGTGCAGGAGCCGTCCGCGGCCGAGCCGCCGCTGCCGCTGTACGGCGACGCCGACCGGTTCGATCACCGAGCGGGCAATGACGACTACGCCCAGCCGGGGGCCCTCTTCCGGCTGATGAGCCCGACCCAGCAGGCCCAGCTGTTCGGCAACATCGCCGCGGCCATGCAGGGCGTGCCGGAAGCGATCGTGCGTCGCCAGCTGGTCCACTTCCACCGCGCCGACCCGGCCTATGCCGCCGGAGTCGCTTCGAGACTGGGGATCGCGTTCGACGCGGCCCCCATCGCCGCCGAGTAGACGCTCGCTCGGCGGCCCGAGGAGGACCGCCACCCGCCCAGCCCCCGGCGGTCCTCCTCCACCCCATGAAAGGAGACATCCGATGACCCGTCCCGACCCGATCTCGAACCGCATCGCCGGCTACGGCCTGCTGGCCCTGGGCCTGGCGGCGGGCGTCGTCCTGCCGCATCCGGCCACCACGGCCCTGTGGTCGGCCTCGGCCCGGGCGTTCCGCCGCGCTGGCGACGAGGCGATGGTCTCGCGCCTGCTGTCGACGACGAAGTTCGGGCCGCGGATCCGCCGTGGCCTGAAGCGGCCGACGGCGGGGATGCTGTATTATGGAAGGGCGGGGTTGGCTTGACGCCTGCGCAGGCCCCCTCAGTCGCTCCGCGACAGCTCCCCCAGAGGGGGAGCATCTTCTTGGCTCGGCGTCGTTAGATCCTCCCCCCTTTGGGGGAGGTGGCCCGGAGGGCCGGAGGGGGTCAGAACCGCGGCCTGAAATCCCGCGGCGACCACCCGAAATCCCTGACGGCGTCCGAGGCGTCGAACGTCAGATCCTGGCTCATGCGCGCGCCCATGGCCGCCGTGGCTCCTGGGAAGAACGGCCTGGCCAGGGTCAGCAGCAGGGAAAACAGCCAGGGCGGTAGAACCAGGATGGCCGGGCGCCGGCCCAGGCCCTCGAACACCCGGCGGGCCATCTCGCGATAGGGCAGGGTCTCGCCGCCGACCAGGGCGTAGGCCCGGTCGAAGGCGGCCGGGGCCGTGGCGGCGGCGATGGCCCCCGCGGCCAGGTCGTCGGCGTGCACCGGCTGGCGCAGGCCCCCGCCGGATCCCGACAGCGGCAGCACCTTGAAGCGGCGGATCAGGCCGGCCAGCCGGCTGACATTGCCGTCGCGGCCCTCGGCATAGATCAGGGTGGGGCGCAGGATGGTCCAGGCGACGTCTTGCTCCGCGCAGAAAGCCTCGACGGCGGCTTCGGCGTCGGCCAGGGCCTTGGCCACGGCGCGCTCGGAGGCCTCGGGCGAGGTCTCCTTGGTGAAACGGCTGGTCGAGGAGAAGGCCACCAGGCGCTTCATGCCGCGCGCCTTCAAGAGCGGCAGCACGGCCGGCAGCAGCCAGATCGGCGACAGGGAGAACACCGTGGCCGCGCCGGGCAGCTGTTCGGCCAGGTCGCCGCCCTTGAGGTCGGCGTCGATCCAGCAGGCGTCTCCACCCGGAGGTCTCCGCGAAAGCCCCATGGGCTCGTGGCCGGCGGCCTGCAGCCGCTCCATCAGGAAGGTTCCGATCAGGCTGGTGGCGCCCAGCACGAGGATCGGCGTCTTCAGGGTGTTTTCCGCGCTCATGGTCCCTCTATAGTCGCGCCAGGGGAGCTTCGCCCATGCCCATCACCTATGACGAGGTCCGCGCGTTCGCCTTGGCCCTGCCGCTGGTCGCGGACGGGACGTCCTATGGCTATCCCTGCCTGAAGGCGAACGGCAAGTTCCTGACGCGGCTGAAGGAGGACGGCGACAGCCTGGTGCTGCCCGGCGTGCCGTTCGACGAGCGCGAGATGCTGATCGAGGCGGCGCCCGAGGTGTTCTATTTCACCGACCACTACCGGAACTATCCGATGGTGCTGGCGCGGCTGTCGGCGGTCGAGGCCGGGACGGTCAAGCGCCTGATCGAGCGTCACTGGCGCGCCTGCGTGCCGAAGAAGGTCGCCAGGGCCCATGACGAAGGCCTGTGAGGGCGCCTATATCCGCCTGACCAGATTTTGCGGAGCTTTCCATGTCGAACCCCACCCCCGGCGTCCGTTCGGGCGATGTCGAGATCCCCGCCATCGGCCTGGGCACCTACCAGCTGGAGAACGGCCTGGCCCAGACCATGACCGAGCAGGCGCTGGAGCTTGGCTATCGGCATGTCGACACCGCCCAGATCTACGGCAACGAGCAGGACGTCGGCGCTGCCCTGGCGGCGACGGGCGTGGCGCGCGGCGAGATCTTCGTCACCACCAAGGTGTGGATCGACAAGTTCGCCGAGGGCGACCTGCAGCGCTCGGTCGACGAGAGCCTTAGGAAGCTGCGGGTCGACCAGGTCGACCTCCTGCTGCTGCATTGGCCCAAGCCCAAGCCGGCCTTGTCGGAAACCATCGCCGCCCTGAACGCGGTGAAGGCTGACGGCCGCGCGCGGGCGATCGGCCTGTCGAACTTCCCCTCGGCGCTGTGGGAAGAGGCGGCCAAGCTGTCCGAAGCCCCGCTGGCCACCAACCAGGTCGAGTACCACCCCTACCTGTCGCAGAAGACCCTGCGGGCTGCGGCCGACAAGCTGGGCGCCTCGATCACCGCCTGGTCGCCCCTGGCCCAGGGCAAGGTCGCGGGCGATCCGGTGCTGAAGGCGATCGGCGAGAAGTACGGCAAGACGCCGGGCCAGGTGACCCTGCGCTGGCAGGTGCAGCAGGGCGTGGTCACCATTCCGCGCACCAAGAACCCGGCTCGCCTGGCCGAGAACTTCGCGATCTTCGACTTCGCCCTGACCGACGAGGAAATGGCGGCGGTCTACGGCCTGGCCCGTCCGGACGGCCGCATCGGCGACTGGATCGACGCGGCGTTCAGGTGGGACGCGGAATGAGGACCCTCCCCCCCATGGGGGAGGAGACCGCGTAGCGGTCGGAGGGGGGCGTAGTCGGGAAATCGGCCGTCGTTTCGGGAGCTGAAACCGTCCCCCCTCCGGCTCTCCGGGCCGCCTCCCCCAGAGGGAGAGGATCTTCTGACCAAAGAAAAAGGGGCCGCTTTCGCGGCCCCTTCGTCGTTCTGGATCGAACCGGACCTTACAGGTCCAGCAGCAGGCGCTGCGGGTCTTCCAGGGCTTCCTTGACCTTGACCAGGAAGGTCACGGCGCCGGCGCCGTCGACGACGCGGTGGTCGTACGACAGGGCCAGGTACATCATCGGACGGATCTCGATCTTGCCGTTGACGACCATGGCGCGTTCCTTGATCGCGTGCATGCCCAGGATGCCCGACTGCGGCGCGTTCAGGATCGGGGTCGACATCAGCGAACCGTAGATGCCGCCGTTGGTGATCGTGAAGGTGCCGCCCTGCATGTCCTCGATGGCCAGGCCGCCGGTGCGGGCCTTCTTGCCGAGGTCGCCGATGGTCTTTTCGATCTCGGCCAGGTTCAGCACGTCGGCGTCACGGACGACCGGAACCACCAGGCCCTTGTCGGTGCCGACGGCGACGCCGATGTCGTAGTGGTTCTTGTAGATGACGTCCTGGCCGTCGATCTCGGCGTTGACGTCCGGGATCGCCTTCAGCGCGGCCACGACGGCCTTGGTGAAGAACGACATGAAACCGAGTTTCACGCCGTGACGCTTTTCGAACACGTCCTTGTACTGGGCGCGCAGGGCCATGACCGCCGTCATGTCGACCTCGTTGAAGGTCGTCAGCATGGCGGCCGTGTTCTGGGCTTCCTTCAGGCGGCGGGCGATCGTCTGACGCAGGCGCGTCATCTTCACGCGCTCTTCGCGTTCGTGCAGGGCGCGCGGCGCGGCCGGAGCGGCGGCCGGAGCCGGGGCGCTGGCGCGGGCTTCCAGGGCGGCGAGAGCGTCGCCCTTGGTCACGCGGCCGTCCTTGCCGGTGCCGACGACCTTGGACAGGTCGAGGTTGTTTTCGGCGGCGACGCGGGCCGGGGCCGGGCTGACCGGAGCGGCGGCCGGGGCGGCAGGGGCCGCAGCGGCGGGAGCCGGAGCCGGGGCGGGCGCCGGAGCAGCGGCCGGGGCCGGAGCGGCGGCGGCCGGAGCGGCCGAGGCGGTCGCGCCTTCGGTCACCACGCCCAGGACCGTGCCCGGAACCACGGTGGCGCCTTCCTCGGCGCTGATCGCGGCCAGGACGCCGTCGGCCGGCGAGACCACTTCGAGGCTGACCTTGTCGGTTTCCAGCTCGACGAGCAGCTCGTCCTTCTTCACGGCCTCCCCGGCCTTCTTGGTCCAGCGGGCGACCGTCGCTTCGGTGACGGATTCGCCCAGGGCGGGGGTCATGATGTCGGCCATGTCAGGTTCCGATGTCTCTTTGATCTGGCGGTCGGGGGTCTAAACGAACTTAGGCCGCCGCGCCTATCGAACAAGTCCGAGGGCGCGGCGGCTTGAAGGTTGGTGCTCTTAGGCGAAGGCTTCGGTGAGGAAGGCTTCGAGCTCCTTGAGGTGGCGGCTCATCAGGCCGGCGGCGGTCGAGGCGCTGGCCGGACGGCCGACGTAACGGGCCCGCTTGGCCTTGATGTCCATCTTGTCGAGGGTCAGCTCGATCCACGGATCGACGAAGGTCCAGCCGCCCATGTTCTTCGGCTCTTCCTGCACCCACACCAGTTCTGCGTTCTTGAAGCGGTTCAGGACGCCCATGACCGACTTCATCGGCCAGGGATAGAACTGCTCCAGGCGCAGGATGTAGACGTCGTCGCGGCCGGTCTTGGCGCGCTGGTCGATCAGGTCGAAGTAGACCTTGCCCGAGCACATGATGACGCGCTTGATCTGGTCGTCGCTCTTCAGCGTGATCCCGCCGACGTCGCAGCCGGCTTCGGCGCCGTCCACCATCACGCGGTGGAAGGCGGTGCCTTCGGCCAGGTCCGACAGGTTCGAGACGGCGCGCTTGTGGCGCAGCAGGCTCTTGGGCGACATCACGATCAGCGGCTTGCGGTACTCACGGTGCATCTGGCGACGCAGGGCGTGGAAGTAGTTGGCCGGCGTGGTGCAGTTGACGACCTGCATGTTGTCTTCCGCGCACGACTGCAGGAAGCGCTCGAGGCGGGCCGAGCTGTGCTCGGGGCCCTGGCCTTCGTAGCCGTGCGGCAGCAGCATCACCAGACCGCTCATGCGCAGCCACTTGCGTTCGCCCGAGCTGATGAACTGGTCGATCACCACCTGGGCGCCGTTCACGAAGTCGCCGAACTGGCCTTCCCACAGGGTCAGGGTGTTCGGGTCGGCCAGCGAGAAGCCGTACTCGAAGCCCAGCACCGCTTCTTCCGACAGGGCCGAGTCGATGACTTCGTAGTTGGCCTGGCCGGGGCGGATGTTGTTCAGCGGCGTGTAGTGCTCTTCGGTCTTCTGGTCGATGACGTCGGAGTGGCGCTGGGTGAAGGTGCCGCGGACCGAGTCCTGGCCCGACAGGCGAACCGGGAAGCCTTCGTCGAGCAGGGTGGCGAAGGCCATGTGCTCGGCGGCGCCCCAGTCAAGGCCTTCGCCCTTGGTGAAGGCGTCACGACGGTTCTCGATCGCGCGGCGCACGGTCTTGTGGGCGTCGATGCGTTCCGGGATGGCCGTGATCTTGGCGGCCAGTTCCTGCAGCTTGGCGAGCGGCACGTCGGTCTTGCCGCGGCGCTCTTCGTCGCCCGGCTGGGCCAGGCCCTTCCACTTGCCGTCCAGCCAGTCGGCCTTGTTGGCCTTGTAGCTCTTGCCGGACTCGAATTCCTTGTCGAGGAAGGTCTCGAACTCGCCGACCCAGGCGTCGGACTCGGCCTGGCTGATCTGGCCTTCGGCGATCAGGCGGTTGGCGTACAGTTCGCGCGTCGAGGGGTGGCCCTTGATCTTCGCGTACATCAGCGGCGACGTCATGGTCGGATCATCGCCTTCGTTGTGACCGAAGCGACGGTAGCAGACCATGTCGATGACCACGTCCTTGCCGAACATCTGGCGATATTCGGTGGCGACCTTGGCCGCGAACACCACGGCTTCGGGATCGTCGCCGTTCACGTGGAAGATCGGGGCCTCGACCATCAGGGCCATGTCGCTGGGGTACGGCGACGAGCGCGAGTAGCGCGGGCTGGTGGTGAAGCCGATCTGGTTGTTGACGATGAAGTGGATGGTGCCGCCCGTGCGGTAGCCCTTCAGGCCCGACAGGGTGAAGCACTCGGCCACGACGCCCTGGCCGGCGAAGGCCGCGTCGCCGTGCAGCAGCAGCGGCAGGACGTGGCCGCGGCCGGCGTCCGGGGTTTCGCGCAGCAGGAAGGCCTGCTTGGCGCGGGCCTTGCCGATGACGACCGGGTTGACGATTTCCAGGTGCGACGGGTTGGCGGTGAGCGACAGGTGGACCTTGTTGTCGTCGAACTCACGGTCCGACGAGGCGCCCATGTGGTACTTCACGTCGCCAGAGCCTTCGACGTCGGAGGGGACCGACGAGCCGCCTTGGAATTCGTGGAAGATCACGTGGTAGGGCTTGCCCATCACGGCGGCCAGCACGTTCAGGCGGCCGCGGTGCGGCATGCCCAGGACGATGTCCTTCACGCCCAGCGAACCGCCGCGCTTGATGATCTGTTCCATGGCCGGGACCATGGCTTCGCCGCCGTCGAGGCCGAAGCGCTTGGTGCCGGGGAAACGCTTGTGCAGGAAGCGTTCAAAGCCTTCGGCCTCGATCAGCTTCTTGAGGATGGCGACCTTGCCTTCCTTGGTGAAGACGATTTCCTTGTCGCGGCCTTCGATGCGCTCCTGAAGCCAGGCCTTCTCGGCCGGGTCGGAGATGTGCATGTACTGGACGCCGACGTTGCCGCAGTAGGTGCGGCGCAGGATCGACAGGATCTCGCGGATCGTGGCGGTCTCCAGACCCAGCACGAAGTCGAGGAAGATCGGGCGGTCGTAGTCGGCCTCGGCGAAGCCGTAAGTGGCCGGGTCGAGCTCGCTGGCGTCCTTGGCGGGATCCAGGCCCAGCGGGTCGAGGTTGGCGGCGAGGTGGCCGCGCATCCGGTAGGCCCGGATCATCATGATGGCGCGCAGGCTGTCCAGCGTGGCGGCGCGGACGGCTTCGGCGGAAGCGCCGGGGGCCTTGCCCTCGACGGCCTTGGCGATCTTGGCTTCGACGGCGGGGGCGACGCTGGCCCACTGGCCGTCAAGCGCCGAAAGCCAGTCGGGGCGGGCGGCGGGAACGCTCTTGGGCGTCCAGGCCGGGTCCTTGGCGGCGCGCTTGACCTGGTCGGCCTGCTCGGCGAGCGAGGAGAAGAAGGCGTTCCAAGAGGGCTCGACCGACCCGGGGTTCTCCGCCCACTGGGCGTAGAGATCCTCAACAAATGCGGCGTTCGCGCCGTAGAGGAAGGAGGTCTCGGTCAAGACCTGATTGATGATGCCTGCGTCGTCCGCCATCGTCTTCGCCTCGATGCTCGCCCGCCGAGGCCATCCGGCGGGATCACGAGCTCGTTTCAAACATGAAGCGCGACGACCGGTTGGCCGCTATCCATTTTCGGCCGCTGCGCTTCGGATCCGTTTACGGGACCGGTTTAGACACCGGTCCCGTAAATATAGTCTCTCAATCTCCCGTCGCCCGCGCCTTGCGGCGGGCCCAGGTGATTTTTTCGGATCGTCGACTGGCGGTCGCAAAAAACCTGGGCCCCGCGCAGGGCGGGGTTTCGGTAGTCTAGTCTTTAGCCCTTGAGGACTTCGAGCAGGGTCTCGCCCAGCTTCGCCGGCGACGGCGAGACGCGGATGCCCGCTTCTTCCATCGCAGCGATCTTGTCCTCGGCGCCGCCCTTGCCGCCCGAGATGATGGCGCCGGCGTGACCCATGTGACGGCCCGGAGGCGCCGTGCGACCGGCGATGAAGCCGACCATAGGCTTCTTGCGGCCGCGCTTGGCTTCGTCCTTCAGGAACTGGGCCGCTTCTTCTTCGGCCGAGCCGCCGATTTCACCGATCATGACGATCGACTTGGTGGCTTCGTCGGCCAGGAACAGTTCCAGCACGTCGATGAACTCGGTGCCCTTGACCGGGTCGCCGCCGATGCCGACGGCCGTGGTTTGGCCCAGGCCCGCGTTGGTGGTCTGGAACACGGCTTCGTAGGTCAGGGTGCCCGAACGCGACACGACGCCGACCGAGCCTTCCGAGAAGATCGAACCCGGCATGATGCCGATCTTGCACTGGTTCGGGGTCAGGACGCCGGGGCAGTTCGGGCCGATCAGGCGCGACTTGGAGCCTTGCAGCGCCTTCTTCACGCGCACCATGTCCAGCACCGGGATGCCTTCGGTGATGCAGACGATCAGCGGGATTTCCGCGTCGATGGCTTCCAGGATCGAGTCGGCCGCGAAGGGCGGCGGAACGTAGATCACCGAGGCGTCGGCGCCGGTGGCTTCCTTGGCTTCGCCGACGGTGTCGAACACCGGCAGGCCGATGTGCGTCTGGCCGCCCTTACCGGGGGTGACGCCGCCGACCATCTTGGTGCCGTAGGCGATGGCTTGTTCCGAGTGGAACGTGCCCTGGGCGCCGGTGAAGCCCTGGGTGATGACCTTGGTTTCAGAACCGATGAGGATCGACATGATTAGCGAGCACCCTTCACGGCCGCGACGATCTTCTCGGCGCCGTCAGACAGATCGTTGGCGGCGATGACGTTCAGGCCGCTTTCCGAGATGATTTTCTTACCCAGTTCGACGTTGGTGCCTTCCAGGCGAACGACGAGCGGGACGGTCAGGCCGACTTCCTTCACGGCGGCGATGACGCCTTCCGCGATGATGTCGCAGCGCATGATGCCGCCGAAGATGTTGACCAGGATGCCCTTCACGGCCGGATCGGCGGTGATGATCTTGAAGGCCGCGGTGACCTTCTCCTTGGACGCGCCGCCGCCGACATCGAGGAAGTTGGCCGGCTCGGCGCCGTACAGCTTGATGATGTCCATGGTGGCCATGGCCAGGCCGGCGCCGTTGACCATGCAGCCGATTTCGCCGTCGAGGGCGATGTAGGCCAGGTCGTACTTCGAGGCTTCGATTTCCTTGGGGTCTTCTTCGCTCTCGTCGCGCAGGGCGCGGATGTCCGGGTGGCGGAACAGCGAGTTGCCGTCGAACGACAGCTTGGCGTCCAGGACGCGCAGGTGGTCGTCGGCGGTGACGATCAGCGGGTTGATCTCCAGCATCGCCATGTCCTTGGCCAGGAACGCCGTGTAGAGCTGCGTCAGCAGCACGGCGGCTTCCTTGGCCAGGCCGCCGGTCAGGCCCAGGGCCTTGGCCAGCGCGCGCTGGTGGGTCGGCCACACGCCGGTGGCGGGGTCGATCGAGAACGAGTGGATCTTCTCCGGCGTGGCGTGGGCCACGTCTTCAATGTCCATGCCGCCTTCGGTCGAGGCGACCACCGAAACCATCGAGGTTTCACGGTCGACCAGCAGCGACAGGTAGAATTCCTTGGCGATCGCCGCGCCTTCTTCGATGTAGAGGCGGTTGACCTGCTTGCCCTTGGGGCCGGTCTGGTGCGTCACCAGCACGCGGCCGAGCATTTCGGCGGCGTTGGTCTTGACGTCCTCGACCGACTTGACGACGCGGACGCCGCCCTTGGCGTCGGGGCCGAGGCCCTCGAACTTGCCCTTGCCGCGGCCGCCGGCGTGGATCTGGCTCTTCACGACGAAGACCGGACCGCCCAGCTTCTCGGCGGCGGCGACGGCTTCATCGACGGTGAACGCCGCGAAGCCACGCGGGACGGGGGCGCCGAACTCCGCGAGGACGGCTTTGGCTTGATGCTCGTGAATGTTCATGAGGGGACCGGTCTTCCGCGACGGTTCTTGAATGTGGCGGCGTTATAGGAGCGTGATTTCGCAGGCGCAACCGCACTTGGACGATAAGGCGCCCCCATATTTTCGATCCGTTGTCCGAACGGACAACGGCGCCGCCTTCCTGGGCCGAACGATCGAAAAGCCTGATCTTTTGGCAAATCGTCCACAGCCCCAGGCCAGCAAGGCGTTGAGGGACGTGGGAGAAGCGAGATAACGATGTTAGCGCTCACTTCAATCGCGAACCGATGGCGTTTGTGCGCTGCGATTGTGCAGTCTTCGACGCGAAGGCGCATATGCCGCACTTCGTGACGAAGTATTGCTGCGGTCGCCGACCGGCGTGCGACGAGCGTCGGAAAAACAACGACTTAGATACGATGCATTTTGTGCGAAATCGGAAAACCGGGGCAGGATATACTCGGCGCGACCTTCAGTCTTGAAAGTATCAATCATTTATTGACCGTCCCGAAGCTTCTCCTTGCCTGAAGCGATCTATGGAAAACCCTGGATCGGCATTGGAAGGGCTTCCATGTTCAACCGCTCGCAAGTTCAGGCCGCCCTGACCCTGGCGGCTCTCGACCGCTCGCTGGCGACCATCGAATTCGATCCCAAGGGCCGGATCCTGACGGCGAACGCGAATTTCTGCTCGGCCATGGGCTACGACCTGGCCGAAATCGTCGGCCAGCACCACAGCCTGTTCGTCGAGCCCGACTATGCGGCCAGCGGCGACTACGCGGCGTTCTGGGCCAAGCTCGGGCGGGGCGAATTCGACGCCCGCGAGTATCTGCGGGTGGGCAAGGACGGCCGCGAGGTGTGGATCCAGGCCTCGTACAATCCGATCCGCGACGCGCGCGGCGCGGTGAGCCGGATCGTCAAGATCGCCACCGACATCACCGAGCAGAAGCGCCGCGCCGCCGAGCAGCACGGCAAGATGGAGGCCATCGGCCGGGCCCAGGCGGTGATCGAGTTCACCCCGGCCGGCGAGATCCTGACCGCCAACCAGAACTTCCTCGACGCCCTGGGCTATACGCTGGGCGAGATCCAGGGCCGCCATCACCGGATGTTCGTCGAGCCGGCCGAGGCCAATGCGCCGGGCTACGCCGCCTTCTGGGCCCGGCTGAACGCCGGCGAGTTCGTCGCCGCCGAGTTCAAGCGCCTGGGCAAGGGCGGGCGCGAGGTGTGGATCCAGGCCTCGTACAACCCGATCTTCGACCACAAGCGCCGCATCGCCAAGGTCGTGAAGTTCGCCACGGTGGTCACCGGTCGGGTCGAGGCGGTCAACGCCATCGCCACGGGGCTGGACCAACTGGCCCGCAACAACCTGACCTATCGCATCGACAGGCCGGTCGATCCGCAGTTCGCCAAGGTGCGCGACGACTTCAACAGCGCGATGTCGGCGCTGGACGGCGCCATGGGCGTGGTGGCCTCGGCCACCCAGAGCGTCGGGGCCGGGGCGCAGGAGATCTCGATCGCCGCCGACGACCTGTCGCGCCGCACCGAGATCCAGGCCTCGAACCTGGAGGAGGCCGCCGCCGCCCTCGACCAGATCACCGCCACGGTCAACCGCAGCGCCGAGGGCGCGCGCGAGGTCTCGCAGGTGGCTTCGGCCGCCCGCATCGACGCCACCCGCTCGGGCGAGATCGTCGGCGAGGCCGTCGCGGCCATGGGCGAGATCGAGGAAAGCTCTGGCAAGATCACCAGCATCATCGGGGTGATCGACGAGATCGCGTTCCAGACCAACCTCTTGGCCCTCAACGCCGGGGTCGAGGCCGCGCGGGCGGGCGACGCCGGCAAGGGCTTTGCGGTCGTGGCCTCGGAAGTGCGGGCCCTGGCCCAGCGCTCGGCGGAAGCCGCCAAGGAGATCAAGGCCCTGATCGCCAGGAGCACCTCGCAGGTCGGCCGCGGCGTGCGGCTGGTCGGCGAGACGGGCGAGGCCCTGGCCACGATCGTCGACAAGGTCGGCAAGATCGACGGCCTGATCCTGGAGATCGCCCAGTCCTCGCGCGAGCAGGCCACGGGCCTGTCGGAGGTCAACACCGCCGTCAACCGCATGGACGAGGTCACCCAGCGCAACTCGGCCATGGTCGAGGAAGCCACCGTCGCCTCGGCCAGCCTGAAGCTGGAAGCCGGCGAGCTGGCGCAGCTGGTGTCGCGGTTCGAGGTCAGCAGCGGCGGGACGGGCGCGCAAGCCGCGAGGCGGCGGGCGTAAACCCAAAACCTCTCCCATGGGGAGAGGGAGGGGCCCGCGCCGATAGGCGTGGGAGGGTGAGGGGGTAAACCGCCTGCGGTCCCATCATCCCTCGGTCACAGCCCTGTCCGGATAGGCTCAAACCCCTCAACCTCCCATGCTGCGCATGGGCCCCTCCCTCTCCCTCTGGGAGAGGTTTTTCAGGGATGGGGGAGGTTCTTGCTTCACTTCACCGCCACGGTCGCGCGGCGTTCCAGTTTGCCCCAGCCCACCCGGCCGCCGCGCACGGCGGTCAGCACCGATTTCACCACCACGTAGTACATCAGCTGGCGGTAGCCGAAGCGCTGCACCGGCAGGTAGGGCAGGTCGGCCCACGGCGCGCGCTTCTCCAGGGCCATGCCCAGGGCGCCGGCCGACAGGTCGACGAGAATGAACACCGCCCAGTAGAGCAGGCCGCGCACCATGTCGTCGGGCCGCCATTCCAGCGGGTGGGCGAGCGCGGCGTAGAGGCCCGACACCAGGCTCCAGACCACGGCCAGGTCCACGAGCGGCGCCGCCACGGCCAGGAGGATCTGGAACAGCCAGATCTGCGGCAGGGCCACGAAGCCCAGCACCGGGGTCTTGGGGTTGAACAGCGCCGCGCGATGCTTCCACACGCATTGCAGGGTGCCGAACGACCAGCGGAAGCGCTGCTTGAGCAGGCCCGACACCGTGTCGGGGGCCTCGGTATAGGCGCGGGCGGCCGGGTCGAAGGCCACCTTCCAGCCGGCGCGCTGGCAGGCGATGGTCAGGTCCTGGTCCTCGGCCAGGGTGTCGGAGGGATAGCCGCCCAGGGCGTCGAGCACGCTCTTGCGCCAGGCCCCGACCGCGCCCGGCACGACGGTCACCGCGCCCAGGGCCGCCAGAGCCCGCCGCTCCAGGTTCTGGGCGGTGACATATTCCAGGGCCTGCCAGCGGGTGACGATGTTGAGGCGGTTGCCGACGATGGCGTTGCCGGCCACAGCCCCGATCTTCGGGTCGGCGAACCAGCGCACCAGACGGCCGATGGTCGACTTGGGGAACTGGGTGTCGGCGTCCAGGGCCACGACATACTCGCCCCTGGCCACGGCCAGGCCCCGGTTGACGGCCCGCGCCTTGCCGCCGTTCTCGAACGACAGCAGCGTCACGCGCGGATCGCCGGCGAAGTGGTCGCGCACCTCCTGGGCCGTGCGGTCCTTGGAGCCGTCGTCGAGGACCAGCACCTCGATATTGGTCCAGTCGCTCTCCAGGATCCGCGCCACCGATGCGGCGATCACCTTTTCCTCGTTGAAGCAGGGGATCAGCACGCTGACCAGCGGGCCGCTCGCGGGATCCAGATCCTGCGGCGTGCGCTCGGTCGCCTTGTGGACCAAGGCCAGGCAGGCCAGGAAGACGAGGCGCGCCACGCCCAGGGCGATGGCGGTGATGAAGAGCCCGACCAGCAGGGCGTTCAGCCCCCGGAAGAAGCCGAAACCCAGGCGGTCCAGCGCCAGGCCGACGGGATCGCGCTCGCTCTTGGGCATCACCTGCTCAGGCGTCATGCCGGCCAGCTCGCCGACCGTGACCAGCCGGTAGCCGCGGGCGCGGATGCCGTCGATCAGGCCGGGCAGGGCCTTGATGGTGTTCTCGCGATTGCCGCCGGCGTCGTGCAGCAGCACCACCTGCCCGGGGTTGGCGCCCGGATGGTCCAGGCGGTCCAGCGCGCGGTCGATGATCACCTGCGGGGGCGGCTTCTGCCAGTCGTCGGTGTCGATCCGCAGGCCGACGATCAGGTAGCCCAGGGTCTGGGCGATCACCAGGGGATCGACCTCGCGCGGGGTCGAGGGCTCGGCGTCGCCGAAGAACGGCGGGCGGAACAGCCGCATCGAGCGGCCGGTGACCACCTCGAACAGGCGCTGGGTGGCGTTCAGCTCGACCTGGGTCTGGGGCAGCGGCGTCTCGCCGATGTTGGGGTGGGTCCAGGTGTGGCCGCCGACGTCGTGGCCTTCGCGGATCTCGCGCTCCACTAGGCCCGGATGCTTCTGCATGTTCTGGCCGATGACGAAGAAGGTGGCCGGCGCGTTCTTGGCTTTCAGGATGTCGAGGATCTTCGGCGTCCAGCGCGGGTCGGGGCCGTCGTCGAAGGTCAGGGCCACCAGGCCCGGCTTCTGGCCGTAGCGCTCGATGACATAGGAGCTGGGCAGCACGTCGTAGGTCTCGCCCGAGATCAGGCCGGTGTCGGGGTCGAACTCCAGGGACCGCTTGCCCGGCGTGGGCAGGGACGAGACACGCAGCACCTCGCCGCCGCCGTCGAAGTCGACGCTCTGGCCCGCCGGGATGCGGGCCAGGGCGGCGGCCGTCGCCTTGCCGTAGGGCTGGCCCAGCACGCTCCACACGCCCGGATCCTCGCCGCCCATCCGCCACAGGCCATAGCCGCGCGGGCGGAACGGGTCGGTGGCCTTGATCTGGTTGAACAGGGTGGCCGCGTCGAGGAACCACACGACGTGCTTGTCGCCGTTGTCGGCGGCGTAGGCGTAGGTGGGGTTGAGGGCGTCGTCGTCCATGCGGATGGCCGCGCCGGCGTCCTGGGCGTTGCGGATCGCCTCGTGGAAGGTGGCCGCGTCGCCGCTGGCCGCCGTCCCGTCGGCCTTCAGCGTCCAGTCGTAGCCGTAGGCGCCGAGCGCCAGCACGGTGCGGGCCGGGTCGAGGGTGGCGAAGCGCTTGTCGAGCTCGGCTTCGTACCAATCCTGGCCGGCGTTGGGGCCGGGATCGCCGCCGCCGTAGTGCTGGTCGTAGGCCATCAGCACGATGGTGTCGGCCGACTGCTGCAGGCGCTTGAGCGGCCAGCCCTGTTCGTCGAAGGGCGCGGTGACCCAGACCTCGCGGCCCGAGGCCTTGAAGGCCGCGCGGGCTTCGTCCAGCAGCAGCGGATAGTTGGCCAGGCCCTTGGGCGACAGGGCCTCGAGGTCGAAGATGTAGCCGCCGAAGCCGCGCCGCTGGGCCAGGGCGACCAGGTTGTCGATCAGCGCCTTGCGGGCGGCCGGGTCGGCCAGCAGGGCGTCGGCCATCGGGCCGTTGAAGCTGGCGTTAGCCGAGTTGTGTACCAGCGGCAGCACGGTCGGGTGGTTGGGCGCGGCGGCGATGCGGGCCGTGCCGACCGGGTCGTCGTCGACCGAGATCTGGCCCTTGGGGCCGTTCAGCGCCACCCACTGCGGCGAGACGACATCGAGGCCGGCGATGTGCCGGCGCAGGGACTCGCGGCTGTCCTCGTCCCAGGGCACGTAGAAGCCGACGCTGAGCGGCTTGGCCGCGCCGGTCGTGGTCGGGGTCTTGGGCGCGGGGAGGGCTCGCCAGGCGGGCGGCTTGCCGGGCTTGAGGCGGTGGACCGTCTCCTCGTGCAGCGCCGACAGCACGTGCGGGTCCTTCAGCGTCACCGCCGGCAGGCGCGGGGCGAAGGCCAGGGTGGCCAGGAAGCCGGCGACGATGGCCGCCACCAGCGACAGGGCTATGCCCGCCGCCAGGGTGAACCTGCGCCGCCGCTTGCCGGTGGGATCATGGAAGATGTGCCGATCGTCGCCGCTCATCGCGCCGTGCCCCGTTCATACCGCTGATAACACGGTTTCGGCGGCGCAATGATCCTCGATCATGTCCGAACGGTGGCGCTTGAACGGCCTTGAAGCGACTGCGACTTTTTGGCCGGGGATCGCCTTCCGTTCCCCCACTCCACTCCCGTCATTCCCGCCCTTGGTTCCGCTCCCACGAGAGGCGCAAGCGGACTGCTCAGCAGTCCGCCGCTCTCGCCCTTGCGGCTGACAGAGGGGTTCCCGCCACAAGGGCGGGAATGACGAGAGGAATGGGGAGGCGGTGGACCTAGTCCACCCAGTCCTTCTCCAGCCGCTTGCTGGCCAGGAAGAACAGGCCGGCGGCCACGAGATAGAAGCCCATGCCGGTATAGATCGACCAGCGCAGCGACTCCGCGCCGAACACCGGCTTCAGGAGGTCGGAGACCAGGCCGAAATAGTAGATGCCGACGGCGATGCCGAGCAGGTTGTTGATCAGCAGGAACAGGGCCGAGGCGGTGGTGCGCATCGGGGCCGGGGCCAGGTGCTGGACGGCGGCGGTGATGGGGCCCAGCCACGCCAGGTTCAGGCCCGTGGGGATCAGGAAGATCAGGAAGGCGGCCGTCATCGCGCCGGTGCGGCCAAGGCCCCCGAACAGCGCGCCGCTGTTCATGGCCAGCAGGAAGCAGGGCACCGAGATCAGGAAGGCGATGGCCGGGGTGATCGGGTAGCCCGACTTGGACTTGGCGCCCAGCTTGTCGGCCACCACGCCGCCCAGCCAGATGCCCAGCAGGCCGCCGAACAGGGCGATGCCCGAATAGTACCAGGCGGTCTGCGACAGGGTCAGGCCAAGGCTGCGCATGAAGAAGCTGGGCAGCCAGGCGGCCACGCCGTAGCCGCACACCGACGAGGCGGCCGCGCCGAACGACAGCAGCCAGAACGACGGCTTGGCCGCCAGCAGGCGCACGGCGTCGCCGAACGGCGGGGGCGGCGCGGGCGGGGCCGGGGGCGCGGCGCTCTCGATGCGGTCGGCGCCGCCGCGCGGCGGATCCTTGACGATCGCGCGGAAGATCGGGGCCAGCACCACGCCGAGAAGACCCACGACGATGAAGGCCGTGCGCCAGCCGTAGGTGGCGGCCAGCAGGCCGCCGACCAGCGTGCCCAGGCCAGACCCCAGCGGGATGCCGAAGGCGTAGGCGGCCAGGGCGCGGGCCCGTTGGCTCTTGGGGAAGTAGTCGGCGATCAGCGAATAGGCCGGAGCCACGCCGCCGGCCTCGCCGACGCCGACGCCCATGCGCGAGAAGAACAGCTGCCAGAACCCGCCGGCGAAGCCGCAAAGGGCCGTGAAGCCGCTCCAGACGGTGAGGGCGGCGGTCATGATCCACACGCGGCTGAAGCGGTCGGCCAGCCAGGCGATGGGGATGGCCAGGGTGGTGTAGAGCAGGGCGAAGGCCAGGCCCCCCATCAGGCCGAACTGGCCGTCGGTGAGGCCGAACTCGTCCTTGATCGGCTTGGCCAGGATCCCGAGGATCTGCCGGTCGAGGAAGTTCAGGGTGTAGACGAGGATCAGCGTGGCCAGCACCACGTAGCGATAGCTCGGGGCCGGCGCGGCCTCGTCAGGTTTGCGACCGTCGTCCATCGCCATGCCCCCAGGGAATCAAACTCGGCTTTTGTGCAGCCTGGACAAGAAAAGGGCGACGGCCTGTTGCAGCAAGCCGTCGCCCTAGGCGTTCGCCTAGAACTTCACTTCGAACGACGCCGTCACCGTGCGCGGCGGGCCGTAGAAAGCGCTGACGGAGTTGCCGTAGAACACGGCCGCCGACTGCGGGAAGTTGTAGCCGCCGATGCGATAGCGCTCGTCGCCGAGGTTCTTGCCGGTCAGGGCGGCCTTGTAGCGCCCTTGCGCCGAGGTCCAGATCAGGCTGGCGTCATAGAGCCAGTAGGACCCCTGATCGAGCGCCGAGGGGATCTCGAACATGTGGTAGGACGAGCGGTACGAGGCCGTCGGGGTGAAGGTGATCGAGCCGTTGTCGCCCAGGTCGTGGCTGAAGTTCAGGCCGAAGTTGCCCGTCCACTTCGGGGTGTTCTGGAACACCCGCGAGTTGGAGAAGTCGCGCACCACCGGCGGCGTCGAGGTCAGGTCCAGCGCCTTGTACTCGTCGAACTCGGCCTTGATGTAGCCCAGCGAGACGTTGGCGCTGACCCAGTGGGCCAGCTTGGCGACGCCCTCGACCTCGAAGCCCGACATGTGGGCGCGGCCGACGTTCAGCACCTGGCTGGCGATCGAAGCGCCGACCGGGGTCTGCTGGGTGACCTGCATGTCCTTGTACTTGGAGTAGAACACCGCGGTGTTCAGGCTCAGGCGGCGGTCGAAGAAGTAGCCCTTCAGGCCGCCTTCGAACGAGTCGACGGTCTCGGGCTCGTAGCCGTCGGCCGAGTTGGGCGTCAGGATCTGGTCGGAGCGCATGTCGAAGCCGCCCGACTTGAAGCCCTGGCTGTAGGAGACATAGGCGTTCAGGTCGTCGCTGATCTCGTACTTGGCGCTGAGGCGCGGGGTGAACTTCGAGAAGGTCTTCTTGTTGGTGAAGCTCGAGCGCAGCAGGCCGGGCACGGCGGCGTTGTTGCCGAACAGCGGGCTGCGGATGCCGGTGAAGTTCTGGCGATAGACGCGGCCGTACTTCTCGTCGCGGGTCATGCGGCCGCCGACCGAGACCGACAGGCGCTCGGTCAGGTCGTAGCTGACGTCGGCGAAGGCCGAATAGCTCTCGGTGTCGACATTGCCGGCGGTGGCGATGGTGGTGTTGATCTGGCTGACCACGGTGTCGAAGGCGCCGGCGGCGGTGGCGTTCATGTAGTAGACGCCGGCCACGCCCTGCCAGCGGTCGCCGGTGAACAGCGCCTGGAATTCCTGGCTGAACTGGTGGTCGTTGTAGCGGCCGGGAATGTCGAGATAGGCGCCCGGCAGTTCGTCGAAGTCGATGGTGCCTTCGGTGTTGCCCGAGCGGTAGGCGGTGATCGACTTGACGGTGATCAGGTCGTTGATCGTCCACTGGCCCAGCAGCGACACGCCGCTGTTCTCGACGCGGTTGGTGTCGCCCGAGCCGGCGCGGGTGTCGTAGACGTCGGGCAGCACCTCGCCGCCGGGGATCGGCTGGCCCAGGATGTTCAGCGCCTGCACCTCGCGGTGGCCGTGGCGCGGGTTCGACTTGTCGCGGGTGGTGTCGGCCGACAGCCTAAAGAACAGCGCGTCGGTGGGCGTGTATTCGACGCTGACGCGGCCGGTGGCGACGTCCTTGTCGTAGTGTTCGGCGCCGGTGTTGAGGTTCTTGCCGTAGCCGTCGTGGTCGAAGCTGGCGGCGGCGAAGCTGACCGCCAGCTTGTCGCCGATCGGGGCCTTGGCCGAGACCAGGAAGTCGCGCTGGTCGTAGCTGCCCAGCGAGGCCTTCAGGCGCAGTTCCGGCTCCGGGCCGATCTTGCGGGTCACATACTTGACCGCGCCGCCGATGGTGTTGCGGCCGTACAGCGTGCCCTGCGGGCCGCGCAGCACTTCGATGCGCTCGATGTCGAACACGTCGAGCACCGCGCCCTGCGGACGGGCGATGTAGACGTCGTCGACATAGAGGCCCACGCCGGGCTCGAAGCCCCACAGCGGGTCCTGCTGGCCGACGCCGCGGATGAACGAGATCAGGGTCGAGTTGGAGCCGCGCGCCACCTGCAAGGTCAGGTTCGGCGTCGACTGCTGCAGGCTGGTGATGTCCGAGGCGCCCATGCGCTCCAGCGCGGCGGCGCCATAGGCCGAGACGGCCACCGGCACGTCCTTCAGGGTTTCTTCGCGCCGGCGGGCGGTGACGACCACCTCTTCGACGCCGACGCCTTGCTCCGTCGTCGCCTGTTCCTGTGCAACCGCGAGATTGCTCGCAGCGCCCCACGCCGCGCCAGCCAGCAGCGCAGCCTTCCACATCGTTTTCATGGACAGCCCCTCTTACCTAGATGCGTTTCGTCCCTCACGCTGGCCGGGCCGTCTGGAGCAGCCTCGTTTCCAGCGTTTCCCGCACGATTTCACCGCCGCGGGAATTCGACTTCACTGTCACCTAGGTTGAGGAAATGCGCCAGCCTTTTTTCACCAGGTGGTGAAAAGTGTAATCCGCGGGCGGAGGGTCGCCTGCGTCAGGTCTTGCCGGACCTGGCCACGACCGCCTCGAAACCGGCCGCGCAATAGGCGAACAGGCGCGCGCGCACGGCCTCCAGGTCGCTGGAATGGCACACCCCTTCCGACAGCGTGTCGATCCGCCCGGTCTCCGACAGGGCCAGCATCATCGAGCCGGTCAGGAACTGGTAGCACCAGTAGAGGTCGCGATATTCCGCGTCGGGACGGACGATCTTCAGCGTATCGACCAGCTGGTGGACGACCGGGTCGAAGAACCGCGCCATGGTCTCGCCGCCCCAGGCCGGGGTGTTGTTCACCTGGGCCACGAGGGCGAAATAGCTCTTCCAGCCGCCGCCGCCCTCCTGCGAGATGCGCAGCAGGGGATCGATGAAGGCGGTGATCACCCCCTCCACCGTCATGCGCGCGCCGAAGGTCTCGACATAGGCGTTCATCGAGACGCTGCGGGCCTGGTTGAGAATGTCGGCCCGGCGCAGGAACACCGCGTCGAACAGCTCGCGCTTGGCGCCGAAATAGTAGTGGATCAGGGCGGTGTCGACGCCGGCCTCCGAGGCCACCTGGCGGGTGGTCACGCCGTGGAAGCCGTGGCGCGCGAACAGGCCCTCGGCGGAGTCGAGGATGGTCTCCTTCAAGTCGAGGCCCGTGGCCTTGGAAGGACGGCCCCGCCCGCCGGAGCGGGCGCGGGTCTTGGCGGCGGTCATGTGGAAGAGACCCATCCGTGAACAGCGTTGTTCCTCGGATAGGCCCGCTTCCGGCGCCCTGGCAAGAGCGCGGCCGTTCCGAGGACGTCGGGTCAGGCCGTGAAAATCCCGTGGAATCCCAGAGGCAAGGCCGTGTTCGCCCGCCAGGTGACCAGCGGACCGTCGGCGACCCGGCGGGCGTCGAAGGCGTGCAGCTCGCTGGCCTGGGCGTCGAGATTGAGGCTCGTACCCACCAGCCAGCCGTCGAATTCCTCGCTGGAGCCGGGGCGGGGCACGAAGACCATCTCCTCGACCAGCTGGCGGCGGCCGAAGGCGAAGGTCTGTTCGCGGCCGGTCTTCCAGTCGCGCACCGCCACCCCGTGGAACACCGGCTTGCCCGGCTCGCCGACGGCGGCGTGGACGCTGTAGCGGCGCGGGCGGCCTGCGAACCGCTCGTCCGAGCGCGGGAACTCGGCGATGCTGTCGAAGCGGGTCAGCTGCGCCTTGCCGTCGGCGTGCAGGGTGATGAGCGCCAGGCGCGGCGGGGCGACGTTCGTGAACGGAACGCCCCGCAGCAGCTGCTCGCCGGCCGAGGCCGTGCCGCGCGGATCGTCGTCGACGCAGGCGTCGAAGCGGATCGTGCCGCCCGCGTCCTCCCAGGCGTCGCCCAGGTGGAAGAAGAAGAACGGCGGCAGCTCGAAGGTCCGGCTTTTCGTCAGGTCGGCCTTGTCGAGCACCACCACCTGGGTCCCCAGTTCCGGCTTCCAGGCCATGCTGGAGATGTAGGGCATCTCCAGCCGCTCCTGGATCCAGGGCTGAAGCACGATCACCAAATGGCGCTCCGTGGCCGTGAAGTCGTGGACGTAGCTGGCGCGCGGCAGGGCCACGACCTGGGCGTCTTCCAGCGCGCCGTCGGCGGCCAAGCGCCAGACGATGGCGTGCTTGCCCGCCAGGCCCAGGTTCCAGATCCGGCCGTCCGGCTCGCGGCGCGGGTGGGCCAGGAACGGCATGGCCTTGAGGTCGGGCCGCAGGGTCTTGAAGCCCCTGGTCTCCAGCGTGGCGGGGTCGAGCGCGCAGGGCGAGCCGGCTTCCCACAGGGCCCAAAGCTCGCCGCCGGCCATCATCACCGAGGTGTTGGCGCCGTTGGCGTCGTCGGGGCCGCCCAGGGCCGCGCCCGGACCGGCCCTGGTGCCGAAGCCCGGCGTGACCATCGCCCCGGCCGCCGTGTTGGCGCGGCGCTTGGGGGTGTCGACGAAGCGGGCGGCGAGGCTGGCCTGGCCGTCCTGGATCGACCAGCGCCGCACCAGCCCCTCGCCGTCGAACCAATGGCCGGCCGAGCCGCCGGGGCGGCGGAACTTGGCCGGGCCGTTGCGGATCAGCGCGCCAGACAGTTCGGCCGGGGCCTTGCCGCGCAGGCGGGTCAGGCCGGCCGGCGCGATGTCGCCCTCAACGTCGCGAAAGGCCAGGGTCCAGTCGGCGGCCCCGGCGGCGAACACCGTCTCGGGGCTGAGCACGGCGGCGGCCCCGGTCAGGCCGGCGGCGCGGAGAA
Organism: Caulobacter zeae; assembly: GCF_002858925.1. GTDB lineage: Bacteria > Pseudomonadota > Alphaproteobacteria > Caulobacterales > Caulobacteraceae > Caulobacter > Caulobacter zeae. The sequence continues at coordinate 128,904 of NZ_PJRS01000011.1, forward strand.
AGGCGCGGCGATCCATCGACATCCCCGGTCTCAGCGCAGGGTCAGGGCCTGGGCGTTCTCGCCCGGCGCGACGGTGAAGGCGGCGGCCTCGAAGGACGGCGGGCCCATGTTGACCTTGGCGTCGTTGGAGAAGCCGTAGGGCTCGACCGGCAGGCCGAAGGGGTTGGTCCCCAGGCGCCCGTCGCCGTCGACGTCGTGGAAGGCGCGGATGGCGTAGGTCCCGGCCGGCAGGTCCAGGCGGACGGTCGGCGCGGCCTCGGCGGCGGGCACCGTGACGGAGGTCACCGCCTTGCCGCCCTTCCAGGCCTGGGCGCTGTCGTAGACGGCCACCTGCAGCACGCCGGTGTGGGCCTTCAGCGCCGGGAAGCTGACCACCAGGCTGGCGTCGGCAGAGGTTGCGGCGGCGGTCGCGGCGGGCGGCGCGGCCACGACCGGGATGTCCTGGCAGAAGCCGGCGACGGGAGCGGCGAGCACGGCGGCGCAGGCCAGCAGCGGGAGAAGACGCATGAAAGGAATCCTTGAAACGAACGGAAGAAGAGGGCGACGGAACGACAACGCGTTCAACCGAAGAACACTCGCCACAGCAGGCGGCCGGGGATGAAGGCGAAGCCGCCGGCCACGATCAGCCCGCCGACGAACAGGCCGGTCATGAACCGGCGGTGCAGGGCGACCTTGTGGCGGCGGGCGGCGTAGACGGCGATCGGCAGGGCGATGATGGTCCAGCCCGACAGCAGGTGGATCCAGCTCATGGCGCCGTGGTTCATCTCGTGGATGAACAGCGAGCTTATGGCGGTCAGCGCCATGGCGACCACCCAGGTCCAGCCCAGGCCGCGATGCAGGGCGCTGCCCTTGACCCCGATCATCAGCACCGTGCCGACGACCAGGGCGGTGACGGCGGCGGTCAGGTGGATCTGGATCTTCAGCGGCGCGGCCGCCACCAGGGCCAGGTTGGGCAGGTGGGGCACGATCCCGTCCAGGCCGCGGTCGCGCAGCATCAGGGCGGGGACGGCCGCGGCCGTCGTGGCGACAAGCACGCCGGCGACGCCGAGCAAGCGAAAGCGCCGGGCGCGGGGCTCGTGCATTGACAGGCTGGTCTGGGGCATCTTGATCTCCGGGCGGCGGCGGGGTGCGTCGCCGTTGCAGGATCGATAGGAGCCGACGGGGCCGTGTCTCAATCGCCGTTACGTGAGCAGCCGGCTCCGCTTCGCCAATCGCCGCCGCCCGCCGTTCACGCTTCGCGAATGGCGGCCCTGGCGGCGCGGCATGGACGCGGCGTCGTGGTGGCGGGCCTTGCCGGGCTGTTCCTGGCCTTCGCCGGCGCGTTCGGCACCGGGGACGCGCCGCTGTGGATCCGGCTCGTCTACTGGCTGGTGCTGTGCTGGTCGGGCGCGGCGGCCGGGGCGGCCGTTAGCGGGATCGTGCAGAACAGCGGCCTGACCGAGCGCCGGCCGTTCGTCGGCGGGGCGGCGATCACCCTGGGCGTGGCCTTGCCCGGCACGCTTTACGTCTGGGCGATGTCGAGCCTGATGTTCGGCGCCCTGCCGAGGCTGGAAAACCTGCGGCAGTTCTTCCTGCCGGTGCTGGCGGTCACCGCGGCGATCACGGCCCTGAACTTCCTGGTCGCCCGCAAGCCGGTCGAGACCCACGCGGCCGCCCCCGAGGCGCCGCCGCCGCGCTTTCTGGATCGTCTGCCGGCCAGGCTGCGCGGCGCGACCCTCTACGCCGTCGAGGCCCAGGACCATTACCTGCGCCTGCACACCTCCAGGGGCGAGGACCTGATCCTGATGCGCCTGTCCGACGCCATCGCCGAGCTGGAAGGCATTGAGGGCGCCCAGACCCACCGCTCGTGGTGGGTGGCGCGCGCGGCGGTGGTCGACGCCAGGCGCGGCGACGGCCGGGCCGTGCTGACCCTGGCCGGCGGCGCCGAGGCCCCGGTCAGCCGCGCCTACGCCAAGGCCCTGCGCGAGGCAGGCTGGTTCTAGCGGGGCAGCTCCTGAATGTCGCCACATGGCAGCTTGTGGCTGGTGCGGACCACGCCGTGGGGACGACAGAGGTCCTGCATCCGGCACATGGCGGGCATGTAGACGCCGAACGCATTGCTCTGCTTGAACCGCACGCTTTCGCCCTCGCCGCCGAAGTCGCGAATTTCGCTGGCTGGCGGCAGGGCGCTGATCAGGAAGTCACGCATCTGCCGGAGTCTGGGCGCGCCCGCGACCCGAGCGCGCTCGCCCAGGATATAGAAGCGGAAGTCGCGACTGAATTCCTTCGGATCGGCCATCTCGGCGTCCGGCCGCGACAGGTAATAGTCGAAGATCGCGCCACCGGGCAGCTGCTGGCGATCGTAGTCGGGGACTTTGCGGGAGCTCTCGCCAATCTGGCGCGCGTTGCGGATGCGGTCGCGGTTCTCCCAGCGCGTGACCTCTCCGAAGACCCTGCAGATCTCCTGCTCGCTCGATCCTAGCGGCATCCACTCCGTGGCCTTGTAGCTTTCCTCGCGCAGCGGCTTGGTGCCTTCGCAGGAGGAGGCCACGAGCGTCGCGTTGACGGTCTTGGGCGCCTCGTCCAGCGCCTCGGGCAGCTCGAAGGCTTCGTAGGGAATGTGGGTGTTCTGGGCGTAGCCCTTCACCAGCCGCACGACGCAGTCGCGCTCGCAGCGTCCGACCGCGCCTGACTTCAGCGGGTAGCGCTTGCCCGCGACCTCCAGCACGACGGGACCGCCGCCTGGTCCGCCGGTCAGGACCCAGTCCTCGAGCATGCAGACGGGCTTTTCGTCGACGGCGTCGAACTCCAGCGAGATAGTGCGGTATTCCGGCCGGTCGACCACCTCGTGAGGGAGGATCCCAGGCGCAGGCGCCGAGGAGGCCAGCGCCAGGGCTGACAGCGCCAGCCCGATCATCCGCAGTCGCATTCGATGTCCCCCGACACGCTCCGGCCCCGACTGGAGACCGGTGTTCGGTTCGTGGTTCATCTCGTCGTCCCGCGCAACGAAAAAGGGCGGCCCTCGCGAGCCGCCCTTTCCGCTATCGATCAAGCCTTGGGGTCTTAGAACTCTTCCCACTCGTCGACCTTGGTCGCCAGGGCGGTCGAGCCGCCGGGGCGGCCCGGGCGGACGAAGGTCTGGGCGCGGGCCTGGGCGGCGTGCACCGGGTTGGCGCGCGGGGCGGCGGGCGCGGCCGGGGCCGAGGCGCGGGCGGCGCTCTCGGCGCCGACCTTGAAGCGGCCGACCAAGGCGGCCAGCTCGCCGGTCTCGCCCTTCAGCGAGTGGGTGGCGGCGGTGGCTTCCTCGACCATGGCGGCGTTCTGCTGAACGACCTGGTCCATCTGGTTCACGGCGGTGTTGACCTGGTGCAGGCCGGTCGACTGCTCGGTGGCCGAGGCGGCGATCTCGGTGACCAGGGCGTCGATGGTGGCGACCTGCTCGACGATGCGCTGCAGGGCCTCGCCGGTCTGGCCGACCAGCGACACGCCCGAGCCGACCTGCTGGGTCGAGGTCGAGATCAGGGTCTTGATCTCCTTGGCGGCCTCGGCCGAGCGCTGGGCGAGAGCCCGGACTTCCTGGGCGACGACCGCGAAGCCCTTGCCGGCGTCACCCGCCCGCGCCGCTTCGACGCCGGCGTTCAGCGCCAGGAGGTTGGTCTGGAAGGCGATCTCGTCGATCACCCCGATGATGTTGCCGATCTGGCCCGAGGACTGCTCGATGCCGGCCATCGCGCTGACCGCCTGGCTGACGATGGCGCCCGAGCGCTCGGCGTCGGCGCGGGCGGCGGCGACCACGCTGGAGGCCTCCTTGGCGCCGGCGGCGGTCTTGCGGACGGTGGCGGTGATCTCGTCGAGGGCGGCGGCGGTCTCTTCCAGGCTGGCGGCCTGCTGCTCGGTGCGGCGCGACAGGTCGTCCGAGGCCTGGGCGATCTCCTCGGAACCGGCGCGGATGCCGCCGGTGGCGCCGTTGATGCCGCGCAGGGCGTCCTGCAGGCGGCCGGCGGCGGCGTTGAAGTCGCTCTTCAGCTGCTGGGCCTTGGGGGCGAACTCGGCGTTGATGCGGTAGGTCAGGTCGCCGTCGGCCAGCGAGCCCAAGGCTTCGGCCAGGGCGGTGATGGCGATGCGGTCGACCTCGGCCTCGGCGGCCTTTTCGGCCTCGCGCTCGACGCGCTCGCGCTCGGTGCGGGCGGCGGCGGCGGCGGCTTCCTCTTCCAGACGCAGCTTGTGGATGGCGGCGTCCTTGAAGGTGGCGACGGCGCCGGCCATCTCGCCGATCTCGTCCTTGCGGCCCGAGGCCGGCACGGCGACGCTGTTGTCGCCCGAGGCTAGGCGGCGCATGGCGGTGGTCATGGCCGCGACCGGGGCGGCGATGCCGCCGGTCAGCATCAGGCCGCCGCCGACGGCGACCGCCAGGGTGACGGCGATGCCGATGGCCAGGACCAGGGTGCTGCGCAGCGAGGCGGCGGCCTGGGCGGCGGTCTCGGCGGCGACGACGGCTTCGGCGTCGGTGGTGATGGCTTCGATGGCTTCTTCCACCGGCTCGACGGCCTTGTCGGCGACGCCGTCGTGCTTGACCAGGTCGATGGCCTGGGCGCGGGTGGCCGGATCGGCCCCCAGCTTCTCGGCCGGCTCGATGGCCTGGGCGCGGTAGGCGGCGTAGGCGGCGTCGACGGCGGCGATGCGGGCCAGATCGGCCTCGTCCTTGCCCGCCAGCTTGCGCAGCTCGTCCAGGGCGGCCACGAACTTGGGCTTGTGGGCGTTCTCCAGGCGGTCGACGTAGTAGGCGTCGCCCGACAGCAGGAAGCCGCGCAGCGAGTTCTCCTGGCGGGTCAGGCGGAAGGCGGCGGTGTCGGCGGCGCGCAGGCTGGCGTGCGCCACGGCCGTGCGCTGCACCGAGCCCTTGTAGGCCTGCTGGTTGATGAACAGCGTAACGCCCATGGCCACGATCGCGGCCAGCATCGCGCCGAACACGACCATCAGCTTCTGGGGAATCTTCAAATCACCAAACCGCACGATCCGCCTCCGGATATCTGCCCCGACGATGTGCGCGACAGCACACGTCCTCGCTGCAAGCTCTGGCGAGATCGCGGTTTCCACGGGATTAACCGTAGTGTGGCGGAACGTCGCACCCCAAGACCGGGGTTATATGCCGATGGTCAGCGACCCGGTGTCAGCAACTTCCTCAGGTTGCGGCGTGTAAGGGGTTACCGCTGATAACAACACACCCCGCTCCACCTGTGGCGGAGCGGGGTGCGACAAAGAGACGGGCCGAAAATATTTCGCTCCGAGGCCTGATCTAGTGAGCCTCGTCCCAGTTCAGGGCCGCGCGGGCCTCGACCGTCAGGGGCACGGAAAGCGCCACGGCCGGCTCGGCCGCGCCCTCCATCACCCGCCGGGCGACCGCGCACACCGCGTCAGCTTCTTCCTGCGGGGCCTCGAACACCAGTTCGTCGTGCACCTGCAGCAGCATGCGGGCCTTCAGGCCTTCCTGCTCGAGCGCGGCGGGCATGCGGGCCATGGCCCGGCGCATGACGTCGGCGGCGGCGCCCTGGATCGGGGCGTTGATGGCCGCGCGCTCGGAGAACTGCCGCTGGCCCACCGACTTGGCGTGGATGTCGGGGATGTTGATCTTGCGGCCGAAGATCGTGGTCACGTAGCCGTGCTCGCGCACGAAGGCCTTGGTGGCGTCCATATAGGCCTGGATGCCGGGGAAGCGCTCGAAATAGGTCTTGATGTAGGCTCCGGCCTCGCCCTGGCCGATGCCCAGCTGGTTGGCCAGGCCGAAGGCGCTGATGCCGTAGACGATGCCGAAGTTGATGGCCTTGGCCCGGCGGCGGATCAGCGGGTCCATGCCCTCGATCGGGGTGTCGAACATCTCCGAGGCGGTCATGGCATGGATGTCGAGCCCGTCGCGGAAGGCCTGCTGAAGTTGCGGGATCTGGCCGATGTGGGCCAAGAGGCGCAGCTCGATCTGGCTGTAGTCGGCGCTGATCAGCACCTTGCCGGCCTCGGCCACGAAGGCCTTGCGGATCTTGCGGCCCTCCTCGGTGCGGACCGGGATGTTCTGGAGGTTCGGGTCCGACGACGACAGGCGGCCCGTCGTGGTCGCGGCCAGGGCGTAGGAGGTGTGGACCCGGCCCGTGCGCTCGCTGATCGCGGCGATCAGGTTCTCGGTATAGGTGCCCTTCAGCTTCGACAGCTGGCGCCAGTCGAGCAGCACGCGCGGCAGCTCGTGTTCATTGGCCAGGCTTTCCAGCACGTCGCTGTCGGTGGACCACTGGCCCGTGGCGGTCTTCTTGCCGCCCTTCATGTTCAGCTCGCCGAACAGCACGTCGCCGATCTGCTTGGGGCTGCCCAGGTTGAACGGACGGCCGGCCAGTTTCTGGGCCTGCTCCTCGAAGTCGGCCATCCGCAGCGAGAACTCGTTGGACAGGCGGCGCAGGGTCTCCGGATCGACGCGGACGCCGTCGTTCTCCATGGTCGCCAGCACGCCCGGCATCGGCCGCTCGAGGGTCTCGTAGACCGTCAGCAGGCCCTCGGCCGCCAGGCGAGGACGCAGGACGTTGTAGAGCCGCAGGGTGACGTCGGCGTCCTCGGCGGCGTAGGCCGTGGCCTTGTCGAGAGCCACGTGCTTGAAGCTGATCTGGCTCTTTCCCGTGCCGGCCACTTCCTTGAACGGGATGGGCTTGTGGCCCAGCCACAGCTCCGACAGTTCGTCCATGCCGTGGCCGTGCAGGCCTGCTTCCAGCACGTAGCTGATCAGCATGGTGTCCTCGATCGGGGCGACGGCGATCCCCCGGCGGGCCATCACGGCGATGTCGTACTTGGCGTTCTGGGCCACCTTCAGCACCGCCGGGTCTTCCAGCAGCGGCTTCAGCGCGGCCAGGGCCTCTTCCTCGGAGATCTGCTCCAGCTTGGCCGGCGCCTCGAAGGCCAGGCCCCCGTCCTGCGGCTTGTCCTCGTGGCTGACGGGGATGTAGCAGGCCTCGCCCGGGGCGATGGCCAGCGACACGCCGCACAGGCCGGCATTGGCCGACGACAGGGCGTCGGTCTCGGTGTCGAAGGCGACGATCCCCTTGGCCCGAGCCTTGTCGATCCACACCTGCAAGGTCGGCAGGTCGCGCACGCAGACGTAAGCAGCGGTGTCGATGGCGACGGGTTCAGCCACCGGATTGGCCGCGGCGCGGGCGGCGGCCGAGACGTAGGAGACGCTGGTCACCGGCGCGGTCACGGCCTTGTCCGAAGGACGGGCCTCCAGCGTGCGCGGCGCGGCCGCGGCGTTGCCGTCGCCCACCCGGCGAGCCAGGGTGCGGAACTCCATCTCCTCGAGGAAGGCGGCCAGCACGGCCTTGTCGGGCTCGCGCACCACCAGGTCGTCCAGCGGCTCGGGCAGGGGAGTGTTGCAGTCCAGCGTGACCAGGGCCTTGGACAGGCGGATCTGGTCGGCGAAGTTGAGCAGGGTCTCGCGGCGCTTGGGCTGCTTGATCTCGCCGGCGCGGGCCAGCAGCGTGTCGAGGTCGCCGTATTCGGTGATCAGCTGGGCGGCGGTCTTGACGCCAATGCCGGGAGCTCCCGGAACGTTGTCGACGCTGTCGCCGCACAGCGACTGCACGTCGACCACCTGCTCGGGATAGACGCCGAACTTCTCGAACACTTCGTTTCGGCCGATGCGCACGCCCTTCATGGGATCGAACATCGAGACGCTGTCGCCGACCAGCTGCATCAGGTCCTTGTCGGACGAGACGATGACGGCCTCGCCGCCGGCGTCGCGGGCGGCGCAGGCATAGGCGGCGATCAGGTCGTCGGCCTCGTAGCCGGGCAGCTCGATGGCCGGCACGCCGAAGGCCCGGGTGGCGTCGCGCACCAGCGGGAACTGCGGGATCAGGTCTTCCGGCGCCGGCGGACGGTGGGCCTTGTATTGGTCGTACAGCTTGTTGCGGAACGTCTTTTCCGAGTGGTCCCAGATCACCGCCAGGTGCGTGGGCGCGTCGCCCTGCATGTCGCGCATCAGCTTCCACAGCATGTTGCAGAAGCCCTGCACCGCGCCGACGGGCAGGCCGTCGCTCTTGCGGGTCAGGGGCGGCAGGGCGTGGTAGGCGCGGAACAGATAGGCCGAGCCGTCCACCAGGAACAGGCGCAGGGCGGGGCCGTCCTGGGTCAGGGGACGGGTCTGGGCGGATTCGGGCGCGGCGGCGTCGGTCATGGCGGCGAACATAAGGGGATCGGGCGCGCGCCGGAACCCTTGCCGAGCGCGCCTTGCACGGTTGCTGACGCCGGGTGGCTGGGCTATGGCTCAGCCCTGGGTCGAGTATGCGGGCGGGGGCCCGAGACCCGAGGGGGCGTCGTGTCTTTCATTCGTTTCGGTTCGGTCGCGGCCCTGCTGGTGCTGGCGGGTCTTCCCACGTCCTCGAATGCGGCCGAGGAGGGGCGGCTGGTGTTCGCCGCTCGGCCCAAGGCGTCGGAGATCAAGGCCGCGTTTCCGGCCGGGGCCACCGTCACCGGTGACGCCGAGGTCGAGTGCGTGGTCGCCGACAAGGGCGCGCTGGCCGACTGCAAGGTGCTGAGCGAGTACCCGATGAACCGCGGCTTCGGCGCGGCCGCCCTGGGCCTGGCCGATCGCTACAAGGTCAAGGTCAAGGACGAGGCCGGCGCTTCGAGCATCGGCCGCAAGGTCTCCTATTCGCTCGAGTTCCTGGCGCCCGGCGACGCCAATCCGAACTGGGTGCGCAAGCCGACGGGCCAGGACCTGGCGGGCGTTTTCCCGGTCGCCGCGGTCAAGGCCGGCAAGGACGGCCGGGCCGTTATCCGCTGCCGGGTCACGACCGAGGGCTTCCTGGACCGTTGCGCGGTGCTGTCGGAAAGCCCGGCGGGCCTGGGCTTCGGCCATTCGGCCCTGGCGCTGGCCCCGCAGTTCCTGATGAGCCCCAAGATCCGCGCCGGCCAGCGCGTCGAGACCGAGGTCACGGTGCCGATCAACTGGGCGGGCCTGGCCGAGGGCGGTTTCGCGTCGGTCAGCAAGGAGCGGCTGATCCTGGATCCGCCATGGAAGTCGGCGCCCAGCCTGGCGCAGGTCGAGGCCGCCTGGCCCAAGGCCGCCGCGGGCGAGGACAACGGCCAGGCCGCCCTGCGCTGCGGGATCAAGGAAAGCGGCGCGCTGGACGACTGCGAGGTGATCTCCGAACTGCCCAAGGGCAAGGGGTTCGGCAAGGCGGCTCTCGGGCTGGCTGATCACTTCAAGGTGTCGATAGGGCCGGGCGACGCCAAGATGGTCAAGCTGATCCACGTGGACGTGCCGTTTCGTTTCCGGCCGCCGGGCGCGACCGGCCGCCAGCTGACCAAGCCGCGCTGGATCCAGATGGCCGACGCCGAGGGGCTGGCCATGGCCTTCCCCCAGGCCGCCCGCAAGGCGGGGGTGAAGAACGGCCTGGGCGTGGTGTCCTGCACGGTGACCATCGAGGGCCGGCTGGCCGACTGCGAGGCCGCGCGCGAGGAGCCGGCGGGTCTGGACTTCGCTGCTTCGGCGATGATCGTGGCCGGCTCCATGCGGATGAACCCGTGGACCAAGGAAGGCGATCCGGTGGACGGCCAGCGCATCCGCCTGCCGATCCGCTTCGAAGGCGTCGAACTGGAAGAGGAAGAGGGGGCCGCCGAGGCCCCGACGGCGGCGGCCAAGCCCTGAGGCTCGATCCCGCCAAGGCGGCGCTTTGCAACCAGTGTTCGCCCAAATGAGGCGAGATCGCCCTTAAGGCGCCCCATGCTGGACCTGTGGGCGGTTTACAGGCAAAAGCACGTCCGCCCGTGAGGCGGATGTGATCCGTCTGGCGGAACCTGGGAACCTCAGGGCACGTCAGAGGCTTGGTTCCCTACGAGTAAAAGCGCCCTCCCCGACGCGGATACTGTTGAGCATGACCTTGAAGAAGACCATCGCCCTGGGCCTTGGCCTGGGAAGTTGCAGCCTTGTGGTCGCCGGCGTCCTGGCGACCGGCGTTCTGGCCCCGCCGTCCGCGCCCGACGCGATGACCAGCGAGCCCGTCGAGCTACGCGCGCCCCTGGCGCCGGCCGAGCAGGGCGCGCCCCTGCCCAAGCAGTACGAGGTCTGAGGCTCGAAGCCTCTCCGACCTCCTGATTTCCCGTCATTTCCGCCCTTGTGGTGGAAGTTGCCCATAAGGAATCCCTCTCTCTTAGAGAGAGGGAGGGGCCCGCGCCGCAAGGCGTGGGAGGGTGAGTGGTTACGGCCTGGCCGACCGGAGCGCGGACAGTAGCTCGTCGGCGGTCCCGCCGGGATCGGCCAGGACCCGCTCGTTGCGGAACCTCAACACCACGTATCCAAGCTGCTGCAGCGTTTCGGTGCGCTGGTCGTCATAGTCTTCGCGACCGTCATGAGCCGCGCCGTCGAGCTCCACAATCAGCTTGCCCGCCTCGCAGACGAAGTCCGCGAAATAGCGATCGATCGCAATCTGCCGCATGAACTTGAAGCCTGAGAGGCGACGGTTGCGGACAAGGGCCCAAAGCGTCTTTTCCGCCTGGGTTTGCTTCTGACGAAGGCGGCGGGCGTAGGCGGTCCTGTCCATCAGCAAAGCCTGGACGCTGCGCTCGCGCCTTTTCAATCAAAGGAATGGGGATTTTTCTGCGAGGACGAAACCACTCACCCTCCCACCGCTGCGCGGCGGGCCCCTCCCTCTCTCTAAGAGAGAGGGATTCCTCGGGCGGCTAAGGCTTCGACTTCGCCGGCTCACCCTCTTCTGGGGCCGGCGCGGGTTCAGGGGCGCCCGCCAGGGTCAGGTCGAACACCGAGCCGCCGGGGCCGGTCTCCACCAGCGCGAGATCCCCGCCGTGGCCCTGGGCCAGCTCGCGGGCGATGGCCAGGCCAAGGCCGGTGCCGCCGCGGCGCACCGAACCCACGAACGGCTGGAACAGGTTGGCCCGCGCCCGGGCCGGCACGCCGGGACCGTCGTCCGACAGTCGAAGGTGGCTCATGCCGTCGGCGCGGCGCAGCTCGACGAACACCCGGCCCTTGCCGCTGCGGTCGGGCGCGCCCTCGATGGCCTCGCGGGCGTTGCGCAGCAGGTTGGTGAGGATGCGGTGCAGCTGGTCGGGGTCGGCCTGGATCTGCTCGCGCGGGTCGATCACCGTCTCCAGGGCCACGCCCTGCGGGGTGAGGCCGGAATCCTCGGCCGCCATCTCCAGCGCCGCGCGCAGGCCCACGGTGCGGATCACCGGCGCCGGCTCCTTGGACTTGCCATAGGCCATGACGTCGCTGGCCAGGGTGATGGCGCGGTCGAGAGCCCGTTCAAGACGCGGCAGGGCCTGGGCCACCTTGGGGTCGCCCAGGGCGGCCAGGCGGTCAGACGCCATCTGGGCGCTGGTCAGCATGTTGCGCAGGTCGTGATTGATCTTGGCCACCGCCTCGCCCAGGGCCGCCAGGCGGGCCTTGGCCTGCAAGGCGGTGCGCAGGTCGGTCTGCATGGCGTCGAGTTCGGCCTCGGCGCGGCCGATCTCGTCGCGGCGGCGCGACACCACGACACGGGCCTCGGGATCCTCGGGATCGGCGCGGAAGCGCTCCATGGCCTTGGTGATGCGCTGCATGGGCCGCACCAGCAGGAAGTTCAGCGACAGGTAGATCAGGCCCCCGGCCAGGCCCGCGGCGAACAGGGTCACGCCCGCCAGGCGCCAGAAGTTGGCGATCAGGTGGGCTTTCAGCGGGGCGTCGGGCAGCACGATCTCGACGAACTCGGCCTCCTGGCGGAAGCGCGGCTCGGCCATCACCCGCACCAGGCTGCCGGGCTTGCTCTTGAGGGTGAAGAACGGGGCGGCCAGCCACGAGCCGGGGTTCTGGCCGCGCAGGTCGACCAGGTAGGGCTGTTCGATGGCGCGCGGCTCGGTGGGCAGGACGAGGCGGCGTGCGCCGTCCACCTGCAAGGCCACGATCACCACGCCGGCCTGGTCGAGCAGGCGTTGCGAGACCTGGTCGGTGACGCGGCGCTCGGGGTCGGCGTCGGCGATGGTCGAGGCCAGTTCGGCGGCCCGCACCCGGTCGAGCAGCCACTGCTTTTCGAGGTCGGCCAGGGCCGGCGGCAGGATGAAGGCGCCGGCCAGGAACACGAAGAGGGCGGTCAGCAGCAGCAGGCGCGCCGACAGGCCGCCGGGCCACGGAAGGCGTCTTCCGGGCGGCTTGTCGGGAGCGGCGGGCGGCGTGACCGGTTCGGCCATTCGTCTGGGTTACTTCACGTCGGCGGCGGGGGCAACGCGGCGCCTGCGCGCGGCCTTCCAAAGCGGCGGCAGCAGGGCCAGCACGCCCAGCCCGATGATCGGCATGTAGATGCGCGGCGAGGCCAGGGTGGCCAGCGTCACCGGGTCGCCTTCCGCGAACAGGTGGCCCAGGCCCGAGCCGATCCCGGCATAGACGAAGGAGCTCGGCGCCATGCCCAGCACCGAGGCCAGCAGGTAGGTGCGCAGCGGGATCTTCATCAGGCCCGAGGCGACATTGACCAGCAGCAGCGGGAAGGCCGGGATCAGCCGCAGGGTCAGCAGGTAGGAGAAGGCGTCGGCCTTGAACCCGTCCTCGATCCTCGTCAGCAGGGCGCCGGGCTTGCGGCGCAGGAAGTCGCCGAAGGCGGTGCGGCAGGCCGCATAGACCACGGTCGAGCCGCCGGTCACGCCCATCAGGGCCAGGAACCCGCCCAGCGGTCCGAACAAAAAGCCGGCGCTGAGCGACAGGATCAGAGCGCCGGGCAGCGAGACCGACACCGTGGCGACGTAGACCGCCACATAGATCAGCGCGCACTGCAGCGGGTGATGATGGGCGAAGGCCTGCAACGCCTCGCCCTCGGCCTGCAGGGTTTCGATCGAGAGCTTGCCGGCCAGGCCGGACGCCAGAGCCGCCACGAGCAGCAGCGCCAGGACCGCCAGCGGTCCGAAGCGTCGCAGCCAGGCCAGGCTCTGGTCGGGGATCATGCGGCGCCGATCGCGTCCGAGACGCTGGCGAAGCCCTCGGCCCGCAGGCGGGCGGCCAGGTCCTTCTTGATCCGCACCACCAGGCCCGGGCCGCCGTAGACCAGGGCCGAATAGAGCTGCACCGCGCAGGCGCCGGCCTTGATCTTGGCCAGGGCGTCGGCGCCGCTGGCGATGCCGCCGGCCCCGATCAGCGCCACGCGCCCCTTGGCGGCGGCGTGGAATTCGGCGAGCACCCGGGTCGAGGCGACCAGCAACGGCGCGCCCGAAAGCCCGCCGCCCTCGCCCTTCTGCGCCGACTTCAGCGTGTCGGGCCGGGCGATGGTGGTGTTGGAGACGATGATCCCGTCCAGGCCGCAGGCCAGCACGGTCTCGACGATGGCCTCGACCTCGCCCTCTTCAAGGTCGGGGGCGACCTTGAGGAAGATCGGATAGTCGGCGCCGTCCTTCTTCAGGCCCGTCCGGGCCTCGGCGATGCGGCCCAGCAGTTCCTCCAGCGCCGCCTTGGTCTGCAAGGCGCGCAGGCCCGGCGTGTTGGGCGAGGAGATGTTGACCGTGAAGTAGTCCGACAGGCCCCACAGGCGGGTCAGGCCGGTGACGTAGTCGCCGATCCGGTCTTCGGCGTCCTTGTTGGCCCCGATATTGGCCCCGAACACGCCCAGGCGGTCGGCGTGGGCGTGCTTGCGGGCGGCCAGGCGCGCGGCGAAGGGCTCCAGCCCCTCGTTGTTGAAGCCCATGCGGTTGATCACCGCCTGATCCTCGGTGAGGCGGAACAGGCGCGGGCGCGGATTGCCGGCCTGGGCCAGGGGCGTGACCGTACCGGCTTCCACGAAGCCGAAGCCGGCGGCCAGCATGGCGTCGGGAACCTCGGCGTTCTTGTCGAAGCCGGCGGCCAGGCCCACGCAGTTGGACAGTTGCAGGCCCGCGACGCTGGTGGCCAGGATCGGATCGTCGACGCCGCCGTCGCGCGGGCCAAGGCCCCACTTCAGGCCGCGGATCGCCCAGCCGTGGGCGTCTTCGGGATCCAGCGCATGCAGGGCGCGGGCGGCGATGTCGTGCAGGGTCATCAGGAGAGACCCAGCTGCGGCACGCCGTCGGCGTCGAGCGCCAGCGGCTTTTCCGAGATCGCCTCGGACGGATCGAGGCTGCGGAAGAGGTGCGGGAACAGGGCCCCGCCGCGCGAGGCCTCCCACTTCAGCTCAGGGCCGAGCGCGTCGGCGTCGAAGCCGACCAGCAGCAGGTCTTCCTGGCCCTTGAAATAGAGGGCGGCGGTCTCCTGGGCCTGGTCGGCGGCGGAGAGGTGGATGTAGCCGTCGGCGTGGTCGATGGGCGCGCCGGTGAACTGGCCGGCCGCCTTGGCCTCGTCCCAGAGCGTCTTCGGAAGGATCTTGTAGACCAGGGTCATTCGCCGCCGTGCCCGCCGTGTTCGGATGCGTAGAAGACGCGCGCCAGCCGCGGGGCGCCGGACGCGTCGATGTCGAAGACCGCCGCCGTGGCGGTGGGAAAGCGCGAGCGCAGCTTGGCCATCTCGCCGGCCTCGGCGGGGCCGCCCTGCGCCAGGCCCCCTTGGGCCAGACGCAGCGAAAGATCGTGCAGGCCCGGATTGTGGCCGACCACCATCACCGTGCCGGCCGGGGCGTCGGCTTCGCGCACGGCGGCCAGCACCTCCTGCGCCTCGGCGTGATAGAGATTGCGCAGCACCTGCGCGGTCGCGCCCGGAAAGGCGACGGCGGCGGCCTCCCAGGTCTCGCGGGTGCGGCGGGCGGCCGAGACCAGGACGAGGTCGGGCGAAAGGCCTTCCGCAGCCAGGGCCGAGGCGATCAGCGCCACGTCCTGGCGGCCACGCTCGGCGAGCGCGCGCTCGAAGTCGCCGCCCTGGGCGGCGTGCCGCTCGGCCTTGCCGTGGCGCATCAGGATCAACCGGTCCATGCGGCTCTCCATAGAGCGGTTTTAAAGCTGGGCAAATGGCGAGAAACGCCGTCGCGACGATCTCCTCTTAAGCGGCGCGCCGCCGGGCGCAAAGCGTATGGTTGACACCTTCGTCGACAGGCGGTCCAAGGCGACATGGCCGACCTTGATCTGGACGTTTCCGCGCCGCTCGGCGGCGGTGTCTGGCGCTTCCCCGCCGACCGGCCGCTGGTGCTGGATTCCGGCGCGAAGATCAGCGGCCTCGAGGTGGCCTACCAGACCTACGGCTCGCTGAACGCGGATGGGACCAACGCCGTCCTGATCTGCCACGCCCTGACCGGCGACCAGTACGTGGCCTCCACCCACCCGACCACCGGCAAGCCCGGCTGGTGGACGCGCCTGGTCGGTCCTGGCCGGCCGATTGACCCGGCCCGGCACTTCGTGATCTGCGCCAACGTCATCGGCGGCTGCATGGGCTCCACCGGCCCGGCCTCGATCAATCCGGCTACCGGCGAGCCCTACGGCCTGTCTTTCCCGATCATCACCATCGCCGACATGGTGCGGGCCCAGGCCATGCTGATCGACGCCCTGGGCGTCGACACCCTCCTGGCGGTGGTCGGCGGCTCGATGGGCGGCATGCAGGTGCAGCAGTGGGCGGTGGACTATCCCGACAAGCTGTTCAGCGCCGTGGTCGTGGCCTCGACCTCGCGCCACTCGGCCCAGAACATCGCCTTCCACGAGGTGGGCCGCCAGGCGATCATGGCCGATCCCGAATGGCGCGGCGGCGCCTATGCCAGCCAGGGCTCGCGGCCCGAGAAGGGCCTGGCCGTGGCCCGCATGGCCGCCCACATCACCTACGTCTCCGAGCCGGCCTTGCAGCGCAAGTTCGGGCGGGAGCTTCAACGCGACGGCCTGTCCTGGGGCTTCGACGCCGACTTCCAGGTCGAGAGCTACCTGCGTCACCAGGGGGCCAGTTTCGTCGACCGCTTCGACGCCAACTCCTATCTCTACATCACCCGGGCCATGGACTATTTCGACCTGGCCGCGCCGCATGGCGGGGTGCTGGCCAACGCCTTCAAGGCCGCCCGCGACGTGCGGTTCTGCGTGCTCAGCTTCACCAGCGACTGGCTCTATCCAACCTCGGAAAGCCGCCACATCGTCCGCGCCCTGACCGCCGCCGGCTGCCGCGCCGCCTTCGCCGAGATCGACAGCGACAAGGGCCACGACGCCTTCCTGCTGGACGAACCGGTGATGGACGCGGCGCTTACGGGGTTCATGGCGTCGGTGGAACGCGAGCGGGGGATCGGGCGATGATCGATTTCAAGGAACCTCCCCCTGTGGGGGAGGCGATCGCGCAGCGATCGGTGGGGGGAGTGTTGCGGAACCTGGCAATCGCTTCGAAAGCTGAAAACGGCCCCCCTCCGGCCCTCCGGGCCACCTCCCCCAGGGGGGGAGGATCGCGATGATGATCCGCGAGGACTTCCGCGAGATCCTGCGCCTGGTCCGTCCCGGCGCGCGGGTGCTCGACGTCGGCTGCGGCGAGGGCGCGCTCCTGGAGCTGCTGACCCGCGAGAAGGCGGTCGACGGCCGCGGGCTGGAGATCAGCGCCCACGGCGTGGCCGCCTGCATGGCGCGGGGGCTGTCGGTGGTGCAGGGCGACGCCGACCAGGACCTTGACCACTTCCCCGACAAGACCTTCGACTATGCGGTGCTGTCCCAGACCTTGCAGGCCACGCGCAATCCGCGCCACGTGCTGGACGAGCTCCTCCGCATCGCCGACCGGGCCATCGTCTCGTTCCCCAATTTCGGCCATTGGCGGGTGCGCTGGTCGCTGATCAGCCGGGGGCGGATGCCCGAGACCAAGGCCCTGCCCATGCCTTGGTGGTCGACGCCCAACATCCACCTGTGCACCCTGGCCGACTTCATGGCCCTGACCGATGACCTGGGCGTGCGGGTCGACGCCAGCGCGGCCTTCGCCGGAAACGGCCCGGCGCGCGCCATCGACCCGACCAAGGCGCTGGAGAACTGGCGCTCGGAGACCTGCCTTTTCCTGCTCAGCCGCGGAACGCCCGCTGAGCGTGTGGAACCGAGCGCCGTTTCAGGCGATCTTCTGATCCCATGAAGCTGCGGCTGATGACCTACAACGTCCACCGTTGCGTGGGCGGCGACCGCAGGCTCGACGTGGAACGCGTGGCCGAGGTGATCTCGGCCCACGAGCCCGACGTCGTGGCCTTGCAGGAGCTCGACGTCGGCCGGCTGCGCACCGGCCATGTCGACCAGGCCCACCGCTTGGCCGAACTCCTGAAGATGGGCTTCCACTTCCACCCGGCCATGACGGTGGAGGAGGAGCTCTATGGCGACGCCATCCTCACCCACCTGCCCGAGAAGCTGATCAAGTCCGGCCCGCTGCCGTTCTATCGCGCCGTGCCGGGGCTGGAGCCGCGCGGGGCGCTGTGGGTCGAGGTGATGGTCGGCGACAAGCCGGTGCAGATCATCAACACCCACCTGGGCCTGATCCCGCAGGAGCAGAAGCGCCAGGCCGCCGCCCTGGTCGGCGAGGCCTGGATGTCGTCCGACCGCTGGAAGGCGCCGGGCGTGCTGCTGGGCGACTTCAACGCCACGCCCTATTCGGCCACCTATCGCCTCTTGAAGGCCGCCGCCCGCGACGCCCAGAGCGTTTCGGCCGGCTGGGCCAAGGCGCCCACGGCGACCTTTCCGTCGACCTTCCCGTTCATGCGCATCGACCACGTCTTCCTGACCAAGGGCCTGAAGACGCTGAACGTGTTCTCCCCCTACGACGCCATGGCCCGGGTGGCCTCGGACCACCTGCCGCTGGTGGTGGACCTGGAGATCGAGGTCTGACATTTATATTGATTATGAAGTGAAATATTTTTCAAAATATTCAGATTTTGAACGTTTGACAGCAGTGAAAGTATCGCCTTCTCTATTGGTATTATGTCGCGAGGAGTTTTGAAATGAATGTTTCGCATCTATTTTTGATGCCGACGGGGGCCATTTTTAGTGCCGATTTTTTGTCGGCCCAGGATATAATTTACATGCATAGAATGGGGTTTCAGGAGAAAAATGATGACGGCATCAGGAAAGTTTTTCTGAAAATTCTTCCGGCTGGATGTTTATATAGCAATCCAGGTGAAGACATTGCCGATCTTCGGGCAGAGGGAGAGAGGTTGCTCGTGTCGGAGTACGTTATTTCTGGCGTTCAAATCCACTAAATCCGCATTGCGGCTCTGAGTGTATCTGTCTTCGAGCGCTTGAGCTGGTCTACAGCTGCAAATGCTCCGGCGGCGGGGGCGGCGGAGCCGTCAGCCTCGCCAGGTCGTGCTTGAGACGCTTGCGGCGGCCCCAGGGGCGCCAGGCGTCGTCGGGGGCGATGGCGTCGCCCAGGCTCCAGTCGGCGACGAACTTCTTCAGGCCCTTCAGCGGCATGACGCCCACGGGCTCGAGCCGGCGCGGGCCGGTCCTGCCGTCCAGCGCCTCGATGGCGGGGCCAAGGCCGCCGTGCTCGATGAAGGCTTCCAGCACAAGCTCGGTCTCGACGCCCAGGAAGTGCCCGATCAGCCGGCCCAGGAAGGCGGCGATGGCCAGGCGCTGGTCCTCGTCGCGGGCCTCGAAGCCGATGTCGCACTCGGTGTCGAGGCCGATCGATCGGTTGTTGAGATTGGCCGAGCCCAGCCGCAGCACTCGGTCGTCGGCGACCGCCACCTTGGAGTGGACGATGATCGGCGCGCCCTTGGGCGTGCGGGCGCTGAAGGCGTAGAAGCGGCCGTGGACGTCGACCTCGCGCAGGCGGTTGAGCGCCGCGGTGCGGGCGCTGTCCATGGTGATCTGGTCGAAATAGCTGGGGCTGCGCGCGGGGCCCACCGTCACCACCTCGGGCCCGTCCGGCTCGGCCAGGCGCTCGGCCAGGGCTTCGACCACGATCGGCGAGGTCAGGTACTGGTTCTCGATATAGATCAGCCACTGGGCGGTGCGGATCATCTCCAGGTGCAGCAGCAGGCACTCGTTGATCTCGGCGTCGCGGCGCCAGTGCGGCTGGGTGCGGGCGATGGCCACCGGCAGGCGGCGCAGCACCGGCGCCAGGTGCTCGGGCCAGGGGGCGACCAGCGGGCGCTCGGGCGGATCGAGGGTCTCGCCCGTGGCCTTGCGCCAGCGCTCGGCGAAGAGCTCGGCCAGGGCCCCGGCGACGGGCCCGTCGACCAGGGCGGCGACCTCGTGGCGGGCCGGGTAGTGGTGGCCCGTGGGCAGGCGCCGGCGCGGGTCGTTGTCGAGGTGGGCGGTGGTGTCCCAGCGGTCGACGCCGATGTCGCCGCCGCTGACCAGGGCCGTGACGCCGTCGACCACCACCACCTTCTGGTGATGGCAGGCGCTGGCGGGCAGGGTGTTGTCCAGCCGGTACTTGACCTTGGAGCCGGCGAAGAAGGCCGCGCCCCGCTGCGGGCCGAACAGCTGCGAGGCGGCGATCGGGAACGGCATGTCCCAGGCCAGCACCCGCACGTCCAGCGCCGGGTTCAGCGCCGCCTGACGGCGCAGCAGAAGGCCGATGCGGTCAGCGTGGACGGGGTCGCGGCTCTTCTTCACCCGGTCGGGATCCAGGCGGGTGAGCGGGTCGAACACCCAGGCCAGGATCCAGATCGAATGCTTGGCCGCCAGCAGCATGGCCTTCAGCGCGTCGAAGGCTTCGTCGTTGTCGATGAACAGCGCCAGGCGTTCGGCGGTCTCGACCCGCCAGCAGGTCGAGCCGGGACAGAAGACGGTTTCGATTTCGGCCATGTCGCCCCTACGCCCGTACTGCCACCTGAAACGCGCGAGGCAGTTTAAGGCTCCGCTTGTGGCCGCGGCTTGTCCTAAATCATCCCGCTTGCAAGGGAGCTGATCGGGTTGCTCAGGTGGTTGCGTGGTCCTCGTCCGTCGACGAGCTCAGGATGAGGACCATTTCACGCTCGGCGGCCGAAAAACCTCATCCTGAGCCTGTCGAAGGGCGAGGTTTTCATCTCAGAACGCGGAAGGCTTCGAGCCTCAGCCGGCGATGGCGGCGGCGTCGCGCTCGCCCGTGCGGATGCGCAGGGCCTGTTCCAGGTCGAGGACGAAGACCTTGCCGTCGCCGATCTTGCCGGTGTTGGCGGTGCGTTGCAGGGCCTCGATCACCGCGTCGGCCACGTCGGTGGGCACGGCGATCTCGAGCTTGACCTTCGGCAGCAGCTTCACCTCGTACTCGGCGCCGCGATAGACCTCGGTCTTGCCCTTCTGGCGGCCGTAGCCGCGCACCTCGGTCACCGTCAGGCCCGAAGCGCCGGCTTCCGTGACCGCCTCGAGCACGGCGTCCAGGCGGCTGGGCTTGATAACGGCGACGATCATCTTCATGGCGCGAATTCCCCTCTACGCGGCCGGTTTACGGCTTGGTCGGCGACTCAAGGCTAGGCCCTGGCGCCACAGCTTCCAATAGTATTCCGGTCCTTACGGTTCCCGGCGCCTTTCGAACAGGCGCCACGCCGGCGGGCGCGGGCGGCATGACCGGGGCGAACACCCGGGCGCGGGCCCGGCTGCCGCGCGGCTTGACCGCGAAGGTCTGCTTGACGGCTTCCATCAGGATCAGGCCGGCGAACCGCGGCCACAGGCGCGCGCCGACCTGCTCGAAGCCCTCGGCCCAGCCCACGGTGAAGCCGGCGGGCGGCGCATAGAGCGCCCGGGTCCAGCCGGCGGGCTCCAAATCGGCTTCGCGCAGCAGGCTTTCCAGCTGGCTGCGGCTGAACGGGCGGCCGTGGCCGAAGGGCGTGCCCTCGGCGCGGGCCCAGACGCCGTCGCGCGAGGCCACCGCGACGATCAGCCGGCCCGACGGCGCCATCACCCGCCACAGCTCGCGCAGCACGGCGGAAGGGTCGTCGGCCTCCTCCAGCGCGTGGACGGCCAGGATCCGGTCGAACATGGCGTTGGGAAAGGGCAGGGCGGTCTCTTCGACCAGGGCGGCCTGGTTGCGCTCGCCCACCGGCCAGACCTCTACGCCCTGCGTCGCGGGCATGGCCGCCACCACCCGGCGGGCCTTGGCGCGGCATTCGTCGAGGAAAGGCGTGGCGTAGCCCAGGCCCAGCACGTCCAGGCCATTGGCGTCGCCCCAGGCCTCGGCCACCTTGCGGCCGAGCATCTCCCGCGCCACCCGGCCCAGCGGGGCGGCGTAGAAGGCTCTGAGGTCGAGCACGTCGCGGCGCATTGTCTCTCCGGGGCGTCGAGGCCATCTATGTAGGCGGGCGAATCCTCCGCGTCACGCCCGCCGACCCCCGTCCGTGACCGAGGCCGATCGCATGCCGCTGCAAATCCACCAATTCCCCTGCCTCTCCGACAATTACGGCTTTCTCGTGCGCGACGTCACGACGGGGAAGACCGCCTGCATCGACACGCCGGAGGCCGACGCCATCCTGATGCAGCTGGAAAAGCTGGGCTGGGGCCTGGACTTCATCCTCAACACCCACTGGCACCCCGACCACGCCGGCGGCAACGAGGCGATCAAGGCCGCCACCGGCGCGACCATCGTCGGCCCGCAGGAGGTGACCCGCATCGCGCCCCTCGACCGCGTGGTGGCCGGCGGCGACGTGGTCGAGCTGGGCGAAACCCGGTTCTTCGTCATCGACAGCGGCGGCCATACGCTCGGGCATGTGGCCTATCACGATGCGGCCGACGGCGTGGCCTTCGTCGGCGACACCCTGTTCGCCCTGGGCTGCGGCCGGATGTTCGAGGGCGATCCCGAGCAGATGTGGGCGTCGCTGTCGCGGCTGGCCGACCTGCCTGACGACACCACCGTCTACTGCGCCCACGAATACACCGCCTCCAACGCCCGCTTCGCCCTGTCGGTCGACAGCGATCCGGCTCTGAAGGCCCGCACCGACCAGGTGTTCGCCGCCCGTGAGCGCGGCGAGGCCACCGTGCCCACCACCATCGGCCTGGAGAAGGCCACCAATCCGTTCCTGCGCGCCCCGGCGCTGCGGCCGGGCCTTGCGCCCGCCCAGGCCTTCGCCGAGATCCGCGCGGCCAAGGACAGTTTCAAGGGATGAGTACGATGAGCGTTGCGGGGATTTCGGGCGATCTGGGCGCGAAGGAGATCGTGCGCCTGCTGAACATGCAGCCCCACCCCGAGGGCGGCTGGTACGTGCGGATGTTCGAGGATGCGCCCAACGCCGAGGGGCGCCCGGCTTCGACGGCGATCTATTACCTGCTGGAGGCCGAGCAGATGTCGGCCTGGCACCGCATCGACGCGGTCGAGGTCTGGCACTGGTACGCCGGCGCCCCGATCCGCCTGACCCTGTCGCCGCCCGACGGCGTCGGCGCCACGCCCCACACGCTTGGCCCGGATCTCCGCGCCGGCTGCCGCCCGCAGGTGGTGGTGCCGGTCGGCTGGTGGCAGACGGCGGTGTCGCTGGGGGCCTGGACCCTGGTCGGCTGCACCGTGGCGCCGGGGTTCAGGTTCGAGGGCTTCGAGCTGGCCCCGGAAGACTGGCGGCCGAAGGTTTAGGGGGCGAGCAGACCCCCTCAGTCGCTCCGCGACAGCTCCCCCAGAGGGGGAGCATCTTCCTGGAGCCGACGCCAATAGATCCTCCCCCTCTGGGGGAGGTGGCCCGGAGGGCCGGAGGGGGGACGTTTTCAGCTGTCGCTGAATTGGAAGTCAGCCGCTCCCAACTCCTCCCCCGTGAGACGGGGGAGGTGGCGCGCTGTGGATACGCAGCGTGACGGAGGGGGCGACCGCATCCTCTGAGCCCAGTCTCGCCCCCTCCACCACTTCGTGGTCCCCCTCCCCCGCTTGCGGGGGAGGAGTGAAGATCACCGCCTCTTCCACTCCGCCCTGGTCTGCCCCCAGACGTCATTCGGCAGGTCCTGGTACGGCGCGGGCAGCGGGTGCGCCCCCCGGTTCCTTGAGCCCAGCCGCGCGGCCACCTGCTGGGAGGGCGTATTCTCGGGGTGGATGCAGTGGATCACCTCGTCCCAGCCCAGGTGGTCGAAGGCCCAGTCGATCGCGGCCTGGGCGGCCTCGACGGCGTAGCCCTTGCCCCAGGCGCTGCGCAGCAGGCCCCAACCGACTTCCGTGCCGGGCCAGCCTTCCGGACGCCACGGGCCGATGCGGCCCACCCACAGGCCGGTGTCCTTGGCGACCAGCGAGAACATGCCAAAGCCGTTGATCGCCCACGAGCCGGCCATGCAGGCCATGCCGCGCCAGGCGGCCTCGCGGGTCTGATAGCCGCCGATGTACTGGGCGGCCTCGGCGTCGCCCATCAATTGCGCCCAGCCGTCGAGGTCATGGGCGGCGGTCGGGCGCAGGATCAGGCGGGCGGTCTCAAGCGTCGGACCGGGGGCGATGGCCATTGTCGTTTCCTCCCGTTGTGCGAAACCCTCGTCCTTCGACAGGCTCAGGAAGAGGTTTTCGAATGTCGTTCAGTAGCCCTCATCCCGAGCCCGTCGAAGGATAAGGGGCGGTTCCTCAGATCACGCAGGCTTCGAGCCCGTCGCGGCGCACCGTGCCCGAGGCCGCGCCGATCCGGCGCGAGCGCTTCTGGACGTAGCGGCCGGGCTTGACCGCCTTCCACTTCAGGGGGCTGGGCAGGATCGCCGCCAGCCGCGCCGACTGGGCGGGCGTCAGCTTGGCGGCGCTGACGCCGAAATAGCGCTGGGCGGCGGCCTCGGCGCCGTAGATGCCGGGGCCGAACTCGATGGAGTTCAGATAGACCTCCATGATCCGCTGCTTGCCCCAGCCGATCTCGATCAGCACCGTGAACCAGGCCTCCAGGCCCTTGCGCAGGTAGGAGCGGTCCGGCCACAGGAAGACGTTCTTGGCGGTCTGCTGGCTGATGGTCGAGCCGCCGCGCACCTTCTTGCCCTTCTCGTTGTTCTCGTAGGCCTTCTGCAGGGCCTCGACGTCGAAGCCGTGGTGCTCGCAGAAACGGGCGTCCTCGGCGGCGATCAGGGCGCGCGGCAGGCTGGGCGAGACCTTGCTCAGCGGCCGCCAGCGGTGGTCCCAGCCCTTGCCCTCGACGGCGCGGATGACCATCAGCGGCGTCGCCGGCACGGGCACGAAGCGATAGACCAGCACCGCCAGGATCGGTCCGGCCACCAGCACGATGAACAGCGCCAGGAAGATGTTGCGCAGCAGAACCTTCAAACCCGACGCCCCTTGCCTTGACCTAGCGGCGCGATGCTAGCCAACGATCGACGCCCTGTCTCGCGATAGGGCGCGTTGGTTAGGGAGCGCTTTATGCCGGATGCGATGAGTGTTTCGAAAGCGGTGGCCGAACGGTTCTCGGCGCGGGCGTTCAAGGCCGACCCGGTGCCCGGTGAAACGGTGCGAGCCATACTCGAGGCCGCCGCCCGCGCGCCCTCGGGCGGCAATCTTCAGCCGTGGAAGGTGCACGCCGTCGCCGGCGACGTGCTCGCCGACTTCAAGGCCAGGGTCGCCGCGCGCCTGGGCTCGCCCGACGAGGCGCAGTACGCGGTCTATCCGGCCAATCTCTGGGAGCCGTTCCGCAGCCGCCGCTTCCAGGTGGGCGAGGACCTCTACGGGGCGCTGGAAATCCCGCGCGAGGACAAGATCGGCCGCCTGCGGCAGTTCGCCCGCAACGCCGAGTTTTTCGGGGCGCCGGTGGGCCTGTTCTTCTCCATCGACCGCAACCTTGGCCCGCCGCAGTGGTCGGATCTGGGCATGTACATGCAGACGGTGATGCTGCTGGCCACCGAACGAGGCCTGGCCACCTGCGCCCAGGAGTTCTGGTCGGCCTACGGCGCCCTCTCTGCCGAGTTCCTGGGCCTGCCCGACGACCACATGGTGTTCTCCGGCATGGCGCTGGGCGTGGCCGACGAGGCCGCGCCGGTGAACGCCTGGCGATCAAGGCGGGACGATTTCGAGGCCTGGGGGGAATTGCGGGGCTTCTAGGCGCCGCAACCTTGCCGAGGGTGTTGCGCACTCAGGGTTGCGGGCCTAGCGTCGCCAAAAGCGTTGGAGGAAGTGACCCCATGAAGATGATCCTCGCCGGCCTGGCCGCCCTGTCGTTCGTCGCCCCGGCCGCGGCCCAGGAGTGGCCCCAGCAGGACTGGCGGGTCAGCAAGATCACCAACCTGTCGGCCCAGCTGCCGATCAGCGCCCTGTCCGACGGCGGCGTCAGCATGACCTACCCGGCGGGGCTCTACAGCCCGGAGCGCCGCAGCATCCGCCCCGCGCCCGCCGGCCGCCAGAACATCGCCGTGGATGTCGGCTCGATCCAGCGCGAGGGCAAGGTCGCCCTGGTCCGCTACTTCGTGTGGCCGGAGGACAAGTCGAGCTACACCGAGATCTCCTCGCGGATCGACTGCGGCCGGACGGGCGAGCAGATCAACGCCGTGCGCGTCTATGACGGGGACTTCAGCCTGATCGGCGGCCATGACCAGAAGCTGCGGCGCACCGACGCCACGGCCCGCGCCGTGGCCACCCAGGTCTGCGGCGCGGCCCGCAGCAACATCAGCGGCAAGTCGCTGCCGGAAATCGTCAAGGGTGGCTGAGGCCCGCGCCCGGAAGGTATGTCCTGAGTGCGGCCTTGTCTTCAAAGGCAATGGCTGGGATGGCGTCGACGCCCATTGGCGATCGAAGCACGAGAAGGTCATGCCCTACGAAGAGGCCTGGCCTCTGCTCCAGAGCGGCAAGTACGCCTCGGAGACAGGACGAGAGCCCAAATGAGAAAGCCCCGGCCGAAAGGCCGGGGCTTCTGCTTTTCGAGGCGAGGCCGCTTTAGGCGGTCTGCTTGACGCCGGCTTCGGCCAGCCACTCGACGATCTTGCTCTTGGGCATGGCGCCGACCTTCATCGAAGTCATCTGGCCGCCGCGGAACAGCATCATGGTCGGGATGCCGCGCACGCCGTAACGGGCGGGGGTCATCTGGTTTTCGTCGATGTCGATCTTGGCGACCACGACCTGGTCGGCGAGCTCTTCGGAGATCTGCTCCAGGGCCGGGGCGATCTGCTTGCACGGGCCGCACCACGTGGCCCAGAAGTCGACGAGCACGGGGCCCTCGGCTTGCAGGACGTCTTGTTCGAAGGTGGCGTCGGTCACCGCAACGGTGCTCATGGTCTGGCTCCTGGCTGGCGCGGCGGGTCGGGGGCGATCGCGGCGCAAGATTGATAACAGTGGCGGTTGCGACCGCCTCTTGGCTGAAGATGTAGGCGCGGGGCGCGCGTCCGGCAATAACTCAGAAGAGGCGCGAAAGAGCCGCCGCCCGCACGTTTTCTGGAACGGCCATCAGTTTGGGGCCATCCGTCCACACGATCGCCGCCTCGATCCGCCGCCCGGGGAAGATCTCGGCCAGCACCGCCGCATAGACCGCCATCTGCGACAGATAGGCCGGATCGGCGTCCTCGATGCGGTCGGGCGAGGGGCGGTTGGTCTTGTAGTCCACCACCAGCACCCGGTCGGGCGCGACCACCAGCCGGTCGACCCGGCCAGAGATCGCCATGCCCGCTGGCAGGGCCGCGGCGGCGCCGGCCAGCGAGGCCTCGGCGCGCGAGCCAGGGCCGAACACGGCGGCGAAGCGGTCGTCCTCGAGCACCCCAAAGGCGGCGGCGGTCATCTCGGTGCGCTGGGCGTCGGTCAGGTCGCGCTCGGCCGCCAGCAGCCGCGCGGCGGCCGCCCGGCGTCCGGCCGGCGCGATGTCGGGCAGCAGTTGGAGCAGCCGGTGGATGATCTCGCCCCGGCGATAGCGGCCCAGGCCTTCGATCTTCGCCAGCGGCGAGGGGGCCGAGCCGACGGCGTCCTCTTCGGCCTCAAGCGCCGAGGGCGCGGCCCAGCGGGCGCCGGCCGAGACCGGTTCCGCGGCCCGCCGCGCCCAGTCGGGCAAAAGCGCGGAGGGCGTCTCGACCAGCTCGGCGGCCGGTGGCGCGGGCAGGGGATCGGGGCCGTAGCGCAGCACCCCGGTCTCCTCGTCGATCGTCCGTACGTCCTCGGCCACCTTGGGATGGGCGAAGGCGGCGCGGGCGGCGGCGTACCAGCCGCCGACGTTCTCGTCCTTGGTGCGCGCGTCGATGCGGCCGCACAGCACCAGCCGGTCCCGGGCCCGGGTCAGGCCCACATAGAGCAGGCGATAGGCTTCCTGCTGGGCCTTGTCTTCGCGTAGGCGCCGCGCCGCCGCCGAGGCCTCGCAGTCCTGCTTGCCCGAGGCGCACCACAGGAAGCCCTTGTCGGCCGTGGCCAGCAGCGGCGAGCCGCGCGCCCCGCCCTTCATCGTCGTCTCGGGCAGGAAGACGATCGGCGCCTCCAGGCCCTTGGCGCCGTGAGCGGTCATCACCCGCACCTGCCGGCGCACGCCCTCCATCTCGCGCTTGACCACGATGTCGAGCGCGGCGAACTCGGCCACCAGGGTCTCCAGGTCGCGAACGCCGCGGGCTTCGGCGTTGGTGATCTGGGCCAGGAACTCGTCCAGGGCGTCGGCGGCCTCCTCGCCCAGGCGGGTGAGGGCGCGGGCGCGGTTGCTGACGTGGTTGGCGTCCAGCTTGCCCAGGAACAGGGCGTAGAACTCGTAGGGTTGCCGGCGGCGGCGGGCGGTCAGCGCCCAGTCCAGCAGGGCGTGGGCCTCGCGCCAGGCCGGGCGCTCGTCGGCCCGCGCCGAAAGCACGCCCCACAGCGTTCCTTTCCGCCCCTTGGCCAGGGCGTAGAGATCATCGTCGGTCAGCGCGCAGAACGGGCTCTTGAGCAGAGCCGCCAGAGTCAGGTCATCGTCCGGGAACAGGCAGAAGCGGCCCAGCGCCAGCAGGTCGTCGAAGACGATGTGGGCCGACAGCGACAGCCGGTCGGCGCCGGCCACCGGCACGCCGCGCCGCTTCAGGGCCCGCAGCACCTCTTCGAACAGCGCCTTGCGCCGCCGCACCAGCACCAGCACGTCGCCGTAGTGGGCCGGGCGCCAGACGCGGGCGTCCTTGTCGAACACCGCGTCGTTCCGCTCGACCAGGGCCTTGATCTCGGCGGCGATCTTCTCGGCCAGGCGGCGGTTGGCGCCCTGCTCGGTCTCGACGTCGAGCGGCGCGTCCCAGGCCTCGCGCTCGGCGGCGGCCGGCTCGCGTTCCAGCGGCCACAGGTCGACGCAACCCGGATGGTCCTTGCGGAAGGCCACGTGGGCGGGGATGTCCTCGCCGGTGGGGGCCAGGCCCAGCCGGGCGTCGGGGGCCTCGAACAGGGCGTCGACGAAATCGAGCACCTGCCGGGTCGAGCGGTACGAGGTCGACAGCGGCACGGACTTGCCCACCCGGCCCACGGCCTCGATGCGGGCGATATAGCCTTGTGTTTCGATCAGCAGCCGCTCGGGCTGGGCGCCCTGGAACGAATAGATCGACTGCTTCTCGTCGCCGACGATGAACAGGGTGCGGCCGTCGGCCGCCTTGCCGTCGTGGCCCGGGGCGCCGGCGCCGGCGAAGAAGTCCTCGGTCAGGGCCGACAGGATTTCCCACTGCTCGGGGGCGGTGTCCTGGGCTTCGTCGAGCAGGATGTGCGACACCCCGCCGTCCAGTTTGTAGAGCACCCAGGCCGCGTCGACCCGCTTGGTCAGCAGGTCGCGGGTCTTCTCGATCAGGTCGGAGAAGTCGAGCGCGCCGTGGGCCTGCTTCTCCTCGATGAACTTGGCCAGGTACAGGATCGCCAGCCGCATGACCGCGACGCTGTCCTCGGCCACCTTGGCGGCGCGCAGGAACTCACGGGCTTCCTCCAGGCGCTGCTGCTCGGCCAGCAGGCGTTCGCGCAGGTCCTCGCGGCTTTTCAGGCCCGAGGTCTTGGCCACCCAGGTCACCGGCGTGCCGGCGCCCTTTTCGGTGAACAGCAGGGCCAGGGCGGCGTCCAGCGACGGCGCCTGCGCCACGGCCTTCATGATCACAGCGCGCTCGGAGTCCTGCTTGCCGCCGCCCGACAGCACGTCGGCGACCGAGCGCCAGAAGACCGGGTCCAGGTCGTCCATGGCCTGGGCGGCGATCTCCTCGACGGTGGTAGGCTCGGCGAAACCGCAGACGCTCCAGATGTCGGCCTCGACGCCCTCCAGGCCGCCGCAGCGCTCGCGGTAGGCGGCGATGGCCGCGCGCTGGTGCTCGAAGGTGGCGAACATCGCCTCGAACGAGGCGAAGTCCAGCGCCACCGAGAAGCGGGCATAGGCCTGGGCGAAGATGTCGTCGCTGTGGGTGACGTGGTCGGCCAGCTTGTGCAGCGCGGCCTGGGCCACGGCGGCAGAGGCGCTGTCGTCCATCACCTCGAAGCCGGGCGACACCCCGGCCTCGATCGGGAAACGCCGCAGCAGCTTCTCGCAGAAGGCGTGGATGGTCTGGATCTTCAGGCCGCCGGGGGTCTCGAGGGCTTTCGCGAACAGGCTGCGGGCCTTGGACAGGGCGACCGCGTCGAACTCGCTCTCCGGCCGGTCGACCAGGCCGGCGATCTCGGCGCGCAGGGCTTCGTCGCCCGTGACGCACCACTTGCCCAGGCGGTCGAACAGGCGGTGCTGCATCTCGGCGGCGGCGGCCTTGGTGTAGGTCACGCACAGGATCGCCGCCGGCTCGGCGCCGCCCAGCAGCAGGCGCGCGACCCGGTCGATCAGGGTCTTGGTCTTGCCCGAGCCGGCGTTGGCCGTGACGAAGGCCGAGATGGCGGGGTCGGCGGCGAGGCGTTGGGGGTCGATCATCGGGATCCTCCCCCTCTGGGGGAGGCGATCGCGAAGCGATCGGTGGGGGGAGCCTTTGCGACATGGGCCACCGAGCGGGAAGCTGAAAACGCCCCCCCTCCGGCCTTCGGCCGCCTCCCCCAGGGGGGGAGGATCTTTGACGCCGCCCCCCTCATTCCCCGTCCCCCTCGTCGCCGCTGGTCGACCACTCGAACACCCGCGCCAGATGGCCGTAGTCGCCGGCGTGGTCGTGCACGAACTGCGGCGCGGTGCGCGACAGGTAGGGGCGGTCGGGGTCGTCGTACTTGCGGATCAGCTCCACCAGGCCGTCGAAGGCCTTGCGGGCGGCCTCCTCGCTTTCGGGGCCGGCGGCGGCGCGGGTCTGCTCCTCGCCGGCTGGGCGGCGGCCGGTGACGCGCACATAGGTCAGGTCGCCCGGCGCGCGCGGGCCGATCGCGGCAAAGCCGCCCTCGCGCAGGATCGCCGCCGTCAGGGTCAGCTGCGGCGAGAAGCCGGTGTCGACCTGCTTCTGGCTGGGCGCGGCGCCGGTCTTGTAGTCGAGGATGTGGGCGGCCGCGCCGTCGCGAGTGGGCTCGATGCGGTCGGTCTTGGCCGTCAGGGTGAAGGGCCGGCCATCGACCTGGAAGGTGATCTCGCCGGCGGCCTCGACCACGATCTTTTCCGCCCCCGCGCGGCGGCGGGCCTCCAGGTCCATGACCCACAGGGCGGCCTCGCGGGCCAGGGCGCGCTCGCGGGCCAGGGCCGAGGGCGGCATGCCGGCGGCGACCAGTTCGGCGATGTAGAGGCCCTCGAAGATCTCCGCGCCGTTGGCCGGCAGGGCGTCCGGATAGGTCAGGGCGAACACTTCGAAGGCCGCGTGGATCGCCGTGCCGCGCGCGCGCGCCTCCACCGGCTCGTCGGGCCGATCGAGGGGATAGAGCTTGAGAATATCACGCGCCCACACTGAATAGGGATCGCGCGTCAGGGCCTCGACGCGGGTGACGGCCATCCTGCGCGGCCGGTCCTCGACCGGCGGGCAGGGGGCGGGGCGCTTGACCGGGGCGTAGGGGCCCGGCGCGTCCAGAGCCCGGGCCCAGTCCAGCACGTCGGGACGTTCGGTCAGGGAGAGGCCCGCGCCGCGCGCCAGGGTCTTCATCCGCCACAGCCAGCGGCTCTCGACGGCCGGCGCGCCGCCGCGACGCTGGCTGTGCACCAGGATCACGTCGGGGGCGCTGGCGGCCTGGGCGAAGTCGTGGGCGGTCAGGCCGATCTTGCGCTCGGGCGGCGGCAGGCCGAGCTTGCCGCGCATCGGCCGCGACAGGAACGGGTCGATCGGCGCGGCCTGCGGCCAGACGCCTTCCTCCAGCCCCGCCAGGATCAGGCGGTCGGCGCGGACCAGGCGGGCCTCGATGGCGCCCAGCATGCGCAGCTGCGGATGGGTGGCGCCGCCGACGCGCAGGGTCTCCTCGTCGACCAGCCGGCCCAGCAGGTCGAGGAAGCCCAGCGGATTGGTCGGCGGCAGGGCCTGGCCGTCGTCGATCAGGGCCGAGATCAGCGCCGCCAGGGCCTCGCCGCCCGAACCGGCCCACAGGGCCGAGGGCTCGACCAGGCTTTCCAGCGCCTTGGTCAGGGCCTCGGCGGCCAGGTGCGGCGGGGCGACGGGCGCGCCGGCATAAGGCGCGCAGGCGATCTCGACGGCGGCGTGGATGCGGCGGGCCAGGTCCACGGCCTCGGGGTATTCGGCGATCCGGCGTTCCAGCGCGGCGGCGTCGACGGGGGCGGGGCCGCGCAGGCCGTATCGTTCCAGGGTGCGGGCGGCCTCGTCGGCCTTGAGCAGCGGGTGCTTGGCCACCGACAGCAGGCCGACCGGATCCAGCGGCGCCAGCACCAGATTGGCCAGCTTGCGGGCCAGCACGGCGGGGGGCGAGGCGGCCAGCGGCGCGCCGGCCGAGCTGTCGGGCACGACGCCCCAGCGGGCTAGATAGAGGCCCGCCCGGCGGGCCAGCTGCTGGTCGGGGGTGACGAGGGCGGCGGTCTTGCCAGGGGTCTCCAGCGCCTCGCGCAGCAGGAGGGCGCAGGCCAGGGCGGCCTCCTCCTCGCCCGAGGCGTTGACCAGCGACAGGCCCGACAGGCCCTCGGCGATCGGGTCGAGGCTTTCGGACTCCGCGCGCAGCTTGGCGATCTGGGCCAGCCAGTCGGCGGTGGCCTCGGCCGGGCGCAGGGCTTCGTTGACCAGGCGGCGGCGCCAGCGGCCCCGGCTGTCGGCCTCGGTGCGCCAGCGGCGCACGACGCCGCGATCGACGCCCGCGCGATGGAGCAGGCGGCGCATGGCGCCCTGCGGGTGTTGTTCGCCGACCTGCTCCCAGGCGTCGGTCGCCAGGTCCTCGTCGAGACCGGGCAGCACCACATAGCCCTGCGGCGCGCGCGAGACGGCGATCAGCAGGTCCGCGGTGGCCGGGGCAGTGCCGGTCGAACCGGCGGCGACCAGCACGCCTTGCGGCGGGTTGGCGGTCCACTGGTCGGCCAGGGCGCGCAGCAGGCGCACCCGCCGCTCGCTGACGTCCATCAGGTCGAGGTCCCGCAGGCGGGCGTTCCAGCCCTCGACCATGGCCCTGATGAACCGCGCCGAGACCTGCCAGTGGGCGGCGAGATCGCCGTCGGCCAAACCATCGAGGCGCTCGATGATCGGGACCTCCTCGATCTGGCAGCTGTCGAGCAGGTCGGACACGGCCTTGGCCATCTCCAGGGCCTGGCCGGCGCTGGGCGGGCTGTCGAGCAGCGAGGCGTTGTGGTGCACCAGGCGCGCCAGCTCGAACCGGCGGCGGCGGCTGGAGACGGCCGGCGGCAGGTCCAGGGCCAGGTCGCCCGGCTCGAACGGCGGCTCGCCCTCGTCGAGGTCGCCCAGCGGACGGATCTGCGGCAGCAGCACGGCCCGCCCGCCGTTCACCGCCAGGAAGGCGTCGGCCAGCGCTCTTGCGCCCCGGCGCGTAGGCGTCAGCAGGGTGGCGTGCGACAGGGCGTCTGGGCCCAGATGCGACAGCCGCTCGACGAGGCCGGCGGCCACGTCGTCGACGAACGGCCGGTGGGCCGGGATCGAGAACCAGCCGGAACCGGCCGGGCCGCTCATCCCGTGTGCGCTCCGGCGAGCTTGGCCTCGGCCTCGTCGCGCGCGCCGGGATCGCCCACGTGCATCCAGAAGCCGTCCATCACCACGCCGTGGACGCGGCCCTGCGGCGCCAGCCTGCGCCAGATGGTCGCCAGCGAGAACGCGCCTTCGGGGCCGTCGTCGACCAGGCCCGGCTTGCAGATGTGCACGCCCATGTAGGCGTAAGGGGCGCTGGGGGCCTCGCCCCGGAAGGTCAGGGCGCCGTCTTCGGCCATGAAGAAGTCGCCGGCCCCGTCGAAGCCCAGGGTGCGGTCCAGCCGCGCCAGCAGCAGGCAGACGTCCATCTTTTCCGGATCCCAGGCCTTGGCCAGGCTGTCGATCGCGGGGGCGCCGTCCTGCGTCCACACGGAGTCGATATTGGCGACGAACACCGGATCCTCGCCCAGCAGCGGCCGGGCCTTGCGCAGGCCGCCGCCGGTCTCCAGCAGTTCGCCGCGCTCGTCGGAAATGACGATCTGCGGCGCGCCGGCGCGGGTCTTCAGGTGGCCTTCCAGCCGGTCGGCGAAGGCGTGGACATTGACCACGGCGGTCTCGACCCCGGCCTCGGCCAGGCGATCCAGCATGTGGTCGATCAGGGTGCGGCCGGCGACCTCGACCAGGGCCTTGGGGCGGTCGTTGGTCAGGGGGCGCATGCGGGTGCCCAGGCCGGCGGCCAGCACCATCGCTTTCTTGGGGGAGGCGCTCACGAGCGGACCTCCGCTGGCACGTGGGCGTCGAACCAGGCCTTCAGCCCCGCCAGCGCCGGATCGGCCAGGCAGCTGTCGAGATAGCGCCACAGGCGCGGCATGAAGCTCTCGTACTTCGGCTTGCCGTCGCGGGTGACCAGGCGCGCGAAGATGCCGAGGATGCGGGCGATGTTGAGCGCGCCCAGCGCGTGGTAGTCGGCCAGGAACTGCGTGCGGTCGAGGTCCGGGCGGGCCGCCAGATAGCGGTCGAGGCCGCGCTGCTCGATTTCCGGCGACACGTCGCGACGGGCGTCGTGCAGCAGCATCGAGAAGTCCCAGGCCGGGTGGGCGACCACGGCGTCCTGGAAGTCGATCAAGCCGACGCGGGCCGCGCCTTCGCGCTTCGGCAGCCACAGCAGGTTCTCGGCGTGATAGTCGCGGTGGCAGAACACGCTGGCGCCGGCCTCGCCCCGGGCGCGGATCGGCGTCCACAACGCCTGCCAGTCGGCGAGGGCGGCGGCGTCGAAGGTCACCGGCTTCAGCTTGGGCAGCCACTCGACGAACAGGTCCTGGGCCATCTGCAAGGCCAGGTCGTCATAGGTCAGCAATGGCCAGGTCGAGCCGCCGGCCTCCAGCACCGCCGGAGGCCTGGCCGCGTGCAGGGCGACCAGCGCGTCGACGGCGGCGTCGTACATCAGGGGCTCGTCGCCGCCGCTGGCGATCACGCTGGCGTAGAGGTCGTCGCCCAGGTCTTCCAGCACGGCCAGGCCCAGGGCGGGCTCGGCGGCCAGCACCTCGGGGGCGGAGAGGCCCTGCGCGCGCAGCCAGCCGGCCACGGCCACGAAGGCGTCCACCCGGCCGGCGGCCAGGCGGTAGGCGGCGTTGAAGCCCAGGGCTCGGCGCTCGTCCGGCGTGGCGCCGGGCGGGCAGGGCGCGGTCTCCAGGGCCGGCGGCTGGTCCATGAAGATGAAGGTCGCATCGCCGCGATGGAGGCGCTCGTACGAGCGGGTCGAGGCGTCGCCGCCCAGCGGCTGGCGGCGGACGTCGCCGTAACCGTGGCGGGCCAGGAACTCGGCCTTCAGGGTCTCGCGGTCAGAGCTCAAGCTTGCGTTCCTTGAAGGCGCCGAAGGGGGTGATGCGGACGCGGCGGGCTTCGCCGGCCGTATCGTCCAAAACAGGTGAAATCTCTACATCGAGTCGGTGCGGGGGCAGGCGGCCCTCCAGGCGCTGGGGCCACTCGATCAGGGCCGCGCCGTCCTCCAGCGCCTCGATGAGGCCGATCTCGTAGGCCTCGTCCGGATCCTCCAGGCGATAGAGGTCGAAATGGGCCAGCGGGAACTCGGCGGCCTCGTAGAACTGCACCAGGGTGAAGGTCGGGCTGGGCACCTCTTCCTCGGGCGAGGTCAGGGCCCGCACCAGGGCCCGGGCCAGGGTCGACTTGCCCGCGCCGAGCGGGCCGTAGAGGCACAGGGCCGCGCCGGGAAACAGGACGGCGGCCAGGCTGGCGCCGAGGGCCTGGGTGGCGGCCTCGTCGGGCAGGTCGATTTCGAGGGGAGCGGCGCCCTCGGGCGCCTGTGGCGTAGACATCGCGCCAATCTAGAGTCCCCCGCGCGCGCCTCAAGCGGCTTTCAGGAATTTTGCCGTCGCCGGGGCGCGCGGGGCGTCCTATCACCAGGGGAACAATCCCGAGAGGATCGGTCGAGATGAAGAACTGGAAGCTGTGGGCCGGCCTCGCCGCCGTGGTCGTGGTGATCGGCGCCGGCTGGTGGGCGTGGTGGAACTTCGAGCTGCGCTGGCGGCCCAAGACCATCACCAAGAACCAGGCCGAGATCGCCAAGATCCTCGAAGGTTCGGGCTGGGTGTCGCCGGGCCTCAAGGGCCCCAAGCTCTACATGATCAGCTTCCGCACCTGCCCCGACTGCGTCCGCTTCAAGAAGGAAGAGTATCCGCGCCTGCACAAGGCCGGGGTCGACACTCGCCTGATCGAGATCGCCCGCGCCGACCGCAACGGCGTGCCGAAATCGACGCCGGTCGAGCGTGCGACGGTGGCCGAGCTGTGGCTCAATCGCTCGTGGGAACTGTCGGAAAAGTGGGACGCCACGCCGGTCGACGCCTGGACCGCCCCGGGCCTCAAGCCCGCCGACGGCGACATCGCCCGCACCGCCGTCATCGAGGCGGGCCGCAAGTCGGTCGAGGACCTGGTCCCGCTGCTCAAGAAGAACGGCGTGAACTTCGCCTATCCGCTCCTGGTGTGGTGGACGCCCGACGGCCAGATGAAGGCCTGCGCCTGCGAGCGGCGCGAGACCTACAGGTTCGTGCGCAAGGACCTGGGGATCTAGATCCTCCCCCTCTGGGGGAGGTGGCCCGAAGGGCCGGAGGGGGGGAGTGGCCGCGACACCGGCCAATGCAGCGGCAGCTGAAAACGTCCCCCCTCAGTCGCTCCGCGACAGCTCCCTCAGAGGGGGAGCATCGCCGAGCCCGACCTTAGAAGGTCTCGAACAGGCCCGCGGCGCCGCGCTGAGATCGCGGTAGCGATCTCAGCCTCTTTGAAGTGATGGGCGCTGTCCTCCGTCCTGATCGAAATCAGAAGATTTCGAACAAGCCGGCGGCGCCCATGCCGCCGCCGATGCACATGGTCACGACGCCGAGCTTGGCCTTGCGGCGCTTGCCTTCCAGCAGCAGGTGGCCGGCGCAGCGGGCGCCCGTCATGCCGAAGGGGTGGCCGATGGCGATCGAGCCGCCGTTGACGTTGTATTTCTCCCGATCGATGCCCAGGCGGTCGCGGCTGTAGAGGCACTGGCTGGCGAAGGCCTCGTTCAGCTCCCACAGGTCGATGTCGTCGACCTTCAGGCCGTGGCGTTCGAGCAGGCGCGGCACGGCGAACACGGGGCCGATGCCCATTTCGTCGGGTTCGCAGCCGGCGATGGCGAAGCCCTTGAACAGGCCCAGCGGCTCGAGGTTGCGGCGGGCGGCCTCCTTGGCCTCCATCACCACCACGGCGGCCGCGCCGTCCGACAGCTGGCTGGCGTTGCCGGCGGTGATGAAGTTGCCCGGACCCTTGACGGGCTCCAGCTTGGCTAGGCCCTCGAGGGTGGTTTCGGGACGATTGCACTCGTCCTTGGTGACGACGTAGTCGACCAGGCTCTCTTCCTTGGTCTCCTTGTTGACCACCTTCATCTTGGTGGCCATCGGCACGATCTCGTCGGCGAACAGGCCGGCGGCCTGGGCGGCGGCGATGCGCTGCTGGCTGCGCAGCGAATATTCGTCCTGGTATTCGCGGCTGATCCCGTAGCGCTTGGCGACGATGTCGGCGGTGTCGATCATCGCCATCCACAGGGCCGGCTTTTCCTTCATCAGCTTGTCTTCGGTGATGTGGAAGCGGTTCATGTGGCCGCCGCCCTGCACCAGCGAGATCGACTCCACGCCGCCGCCGATCGCCACCGGCGCGCCGTCGTTGCGCACGTAGTTGGCCGCGGTCGCGATGGCCTGCAGGCCCGAGGAGCAGAAGCGGTTGACGGTCTGGCCCGAGGTGGTGACCGGCAGGCCGGCCCAGATGGCGGCGTTGCGGGCCACGTTCATGCCGGTGGCGCCTTCGGGGCCGCCGCAGCCCAGAACCACGTCCTCCACTTCCGGACCATCGAGGCCGGCGCGCGACACTGCGTGCTGGATGGCGTGGCCGGCCATCGCCGCGCCGTGGGTGTTGTTGAAGCCGCCGCGATTGGACTTGGCCAGGCCCGTCCGGGCGTAGGAGACGATGACCGCTTCGCGCATGGCGCTTCTTCCCTGTTTAAACGTTAGTTTGAATTGCCGGCACCGTAGGCCGGAAATTCGCCGGGGGGAAGATCACGTAAACGTAAGGCGCGAGGCTCAGCTCAGTATGGTCGGGGTGTCGGGCAGTTCGTTGCGGTCCTCGCCGCCGGCGCGGGGCGCGTGCTCGGCTAGGATGGCGCCGGCGCGGCCGACGGCGGCGACGAAGCCGTCGGCGATCTGGCCGGCCTTCAGGCCCGCCACGAGGTCGGCGACGACGCCGGACCAGGCGTCCTTGGGGGCCAGGTCGTGGACGCCCTCGTCGGCCAGCACCTCGACGCGGTGCTCGGCCAGGGCGGCGAAGATCAGCACGCCGGTGCGGCCTTCCGTGGCGCGCAGGTCGCTGGACAGGAAATAGTCCATGGCCGCGCGCCGAACGCGCTCGGCGGCGCTCTCGCCGGTAGGCAGCCGCGTGCGCAGCGGCGGGATCGACAGCACGGCGGTCGCCAGGGCGAACACCGCCGCCTGCAGGGTTAGATAGACCAGCAGGGCCGACAGGATCGCGCCGTCCTGGGCGGCGGCGTGGCCGACGCTCCAGCCGCCGAACAGGCGGGTCAGCCACTCGGGGCGCAGGCCGGCCAGCAGGCCGAAGGCCGGCAGCAGCAGGGCCGCGCCCGCCGCCCAGGCCAGGACGGGAGCGGGGCGGTCGGGCTCGATGCGCGGGGCCAGCACGCAGCGGATTTCGCCGATGGTGCCGGCCTCCGCCGCGCGAACGGCGTCTGCGATGCGCAGCTG
Source organism: Caulobacter zeae (assembly GCF_002858925.1). Taxonomy (GTDB): domain Bacteria; phylum Pseudomonadota; class Alphaproteobacteria; order Caulobacterales; family Caulobacteraceae; genus Caulobacter; species Caulobacter zeae. Next base: position 166,766 of record NZ_PJRS01000011.1, read on the forward strand.
GTCGGGGCGGGAAAGAATGTCGCTCATCACCAGCTCCCCGAGGATCCGCCGCCGCCGAACGAGCCGCCGCCGCCGGAGAACCCGCCGCCGCCTCCACCGCCGCTCCAGCCGCCTCCGCCGCCGCGACTACCGCCGCCGCTGGTCAGGGCGTTGATCAGGATCCAGGGCAGGGCCTCGCCCACCGCCGCGCCGAGCCCGCTGCGGCGATAGCGGCGGCGGCCGAACATGCCGCGCAGGATCATGACGGCGACGATGAAGGCGATGAAGATCGCCACCACCGGCACGCCGCCGCCGTCGTCCTGGCGTTCGACCTGCGCCGCCTGGGCGACTTGGGCCCTGGCCTCGCCGTCGGGCAGCGACAGCTGCTTTACGATGGCGTCGGTCCCGGCGACGATGCCGCCCTCCATGTCGCCGGCCTTGAAGCGGGGCAGGATGGCGCTCTGGATGATGACGCTGGACAGGGCGTCGGTCAGCACCGGCTCCAGGCCGTAGCCGACCTCGATGCGGACCTTGCGCTCGCTGGGCGCCACGATCAGCAGGGCGCCGGTGTTCCTGTCCTTCTCGCCGATCCCCCAGGCGCGACCCAGCTGGTAGCCGTAGTCCTCGATCTCGTAGCCTTGCAGGCTGGACAGGGTGGCGACCACCAGCTGGCGGCCGGTCTGCTTCTCCAGCGTCGCCAGCTCGTCGCTCAGCTGCTGCTCGGCGGCCGGCGACAGGATGCCGGCCTGGTCGACGACCCGGCCGCTCAGCGGCGGGAAGGTCGGGGCGGCGAAGGCGGCGGTGGCGAAGGCGAGAAGAGCGATGAACCCGAAGGCAAGGGCGGCCGGCCAGCTCCTCCCTCGCGAAGCGGGGGAGGTGGCGCGCTGCGGATACGCAGCGTGACGGAGGGGGCGAGTGACAGAGCGCGGCGCCCCGTCTCGCCCCCTCCCCCGCAGGCGGGGGAGGAGTTGGGCCGTCGCCGTCACCCTAGTGCGCCGGGGCCGGCTGGGACGGGGCGGCGGGTGCGGCCGGGGCGTCGAAGCTGACGGTCGGGGCGGTCTGGGCCGCGGCCGAGGCTTCGAACAGCTGGGCCGGCTTCTGGCCGCCATAGAAGGTCTTGGCCCAGAGGATGGTCGGGAAGGTGCGCAGGCTCGTGTTGTAGACCCGCGCGGTCTCGTTGTAGTCGCGCCGCGCGATGGTGATGCGGTTCTCGGTGCCTTCCAGCTGGCTCTGCAGGGCCAGGAAGTTCTGGTTCGACTTCAGGTCCGGGTACTGCTCCTGGATCACCATCAACCGGCCCAGCACGCCGGTCAGCTGGTCCTGGGCGGCGGCGTATTTCTGGAAGGCGGCCGGGTCGGTGATGGTCGAGGCGTCGACCTTGACCTGGGTGGCGCTGGCGCGGGCCTGGGTCACCGAGGTCAGGACGTCCTTTTCCTGGGCGGCGTAGCCCTTCACCGTGGCCACCAGGTTTGGGATCAGGTCCGAGCGGCGCTGGTACTGGTTCTGCACCTCGGCCCAGGCGGCCTTGGTCTTTTCGTCCTGGGTGGGGATGGTGTTGATCCCGCAGCCGGCCAGGGTCACGGCCAGGGCGGCGGAGGCAAGGGCCAGGCGGGCCGGCGAACGCAGCTGCGACATGAAGGGTCCCTCGTAAGACGGCTGGCGGCCGCCGATCGCATTTATATGGCCCCGTCTCCGGCTCTCGTCATCCGCGTATCGGATTAACTCGCGTCCATCAGGGGCTTAACTTCCTTTTGAGGAGACGGGCGCAGGATCGCCGCCATGGTCCTGATGGTCGCCTTCGCCCTGGTTGGAGCCCTGCTCGGGCTCTTCTGGCGCCCCCGCTTCGTGGGGGTGGTCATCGCTGTGGTCGTGGCAGGGGTCGTGCAGGGCCTGGCCGCCTGGTCGCTGCAGATCCTGTCGCGGCAGGTCAATCGCGAGCATATTCTGGTCCAGTTGCACGCCATCTTCGGCGAGAGCGCCATCGACTTCGCCGGGCCGGTGCTGGCCGCCGCCGTCGGCGCGGTGTTCGCCGCCCTGCTGGGCGCGATGACCGATGCGCGCCGGCCGCCCGTGGTGGTCACCGCCGACGGCCTGCGCCGCAAGGCCGGCAAGGACGGCCGCTACGCCCGCATGGAAGGCATGGTCCAGGACCGCGCCATCCACGCCAAGGCCGAGAGCCGGATCGACTCCATCCTCGGGCTCTGAGGGCGCGCGTCCCGCCCGAAAATCTCAGTTTCGATAAAATATGCGCACGCGAACAAAAACCGGCTTGCGTGATTTCTGAACGCTGATATCTAAGCAGTGCTTAGTTCGGTTTCGCGGCGCCGGTGGGGATAACTGGCGTCCACATCCCACGGGGCCGGGCGGCCAGTACAGCTTACGCCGCGATCATCGATCTTTCCATCATCCCCGAAGCTGGAGGGCTTTCCCCATGAAGCTCCGCGCCCTGGCGGCTGTCGCCGCCCTGTCCGTTTCCGCGTTCGTCGCGGCCCCCGCCCTGGCCGATGGCCGCCTGGCGGTCACTCTCGAAAAGCCCGTCTCCGCCAAGACCAAGATCGTCGCCGGCGGCGCCGTCTTCGTCTGCGAGGATGCGGCCTGCGTCGCAACTTCGGCCCCGTCGCGGGCCCTCAGCGTCGCTTCGTGCAAGGCGCTGGCGAAAGAGGCCGGCCGCGTCTCGGCCTTCGGCGGCGACGCCAAGGCCCTGGCCGCCGAAGAGCTGGAGCGCTGCAACGCCTCGGCCAAGGCCGCCTGATCCTTCTTTCCTAGTAAGCGTACCCAGAGGCTTCTGTCTTCTCTGGCTGTTTCCTCGACCATTCGCCTGATGGGGCGGCGGATCGCTTCCGCCGCCCTTTTTCTTTGTCGCGCCTTTCGTCTTCGTCCGCGCAAGGATTAGATCGTCGTCATGACCCAGCCGCTGACCCTCCAGCTCGAAGACGCCCTGCGCCAGGCCGCAGGCGCAGACGCCGCGCCCGTCTCGCTGACCATCGACTACGCCAAGACTGGGGTCGGAGCCGGGACCGGAGCCGGCGCTGTTTCGGCGCGCGGCTGGATCGAGCGGGCCACCCGCAGCCTGGTGTTCGCCCAGGCCGAGGCCCGCACCGCCGACGGGATCCTGGCCGGCGCGGCCTCGGGCGTGTTCCGCCGCGTCAACGTCTGACGGATAAACACATTTTTTCGCGAACTTGGCCGAACACGATCACCTCGGCTTGGTTGCGACTGCGAACACCCCGTGTTATCAGGCGCCGGGCTTCGGGAAGGGCAGCGTGAAAGCGCGGGCCGCCCGTGCGCTTTTCTCAAGCGCTAACAAGTCTTTAAGCCGGGGAGAGGGGGGAGCTTCTCTTCCGCGGCGATTGCAACGCACACCGGGCGGAACAAGTGGCGGAAGAAACCAAGGCGACGGATGCGGGTCAGCGTTATGCGCAGTCCCTGTTCGAACTGACGATCGAAGGCGGCAACCTGGCGAAGGTCGAGAGCGACCTGAAGACCCTGAAGGGTCTGGTCGCCGAAAGCGCCGACCTGCGCCGTCTGATCGACTCGCCCGCGTTCTCGGCCGAGGACAAGGCCAAGGGCCTGACCGCCGTCGCCGTGAAGGCCGGTTTCGACATCCTGACCGCCAAGTTCCTGGGCCTGATCGCCACCAACGGCCGCTCGGCCGAGCTGGTCGGCGCGATCAACGCCTTCGTGGCGCTGTCGGCCAAGCACCGCGGCGTGGTCGCCGCCGAGGTCACCTCGGCCGCCCCGCTGACCGCCGCCCAGCTGAAGGCCGTCACGGCCGCCGTGTCGAGCGCGCTCGGCCAGACCCCCGAAATCTCGACCCGCGTCGACCCGTCCATCCTGGGCGGCGTCAAGGTGCGTGTCGGTTCCCGACTGTTCGACGCTTCGGTTCGCTCGAAGCTCGACTCCCTGAAATTCGCCCTCAAGCGCGCCTAAGCGTATAACCGCGCAAAAACGTACGTACGCAGAGAGCCTCAAGAAAGAGCCCGACCCAGCCATGGATATCCGCGCCGCCGAAATCTCGGCCATCCTCAAGTCGCAGATCGCCAACTTCGGCGAGGAAGCCGCCGTTTCGGACGTCGGCCAGGTCCTGTCGGTCGGCGACGGTATCGCCCGCATCTACGGTCTGGACAACGTCCAGGCCGGTGAAATGGTCGAGTTCCCGAAGGCCGGCGTGAAGGGCATGGCCCTGAACCTCGAGCGCGACAACGTCGGCGCCGTGATCTTCGGCCAGGACCAGGCCATCAAGGAAGGCGACGAAGTCCGCCGCCTCGGCGAGATCGTCGACGTGCCGGTCGGCAAGGGCCTGCTGGGCCGCGTCGTCAACCCGCTGGGCGAGCCGATCGACGGCAAGGGCCCGATCCAATACACCGAGCGTCGCCGCGTCGACGTGAAGGCCCCGGGCATCATCCCGCGCAAGTCGGTGCACGAGCCCGTGCAGACCGGCCTGAAGTCGATCGACACCCTGATCCCCGTCGGCCGCGGCCAGCGCGAACTGATCATCGGTGACCGTCAGACCGGCAAGACCGCCGTCGCCATCGACACCATCCTGAACCAGAAGGCCGCCAACGCCGGCAAGGACGAGAGCGCCAAGCTCTACTGCGTCTACGTCGCCATTGGCCAGAAGCGCTCGACCGTCGCCCAGATCGTCAAGACCCTGGAAGAGCACGGCGCCCTGGAATACACCATCGTCGTCGTGGCCTCGGCCTCGGAGCCGGCCCCGCTGCAATACCTGGCCCCGTTCGCCGGCTGCGCCATGGGCGAGTGGTTCCGCGACAACGGCCTGCACGGCCTGATCATCTATGACGATCTGTCCAAGCAAGCCGTCGCCTACCGCCAGATGTCGCTGCTGCTGCGCCGCCCGCCGGGCCGCGAAGCCTATCCGGGCGACGTCTTCTACCTGCACTCGCGCCTGCTGGAACGCGCCGCGAAGCTGAACGAAGACAACGGTTCGGGCTCGCTGACGGCTCTGCCGATCATCGAAACCCAGGCCAACGACGTGTCGGCCTACATCCCGACCAACGTGATCTCGATCACCGACGGCCAGATCTTCCTGGAAACCGACCTGTTCTACCAGGGCATCCGCCCGGCCGTGAACGTCGGCATCTCGGTGTCGCGCGTCGGCTCGTCGGCCCAGATCAAGGCCATGAAGCAGGTCGCCGGTCCGATTAAGGGCGAGCTGGCCCAGTATCGTGAAATGGCCGCCTTCGCGAAGTTCGGCTCGGACCTCGACGCCTCGACCCAGAAGATGCTGGCTCGCGGCGAGCGCCTGACCGAGCTGCTGAAGCAGCCGCAATACGCGCCGCTGTCGGTCGAAGAGCAGGTCTGCGTGATCTACGCCGGCACCCGCGGCTACCTCGACAAGATCCCGACCTCGTCGGTGCGTCGCTTCGAGACCGAGTTCCTGGCCCGCCTGCACAGCGCCCACCAGGACCTGCTGACCGGCATCGCCACCAAGAAGGCCCTCGACAAGGACCTGGAAGCGTCGCTGAAGAGCGCGCTCGACAGCTTCTCGTCGACCTTCGCCTAAGCCCCCTCGGAACCGCTCGGAGAGAGTAGCGCCGAATGGCCAGCTTGAAGGAAATGCGCAATCGGATCTCGAGCGTCAAAGCGACGCAAAAGATCACGAAAGCGATGCAGATGGTGGCGGCTGCCAAGCTGCGCCGGAGCCAGGACGCGGCGGAAGCCGCCCGTCCGTACGCTCGGCGTCTGGCCAGCGTCATCGCCAACCTCGCGACCGGCGTGTCGGGCGACGGCGCTCCGGCGCTGCTGGCCGGCACCGGCCGCGACGACCGTCACCTGGTGGTGGTGGCCGCTGCGGACCGTGGTCTGGCCGGCGGCTTCACCTCGTCGATCGTGCGCGCGGCTCGCGCCCACATCGACGGGCTGATCGCCCAGGGCAAGGACGTGAAGATCGTCTGCGTCGGCAAGAAGGTGACCGCCCAGCTGAAGCGCCCCTACGGCGACAAGGTGGTGGATAACTTCGACCTGTCGGCCTACCGCCAGATCACCCTGTCGGTCGCCCAGCCGATCGCCGACGTCGTCACCAAGCTCTACGAAGCCGGCGACATCGACGTGGTGACCCTGTTCTACAGCCGCTTCCGGTCGGTGGTGCAGCAGGTTCCGACCGCGCTGCAGCTGATCCCGGCGGTTGTCGAGGGCGGCGCCGAAGTCGCGTCGGGCCCGGCGGCGGTCTACGAGTACGAGCCCTCGGAAGAGGCCATTCTCGAGACCCTGCTGCCGCGCAACCTGACGGTCCAGATCCTGTCGGCCCTGCTCGACAACATGGCCGGCTTCTACGCCAGCCAGATGACGGCGATGGACAACGCCACGCGGAACGCGGGCGACATGATCAAGCGCTACACCCTCGAGTACAACCGTTCCCGCCAGGCTCAGATCACCAAGGAGCTGATCGAGATCATCTCCGGCGCCGAAGCCGTCTGATCTAGCCTAACGCCAAAAACGCACGCAGAGACGCACGAAAGACCCGCACGCCATGGCCAAGACCCCTGCTAAGGCTCCCGAAGCCGCCGCTGAAAAGCCGGCAGCCGCCAAGAAGCCCGCCGCCACGAAGGCCGCCGCCGCTCCGGCCGCTGCTGCTCCCAAGGCTCCGGCCGCCAAGAAGGCCGCTGCTCCGAAGGCCGCCGCCCCCGTCGCCGGTGAAGCCACCGGCAAGCTGGTGCAGATCATCGGCGCCGTCGTCGACATCGAGTTCACCGGCGCCCTGCCGGCGATCCTGAACGCCGTCGAGACGACCAACACCGCCACCGGCCAGCGCCTGGTGTTCGAAGTCGCCCAGCACCTGGGCCAGAACACCGTCCGCGCCATCGCCATGGACGCCACCGAAGGTCTCGTCCGCGGCCAGCCCGTGCGCGACACCGGCGAGTCGATCCGTGTTCCGGTCGGTCCGGGCACGCTGGGCCGCATCATGAACGTCGTCGGCGAGCCGATCGACGAGCAGGGCCCGATCCAGTCGGACCTGTACCGCACGATCCACCGCGACGCCCCGACCTTCGCCGAGCAGACCAACACCGCTGAAGTGCTCGTCACCGGCATCAAGGTCATCGACCTGATGTGCCCCTACACCAAGGGCGGCAAGATCGGCCTGTTCGGCGGCGCCGGCGTCGGCAAGACCGTGACGATGCAGGAACTGATCAACAACATCGCCAAGGCTTACGGCGGTTACTCGGTTCTGGCCGGCGTGGGCGAACGCACCCGCGAAGGCAACGACCTCTATCACGAGATGATCGAGTCGAAGGTCAACGTCGACCCGAAGGAAAACGGCGGTTCGACCGAAGGCTCGCGCTGCGCCCTGGTCTACGGCCAGATGAACGAACCGCCGGGCGCCCGCGCCCGCGTCGCCCTGACCGGCCTGTCGATCGCGGAATACTTCCGTGACGAAGAAGGCAAGGACGTGCTGCTGTTCGTCGACAACATCTTCCGCTTCACCCAAGCCGGCGCCGAAGTGTCGGCTCTGCTGGGCCGCATCCCCTCGGCCGTGGGCTACCAGCCCACCCTGGCTACCGAGATGGGCAACCTGCAAGAGCGCATTACCTCGACCAACAAGGGTTCGATCACCTCGGTCCAGGCCATCTACGTTCCCGCCGACGACCTGACCGACCCGGCCCCGGCCGCTTCGTTCGCCCACCTGGACGCCACCACCGTTCTGTCGCGCGACATCGCCGCCCAGGCCATCTTCCCGGCCGTCGATCCGCTGGACTCGACCTCGCGGATCATGGACCCGCTGGTCATCGGTGAAGAGCACTACACGGTCGCTCGCCGCGTCCAGGAAGTGCTCCAGCAGTACAAGGCCCTGAAGGACATCATCGCCATCCTGGGCATGGACGAGCTGTCGGAAGAGGACAAGCTGACGGTCGCTCGCGCCCGCAAGATCTCGCGCTTCCTGTCGCAGCCCTTCCACGTCGCCGAGCAGTTCACCAACACGCCGGGCGCCTTCGTCCAGCTGAAGGACACCATCCGCTCGTTCAAGGGCATCGTGGACGGCGAGTACGACCACCTGCCGGAAGGCGCCTTCTACATGGTCGGCGCGATCGAGGAAGCCGTGGCCAAGGCCGAAAAGATGGCGGCTGAAGTCTGATGCACGAGGAAGACGGCGATCTGGCCCATTTCTGCTGCGAGGAGCTGGAGGACGCGGTGTCTTCGGACGCCGAGGCCTCCCTCATCGAGCACGACAGCGGCCTGATCCTGTTGAACCTGGGTCAACGGGAAGCCGATGGTGAGACGGGCACGGTCCTGACCACCATCCGCTTCTGCCCGTTCTGCGGCACCGAGATCCAGACCGACGAAGACATCGAAGCGGCCCTGGGCGCCGTGGAGACCTACGACTGATGGCCAAGCTGCACTTCTCTCTCGTCGCGCCCGAGCGCGAACTGTTCTCGGCCGACGTCGACCAGGTCGACGCTCCGGGCACGGAAGGCGATTTCGGCGTGCTGCCGAACCACGCCCCGTTCATGACCACGCTGCGCGAGGGTCGGGTGACGGTGCGCGACGGCTCGACCGTCAAGCTGTTCGACATCCAGGGCGGTTTCGCCGACGTGGGTCCCGACGGCTTCACGATCCTGGCCGAGCACGCGGTGGAAGTGGCCTCGTAAGAGCCGCTTCTTTCCCAAGAGTTCGAAAGCGCCCTCGCTGGAAACAGCGGGGGCGTTTTTTGTTTTCGGCGATCCTCGCCCTGTGGGGGAGGTGGCCCGGAGGGCCGGAGGGGGGACGGTTTCAGCTGCCGAGAAGGCTGGTGATATCGCGGGCGCTCCCCCCTCCGTCGGCTTCGCCGACACCTCCCCCCAGAGGGGGAGGATCGAAAAAATTACGTTTGTGACCCCATCCCCGCCGTAATCGGCCACCATAAGGGTTGCGAGGGAACGCTTGTCGGTTTTAATGCCGACCTCCAAGTCTCTAGGGGATATCCGACCTATGCGCCTTGCGCTCGCCAGCCTGATCGCCCTCGGCGTCGTTTCGACCGCCGTCGCCCAGGAGCAGCCCGCTCCCGCCGCCGCCCCGGCTCCCGCCCCGGCCGCCGCGCCCGTTGATCAGGCCGCGCCTGCCGATCAAGCCACGCCCGTCGTCCCGGCGCCCGCCGCCGGCACCCCGGAAGCCGCCGCCGCCGCGGCCGCTCCGGAAGCGGTGCGTCCGCCCCCGCCGACCGACCCGGTCTCGGTGAAGATCCTCAGCGTCCTCGACACCATCTGCAAGCCGGCCGTCGTCGGCGGCGACTTCAACGCCCTGGCCAAGGCCGCGGGCTTCAAGAAGAAGCGCGACCTGTGGACGCTGGACCTGGGCAAGCCCTACCAGATCGTCCTCGACAACCCGGGTTCGAACAAGAACGTCTGCACCCTGAACGTCCAGCACGCCCAGGGCCCGGACCAGGCCCAGCACCTGGCCACCGCCCTGCACGACTGGGCGACCTGGGAGAACAGCCCGCAGCTGAAGCTGATCCGCAACGACCAACTGGTCACCGACGTCAAGCGCCTGACCGTGACCTGGGACAACAACGCAGCCGGCGGCAAGGCCGGCCTCGTCTACGTCCGCATCAAGAAGCTGGACGACAGCTCGGTCGGCAAGAACTTCGAACAGGCCCAGATCCTCTACACCACCCAGTGATGGTCAGAGGCTCGTCGAGCTGAAACGCGAAAGGCGCGGAGGGTGACCTCCGCGCCTTTTTCGTTGTCTGGGGGAGGCCCCCTCCGGCCCTCCGGGCCACCTTCCCCAGAGCGGAAGGATCGTCTTTCTCCTCCCCCGTTTCTCGGGGGAGGAGCAGGGATGGCGACTGAGGGGGGCTTAGGCCGCCGCCCGGCTCTCCGCCGCGATGAAGTCCAGGCACAACGCCGCCACGGCCTCCCAGCCCGGCTCGCCGGGCAGCCAGTGGCTCATCTCGGGAAACTCGTGGAACATCCCGCCCAGGCGCGCCGCGGTCTGGCGGACGGTGGCGGGCGGGTGGACGACGTCCTGGCCGCCGGCTATGGCGAGCACCGGCGCCTTCACCGGGCCGGGGCTGGTGGTCATGAACGGGTCCAGCCACCAGTTCAGCGTCTCCCACAGCGCCCGGCCGCTTTCCGAGGTCATGCGGGCGTAGAGGGCGCGACGTTTGTCGCGCGGCAGGCGGTCGAGGCTGTAGCGGCGCACCACGCCGTAGTCGGGCGCGATCGCCTGCAGCCAGTAGGGGCCCAGCGCATAGAGGCTGACGGCCGAGACCGCCTCCTCCAGGCTGGCGCCATGCACGCCCCACGGCGGGGAGGGGGCCAGCAGGATCAGGCGCTCGACCGGGGCGCGGCCGGCGGCCAGCTGGGCCACCAGCCCGCCCATGGAGTGGCCGATCAGGATCGGCGGCCGCTCGCACGAGCGGATCAGGCGGGCGATGTCGCGGGCGTAATCGCTCATCGACAGGCCGACGACCGAACCGCCGGGACCGCGTCCCGGCAGGTCCGGGGTGAGCACCCGGTGCCCGGCGGCCTCGAACGGCTCTCGGAAACTGTCGAACGTCCAGCCGCCGCAGAAGGCGCCGTGGACCATGATCACCGGAGCCTTCACGCCCGCCTCTTAGGTCAACTTTCGCCCGTGTGACTGATACGAGCGTTTCAATGGAGCCTACACGCTCTTCTTGCCGCGTGGCGAAGTTTTGGCGGGGGTCGTTGTCGCAGCCTTGGATTTTGCCGCCGCTTTCGGTTTGGCCGGGGCTTTCGTCGCCTTCGTCAGCTCCGGATTGACGACGTTGGGCATCTTTGTCGCCGTCGGCTTGGCGGGTGCGGCCTTGGGCGTTGCCGGGGGCTTGGCCGCAGGCTTGGGCTTTGGAGCCGTCTTGGCGGCTTCCGCCGCCCCGGCCGGTTTCGGCTTGGGAGGCGCCTTGGCCTTGGCCGGGGCCTTCGCGGCCGGCTTGGCCGGTTCCGGCGCGGCCTGCGGCTTGGCGGCGGCCTTTGCCTTGGGGGCGGCCTTTGCCGCCTTTTCGGCCGACGCCGGCGGGACTTCGGCAGCCGGCGCCGCCTTGGCCTTGGCCTTGGCTGGCGTCCTGGACGCGACCTTGGGTTTCGGCGCGACCTTCGCCCGCGGCTTGGCGGCCGGTTCGGCGACCACGGCCTTGGCCTTGTTCGGGGTCTTGGCCTTGGCCGGCGCGCGAGGCTTGGGCGGTGGGGTGACGGCAGCGGCTGGTTCGGCGGCGGGCGTGGTCTGCGGCTCGGACTTGGCCGGCTCCGGCGCGGGTTCTGCCTTGGGCTTGGGCGGCGCGGCCGAGGCGGGCCCGAGGCCCTTTTCCGACAGCCACGACTGCACCGCGGTCAGCAGGACGTCGCTGCCCGGCTCGTCGATCAGCCAGTGGGCATGGTCGGGATACTCGCGGTAGTCGGCGCCGGCGTACTTGCGGCCGACCAGGCGGACGTCCTCGACCGGCGTGGTGCGGTCTTTGGCCCCGGCCAGCACCAGGACCGGCACGCTCACCTTGGCGGCGTCGACGTGGACGGTGCGCGAGGGATCGCGATCCGGATAGGCCAGGTCCTGAAGCACCCGGCCGGAGTCGTAGACCGCCTTGGCGTAGAGCGCGTCGTGGCGGGCGGCCGGCACGGCGTTGACGACGCCGAACCTGAAGCCGGTCTTCCACATCTTCACCGGCTTGGGCGCGCCGCCCTGGGTCAGCACGGCGTTGAGGAAGGTGATGATCGGCGACAGCTTGGGTTTGCCGCGCGCATCGGCCGGCGAGGCCGGGGCGAACAGCACGAGGCCCGAGGTCAGGCCGCTCTCGGCCAGCTTCTGGGCGATCAGGCCGCCCATGGAATGGCCAAAGACGATCGGCTTGACGCCGTCGCGGGCGGCGGTCACGGCCGCCGCGGCGCTGAGCTCGGCCACGTAGTCGGCCAGCGACAGGCCTGCCAGGTCGGGCGAGGGCGGCCCGGCCGTGCGCAGGGCGGGCCGGATGGTCGGCGTCTCGACCGCGTAGCCCGCCTTGCGGAAGGTCTCGGCCACGGGGGCCCAGCTGTCGCCGGTCATGCCGTAGCCATGGATCATCAGGATGGTTCTGCTCAAGCCCGCGCCTCCCAAACCCCGTTGAGGCATGGCGCGCTGAGCCTTCGGTGTCAGGCGATGCGCGCGAACCCCGAGAAAGCGGCGACCATCTGTTCGTAGACGCCGCGCTTGAAGGGTACGATCAGTTCGGGCGTTTCGTCGAGAGCGCCCCAGCGCCAGTCGTCGAACTCGATGTCGCCATGGGCCGCCAGGTCGATCTCGGCCTCGTCGCCGGTGAAGCGGAAAGCGAACCAGACCTGCTTCTGTCCCAGGTACCCGCGGGCCCGCTTGGTCCCCATGAAGTCGGCCGGATAGTCGTAGGTCAGCCAGCCCTCGGTGCGGCCCAGCAGCTGGGCGGACTTCACGCCGGTCTCTTCATAGAGTTCGCGGCGGGCGGCGGCTTCCAGGTCCTCGCCCTCGTCGACGCCGCCCTGCGGCAGCTGCCAGTTGTAGGGCGGCTCCTGCTTGTGGCGCATGCCCAGCCAGACGCGGCCGTCGGTGGGGTGGAAGAGGGCGACGCCCACATTGGGGCGGTAGAGCGACAGGTCGGGTTGCGCGGTCATCGCTTGGCGATAGCTGAAGCCGGCGCCAGTTGCACGCCCCGCGCATTGAGGCCGCCAGCCCAGTTGCGCACCTGGCTGATGGTCACGGGATAGGCGAAGCCCACGCCCAGCGACTGGCCGCGCGCGCTGGCGCCCGCTTCCAGGGCCCGCAGCTGGCCCTCGATGGCCTCGGCCGAAAGGTCGTCGTCGATGCCGCGCTCGGCCGAGGCGCGGGGGATCGGGCCGCCGCGACGGGCGGCCGCGCCGTCGTCGACGAAGGCCAGGCCCCGGGCCTTCAGAGCCGTGGTGAAGGTGGCCATGGCCGGGTCGGAGGCCAGGAACTTCGAGCCCAGATAGTTGGTCAGGCCGAAATAGCCGGTGGCGCGCGACATCAGCCATTCCAGCTTGCGCACCGTCTCGTCGGGCCGGTTGGCGGCGATCAGGGTGTAGGGACCCGGATCGTTAGCCGGATAGTCGTTGGGCTCCATCGGCGTCTCGAGCAGCACCTCGTGGCCGTGCGAGCGGGCGAGATCGATCCAGCCTTGGAGGCCCTCGGCGTAGGGGGCGAACGACAGGGTGACCTCGGGCGGCAGGGTCTCGATGGCGGCGCGGGTGGTCTGGGCGTTGAGGCCCAGGCCGCCGATCACCAGGGCCACGCGCGGGCGGCCGTCGGGGGTGAAGGGGCGGGCATAGGCCTCGGCGACGGTGCGGCCGTCGGGAGCGATCACCGGCAGCGGGCCGCCGCCGGGGCCGGGCGCCGACAGGCCGGGCAGCGGGGCCTGGACCAGGGCGCCGCCCGACGCAACCGGCGCGGCCGCCAGGTCGGTAAAGGCTTCGGCGGGTTCTTCGGTCGACGCCTGGCGAGCGAAGGGCTGGGTCGACAGGTCCAGTTGGCCGGGCAGCAGCGGGGCTTCCTCGGCTCCTTCGGCGGCCAGGGCCTCGCGCCAGCCGTCGGGCGCGCCCTTGGTGGCGCCGATCTCCGACAGCGACAGGCGGATCACCGGGGCGCCGGCCTTGGGGTCGCCGGTGACCAGCACCAGAACGGCCAGGCTGAGCAGGAACAGGAAGGCCGCGCCGCTGGCGCCGATATAGGGATTGGCCGCGGCCGCCATCAGGCGCGCGCGCAGGTCACCGCCGTCGGCGGACTCGGGCGCGGCGGCGGTGTAGGCGGGCTTGCGGGAGAACACGGCGGCCATGGGATGGGCTTAGCGGGCAAGCTTCCAAGATATGGTTAACAGGGTTCGCCCAAACCTGCGGCGAAATGGCGGATCGCTGCTTTTCTCAGCGAAGCGCGGCGCGGAAATGACCGCCAGGCGAGGTTGGGCGCAAAAGCGGTGGTGAGGCCTTCCCGCCGGCCGATCCTCGGGCGCAAGCTTTTCGTGAGGAGACCTCGCCATGAGCCTGACCGAGTTCGCCTGTTTCACCGATCCTTCGCGCGCCGAAGACCGCGCCGCGTGCCTGGCCGCCGTACTGCGGGCCGGGGCGGGGTTGGTGATTGGCCTGGCCGTGGTGATGATCGCGGCGCTGGGGATGAGCTGAGGCTACCCCCAAAGAAAAAGCCGCCCATCTTTCGACGGGCGGCTCGTTTTCCGGAACTCGAAAGCCCTTACTTCTTCTCGACCGGGGGCTTGCCGCCGACGGCCGCGGCCTTGGCGGTGACTTCGGCGATCTTGGGCTGCGGCTTGGGCAGCTTCGGCACGGCCTCGACCGAACCGGCCTTCAGCACGGCCAGGGCCCGCGACAGCTGGAAGTCGTCCTTCTTCTCGTCGAAGCCGGCGGGCGGCGCCTCGGCTGGGACGTGGGCGCCCTTGCGGGTCTTGCCCTCGTCGGCGTTGAGCGCGTTCTTGAAGCTGGCCTCGCTGAACCACACGCGGTTGGCGATGTCCTGGGCCTGGTCCTTGGTCTGGGCCACTTCCAGGTCGGGCTCGATGCCGGTCTTTTGGATCGAGCGGCCCGACGGGGTGAAGTAGCGGGCCGTGGTCAGCTTCAGCGCGCCGTCGGCGCCGCCGCGCAGCGGGATCACGGTCTGCACCGAGCCCTTGCCGAAGCTGGTGATGCCGACGAGTTCGGCGCGGTGACGGTCCTGCAGGGCGCCCGCGACGATTTCGGCGGCCGAGGCCGAGCCCTGGTTGATCAGCACCACCATCGGCAGGCCGTTCAGGATATCGCCCGGGGTGGCGTTCAGGCGCTGGATGTCGCGCGGATTGCGGCCGCGCTGGCTGACGACCTCGCCGCCTTCCAGGAAGAGGTCGGCGACCCCGCGCGCCTGGTCGAGCAGGCCGCCCGGATTGTTGCGCAGGTCGAAGACGAGGCCCTTCATCTGCGGGTTCTTGGCCTGCAGGTCCTTGATGGACGCGGCCAGGGCGTCGGTGGATTTCTCGTTGAAGCCGGGCAGGCGCACATAGCCGTAGTCGCCTTCCATGCGGGCGATGGCGGCCTTGGGCTTGATGACCTCGCGCACCAGCTTCAGCTCGATCGGGTCGGACTTCTCGCGGGCGATGGTGATGGCCACCGTCTCGCCGGCCGGGCCGCGCATCTGCTTGACGGCCTCGTTGACCGTCAGGCCCAGGACCGACTGGCCGTTGACGGCCGTGATGTAGTCGCCGGCCTGGACGCCGGCCCGGGCGGCGGGCGTGCCGTCCATCGGCGAGATGACCTTGACCACGCCTTCCTCGCTGGTGACCTCGATGCCGAGGCCGCCGTATTCGCCGCGGGTGGTGTCCTGCATGTCCTCGAAGCTGTCGGGCGACAGATAGCCCGAGTGCGGGTCGAGGCTGGTCAGCATGCCGTCCAGGGCCGCCTCGATCAGCTTCTTGTCGTCGACTTCGGTGACGTACTGGTCCTCGACGGTGGCGAGCACGTCGCCGAACAGTTCGAGCAGCTTGTAGGTCTTGGCCTTCTGCGAGGGGATGGTCGCTTGGGCGATGGGGCTGACGTAGGCCATGGTCCCCGCGCCGAGGACAAAGGCCGAAACACCGATGAGCAGGTACTTGCGCATAAGGCCAGAATGGCTCCCTGGCGGCGCGGACGCCGCGTTCGATACTCAAGCGGCGCGAACGCCGCCTCTTATACACCGGCCCCGTCCATCCCCGACGCGGGCCGCGTCATGATGAACGCCCATCATTGCTGAAAAAGTCGTCTACCGCGACTCCTGCTTCAGCCAACGCCCCGGATCGGCCGGAACGCCGTTCTCACGCACTTCAAGATAGAGCTCCGGCTCCAAAGGTCCACGGTCCGTCATGCGTCCGAGGCTGGCGCCGGCTGCGACTGATTGTCCGGGCGCCACCGAAACGTCGGCCATGCCGGCCATGACCAGATGGTAGGCGCCCTGGGTGCGGACGATCACGACCATGTCCCAGCCGTTCAGCGGGCCGGCGTACTCGACCACGCCGGCGGCGGGGCTGCCGACGTTCTGGCCCTTGGCGGTGCGGATCGACAGGCCTTCGGCCTTGCCGCCCACCGGCAGGGCGTCGCCCCAGCGGCGGACCACCTCGCCGGGCGCCGGAACCCGCAGCGCCAGCGGACCGGTGGCGCCGCCGGTCGCCAGGCCGTCGGTCAAGGCGCCCAGGGTCTGGCGCTCCTGGTCGGCGGCGATGGCGTCCTGGGCGTAGGCGCGCTCCAGCTGGGTCTTCTCGACGATCATCCGCTCCAGCTCGCCGCGGCGGTCGGCCATGGCGCTCTCGGCGGTGAACAGCTGCTCGGAGGCGGCGGCGGCCTCGCGGCGCAGGGCGCCGACGGCGCGGGCCTGGCGGGCGTAGGCGTCGGCGCGGGCCTGCAGGTCGGGGGTCATGGCCCGGATCAGGATCGCCGCCCGCACCGCGTCGCGGGCGTCGCGGGGATTGACCAGCAGGGCCGGCGGCGGATTGCGGCGGAATAGTTGCAGGGCGCTGAGCAGCCGGGCCAGCTGGCCCCGGTCGCGGCCCAGTTCGCCGATCAGCGCCGACTCCCGCCGGTGCAAGGTCTCCAGCCGGGCGCGCTTGACGTCGACATCGGCCCCGGCCGAGACCTGCTGCTGGTTCAGCCGGGCCAGCTCGGCCCGCAGGTCCTCGATCTCGCGGCGGGTGTCGGCGGCCTGCTGCAGGTCGCGGGTGCGCTGGTCGCCGATCTGCTGCGCGACGACGGCCCCCGCTCCGGCGAGGAGCAGGGCGCAGGCGCTGACGGCGAGGATCGCGGGGCGACGGGGCATCGAATCCCTATCTGCCTTAGGGCGCGGCGGTTTCAAAGGGCGCAACAAACAAGCCCCTCTCCCAGAGGGAGAGGGAGGCGTCTTTCGCGCCCACTCAATCCCGGTGATAGGGCGAGCCCGCCAGGATGGTGGCGGCGCGGTAGATCTGTTCGGCCAGCATGGCGCGGGCCAGGGCGTGGGGCCAGGTCTGGGGCCCGAAGGCCAGCAGTTCGTTGGCTTGGGCCAGGATCGACGGGTCCAGCCCGTCGGCGCCGCCGATCAGGAACACGATCCTGCGCTGGCCGTCGTCGCGCAGGCGCTCCAGGCGTCCGGCGAAGGCGCGCGAGGTGTGGACCTTGCCGTGCTCGTCGCAGGCGACGACATAGGCGCCCTCCAGGTGCGGGCGCAGCACCTCGGCCTCGGCGGCCTTGCCGGGCTTGCGGGCCTCGACCTCGAGGATCTCGACGGGGCCGAGCGCGAGGGCGCGGCCGGACGCGGTGGCGCGGGACGCGTAGTCCAGCGCCAGCTGCGCCTCGACCATGCGGCCGAGCTTCCCGACGGTGAGGATGGTGATCTTCATTCTGGGAAAGCGGGGCGGAGAACCCCGCTCCGAGCCGAGCTCAGGAGCGGGGCCTGCCCACGAGAGATCAGTTCGACGACGCGGCCGGCATCCGGTGCGGGGCGTCGACGGCCCAGATCTTCTCGATGTTGTAGAAGCTGCGCACTTCGGGGCGGAACAGGTGGACGACGACGTCGCCGGCGTCGATCAGCACCCAGTCGCAGTGCGGCAGGCCTTCGACCCGGGCCTTGCCCAGGCCATGGTCCTTCAGCGCGCGCAGCACGTGGTCGGCGAGAGCGCCGACGTGACGGTGCGAGCGGCCCGAAGCCACGATCAGGCTGTCGGCCACGGAGCTCTTGTCCGTAAGGTCGATGTGGACGATGTCCTGGGCCTTGTCGTCGTCGAGGCGGTCCAGGATCAGGCGCTCCAGCGCCTTGATGTTCAGGTCCGTACTGAGCGTCGGATTTTCAGTCGAGGATTCGGCACCAGCCGGTCCCTCGTGCGCCGTCGGCGCGGGGTCGCTACGCAGCGGAATGCTCCTTATTGGCTTCGCGCAAAGCCCCTCATAGCACGGAAAGACTCGAAACGTGAGGGGGATCGTGGTCGCAGGCGGATTCGGGCGGGCTCAACCCTTGGTCTGGCGCGCCCGCAGGGCCGTGGACGAGGCGAAGTTCAACGGGCCGGTCAGGTAGACCCAGGCCGGGACGTCGGCGTCAGCGATAGTCGCCGCGGCGCTGGCCGGGCGGCGGGCGAAGGCGAAGCGGCGGGCGGCGGGCGAACTGCGGGCCTTGAGCGCCGCCCAGGGGCGCGAGACCACGGCCACGGGGACCTCGCGCATGATCTGGGTCCAGCCGCGCCAGCGGTGGAAGGTGGCCAGGCTGTCGGCGCCCATCACCCAGACGAACTTCACGCCCGGGAAACGGGCCTTGAGCACCCGCAGGGTGTCGATCGTGTATTGCGAGCCCAGCCGCGTCTCGGCGTCGGAGACGATCATGGACGAGCCGCGCGCCCAGCGCCGGGCCTCGCCCATGCGCTCGGCCAGCGGCCGCGTCTCGCGCGACGACTTCAGCGGGTTCTGCGGCGAGACCAGCCAGATCACCTTGTCGAGGTTCAGGCGATGCAGGGCCGTCTCGGCCACGTGGGCGTGGCCCTCGTGCGCCGGGTTGAAGCTGCCGCCGAACAGCCCGACGCGCATGCCCGGCTCCAGGTGGAAGCCGAGGCGATGGGCGCTGGGGCGGCCGGCCTCAGGGACGAGTCTGGCCGGTCCCGCGAACCACATACTTGAACGTCGTCAGTTGCTCGGCCCCGACCGGGCCGCGGGCATGAAGCTTGTCGGTGGCGATGCCGATTTCGGCCCCGAAGCCGAACTCGCCGCCATCGGCGAACTGGGTGGAGGCGTTGACCAGCACGATGGCGCTGTCGACCTGGCCGACGAACCGCTCGGCGGCGGCGGCGTCCTCGGTGACGATCGCGTCGGTGTGGCCCGAGCCGTACGCAGCGATGTGCGCAGCCGCGCCCTCGACGCCGTCGACCACGGCCACGGCGATGATCGGGGCCAGGTACTCGGTGGTCCAGTCCTCGACCGTGGCGGCCTTGAGTTCCGGTTCGATGGCGCGGGCGGCCGCGTCGCCGCGGATCTCGCAGCCGGCCTTGATCAACACGTCGGCGATCGGCGGCAGCAGCTTGCCGGCCGCGGCGCGGTCGATCAGCAGGGTCTCGGCCGAGCCGCACACCGACACGCGGCGCATCTTGGCGTTCAGCACGATGTCGGCGGCCTTCTTCAGGTCGGCGGCCTCGTGGACGAAGACGTGGTTCAGGCCTTCCAGGTGGCCCAGCACCGGGGCGCGGGCCTCGGCCTGGACGCGAGCGACCAGGCTCTTGCCGCCGCGCGGGATGATCAGGTCGATCGACCGGTCCAGGCCCGACAGGATGGCGCCGACGGCGGCGCGGTCGGTGGTGCGCACCATCTGCACCACGTTCGCAGGCAGGCCCGCGGCGGCCAGGCCCTTCAGCACGGCGGCGTGGATGGCGAGGTTGGACTCGATGCACTCCGAGCCGCCGCGCAGGATCACCGCATTGCCCGACCGCAGGGTCAGGGCCGCGGCGTCGGCCGTCACGTTGGGGCGGCTTTCGTAGATCATGGCGATCACGCCGATCGGCGTGCGCACGCGGGCGATGTCCAGGCCGTTGGGGCGCTGCCAGCGGGCGGTCTCGACGCCCAGCGGGTCGGGAATGGCGGCCACGGCCTCGACGCCGGCGGCCACGCCTTCAAGCCGCTGCTCGTTGAGCATCAGCCGCTCGATCATCGGCGGGGTCAGGCCGTTGGCGTCGGCCTTTTCCAGGTCGCGGGCGTTGGCGGCCAGGATGGCCGGGGCCTCGGCGCGGATGGCGGCGGCGATGGCGACGAGGGCGGCGGTGCGCTGGGCTGGCGTGGCGAGGCGAAGCGAGCGCGCGCCCTCGCGGGCCGCCTGGCCCATCGCTCTCATTGTCGCCTGCAGGCCCCCGGCCGCGTCGTCCATGGCTCGTCCGTCCCCGGATATGCTCAGATTGAGGCTTACCTAGGCCCTTTGGGGCGCGGGGGGAATGGCCAAACGCTGGCGACGTCGCCAGAAAGCCTGTCAGCCGGAGCGCGCCAGGGTCAGGCGTGCCCGGCTGACCGGATCTGGCGTGCTCGAAGTGTTTGAATCTGGAACTTGCTGATCAGGCTTGGATGTCCATCCAAACCCAGCAGGTTCTAGCGCGGCGCCTCCACCGTCGACTCCACCCGGAACGCGCCGATGGTGATCGCCGGACCTGTCGGCGCCTCGGGGCCGTCGACCCGGACGAACGACACCTTGACCTCGCGCAATTGGCCTGGCGAAAGCCGGCGCAGGACCTCGGTGGCGGGCAACACCAGGCGCACCTTGCCGTCGCCGTGGGCGGCGTGCGGGCCCTCGCCGCCGCTGTGCTGGGCTCCGGCGATCTCGAAGGCGCCGACCGTGCCGATCAGGCGCGAAGGGTTCAGCGCGCCGCCGGCCGGCAGGTTGACATAGACCTGGTAGAAATAGCCGCCCTGCTTGCCGGCTTCGGTCACCGCCACATCCTCGAGCACGACGTTGATGCTCACGGGTGGTCGGACGCCGGCGGCGGAGGGGCCGCGCGGCGGCGGGACGGTCAGCAGCCGCGTGCGGTTCTGGCCATCGTCGCCGAGCGGCACGCGCAGGCTGAACGAGCTCTGGTCGAGCGTCAGGCCGCCTTGCGTCTCGCCCAGCGACAGCACCTGTCCGATCAGCCGCTCCCTGGCGAGAGGCACCGCCCTGATCGGCGGGGCGACGGTGACGCCCAGCCGTCGCGGGGTAGGCAGGCGTTCGTCGTCGTAGGTGTAGCCCAGGCCTTCGGCGCTGTAGGTCACGCGCTTGTTCATCTGAGGCTGGCCGCCATAGACGAAGGTCCCGTTCCAGTAGGCGTCGGTCGGGGGCGGGTTGGCGCGCCCGGCGCCGGCCTTGACCCAGGCGCACCACAGCCGGTCGATGTTGGCGTGGTGCAACCAGAAGATCGGATCCTGCGGCGACTGCAGGGTGGGCATGAAGCCGCCGATGATGTTGTGCACCTGGTTGTGCGGCACGCTCTCGACCCGCGGCTCCATGGGCGTGGGCCAGTTGCGCGGCAACTGCTTCCAGACCGGATCGGTGAAGTCGTAGCCGAGGGCGTTCACGACGTTGGTGTTGGTGCGCTTCACGTAGAGCGGATTGCCGGGCGCGGGGTTGGTGAAATCCGACGGCATGTTCGGGTCGGCGAAGTAGTTCCAGTACGGCAGGCTGAAGTTGGGGTCTCGCGACAGTTCGCGGATCTTCTGCTCGAACTGCAGGATGTAACCCCGGTGCCAGGCCAGGAAGTAGGGCACGCCGTGCGGGCAGAAGTTCTGGTGGATGTTGGCCCAGTAGAACCAGCTGTTCGGATCCGACGCGTTGGGGTTGCTGCGCATGATGCCGACGGCGCGGGCGTAGGACGGGCCCGACGTCGAGTTCCTGAACACCTGCCAGCTGACCCGCCGCCGCAGCGTCTGCGCCGCCGCTTCGCCGGCCGCCGCCAGACCCGCCGCCAGGCCGGTGGCCAGCATCACGCGCCGATCGATCATTCCGCCCTCCCGAGCATTTCCCGTTAAGCGCGCATAGGTTGCATCATGGCGCGAGCGTCAGCAAGGGGCGAGGTTCATGGGTATGTCAGGATCTCCCGACATAATGTCAGGTTGACATGACATTCTGCCCGTGTCAGGTTTGCCTTACATCAACGGGAGGCGAGCCATGCTGGCGATCGGAAAGTTCCAGACCTCGGCGCACAAGCGCTACGTGATCCGCACCATGGCGTTCATGATCCCCTATGTGCTGGTCAACACCGGCGCGATCTTCGGGGCCTTCGACGACATCAGGACGCCGGTGGCGGCCTGGGCGCTGGCCCTGGTGGTCTCGGCCCCGGTGGTCGGACAGATCTGGGCGACCCTGGCCCTGATGGCCGAGTCCGACGAATTCGTCCGCGCCCTGGTCGCCAAGCAGTTCATCATCGCCTCGGGCGTGGCCATGGCCCTGTTCTCGGTGTGGGGCTTCGGCGAAAGCTACGCCCACGCGCCGCACCTGCCGGGCTGGCTGATCTATCCGTTGTTCTGGGCGGTGTTCGGCGTGGTCTCGCCCTTCATCCGGAGCACGCGATGAAGAACCGCCTGAAGCTGCTGCGGGTCGAGCGCGGCTGGACCCAGGAGCAGATGGGCCAGGCCCTGGGCGTCTCGCGCCAGGCGGTCAACGCCCTGGAGACCGAGAAGCACGACCCCTCGCTCGACCTCGCCTACCGCATCGCCGCCGTCTTCGAGCGGCCGATCGAAGAGATTTTCGAAAACACGCACGTCCGCTGAAGACGTTCCCTGAAAGCTAGGAGACCCCCATGTCGCTCGCCTTCCTCCGCGGCCGCGCGGTCGCGCGCGCCTGCATCATCGTCCTGGCCGTCCTGCTGGGCCTCGGGATCGCCGTTTCCGTCGCCAGGGCTCAGCCCGCCGCCGTGAACGACCGCCTGACGGTCGAGGTCGTGGGGCAGGGGCCCGACGTGATCCTGGTGCCCGGCCTGGCTTCCTCGCGCGAGGCGTTCCGGCCGTTGGCCGAGCGGCTGAAGGCGACGCACCGCGTGCACCTGGTGCAGCTGTCGGGCTTCGCCGGCCAGTCCTGGACCGGCGGCGAGGGCCCGTTCGTCGACCCGGCGGTCGAGGCCCTGGCGGCCTATATCCGCTCGGCCGGGCTCAAGCAGCCGGCGGTGATCGGCCACTCGATGGGCGGCCTGTCGGGCCTGCTGCTGGCCCAGCGCAATCCCGGGCTCGTGGGGCGGGTGATGACCGTCGACAGCCTGCCGTTCTACAGCGCCATGTTCGGCCCGACGGCGACGAGCGCCAGCGCCAAGCCCTTCGCCGACCGCATGGCGGCCGGCGTCCTGTCGGCCAGCCCCGAGACCTTCGCCGCCCAGCAGGCCGCCGCCGCCAAGGGCCTGTCGAAGACCCCGGCCATGCAGGAGGCGATCGTCGCCTGGTCGCTGGCGTCCGACCGCAAGGCCGTGGCCAAGGCGATCTCCGAAGTGATGACTCTGGACGCCCGTCCGGGCCTGGCGGCGATGAAGACGCCGGTCACCGCCCTCTACGCCGTCGACGCCGAGGGCGCGCTGCCGCCGGCCGTGGTCGGGGCGCTGTGGATGCGCGAATACGACGCCCTGCCCGGTGTGAAGCTGGTGCGGGTCGAGGGCAGTCGCCACTTCATCATGGCCGACCAACCCGAGGCCTTCACCAAGGCGGTGGATGGGTTCCTGAAATGAGGCCCTCTCCCTCTGGGAGAGGTGTCGGCGAAGCCGACGGAGAGGGGAGTGGCTGCGAAATCAGCGGCCCAGCGGAAGCTGATAACGGCCCCCCTCCGGCCCTCCGGCCCTCCTCCCCCAGAGGGGGAGGATCTTCGTCGTAGATGCTCCCCCTCTGGGGGAGCTGTCGCGGAGCGACTGAGGGGGTCCTACCCCCCCACCGCCAGGTCGTCGGCGTGGATCATCGGGCCTTCGGTGAAGCCCAGTTCGGCCTCGATGGCGTCGCTGCGCAGGCCGGCGATCCGCAAGGCGTCGGCGCTGTCGTAGCGCACCAGGCCGCGGGCGACCTCGCGGCCGGTCTCGTCGCGGACGCGGACGGCGTCGCCCTTTTCGAACGGGCCCTCGACGGCGCGCACCCCGGCGGACAGCAGGCTCTTGCCGGTCTTCAGGGCGGCTGCGGCGCCGGCGTCGACCGTCACCCAGCCCTGCGGGGCCAGCGAGCCGGCGATCCAGGCCTTGTAGGCGGCGGCGGGCGAGGCGGCGGCCTCGATCAGGGTCGCGGGCGCGCCCTCTTCGATGGCGGCCAGCGGACGCGGGCGCGAGCCCAGGGTGATCAGGGTGGCGCAGCCGGCGGCCCGCGCGATACGGGCGGCGGCGATCTTGGTGGCCATTCCGCCTGTGCCGACCCCGGCGGCGGCGTTGGCGCCCTCGGCCATGGCGGCGATCGCCGGGGTGATCTCCGAGACGCGCGGAATGTGGGTGGCGGCCGGGTCGCGGCGCGGGTCGGCGGTGTAGAGGCCGTCGATGTCCGACAGCAGCACCAGCAGGTCCGCGCCCGCCAGCTGGCCCACGCGGGCGGCCAGGCGATCATTGTCGCCGTAGCGGATCTCTTCGGTGGCCACCGTGTCGTTCTCGTTGACGACCGGAACCACGCCCAGCGACAGCAGGGTCTCGACCGTGGCGCGGGCGTTCAGCCAGCGGCGGCGGGTCTCGGTGTCGTCGCGTGTCATCAGGATCTGGGCGACGCCGACGCCGTGCGGCTCGAACGCCTCCTCCCAGGCCCGCATCAGCAGGCTCTGGCCGGCGGCGGCCGCGGCCTGCTTCTCCGGCAGGGTGATCTTGCGGCCCGACAGGCCAAGGCGCCGGCGGCCCAGCGCCCCCGCGCCGGACGAGACCACGACCACCTGCTTGCCGGCCGCGCGCAGGGCCGCGGCGTCGGCGCAGAAGGCCTCGAGCCAGCCCTTGTTGGCTGCGCCGGTGGCGGCGTCGACCAGCAGGGCCGAGCCGACCTTGAACACGATCCTCCGGGCCTGGCCCAGAGGTCCCCCGACCCCCAGGTTCACGGCTGCCAGCCCCCCGGCGTCTCCTCGACGTGGTCCTCGTCTTCCTCGATCTCGGCCACAGCGTCGCCGCGGCGCACGCGCACCTGGCGATAGGCCGCGCGCAGGAGCTCGGTGACCCCTTCGCCCGACACGCCGGAGATCAGCAGCGGCTTGACGCCGGCCACGGCTTCCAGCTCGGCCTGCTTGGCGGCGCGGGTCTCGTCGTCCAGGGCGTCGATCTTGTTCAGCGCCAGGATCTCGGACTTGTCGCCCAGCTCGTCGCCATAGGCCTCGAGCTCGCCGCGGATGGTGGTCCAGGCGCCGACGATGTCGTCCTGGGTGGCGTCCACCAGGTGGATCAGGGTGGCCGAACGCTCGACGTGGCCCAGGAACCGGGTGCCGAGCCCCGCGCCTTCCGACGCGCCCTCGATCAGGCCGGGGATGTCGGCCAGCACGAAGCGCTCGCTGGTCGACAGGTCCACGACGCCCAGGTTCGGGGTCAGGGTGGTGAAGGGATAGTCGGCGATCTTCGGTTTGGCGGCGCTGGCGGCCGCCAGGAAGGTCGACTTACCGGCGTTGGGCAGGCCCACCAGACCGACATCGGCGATGAGCTTCAGGCGCAGCCACAGCCAGCGCTCCTCGCCTTCCTGGCCGGGATTGGCCCACATCGGGGCCTGGTTCACCGGACCCTTGAAGTGCAGGTTGCCCCAGCCGCCGTTGCCGCCCTTGGCCAGCAGCACGCGCATGCCCGCCTCGTCGAGGTCGACGATCAGGGTCTCCTTGTCCTCTTCCAGCACCTCGGTGCCGACGGGGACCTTCAGGACGATGTCGTCGCCGGCCGCGCCGTGGCGCTGGCGGCCCATGCCGTGCACGCCGGTGCCGGCCTTGAAGTGCTGCTGGTAGCGATAGTCGATCAGGGTGTTGAGGCCCTCGACGGCCTCGATCCAGATGTCGCCGCCGCGACCGCCGTCCCCGCCGTCGGGGCCGCCGTATTCGATGTACTTCTCGCGTCGGAAAGACACCGACCCGCCGCCGCCGTTTCCGGAGCGGATGAAGATCTTGCATTGATCCAGGAATTTCATGGGCGTCTTTTGTCCCAACACGGGTTTCGCGTCGAGCGAAATGGACTTGGCGCAACCTGTGGAACGCGTGACCAAGCGCCGCCCGTGTCGATATTGCGACAATGAAGCGCTGCCTTGAACGCTGTTCGGCGTCGTGACGAAATGTTAAACACGCAGTGCGACAAACGGTCTCGGGGCGAAAATTCTCTATTTCTCGTGGAGGGGGAGGCGTCCGTTGTCGACGGAAGCGAACGTCAGGGATGAACTCGATCAGGACCTCAAGGACCTGACGCTGCAGACGTTATGCCGCAAGTATGCGGGCGAGGCGTCGATCCACCGCAACATCCTGATGAGCCGCGGCACCGGCGTGACCGGGACGTGGCGCGATTTCCGCGCCTTCCTCGGCGACATCGGCACGCGTCCATCCGAAAACCACGTCCTGGTGCTGATCAACCGGCTCGAGCGCACCTACGGCCCCGGCCGCGCCCGCTGGATGACGCCCGACGAGCAGGCCGCGCACGAGGCCGATTTCGACCGCCTCCAGGCCGAGAAGAAGCGCGAGGCCCAGAAGATCGAGCACGAGGCCGCCGCCATCCGCCGCGCCAAGGCTCCCAACGCCCCCAATTTCGGCCAGTTCACGCCGATGGCCGGCCAGCAGGTCAGCTTCACTGACGTGGCCCGCAAGCTGAACATCCCGGTCGGGGCCCTGTCCAAGACCATGGCCGGCGGCCGCAGCGCCGACGAGCTGGTCAAGCGCGCGGCCAGCGCCGCCGAGGTCATCAATACCGAGGCCAGCTGGCTGCCGCCGGATCCGGCCCGCAAGGCCAACTTCTTCGAGGCCTTCCGCATCTGGCACATGCAGGTGCAGCCCCAGTTCAGCCGCGCGGCCACCCCGACCTTCCTGTTTCTCTACATCGCCCTGCCGGTGATGAAGGAGTGCCGCGACGAACTGGTCGACCTGAACCTGTGGAACCCGCTGGGGCAGCGCGCCCTGACTGCTCGCGACAACCACATCTCGTGGAAGAAATACTGCGAGTTCATGCCGCGCGCGCAGGTGGCGATGATGGAGATCCCCATCTACGCCACCTATTCGCTGCTGTCGGACCTGGACGCCCTGTGCGAGCGCATCGTCACGGCCGAGAAGCGCTTCCGCGAAGGCCCGCAGAAGGTGATCCACACGCATCGGGCGGCTTGATCTGACCACGAGGAACCTCCCCCCCCTGGGGGAGGTGATCGCGAAGCGATCGGTGGGGGAGTGTTTGAGAAGCCGGCCTCTTCACCGGCAGCTGAGAACTTCCCCCCACCGGCCTTCGGCCGCCTCCCCCAGAGGGGGAGGTGCTTTTATTTCGCCGCCTTCAGGCCCTTCTTCACGACCGCCTCGCGATCGATCGTCAGCCAGCCGTCCTTGCCGACCTTCAGCTCGCCCAGCTGGATCACCGTGCGCTGGTTCCACACCGGATCGGTCTTGGCTTCCTCTTCCTTGCCCTGGCCCACGAAGTAGTAGAGCAGCGCCCGGCCGTCGTTGACGACCACGTCGGGGTGGTGGCCAAGGTCGCGGTCGGTGGGCGCTGCGCCCGGCTTGTCGAGGATGAAGCCCGGCTGGCGCTCCCAGGTCACGGCGTCTTTCGAGCGCAGCACCGCCAGGCCCTTCCAGGCGTCGGCGATCATCCACCAGGAACCTTGGAAGAAGAACACCTTGGGCCCCTCGCCGGCGAAGTCGGCGACGAAGTCGGGCTGGCGGGTCCAGGACTTCAGGTCCGGGCTGTCGGCGAAGAAAATCCGGCTGTCCTTGCGCTCGTCCTTGAACCACATGCGGTAGCCGCCCTGCGGGGCCTTTATGACGCCGGCGTCGATCACCCGGTCAGAGCCGAGGTCGAGGGTGTCGGCGCAGGTCCAGGCCTTGAGGTCGGTGGAGGTCAGGTGGACGATCTTCGCGCCGGCTTCCGGCAGGTTCCAGCGGTGGAAGATCCCGGGGACCACGGTCAGGAACATGTGGTGGACGCCGTTCTCGGTGAAGATCTCGGGCGCCCAGAGGGTTTGGCCGGTGCAGGCGGCGGGGATGTCGGCCGTGCCGGCATAGGTCCAGGCCAGGCCGTCCTTGGAGGTAGCCACGCCGATGGCGGTGGCGTGCAGCCAGGCGACGTCCTTGGGGTCTTCCAGTTTCAGGGTGGCGCGGCGGTTGGTGTAGAACATCCGCCACAGCTTGTCGGTCTTGTCCCAGGCGATGGCCACGTCGGCCGCGCCGTCGAACACCGGGTCGCGATACAGCGGCTTCTGGGCCTGAGCGAGCGCGGCGGCGGGGGGCGTGAGGGTCAGAGCCAGCGCCAGACCGGCCAGTACGCGACGATGCATGATGCCTCCCATATTATGGGGGAGCATCTTACATGATGTTGTGACGGCTCCAACCTCCCGCCGCTGCTCGTGAGCCCCCTCCTCTCTCTAAGAGAGAGAGGGATCTCCCTAAGCCAGCCAGACCATCATCCGCGTGGGCACGCTGGCCGCGCGCGAGACTGAGTCCTTTTCCGTGACGACGCCGGTGTAGAGGAAGCCGGCCTTGACCAGCACCTGGCCCGAGGCGGGGTTGTCGGCGAAGTGGCCGGCGACGACCAGCTTGCGCCGCCAGTCGTGCGCCGCCCAGGACAGCGCGCCCTGCAGGGCCTCGGTCGCCAGGCCCCGGCCCCAGAACGGCCGGCCGATCCAGTAGCCGACCTCGAGCCGGCCGTCCTCGTTGGGGAAGAAGCCCAGCACGCCGACGACGCCAGCGTCCTCAAGGTCGATGACGAAGGTGGCGTTGCGGCTCCAGTCCTGGGCCTGGACCCGGGCCACGAACTCTTCGGCGTCAGCCTGGCCGTAGGGCCAGGGCATGCGGGTGGTCATCTTGGGGATGGCGTAGTCGGCGCCCAGGCTGGCGATGCGGGGCGCGTCGGACATGTCCGGCGCCCGCAGGGCGAGCCGCCGCGTCTCGATGACGGGACTTCTTTCGATCACGCACATGGCGCGTCTCCCTTTCCCGGCCCTTCTTCACGCGAGGCGCCGATACTGCGACGCGCCTCAGATAGTGCGGGACCGTGACGCTCCAATTGCCTGGATGAGGCTTTTTCTGGAGCATGGACAAACAAAAGCGGGGAGTCCGGCGTCCGGACTCCCCGCTTCGTATTCGTCGCGTCCGGATCGTCTTCGTTTAGGAAGCGCGATCCGAAGAGAGACTTCAGATCGTACTATTCGGCGGCCTGGGCCACCGGGGCCACGGTCACGTAGGTACGGTTCTGCTTCTTGGTCACGAAGCCCACGGCGCCTTCGACGAGGGCGAACAGGGTGTGATCCTTACCGATGCCGACGTTGGCGCCCGGGTAGAACTTGGTGCCGCGCTGACGCACGAGGATGTTGCCGGCGAGAACCTTCTCGCCGCCGAACTTCTTTACGCCAAGGCGCTTCGATTCCGAGTCGCGACCGTTGCTCGACGAGCCGCCAGATTTCTTGTGAGCCATGATGCTCTCCTAATCTTTGACCCGGTTTCCGACGCGCGGACCTGGGTCAGATCAATCCAAAAAGATCCTGGCGGATCTTAAGCTTCAGCTTCCGGAGCGGGGGCGGCGGCCTTCTTCGGCGCGGCCTTCTTCTTCGGAGCGGCGGCTTCAGCCTTGGCGGCCGGAGCTTCCGGGATGGTGAAGGGCACGGCGGCGTCGCCGAGACCGCGGGCGCGGGCGTCGAGGATGACCTTCGGGGTCAGGTCGATCGTGCCGTCCCACTTGCTTTCCTTGCCGGCGCCGGCGACCGACGTCACGCGCAGGACCGTTTCGGTCTGGCGGTGACCGCGGGTGCGGCGATAGCCCTGACGGCGGATCTTCTTGAAGATCTTCACCTTCTCGCCCTTGCGGGTTTCGATCAGGGTGGCGTTGACGACGGCGCCGTCAACGGTGGGGGCGCCGACCGTCACGGCCTCGCCTTCGCCCAGCAGCAGAACTTCGCCAAACGCGACTTCCGCGCCAGGTTGACCGTCGAGCTTCTCGACGACCAGCAGGTCGCCGGCTTGGACCCGGTACTGCTTGCCGCCGGTTTTGATGACCGCGTACATAGGTTAGCGCCTTAAATAACGTGCTGTTCGCAAAATACGGAACGCCCGCTAGGAAACCCGGCGGGCGAGAGGGGCGCACTTATAGCGCCGAAAGCCTGTGAGTCAACGGCCAAGGGAGCCTCTAAAGCCCTTGACTGGATTCAAGGTGAAGCCTGTGTCGCGCCTCACGCATGACTCCTCTGGCTCGTTATTTTGTAACAGGCTATAGCGCGGGCGTGACGTCCGCCTTCTTCGCCTCGATCGCGGCCACCGGCTTCATGGTGGCCTTCCTGCACGCGGCCCTGCCAACCCATTGGCTGCCGTTCGTGCTGGTCGGCCGCGCGCAGAAATGGTCGGCGGGGCGCACCCTGGGCGTGACCCTGCTGGCGGGCCTGGGCCATGTGGCCCTGACCATACTGCTGGGCCTTATCCTGGTGATCGCCGGCCTGGCGCTCGAGCCGCGTCTTGGCCACCTGTTCCACTGGATCGTCGGCGGGCTGATGGTCGCCGTCGGCCTCTTCTATATAGCGCGCGGGCGCCACAGCCACGCCCTGCCCGAAGCCGGCCGGCGGACCTATGCCTCCGACCGCGCGGCGATCACCGCCCTGGTGGTGCTTTTGACCCTGTCGCCGTGCGAGGCCTTCCTGCCCTACTACCTGGCCGGCATGAAGCACGGCTGGGGCGCGTTCCTGCTGCTCAGCGTCGTCCTGTTGGCCGCCACCGCGGCGGGCATGCTGCTGTTCACCGGCCTGTCCCTGGCGGGCGTTCGCCGCCTGAACCTCGACTGGCTGGAGCGTTACGAGGAGACGATCCTGGGCGTGGCCCTGGTGCTGGTCGGCCTGGCGGTGGCGTTCCTTAAGACGTAGGGGGCGCGAAAACCTCGTCCTTCGACAAGCTCAGGATGAGGTTTTCGACTGCACGGCCGCGCCTTGGTCCTCATCCTGAGCCTGTCGAAGGACGAGGGCCACGCACTGACGCTTTCGCTTCCGACCCAGCCGCCCTAAATACCCGCCATGACCCAGACCGCTCCCGCTCCCGGCAAGATCCCCGTCACCGTGCTGACCGGCTATCTCGGCGCCGGCAAGACCACGCTGCTCAACCGCATCCTCACCGAGGAGCACGGCAAGCGCTACGCCGTGATCGTCAACGAGTTCGGCGAGGTCGGCATCGACAACGACCTGGTGGTCGGCGCGGACGAGGAAGTGTTCGAGATGAACAACGGCTGCGTCTGCTGCACGGTGCGCGGCGACCTGATCCGGGTGCTGTCGGGCCTGATGAAGCGCAAGGGCGGCTTCGACGCCATCGTCGTCGAGACGACGGGCCTGGCCGATCCGGGCCCAGTGGCCCAGACCTTCTTCGTGGACGAGGACGTCAAGGCCAGGACCTATCTGGACTCGGTCACCGCCCTGGTCGACGCCAAGCACATCATGCTGCGCCTCTCGGACAGCAAGGAAGCGGTCGAGCAGATCGCCTTCGCCGACCAGATCGTGCTGAACAAGACCGACCTCGTCGACGAGAACGACCTGCGCCACGTCGAGGCCCGGATCCGCAAGATCAACCCGCTGGCCCCGATCCACCGCGCCGAGCGCTCGAACGTTCCCCTGACCGCCATCATCGGCAAGCACAGCTTCGACCTGGAGCGGATCACCGAGCTGGAGCCGGATTTCCTGAACCCCGCCCATGGCGAGCCGGGCCACGTTCATGACGAGCACTGCGGCCACGATCACGGGCACGGTCACCATCACCACGACCATGACCACGTGCACGACGAGCACTGCGGTCATGACCACCATCATCACGATCACGCCCATGGGCACGACCACAAGAGCGACATCCACGACGACGGGGTGAAGGGGATCTCCCTGACGCTCGACAAGCCGGTGGACGGCCAGAAGGTCACCGTCTGGCTCAACGAGCTGC
Organism: Caulobacter zeae; assembly: GCF_002858925.1. Taxonomy (GTDB): domain Bacteria; phylum Pseudomonadota; class Alphaproteobacteria; order Caulobacterales; family Caulobacteraceae; genus Caulobacter; species Caulobacter zeae. The sequence continues at coordinate 198,173 of NZ_PJRS01000011.1, forward strand.
TGGCGGCCAAGGGCGTCGACATCCTGCGCGCCAAGGGCATCATCGACGTGAAGGGCGAGGAGCGCCGCCTGGTGTTCCAGGCCGTGCACATGATCCTGGAAGGCGACTTCCAGCGCCCCTGGACCGACAAGGACAACCGCTACAGCCGCATGGTCTTCATCGGCCGCGACCTCGACGAGGCCGAGCTGAAGAAGGGCTTCGAGGCCTGCGTGGCTTAAGGTCGTCAGATGCTCCCCCTCTGGGGGAGCTGTCGCGGAGCGACTGAGGGGGTCTTTAGCGCCTGCGCGGGCCCCCTCCGGCCCTCTGGGCCACTTCCCCCAGAGGGGGAGGATCTCGATCCCGAAGAACAAAAGGCCCTCTCCGGTGGAGAGGGCCTTTGTCGTTTCTACTGCCCCGGAGCCGGCCGCTGGATGGTCGGTTCGAGGTTCTTGATGATCTCGCGGGCGTCGTAGGCGCGCGGGTCGCCCGAGGGCTTGGCGCCCTTGTGCAGGACGATCTCGGTGCTGGCCTCGAACTTTTCGATCGTGCGGACCTCGGCGCGGTTGGCGAAGAAGGGGTCGCCCCAGAAGGGGTCCCAGGCGCGCCAGCCGCCGTAGCGGGGGCCGTAGTAACGCCAGGACGGACGCCAGTAGCCGTACGGGTAGCCGTAGCCGAAGCCCGGCCGCATGAACGGATCCTCGTCGATCACCGTGCGGGCCGTGCGGTCGGTGCGGCGGTCGGCGGTCTCGAACCAGTCGTAGCCCTGCTCGACGGTCACCTCGGCGGCGCGGTACAGCAGGTAGCGCTCGACGGTCTCGCGGCTGGTCAGGCTGTTGCCCGCGAAGCCGACCCGGTAGCGGTCGCCCTCGAGGCGCATTTCGGTGAAGCCGCCCGAGGCCTTCTGGCCCGGAATGGCCGGCTGATAGGGGGTGGCGGTGGCGCAGGCGCTCAGCACGGCGGCGACCGCCGCGAGCGCGAGCCATTTGGCCTTCTTGATGGGCATGACGCGTTCCTCTGGGACACTATACTCCCGTACCACAATGCATGGCTGAGCTTTGCGGTTTCGCCAAGGCGAACACGTTGCCGCGATGTAAAAAGAGATTGCCGGCCGGCTGTAGAACGCCGGGCTTCAGCCCCGGGCGACGATCAGCCCTGCGGCGGTGACCAGCAGGATCCCCACCAGGATGCCGAAGCCCTTGCGGAAGCCAGGCTCGTTCATCCGCGAGGCCAGGGCCGCGCCGCCCAGGCCGTAGGCGCTCATGCTGATCAGGTCCATGCCGATGGTGGCGGCGGCGAACATGACCAGCTGTGGGACCAGCGGCCGCTGCACGTCGATGAACGGCGGCAGCACCGCGCCGAAGAACAGCAGGATCTTGGGGTTGGCGATCTGCACGGTGAAGCCGTCGCGGAAGGCCGAGCGGCTGGACGACATGCGCACCCCGGCCAGGGCGGCGCCCTCTGCGCTGGCCGGCTTCAGCGCGCCGCGGATCGACTTGATCCCCAGCCAGACCAGATAGGCCGCGCCCGCCAGGGCCAGGACGTGGAAGGCCGCCGGGAAGGCGGCGATCAGCGCGCCCAGGCCCAGCGCCGCGAACAGAAACCACACCAGGCTGGCGGTGTTCATGCCCACCACGCCCAGCAGCGCCGCGCCCTTGCCCTTCTCCATGCCGGTGGCGATGGCGAACAGATTGGCCGGGCCCGGCGTGATGGCCATCACGAACATGGCCGCCAGGAAGGCGCTGTAGCGGGCGGGATCGACGGGCAGGACCATGGCGGGGCTATAGGCTTTTGAGGGACGTCAGCCCACTCCTATCCTCTCGTCATTCCCGCCCTTGTGGCGGGAACCCCTCTGTTAGTCGCAGGGGCGGATGAGGCGGACTGCTTGGCAGTCCGCTGGCGTCTCACCTGCAAGCGGAAACAGGGTTTCCCGCCACAAGGGCGGGAATGACGGGATAGGAGGGGCGGCCGCCTACATTCCCACGCTCACCGCCACCCAGATCGCCCGGCCCAGCGCGCCCAGCAGCAGGGCGAAGGTGGTGAAGGCCTGGATGGCGAAGCCCAGGCCCCGCTTCTTCGGATCGGCGGCGTAGGACAGGGCGTAGATGATCCGGCCGAGGATCCACACCGCGCCGGCGGCGGCGGCGAAGAGGTCGTTCCAGTAGATCGCGAACAGCCACAGCGACGGCAGGAAGATCACCAGCCATTCCAGGGTGTTGGCCTGCACCCGCACGGCGCGTTCCAGGTCCGGGTGGCCGGTCATGGCCGGGGCGTCGATCTTGGTGCGAGCGCGGGCGGCGCCCACGCGCAGGATCATCCAGATGTAGCAGATCAGCGCCGCCAGGGTGACGATGGCGACCAGGGCGTGGGTTTGCATGGGCTTGGCGGTCCTCCCCGAACCTTTGATGCGGCGCAAGGACGGCCGCCCGCGGGGAGCTTAAGCTTATTCACGCAGGAAGCTCAAAGCCGTGACGGCCATGGTCGGAACCGCCCGCCCAGCCCGTGCGCTTTCAGCTTCGTAGACCCTCGTTCCGAACCCTTTCCGAAGAAAGGTCTCGCGCATGTACGTGGACTCCACCGCGATCCGAGCGATCGACTACGAACCCGAACACGGCAAGCTCTTCGTCACCTTCATCGACGGCGACGAGTACGTCTATGTCGGCGTGCCCGAGCGGGTGACGGCGGCCTTCACGCGATCGCGGTCGAAGGGGCGCTTCTTCCAGCGGATGATCCGAGATCGGTATCCGTACAACCGGATCTGAGGCGGAGAAAAACCTCGTCCTTCGACAAGCTCAGGATGAGGTTTTTCTACTGCGGTCCTGATGTTGGTCCTCACCCTGAGCCCGTCGAAGGGCGAGGACCACACATTGCATTCTGGAGATGGCGCGAAGACGCCTACGCCTCCTCGTCGCCTTCCTCTTCTTCGACCACGACCGGCGCGGCGATGGCGGCGGGCTTGGCCTTCTTGGCGCGGCGCGGGGCCGGGACGTCGTCGACCACGGTCGCCAAGGCCGGGGCCGCGTCGGCCAGCGGGGCGGTGAGGCCCGACAGGGCCCCGCCGTTCAGGCCCACCTCGGCCATCAGCTGGTCGAGCAGGGGGGCCTGCGCCCGATAGCGCAGGGCGCCGCTGACCACCTGGTCGGCCAGGTTGCCGCCGCCGTTCGAACCGCCGCCGGCGTCGTTGGCCGCGGCGGCGCCCGTCGCGCCGTTCAGGCCGTCGACCTGGACGATGCGGATCGAGTCGATCGCTTCCAGCGGCTTGACGGACTCGGCGATGATCCGGTCGAGGTTCTCGATCAGCTTGATGCGGATGGCCATGGCCACCTGGTCGGCCGACAGCAGGTTGGCGGCCTTGTTCAGGGCTTCCTGGCCCGAGGCGTCGACGTCGTAGCGGACGCGGGCGGCCTCGGCGGCCAGGCGGACGGACTCCGCCGAAGCCTCGGCCTCGATGCGGGTCTTGTCGGCCGCGCCCTTGGCTTCCTCGCGCAGGGCCTCGGCCCTGTCGGAGGCGGCGGTCTTCTCGGCCTCGGCGGCCACCTTGACGGCGATGGCCTCGCGCTCGGCCTCCTTGGTCGCCTCGATCAGCTCGATGATCTTCTGGCGGTCGGCGGCCTCGCGCTCGCGGACGGTCTTGACCTGTTCCTCGGCGGCGACGGCGAGGGCCAGCGCCTTGTCGGCGTCGGCCTGGGCCTCGGACTGGGCGCGCGACTTCTCGGCGACGGCGATGGCGCGGTCCTGCTCCGACAGCTCGATGGCCTTGGCCTTTTCGATCGTCTGGGTCTCGACGGCGCGTTCCTTGGCGATCTCGCGTTCGCCCAGTTCCTGCTCCATGGCGATGCGCTGCTGGGCCACGGCCCGGTCGGCGGTGATCTTGGCCTGCTCGATCTGCTGCTCGCTGGCGATCTTGGCCTGTTCGGCTTCCTGGGTCTTTTCCGCCTGCTGGCGGGCGACCTCGGCCGACTGCTCGGCGCGGCGGGTGGCCAGTTCGCGCTCCTGCTCGAGCTTGGCGTACTCCTCGTCGCGGGTGATCTGCAGGGTCTGGCGCTGGGCCTCCAGGTTCTTGGTGCGGATCTGCACCTGGGTGTCCTGCTCGATGTCGTTGCGCAGCTTCTTGCGCAGCTCGATCTCCTCGGTCAGCCGCGTCAGGCCCTCGGCGTCGAAGGCGTTCGAGGGGTTGAAGTATTCCATGGCGGTCTGGTCGAGGCCCGTCAGCGACACGGTCTCCAGCTCCAGGCCGTTCTTCAGCAGGTCCTCGGACGAGACCTGCTGCACCTTCTGGACGAAGTGGGTGCGCTGCTCGTGCAGCTCGGTCATGGTCAGTTCGGCGGCCACCGAGCGCAGGGCGTCGACGAACTTGCCCTCGACCAGCTCCTTCAGCTGTTCGGGGTGCATGGTGCGCTGGCCAAGCGTCTGGGCGGCGCTGGCGATGGCCTCGGAGCTGGGCTGAACGCGCACGTAGAACTCGGCCAGCACGTCGACGCGCATGCGGTCCTTGGTGATCAGGGCCTGCTCGTTGTTGCGCGAGACGGCCAGGCGCAGGGTGTTCATGTTGACCGGAATGGTCTCGTGGAACACCGGCAGGATCAGCGCGCCGCCGTTCATGACCACCTTCTCGCCGCCGAAGCCGGTGCGGACGAAGGAGGTTTCCTTGGAGGCGCGCTTGTAGAGGCGGGCGAGCAGCAGGCCCAGGATGATGAGGCCGGCTAGGCCGCCGCCGGCGATCATGGCGAGTTCGATCAGGGCAGGCATGTGGATTTACCCCCGAAGTTTGGGAAAGCGGAAAAGGAAAAACAGCAGGAAGGCGAAGGCGGGCGTCACAGCAGCGCCTCGCTCTCGTTGCGGATGGCCAGGAACCGGGCGCCGGCGTTGCGCACGATGATGACGCTGGTCCCTTGCGCGAAGGTCTCGCCGTCCTCGTCGGGCTCGACCATCACATAGTGGGCCTGGCCGTGGGCGTCGCGCACCCGGGCCTGGGCCGGAGAGCCGGGCTTGGCCTCGCCGGTGACGATGACGGCGACGCGGCCCACCAGGGTCTCGCGCGAGACGGCGGTGGTCTCGTCGCCGGGCAGGATGCGGGCCAGCAGGCCGCTCAGGACCCGCGTGAACGGCAGGGCGACGGCCAGGGCCAGCGGCCCGGCCAGCCAGGCCGGAGCCGGGTGGCGGAAGACCCCGGCGATCAGCTGTTGCAGCAGCAGCCCCGTCACGCCGAAGGCGAACAGGAAGATCACGATGACCATCAACAGCGGCAGGCGGCCGATGTTCAGCCAGCCCAGCAGCGAGGGATGGTCGAGGTCGGGGCCGTCGACGCCGTCATGGCCCAGGGCGGCGCCCAGGCCGGCGGCCTCGACCGCGCCGATCAGCAGCATCAGCAGCAGGGCGGCCAGGAAGAGCGTGTTGCCGTCGTCGGTGATGAACCCCCACATCGGCGCGCGCTCAGGTCTGCGACCGGGCGGCGCGGAGCGCGGCGAGGCGCTCGTCCACCCGGTGGCCGCGGGCCAGGCGCTCCAGCTCCGACAGCTTGGCGCCGCGCGCCAGTTCGGCGTCGGTGGGCGGCTGCGGGGCCTTGGCGCGGGCGGCGGTCAGGTCGGTCAGGTCCTCGGCCATCTCGCGGCGGGTGGCCTGCAGGGCGGCCAGGTAGCCTTCCAGTTCGGCCTGGCGCTGTGCGGCGTCGGCGACGGCGGTCTCCAGCACCGGGATCTGGGCCTCGATGTCCAGCTGGTGCTCCAGCGCGGCGCGGATCAGGTCCTCGCGGTCCTGGCTCAGGGCCAGCTCGATCTGGGCCGACAGGTCGTCGTGGCGGCTGGACTGCTCGGTCAGGCGCTTGGCGGCCAGGTGACGGGCGGCGATGGCGCGGCCGAGCTCGGCGCGCACCTCGTCGATCGCCTGGTCGACCTCGCGCAGGGCCTGCTGGCCCAGCGCGTCGGGCATCACCTCTTCCAGGGCGTCGATCAGGGCGTGGGCGCCGCCGCTGACGATGCGTCCCACTCGGGCGCGCAGGGTATCTGCCATCGGGTCCTCGTCAGGCGGCCGACGGGCGATCGCCCGCGGCGGTGATCAGGCGGGTCAGCTCGCCCAGGGCGGCGACGCGGCGGGAGACGATCGTCGGATCGTAGGCGGGAGCGCTGGGGGTCACGCCCCAGCGCAGCATCTGTTCGGTCAGGCGGCCGGCGCAGTCGACGAGGCGGGCCTCGTGGCGGGCCAGGGCCTGTGGATCCGCGCCCGCCAGCTCGGCCGGAGCGGCCAGCAGCACGGCCAGCATCTCCTCGACGGCGGAGGTCAGGGCCAGGGCGACGGTGGAGTGGCGGTCGGACGCCAGCTCGGCCGCGCGCAGGGCCTTCAGGGCAGGGGCGGCGATGTCGTGGGCGGCCGCCAGGGCGGCGTCCCAGCCGGCCGGAGTCTCGGCGCGGCGGCGGGCCTGGCGGATCAGGCCGCGCACCTTGTCGCTGGCCGTGATGGCGCCCTCCAGTTCGAGACCGGCGAGAAAAAGGGCGTCCTCTTCGGACAACCTGACACTCAAGGGCGTGTTCAGCGCGACCATGAGTGGCAATGTGGGGCGTTGTAATACGTTTGTAAACAGCTGGGCCTTTCAGCCGGAGATTACATCTTCGTCATGTGCTCGCCTTTTGGTGCGCGCCGCTTTGCCGCCGCCACGGACGCGGGGCGCGACGCACGGCGCTTGAGTCGCGGTCTCGTTCGCTCTGGATCAAGTTCCTTGGTCCCGGCGTGGGCGAAAGCCGCGCAGAGGGGGGCAAATCGTGGGCGTCTCGAACATTTTGAGTGAAATTACAGATGCCGCCCCGGACGCCGGGAACGGGGCGAGGCGATGGTTTCTCCAAGAGGCGTCGCTCTGGGGATAACCGCCGAGGGCGGGAGTGCGACGGCCTTGAACGAGGACCGTCATGTCGAACCAAGGAATGCTGCTCGCGGGCTGTTCCGCCGCCGTTCTGCTCGCCCTGGCCGGCGCCGCCCACGCGGCCGACCCGGATCCGTCGGCCGCCGCGCCGGACGCCGTCGACGAGATCGTGGTGCGGGCCCGCGACAAGGCCGGCCTGATCGAGAAAGAGCCCAACAACACCGTCTTCGGCCTGGACAAGCCGCTGATCGAGACGCCGCGCTCGGCCAGCTTCGTGTCGGACCTGACGCTGCAACGCTACGGCATCGAGACCATCGACGGCCTGACGGCGGTCTCGCCGGGCGCCTACACCGCCAGCTTCTATGGCGTGCCCGGGGCGCTCAACATCCGCGGCACCCTGGCCGAGAACTACTTCCGCGGCTTCAAGCGGATCGAGAACCGCGGCACCTATTCGACGCCGATCGGGGCCGCCGACCAGATCCAGATCGTGCGCGGCCCGCCGACCCCGATCTATGGCTCGGGCAAGGTCGGCGGCATGCTGAACTTCATCCCCAAGTCCGGAAAGGGCGAGGGCGGCTATCTCTCCGAAACCCAGGGCGAGGTCACGGCCACCTACGGCAGCTACAATCGCAAGAACGCCACGGCCCAGGTCGGTCTGCCGGTGAACCTCGGCGACGTGGTCGGCGGGGTCCACGTCTATGGCGAGGTCGAGGACAGCCACAGCTACTACAAGGGCATCTATCCGCGTCGGCAGACCTTGCAGGTCTCGTCCGACTTCGACCTGGGCGACGGCTGGAGCACCGCAATCGGCGGCATGCTCTACCGCTCGAAGGGCGATGTTCAGACGCCGGGCTGGAACCGCCTGACCCAGGACCTGATCGACAGCGGAACCTACATCACCGGCCGCGACACCAGCCTGGTGGACGCCGATGGCAACGGCCGCCTGACGCCCAGCGAGATCGGCTTCTATCCATACGCCAGCGCCATGTACCTGGCCTATTACGGCTTCCCCGATAGCGACGCCAAGCACACGCTGGACACGGGCGTCGGAACGACCAAGCTGTCGCCGCGCACGGTCTACATCTCGAGCGCCGACTTCTCGAAGACCCAGACCAACACGCTCTATTTCGACGTCGCCAAGGAGCTGTCGCCCGACAGCTCGCTCAAGCTGCAACTGTTCTACGACGCCCTGGAGAACAAGCGCTTCGTCTCCTACGGCTATCCCGCCTGGTTCGACAGCGACGTCTGGGAAGCCCGCCTGACCTGGAACTTCGCCAACGAGGCCTTCGACGGCCTGGTGAAGGCCAAGTCGTTCGTCGGCGCCTCCTACCGCGCCTTCGACGGTCGCCGGCGCGAAAGCTACAACAGCGGCCTGATCGCGCTGGACCGCCGCGACATCGCCTTCGGCGCCACCCCCACCGACCTGATCGGCAGCCCCTTCAATCCGGGCGACGGCGTGGCGTGGGAGAACGACAACCGCTCGGAATGGACTCAAGCCGGCCTCTTCTTCACCACCGACATCATGGTCGGCGAGAAGCTGAACCTGATGCTGGGCGGCCGCTACGACGACTACGACGTCACCTCGGAAGACACCGGCTTCCTTTCGTACACCGTGACTGGCAAGCAGAACGCCTCGAAGGGCAAGGGGACCTACACCGCCAGCGCCACCTACAAGGCCCCGTTCGGCCTGATGCCCTACATCACCTACGCCAAGGCCAGCGCCCTGGAGATGAGCCAGGCCGGCGACATCGCCCCGGGTCTGGTGGCCGACGCCGGCGACGCCTGGCTGTCGGAAGGCGACCTGGCCGAGGCCGGGGTGAAGTTCCAGTGGCTGCAAGGCACGCTCGTGGGGTCGCTGGCTGGCTATCGCCAGAACCGCACCCAGCTGACCGGCATCACCCAGACCCCGACCGGCACCCGCGCCAAGGGCGTGGAGCTGGAGGTCCGCTGGCTGGCCAGCGAGCACTTCAGCTTCACCTTCTCGGGCAACACCCAGCACACCACCGTCAAGGGTCCCGACACCTCGTTCCAGTACGTGCCGGTCCACACCGTCGGCGTCAGCGGGGCCAACGGCTTTGGCGGCTCCTACGTGGTGTGGAGCTTCGCCAGCGTCCGGCCGGGCGACTACGACTACACCCTGATCCCCAAATCGGTGCTCAGCCTCTACGGCGCCTACACCTCCGACGCCTATGCCTGGGGCAAGCTCGCCGCGACCTTGGGCGTGACCCGGGTGACCAAGACCTCGGGCACCGTGCCGGGCGCTGTGGTCTATCCGGACTACGCCGTGGCCAGCGGCTCTGTGGCCTACGAGTACGGGCCGTACACCGCCACGCTCAACGTCGATAACCTGTTCGACAAGCTCTACTTCACGCCGGTCGGCGACACCTACGCCAACCTGGCGGCCCTGCCGTCCAAGGGCCGCGAGTGGCGGGTGACCCTGTCCCGGAAATTCTAGTTCCCCTGCGGCGCGCTCGCTGCAACGGGCGCGCCGCTCCTTGTCCTGTTCTCCAAGGAGTCCTGCCATGTCGACCTCCCCCTGGCGTCCCTGGCTGATCCTGTCGGTCTTCGCCCTGCTGCTGTTCCTGATCACCGCCTCGACCTTCTCGTCGCTGGGCGTGGTGCTGCCGGCGATGATCAAGGAGCAGGGCTGGGGCTTTGGCCCGGCCTTCCTGGGCTTCACCCTGCTGGGGGCGTTCTGCGGCGGCTCGTCGTGGCTGCCGGCCCTGCTGATCCGCAAGCTGGGCGTGCGGCTGACGATCATCGCCGGCTCGGCGGTGATGGTGGCGGGCTTCTCGTGCCTGGCGGCGACGCCGGGCCTCGCCGTCTACCTCGTGGGCACGGCCCTGCTGGGCGTCGGCTACCAGATGATGGCCCTGATCCCGGGCACCCACGTCCTGGGCATGCTGTTCAAGAAGCGCGCCCTGCCGTTCGGGATCTATTTCACCATCGGCTCGCTGGGCGGCGTCGTCGGCCCGTGGATGGCGCTGTCGGGCATGGAGATCGCCGGCGGCGCCTGGCGGCCCTACTGGTGGATGCAGGCGGCCGCCTCGCTGGTGGTGGGCCTGGTCTGCACGGCCCTGGTGGGCAGCAAGGCCTGGCTGGCCGCCGCCGCCGCCGAGACCGACAAGGCCGTGGCCGAAGAGATCGAGAACGCGCCGGCCCATTCCAAGGTCTACCGCACCGCCGTCGACTGGACGGTAAAGGAAGCCGTCCGCACCCCGCAGTTCTGGGTGATCCTGGCGGCCTATTTCGCCCACCTGCTGGGCGGGGTCACCGCCGTCAGCCTGGCGCCGAGCCACTTCGGCGAACTGGGCGTGCCGGCCACCGTGGCCATCGCCGCGATCAGCCTGGAGTCGCTGATGCAGGTGGCGGCCCGCGCCGGCGGCGGCCTGGTCGGCGACCGCATCGACCCGCGCTGGCTGCTGGCGGGCGCGCAAGGGGTGATGGCCGTCGGCCTGCTGGCCCTGACCCACGCCACCAGCTGGCCGGTGATGATGGTGTTCGCCGTCGGGGTGGGGATCGGCTTTGGCCTGACCGTGCTGGCCGTCAGCATCCTGCTGCTCAACTACTACGGCCGGAAGAACAATCTCGAGCTCTTCTCGATGGTCTGCCTGGTCGGCGCCGTCTCGGCCCTGGGGCCGGTGATCGGCGGCCTGATGCGCGACCAGCTGGGCGGCTTCGCCCCCACCTTCCAGCTCTTCGCCGCGGTGATCGGCCTGATCTTCGTCGCCGCCCTGTTCATGCGCCCGCCGCGCAAGGCCGTCGAGGCCGAGCCTGTCGGCGAGCCCGTTCCCACCCTGCTGCAAGACGCCGCCTAGCCGAGGATGCCCGCCATGTTCCACAGCCCTTCCAAGCACAAGGACTTCGGGGTGTTCCTGCCGGTGGCCAACGGCGGCTGGATCATCTCCAAGACCACCCCCGTCCTCGACGGCCTTTATGCGACCAACAAGGCCGCGGCCGTGAAGGCCGACGAGGTCGGCATGGACTTCGTCATGTCGATGGGCAAGTTCCGCGGCTTCGGCGGCGAGACCGACCACTGGGGCACGGCCCTGGAGTCGGTGACGATGATGGCCGGCATCGCCGAGGCCACCAAGAACGTCCGCATCTGGGCCACCATCCACCCGCTGCTGCAGAACCCGGCCGTGGCCGCCAAGATGATCGCCACGCTGGACCACATCAGCGGCGGCCGCGCGGGCCTCAACATCGTGGCCGGCGCCTATCGCGGCGAGTTCGCCCAGATGGGGGCCTGGGACGACGCCCTGACCCACGACGACCGCTACGTCCTGACCGAGGAATGGACCCGGATCGTCAAGCGCCTGTGGAGCGAGGACAGCGTCGATTTCGACGGCAAGTTCTTCACGATGAAGGACTGCCAGTCCAAGCCCAAGCCGCTGTCCAAGCCGCGTCCGGAGCTGATCTGCGCGGGCATGAGCGACCGGGGCTTCCAGTTCTCGGTGCGTGAGGCCGACGTCTGCTTCATCGGCGGCCGCACGCCCGAAGAGCGCCGCGACGCCAGCCGCCGCGCCAAGATCGCGGCCGAAGGCATGGGCAAGACCATCAAGACCTACGCCATGTGCACCGTCGTCCACGCCGAGAGCGACGCGGGCGCCGAGGCCTTGGTGGAGCGCTACAAGGGCGGGGCCGACATGGGGGCCATCCTGGCCATGCTGGAAAGCTGGGGCGTGCCGGCCGAGAAGCTGTCGACCGTCGCCGCCCAGCAGGGGGCGTTCATGACCCACACCGTGGTCGGCTCGCCCGCCACCTGCGCCGAGCAGGTGCAGGCCTTCGTCACCGACTGCGAGCTGGACGGGCTGATGCTGATCTTCCCCGACTACGTGGAGGGCCTCTCCATGTTCGGCTCGGAGATCCTGCCGGGCCTGCGCTCGGTGTTCTCGTGAGCGGGCTGCCGGCCTGGATCGCGCCGGGCCGCACGGCGCTGGTCGTGATCGACATCCAGGTCGACTTCGCCTCGCCGGAGGGACTGCTGGGCCAGTACGGCGTGGACATGGGCATGGCCGCGCCGGCCGTCGACGCGGCCGGCCGCCTGGTCGAGGCGGCGCGCGCAGCCGGCTTGCCGGTGGTGTTCGTCGGCCTGTTCACCTCAGCCGAGACCGACAGCCCGTCGTGGAACGAGCGCATGCGCCGCCGCGGCGGAGACCCGGAAAGCGAGGCGGCCCTGTGCCGCGCCGGTCAGCCGGGCAGCGCCTTCTACGGCCCGCAGCCGGCCGAGGGCGAGCCGGTGGTCGCCAAGGCCCGCTACAGCGCCTTCGTCGGCACGGATTTCCACAGCCGGTTGAAGGCCATGGGCGTCGACACCCTGGTCGTCTGCGGCCTGACCACCGAGTGCTGCGTGGCGGCCACCGCCGCCGACGCCTTCGACCTCGACTACCACGTCTTCGTCGCCGCCGACGCCTGCGCGGCCTACGAGCCCGACCTGCACGAGGTTGCTCTGAAGACGATGGGGCTCAACACCGCGATCCTCACCGACAGCGTCGAGGTCGCCAAAGCCTGGAAGGAGGCCGCGTGATGGCCGACGGGTTCGCCAACCTCGCGGGCGTCGCCGCCCCTTACACGGTCACCGAGGCCGACCGGGCCGCCATCGCCGCAGCGATCAGCGAGGCCGAGATCGTCGAGCTGGCCCTGACCTTGGGCAACATCCCCGCGCCCTCGGGCAAGGAACTGGAAGCCGCGACTTACGTCTACGACTGGATGGCGCGCGAGGGCTTCTCGCCGCGCAAGGTGGGGGCCACGCCCGAGCGTCCCAACGTTATCGGCACGCACGGCGGCAAGGGCGTGGGCAAGAACCTGCTCTTCACCGCCCACCTCGACACCGAGGCGCCGACCTGGAACCCGGATCTGGACGCCTACAAGTATAGCCCCGCCACCCTGGCCAATCCCGAGTGGGAGAAGTGCTGGCTGAAGGACGGCAAGCTCTACGGCTATCCGATCGCCAACGACCGCGGGCCGATGGCCTGTTTCCTGATCGCCGCCAAGGCGCTGAAGGCGGCCGGCTACGAGCTGGCCGGCAAGATGTACCTGACCGCCTGCCCCGGCGAGATCGGCCCCGAACCGATCGAGGAGCACCGCGGCGTCGCCTACATGGGCAAGGACATCGGCGCCCACTACCTGTTCCACCACGGCGGGGTGGCCCCCGACTACGCCATCGCCGCCGAGGGCTGCGACTTCGGCCTGACCTGGGTCGGCTGCGGCTATGCGGTGTTTCGGATCACCATCTGGGGCGAGGGTGTGTTCACCCCGCTGCTGACCCATCCGGCCACGGCCGCCGAGCATCCCAACCCGCTCTACAAGATCGGCAAGCTGACGCAGGCCATCCACGCCTGGAGCGGCCGGTGGGAGAAGGCCAGCCTCTATGAGAGCCCCGGCGGCGTGGCCCAGCCCAAGTCGCAGCTGGCCTCGATCCGCGGCGGCATCCCCTACGCCTTCGGGGCGGGGACCGAGCGGGTGAACCTCTATCTTGAGGTGGGTCTCAACCCCCGTCAGCGCGTGGCCGACATCCAGCATTCGCTGGAGGCCATGGTGCGCGAGACCGGCGTCACGGGGATCGAGATCGAGCCGGTGGTCGTGCGCCACGGCTTCGAGGCCGACGCCGCCGAGGTGGCCCCCCTGGTCGGCGCGGTGGACGTCGCCACCCAGCTGTCGCTGGGCCATCCGGTGGCCCGCGCCGCGCCGGTCTATTCGAGCATGTGGCGCGACCACAACGTCTTCAACATGCACCGCATCCCGGCCATCACCACGGGTTTCGCCCGCTGGCGGCCGACGCCCAAGGACCTGGTCGACAGCGCCCTCGTTTACGCCCTGACCGCCCTGGCTGTCTGCGGCCGGGCGGAGACGGCGGACGCCGAGAACCGCGCCCCGCCGGTCTATGGCGACAACCCGTTCGGGGGAGAGTGATGGGCGCGGCCCTGGCCTCGCCGGCGCCCGACACCGCCCTGTTCCGCAAGGCCATGGGCGGCTTCGCGGCCGGCGTGACGGTGGTGACCACCGCGCTGCACGGACGGCTCAGCGGCACGACGGTCAGCGCGTTCTCGTCGCTGTCGATGGACCCGCCGCTGGTGCTGGCCTGCCTCAAGCGCGGCAGCCGCACCCTGGCGGCCGTGCAGGGGGCGGGGGTGTTCTGCGTCAACATCCTGGCCGCCGACCAGGGTGAGCTGGCCTACGCCTTCGCCAAGTCGGGCTGCGACGAGCGCTTCGCCCTGGCGGCGCTGGAGCCCGGCGCCACCGCCGCCCCGGTGCTGTCCGGCTGCGTGGCGGTGGTCGAATGCGCCCTGCACGCCGCCCACGACGGCGGCGACCACGAGATCCTGGTCGGCCGGGTCGTCGGCGTCCGCATCAACGAAGCCAAGCCGCCGCTCGTCTACGTGCGCGGCCAGTTCCTTAAATCCTGAGAGAGTCCGCGATGGCGTACGACGTGCTGGAAGTGAAGCCGATGACCCGCCGGATCGGCGCCGAGGTGTTCGGCGTCGACCTGGGCCAGCCGCTGTCGAACCGGCAGTTCGAGGAGCTGCACCAGGCCCTGACCCAGTATCAGGTGCTGTTCTTCCGCGACCAGGAAATGACCCATGACGCCCACAAGGCCCTGGGCCGCAAGTTCGGGCCGCTGGCCATCCACTCTGGCGTGCCGGGCCTGGCCGACCACCCCGAGGTGGTGGCCATCCACGCCGACGAGAACTCCAAGTTCGTGGCCGGCGAGAGCTGGCACTCGGACCTGACCTGCGATCCGGAGCCGCCGCTGGGCAGCATACTGCACATGCCGATCGTTCCCGACGACGGCGGCGACACCGTCTTCGCCAGCATGTACGCCGCCTACGACACCCTCTCGGACCGGATGAAGACCTATCTGGAGGGCCTGACCGCCGTCCACGACGCCAACCCGATCTACAAGGCGCTCTTCCCCGACATCGACCGGACCTACAACCGCACCGCCCACCCGGTGGTGCGCACCCACCCGGTCAGCGGCCGCAAGAGCCTGTTCGTCAATCCGTCCTACACCACCCACATCGCCGGCCTGCCCAAGGCCGAGAGCGCGGCGATCCTTTCCTATCTCTACCACCACGCGGGCAACCCGGACTTCCAGGTGCGCTTTCGCTGGCGGCCCAATTCGGTGGCCTTCTGGGACAATCGCTGCACCTGGCACCAGGCGATCTGGGACTACTTCCCGGACGTGCGCTCGGGGTTCCGGGTTACGATCGCCGGCGATCGGCCGGTTTGAGGATATGCTTCCAAAATCTCCCGTCATTCCCGCCCTTGTGGCGGGAATGACGGGAAGTTGGTGTGGGCCAGCCCATCTATCGCCCCCGACCTTGACCCGACCAGCCGTCTCGTCGTTGATGCACGCCTGGGTTCAGGGGCTTTCGATGACGAAAAAGGGTGGCGTGGGCTTTGTCCTGGGCGTGTGCGGCGGGATCATCTTAGGCGCGCTGATCGACAACATGGCCATCGGCCTGATCCTGGGCTTCGCCGTCGGCTTCGGTCTGATCAAGTTCGGCGGCAAGAAGGCCTCTGAATAGGCCCTACTTCCTGCGGAAGTCGGCCGTGCGCTTGCCCATGAAGGCGGCGATGGCCTCCTGGTGGTCGCCGCTGGCGATCAGGGCGGGCAGTTCCTCCTCCACATAGGCCTTGCCGTCGATCACCCGCTTGGTGGCTTCCACGGCCAGGGGCGCGCGGGACGAGATGGCCTCGGCCAGCCTCATGGCCTCGCGCAGCAGCGTGCCGGGCGTGTGGACCGCGGTGACGATCCCGTCGAACAGGGCGCGGGCGGCGTCGAACTGGGCGCCGGTCAGCAGGTGGGCCTTGGCCCGCGCGGCGCCGATCAGCTGCGGCAGGCGGGTGGCCGAGGCCACCAGGCCGATGTTCACACCCGAGGCGGCGAAGGTCGCCCGATCGCTGGCCAGGCGGAGGTCGCAGGCCAGGGCCAGCTCCAGCCCGCCGCCGAAGCACCAGCCGTCAACGGCGGCGATGGTCGGAACCCGCAGGGCCTCGATCCAGTCCATCAGCCGGTTGAAGTCTTCCACCGCCGCCAGGGCGCCGTCGCCGCGCACGGCCGCCTCGCGCAGGTCGTCTCCAGCGCAGAACACCCCGCCCCGACCGGTCAGCACCACCGCCCGCACATCGTCGTCGGTGGCGATCTCGTCCAGCGCCCGCACCAGCTGGGCGCGCAGGGCCAGGCCCAGCGCATTGGCCGGCGGGGCGTCCAGCTCCAGGAGGATGATCGAGCCGGTGGGCCGCGAAACGTGAAGCATTGGGGGGATCGTCTGCGTCATGGGGCCAACCTCGCCCGGCGCGGCGCGAATGGGAAGCGCGCAACCTCAGGCGCGGCCGGTGGTTTCATGCGCAACCATGCTGCGACGCACAAGGATTCCGCTTGCCAGATCCGGACGCTTGTCCCAGCCTCAGCCGTACCCGGCCGCCGAGCGTGGCCGGAGAACACGATAAGAACGACGGCCGGACGGCGCGTTTTCTCCTCGCGCCGAACCGTACCGCGGAGCGCAGACAGCCATTTCGGCGTTCATGTTGCAGCGCCGAAGAGCCGGGCCCAAAGCCGGGGAGTGACATGACGACCGCGACCCTCGAGACGACCGCGTCTCCCGTGAAGGACCTGTACGAGATCGGCGAGATCCCGCCGCCGTTCCATGTGCCCAAGTCGATGTACGCCTGGACGATCCGCAAGGAGCGCCACGGCCCGCCTGGCTCGGCCATGCAGGTCGAGGTGGTGCCCACCTGGGAGATCGGCGAGGACGAGGTGCTGGTCCTCGTGATGGCCGCCGGCGTCAACTACAACGGCATCTGGGCCGCCCTGGGCGAGCCGATCAGCCCGCTCGACGGCCACAAGCATCCGTTCCACATCGCCGGCTCCGACGCCTCGGGCATCGTCTGGGCGGTAGGCGCCAAGGTGAAGCGCTGGAAGCTGGGCGACGAGGTTGTCATCCACTGTAACCAGGACGACGGCGACGACGAGGAGTGCAACGGCGGCGACCCGATGTACTCGTCCAGCCAGCGCATCTGGGGCTACGAGACGCCGGACGGCAGTTTCGCCCAGTTCTGCCGGGTGCAATCCCGTCAATTGATGCCGCGTCCCCGGCACCTGACCTGGGAAGAGGCGGCCTGCTACACCCTGACCCTGGCCACCGCCTACCGCATGCTGTTCGGCCACAAGCCGCATGAGCTGAAGCCCGGC
This sequence comes from Caulobacter zeae, assembly GCF_002858925.1. Classification (GTDB taxonomy): domain Bacteria; phylum Pseudomonadota; class Alphaproteobacteria; order Caulobacterales; family Caulobacteraceae; genus Caulobacter; species Caulobacter zeae. The sequence goes on from NZ_PJRS01000011.1 coordinate 215,197, forward strand.
CAGAACGTGCTGGTCTGGGGCGCATCGGGCGGTCTGGGCGTCTTCGCCGTGCAGCTGGCGGCCGTCGCCGGGGCCAATGCGATCGGCGTGGTCAGCGACGACGACAAGCGCGAGTTCGTGCTGTCGATGGGCGCCAAGGCGGTGCTGAACCGCAAGGAATTCAACTGCTGGGGCCAACTGCCCAAGGTCAACGGCCCCGAGTTCGCCGACTACATGAAGGAGAGCCGCAAGTTCGGCAAAGCCATCTGGCAGATCACCGGCAACCGCGACGTCGACCTCGTCTTCGAGCACCCCGGGGAGTCGACCTTCCCGGTCAGCGTGTTCGTCGTGAAGCGCGGCGGCATGGTCGCCATCTGCGCGGGCACCAGCGGCTTCAACCTGACGATGGACGCCCGCTTCCTGTGGATGCGCCAGAAGCGGGTGCAGGGCAGCCACTTCGCCAACCTGATGCAGGCCAGCGCCGCCAACCAGCTGGTCATCGACCGTCGCGTCGATCCCTGCCTGTCGGAAGTGTTCCCCTGGGACCAGATCCCCGCCGCCCACGAGAAGATGCTGGCCAACCAGCACCTGCCCGGGAACATGGGCGTCCTGGTCTGCGCCCAGCGGCCCGGCCTGCGCACCTTCGATGAGGTGCAGGAGCTGAGCGGCGAGGGGTGACGGCACGGAAACGGGGGAACGCAGCGTCTGCATGCAAGACGCCGGCCCGGAACCAGGGTCTCTTCCCTTCAGTTTCGAGACCGAAGGAGTGCGCCATGACCGACATCACCTACACCATCGTCGAGCACGACGGCGGCTGGGCCTACAAGCTGGGCGCGGTCTTCTCGGAGACCTATCCCACCCATGACGCCGCCCTGGCCGCCGCCAAGCGCGTGGCCGGCGAGCAGAAGGTGGCGGGCGATACGGTCGGCATCACCTACGAGGACGACCGCGGCCAGTGGCGCGAGGAGCTGTCCGACGGCCACGACCGCCCGACCACGCACGTGAAGGGGTAGGGCCCCCTCCTTCCCGTCATTCCCCGCCACAAGGGCGGGAATGACGGGAGGTGATATATTTCGATCCGTCTCGTATCGAAATTGATCTTGGCAAGCTCGCCGCCTCGTCGCACAGTCGCGCCCTGACAGATCGGCGGAGGGGCGTCATGGGGTGGAAGAGCAAGGTCGCGCTGGGCGCGGTCGGGGTGGCGGCCGTGCTGGCCGGCGTGGTGGTCGTGCGGACCGTCACGTTCAAGCCGCCGGCCCAGGCGGGCGAGGTTCCGCTGGCCGCCGCGCGGCCGTTCGACGCCGCCCGGGCCGCCGCGCACCTGGGCGAGGCCATCCGTTTCCAGACCGTCAGCCACCAGAACGCCGCCGACAACGATCTTTCCCAGTGGGACGCCCTGCACGCCTGGCTGCGGGCGACCTATCCGGCCGCCCACAAGGTCATGACCCGCGAGGTCGTCGGCGGCCACGCCCTGATCTACACTTGGAAGGGCTCGGACCCGTCGCTGGCCCCGATCGTGCTGATGGCCCACCAGGACGTGGTGCCCGTCACCGCAGGCACCGAGAAGGACTGGAAGCATCCGCCGTTCGCCGGCGTGGTGGCCGACGGCGCGGTCTGGGGCCGGGGGGCTGTCGATGACAAGGGCTCGCTGATCGGTCTCTTCGAGGCGGTCGACGGCCTGGCGGCCGGCGGCTTTGCGCCCAAGCGCACCGTGATCATCGCCAGCGGCCATGACGAGGAGGTCGGCGGGGCCGGCGCCCGGGCCGTGGCCGCCACGCTGAAGGCGCGCGGCGTCAAGGCCTGGTTCGTGCTCGACGAGGGCATGGTGGTGGTGGCCGACAATCCGGTGACCAAGGGGCCGGCGGCGATCATCGGCGTCGCCGAGAAGGGCTATGGCACGCTCAAGGTCACCGCGCCCGCGCCGGGCGGTCACTCCTCGACCCCGCCGCCGCAGACCGGCGTCACCACCCTGGCCCGCGCCGTGCTGGCCATCGCCGACCATCCCCATCCGATGAAGTTCGAGGGCCCCGGCGCCGACATGCTGAAGTCGCTGGCCCCCAGCGCCTCGCCGACGGTGAAGATGGCGGCGGCCAACAGCTGGCTGTTCTCGCCGCTGCTGGTCCAGCAGACGGCCAGGTCGCCGGCGGGCGCGGCCATGCTGCACACCACCATCGCGCCGACCATGCTGAAGGGCTCGCCCAAGGAGAACGTGCTGCCCCAAGACGCCACGGCCTGGATCAACTACCGCATCGCGCCAGGCGACAGTTCGGCCGCCGTCATGGCTCGCGCCAAGAGCGCCGTCGGCGACCTGCCGGTGCAACTGACCTGGGAGCGCCAGCTCAACGAGCCCTCGCCGGTGTCGTCGACGACGTCGGAGGGCTGGAAGACCCTGGCCTCGCTGGCCGGGAACGAGAGCGGCGCGCCCGTCGCGCCGGGCCTCGTCATCGCCGCCACCGACAGCCGCTTCATGTCGCCGATCGCCGACGACATCTACCGCTTCCAGCCGATCACCCTGTCGATGGACGGCGCCAAGATGATCCACGGCACCAACGAGCACATGACCCTGGCCAACCTGGAAGAGATGGTGCGCTTCTATCAGCGGCTGGTGGAAACGGCAGGACGCTGACACCTCTTCCGTAGAATCTCCGCTTTCGCGGGGATTTTACGGGTAAGGGGTCTCACGGTCTTAAAACCGGGGCGGACAGGCGCTAGAACCGCCTCATGCCCGCCGACGACGCACCCGCGACGACCAAGATCGCCAAGGCCCCGCCCGCCAAGTTCGGCAAGGGCTTCCTGTTCGACGCCTGGTACTACGCGGCCCTGTCGCGCGAGGTGAAGACCGGCAAGCTGGTCCGCTACGAGTTCCTGGGCGAGCCGGTGCTGGTCAGCCGGGGCAGGGACGGCACGGTGTTCGCGATCCGCGACGTCTGCCCGCACCGCGCCGCGCCCCTGTCGGCCGGCAAGCTGACGCAGGAGGCCGACGGCCGTTCCAGCGTCGAGTGCCCCTATCACGGCTGGCGGTTCGGTTCGGACGGTGTCTGCGCCGCGATCCCGTCGCTGACGTCGGACCAGAGTCTCGAGGTCTCGCGCATCCGCGTGCGGCGCTATCCGGCGGCCGAGAGCCAGGGGATGGTGTTCGTCTGGATCGGCAGCGACCCGCGGTTCGACGGCGAGCCGCCAGAGCCGCCGCCGTCCTTCCCCGGCGTGGTCGGCGGCGACGCCAAGATCGTCGACTCGATGATCTTCGAGACCCACATGGACCACGCGGTGGTCGGCCTGATGGACCCCACCCACGCGCCCTATGTGCACGAGGCCTGGTGGGCGCGCTCGTCCAAGCGCCAGTCGGAGAAGACCAAGGTCTTCGCGCCGTCTCCCGAGGGCTTCGTCATGCGCCGCCACGGACGCAGCAAGGCCAACCGCCTGTACGACATCCTGGGCGGCGCGCCCGAGATCGAGATCACCTTCCGCCTGCCCGGCTATCGCTGGGAGCACATCGTGGTGGGCAAGCGTCAGGTTCTGGCCCTGACCTGCCTGACGCCGCTGACCGAGACCAGCACCCGCATCAGCCAGCTGATCTGGTCGGACCATCCGGTGATGGCCTTCCGGGCGCTGATCGCCCCGTTCGCCCGCGAGTTCCTGCGCCAGGACGGCCGCATGGTGAACCTGCAGAACGAGGGGCTGAAGTATGACCCCGCCCTGATCTGGATCGACGACGCCGACACCCAGGCCAAGTGGTACCAGCAGCTGAAGCGTGAATGGACCGCCAGCCGCGCCGAGGCCCGGCCGTTCGTCAATCCGGTCAAGGAAACCACGCTGAAGTGGCGCAGCTGAGAGTCGTTCAGCGGCGTCTCGTCGCCGTCCTGACGACCCTGCCCGACGCGGCCGGCTGGCGCTGGTGCGCCCTGGCGGCCGTGGCCTGCGGCGCGGCGATGGCCGCCATCGGCTTTTCGACCGGCCTCTATCGGCTGACCGAAACCGCGCCCGGCCTGCCGCTGCGGCTTCTGACGGTGTGGATCATCCCCGCGCTCGGCGAGGAGTTGTCGTTTCGCGGCCTGCTGCTGCCGGGGCGCGACGAGACTCGCCGGCCCCGGCTGTGGGTCGTCGTCTCCACGGCGCTCTACGTGGCCTGGCATCCGTTCGAAACCCTGACCTTCCTGCCGCACGCGACGACGTTCCTGCGCTGGGATTTCCTGTTGTGCACGGCGATCCTAGGTCTGGCCTGCGCCCTGATGCGGCTGCGCACCGGCTCGCTGTGGCCGGCGGTGCTGCTGCACGGCGGCTTCGTGGTGCTGTGGCAGACCTGGCTGGGCGGGATCAGCGCGCTAGGGTGAGGGGGCGGCCAAGCCCCCAACGCGAAAAACCCGCCTGGTCGGGGGACCAGGCGGGCTCGCACGGAGCGCGCGGGGACGGGGGTTGGGGAGCGCGCCCCGAACCTCGGTTAAGCGCGGTAGACGTAGGCGCTGGAGACGTAGCCGACGCCGACGCCGTTCTGGCCGACCAGGATCCATTGGCCGTCACCGGTGCGGCCCAGGGCCTGGAAGGTCTCGCCGGCGACGACCGAGCCGACCTTCATGCCGCGGGTCGAGGCCGAGGCGCGCAGGTTCAGGTTCGAGCGGGCGACGTACTTGCCGGTGATCTTGGTCATCGGCGCGGAGTCGACATTGTGCGAGATCTTGATGCCGTTGCTGGTCTTGTAGGAGCCGCCGACGTCGTTCGAGGCCTGCTTCTTCTGCATGCTGCAACCGACGTAGGAACCGGCGCCCGCGCCGACGACGGCGCCGATGGCGGTGCCCGTGCCGCGGTCGTTCTTGGCCAGGTTCGAGCCGGCGACGGCGCCCAGCAGGCCGCCGATCACGGCGCCCGTTTCCTGCTTCTTGCCCGAGGCGTCGCAGCCGACGACGCCGCCCAGGCGCTGTTCGACGGCGTTGGCGGCCGGGGCCGAAGCCATGGTGAAGGCGGTGGCGGCGGCGGCGATGGTCAGGCCGATCGTCTTGATCTTGTTGGTCTTGTGCATGGCGATAATCCTTCGTCCCTTTGAATTGGTCCGGAGCCGTCGGCCCCGTGAGACGCAACATCGCAGGCCGAAGCTGAACCGAGCCGTCAGGTCGTTCGACAGAATTCGTTCATGTTGGAATTTTTTTGAAACCCGGCGGGCGGCGTCCCGAAAGTCGTGGTGCGCAAATACACAACTATCGGGCGCATTCATGGGTTAGGATGCCTTGATGGCGCGGCCCGCAACCCCGCGTCGGGGAAGGGGACCGACCCATGAGGAAGATCGCGATTGCGACGGCCGCGACCGTCGCGCTGTGCGCCGGCCTGGCCGGCTGCGACAAGGCGCCGGAAGCCACCGCGCCCAAGCCCGAGGCGCTGCTGGACGTGGCGGTGATCACGCCCGTGCCGCTGCCGACCACGGCGAACTATCCGGTGGCCGCGGCCACGATCAACGGCTGGATCGCCAACGCCGACATCGCCGCGATGCGCAACCACGCCTGGCAGATCTGGCAGGCCATGGCCCAGCCGTCGGGCCAGTCGTTCAACGGCCAGTCGCTGCCGATCTGGGAAACCTGGGCCGGCACCAACGACGTCTTCCCGCCCGCGCCGCCGGCTGGCGCCGCCGCCGCGACGACCACCACGACGGTGGCCCAGCGCGTGGCCGCGCCGCGCAAGCTGCGCGTCTTCCAGCAACCGAACCAGTTCCACCACGGCCGGGGCGGCATCACGCCGACCAAGTTCGACACCACGGTGACCTCGTTCAACAAGTTCAGCCCCGAGGCGGCGACCTTCCTGGACGCCTCGCACCCGGGTCCGGGCGGCGCCTCCTATCGCTACTCCAGCACCAGCGACATGCAGAAGCTGAACACCTCGTGGCCGGCGGGCACCACGCCCCAGAACCGCGGCGTGCAGGAGTTCCCGGTGCGCGGCCTCGAGCTGAAGCCGGTGTTCGGCCTGGTTCACGCCAAGGGCCTGACGGTCCAGCCGCTGTGGCAGGGGCCGTCGGCCTCGACCAACGCCCAGAACCCCGAGCCCCAGACCTGGACCACCTGTGTCCTGGTGGCCCCGACAGGCCAGGGCCCGGTGCGGCCGGCCACCCCGCGCGAGATCGCCAGCATCCGCGACCCCGGCGCCTGCAAGACCTTCCTGTGGGCGCCGATGAGCACCTTCTATTCGGTCAAGCTCAGCGCCGCCGAGGCCGCGGACTACAACACCGCCAACAGCTTGACCGGCGCCGACGCGGCCGTGGCCGGCGACTTCGCCGTGCTGCAGGCCATGCACGTCAACAGCAAGGAAATCCCGTTCTGGACCTGGCAGACCTTCTGGTGGCAGCCGGGCGCCGACACGCCCAACGGCTTCCCCGGCAGCAAGCAGGGCCAGCCGGCCAGCCTGACCGGGCCGTGGACCAACTACGCCACCTGCACGGCCTACGACCAGACGACCACCCAGGGCGGCTCGACCATGACCGTCTGCTTCAACCCCTATCTGGAGACCAGCACCGGCATCCCGGCCGGCATCACCTCCAACTGCATGAGCTGCCACGGGGTGGCGGTGATCACCGCCGGCAACGCCCCCTATCCGGCCGACTACAAGAAGCCGATCGCGTTCTTCAGCGACCCGCTCTACTTCACCACCAGCAACACCCACGCTGACTTCTCGTGGGCGCTGGCCGGCAATTCCGACCCGAACTGACGACCCCGCGCCCGCTCCCTCGCGGGGGCGGGCGCACGCCTCTCCGATCCCGGCTCTCGCGCAACCGCATGCTGCGTCGCGGCATTGCTCGCAGGTGCGAAAGGGATCACAGTGCCTGAAAACATAAGTACGGCGCAGGGGAGTTAGAGCATGGCCGACGCGGCCGCCCGGGAATCCACGTCCCTGATCCTTCCTGGCCTGACGGGCCTTCTGCGCGAGGCGGCGACCTCGGCCGAGACCTTCGTCGCCGAGGCCCGGCCCGCCGTGAAGGCCGCCATCGCCGGCCCCGACGGCAGGATCGACCGCAAGCTGGCCGACGCCCAGCAGCACGCCGTCCACGGTTTCGGCTGGTACGCCGCCTATGCCGAGCTGATGAACCAGGTCGCCGGCTGGGCCGAACGGCTGGAGGCCGAAGGGCGTTTCGGCGAGATCGAAGCCCTCTTGGCCCAGCTGCTGTTCTCCGAGTACGCCGCCCAGCTGATCGGCGGCGTGCCGATGAACCAGGGCGAGATCGTCCGTCCCGCCCACCTGGTCACCGACCGCGCGGTGATGAACAGGCTGTTCTCGAACGGCGTCATGAAGCTGATGGTCGAGGGCGGGACGCAAGGCGTGAAGACCCGCATCGCCCAGCGCCTGGCCGAGGCGCGCGGTCGCCCGACGCTCGAGCACACCGGTCTCGACGAGACCTTCGAGATGATCCGCGACCAGTTCCACGCCTTCGCCGAGGAGAAGGTCACGCCTTTCGCCCACGAGTGGCACCTGAAGGACCAGCTGATCCCGATCGAGCTCGTCGAGGAACTGGGCGAGCTGGGCGTCTTCGGCCTGACCATCCCGGAGGAGTACGGCGGCAGCGGCATGGGCAAGACCGCCATGTGCGTGGTCTCGGAAGAGCTGTCGCGGGCCTGGATCGGCGTCGGCTCGCTGGCCACCCGCTCGGAGATCGCCGGCGAGCTGATCCTGACCGGCGGCACGGAAGACCAGAAGCAATACTGGCTGCCCAGGATCGCCTCGGCCGAGATCCTGCCCACCGCCGTCTTCACCGAGCCCAACACCGGCTCGGACCTGGGGTCCTTGCGCACCCGCGCCGTGCTGGAGGGCGACGCCTATGTGGTGACCGGGAACAAGACCTGGATCACCCACGCCGCCCGCGCCGACGTCATGACCCTTCTGGTCCGCACCGATCCGGCCACCAACGACTATCGCGGGCTTTCCATGCTGCTGGCCCCCAAGCCGCGCGGCGTCGAGGGCGACGATTTTCCGGCCCAGGGCATGAGCGGCGGCGAGATCGGCGTCATCGGCTATCGCGGCATGAAGGAATACGAGCTCGGCTTCGACGGTTTCGCCGTGCCGGCCAAAAACCTGCTGGGCGGCGTCCCGGGGCAGGGCTTCAAGCAGCTGATGGCAACCTTCGAGAGCGCCCGCATCCAGACGGCGGCGCGGGCGGTGGGCGTGGCCCAGGCGGCGCTGGAGGTCGGGCTTTCCTACGCGCTCGACCGCAAGCAGTTCGGCGACGCGATCTTCGCCTTCCCCCGGGTGCACAACAAGCTGGCCATGATGGCGGCCGAGATCATGGGTGTGCGCCAGCTGACCTATTTCGCCGCCCGCCAGAAGGACGAGGGCAAGCGCTGCGACCTGGAGGCCGGCATGGCCAAGCTGGTCGCCGCCCGCGTCGCCTGGGCCGCCGCCGACAACGCCCTGCAGATCCACGGCGGCAACGGTTTCGCCATGGAGTACGCCGCCAGCCGCCTGCTGGCCGACGCCCGCATCCTCAACATCTTCGAGGGGGCCGGCGAGATCCAGGCCCAGGTCATCGCCCGCCGCCTGCTGGAGGACGGCAACTAGTCCAAGGTCGTGCGGTAGCGGGCCATGGCCGCGCCGGCGATCACCACCACGAAGAGAGCCAGGGCTCCCAGGCTGGGCCACAGGGCCACGACGTCGAGGCCCTTGAGCAGGGCGCCGCGCACCACCCGCAGGAAGTGGGTCACCGGGATCACGCTGCCCAGGGCCTGGGCCCAGCCGGGCATGCCGCGAAACGGGAACATGAAGCCCGACAGCAGGATCGACGGCATCATATAGAAGAACGACATCTGCATGGCCTGCAGCTGGGTCCGGGCCACGGTCGAGATCAGGAAGCCCAGGGCCAGCGAGCCGACGATGAACAGCAGGACGCCCAGGCCAAGGGCGATCCAGCCGCCGGCCATCGGCACGGCGAACAGCACCCTGGCCAGGATCAGGATCACCGCCGTCTGGACCAGGCCCACCACGACATAGGGCGCCAGCTTGCCGATCATCACCTCTATGGGGCGGGCGGGGGTGGCCAAGAGGCTCTCCATCGTGCCGCGCTCGTATTCGCGGGTGACGCCCAGGGCGGTCATCATCACCAGGGTCATCGACAGGATCACCCCCAGCAGGCCCGGCACGATGTTGTAGGCGGTGACGGCTTCCGGATTGTAGCGGCGGTGGATCACCACCTCGAACGGATCGGCGCCGGGCTTGGTGGCCGCGCCGACCAGGTCGCGCGACAGGGCCGTGCGCGGCAGGCTGGCCAGGGCGGCGATCGCCCCGCCGGTGGCGGCGGGATCGGAGGCGTCGGCCTCGACCAGGATCTGGGCTCCGTCGCCGCGCACCACGCGCCGAGTGAAGTCGGCGGGGATGGTCAGGGCGAACTGCACCTCGCCCCGCGCCACGGCGTCGTCCAGCTCGGCCGGCGAAGAGGCGGTGCGGACGATCTCGAAATAGCCGCTGTTGACCAGGGCCGACAGGGTCGAGCGGGCCATCGGCCCCTGGTCCTGCACCAGCACCGCCGTGGGCAGATCGCGCGGATCGCTGTTGATGGCGTAGCCGAACAGCAGAAGCTGCACGATCGGCATGACCAGGATCATGGCGTAGGTCAGCCGGTCGCGGGTGAGCTGGATGAACTCCTTGATCAGCACCGCCAGGATGCGCGCGCCCGACAGGCCCCTGGCGCCCGCGGCGCTCATTGGAAATTGTCCGACGACTGGCTCATCAGCCGGATGAACACGTCCTCCAGCGTCGGCTGGACCTCGCTCCAGGTCACCGGCGGCTTGCGATAGGGGGCGATGGCGGCTTCCAGCGCGGCGCGGTCGACGCCGCTGACGTGCAGGGCTGCGCCGAACGGGGCGACCATGGCCACGCCCGGCGCCGTGGCCAAGTCCCGCGCCAGCCGGTCGGCGCCTGGCCCCTCGCCGCGGAAGGTGACGAGGCCCGAGCGGGCGATCACCTCGTCGGCCGTGCCCCGCGCCATCAGCCGGCCATAGGCGATATAGGCGATGTCGTGGCAGCGCTCGGCCTCGTCCATGTAGTGGGTCGAGACCATGACGGTCAGGCCCTCTGCCGACAGGGCGTGGATCTCGTCCCAGAACTCGCGCCGCGCCTTGGGGTCGACGCCGGCCGTCGGCTCGTCGAGCAGCAGCAGCCGGGGCCCGTGCATGATGCTGGCGGCCAGGGCCAGGCGCTGCTTCCAGCCGCCCGACAGGCTGCCGGCCAGCTGCTTGCGACGGGCGGTCAGACCCAGCCGCTCGAGGCTTTCGGCCACCCGCTCGCGGCGGCGGGGGAGTTCGTGCACCCGGGCGACGAAGTCGAGGTTCTCCTCGATCGACAGGTCCTCGTAGAGCGAGAACTTCTGGGTCATGTAGCCGGTCTGGCGCTTGACCGCCTCGGCCTCCTTGCGGAAGTCCAAGCCCAGCACCTCGCCCTCGCCGCTGTCGGGCGTCAACAGGCCGCACAGCATGCGAAGGGTGGTGGTCTTGCCTGAGCCGTTGGGGCCCAGGAAGCCGGTGATGCGGCCCTTCTCGACCTGGATCGACACGTCCTGCACCACGTGGCGCGGGCCAAAGCTCTTGTTCAGCCCCGAGACGTCGACCGCCAGGTCGCTCACTTTCCTGCCTCCAGCGGCGCGACGTCGACCGGCAGGCCCGGCGCCAGGGGCGCGCCGGGCGCGGGCCGGGCCTCGACCAGGAACACCAGTCGCTGGCGGGTCTCGCGGCTGTAGATCACCGGCGGGGTGAACTCGGCGCGCGGGCTGACATAGTTGATCCTCGCCGAGCGCTCGGGCCCGCAGTCGTCGCAGGAGAACCGCACGTCGGCGCCGACGCGATAGCGGGCAATCTCGGCCTCGGGCACGAAGAAGCGCAGGCGCACGCGGTCATCGGCCAGCAGCGCCACGACCGGCTGGTTGGCGGCCGCCCATTCGCCGGGCTGGTAGAAGACGTCCTGCACCAGGGCCGGGGCCGGGGCCCTGGGGCTGATCTGGTCGAGGCGGTCCTGGGCGGCGGCCTGGGCCTGGCGAGCCGAGGCGACGGCCGCCCCGGCGGCGGCCACAGTGTCGGGGCGCTGGCCCAGGGTTCCGACGGCCTTGCGGCGGGTCACGGCGACGGCGTTGGCGCGGGCGGTGTCGCGGGCGGCGCGGGCCTGGTCCAGCCGGGCCGGAGCGTAGATGCCCCTGGCGACCAGCGGGGCGATGCGGTCGTAGTCGGCCTGGGCCTGACGCATCGCCGCCTCGGCGGCCGCGCGCTCGGCGTCGAACACCGCCAGTTCCTGCGGGCGCTGGCCCTTCTCGGCGTCGCGCAGCTGGGCTTGCGCGGTCTCCAGCTGGGCGGCGGCCTGGTCGCGGGCGGCGGTCAGCTGGGCCGCGTCGAGGGCGAACAGCGGCTGGCCGGCCTTTACCCGATCGCCGCGCTGTACTGAAAGGGCGCTGACCGGCCCGGCCGAAGCGGCGGCGACATAGAGGGTTTCGCCCTCGACATAGCCCGACAGCCGGCGGGGGCGGTGGGTGTCGGGGCCCAGCAGCCGCCAGCCCACGAAGCCGACGACGCCGATCCCGATGACGACGGCGGCGATGCGGGCGGCGGGCTTCATGCGCCTGCCTCCGTATGCGGGGTCAGGCCCAGGAGCACGGTGTCGGCGTGCTGGCGGACCAGGGCCTCCAGGTTCATGGCCGGGGCGCCGACGGGCACGAAGGTCTCCTTCCAGATCACCCCCATCAGGATCGGGCCGACGATGCTGAAGGCGTAGAGGCGCGGATCGCCCGGCGCGACTTCGCCGCGCGCCTGGGCGCGGGCGATGGCGCCGCTCATCAGCGTCAGGGCGCGGCTGACCACCTCGTCGTGCCAGACGCGGGCCAGTTCGGGGAAGTTGCGCGACTCGCCGATGACCAGCTTGGCCACCGCGCCCAGGCGCGAGGTCCCGATCAGCTGGACGATGCGGGCGAAGACCATCCGCAGCAGGTCGGGGAAGGGCAGGGTCGCCTGGGCCAGCACCGCCTCGACCACGTCGAGATTGGGCGCGACGGCCTCGCGCACCACGGCGCGGAAGATGTCGTCCTTGGTCTCGAAATAGAGATAGAGCGCGCCCTTGGAGATGCCGGCCCTGGCGGCGATCTCGTCCAGCCGGGCGCCGGCGAAGCCGCGCTCGGCGAAGACCTCCAGCGCGGCCTGGACGATCTCGCCCGGCCGGGCCTCGCTGCGCCGTCGCCATTTGGGCGGGCCTGGCTGCATGGTCTCGGCTCTCGCTATATAACTGACCAGATAGTTATATATGAGGCTGTGGATAACTCAAGGGGCGGGTGAGCCGGCAAAGCAAAAGCCGCCCTCCTTTCGGAGGGCGGCTTGCAAGGCGTTCGAAGGGATGTCCCGGTCAGGCCGTCGTCAGCGCGGCGCCCAGCCGCTGGCGATCAGCCCGACCTGCCTGTCCATGACGGCCGACATCTCGGCCGCATTGGCGCCGCGGGCGGCGGCCAGGCGGTAGTTGGAGGCGTAGCAGGCCTTGAGCACTTCCACGGTCAGCGGAAAGTCTAGGTCGGGCCGCACGTCGCCGCGCGCTACGCCCTCCTGCAGCACCTGTTCGAGCATGTCCGACAGCCGCTCGTTACGGCCGTAGGGGGTAACCCCCGGGTCGTTGCTCGGGCTGTAGGAGGCGGCGATATGGGCCAGGAACAGCCGCACGCGCCGGGTCTCGAACTCGTAGTGGATGGCGAAGATCGAGCACAGCCGGTCGGCCGTGGAGCCGCGCAGGAACGGCAGCACCCGGTCGAATTCGGCATAGAGATCGCCTAGGCGGCGCTCCATCACGTGGCTGAGAACCTCGGCCTTGGACGCAAAGGTCGTGAAGACGCTGCCCACCGACACGCTCGCCCGTTCGGCGATGGCGCGGATCGTGGTCTCCTCGTAACCGGTCTCGTTGAACAGGTCTCGCGCGGCTTCGAGCACGCGCTCGCGCGTCGCCTGTTTCTGTTCGTCGCGTACGCCCACGCAGTTCCCCCTCCGGACACGCAGCGCTGATTTCAAAACATCGAAACGCACGCCCGACCCCAACGGGCGCATGTCTCGTTCTTATTGTCGTTGACCTGGACGACCGGGCGACGTTTCCGCCCCCCGGCGGAACCGTCCTTAGGCGCGGACGCCGGCGAGGATCAGCTTCAGCTGTTCACGCAGGTGAGCCACCAGGTTTTCGACCGTCCAGCCGTCGTAGACGGCGCGGCGGTAGTTGGCGACATACACGTCCCAAGCGATCTCGGCCACGAGTTTCGCGTCGACGTCGGCCTTCAGTTCGCCGGCCTGCACGCCGCGCTCCAGAGCGTCGGTGATCAGGGCGAACAGGTGCTTGATATCGGTGCGGGCGCGCTTTTCGGCGGCGTCCGAACGGGTCCAGCTGACGGCGATGCTGGCTTGCAGCAGCGGCAGTTGCTCCAGGTGGAAGCTGTAGGCCACGCCGAACAGGCCGATCAGGGCGTCGGCGACGGTCTCGCCTTCGCGGGCGGCCTGCTTCATCTGGGCGTAGATGACTTCGTAGTCGGCGGTCAGGATCTCGTCGAACAGTTCCGACTTGTCCGAGAAGCTGGCGAACACCGCGCCGGTCGACATGCCGGCGGCCTGGGCGATGTCACGGATCGTGGCGCCTTCGTAGCCGCGTTCGCTGAACAGGCGGCGGGCGGCCGACAGGACGCGTTCGCGGGTGCGCTGCTTGGCCAGCGCGCGGCGGGTCAGCTTCACCGGGGTTTCGGAACCGGACTCGATGTTGACGGAAACAAAGCTCATGCGGCGGCCTCCAGGCGGGCGAGCGCGGCTTCGGCGCGCTTCTCAAATTCGATGCAATACTCGTCGACGACGTTTTGCAGGACGTCGGCGTAGCGGCGGGCGAGATCGCGCCCATCCTGGGCGGCGTCTCGAAGGTCGATGATCAGTTGGCGGACTTCCGCGAGGGCTTCGTCCCTCTCGGATGGGGCCGCGGCGAGCCGTGCGCTCTGCGACATGATTTCTCTCTCCAGGCCGGCCGCGGGAACAAACTGCGCTGAACGATCCGCGGCTTGGCGTCGATCATGTTCAACGAACGCGCACTGTGAATTCAGGTGGGGCCGTCTACCCTTGCAAACAAGGCTTTTCAACCCACAAAACGTGTCAAAGTCTGTCAAACTTTGCTGGAAATCGTTCTATGGTAGCGCTGCTCATCCGTCGATGCGTCAAATGCGCTCAACGAACACACTCGGCGAACGTGTTTTGCGATTTTGAGGCGAGCGGGGCGGCGCTGGCGTTCATGAGGCGAGCGGCCTAGGTTGGGCGCCATGGCCAACCTTTTCCAAATCGCCATCCCCGTCGCCCTGTTCGCCGTGCTGGCGACGCTGTGCGTGGGGATCTACGCCCTCTTCCGCGGCGGCGACTTCGGCCGCTCCTATTCCAACCGGCTGATGCGCCTGCGCGTGGTGCTGCAGTTCGTCGCCGTGCTGGTCCTGGTGGCCGCTTTCTGGTGGAGCCACCGGTAAAGCTGTAGCCGGCTGATTTTGCAGCTTTGTTTCAGGAGGTAACGGCGTGGTCGTGCTCAACCGCATCTATACGCGCACGGGCGACAAGGGCTCGACCCGGCTGTCGACGGGCGAGCCGGTCAGCAAGGCCAGCTTGCGGGTCGAGGCCTATGGCGGCGTCGACGAGACCAACGCCTTCATCGGCGTGGCCCGCCAGCACGCCGGCGGCGACGCCGAACTGGACGCCATGCTCGAGCGGATCCAGAACGACCTCTTCGACCTGGGCGCGGACCTGGCCACGCCCGAGCAGAACGAAAAGCCCGAATGGGAGCCGCTGCGCGTCATCGAAGCCCAGGTCGAGCGGCTGGAGGCCGAGATCGACCTGATCAACGAACGCCTCTCGCCCTTGACCTCGTTCGTATTGCCGGCCGGCTCGCCCTTGTCGGCCGCCTTGCACGTGGCCCGCACCGTCTGCCGCCGGGCCGAGCGCACCTGCGTGGCCCTGGCCGCGACCGAGGGCGAGATCGTCGGCCAGCCGGCGCTGAAATATCTCAATCGGCTGTCGGACCTCTTGTTCGTGGCCGCGCGGCGCGCCAATTCCGACGGCGCGAGCGACGTGCTGTGGAAGCCCGGCGCGACGCGATAGGATTGTCTTCGATGCGCATCGGCCTCCTGGAAACGGGCGAACCGCCCGAAAGCCTGATCTCCGCCCATGGCCGCTACGGCGGCATGTTCCAGCGCCTGCTGGGGCCTGTCCACGACTACGCGACCTTCGACGTCCAGGCCGGCGTGCTGCCCAAGGCGCTCGACGCCTGCGACGCCTATGTCGTCACCGGCAGCTCGGCCGGGGTCTATGACGACCTGCCTTGGATCGACCCGCTGAAGGATTTCCTGGCCAGCGCCCGCGACCAGGTTCCGCTGGTCGGGGTGTGCTTTGGCCACCAGGTGATGGCCGAGGCCTTCGGCGGCAGCGCGGTGAAGTCCGACAAGGGCTGGGGCATCGGCCTGCAGAGCTATTCGGTCTCGAACGCCGCGCCCTGGATGGACGACGTGGCCCATGTCAGCGCCCCCGGTTCGCACCAGGACCAGGTCGTGGCCCTGGCGCCGGGCGGTCAGGTGCTGGCCGGCAGCGACTTCACCCCGTTCGGCGTGCTGGCCTATGGCGACAAGGCCATCTCGATGCAGTTCCGCCCGGAGTTCGATCCCGCCTACGCCACGGCGCTGATCGAAAGCCGGCGCGGCACGCGCTTCTCGCAGGAGCAGGCCGACGCGGCCGTGGCCTCGCTGGCCGCGCCCAACGACAGCAACCGCATCGCCGGCTGGATCGACAGCTTCCTACGGAAAGCAACCAAGGCCTGACTTGGCCGTTGCGGCTGGGCAAGCGGGAGAACAACGCCATGCGTCTCGCCACCGTGATGCTCGCCGCCGGCCTGACCCTCGCGGGCGGCGCCGTGATCGCCATGACCCAGGGCGCGGCCGGTCCCGCGCCCGCCGCTGCGTCGGCCGAAAGCCTGAAGACCGTCGCCAGCTTCCAGTCGATCAAGGACCCGGCCGCCCGCTCGGTCGCCCTGTTCACCGAGGCCGGCAAGGTGATCCAGAGCCCGCGCTGCCTCAACTGCCACCCGGCGACCCGCGCGCCCACCCAGGGCGACGACCTGCATCCGCACAATCCGCCGATGGTCGCCGGCCAGAGCGGCCATGGCCCCCCGGGCATGCCCTGCCTGTCGTGCCACGGCCCGGCCAATGTCAGGACCTTCGGCCAGCAGGTCAAAAGCATCCCCGGCGATCCGCACTGGGCGCTGGCCCCGGCCGAGATGGCCTGGCAGGGCAAGTCGCTGGGCGCGATCTGCGCCCAGCTGAAGGATCCGGCCCGCAACGGCGGCAAGACCCTGGCCCAGATCCACGAGCACATGGCCCGCGACCACCTGGTCGGCTGGGGCTGGAACCCCGGCGAGGGCCGCAAGCCGGCGCCGGGCACGCAAGGTCAGTTCGGCGAGATCATCAAGGCCTGGATCGACACCGGGGCCAAGTGCCCGAAGGCTTGAGGGGCGCGCGAACCTAACTCCTTGTCTCCCGTCATTCCCGCCCTTGTGGCGGGAAACTCTGGTTCCGCTCGCAAGGGCGTCGCAAGCGGCGTGCTGGGCGCGCCGCCCCTCCCGCCCCTACGGCTGACAGAGGGGTTCCCGCCACGAGGGCGGGAATGACGGGGGCGGATGGGGACGCACCGAGGCCTAGACAACTTGCAACCGGCCTGACCAATATCCCGCACAATGACAACGTTGGCATTACCAGCGTTGCGAAGGCAGGGAGAGGTGGATGCGGCGGGTGTTCGAGCGCGTTCTGGCGGCCGCGGCCGTGCTGGTCATGGCCGCGTCGGCGGCGCAGGCGGGGCCGACCCTTACGCGGGCCGACCGGCGCGACGGCCAGGACCTGTCGGGAACCTGGAACTATTCGGTCGACCCCTATCGCGACGGGATCGCCGGCTTCCATCGCGGCCCGCCCGGCGTCGGCCACCGACGCTACGACGACAGCGACGTCGAGCAGGTGACCCGCGCCGATCCCAAGGCGCTTTATGAATACGACATGCAGCGCTCGCCGACCGCGACCCTGCCGGCCTCGTGGCTGACCCACGCGCCCGAGATGCGCCACTACCAGGGCCTCGTGTGGTACCAGCGGCGGTTCGAGACGCCGGCGCTGAAGCCCGGCCAGCGGGCCTTCCTGCGCTTCGAGGCCGCCAACTACACCGCCAAGGTCTATCTGAACGGCCAGGCCGTGGGCGAGCACGAGGGCGGCTTCACCCCGTTCTCGCTGGAGGTGACCAGGCTGCTGCGCGGCGGCCAGAACCAGGTGACGGTCGGGGTCGACTCCACCCCCGCCGTCGACGGCGCGCCGCCGCCGGTCACCGACTGGGAAAACTACGGCGGCATCACCCGGCCGGTGCGGCTGGTGATCACCCCCGCCACCTTCGTCGACGAGGCCTGGGTGCGCCTGACCCGCGACGGCAAGGCGATCGCCGCCGACGTGCGCCTGGACGGTCCCGCCGCCGCAGGCCAGACGGTCAGCGTCAAGGTCGCGGGTCTGAATCTCACCCTCTCCGGCCAGGCCGGTTCGGACGGCGTGGCCAGGCTGTCGACCCCCGCGCCCAAGGGCCTGAAGCGCTGGGCGCCCGGCGCGCCGGCGCTCTATGACGTCCGCGTCGAGGCCGGCGACGACGTGCTGACCGATCGCGTCGGCTTCCGCACCGTCGAGGTGCGCGGCGGCGAGATCCTGGTCAACGGCAGGCCGGTCTTCCTGCGCGGCATCTGCCTGCACGAGGAGGAACTGGGCGAGTACCCGGCCCGCACCATCACCGACGCCTCCGCCCACGCCCTGCTGGCCGAGGCGCGCGACGGCCTGCACGCCAATTTCGTGCGCCTGGCCCACTATCCGCACTCGGAGGTGACCACGCGCCTGGCCGACGAAATGGGTCTCTTGGTCTGGAGCGAGATCCCGATCTACTGGCTGGTCGACTTCGGCAACGCCCGCACCCTGAAGCTGGCGCGCGACATGCTGGCCGACTCCATCCGCCGCGATCGCAACCGCGCCTCGATCGTGCTGTGGAGCGTGGCCAACGAGACCCCGATCAGCGACGCCCGCAACGCCTTCCTGGGAACCCTGGCCGACGACGTCCGCGCGCTGGACGACACCCGCCTGGTCACCGCCGCCCTGCTGGCCGACCGCAAGATCGAGGGCGGCAGGCAGGTGATGGGCATCGACGATCCGCTGGCCGCCAAGCTCGACGTGCTGGCGGTCAACACCTATGCCGGTTGGTACTCCGACGACGGCCTCGACGCGGTGGCCAGGATCGCTTGGCGGCCCACCGACAAGCCTATGGTGTTCTCCGAGTTCGGCGCCGACGCCCTGGCGGGCTTCAGCGACCCGGCGCTGTTGCGCAAGTTCTCCGAGGACTTCCAGGCCCGCTACTACATCCAGACCCTGGCCATGGCCGCCAACGCGCCGTCCCTTCGCGGCATGTCGCCGTGGATCCTCAAGGACTTCCGCTCGCCCCGCCGCCAGCACCCGGTCTACCAGCAGGGCTGGAACCGCAAGGGCCTGATCTCGCCTGCCGGCCGGCGCAAGGCCGCCTTCAAGGTGCTGGCGGATTACTACGAGAAGCTGGCGGGGGAGGGGCGGTAGGTTATCTGGCGCTTACCTATCCGCCCGTCATTCCCGCCCTTGTGGCGGGAATGACGGGAGAAGAGGGAGAGTAGTTCCCCCTAAAGCCTCGCCGCCAGGGCCGCCATCTGGTCGGCGGCGACGCCCCAGCCTTCGTGGAAGCCCATCTGCTCGTGCATCGCCTTGTCCTCGGCCGACCAGTGGCGGG
Organism: Caulobacter zeae; assembly: GCF_002858925.1. Lineage (GTDB taxonomy): Bacteria > Pseudomonadota > Alphaproteobacteria > Caulobacterales > Caulobacteraceae > Caulobacter > Caulobacter zeae. The sequence goes on from NZ_PJRS01000011.1 coordinate 233,979, forward strand.
CGATGGCGGTGTAGCGGGTCTGGCCGCCGCCCAGGTCCTCGAAGCGGACGATGCCGACCATGAACGGCTTGTCGGAGGGGACCCAGGCGCTGGTGAAGGCGTCGGTGAAGACGATCAGCTGGTTCTCGACCACCTCCAGATAGACGCCTTGGTTCGGCATCTCCTCGCCGTTGGGGCCGCTCATGACGATCAGGCTGGAGCCGCCGGTGCGCACGTCCATCTGCGCGTGGCTGACGCGCCAGGGCGGCGGGCAGAACCACTCGGGCAGCAGCTCGGGCGTGGTCCAGCACTTGAAGAGCTTTTGGGCCGGCTGGTCGATGATCCGGGTCAGGATCAGTTCGTGAGCGGCGGCTTGCGGGGCGGCGGCGTCGAGAGCCATGGCGTCTTCTCCGTGTCGTTGGAAGCAGTGTTCGGCCCAAGGACGTGGGAGGTCGACCCGTCCCGACACGCCCCGCCGCATTTTTCCGAAGCCGGTTGACCCGCCTCGCCCCCGGGGCCACTGTGCCGGCAATTCAAACAAACGTTTAGGGAGCGCGCCGTGAGCCTCTTCGACTTGTCCGGCAAGGTGGCAATCATCACCGGGTCCTCGCGCGGGATCGGCAAGGCGATCGCCGAGCGCATGGCCGAGCACGGCGCCAAGGTGGTGATCTCGTCGCGGAAGGCCGGTCCCTGCGAGGAGGTGGCGGCGGCGCTCAATGAAAAGCATGGCCAAGGAACCGCCATCGCCGTGCCGGCCAACATCGCCTCGAAGGAGGATTTGCAGCGCCTGGTCGACGAGACCCGCGCCGCCTTCGGCCGCGTCGACGTCTGCGTCTGCAACGCCGCCAGCAATCCCTATTACGGCCCGCTGGCCGGGATCAGCGACGACCAGTTCCGCAAGATCCTCGACAACAACATCATCAGCAATCACTGGCTGATCTCGATGGTCGCGCCGGAGATGCGCGAGCGGAAGGACGGCGCGATCGTCATCGTCAGCTCGATCGGCGGCCTGCGCGGCAACGCCATCATCGGAGCCTACAACATCTCCAAGGCGGCCGACTTCCAGCTGGCTCGCAACCTCGCCCACGAGTTCGGTCCCGACAACGTGCGGGTCAACTGCATCGCGCCGGGCCTGATCAAGACCGATTTCGCAAAAGCCCTGTGGGACGATCCCAAGACCCTGGAGCGTTCGACCGCCGGGGTGCCGCTGCGCCGGATCGGCGAGCCGGACGAGATCGCCGGGGCGGCGGTCTACCTCGCGTCAAGCGCGGGCAGCTTCATGACCGGGCAAGCCCTGGTGGTGGACGGCGGGGCGACCATCTGAGCCAAGCTCCACCGAGGCGCGATAACGACGGTTTTTGGTGCGGCTCAGGGTCGCGCCCCGCCAGAAATTAACCGCCAGCATAAGAGGTTGCCGCTAGGAGGTACGGGTCAATCGAGGACCCGCCGCTTGAAGCGCATCCTTCCCCTGCTGCTCGCGCTCGTCGCCCTGGCCGGCGTCCTGCCGGCCCGCGCCGCGTCGCCGGAGATCGGCGGGCAGGCCGGCAAGCTGCAGACGCTCTATCGCGAGATCGGCGTCCAGCGGGCCGGGCCTGCGCCGCAGGCCAACGAGGATGTCGAACGGGCCGGCCGCCGGGCGCTGCGTCAGCGGGGCGACACGCGGCTCTACGCCCTGTGGCGGGTGCTCTACGCCTACAAGAGCAATCACGTCGACCAGGCCTTCAAGGACTGGATCGCCACGGTGCGGGCCACCGCCCGCGCCGACGACGACGCCGAGCTGACCACCCTGGCCGAGATGATGGAGGCCGCCTACGAGTTGGAGACCCGCGGTCCGAGCGGTGTCGACGACGCCCGCTGGGCCCGGTTCCTGGAGGGCTCGGGCCGCGAGATCGGCCTGATGGCCGGGGTCGAGCGCATCCGCCTGCTGGCCCGCAGCGGCCGCTGGACCCAGGCCAGCCAGTTCGCCGGCGAGCTGTTCGAGGACCTGGAGGAGCGCGGCTCCATCGCCCGGCCGCTGCTGGCCGAAGCCCACCAGGTGCACTCCTACACGCTGTCGGAAATCGGCGACAAGGACGGGGCCCTGGACCACATGGCCGAGGCCGCGCGGCTGGACGAGCGCGACGCCTTCTACATGCGCAAGATCGAGCGGTTGTACGACATCGCCTACACCGCCGCCGAGCTGGGCGAGATCCAGGCCGCCGAGCAGTTCGCCGACATGCATCACCGGATGAGCGAGGCCACACGCGACCAGGACCTGCTGACCTGGGACCAGAACCTGTGCGCGGTGATCGCCGACGCCCGCGACGATCCGCGCGCGGTGCTGCGCTGCCTGGTCGACGCCGGCCCGGCTCTGGCCGCGCCGCGCGACCGGGTGTCTGTGTCGATGCTGCGCCTGAGGGCCAAGGCCCTGGCGCGCACCGGATATGCGGCCCGGGCCCGCGCGGACCTCGCCGTGCTCGACCAGGCGCCGCCGCGCGCGGCGCGCCCCGATCCGATCGGCCGCCTGCTGGTCGAGGCCTACATCGCCAACGCCGAAGGGCGCGGCAAGGACGCCTTCGCCCTGTTCGACCGCTGGCGCGCCACCCACGCCCGCGAGGCCAGCGCCACCCAGGCCGCCACCGCCGCCCAGATCTCGTCGGCCCTCGAGGCCGAGCTGCGGGCCAAGCGCAGCGAGAGCCGCCGCCTGACCGCCGAGGTCGAGCTGACCCGGCGCCTGGCCCAGGCCACCGGCGTGATCGCCGCCCTGATGGCCCTGCTTGTGGTCGGCGGGATCGGCTGGGCGGTCTACATGCGCCGGGCCCAGGCCAACCTGAAGGACGCCCGCGGCCGGGCCGAGGCCGCCAGCGACGCCAAGTCGTCGTTCCTGGCGGTGATGAGCCACGAGCTGCGCACCCCGCTGAACGGCATGCTGGGCATGGCCCAGGCCCTGCGCGCCGATGCGCTGAACGCGGGCCAGCGCGAGCAGGTCGACCTCTTGATCGACTCCGGCGAGACCCTGCTGGTGCTGCTGAACGACATCCTCGACCTGTCGAAGATCGAGGCCGGCAAACTGGAAATCGCCCCCACCGCCGGCGACCTGGTCCAGACGGTGAGCCGCCTGGTCAACGGCTTCCAGCCGACGGCGCGCGAGAAGGGCATCGTCCTGTCGTTCAACATCGACGGCGACGCGCCGCCGTGTCTGATGTTCGACGTCGTGCGGGTGCGCCAGTGCGTGGCCAACCTGGTGTCCAACGCCCTGAAGTTCACCAGCGAGGGCCGGGTCGAGGTGACCCTGGCCTGCGCCCTGGAGCCCAACAGCGGCCGCCAGGCCGTGCGCCTGACGGTCAGCGACACCGGCATCGGCATGAACTCGGCCACGTTGGACAAGCTGTTCGGCGCCTTCACCCAGGCCGACGCCTCGACCACCCGCAACTACGGCGGCTCGGGCCTTGGGCTGAACATCACCCGGCGGCTGGCCGAGCTGATGGGCGGTTCGGTCAATGTGCGCAGCCGCGAGGGCGAGGGCTCGCTGTTCACCCTGAAGTTCATGGCTGACCTAGCCGAGGCCGCGGTCCCGACGGCGCTGGCCGAAGCGCCGGCCGCGGTGTTCGAGCTGGACGCCCTGGCCTCGCTGGGCGGGCGGCGGGTGCTGGTGGTCGACGACCATCCGGTCAACCGCCGGGTCATCCGTCTGTTCCTCGAGCCGTTCGGCTGCGAGCTGGTCGAGGTCGAGAACGGCCAGGAGGCCTTGGCCGCCGTCGAGGCCGAGGCCTTCGACATCGTGCTGATGGACGTCAACATGCCGGTGATGGACGGACTGGAGGCCACGCGCCGCCTGCGCGCCGATCCGCGTTGGCGCAACCTGCCGATCGTCGCCCTGACCGCCGACGTGATGAGCACCCAGATCCGCACCTGCCTGGAGGCGGGCATGGACGCCCACGTCGCCAAGCCGATCGACATGCGCAACCTGCTGACCATCCTGGCCCAGGTGGTGGTCGCCGCCCAGGCGCGCACGGCGACGCGCTCGCGGAAGGCCGCCGGCGTGCGCGCCTGACGAGGCGATCGCTTCTGGATCGCGCTATCCTCTTCCTGCGATAGTCCGACGATCGAAGGGGGCGGCCGGATGATGATCCTGCTGGCGAGCCTTATGCTCGCGGGAGAACCGCAAGGGCTGAAGCTGCTGACCGGCGAGGAGCTCAAGGCGACGGTGGTCGACGCGAGGTTCTCGTACGGCGGGGGCGAGGGCGATGAAATCTTCGGGGCCGACGGCAGATATGTCGTGTTCCACCGCGCGCCCGTGGTGGGAGCCTATGTCGTCACGGGTGATCAGGTGTGCGTCACCGGCTTCGACGAGCGTCGCTGCCGGCGACTGCTGCGTGATCGCGAAGGCGGATACGTCGTGGATTTCCTGTTGCCGGGAGGACAGCACGCCCTGCAACGCGTCTCGATCCGGCCGGACGGCTAGTCGATCTCGAAGGTGTCGGGCTGGCGCGGCGCGGCGGGCGTCGGGACCGGCGCGGGCGGCGGCGGAGCGGCCTTGGGCTCGTGGCTCAGCAGGGCGTTGACCCGCTTGGACAGGTCGGCGGCGGTGAACGGCTTGACGATATAGCCGTTGGCGCCCTCGTTCAGGGCCAGCTTGACGGTGTCGATGTCGCCGCGGGCGGTGATCATCATCACCGGCGTGCGCAGCCTGCGATGCTTGCGCATCAGCCGCAGCATCTCCAGCCCGCTCATGCCGGGCATCTGGATGTCGAGCAGCACGAGGTCGGCGCGGACGTGGCTGAGAGCCTCCAGCCCGATCGCGCCGTTGGGCGCGGCCGAGACCCGGTGGCCTGACTGGCTCAGCACCAGGTCGACGAAGTCGCGGATCAGGGGATCGTCGTCGATCACCAGGACAGCGTGCGGCATCGGCGGGATTTCCAGAATCTACGCGTCGGGTACTCGACCAACTATAGCGCGCGTTGCGAGCCTGTCGCACCCCCGCGTGCGCGCCGGGGCCGCGCTTATTGTCGCGGTTTCAGCGGCACAGGCGGTAGGGGCTGAGGTCCAGGTGCAGGTGGTCGGCGTGGGCTGTGTTGTAGTCGGGGCCCAGCACCGCGCCGAACAGCTCGCAGGCGCCGGCCCGGGCGACCCGCAGGAAGCGGCCCTCGGGGCTGTCCTTGTGGAAATCTGCCGCGATGGTCAGCCGGCGTCCGTCGGCCAGGCGCACGCCGGAGACATCGAGGGCCGAGGCGCTGGCGTGCTGGCTGGGGCGTTCGCCCTCGCGGCCGTAGATCGTCCGGCAGGCATAGGTTCCCAGGTGCTCGACCCTGACCAGATCGCTGTCCAGCAGGTGTTCGGCGGCGGGGTCCAGCACCTGCCGTTCCCAGACCGCATAGCGCAGCGCCAGCGGGCAGGTCATCACCGGCGCGGCCGGCGAGAGGCGGCTTTGGGCCCGCACCGTGTCGCGCGTCGAGCAGAAGCCGTCTTCTCGGACGGGCTGGTCGACGGGTGTGATCCCGACGTCGCGCAGGGCCGCGCGGCAGGCGGCCGGATCGGCGCCGATCCTGGCCAGCTTGGCCTGCGTCGCCAGGCCCAGCGGCTGGTCGATGGAGAACGGCTTCCAGGCCAGGTCCTGAGGCGGCGCGATGCGGTCGACCAGCGCGAAGACGAGCAGGCCGACGAGGGCCGCGTCGAGCAGCAGGCCGCCGATCTCGGCCAGCGCCAGGGCCTGGGGCGAAGCGGGTTTCACCCAGGCTGCAACGGCCGGTCGGAGCGGAGGTTTCGCCACGCAGTGCTCGCCGCAGGGCGAGGATGGCGCGCACGGCCTTGGCGGCCGGCGCTGAACAGGGCATGACCGCCTGCCCGGTCCGCAAGGATCGCACCAGAGACCTTGGATGTCCGCCGACCGCGCCGCCCTGCTCGACCGCGCCCTGCTGCCGCGCTTTGGCCTGCTGTGCCTGGGCATCTGGCTGAACGCCGCCGACACCCTGGTCACCGCCACCATCATGCCCAGCGTCGCCCGCGAGATCGGCGGCCACCAGTATTTCGGCTGGTCGGTGGCGGCCTACCTGATCGGCTCGATCGTCGCCGGCGCGTGCAGCGGCAAGTTCTCGCAAGGCCTGGGCCTGCGGCGGGCCACGGCCTTCGCCGGCGTGGTCTACGCGATCGGCTGCGCCATGAGCGCCCTGGCCCCCGACTTCGTCACCTTCGTCGCCGGCCGCCTGGTGCAGGGCCTGGGCGCGGGGGCGGTGGTGGCGCTGTGCTACGTGGCGATCACCGCCCTGTTCCCCGAAAGCCTGTGGCCGCGCGTCTATGGCGCGGTGGCTGGGGTGTGGGGCGGGGCGACCCTGTTGGGGCCGATGCTGGGCGGGCTGTTCGCCGCCGCCGGCTTCTGGCGCGGGGCGTTCTGGGCCTTCGTCATCCAGGGCGTGATCTTCGTCGTCGCCGTGCTGGCCATGCTGCCGGGCGAGAAGCGCGAGGCCGGCCGCACCCGCATTCCCAGTCGCCAGCTGCTGCTGCTGGTCGTCGGCGTCGGCCTGATCGGCGCGGCCGGTGTGGTGGCCTCGCCGGCCGTGGCGGGCGCCTGCGCGGTGCTCGGCGTCGTGGCCATGGCGGCGATGCTGGCCGTGAACCGCGCCTCGCCCGACCGCCTGCTGCCGCGCTCGGCCGCCGACCTGTCGACAGCCACCGGCCTTGGCCTTCTGACCATGTTCGCCTGCGAGGCCGCCGCCATCGGCTTCACCGTCTATGGCCCGGCCTTCATCCAGGCCCGCCACGGCGCCTCGCCCCTGGTCGCCGGCTATGTCACCGGCGGCATCGCCGCCGGCTGGACCGTCTGCGCCATGCTGGTGGCCCGGCTGAAGGCTAAGCGTGAGCCCCTGGCCATCCGCGCCGGCGCGCTGGTGATCCTGGTCGGGGTGGCGCTGGCCGCTCTGGCGGTCACGCGCGGCGGCCTGTGGAGCACGGGCCTGTCGCTGCTGGCCGTCGGCTGCGGCTTTGGCCTCTGCTGGGCGTTCCTGGCCCGCCGCACCATCGCCGGCGCGCCGGTCGAAGAGCAGGCCCTAGCCTCTTCGGCGGTGCCGACGGTGCAGCTGATCGGTGGGGCGGCCGGCTCGGCCGCCGCCGGGGCCATGGCCAACCTGCTGGGTTTCGGCCACGGCATCGATCCGGCCGCCGCCTTCGTCCACGGCCCCTGGCTGTTCGGGGCCTTCGTTCCGCTGGCGCTGGTCGGATGCGCGGCCGCATGGCGGCTGGCGCGCACCTGACGGCCGCCTAACGGTCGCTGGTGTTGCTGAGCGCGATCAGGGCCAGGGCCGGGTTCTGGGCCACGGCCAGCATCGCGACGGCGGCCATGGCGCCATCGTCGAGGTCGGCGGCCTCGCCGGAGGCGCCGGGAATCGGCGTGACAATGGAATCGGGCGGGGCGTCGGGCGTCGGACCGGCCTCGAGGTCGGGGCGATAGCGGAAGATCTCGGCGCGGACGACGTCGACCCCGACCGCCAGGGACGAAAGGTCGATCTCGACGTCGCGGCCCACGGCCTGGTCGGCGCGGTCCAGGCCGGGCAGGGCGTTGGGGCCGAGCCGCAAGCCGAGCCGGCCCGCCCGATGCCGCGCGCGGGGCCGCACGGCCTGCAACACCGGCCAGGGAATGGTGTAGCCGAACTCGCGGGCATAGAGCCCCGCCGCGTCGATCCGCAGCTCCACCCAGTCTTCCAGCGGCGGACGTCGCCAGGCCAGCCAGCTAAAGCCACCGCACAGGGCCAGGGCGTAGGCCACGCCCCAGGCGTCGCCGTACCACCACGACTGTCCGGCCAGCAGCAGGCCGATGCCCAGGCCGCCGAACGGAACGCGGCGCTTCCACCGCGCCTGGAACAGGGTCTTGCGGCTGGCGCGCCAGACGCCGGGCTCAGGCTGGTCGGGGGCGTCTTCCCGGCGGTTGGCGAACCAGAAGGCCGCGCCCGCGACCAGGCCGGCGACGAACAGCGGCGAGCCGACCTCCGGCGATCCGCCCCAGACGCCCAGGGCCAGACCGCACCAGATCGCCGTGGTCGTCATCTCCCTGGCGATGTCAGTGGTGGGCAGGCGGGTCAGGACGCCGTCGGCGACCTTGCTCAGAGGGGGCTTGTCGGTCATGGCGTCGGTCCTCGCCGCCTGGACCGGCCTTCCTCGACCCTGGCCCTGAAGGCGCGGCGCTCTTGCGCCTCCTCGAGCAGGGTCGCGGTCATCCGGACGATGGGCGGGCCTTCAAAGGCGGGGGGCTCGCTCTCGGCCGAGGCGATGCGGGCGGCGACGCTGGGTCCGGAAAGGTCGAGCGGCGCGTCGTCCAGCAGGCCCGGGCGAAGGGTCTCGATGAAGGCGACGATCGGCTCGCGCGAGACGCCGACCGCCGAAAGATCGACCATAACCTCCTCGCCCGAGGTCAGGATCAGTCGCAGGGCGCCCTTGTCGGCGGCGAGGCGGGGGCTGATCGCGGCGACCTCGTTCCACCCCATGCGCCGGGCCAGGGCGGCCGAGGTGAGGCCCGAGGCGTCGATCTCCAGCTCGTCGCGGCTGACCGGCGCGCGCCACGAGAAGGGCAGCGACAGCAGGTGCAGGGCCGCGCAAGCCAGGCCGCCGGCGACGCCGGCGATCTCGCCGTACCACCAGAAGCGCGCCGTCACGAACAGGCTCGTCGCCAGGCCCATCAGGGGCCGCACGCGGACGATCCAGATCCGGCGCCGGCCGTCGCGGCTTGTGCGCCAGAGGCCGGGGCGAGGCGCGTCCGGCGCGTCTTGGCCCAACAGCATCAGATGCGGCAGTAAGGCGGCGGCGATGACGAAGGCGATCAGCCCGCGACGATCGGGGTCGAGCATGACGACCAGCAGCAGACCGATCCAGGCCGCGCCCTGCAGCACGCGGGCCTGCGTCTCACTGCGCGTCTCGACACGCAGCGGGTTTTCCGGATCGTAGGAAAAGGCCTGGCTCATCACCCTAGGGTAGCGTGGCCGTGGCGGCGTTCAATCGGCTTCCGCCAGCGCCGTCGCCTCGACCAGCTTGACCACGTCGCCCATGATCTGCGTGATCCTGAAATCCTTGGGGGTGTAGATCCGCGCCACGCCCATCTGTTTCAGGATCAGGGCGTCCGCCTCGGGGATGATGCCGCCAGCGACCACGGGCACGTGGTCCAGCCCCTCGGCCCGCATCAGCCGCACGACCTCCTGCACGAGATCCAGGTGCGAGCCCGACAGGATCGACAGGCCCACCACGTGGGCGCGGCTTTCCTTGGCGCGGCGGACGATCTCTTCCGGCGTCGAGCGGATGCCGTCATAGACCACCTCCATGCCGCAGGCGCGGGCCCGGGTGGCGATCTGCTCGGCGCCGTTGGAGTGGCCGTCCAGGCCCGGCTTGCCGACGAGATAGGTCAGGGTGCGGCCGAGGATTTCGGAGACCCGCTCCACTTCGGCCTTCACCGCCTCGACGTCCTCAGCCTCGCCGGTGGAGACGACGACCGCCACGCCCGTGGGACCGCGATACTCGCCGAACACCTCGCGCAGGGCGCCGGCCCACTCGCCGGTGGTGACCCCGACCTTTGCGGCGGCGATCGAGGGTTCCATGATGTTTCGGCCATCGCTTGCGGCGGCCTTCAGCTCGGCCAGGGCGGCCTCGACGGCGGCGGCGTCGCGGGCCGCGCGCCAGGCCTGGATGCGGGCGACGACCTCGGCCTCCAGCTTCGGGTCGATGGTCTCGATGTTTCCTTCGCCCGCCGACAACGGCGAGAGCTCGCTGTCGGTCCAGCGGTTGACGCCGACCACGGTCAGTTCGCCGGTCTCGACGGCCCGCACCCGCTTGGCGTTCGACCCGACAAGCTCGGCCTTCATGTAATCGATGGCGCTGGCCGCCCCGCCCATCCCGTCGATCAAAGCCAGCTGCTCCAGCGCGCCCTTCGACAGCTCGGCGACCTTGGCCTCGACCACGTGGCTGCCGGCGAACAGGTCCTCGTACTCCAGGAGGTCGGTCTCGTAGGCCAGGACCTGTTGCAGCCGCAGCGACCACTGCTGATCCCACGGGCGCGGCAGGCCCAGCGCTTCGTTCCAGGCCGGCAGCTGCAAGGCGCGGCAGCGGGCGTCCTTGCTCAGCGTGACGGCCAGGGCCTCTATGAGAATGCGGTAGACGTTGTTCTCGGGTTGCGGCTCGGTCAGGCCCAGGCTGTTGACCTGCACCCCGTAGCGGAAGCGGCGGGCCTTCTTGTCCTGCACGCCGTAGCGCTCGAGCAGGATCTCGTCCCACAGCTTGGTGAAGCTGCGCATCTTGCAGAGCTCGGTGACGAACCGCACGCCGGCGTTGACGAAGAAGCTGATCCGCGAGGCGACGATCTCGAAGTCTTCCTCGGGCACCTGGCCGCCGGCCTTGACGGTGTCGAGCACCGAGATGGCGGTGGCGAGGGCGAAGGCCAGCTCCTGCTCCGGCGTCGCCCCGGCTTCCTGCAGGTGGTAGCTGCAGACGTTCATCGGGTTCCATTTCGGAACCTCGCGATAGCACCAGGCGATCATGTCGCCGATCAGCCGCAGGCTCGGGCCGGGCGGGAAGATGTAGGTGCCGCGGGACAGGTATTCCTTGATCAGGTCGTTCTGGGTGGTGCCCTGAAGCAAGCGTCGGTCGGCCCCCTGCTCGTCGGCCAGGGCCACGTACATCGCCAGCAGCCAGGCGGCCGGAGCGTTGATGGTCATGGAGGTGTTCATCTTCTCCAGCGGGATCTCGCTGAAGAGGGCGCGCATGTCGCCCAGGTGGCTGATCGGCACGCCCACCTTGCCCACCTCGCCGCGCGACAGGATGTGGTCGGGGTCGTAGCCGGTCTGGGTGGGCAGGTCGAAGGCCACCGACAGGCCCGTCTGGCCCCGCGCCAGGTTCGAGCGATAGAGCGCGTTGGATTTCTCGGCCGTCGAATGGCCGGCATAGGTGCGGAAGATCCACGGCGGATCGGGCGCGTGCTGATAGGCCTTGTCCGACATCCTCGCGCTCCCGGCGGTCTTTTCTGGTTATCGCCGGATGATGCGCCCGTGTTGGGTGCGGTGCAATATGAGGCTTCGCAGGTGCGAGTTTGCCGAGCCTGGACTTAAAGAAACCTCCCCCTGGGGGGGAGGTGTCGCCGAAGGCGACGGTGGGGGGGCGTGGTTGTTGACTTTCCACCGCCGTGGCGGCTGAAAACTTCCCCCCACCGGCCTGCGGCCGCCTCCCCCACAGAGGGAGGTTCCTTTGGGCGCGGCTACTCCCGGCTGAAGCTCTCCGGCACTTCCGGGTTCTGCCCCGCCTTGCCCCACAGCACGATCTCGTTGCCCCAGGGATCGCGGAAGGCGTGGTTGTAGCCGTTGAACTCGGCCCAGTAGTGGTCGCGCCAAAGCAAGGTCGCGCCCAGGCTCTCGGCGGTTCCCAGGATGCGGTCGGCGCTGTCGTCGTCGCCGATCAGGATCCAGATGCGCGGCTTGCGGCCGTCGGTCGACAGGGTGCGGGGCTCGACGCCGGAAGCCTGCGGATGCGGGCGGGCGTTGGCGGCGTCGAAGATCCCTAAGTGCAGGTTGCCGATCTGGCTGTCGGAGCCGTCGGGGTTCTTGAACTGACCGCCCGGGACCATGCGGTGATAGATCCCCTGCGGCCGGGCGTCGTTCTGCCAGCCGAACACCTTTGCGTAGAACTCGCCGGCCTTGGCGGGGTCGTCGCTGGCCAGGTCGACGAAGATCAGGGTGTTGGTCACGGGGGAAGTCCTTGGTTGCGGTGTTGGGACGCCCTCGTGCTTCGACAGGCTCAGCATGAGGGCTACTGTTGAAGCAGCATTCCGGACCTCACCCTGAGCTTGTCGAAGGGCGGGGTCCGGTTGCTCAATCGAAGCCGATCGAGAGCGACACCTCCCGCCAGGCGTCGATGTCGGCCTTCAGGCCGTCGGCGGCGTAGGCGGCGTATTTCAGGGCGTCTTCGCCGAGCAGCAGGTGCAGGGGCGGGCTTTTCGCGTCGACGATCGCCAGCACGGCCTGGGCGGCCTTGGCCGGATCGCCGGGCTCGGCGCCGGCGTGGTCGGCCATGATCCGCTCGGCGTCGCGGGCCAGGCCGTCGTAGTCGGCGATCTTGCCTTCGACGATGGTCTTGGAGCCCTTGGCGAAGCTGGTGCGCAGGCCGCCCGGAGCGACATTCACCACCTTGATCCCTAGCTCGGCGACCTCGGCGGCCAGCGACTGGGTCAGGCCTTCCAGCGCCCACTTGCTGGCGCAGTAGACGCCGGTGCCAGCCCAGACCGCCAGGCCCGAGACCGAGGTGATGTTGACGATCCGGCCCGAGCGCCGGGCCCGCATGGCCGGCAGAACGGCCTTGAGCACGGCCAGCGGCCCGAAGACGTTGGTCTCGAACTGGGCGCGGACCTCTTCGAGCGAGGCCTCTTCCACCGCGCCCACCAGGCCGTAGCCGGCGTTGTTGACCAGCACGTCGATCCGGCCGGTCAGGGCCTGCGCCGTCTTCACGGCGTTCTCGACCGCGACCGGGTCGGTGACGTCCATCACCAGGCCGTGGGCGCGGCCGGGCGCCAGGGCCTCGAAGGCGGCGACATCGGCCAGCTTGCGCACCGTGCCGGCCACGACGTCGCCCCGCGCCAGCGCCGCCGCGGCGATCTCGCGCCCGAGCCCGCCGGACACGCCGGTGATCAGCCAGGTCTGGGTCATGTTCGCATTTCCTATTGCTCGTCATCCCGGCCGTAGCGCAGCGGAGAGCCGGGACCCAGGGGCGACAGCAGTGCGGCGGCTCCTGGGTCCCGGATAAGCCCTTCGGGCTTTCCGGGATGACGGCCTTTATTGAACTTCAGAACGGCGCGTCGCCCTTCACCCACAGGCGGTGCATCGTCCGGAAATACTTCTGGTCGTCGTACAGCGTCCCCGTGTGCAGGGTGCAGCGGTTGTCCCACATCAGGATGTCGCCCGGCCGCCACTTGTGGGCGTGGACGAAGCGCTCCTGCGTCATGAACGTCACCAGCTCGTCCAGCAGGGCCAGGCCCTCGGGACCCGGCTTGCCGATCACCTCGGTCACCGTGCCGGTCGAGGGCCACAGCGCCTTGCGGCCGTCGGCCGGGTGGGTGCGGATCAGCGGGTGCTCGACATCGGGATTGGCCGCCTCCATCTCGGGCGAGAGGATCTGGGCCCCGAACTCGCGGGTGGCCATGAAGTGCTTGTAGCTGTGGTGCAGGCGCAGCGGCAGAAGCTCGGCCTGCTTCTCGGCGCCCAGCGCCTCCCAGGCCGCGCAGCCGTCGGCCAGCAGGGTGTCGGATCCCTCCTCCGGCGCCTCCACGCAATAGAGCATGGTCAGCATCACCGGCTGCGGCTTGTAGCTGTAGTCGGTGTGCCAGCCGACGCCGTCGTTGTGGGCCCCTATCGGCTTTCCATCGACGACGCGGTTGGAGAGGATGAAGATCTTCGGATAGCCGGGCAGGGTGAAGCGGGTCTGGGTGTGGTCCTCCGGATCGCCGAACCGGCCGATGAAGGCCATCAGGTCGTCGGGGGTCATCTTCTGGTCACGCACCAGCACCGCGCCGTGGGCGTGGAAGGCGGCCACCACGCCGTCGAGCTGCGCGTCCGAGGCGGTCGGCAGGTCGATGTCGAGGATCTCGGCGCCGAAGTCGTCTTTCAGCGGCTTCTTGGCCAGGGCGGGCAGGGCTTGCGCGAGCATGTCGGCGACCTTCGGTGACTGTCTGGCCTTGAGCCTAGGCGGCTGAAAAATCACGGTCTTGCCTCAGCGCGCACCGTCTCTTGCCCATGTCTCGTGCGCGTACGGTCAAAAGCGAGGTCCTTGCGCAGCGCGGCGACAGCAGCGCCCGATCAGCGGGCGACCGCGCGGCGCCGGCCTGCTGCTGACCAAGTTTTCGTGCGCGCTGGAGCAAGACCGGGGCGCGGGGCGGCGCCAGCCTTGAGAGGTCTTCTTCCCCATCAGCGAGCGCCCGGCCGTGACCCTGTTCAGCGACGCCTTCTTCGACGGGTTGTCCAGCTCCACCCACGAGGTGGGCGCGGCCGAGACCCTGCCGCCGGCCTGCTACACCGACGCGGCGTTCTACGAGTTCGAGAAGGCCGCCCTGTTCGACCGCGAGTGGCTGTGCGTGGGCCGGGTGGACCAGGTGCAGGAGCCCGGCGACTTCTTCACCACCGAGATCGTCGGCGAGCCGATCCTCGTCACCCGCAACCGGGCCGGCGAGATCAAGGCGATGTCGTCGGTGTGCCAGCACCGCGCCATGCTGGTGGCCGAGGGCAAGGGCAACGCCCGCGGCTTCGTCTGCCCCTATCACCACTGGGTCTATTCGCTGAACGGCGACCTGGTGAACGCTCCGGCCATGGACCGCACCTGCGGCTTCGACAAGAAGAAGATCAGCCTGCCGACCTTCAAGGTCGAGATCTGGCTGGGCTTCATCTTCGTCAATTTCGACGCCGAGGCGCCGCCGCTGGCCCCGCGCCTGGCCGCCGTCGAGGCCGCCATCGCCAATTTCGACCTTACGACCGCCGAGGCGCTCGAGCCCATGACCGGCGAGTTCGCCTGGAACTGGAAGGTGATGTTCGAGAACAACAACGACGGCTACCACGCCAGCAAGCTGCACCGTGGGGTGCTGCACGACTTCATCCCCAGCGAGCTGGCCAGCTTCCCCGAGGCCGAGCCCGGCGATGCGGGCTTCCTGCGCTACAACGGCACCCTGCACCCGGACGCGAGTTTCAACCCGACCCAGAAGGCGGTGCTGCCGATCTTCCCCAAGCTGTCGGACGAGGACCGCAGCCGGGCGACCTTCGCCAACATCCCGCCGACCCTGTCGCTGGTGATGACCAGCGACATGGTCATCTACCTGATCCTGCGGCCCACGGGCCCGGAGACCATGGCCCAGGACACCGGCATCCTGGTGGCCCCCGGCGCGCGCGACTCCTACGGCTTCAAGGAGCGGCTGGAGATGATCATGACCTCGGCCGGCCAGATCATCGCCCAGGACATGCATGTCGACGAGCTGGTCCAGAAGGGCCTGCGCTCGCGCTTCGCCATCCGCGGCCGCTACTCCTGGCAGGAGGGGGCGCAGGTGCAGTTCAACCGCTGGCTCGCCCCGCGCTACCAGGCCCAGTGGGACCGGATGAAGGGCGCCGAAGCCGCACCCTCCGCCCCGGTGGAGGCCGCCTGAGATGACCTCGCGCCTCCCCGTCGTCTTCTTCGGTCACGGCAGCCCGATGATCGCGCTCGAGACCAACGACACCACCAAGACCTGGCGAGCCATGGCCGAAGAGATCGAGGCCGCCCACGGCAAGCCCAAGGCCATCCTCTGCGTCTCGGCCCACTGGATCACCCGGGGCGTCGGGGTCACGGCGATGAGCCAGCCCCGCACCATCCACGACTTCGGCGCCTCGTTTCCGCGCGCCCTGTTCGAGGTGCAGTATCCCGCGCCGGGCTCGCCGGAACTGGCGGCGCGGGTGCGCGACCTGCTGGCCCCCGAAATCCCGGTGGTGCTGGACGAGCGCCAGTGGGGCTTGGACCACGGGACCTGGTCGGTGCTGTGCAAGGCCTGGCCCGAAGCCGACGTGCCGGTGATCCAGCTGTCGATGGACGGCACGAAGTCTCCTGAATGGCACTACGAGATGGGCAAGCGCCTGGCCTCGCTGCGTGACGAGGGCGTGCTGATCGTCGGCACGGGCAACATCGTCCACAACCTGCCGGCCATGGACTGGGGCGACCGGCACTGCCCGCCCTACGACTGGTCGCAGCGCTTCAACGAGGCGATCAAGACGGCGATCGCGCACGACCAGCCGCTGACCGCCGTCGAGTTCGAGAAGCTCGGCGAGGACGCCCGCCGGTCCGTGCCGACGCCCGACCACTACTGGCCGCTGCTCTACGTGCTGGGCGCACGCCTGCCCGGCGACGTCGCCCGCTTTTCCCCCGACCACATCGAGCACGGCTCGCTGAGCATGACCAGCGTGACGCTGGCTGCCGCTTGAGAGGACACTTTCCGATGCCCTTCATCTGCGAACCCGGCAAGGTCCGCCCCGACGTCGCGCCCGGCGCCCTGCACCACCTGAAGGCCACGCCCGAGACCATCCACTGGGGATACTTCGATCCGTCGATCAAGCCGGCCCTGCGCATCAAGAGCGGCGACCTGATCCAGGCCGAAGCCATCACCCACCACGCCGGCGACGCTCCCGAGCTGATGATGGACGAGGCGGTGACCCGCATCTTCACCGAGGTCCCCGAGGACGACCGCAATCCCGGCGTCCACATCATGACCGGCCCGATCTACGTCGAAGACGCCAAGCCCGGCGACGTGCTCGAGGTGCGCTACCTGCGCATGGTCCCGCGCAACCGCTACGGCTCCAACCTCGCCGCCAACTGGGGCTATCTCTACAAGGAGTTCGGCGAGAAGGAGCGGGTGACGATCTACGAGCTCGACGCCGACTACAACACCGCCAGCGCCCTCTACGCCTACGACTTTCCGGGCAAGTACCTGACGCCCGGCACGATCACCAACTGCCCCGAATGCGACCGCCAGAGCGCGCTGCCGGGCGTGCGCATCCCCGCCCGCCCGCACCTGGGCACGGCGGGCGTCGCGCCCGCCGTCGACGGCCGCGTCAGCACCATCCCGCCCGGCCTGCACGGCGGCAACATCGACAACTGGCGGATCGGGGCCGGGGCGACGATGTATTATCCCGTTCAGGTGGAAGGCGGACTGTTCTCCATCGGAGATCCCCATGTCAGCCAGGGCGATGGCGAACTTTCAGGCACCGCGATCGAAAGTTCGCTCAACGTCCTGATGCAGATCGTACTGCGGAAGGATTTCGAGACCCCCGGGCCTTTGCTGGAGACCCCCAAGTGGTGGATCGTCCACGGGTTCGACGAGGACCTGAACGTGGCCATGAAGCAAGCCTCCCTCAACATGCTGAGCCTGCTGTCCGATCACGTCGGGCTGAGCAGGAACGACGCCTATTCGCTGATGAGCGTGGCCTCCGACTTCGGCGTCACCCAGGTGGTCGACGGCAAGCAGGGCTGCCACGTGCGCATTCCGCGCGACATCTTCCCGACCAAGGCCTGATCCGCCTTGCGGGCCTGGTCGTTCAGCACCGACAGCTATCCCCGCGCCGAGCGATCGGACGCCTGGCGCGAGGCCATGTCGCGCCTCGGTTTGCCGGTCGAGAGCCTGTCGGACCTGGAGCCGGCCTCGACCTCGGTGGTCTGCCTGACCAGCCCGCTGGGCATCGAGTTTGCTTTGGTCAACGCCGGGGCCCAGACCATCTCGGGCCGCCTGACCAACCAGCCGGCGGCGGTTTGGATGGCGGTGCTGCTCGACGGCCAGGCGGCGGTGGTCAGCGACGACCTGGCCGAAGACCTGACGGTGGGCGACATCGCCTTCGGCCCCACCGGCCAGGCGGCGGCCCTGCGTCTTGCCACCCGCTGCCGGCTGATGTTCGTGCGCGCCCCGCGCGTGGCCCTGAACCATCGCCTGGTGGCGCCGCGCGCCCTGCGGGTGGGACGGCTGCGCGGCGAGGGCGGGGTCAAGCACATCCTGTCGGGCCTGCTGCGCTCGACGGCGGATTCGCTCGAGGACCTGACCGTCGACCAGCTGCGCCCCGTCGAACTGGCCCTCGCCGAGTTCCTGGGCCTGTGTCTCTTGGAAGCCGGCGAGGAGCGCGGCGCGGCCTGGCCGACCGACGCCCGCAGCGCCCACCTGCAGCGCCTGCGCCAGACCATCGAGACCCTGCTGCCCGACCCGAACCTGACCATCCGCCGGGTGGCCGACGAGGAAGGCGTCTCGCCGCGCTACGTGCAGAAGCTGTTCGAGGGGGTGGAGGAGACCTTCAGCCACTATCTGCGCACGCGACGCCTGGAGCGCTGCCGCAACGACCTGGCCAGCCCGCAGTTCGCCCGGCTGTCGATCTCGGAGATCTGCTTCCGCTGGGGCTTCAATGGCAGCGCCCACTTCAGCCGCGCCTTCCGCGACCAGTACGGCTGCTCGCCCCGGGATTTCCGCCGCAGCGTGCGCGACGAGGAGCGGGTCGCGGCCTGAGGTCCGGCGTCGCTCGCACGGCCTATGGCGCCCTGACGGCCGGCCTTGCTATGCTCTGTCGATGAGAGGTCGGAAGCCTCTTCGCGAAACCCATCCCAGTGGGTTGTCAGGGTGTTCTGGGAGGGGCGCATGGATTCCGAGAGCGGCACGACCACCGACGACCTTCCCGACGACTTGACCGCCAAGGCGTCGACGCCTCGGGACGCCGCCCTGCCCGAGCTGCTGGCCGATGTCGCCAAGGTCGCCAAGATCGAGGTGGTGCCCCAGATCCTGGAAGTGGTCTGCCAGACCACGGGCATGGGCTTCGCCGCGGTGGCCCGGGTCACCAAGGACCGCTGGATGGCCTGCGCCGTGCGCGACGAGATCGGCTTTGGCCTGCTGCCCGGCGGCGAGCTGGAAGTCGCCACCACCATCTGCGACGAGATCCGCGACAACCAGACCGCCGTGGTCATCGACCACGTGGCCGAGGATCCGGTCTGGCGCGACCACCACACGCCGCTGAAATACGGCCTGCAGAGCTACATCTCGACGCCGATCCACCACAACGGCCAGTTCTTCGGCACCTTGTGCGCCATCGATCCACGCCCGGCCAATCTGCGGGGCACCCAGGCCCTGGCGACCTTCGAGCTGTTCGCCAAGCTGATCGGCAGCCACCTGGACGCCCAGGACCGCCTTGCCGAAAGCCAGGTCGCCCTGGCCACCTCGCAGCGGGCCTCGGAGCTGCGCGACCAGTTCATCGCCGTGCTCGGCCACGACCTGCGCAACCCCCTGGCCGCGATCAACGGCGGAACCCGGCTGCTGCGCAAGGAGCCGACGCGCGAGAAGGCCGAGTTCATCCTTCGTCAGATGGATCAGAGCGTCGCGCGGATGGCGGGGCTGATCGACGACGTCATGGATTTCGCCCGCGTGCGGCTGGGCGGCGGCTTCGGGCTGGAGGCCCGCGCCGTCCCGCCAGAGGCGCTGAACCAGTCGCTGGAACAGCTGGTCGCCGAACTGCGCAGCGCCCAGCCGCATCGGCGGATCGAGTCCGAGATCGCCGTGAGCCAGACGGTCGTCTGCGACCAGGCCCGGATCGCCCAGATGCTGTCCAACCTTTTGGGCAACGCCCTGACCCATGGCGACCCGGCCAAGCCGGTGAGGGTCGAGGCCGTCACCCGCGACGGCCAGTTCGTGCTGGCCGTGGTCAATGGCGGCCCGGCCATCCCGCCGGAGACGATGGCCAAGCTGTTCCAGCCGTTCACGCGCGGCTCGGCCGAGATGCAACAGGGACTGGGCCTTGGCCTCTACATCGCCTCGGAGATCGCCCGCTCCCACGGCGGCGCCCTGGCGCTGGAGTCCGACGACCAGGAAACCCGCTTCTCGTTCTCCAAGCGGCTTTAGGGAGCGCGCGCCTATGAAGACGTTGCTGGCGATCGTCATGAGCCTGGCGTGCGGTGTCTCCGTCGCCTGCGCCGCCCAGTGGCCGAACGGGGCCAAGGCGGCCGTGGCCCTGACCTATGACGACGCCCTGGCCTCGCAGCTCGACAACGCGATCCCGGCGCTCGACGCGGCGGGCTTCAGGGGCAGCTTCTTCCTGTCGAGCGTGAAGGCGGCCGACATTCCGCGCTGGCGGGCCGCCGCCACGCAGGGCCATGAACTGGCCAACCACACGATCTTCCACGCCTGTCCGGCGGCCAACTTCCCGGCCGATCCGCGCTACGTGGCCGAGGCCTACACGCCCGCCAGCCTGCTCAAGGAGATCGAGCAGCAGAACGTCCTGCTGACCGCCATCGACGGCAAGGCCCGCCACGGCTTCGCCACCCCCTGCGGGGCCAGCAAGGCTGGCGGGGTCGACTACTTGGAGGCGCTGCGGGCCTCGAACCTGGTCACCTATGCGCGCGGGGTGGTGACGACGCCGGAGGACCTGGCCGGCCGCCGGATCGATCCGATGCACGTGCCCTCGCGCGGCTTTCCCGAAGGCGTCACCGGCGCCCAGCTGATCGACTTCGCCAAGAGCGCCTCGGCCGGCGGCGGCGTGGCGGTGTTCCTGTTCCATGGCGTGGGCGGCGACTACCTGCAGGTCTCCAACCCCGCGCACCAGGAGCTGCTGGCCTGGCTGAAGGCCAATTCGAAAGAGGTCTGGGTCGCGCCGCTGCAAGAGGTGATGGACTGGGCCGCGGCGCATCCGTGAGCCTCTTCTCGACCCCAAAGCCCGTCATCCCGGATAAGCGCCATGCGCTTTCCGGGATGACGATGAGGGAGCGTGTAGGGGGCTCTACCTGCCCTTCGCCCGCGCCAGCCGCTCCACCGCCGCGTCCAGGACGTCATCCCCCTTGGCGAAGCACAGGCGCAGCACGCTGGTGACCGGATCCTGCGCGTAGAAGGCCGAGACGGGGATGGTCGCCACGCCGTGCTCGCGCACCGTCCGCAGGGCGAAGGCGCGGTCGGGTTCGTCGATCCCCGAGGCGGCCAGGTCGATGTTGAGGAAATAGGTCCCGCCGCTGTCCAATACCGAAAAGCCAGCCTCCCGCAGGCCCGTCGCCAGCCTGTCGCGCGAGCGTTGAAGGCCGGCGGGCATGGCCTCGAACCAGTCGCCCGGTTGGTCCAGCCCGAAGGCGACCGCCTCCTGGAGGTTGGGCGGGGTGGTGAAGGTCAGGAACTGGTGTGCGCCGGCCAGGGCCTTGGCCAGCGGCGGGGCGGCGCACAGGAAGCCGACCTTCCATCCTGTCATACCGAAAAGCTTGCCGGCCGAGCCGATCTTGACCGTCCGCTCGCGCATGCCGGGGAAGGCCATCAGGGACTTGTGGACGCGACCGTCGAAGACCACGGCTTCCCAGACCTCGTCGCAGACGGCCGTGACGTCGAAGCGCACGCAGAACTCGGCCAGCAGGGCCAGGTCCTCGTCGGCCATGACCACGCCGGCCGGATTGAGCGGGCTGTTGAGCACCACCAGCTTCGTCCGTTCACTGAGCGCCGCCTCCAGCATCGCCCGGTCGAACCGCCAGTGCGGCGGGGTCAGGCGGACGAGGCGCGGGATCCCGCCGGCCCGGCGCACCATCGGCAGGTAGGCGTCGTACAGCGGCTGGAACAGCAACACCTCGTCGCCGGGCGAGATCAGGGACAGGAAGGCCGCGGCCAGGGCCTCGGTCGCGCCGGAGGTGACGATGATCTCGCGGTCGGGATCCAGGTCCAGGCCCTGGGTCCGCCCGTAATGCCCGGCGACGGCGCGGCGCAGGTCCGGCAAGCCGCGCATCGGCGGATACTGGTTGGAGCCCTCGATCAGCGCCTGCCCGGCCTTGCGCCGCAGGGCGATCGGTCCCTGGTCGTCGGGAAAGCCCTGGCCCAGGTTGATCGCCCCCAGCTCGCGGGCGAGGCCGCTCATCTCCTCGAAGACGGTGACGGGCAGGTCGGCGAAGACGGGATGGACCATGGGGGACTCGTGATGTGGCCGGCGACCTTGGCGCGGCTCTGGCGAACCGCCAAGACTTTCCGCCGCGCCGGCCCCCTCAGTCGGCTTCGCCGACAGCTCCCCCAGAGGGGGAGCATCTTGCCGGCCTAGATCCTCCCCCTCTGGGGGAGGTGGCCCGGAGGGCCGGAGGGGGGACGTTTTCAGCTTCCGAGCGGCTGGCCGATTTCCCCCCACCGATCGCTGCGCGATCGCCTCCCCCACAGGGGGAGGTTCCTTGCCCCACGCAACCTGAGCCGCACCCGCGCATTTCCCTGACGCCAAGGGCTACAGGAGGAAGACGGCATGAACGGCGTGGGTTTCATCGGCGCGATCATCATCGGTATCTTCGCCGGATGGCTGGCCGAGAAGATCATGAAGCGCGACCACGGACTGCTGACCAATCTGGTGGTCGGTCTCGTCGGTTCGCTGATCGGCGCCTTCCTGGCCAGCATGCTGGGCCTGGGCGCGACGGGCTGGATCGGCAGCCTGGTGGTCTCGACCGTGGGCGCGGTGGTGCTGCTGGCCCTGCTGGGCCTGTTCCGCCGACGCGCCTGATGCGGGGCCTCGTGCTGGCCGTCGCGGGCGCGGCGGCCTTGAGCCTGGCGGCCTGCGGCGAGCAGGCCAAGCTCGACGTGGCCGCCGGCACGGGCGCCAACCCGCAACTGCCAGCGCCGAAGAAGACTCTGCTGCCGACGTTGAACATCGCCCCGGCCAAGGGCTGGCCGGCGGGCGGCGCGCCCAAGCCGGCCGAAGGCCTGGCCGTCCAGGCCTTCGCCGACAAGCTGGATCATCCGCGCTGGATCCACGTCCTGCCCAACGGCGACGTGCTGGTCGCCGAGACCAACGCTCCGCCCAAGCCCGAGGACGGCAAGGGTTTGAAGGGCTGGATCCAGGGCCTGGTGATGAAGCGCGCCGGCGCGGTGACCAAGAGCGCCAACCGCATCACCCTGCTGCGCGACACCAACGGCGACGGGGTGGCGGACCTGCGCTCGACCTTCCTGTCGGGCCTGAACTCGCCGTTCGGCATGGCCCTGGTCGGCGAGACCTTCTATGTCGCCGACACCGACGCGGTGCTGGCCTTCCCGTACAAGGAAGGCGAGACCGCCATCACCGCGCCGCGCCGGCGGGTGACCGACCTGCCGGCCGGGCCGCGCAACCACCATTGGACCAAGTCGCTGATCGCCAGCCCCGACGGGACGCGGCTCTATGCGACCGTCGGCTCCAACAGCAATGTGGCCGAGAACGGCCTGGCGGAGGAAGAGGGCAGGGCCGCCATCTGGGAAATCGATGTCGCCACCGGCGCCAAGCGGCTGTTCGCCACCGGCCTGCGCAATCCCAACGGCATGGGCTGGGAGCCGACCTCCGGCGCCCTGTGGACCGTGGTCAACGAGCGCGACGAGATCGGCAGCGATCTGGTGCCCGACTACATGACCTCGGTGCAGGACGGCGGGTTCTACGGCTGGCCCTACAGCTATTACGGCCAGCACGTGGACGCGCGGGTGAAGCCGCAGCGCCCCGACCTGGTGGCCCGAGCGATCAAGCCGGACTACGCGCTGGGACCCCACACCGCCTCGCTGGGCCTGACCTTCGACGCTGCGTCGGCGTTCCCCGCGCCGCTGAAGGGCGGGGCGTTCATCGGCCAGCACGGGTCGTGGAACCGCAAGCCCCACAGCGGCTACAAGGTGGTCTTCGCGCCCTTCGCCGGCGGCAAGCCGTCGGGCCCGCCGCGCGACGTGCTGACGGGCTTCCTCAACGCCGACGGCGAGGCCCTGGGGCGGCCGGTGGGCGTCGCGTTCGACAAGCGCGGCGCGCTGCTGGTGGCCGACGACGTTGGAAACGTCATCTGGCGGGTCTCCCGGCGCTGATCCGATTCATCCGGAAATGCGGGCGGCGCCCAAAAGCCGGGCGTTCGCTCGCGCCTCCGATCCGCCGGCAGTGGCGAGGCGTTGTCATTCACAACTTCAGTAAGTGAAATTGTAACCAGCAATATCGTCGTGTTTCAAAAGTGAATATACAAAACTATTAAATAGAATACATGTCTTTCGGTCGGGAGATAACGGCCGAACTATGACGAACTAATGTCCGACCCATGATCTTCGGCGGCTAACTATTGCTGTCGAAGGCGGCTTTGCCGGGAAAATTGGGTGGAAAGTCGATCGGTGGGGCGTGTTCCCGCTTCTTCGGCGGCTTCCGCGTCCTAAAGACCCCGTCAGGGCAGGAGCTTCGCGAGGGGCGAAGTTTCCACGCAAACCTATCCATGGGGGCATATTCTAGATGCTTGATCGCAAGTTGCTGCTGGCCTCGTCGGTGATCGCCGGCCTGGGGCTGGCGCCCGTCGGCGCGTGGGCCCAGGCCCAGACCCAGACCAAGTCCGACAAGGCCGCGGCCTCGAACGCCGACGACGCCGTCGATGTGGAGGCCATCGTCGTCACCGGCTCGCGCATCAAGCGCAACGCCTACAACAGCGCCTCGCCGATCCAGGTGATCACCTCGGAACAGAGTGAACTGGAGGGCCTGGTCAACACCACCGAGATCATCCAGAGCTCGTCGCTCGCCAGCGGCTCGTTCCAGGTGGCCGACGAACTGACCGGCTACAACGTCACCGGCGGTCCGGGCGTCAACACCATCTCGCTGCGCGGCCTGGGGGCCAACCGCACCCTGGTGCTGCTGAACGGCCGTCGCCTGACGCCGTCGGGCGTGCGCGGCACGGTCGGCCCGGTCGACCTCAACACCATCCCCAACGCGATGATCGACCGCGTCGAGATCCTCAAGGACGGCGCCTCGTCGATCTACGGCTCGGACGCCGTGGCCGGCGTGGTCAACTACATCACCAAGACCGACTATGACGGCGGCCGCGTGCGGGTCTACGGCAACGCGCCCTTCGCCAAGGGCGGCGGCGGCCAGGAGTATTCGGCCGAAGCCTCGTGGGGCAAGACGTTCGAGCGCGGCTATCTCAGCGCCTCGGCCAGCTACTACAAGCAGAACGCCCTGCGCCGCGGCGACCGCGACTACACCAGCTGCTCGGCCGACAACTACTACAGCACCACCACCGGCGCCCGCGTCGACCTGACCGACCCGGCCACCGGCGACTACAAGTGCTTCAACCAGATCAACAACGTCGCCTACACCAGCGGCTACGGCGGCTATTTCCAGTATATGCAGCCGGGCACGAGCTACTCGTACACCGGCAACACCGCGCCGAACTTCGTGGCCAGCAACGCCGCCTTCGCCAACCTGGCCCGCGTGGCGCGCGCCAACTATCCGGAGACCTACCGCGTCGCCAACTACGACTCGGCGGTCTGGCAACGGGCCACGGTCATCAGCCCGGTCGAGCGCGCCAGCTTCTACGTGACCGGCGGCTATGACCTGGGCGCGGGCGTCGAGGCCTATGGCGAGTTCCTCTACAACCGCCGCAACTCCGAACAGAACGGCGCGCGCCAGCTGTTCCCGACCGTCGCCACCACCAACCCGAACAACATCTTCGGCGCGGCCGGCGGCACGGCCTATCCGGTCATCGCGGTGGCCTACGACTCGATCCAGAAGGTCGACTACTACCGTGGCCTGGGCGGGCTGCGCGGCGACTTCAAGTTCCTGGAAGGCTCCAAGCTGGGCTTCCTGAGCGGCTGGGACTGGGACGTCTACGGCCAGTACGGCAAGTCGGACGGGACCTATTCGGTCAGCTCGATCAACAGCGACGCCATCGCCGCCACCACGGCCGCCGGCGCGACCAACTACTGCGTCCAGTCGCTGGTGACGATCTCGGGCGGCGACTGCTCGACCCTGCCCACCGGCATTCCGTGGTTCAGCTCGCGCGTCCTGGCCGGCCAGTTCACCGACGCCGAAAAGGCCTTCCTGTTCGGCGTCGACGTCGGCCACACCACCTATGAGCAGTCGTTGGTCGAGGCCAGCTTCTCGGGCGAACTGTTCAGCCTGCCGGCCGGCAAGGTCGGGGCCGCCTTCGGCTTCACCTGGCGTCACGACGACTTCGACGACAGCCCAGGCACGGCGTCGCTGAACAACAACAACTGGAACCTGACCCGAGCCGGCCACACCTTCGGCACGGACACGACGACGGAAGCCTTCGCCGAAATCGACGTGCCGGTGCTGAAAGACCTGTTCCTGGTCAAGAACCTGGACCTGCAGGTCTCGGGCCGTCACACCGAGGTCGACAGCTACGGCGACAGCGACACCTACAAGATCGGCCTGAACTGGCAGATCACCCCGACCTGGCGCCTGCGCATGAGCGACGGCACCTCGTTCCGCGCCCCGTCGCTGTACGAGCTCTATCTCGCCGACCAGACCGGCTACAGCGTCGCCGACCCCTGCATCCTGTATGGCAGCAGCGGCGCCAGCCAGACCATCGTCACCAACTGCGCCGCCCAGGGCGTGTCGGCCACCCAGGCCAGCTACTCCACCCTGGTCACGGCCGGCGGCGGCAAGGGCATCCTGAAGGCCGAGACCTCGGAATCGAAGACCATCGGCGTGGTGTTCACCCCGAGCTTCACCAACCTGAAGGTCGCGGTCGACTACGCCGACATCGACATCAGCAACGAGATCACCCAGTTCGGCGCGGCCAAGATCGCCTCGCGCTGCTACGAGTCGGTGGGCCTCTCCAGCCCGTTCTGCCAGCTGGTGACGCGCGACCCGACCACGCACCTCCTGACCCTGGTCAAGAACGACTACGTCAACGTCGCCTCGCAGAAGAGCCGCGCGATCGACCTGACGACCGACTACCGCCACGACTTCGACAACGGCGGGCAGCTCTATTTCAACAGCCAGTTCAGCTGGCAGCTGCAGGACACTTCGAACCTGTTCGGCGAGACCGAGGAGGACGACTACAACGGCACGACCTACATCTACGACGGCCCGGACTTCTCGGGTAAGGCCAGCCTGTCGTACCGCAAGGGGCCGTGGACCTACACTTGGTCGTCGACCATCACCGGCAAGGCTTCGGACGCCGAACTGCTGGGCGACACCGTGGGCAGCGCCAAGTACGCCACCTCGACCAGCTACGACTACGCGGTCGGCTCTACCTACTACAAGTACGTCCACGTGAAGTACCACACCGAGTTCATGGCCTATCACAACGTCTCGGCCCGCAAGGTGATCGACGACAAGACGACCATGACCTTCGGCGTGCAGAACCTGTTCGACGAGGCCCCGCCCTCGATCTCGAGCAGCTATCGCGTCGGCAACTCGGAGATCTGGGGCTACGAGCTGCGGGGTCGTCGCGGCTTCCTCAGCATCGAGCGCAGCTGGTAAGCGCATCCCGGTTTGAAAACCGGAAAGGCCGTCGTCCCCGCGGGCGGCGGCCTTTTCTTTTCAAGCACCTCCCTCGCTTTAGCGGGGGAGGTGGCGCGCTGCGGATACGCAGCGTGACGGAGGGGGCAAGTGACGGAGCTCAGCGCCCAGTCTCGCCCCCTCCACCGGCTTCGCCGGTCCCCCTCCCCCGCAAGCGGGGGAGGAACTGGCCGGCCAGCGCCCACGAAAAAGGCCGCCGACCCGGAGGTCGGCGGCCCGTTTCAGATCCCGAAGGCGCGGAAGACTAGTCTTCCTTCACGCGCTTCTTGCGGAACGACGGGTTCAGGGTCTGCTTGCGCAGGCGGATGTTCTTCGGGGTCACTTCCACCAGCTCGTCTTCCTCGATGTAGGCGATGGCCTGTTCGAGGGTCATCTTGCGCGGCGGGGTCAGGCGGATCGACTCGTCCTTGCCCGAGGCGCGGACGTTGGTCAGCTGCTTGGCCTTCATCGGGTTGACGTCCATGTCATCCTGACGAGCGTTTTCGCCGATGATCATGCCCTGATAGGTCTTCTCGCCGGCGCCGACGAACATGGTGCCGCGCTCTTCCAGGTTCCACAGCGCGTAGGCCGCGGTTTCACCATCCGAGTTCGAGATCAGCACGCCCTTGCGCTGCTGGTCGATGGCGCCCTTGTAGGCTTCGTAGTGGCTGAACACGCGGTTCAGCACGCCCGAGCCGCGGGTGTCGGTCAGGAACTCGCCCTGGTAGCCGATCAGCGAGCGCGACGGAGCGGTCAGCTGGATGCGGGTCTTGCCGGCGCCCGACGGACCCATGTCCTTCAGCTCGGCCTTACGCAGCGAGAGCTTCTCGATGACGATGCCCGAGAACTCGTCGTCGACGTCGATCATGACGTCTTCCATCGGCTCGAGGCGCTTGCCGGTTTCCGGATCGGCCTGGAACACGACGCGCGGACGCGAGATCGAGACCTCGAAGCCTTCGCGGCGCATGTTTTCGATCAGCACGCCCAGCTGCAGTTCGCCGCGGCCCGAGACTTCGTAGGCGTCGCCTTCGGTGCTCTCGGTCACCCGGATGGCGACGTTGCTCTCGGCTTCCTTCAGCAGGCGGTCACGGATGACGCGCGACTGCACCTTGTCGCCTTCGCGACCGGCCAGCGGGCTGTCGTTGACCGAGACGGTCATCGAGATGGTCGGCGGATCGATCGGCTGCGAGGGCAGGGCCTCGGTGACTTCCATGGCGCACAGGGTGTCGGCCACGGTCGCCTTGGACATGCCGGCGATGGCGACGATGTCGCCCGCTTCCGCGCCCTCGTCGATCGGCTGGCGCTTCAGGCCGCGGAAGGCCAGCACCTTGGTGATGCGGCCGCGCTCGATTTCCTTGCCGTTGCGGTCCAGGGCGTGGATGGCCATGCCGGGGACGGCGCGGCCGCTCTCGATGCGGCCGGTCAGCAGGCGGCCCAGGAACGGGTCGCTTTCGATCAGCACGTTCAGGATCTGGAACGGCTCGTCGCGCTTGGCGATCTGCTTGGGTTCCGGCACGTGGCGGACGATCAGGTCGAACAGCGGGGCGAGGTTGTCGCTGGGCACGTTCATGTCCAGCGTGGCCCAGCCCGAACGGCCCGAGGCGTAGATGTGCGGGAAGTCCAGCTGCTCGTCCGTGGCGCCGATGGCGGCGAACAGGTCGAAGGCGGCGTTGTGCACGCGGTCCGGATCGGCGTGGGCGCGGTCGACCTTGTTGATGCAGAGGATCGGGCGCAGGCCCATCTTCAGCGCCTTGGTCAGCACGAACTTGGTCTGCGGCATGACGCCTTCTTCGGCGTCGATCAGCAGGACGCAGCCGTCCACCATGCCGAGGATCCGCTCGACCTCGCCGCCGAAGTCGGCGTGTCCGGGGGTGTCGATGATGTTGATGCGGGTTTCGCCCGCTTCACCGTTCCACAGGACGCTGGTGCACTTGGCCAGGATGGTGATGCCGCGTTCGCGCTCCTGGTCATTGGAGTCCATGGCGCGTTCGGTCGTCGCCTCGTTGGCGCGGAACACGCCCGACTGGGCCAGCAGCTGGTCGACGAGGGTGGTCTTGCCATGATCGACGTGCGCGATGATGGCGATATTTCGCATGGACATGGGAGGACGGCGGGCTTTCGGAGAAAATCGGATGAGACGCTGCGCGCGTCAGGCGCGCGGCTTTTACGCGACTGCGCTGCGTTTATCCACCCCGTGCGTAAGGCGCCTTATGTCGCGGTTACCGGTGTCATCTCGCAAACCCTTATTCCTACCGGGTTTGAGGTGGTTTCTGGCGGTTGTCGTTTCTTGGGCAACTAATGCTGCGGCGCAGCAATGCCTATTTTATAGTCAAGCTTGAAGATCGGCGTTCTCCGATCCTTGCTGTGCAAAGGGTTGCTTCATGTTGTCGCGGAAAATTCGACAACGTTGTCCAACTTTCCGCTTGCTCGATTTCGCAGCGCACCCTATAAGGAAGGTGTGAGGCGGCGCTGCCGCCTCTGCCCTTCCTGGGCGTTTCCTCCCTAATGAACTAGCCCGGCCTTACCGCCGGGCTTTTTTTTGGCCCGGGCCCGACGGGGCGCGAGTTTGCAGCCCTTTGCGGCGGTTTGCGGGCGTGTGGGCCGTGCAGTCGGCCTCTTTTCCTACTTCAGCGCCGTCCAGTCCGCCTTGGTCAGCAGCGCCGTCAGCTGCTCCACATGCGCGGTCAGCGTCGAAAGGCCCTCGGTCGGCTCGCGGGTCGTCTCGTTCATATAGAGCGCGCGGCTGATCTCGACCTGCAAGGCGTGGGTGCGACGGGCCGGGCGGCCGTAGTGCTCGGTGGTGTAGCCGCCGGCATAGGGGCTGTTGCGGGCCACGCGATAGCCCATCCCCTCCAGGGCTTCCTCGATCAGCTTTGTCAGGCCCGGCGCGCAGGCCGCGCCGAAGCGGTCGCCCAGCACGATGTCGCATGGGCCGCCGACCCTGGCTCGCGTGCCGCGCGTGGCCGCCGCTGGCATCGAGTGCCAGTCGATCAGCACGGCCAGGCCGTGGGCGGCCCGGGCCTGGGCCAGCAGGCGGTCGAGCATGTCGTGATAGGGGCGATGCCCGTACTCGACCCGGGCCTTGGCTTCCTCGAAGGTCAGCTTGCGCGCATAGATCGGCCGGCCGTCGGCGACGCGGGCGATGGCCCCCAGGCCGGCGGCGACGCGGGCGGTGCGGCCGCGGGCGAACTCCGGCAGGGCGTCGTCCTCGAACATCGCCGGATCCAGCTCCCACGGGTCGCGGTTGAGATCGATATAGGACCTGGCCAGGCGCGAACGGATCGTCGCCACGCCCCGCGATGGAGCGCCGGCGATCAGGCGATCGACATAGGCGTCCTCCGAGCCCTTCAGCACCGCCTCGGGCAGGCGGGCGGCGGCCATCATCTCCGACGGATAGAGCGCGCCCGAATGGGGGGAGGCGAACACCACGGGCGTGGGCGGCGGCGAGCCGGCCGGCGCGGCCCGCACGGCCTCGAACGCCGCCTCGCGCCCGGACGCGCCGCCGGCGCTGCTCGAGGCGGAGGCCGTCGTCGGCGTGATCGGGTCCCATGCGTTCATGCGTCACATAGTCGAGGGCGCCGGGCTTGCGGTCAAATGGCCTCGCGCCCTGTCGTATCTGTGGATGGTCCGCGCCGGTTCACCGGCGATTTACCGTCCTGGACATAAGATTCGGCCTTCCAGAGACGAGCTCCAACGGACACGTAAGCGACATGGCCCGCATCCTCCTCGCCGAAGACGACGACTCGCTGCGGGGCTTTCTCGCCCGGGCGTTGGAACGGGCCGGCTTCGAAGTCACCGCCTGCGCCGACGGCGAAGAGGCCGTCAGCCACCTCGAGCATCCGTGGGACCTGCTGCTGACCGACATCGTCATGCCCGGCATGGACGGCATCGAAGTGGCGCGCCAGGCCGCCGCCCGCGACCCGGCCCTGCGCATCATGTTCATCACCGGCTTCGCCGCCGTGGCCCTCTCGGCCCAGGACCGCGCGCCGGCCGGCGCCAAGGTGCTGTCCAAGCCCGTTCACCTGCGCGACCTGGTTTCCGAGGTCGAAAAGATGATGGCGGCGTAAGGGCTCCACAGGTTCGGGAAAACTTCTCGGAAAAAGTTTTCGAGGCGGCTTGCGCCCCGGCCAAGCCGCCGCTATACCCCCACACCTTCCCGGCCGGGACGCCTTCACGAAGGCGCTTCGGATCGCTTCGGCGGACGCGTAGCTCAGCGGGAGAGCACTACGTTGACATCGTAGGGGTCACAGGTTCAATCCCTGTCGCGTCCACCATCTCCTTTTCTCAGTGATATCAAAGGCTTACGCCAAGTTATTGGGCGTAACTGGTCGTTGATTATCTGAGTTACCCCCGAAAAACCCCTGATATAGGGACCGTGGCGCGGCTCCCCTTTGGTCATGCCCGGCCCGTGTCGACGGCCCAGGCCGAGCGCCAGCGTCAACCGGCTGGCGGCGCGGTCTGCCGCCAGATGCGTGGCAAGCGGGGTGGCCAACGCATTCGCTGCTGACTTCAAGCAGACTGGATCTGGAAATCTGCTGGAAGCCGGCGCGCCGACCTCGGCAAGGCTCAAGGTCGGCGCAGGATAGCTCCAGCGCTAAATCGCTAAGGCAGCGGTACGCCCGAGCCCAGCAGCGAACGCTCGGCTATCGCCTGGTGGGCCCGAGCGGCTTCGGCCAGCGGGAAGGTGGTGATGGTCAGCGATCCGAACACGCCGCGGCGATAAGCGTCGAACACCTCGCCGGCCAGGCGCCGCCCTGGGTGGCGTCCGAGGAGGATTGCCGGGCGATCTGACCGGCGAGGCCGGGCCGCAGGCGTGGACAAGGCCGGCCCGCGCCGTTTTTATTCCGCCATGGACATGGAGGCCGAAGCCGACGCGCTGCTGGCGCGCATCCGCAGGATCCGAGGCGATCTCAAGGCCGGCCGGCTGACGCCCAGGCAGGTGCGGCTCTACGCCAAGCTGGGCCGGGAGGTCGAGCGGATCACCCGCTGGATGGACGCCGCGCCCGACGCCGACGCGGCCCAGGCGCTGTGGACGCAGGGGGCGCGGCTGATCCGGGACTTCCTGGACGAGCATTTCCCCGTCCCGACGCGGCACTGAGCCGCGCGTCAGTCCTCGGCCCTGCCTTCAAGCAGCAGGAGGCGGTAGCCGACCTCGGTCATCCACCGGGCCCGGCGCAGATGACTCTCCCAGCAGGCGCGCGCCGCGCCCGGGTCGTCTTCGGCGCAGCGGCCCAGCACCAGCCTGGCGGCCTCGCGCCAGTCGGCGCCGGCCTGATCGGCGTCCAGCAGCCGCAGATAGACCGCCAGATGCTCCTGGTCGTAGGCCGTCAGACTGTCGGACCAGACGACCTCGTCAGCGATGTCGGGCTGCAGTTGCAAGACGCTGATCCGTGGCCGCCCGTCGGCCGGGCGAGGGTCAGACAAGCCCCTGGGCCGGTGGGATGCAAGCCGGTCCGTCGGCTCGACAGGCTCGGCCGCGGCGCCGACACTCGCCATGGGGGGCCTGCTTGACGGGTCGCCATGGCGGACGAGGACGAGCAAGGCAGGGACTGGCGCGCGGCCGAGACCTATCGGCCGCTCCTGTGCGCCGACGCCTCGTCCTGGGCCTGGGAGTTCGCCCGCCGGGGACAGGTCGCCGAGCCCGGGGCGGCGAGGGACACCGAAGACCTCTGTTTCGCGGCGGCGGGCGCGGCCGGCGTCGAGGGGCCGTTGGCGCTTTGGCGCTTCGGGGCCGATCCGAGCATTCCCGTCTTTCAGGCCGAGCCCGCGCGCGGCGGGCGGGCCGACGCCATCGAGGTCGCCGCCCTGGGCCTGCCGACCCTGGTGGTGACCAGCCAGGTCGGCGACCAGCACGTCCTGGTCGCCGACGGACCGCGGCGGCTGCGGTTCGCGGTGACCCGCGGCGACGTGCTCGAAGGCCCGGTGCGCCTGGGTTTCATGCTGCCCTCGCCGGCGGGTCGGCGCGGCGAGCCTGGCGGCCGTGCGCGGGCTCCTGGCCCTGCGCGACACCGGCCGCCTGCCGGCGCCGGTCGAGGACGGAGTGGCGAGGACCGGGCGCTGGCTGCGCGCCCTGCGGGCCCTGGACGCTCGACGCGCGGGGGCCAGCCAGAGGCAGATCGCCGGCGTGATCTTCGGCGAGGACCGCGTGGCCGAGGACTGGAACGGTCCCGTCCGACTACATGCGCATGCGGGTCCAGCGACTGGTGCGGTCGGCCGAGCGCCTGGCGTCAGGCGGCTACCGCGCCGCCTTTGGCCTGCGCCCGCCGCAAGGGTTGGCCCGACGGACGGCGGCGATCTGGCGCTCGAGCCGCTGAGGGCGGGCGAGCCGCCGCCACAAGTCTGTGGATGGTTTTCGCCGCGCCTTCGGGGCGGCCCACGATGCGCCGGCTGGCCTCACCGATCGTGCCGGACTCCGGCACGCCTGGACGGATGATCGGCACGCCCTCGATTCATTTGGCCTTCGCGCCGCTCCGGCGCGGCCCCGGCGGCGGCGCCCGATTTCTCCGCGCCCCGGCTTGAGGCTCAATCCGGGCATGGCCAAGCACCGTGTGACCCGCCCGGAAGACGGCGACAAAGTCGCCGCCTTCGGGGTCTATTCGGGGACATATCGCGCCACTGGCAAGGCCATGACCGCGACCTTCGCTCACCTCTACACGTTCAAGGACGGCAAGATCGTTCGCATGGAGCAGTACGTGGACAGCGCCACCGTTCAGCGGGCTCTAACCTACCCACCCGCCTAACGCCCCTGATCGAGCGCGCGGCTGAAGGTCGAGTTTCTGCAGGTGCGCCAACGTCCGTTCATGGCGCCAGCCAGCCGATCCGCGACTTCATCAGCAGCGACCCCGCCCAGGCTCGTGCAAACGCGATCTACAATCGCTGCTATAGCAATTGTTGCTTCCGGTGCGCGTTAGGCGCCACCCGATCTATAACGTTGACGCAGGGTTGGACCTGCTTGGGACCTGCGGGGAGCACCATGAATGCAGGCGTTCTTGAAACCAGTCTACGCGATCACCTTCGCGCTTACCTGGCAGGGGGCGGCCATGGCTGAGCCGATCGGTCGTGTTACCGGCATTGGCGGCGTGTTCGTCAAAAGCAAGGATTCCAAAGCCCTGGCAAACTGGTATCGCGATGTCCTTGGTTTGGATGTCGCCGACTGGGGCGGCGCGGCGCTGCCTTACAATGCGCCGGGCCACCCACCTAAGATCTCCTGGATGGCTTTCCCAGAGACCTCGGACCATATGGCGCCATCAACGCGCGAGTTCATGGTCAACTTCGCCGTGGATGACATGGATGCGATCATCGCTCGGTTGCGGGCGTCACACGTCGCCATTTTAAAGCGCGACGACGACAATGCCTTCGGACGGTTTGCCTGGGTGCAAGACCCCGACGGCACGCTGGTTGAGTTGTGGCAGCCTAAATGAGTCCTACGGACCTGGCGCGGGTTCGGCCCCACGCCGCCAGGGGGCCAGAACCTCGTAGCGGGTCGCGTCGGTGGCGCCGGACCGGGTGGGGCGTATCAGGTCTCGCTCGGCAAGATGGACCACCGCTGCCTGAACGCTGCGCTTTGACAGGCCGGTCCGCTCCGCCAACTGGGCGTGACTGAGGCGAGGGCGGGTATCGCTCAGGGCCGCTAAGGCTAGATAGACCAGAAACGCCGAGGCCCGGTGATCGTGACCCACCAGGTCGCGCATGAGAGTGTCGAGGACATAGGCGTCCACCGTGTACTGCTTGTTGCTCATCGGACTAGCCGATACCACGCGGGTGTCTGGTCGCAAGTTGACGGCCTGTGGCGCGGAAACTGTCTGGTGATCAAGAAGCTCAACTATGTTGGAATTCCAACCAGAGATCAGGAGCGGGCCCTAGCCTTTTGGACAGGCGTCATGGGATTTATCATCACGACGGATCGCCCGATCGGCGACAGGCGCTGGATTGAACTCTCCATCCCAGGCGCCCAAACCGGCATCTTGCTCTTCACGCCGGAAGGCCACGAAGACAGAGTTGGCACCTTTTTCAACGGCTCATTTGGCTGTGACAGCGTGCAGTACGAATACGAACGATTGTTGGAAAAGGGCGTGACCTTTTTGGCGCCGCCAGAGTTAAAGCCTTTCCCTCATGTCTATTTCCAGGATCCCGACGGGAATACGTTCTTTCTATCGAGCCGATGACGGATTACCTCTCAATTTGCCGGGTGGTTCATCTCACCGGAAGACAAGCTCACTGAGCGTCGCCTTCCTGGAGAGATCGTCGAGTCCGCAATTGGCGCAGCATCGCCGCGAAAGCTGCCATCGCTCTCTGCCGAGATAGGGGGGAGCGGACTCAGTGACCCTCACGCAAATATGTCCTTCACGTCGGCGTCAGCCGCGCCGACCGAATTCCAAGCCTGAGAAGTCCATTAGTATACAATTACATCCTTAGGGTGAAGATTTCATCCTTCTTTTCAATTTCGATCCAAGCCTACATTTCGATCTCTCCGAGCGAGCCGGTCTGCGTGCCCAAACGCGGACGGCAAAAACGAACACAGATGTTCGAGAGGAGAGTTCGATGACACGACTGAACGGAAAGGTCGCCATTGTGACCGGAGCGGGTCGGGGCATAGGCCGCGCCGTGGCGCAACGGTTCGCGGCCGAAGGCGCCAAGGTCGCCGTGGTGTCGCGCACGCCGCGGAACGTCGAGGAGGTCGTCGCCGGCATCAGGGCCAAGGGCGGAGAAGCGATCGGGGTCGTCTGCGACATCTCCGATGCTGCTCAGATTGCCGCCGCCATCGACCAGGTCGCCAGCGCCTTTGGCCGGATCGATATTCTGGTGAACAATGCGTTCGATCCCTCCGTCGTGATGGCCCCGGTGACGGACCTCGCCATCGAGCAACTCCAGCGCAATTTCGAGGTCGGTCCGATCGCCTATCTGCGCCTGATGCAGGCCTGTCATCCCCACCTGAAAGCGAGCGGCGGGGGCCGGGTGATCAATCTGGCGTCCATTGCCGGGGTCACCGGCATGGCGGGCTACGCGCCCTATGCCATGGCCAAGGAAGCTGTCCGGGCCCTAACCCGCGTCGCCGCCCGGGAGTGGGGAAAAGATGCGATCACCGTCAACAACATCCTGCCGATCGCAAACACGCTCGAAGAGATCCCCGAAACGGGTGTTCCGAGGATTCAGTCCCCGCTGGAACGGATGGGGTCTCCCGAGGACGATATCGCGCCGGTCGTCCTGTTCCTCGCCAGCGCCGAATCCCGCTTCATCACCGGCTACAGCCTGTCCCCGGACGGCGGGGCGATGATCGACGGCGCGCGCTGACGGGCAATCCGCCCGGCGACAGGTCGGGCTACGCTCATCCCATCCTCTGACATTCGGGAGGCCTTATGGCCGATCTGCCCATTACATCCCTGTTCGCAGGGGGCTTCGCGCTGGCCCTGGTCGGCCTTTCGCTCATGGTGACCCTGCGTCGCGTGAAGACGACGATCCTGCTTGGCGAAGGCGATGACGTAAGCTTGCGTCGCCGTGTCCGGGCCCAGGCGAACTTCATCGAATATGTGCCGCTCGGGTTCATCGTACTGGCCCTGATCGAACTGCGGGGCCTACCTGCCGTCGCCATCCTCTCGCTGGGGACAGCGCTTGCGGTCGGTCGGCTGCTGCACGCCGTAGGCATGTACAGGGACACCCCAGTCCTCCGCGGGCTGGGCATCCTGGCGACCTACGGCGTGCTCGCCGGCGGCGGACTTATTCTTTTCGCTCTCTGATCCCGCTTTCGGACGCGCCTTCCGGTCAGGTCGATCTCTTGCGACCTGGGCCGGCCGACTTCCTGGGAAGGCTTGAGCCGTACTCCAGCCACCATGCCGTCAGGGCTTCCATCGTTGCGCCCAGGGCGCGTGCCTTGGCCGTCATCTCGTATTCGACGCGGGGCGGCACCTCCGCGAAGACCGTCCGTGAGACCAGGCCGTCGGCTTCCAACTCCCGCAGTTGGGCGGTGAGCATGTGCTGGGTGATCCCCGGTATGGCTTTGCGCAGTTCGCCGAAGCGATGGATGCGCTGGTTGAGCAGCCACATGATCTCGAGCTTCCACTTGCCCGACAGCATCGCGAAGGCGCGGCGCATCTCCTCCTGCATGGTGGCGACAATCTCGGACATTAGTCAGAACTTCCATACTTGCTGTCGCAAATTCATCCTACTTGCAACAGATCATCATAGTGGACAGGTTCGATACAGGCTCCTGAACGATGTCGCAATCTGCCGGACTGCCAGGCTCACGCTTTGTCGAACAATCTCGCCAAGACATTGGCGACGGGAAACACCTCATGGCCGCCACCTATACGTACTGGATCAGCACCGCGCTCCTGTCGGCGCTGTATCTCTCATCCGCATTTCTCTACCTGACCAAGAAGGACTTCGTCCAAAAGGCGCAGGCCGATCTGGGTTATCAGGCCCCCCATCTGATCCCGCTGATGATCGTCGTGAAGATCCTCGGACCTGCGGCTATCCTGACGCGCGTCAGCGTGCCGCTCAGCGATCTGGCTTATGCCGGTATGTTCTATCACCTGATCCTGTCGGGAATGGCCCATCTGGGCGTGCGTAGCTTCAAGGGGGCGGCGCCCGCCGTCATTGGCCTGGCGCTGCTGGCTGCGTCGTTCGCAACCCAGAACGACGCGCGCCAAGCGCCGTCGCCCTACGCTCTTGCCGCAGCGGCGCATCCGGCGATTTTGAAGGAACACTAATAGACCAGCCGTACAGGCCGTTGGTCATCCAGCAATACGTCGGCGAGCGCCAAAAGCGAACGGCGCCGACTTCCGCAAAGGATCTCTCGCCCTTGTGCATGGCGGGCTGAATGTCCGCTTGCTGGAAGGAGGCCAATGGCAGCAACTGGCGCGACCCGGCCAGCGATACAGACCTCCGGCTCGGCAGAGAAGGGTGGACTGATGTCATTGGCTTGGTCTGCTGTCG
Source organism: Caulobacter zeae (assembly GCF_002858925.1). GTDB lineage: Bacteria > Pseudomonadota > Alphaproteobacteria > Caulobacterales > Caulobacteraceae > Caulobacter > Caulobacter zeae. The sequence continues at coordinate 271,586 of NZ_PJRS01000011.1, forward strand.
CCCTGCCAAGCGCGCTAGACAAATTAGCCGCGCTCAGCCTTCAAGCGAATACGTAGGCCGCTGGGCCGTCGAAGCCGAGGCCACGTGTATTACTGGCGCGATCTCGCCCGAGGGTTCGAACGTGCATGCGATCGTGATCCGCCGCAAGTCCGCGCCGTGTCGCGCGAGCGCAGCGCTCCTCAGCTCAAAGATCGGCCTAGTCCCGCCCTAGAAATGCTCGCAATAAGGGTGTGAAAATAAATACATCTCAAGAGTGCGTGGTGTTGTGTTTTCCGGCTCAGGCAAGCGGTCGTGTGGGCGATCGCGAATGGGGACACATCATGCGCGCATCGATCCTCGGCAAGCTGGGCGCCGCCGTAGCCTTCACCCTTGGCGTGGGAGCGGCCGTGCCGGGCGGGGCCTTCACCCAGAGCGTCAGCCTGGGGCCCGTCAACGCCGTGCCGATGGGACACGAGTGGCTGACCCGCATGTCGGCCATCGAGCTGCTTGGCTATTCGCCGGCCAGCGCGCCCGACCTGCCCGACCCCAACGACCCGCGGCGCGGCTGGACCGTGGGCGGCGGCAAGGCCTGGAACACCGTCCTGAACGGTCCTGGCCAGGCCGAGGCCCAGCGCATCCGCAGCCAGCGATGGAACGACACCCGCTATGCCTCGCGCTACAAGGCCGTCTACGACGCCATCATCGGCGAACGCTGGGTCGACCTGGCCGGCTACAGCGTCGCCGAATCGAAGAAGTGCTGGGACGCCGTGGCCCAGGAGCCGGCCGAGGTGCAGTACGATCACTTCATGCGCCGCTACGACGACAACGGCCCGGACGGCGGCGTACGCGCGGCCAAAACCTCGCAACAGCGCTTCGTCGACTACTTCGTCGCCGCCGCCACGGCGCCCAAGTCGAACATCGCGGTCTATGACGGCGGGGTGACCTCGTCGCTGGTGACGGTCGACCGTAACTACTTCCTGTTCGGCCGGGCCGTGCACCTCTTCCAGGACTCGTTCAGCTCCGAGCACACGGTGCGGATCGCCAGCGACAACTATATCAAGGTGCGTGAGGTCAAGAGCTACCTGTGCGCGCTTGGCTCCGAGCAGCACAGCCACTCGAACTGGGCCGTGGCCGTCGACTATTCCAGCGGCGACGTGATCTGGAAGGCCACGGTTGACGGGCGGCTGAACCCCAGCTGGGACGCCTATAAGGCCAGCAACATGAAGCCGACGGCCCTTGTCGCGACCGAAGCCAGCAAGGACCTTTGGGCCGCCTTCATCCGCACCATGGGCCTGCCGCCGGCCCAGCGCGCCGCCGCCGCCCGGGCCGAGGCCAACACCCTGGTCAAGAACTGGCTGAGCTACGACGAGACCGAGATGCGCGGCTGGTACGCCAACGCCGCCAACCGTGGCGACACCTATGTGCTGGCCGCCGGACAGACCGGCAAGGGAATGACCCAGGCCCAGTGCATGAGCAAACTGGACTTCGGAACCACCGACCAGGCCGCGGCGGTCCGCCAGTTGCAGGACACCCAGCGCCAGTGCCTCTACAACGCCCTGCCCAATCCCGGCTATGAGGACCAGTTCGATCCGCAGACCCGGATCTGGTACAACTGGCGCTGGCGCAACGGGCCGATCGCGCCCATGAGCCCGACGCCCGCCGGCTGGCAGATCCCGACCCAACCGGCCAGCACCAGCACGGTCGTGCGGATCCAGAGCGTGGCCAACGGCAAGTACATGATCGCCCCGGACGGGGTGGTCCCCGACTCGCTGATCTACAATCGCGACGGAACGCCGCTTGACTTCGCCCGGATCGGGCCCAACACCAACACGATGTTCCGATCCGCCCAGGACCCGATGCTGTTCCTCGACTACCGGGCCTTGACCGGGGCGGTGAAGCTGTTCGCCCCCGGCAACGGGACCCAGCCAGCCATCTACGACCTGCAGAGCGCCGGCCAGGGCACGTCGATCCGCAACACCTACTGGAACCAGTACATCTGGCTGTCGGGCGACGAACCTTATCTGACGCGCACGGGCAACCCTAAGAACGCCAACGCCCAGTGGCGTATCCAAGCCCAACCTTAAGGACGAGCGTGACGTGCGCTTCTAGGCGCAATTTGCGCGGACGGGTCTGGATGAAGCGTTCGGCCTTGCCGTTAAGGCCGGGTGCTTACATGCCTTGCCCATGCGTGGGCGAGGATGTCGATCCCGCCCCGACGCTTGAGCGCCGCTTTGGCGAAGCGCTCACCGTCTTCGGCCGCATGGTGTGTGGTGGGTATGAGGCTAAGGGCGTTTCAGAGAAGGAAGTCGAGCGACGGGCCTGGGCCACGGTCAACAAGGACGACGGCGGCGGCAAGAAGCAGGGCGGCTCCGGACGCGGAAAGTCCACGGGTCATCCGGCGGCGCATAAGGGCGGCAAGGCGGGGGGCAAAGCGTCGGCCCATCGCAGCGCCGCCGACCGCTCGGCCTCGGCCAAGAAGGCGGCCGCGACGCGCAAGCGCAACGCCGAGCATCACGCCCATAACTGAGGGCGTTTAGCACCTCGAACGGCGCCGAAATCTCGGAAACGGCTTCTGGCTTTTCCGCTGTCGGCGCTGATTGGAACCGCCGCTCGCCAGACCGGGTTTCCGCCAAGACTTTATCCCTGCCGCTTACCGAGGAGTCCTCCCATGCCCGATCAAACCCTGGCTGGCCTAAAGGTCGCCGTGCTCGCCACCGACGGCTTCGAGCAGTCGGAGCTTGAAAAGCCGGTCGAGGCCCTGAAGGCCGCCGGCGCGCAGGTCGAGGTCGTCTCGCCCAAGGGCGGGCAGATCCAAGGCTGGGAACACCATGACAAGGGCCGCACGGTGCTTGTCGATCGCGAACTCTCGGCCGCCAAGCCTGAAGACTACGACTCCATCGTCCTGCCGGGCGGGGTGATGAACCCCGACGCCCTGCGGCTGGAGCCCAAGGCCATCGACTTCATCAAGCATTTCGTGACGACGAAGAAGCCGATCGCCGCGATCTGCCACGGGCCCTGGACCCTGATCAACGCCGGCGCCGTCAAGGGGAAGGAGATGACCTCGTGGCCGTCGCTGGAAGCCGACCTGAAGAACGCCGGCGCAAACTGGGTCGACCAGGACGTGGTGGTCGACAACGGCCTGGTCACCTCGCGCAAGCCCGACGACCTACCGGCCTTTTGCGCCAAGATGGTCGAGGAATTCGCCGAAGGCCGCCACTAGGCGCATTTCTCCGGCGACCATTTCAAGATGGGAAGCCGTGCTGAGCGCGCGGCCTCCCCAGGCTTTCGCGTTTGGGGACTGAGACGACCAGGCGCAAGGTCTCACGCGGGTCGTGTTTGGTCGCCGAGATCACCGCTCAGGATGATCGTTGACCTAACCTCCAACAGTGATGCACAGCTGCGAGGTTAAGCCTTGGGTTCAGGCCGTGCAACGCTTCGGTTCACGGATCGAAAAATTTCTGATGCGAGCGTCTTGACGCTTTTCGGCCGCGTCCTAATTCATCGCCTGCTTGCCGGGCGCCGACAGGGCTTGGCCCTGGGGCGCGGAGCGCGTGGCTCGGCGCCCCTCATGTCCAACTTACTTTCGAGGAGATGGAAATGAGCACTGTTTTTGATTTCAGCCCTCTCTACAGCTCCATGATCGGTGTGGATCGCATGGTCGATCTCGTCGAGACCGCGCTCCGCACCGAGGTGAGCGCCAGCTATCCTCCGTTCGACATCGAGAAAACCGGCGAGACCGCCTACCGCATTTCGCTGGCGGTCGCGGGCTTCGCGCCGAAGGATCTCGAGGTGGTGGCCCAGCCCAATCTCCTGGTGATCAAGGGCCGAAGGGCGGCGAACGAAGACCTGGGCGCGCGAACCTTCCTTCACCAGGGCCTGGCCCACCGCGCGTTCGAGCGCCGGTTCGAGCTGGCCGACTATGTCATGGTCAAGGACGCCGTCCATGCCCATGGCGTCTTGTCGATCGATCTGGTCCGCGAGGTGCCCGAGGCCTTGAAACCCAAGCAGATCGCGATCGGGGTCGGCGCGCGCCAACAGGCGCTGGAGCTCAAGCCGCCTAAGGCGCGCAAGGCCGCGTAAGGAGCTGGCCATGCGCACGCACACCCATGCAAACGACCGGGCTCGGCCATGGCCCGTTCGGCCGGCGGTCGGCTTCCTCCACCCCTTGGAGGTGCTGAAGGATCAAGATCTCGATCTCGCCGAAAAGCGCGAAATCCTGGCGGCCTGGGCGTCGGAGGCCAGCGCGGTCGAGCACCGGCCCAGTCAGAGATGGCTCTTGGGAACGCCCGCGCCTGTGCCGCTCAGCGAGGTCCTGTCCGCGCTGCGCCGCCTGGACCGCGACATGTTCTCTTGAGTTGGGGCGGGCGGCCGGCCAGCGGAGGGCCGGCCGCTACTTCGCTCCGCTCACTGTTTTGCGCTATGACCATGCCTTGTTTCATCTTTGTCGAGCCGTCGAGCGACGGCTGGATCGTTCGCGGCGACTTGAGCGGCGGTCCCCTCAAGTTTGCCACCGGCGCCCGCGCCGAGCAGGCCGCGCGTGACTTGGCCCATCGCCTGGCGGACGCCGGGGAGCCTGTGGTCTTGGAGATCCGACTGCGTGATGGCGCGCGCGCCGGCCGCTTCTTGTTTCCATCTCACGGGGCGCAAACCGGGGCGGCCTTGGCGCGGCGGGCTTAGCTAGGCCGCAACCGATCCTGCCGTCGCCCGCATTCGCCTTAAGGCGGCGGCGAAGTCCGCAACCGCCAGAACGAAGGGCGATCCCTGCCGAAGCGATCTTCGAGCCTCGGTCCACTGCCCGCGATTGATCTGGTCGGCAACCAAACCCGCCTGCTGGTGGAAGGCGCGATGGCTTTCCAGCAAGCCTAGGAAGGCATGGTTGCCGGCCCAACGCCGGGCGCCCTCGCCGTGGATCCAGCAACCTAGGGGGCAATGTCGATCCGATCGCAAGGCGGCGGGATCGACGGGGCGGCGCTCGTTGAGGGCCGCGGCGAGCGCTTCGCGAATGTGGTGGTGGTGGTGTGCGTGTTCCTGAAAATCCATTGACCAAACCTCACGGCTTAATCCAAGGGCCGGGTTGTCGCGCAGGATGGTTTCCGGTTGGTTTTCGCTGGATCGATGTCCACAGTTTGATAGGTCTGATGCACGGCCTTTCAAGCGTTCGCACCGCGTTTCTTCCTCGCGAACCGTCGCGCTGTCAGATGTGGGCGGAAGGTCCAGTTCCGGGAGATGCGCCAATGTCAGCGACTGGCGCGACCACGCCTGATCCGCGGCCGTTCGGCTATCGGCTCGAGCCCTGGGATGATCGGGCTACTTTGTTGTTCTATCTCAACCAGGCTGAGGCGTATCTGGGCAGCCGATGCTGTCGGCCCTCTACGGCGCTTGGGCGGCGCGGACGGGCGACCGCCCCTGGCGCTCAAGCTTCTGGATGAGCGCTTGGTGACGGGTCGGAAGGCGCTGACGGCGAGGGTTGCGGGACGTAGCGGTAGGCTTTGCGTGCGTCGCTGACATCGTCCTTTCCGGTGGCTGCGACGTCGCGGCTGCGGATGACGAGCGATTGAGGCGGCTTCGTGCGGATTAGCCGCCCAGTGGCGATGTAGTCGGGCTGGATGGAAAAACGGCCAGGAAGGCCCTGGCCGTTTCCCAATTCGCCGCCGTCTCGCGAGGAGGCGACAAGGCCGTGTGAGGGCCTAGTACTTCACCTTCAGGCGCGCGTACCAGAAGCCGCCGTTCATGCCGAACGGACCGCCCGAGCGCGGATAGATCTGGCCGTCGGCCGTGCTGCCGGTGATCGCGTAGATCGGGTTGGCCGTGGTCGGGGCCAGCTTGTCCGGGTACTCGTCGAACAGATTGTTGGCGCCGACGGTCAGGGTGTACTTCTCCGCGACCGTGTAGCTGACGTCGAGGTCGGCGGTGACCTTCGAGCCGAACTTCTGGCCCGGATAGTCCTGGTTGGTGCTCCAGCTGCTGTAGTAGTTGCCGCGGGCGTTGATCGTGAAGCCGGAGACCTCGTAACCGGCCGAGACATTGGCCCGGTGCTTGGGCGTGATGTTCTCGATGTCGTAGATCCGATCGGCGCCGATGGCGATGGGATCGAACTTGGTGACCTCGCTCTTGTTGTAGCTGTAGGCGAACGTCAGGCTCAGCGGATTGTCCAGCAGTTCGGTGCGATAGCTGGCGACCGCGTCGATGCCCTTGGTCTCGGTGTCGAAGCCGTTGGTGAAGTAGGCCACGGCGCCGCCGACGCCGACCGCAGCCAGCGCAGGCTGGGCGGCGATGTCGGCCGCATCCACGTCGAAGGTGCTGGTGATGCTGATGCGGTCCTTCACCTTGATGAAGTAGCCGTCGACAGTGAGCGTGAAGTTGCTGATCGGGTTGAAGATGAACCCGACGCCGTAGTTGGTGGACTTCTCAGGCGTCAGGGTCTTGGCGCCGAAATACTGCGCGATGGCGCTGGTCACCGGATAGGTGCCGGTCTGGACCTGCTCGCCGCCGGGGGCGAACGCCGTCGTCAGGATCTCGGTGTTGCTTTGCCCCGGAGACGGGGCGTGGAAGCCGGTGCCCACGGTGCCGCGCACGGAGAACATGTCGGAGAACTCGTAGAGGCCGTTGACCTTGCCCACGAAGGTGTCGCCGAAGGTGTCGTAGTCCTCGTAGCGTCCCGCGACGCCGACCGTGAAAGCCTCGGTGACGTCGGTCTCGGCGCCGAGATAGACGCCGTAGTTGCTCTGGGTCGAGGTCTTGGCCGAGGCTGGGCTGGTGCCGCCGTAGCCGCTGGCGCCGGGCGACTGGGAAGCCGTCTCGGGATTTCCGTTCACGATCGAGCGGGTGTAGACGCCGGGCGAAACCTGCACGTACAGCGGCTCCACCGCATAGGGACCCGCGGCGTAGGACTGAAGGTCGCCGGCGGTCGCTTCGTACTCCTCGTGCCGGAACTCGGCGCCGCCCGACAGGGTGACCGGGCTCGCGAAGCCGACTTCCAGCGGATAGGTCAGGTCTAGGTTCAGGTTGGTTTCGCGCTGGATCAGCTTGCCGAACTTGAACTCCTTCTGGCTGGTCGGGCCGAAGGAGGCGTTGAGCGAGTGGGTCATCGCCAGGTCGAGGGAATTCTTAGCCACGGTCGCCGACAGATCATAGGTCAGGCCGCTGTCGGCCTTACCCCTGACGCCCATCGTCCCATAGAACTGCTCGACCTCGCCCTGGAAGCGCGGCGTGAAGCCCGCCGGATAGACGGACGTGAAGTTGAAGACGTTGCCGTCCTTGACGAAGCCGCCCGTCGGGCAGGTGGCGTTGCCGGTCGGGCAAGGCGTCAGGTAGATCGGCGCGAAGGCCCCATTGCGCCCCGGCGAGCCCGTGGCCGGCGTGCCGGTGCCGTTGTCGATCGCCAGCGGCGTCGGCGCCGAGATCGGCGAGCGGTAGTTGAAGCTCTGGTCGGCCTCGCGATGCCCGACATTGGCCGTCAGGTAGATGCTGGTGTTGTCGTTGACGTCGTAGGAGGAGTTGACGAACAGCTTGTAGCCATTGGTCGGCGACGAGCCCCAGATCTGCGCCGGGCCGGGATAGTTGGGCAGCTGGTTGGCGAGCGTGGGATTGTTGGCTGCGAACACGGCCGCGATGGGCCGGGTGGCGCCGCGGCTGGTCTGGCCGTCGTCGAAATACTCGGCCGACACGTTGACGAAGCCCGCGTCGAACAGCTTGAAGCCGCCATTGACGGCGAACTGGTAGCTGTCGCCGTCGCCGGCGTAGGTCTGGCCATAGCGCGCCTGGGCCTCGAAGCCGCTGTCGGCGTCGCGCAGGCCGTAGTTGATGACGCCCCCGATCGCGTCCGAGCCGTACTGGGCGGTGGCGCCGTCGCGCAGGATCTGCAGGTTCTTCACCGCGATCGATGGGATCATCGACAGGTCGACGGCCTGCGCGCCCAGTGACAGCGCTGTGTCGCCGCCCGTGACCACCTGCACCAGCGCCGACCGATTGTAGCGCTTGCCGTTGATCATCACGAGCACCTGGTCGGCGCCGAGTCCGCGCAGGGACGGCGCGCGCACGAAGGTCGAGGCGTCGGAGATGGTGTTCTGGGGCACGTAGAACGACGGGACGAGGTTCTTGACCACGTCCAGCATGTCGGCGGCCGGCTGGCGGGCGAGTTCCTCGCCGCCGAACACATCGATCGGGGACGGCGAATCCACCACCGACCGGTCGGTTCTTCGCGTGCCCAGAACGATGACGGCTTCGAGTTCGGTCGCGGTCGGCTGAACCGGCTCGGCCGGCGCGTCCGTGGCCTGAGCCAGGCCAGTGCAAGCAAAGCTGATAGAAAGAGTTGAAATTCCAGAAAGCAGAATATTACGTGAGCACTTATTCATTCATATCCCCTCGTGGCGATAGACGCGCGCGTTTGCTTTCTCCGTCGGGCTTCCCGGGTTATTTTTATTGTTAGGTACTGGATGTGTGGCGGAATATTTGTCGAATTTCGCCGACGAAACATTTCTTCAACTCTGTCGCTTTCGCAACAGGCCTTGCCGTCATGTTGTCGTAACGGCGTTTTCCGACGTGCGGGCGCCCCTTTGGGCGGCGCCCGCCGTGATTTTTTGCAGCGCGATGATCATGATTGCGGCGCCCTCACGTGGGGGAGGGCGTCGAAGGACAATCGGTCCCTGTCGCGGGCTCTGGCACGCCTAGGCGAGGCCTAAAGCTTAGCCTACGCCGAAGCGTACGGAGCGCTGTCGGCGCTCGCGGCGGATGTCGACCGACTTGACCATCGGGACCTGAGGGTTAGCGAGGCGTTCTACGCGCGCCTCGGCTTCAAGGTGACGAGCGACCACGGCCACCACCTGATCTTGGCGGACGGGCGCGCTGGCATCTGCATCTCACGACCGGTGCGTGGCCGGGCCGGGTCGAAGACAAACCGTCGGGTCTCTACCTCTATGCCGATGATGTTGACGAAGTCGCCGACCGGGTCAGGGCGTGTCGTCGAGCTTGAGAGTATCGCGGGTGGTTTCTGGGGAATGGGTGTTCTTGCAGTCGCTATTAACCTGATCGATGCCCCTCTCGTGGCGACGCTCAAGAGCTTCGTACTATGGGCAGGTTCGTCGATAAACGGGTGTCGATGATCGAGCTCGAACCGAGGGCTTACGGCGCCCGTAGTCTCAAGCGGACCAAGGTTGCGATGATCTACAAGAAGACCGGTATCCGATGCGCCGCCAGACTGCGCCCCGGTTCGCCGCCTGGGAACTGAACTTAGCCTTGTCTTCAGCGTTACTCCGGCTGTGCGCCGCATAAGGGGGCAGGCGCGTCGTTTGCGGAGCGAGCATGTCTGAAGCCAGGGTCGAGAGCCGTGTCAGCACCGGAGTGCCGGGGCTTGACGACATCCTGGGCGGCGGCCTGACGCGCGATCGCATCTATCTGGTCGAGGGCACGCCCGGCTCGGGCAAGACCACACTGGCGCTGCAGTTCCTGCTCAAGGGACGGGAGTTGGGCGAGAGCGGGCTCTACATCACCCTCTCGGAGACCGAGCCCGAGCTCAAGGCCGCCGCCGCCAGCCACGGCTGGTCGTTGGACGGCATCGACCTGTTCGAACTGGTCAGCGAAGAGGGCCTGGATCCCGACAGCGAGCAGTCGGTTCTGCACCCGTCCGATGTTGAACTGGGAGAGACGACGCGCGGGGTAATGAAGCAGGTCGAGGAGACCAAGCCGCTCCGCGTCGTCTTCGATAGCCTGTCGGAGATGCGGCTGCTGGCCCAGAATCCGCTGCGCCACCGCCGCCAAATTCTGGCGCTGAAGCACTTCTTCGCCACGCGCCGTTGCACGGTGCTGCTGCTTGACGACCAGACCGCAGAGGACGGCGACCTGCAGCTGCATAGCATCGCCCACGGGGTGATCAGCCTGCGGCGGATGACCCACGAGTATGGCGCGCAGCGCCGCCAGCTCGAAGTGGTCAAGATGCGGGGCATCAAGTTCCGCGGCGGCTTCCACGACTTTTCGCTCGACACGGGCGGCATCCGGGTCTTCGAGCGTCTGGTGGCGGCCGACCATCCCGCGACCTTCAATCAGGAAATGGTGTCGACCGGCGCGCCGGGTATCGACGCGCTGTTGGGCGGCGGGCTTACGCGCGGCACCAATACCTTGATCAGCGGTCCATCGGGCGTGGGCAAGACAACAACTTCGGTCCGCTGCGCCCTGACCGCCCTGGAGCGCGGCGAGATGGTCGCCTACTACCTGTTCGACGAAGGCCTCACGACCCTGCTGACGCGCTCCAAGGCGTTGGGCATGGATCTGCAACCCCATATCGATAGCGGCCGTCTGCTCGTGCGCGCGATCGACCCGGCCGAGCTGTCGCCGGGCGAGTTCGCCTTCCACGTCCGCGACGCGGTCGAGCGTCTGGGCGTACAGACGGCCGTGATCGACAGCCTCAACGCCTACCTCCAGGCCATGCCCGGGCAGAAGTTCCTGCTGCTGCAGATGCACGAGCTGCTGACCTATCTCAATCAGCAGGGCGTGGTCACCCTGCTGATCCTTGGCCAGCACGGATTCATCGGCGAGGTCCGCAGCGACATCGACCTCAGCTATCTCAGCGACGGCATCCTGCTGTTTCGCTTCTTCGAGGCCGCCGGTTCGGTGCTGACGGCGATCTCGGCGGTCAAGAGCCGCACCGCCGCGCATGAGAAGACCATCCGCGAGATCCGCCTGACCGAGCACGGCATCGAGGTGGGCCAGGCGCTGACCGACTTCCAGGGCGTGATGTCCGGCTTGCCGTCCTACCAGGGCACGATCGACATGCTGGGCGAGGAGAACAACCGGCCGACGAATGCCTAAGCCGATCCTCATCCTTGCGCCGCGGGGGCGCGACGCGACGGTCATCGCCGAGACCCTGGCCCATGTCGGTCACGCCTCGCAGATCTGCGGCGACCTCGGCGGGCTGACCCAGGCGCTGGGCGACGAGGCGGGCGCGGCGATCCTCACCGAAGAGGCCCTGGCCCAGGGCGCCACCGACGCCCTGACCGACTGGCTGGCCCAGCAACCGACCTGGTCGGACTTCCCGTTCATCGTGCTGGTCACCAAGCAGCCCGGCAAGCGCACCCAGGCCGACGCCGAACGCCTGCGGGCGATCGGCAACGTCGTGCTGCTGGAGCGACCGATCAACGCCGAGACGCTGGTCAGCGCGGCGCATTCGGCGGTCCGCGCCCGGCATCGCCAGTATGGCGCGCGCGATCACCTGCTCGCCCAGACCAAGGCCGAGGAGCAGCTGCGTTTCGCCCTGGAGGCCGGCAAGCTAGGGGCGTGGGATCTGGATCTCGACAGCGGGGCCCTGATCACCTCGACGGTGGCGCGCGCGCATTTTGGCCACTCACCCGACCAGCCTCTGACGCTGGCCAGCATCGAGGCGGCCGTCCACCCCGAGGACATGGCCCTGCGCGCGGGTGCGCTGAACGCCTCGATCGCCCGCGCCGAAGACTACGATGTCGAGTACCGGATTTTCTGGCCGGACGGCGCGCTGCACTGGGTGCAGGTGCGGGGACGGCTCAACCGAATCCAACCCGGCAAGCCGCGGCGAATGTCGGGGATCAGCCTCGACATTACCGCTCGCAAGACCGCCGAGGCGCAGCTGCGGCTGCTCAACGAGACCCTCGAGCAGCGCATCGCCGACAGCGTTGGCGAGCTTCAGCGCGCCAACGAGCGCCTGCTGGCCGAGATCAGCGAGCGCGAGCAGGCCCAGGCCGCCCTGGTCCAGGCCCAGAAGATGGACGCCATCGGCCAGCTGACCGGCGGGATAGCCCACGACTTCAACAACCTGCTGACCGCCATCGTCGGCAATATCGACATGATCGAGCGGCGCAGCGACGACGAGCGGGTCAAGCGCATGGCCGCCAACGCCCGCGAAGGCGTCGAGCGCGCCACCAAGCTGACCGCGCAATTGCTGGCCTTCTCGCGCAGCCAGCAACTGGACCTACAGCCGGTGGAAGTCGATGCGCTGATAACCGGCATGCACGATCTGCTGACCCGGACCCTGGGCCACACAGTCGAGGTCCGCATGGCGCTGAGTGCTGGAACGGCGCGGGCCAAGGCCGACGCTAACCAGCTGGAACTGGCGGTGCTGAACCTGGCCATCAACGCCCGCGACGCCATGGGCGACGGCGGCACGGTGAACATCTCCAGTCGCATTTCCGACGAGTGGCACGAGGGGCTGCAGCCCAGCGACCACGTCGTGATCGCCGTCAGCGACACGGGCCATGGCATCCCCGAGGATCTGCTCCAGAAGGTGTTCGACCCCTTCTTCACGACCAAGAGCGTGGGTAAGGGAACAGGGCTGGGCCTAAGCCAGGTGTACGGCATCGCCACCCAGTCAGGCGGCGCGGTGCGGATCGACAGCACCGTCGGCGTCGGGTCAAAGATCGAGATCTGGCTGCCGATCACCGAGGCGGACGATCGCGTCCGGCCCAGCGACATCCCGCCAGACGAGGCCCCCCTCAGCGCGGGCGAGCGCGTCCTGGTGATCGACGACGACCCCAGCGTGCGCCGGTTCCTGGTCCAGTGCCTGAGATCGCTGGGCTACCGCGTCACCGAAGCGGCGAGCGGCCAGGATGGACTTGCGCGCCTGGTCGAGGATCGGCCCGACCTGATGGTGGTCGACTTCGCCATGCCGGGCATGGACGGCGCCCAGGTCGCCAGACGGGCGCGGCAAGTCATTCCCGGCCTCGGCATGCTGCTGATCACCGGCTACGCCGATGCGAGCGCCATTCGAGAACTGGTGGATTCCGAAGCCGTCCTGCGCAAGCCTTTCAAGGTCAGTGACCTGGCCGTCGCCGTCCGCAAGGCGCTGGGCGAGCGGATCGGCACCATGGGCGCCTAGCCGAGGTCGGGAGCTTTGCGCACGGTCGAATCGACGCACTGCCTAAGCGCGAAGCCCATCACATAGAGGTCTTCGATCCTGTTGTTGCGCAGGCAGCTGTCCAGGGGGCGGCAAAAGCGCCGCTGCCCCCACCCCGTGCGCTCGCTGATCATATACTTCTTGGGGGCCAGTTCGAAGCCGGGGAAAGGTCCCTCTGCTGGCCCAGGAAGGAGCCGTAGGCAGGCATCATGGCGCGCAGCCCTTGCTTGGCGCGGCCCGGCCAGTCCTTGGAGTTTCGGGAGCGGTCGGGCAGCAGACCAGGCGTGGCGCTTAGCTAGGCTGCAAGCGATCCTTACACTTCGGTCAGCGTCACGACGCTGGCTGAAGATGGCGCAAGTTTGCCCGCAAGGGTGGGCAAGCGCGGCAAGCGGAGGTCGCTGGCCAGAAGCTCACCAACCCGATATCGCGCCTCTGGACCCGGGCTCCTCGATCAAGATCGTCTGGGCTTGGCCTGGCGGCAATGCGTAGTCGATAAGCGAGATGATCCGTGGCGTTGCCTTCAGCACGGCTATGCTGTTGGCGCCCGGGTGAGGTGAATACGCCTTCCCGGCGGGAGTGTTCCACAACAAGGTGTTCAGCTGCGCGATCTGCTCACCCTCGGTCACTTCCGTGACCATGGCCGCTATCGAGAGGCCCGAGGTTTGAGATTTCCTCGCGCCACCAACCGTGATCGACACCCGGCCATCCTGCTGGATATTCGCCAGCTTTTGGCTGTTGCGGGCGACGACGAAATACAACAGGCCGCCATTATGGAGGTAGTTTACCGGCGTGGCCTGAGGCCAACCGTCGGGACGGTTCGTGGCCAGCGTCATGACTTGGTTGTCGTCGAGAATAGCGTTTATGCGTCGTCTTTGCTCGGCGGAGATCTTACCTGCTTCCCCTCCAGAGCAGCTGAGGCTGTCGGTGGGCATGGCGTTGTTCCTGGTCGCTGGGGGTTAATGCGGCCGCCGCCAGCGCACGGACATCGCAGCCGCTCAATGCTAATGCGTGCAGAACCTTAAGGCTGCGCCGGCCAAGGCAATGTCAGAACCGGACGAGCCGTGGAGGCTTGGTTGTGGGCCTGGACGACGACTGCACGCCTGAGCGCCATCCAAGAGTAGCGCCCTAGATCCGAATTCACGTGTCCGATGTGCGATCAACCGCCGTCGGCGACCCGAAACGGCGCGGGCTCGCCGGCTGCGTCCGGCACGGTGAATTCCGCCCGCAGGCCTGTGGGCGGCCAGTCCAGACGCGTCTGGCCGCGCAATTGGCGCTCGATGATTGCGGCGACCATGGCCGAACCGAAGCCCGCCGTGCGTTGCTGCCGCGGCGGCGGCCCGCCAGTCTCTTCCCAGACCAAGTGAAAGCCGCTGGCATCATTGTGCGGGGCCCAACGCACGGCCAAGCCGCCGGCCGGCGCCGACAGGCAGCCATGGATCGCGGCGTTGGCGATCATCTCATGGAATACCAGAGCCAGAGGCTGGATCAGCGTCGCCCTGACCTGAATGTTGGGCCCGTCCAGAGTCGCACGGCCCAGGCCATAGGGCTCGATTTGCAGCCGCAGGACGTCTTCCAGCGGGGCGGCCTGCCAACGTCTCTCGGAGAGAAAGGCATGGGCCCTGGCCAGGGCCTGCACCCGTTGCTGCACCGCCGCGGCGTATTGCTGGATGTCCTGGGCGCGGCTGAGCCGCACGATGCCCTCGACGATCGCCAGGGCGTTCATCGCCCGATGGTCGATCTCACGCAGCAGGATGCGGTTTTCCTCGGCCTCGCTGGCCTGCGCAAAGCGATGTTGCGTGACGTTGACCTGCGAGCCGAAGAAGTAGATCAGCCCGCCGGCCTCGTCGTGCACGGGGCTGAGGCTGACCCGGTTCCAGAAGGTCGAACCGTCCTTGCGGTAGTTGAGGATCTCCACCTCGACGTCGCGCGCCTCCCGCACGGCTTGGCCAATGGCGTCGATCGCCGCGCGGGCCGTCTGGGGGCCTTGCAGCAGACGGCAGTTGCGGCCGATCACCTCGGCGAGCGCATAGCCTGTCAGATCCAAGAAGGCCTGGTTGGCCAAGATGATCGGGTTGTCGATCTGCCGCGGATCGCAGATGACCATCGGCGTGCGCGTACGATCCACGGCGACGAACACCAGGTCCCGCCGATCGATCGGGCCTTGGTCCTCCAAGGACAAGGTCGCGTCGCTCAAAACAAATCTCCAACCCGCTCAGCGCTTTCCCCGGGGCAGGACAACGCCAGGGTTTGGTGAGGGTTGCGATCTGTTCGCGAGACAAAGGGGCCGTGTCTCCGAAGGTGCACGGGGTGGCTTTTGGCCATGGCGCCGAAGCCCGGGCCTGGGCATGATTATCCAACGGCGACGACGCCCGCGAGGCGCTCGTGCTGCTGGACGCCCGACCCGACATCGCCTTGATGTTCACCGACGTGGACATGCCCGGCGAAATCAACGGCCTGGGGCTTGCGCGTCTGGCGGCTCTGCGTTGGCCCAAACTACCGATCATCGCCACCCCGGGGGCGGCTGTCCCAAAGCCCGTCGATCTGCCGGCGAACGGTCGATATCTTCCCAAGCCCTACCGGCCTTCGGCGCTTCTTGATCTGGTCATCGCCATGATGGCGCCGACGCCGATAGTCGACGCGTGAATTCTCGTAGGGCCGAATAAGAGGCCCGCCCTTCCAAGCCGGACGTGATAGGGTGCTGGCCTCATCCGCATCGAGTTCACGGGCGGTCTCCAAGATATTCCAAGCTAGGTATGGCTTTCGCTTCGCGAGCCTCTGGTCGGCGAAGGACAGCCATGGCTGCCCACCCCATTCTGCACGTCGACGCCGGCCATGGCTTGGCGATGGCGATCATCGCCAGCGCGTCCGAACCGACCCTGCTTCTAGGTGACGATCTGATCGTCATCGCCGCCAGCGCCAGCTTCTGCCGAGCCTTCGAGGTCGACCCCGGCCAGACGGGCCGCCACGAGGGGGAGACTCGCGATCGATTTGATCTCGTCGATCGACTTTTCGAGCCCGAACTGTTCGGCTATCGCTACGGCTCAAAGAGAGTGGGCCGTGGACGATTTCAAAGCCGATGCTCAAGTCCCGAGGCTTGCGGTTCCTCGCCAGTTGCAGGGGGGCGGCGCGGTCGGCGATCTGATCCGCGCCCATGAATGGAGCGCGACCGACCTGGGGCCGATCGCAGCCTGGCCGGCGGAGCTTTTCTTCGCCGTGCAGACAGTACTGTCCTCGCGCGTGCCAATGGTGGTGCTTTGGGGAGCCGAGGGGCGCCTGATCTACAATGACGGCTATGCCGAGGTTTGCGGTCCCAGGCACCCGGCGTCCCTAGGCGGCAAGCTCCTGGAGATCTGGCCCGAAGCCGAGGGGTTCAACCGCAACGTCCTCGAAAAGGGCCTGGCGGGCGAGGCGCTCCACTACGCCGCCCAACCCCTCGAGCTCTGGCGGCTTGGTCGCGCCGAGCAGGTCTGGATGGACCTTGAGTACACACCTATTCGCGACGACGCGGGCCGCCCGGTCGGCATCCTGGCTATGGTCTTCGACATCACCACGCGCGTCGTGGCGGAGCGGAAACTGGCCACCAGCGCGGGGGTCTTCCAGTTTCTCGACCATCTTGGGCTGGCGCTCAGCGCCTACAGCACCGCTGACGAAATCCTTCAGGTTACGACGCGCATGGTCGGCGAGCATCTGGGCGTCTCCAACTGCGCCTATGCCGATATGGACGCGGACGAGGACGGCTTCACGATCCGCGGCGACTGGCACGAACCTGGCTCGCGCTCGATCGTCGGCCACTACCGTCTAGCCGACTTCGGGGTCTTGGCCGTTCGGGAGCTTGGGGCGGGGCGTCCGCTGATCGTCAACGATCACCTCGCCGAACTTGCGCCGCACGAAGCCCAGACGTTCCAGGACATCGGTGTCGCCGCGACGATCTGCATGCCGCTGATCAAGGCCGGGCGCCTGGTGGCCCTGATGGCCATTCACGACAAGGTCCCTCACGCCTGGACCGACGACGAACTGGCCATCATTCGCGCGGTGACCGAGCGCTCATGGGCCCACATCGAACGCGCCGGCGCCGAGGCGGCCCTGCGCCGGCGCGAAGAACAGCTGCGGCTAGCGACTGACGCCGCCGAGATCGGTCTTTGGGACGTCGACGTCGTCAACGACACCCTCTATTGGCCGCCGCGCGTGAGGGCGATGTTCGGCCTGCTGACGGACCGTACCGTCACCCTGGCCGACTTCTACGCCGGTCTTCATCCCGATGACCTCGAAGCGACGGCGCGGGCCTTCGCCGCGGCGGCCGATCCCGCCGTGCGTGACGTCTACGATGTCGAATACCGCACCATAGGTCTGGAAGACGGGATCCTGCGCTGGGTCGCGGCCAAGGGCCGAGGCCTCTTCGAAGGCGACCGCTGCCTGCGGGTTATCGGCACGGCGATTGATATCACCGCGCGCAAAGCCAATGATCAAGCCTTGCGGGAGCTGAACCAGCACCTGGAGCGCCGGATCGCCGAGGGGATCGCCGAGCGGCGTCTGCTCGTCGACCTCGTGGAGAACACCGACGCCATCATCATTGTCATGGACCGGGACTACCAGGTGCTGGCGATCAATCGAGCCGGCATGGACGCCTTCGAGCGGGTCTACGGCGCCCGCCCGCAGGTTGGCGACAACATGATCACGCTGCTTGGCGAGCGACGAGGAGACGTCGCCGATGTCAGGGCCTCTTGGGATCGCGCGCTCGCCGGTGAGGAATACACCGACATTCGCGAGTTCGGGAGCGCGGGGTATGAGCGCCGGTGGTTCGAGATGACGTTCCGCAACTACCGCGACGCCTCGGGCCAGATCGCCGGCGCCTATCAGTTCGTCTACGACGTCACCTCCAGGGTCGCCGAACAGCGCCGCCTGGCCGACGCCGAGGAGCAATTGCGCCAGTCCCAAAAGGTCGAGCAGCTTGGCCAACTGACCGGTGGCGTGGCCCACGACTTCAACAATCTTCTGACCCCGATCATCGGCTCACTCGACATGTTGAGCCGAAAGGCGCTGAACACCGATCGCGAGCAGCGCCTGATCGACGGCGCCCTGCAATCGGCCGAACGGGCCAAGACGCTCGTTCAGCGTTTGCTCGCCTTCGCCCGGCGACAGCCCCTGCAGCCGACCGCTGTCGACACGGCGAGCCTCGTGGCGGGCATGGCCGACCTGGTGTCGAGCACGACAGGGCCGCAGGTGCGGGTGGTGACCGACATCGCGCCAGACTTGCCCATGGCCCACGGCGATCTCAACCAGCTCGAGATGGCCATTCTCAATCTCAGCGTTAACGCACGCGACGCCATGGCTGACGGCGGCGAATTGAGGATCTCGGTGGGTATGTCGGCCTTGGATGAAGCCAAGCCTCAGGGCCTCACGGACGGGCGCTATATCAAGATCACGGTGGCTGACACCGGCGCTGGCATGGATGCGGCGACCATGGAGCGGGCGATCGAGCCGTTCTTCTCAACCAAGGGTATCGGCAAGGGCACGGGACTTGGGTTGTCGATGGTTCATGGCCTGGCCCTGCAGCTCGGCGGTGCGCTCGATATTGCGAGCCGGATGGGTGTCGGCACCCGGGTGACGCTCTGGTTGCCGGTTAGCCAAAAGCTGAGCGCGGCGCCTATCGAAGGGCAGGGTGAGCCGCGAGCGGCAGGCGATCGGCACGGCGTTGTCCTCCTAGTCGATGACGAGGAGATCGTACGCGAGAGCACCGCCCGGATGCTGGAGGACTTGGGGTTCGAGGTCATTGAAGTTGGATCAGCCGAGCGCGCTCTGATGCTGATGAGGGAACGCGACGACCTCGCCTTGCTGGTGACCGACCACTTGATGCCCGGCATGGACGGCGCCCAGCTCGTGCGCGCCGTCAGATTCTCTCGCCCCTCCATGCCGGCCCTGATCATATCCGGCTATGCGGAGGAGCATGGCATCGCGCCGGATCTACCGCGTCTGACCAAGCCTTTCCGCTCTCAGGAGCTGTCCGACGCCATCGCTGATCTTGGCCTCTAGGACGCAGAGGACGTCCACTCCCAACTCGACAGTTCGATCAACGGCGGGGGCGATACGCGGTTTCGGGCCTAACTGTTGGAGTTCCGAAGATGGCCGAAGGTCGGCTGTTGGCGCAACCACGCCGCAAAAACGGACGGCCTGACCGTCAGGGAAGGAGTGGCTCAGGCGAGTGGCGGGCGCCGCTGTGTAGGGCTTTCCCAGCGCTCGGAGGCCAGCAGCGCGAACTTTGCGAACAAGCCTTCGAGGCTGAGCCGTGTCTCGATCCGGCGTTTGGATCTCACGACACCTAGGACGTGATCCTCACGCCGCTGAAATGGGCCAGCGTGCCCGGGCCGATCCAGAGCGCTACGGCGCCCTTGGCGTCGGCGCCGTGCTTGAGGTCGCCAACGATCAGGGTCGGCTGCTCTGCGCCGTCAACATGCAGCCGAGCCTTGGAATCCGCCACCACAATCCGCACGTGCGTCCACCGCCCAGGTTCGAGATCGACGTAGGTCTCATACCTGGACGGGGTTTCGGCGCGCAGCCGCTCCCAAGGATAGTCTGGGTGAGAGATGTACTGGACGGCATGGTTGCGGCGTAACTGGTCGTCGGACCGGCCGTTGGTTGGGCGCAGATAGATGGCCTCCAGCTGAGCTTCGTCACGCACCCGGAAAGCCAGGCCCACGAAGCCTCGCGCCGTGGCGCTGGCTGTAGCGCTCGGGGCGCCGCTTATCCAGGCTTCGATGACGCCGTCGCCGAAGGCGGGCGTGTCGAGCACCACCAGCCGATCTAGCTCCGGGACGTTTTCCAATGCCGTCGCGCGTAGGGCCGGACGGCCCATATAATGCGTCCGCACCGTGTCAACGCCGATGGCCCGGATCGCTCCAGTCTCCAGTCCCGTCCCGCCGACGGAGCGTGGTGCGGCGAGAGCCGCCAGGGAACTGGCTGAGGCCACTGTCAGCGCTGCGCCGCCGATCGCGGCCCGACGAGTTTGATCGTTGCCGGACATTGGACACTCTTGGTGGTAGACGAAGCCACTTTCATCGTCGCGCACGTCCGGATCAAGGCCATGCTTTGCGGGGGAACCCCGACTGAGCGTGGATGAGAAGACGACTTCACCACTGTCCGCCTGACGTGACCCCCTGCTAATTCGGCCATCGGCGCGACCTCGCCAAAGACTAAGTTGGTCAGACGCCGCCTAGGTCGCTGACGATGCGCTAGTTCTCAAAAGCGTCCGCGCCGCTTCTTGACCCGCCGCGAGAATGCGATCGGACATCTCCGTGCCGTCGACGGCGCGCGCGATTTGCAGCGTGCCGATGCAGGTCGCCAGGAGCGCCGTGGCGGCGGCTTCCCGGTCTGTGGTGTGTGGCGGAAGGTAAGCAGCGACCAGCTCGGCGAACGCAGCGACGCGCTCGGTATAGGCGGACCTGGTTTCCTGGGGCTCGCGCGCAATCTCGGCGGCAAGCGCGGAGGTGGCGCAGCCGTCCTGCGGATTGTCGCGGTGCCTTGGGGAGAGATAGGCCGCAATCAGCCCTTCGAGACCGTCAGCGGCAAGGATCTGTCGCATTTGGTCGGCCTGCGCGTCGAGGGCGGCGACCAGGCTTTCGCGCACCAGTTCGGCCTTGGACTCGAAGTGTGGATAGAAGGCGCCGTTCGTCAGGCCAGCATCCTTCATGACGCGCGCCAGGCCGGAGGCGGCGATGCCGTCGGCCCGGAAGCGTTCCGAAGCCGCCTGCAGGATGCGCTCGCGCGACGCGTCCCGATGACCTTTTTCATAGCGCATGTCCTGCCTCCGAAATTCTCATTGCATTACGATCATACTTCCACATTATGATCGTAATGCAATGAGCAGCGTCGCTCTTGCGCCTGCTGCCTACGGGAAGGCCCATGACCATTCAACGCAAGAAGATCGCCCTGGTGACCGGAGCGTCCGCCGGGATCGGCCTGGCCAGCGCCCAAGCTCTGGCCGCGAGCGGTTACACGGTCTATGGGACCAGCCGCCGACCGACCGTCGCCGCGCCCAAAGGGGTTCGTATGGTGGTGTGCGACGTCACCGACGAGGCGTCCGTCCGCGAACTGGTCGCCGAAGTGCTGGCCGAGGCAGGCCAGATCGACGTGCTGGTCAACAATGCGGGTCTTGGCCTGACGGGCGGGGCCGAGGAAAGCTCGATCGGTCAGGTCCAGGCCCTGTTCGACGTCAACCTGTTCGGCGTCATGCGGATGACCAACGCCGTGCTGCCGTCGATGCGCGCCCGGCGCCAAGGTCGAATTCTCAACATCAGCTCGGTTCTTGGACTGATCCCCGCGCCCTATTCCGCCCATTACGCAGCCACCAAGCATGCCCTGGAGGGCTATTCGGAGTCGCTCGACCATGAGGTTCGGGCCTTCAATGTCCGCGTCTCCCTGATCGAGCCGGGCTACATCCGCAGCACCTTCGACCAGAACGCCGTAGAGGCGGACGCCCAGATCGCCGTCTACGATCAGGCGCGGGCGGGCGTGCGGGCGCTTTTGGACGAGGTCATGCCGACCGCCGAGTTGCCCGAGGTGGTGGCTGCGGTGGTTCGCGCGGCCGCGGTCGATCCGCAGCCGCGCCTGCGCTACCCGGCCGGCAAGCTGGCCAAGCAGATCGCGCTGTTGCGCCGGTTCGCGCCGGCCAAGGCCTTCGACAAGAGTCTGCGCAAGCAGATGCGACTGCCCGCATAGGCTCGCGCTTTGAGACCCCCGAACCGCAGGACTGCCGAAATGACCGACCAAGCTCTCGAAATGCACATCCCTCGCAAGGGATTGGCGATGGTGCTGACCGCTGTCGAGCGCCGCCTGCCGCCACCGGCCGCCGGTGAGGTCCGGGTCGCGATCGAAGCGGTCGGCGTGGCCTATGCCGACATCATGATGCGGCAGGGCGTCTACGCGGGACACAAGCCGCCGATCACGCCGGGTTATGACCTGGTCGGCCGGGTCGAGGCGATCGGACCAGGGGTCAAGGACCTGGCCATCGGCCAGCGCGTTGCCGGGATCACCGTCTTCGGCTCCTACGCGACCCGCCGAAACGTCGCGGCGCAATGGCTGGTCCCCGCGCCCGAGGGGGTAGATGCGGGCCGGCTGGTGGCGGCGGTCCTGAACGGGGTGACGGCTTGGCAAATGCTCCATCGCATCGCCAACCCCGCGCCGGGCGAATGGGTTCTGGTGCATGGGGCCGGCGGCGGCGTGGGCGGTCTGCTGCTCGACATGGCGCGCATCGCCGGCGTGCGCGCCATCGGAACCGCCTCGGGCGGCAAGGCCGACGCCGTCGCCCAGCGCGGCGGCGAACCGATCGACTACGCGCGGGAGGACGTCGTCGCCCGGGCCATGGCCCTCAGCGGCGGCGGCGTGGCCGCGGCGTTCGACCACCTTGGCGGAAAGCACTTCAAGACGGTCTCGATGCCGGCGCTGCGTCCTGGCGGCGTTGGCGTGTTCTACGGCGCCTACGATGTCAGTCGAGGCGGCAAGGTCAATCCGCTGGCGGTGGCCGATCTGCTCCTGAACGCGCGGTTCTCCAGCCTTGGCCTGTTCGCCAAGGGGCAGGGCGTGGTCGCCTACTCCAGCGAGCCCTGGCGCGATGGACGGCCCAGCGCCTATCAAAACGACCTGGCCACCGTGCTGAAGTTGGTGGCGGATGGCGTCGTGACCCCTGAGGTCGGCGCGACCTATCCGCTGCGGGCGGCGGCGGAGGCTCATCGCGCGCTCGAGGCCCGAGCGGTGACCGGCAAGATCGTGCTCCTGAACGACTGACTGCGCCGAGCAAGCGTCGAGCCTCCTGGAGGCCAATGGCGGCTATTTGACCCCTTCAGCACCTGCCGCGTGGCGGCTGCGTTCAGCCTCTCCCTCTGCAGACGGGCCTTGGCCTAGCGATAGGCCTTGGCCAGATCGCCAAACCCCCAGACCAGGGTAGCCAGGATCAGCAGAGCCACGCTCACCGCGGTGATGACTTGGTCGATCCGGGCGGTGGCGCTATCGAGCTTGTCGTCGAAGTTCTTCTTGGCTTGCTCCTTGTTGACGTACTGCAGGTTCATCGCGTCGACAGCCTTGGCAAAGGCCGCTTTTCCCCGCGCGGCGCCAGCAGCCAGAATGGCGTTGTAGCGCCAGACCGTGAAGCCAATCGAGACAGCCGTGGCTAGCGCTCCGGCTCGGGCTAGAGGCATGGAGTCCGTCGCGGACGAGCCGCTCCAGCCGACCCAGTAAAAGATCGCGCTCAAGACGGCCTGCAGCGCGATGGGGACGTAGAACTTCGCCTCGCTCCACCAAACATCAAAACGTTTCGTCATGTCCATCTCCGGTTGCAGGCCGCGAGATGGACCTTGCAGCGGTGTAGAAAACGCAAACTTCTTGCAAGTGCGTCCTTATCTTTACCGCGCGGGGTGGCGGCCGGCCTGGGCGCGCCCCTTTGGGGGGGACGATGGCGCCGAGCCCACCACCAGGCTGGTGATCAAGGGCTTTCGGCTCGCCGGCCTTGGCGCGGCGCCGCGCGGGCGCGGGTCATGTCTGGACGGCGTCGTCTGGCGGGCCGGGCCAGCGCCTGGCGGCGCGCGGCTGCATCAACGGGCCCTCCGACGATCGAACGGCTTCTTTTCAACGCTCGAACACCAGCAGGCTCGAGGTCGCCGTGGCGTAGATCCGTCCCCTGGCGTCCTTGATCGTGGCTTCAGCGAAGGCGGCGCGGCGGCCGAAGGTCGCCACACGGCCCTCTGCGCGCACCAGGCCCGTCTTGTCCGTCAGGGGGCGGTGATAGGACACCTTCAGGTCCAGGGTCGTGTAGGCCTGCTTGGCGCTGAGCTTGGAGTGCACGGCGCAGCCGCAGGCGGAGTCCAGCAAGGTCGCCGCATAGCCGCCGTGGACCGTGCCGATCGGATTATAGGCGTGGCGCCCTGGCAGGCCCTCGAACGCCGCCCAGCCGTCGCCGGCCTCGGTGAGCGAGAATTCCAGGGTCTCGCCGATGGGCGCTCGTCCACCGGCGGCGATCATCGCCTGGAGTTGCTCCAGGCCCGACGCCCCAGGAGCGATCTGGTCGGCCAGTTTGGGTTCGGGGGCGCTCATGGTTTGTCTCCAGATCGATGCGGCTTAGGGCGGGGGCGCTGGCGAATCTTGATCGTCATGTCGCCAGCGGCTCGGGGGCGTTGGTGGATGCCGCGTCGCTGCGGGGGGTCTTGATCCGAAACCACATGGCGTAGAGCGGCGGCAGAAAGACAAGCGTCAGGATGGTGCCGCCGATGGTGCCCCCGATCAGGGTGTAGGCCATCGACGACCAGAACACCGACAGGGTCAGGGGGATGAAGGCGAACACCGCCGCAAGCGCGGTCAGGATGACCGGCCTTGCGCGCTGGACGGTGGCCTCGACGACGGCGTGGAAAGGATCCAGGCCCTCTTCCTGGTTGATCTGGATCTGGCCGATCAGGATCAGGCTGTTGCGCATGATGATGCCGGCCAGGGCGATCAGGCCCAGGATCGCGTTGAAGCCGAACGGCTGGTTGAAGATCAGCAGGGTGGGCGCCACCCCCACCAGGGCCAGCGGCGCGGTCAGCAGCACCATCCACATCGCCGACAGCGAGCGAACCTGGAAGATGATCACCACCATCATCAGGATGAACATCAGCGGGAAGACCGCGGCCAGGGCGACATTGGCCTTGCCCGCCTCCTCGATCGAACCGCCCATCTCGATCCGGTAGCCGGCCGGCAGCGCCTTGATGATCGGCTGCAGCGACTTTTGGACCTGGGTCGAGACGTCCGGCGGCTGCAGGGCCTCGTCGATGTCGCCGCGAACGGTGATCGTCGTCAGGCGATCGCGACGGCGCAGGATGGGGTCCTCCATGCGGATCTCGGCCTTGCCGATCTGGTCGAGCGGGATGCGCTCGCCCGCCGCGCCCACCAGGGTGAAGGCGCCGAGCTTGGCCGGATCGAGTCGCTCCTGGCCGGTGGTGCGCGCGACCACTTCGACCGAGCGGATGTCCTCGCGAACCTGGGTGACCGGCACGCCCGTCAGCAGGAACTGCAACTGCTGGGAGGCGTCGGCGGAGCTGAGGCCAAAGGCGCGCAGCCGGTCCTGGTCGAGCACGAAATGCACGGTCGGCGCGCGCTCGCCCCAGTCGGTGTTGACCTGGCGCATGCCGTCGTTGCGCAGCATCACGCCCTTGACCTCCTCGGCGATGTCGCGAACGCGATCGGCGTCCGGGCCCATGACCCTGAAGGCCACCGGGAAAGGCGAGGGCGGGCCGAACACGATCTGGGTGGCGCGGATCCTGGCGCCCGGAACCGAGCCGGCGGCCGCGAACTGGCGCAGGCGCTTCTTGAGGGCGTCGCGCGCCTTTTCATCGGGCGTCAGCACCACGATCTTGGCGAAGGACGGATCGGGCAGCTCGGGCGAGATGGCCAGGAAGAAGCGCGGCGCGCCCTGGCCGATATAGCTGGTGACGATCTTGGCCTCGGGCTGCTTGGCAAGCCACGCCTCGACCTTGGCCACGGCCTGGCTGGTGGAGGCGATGCTCTGGCCTGGCGGCATCTGCACCTCGATCAGAACCTCGGGGCGATCCGAGCCGGGGAAGAACTGCTGCTTGACGCCGCCCATCATCAGTACGGCCGCCACCATGGCCGCGCCGACGCCGGCCGCCACCTTGAAGCGGTTTTCCACCGTCCAGACGACCATCGAGCGCAGCTTGCGATAGCGCGGCGTATCGTAGATCGCCGCGTGCCCGCCCTTGATCGGCTTGATCTTGGGGATCATCAGGACGCCCAGATAGGGCGTGAAGATCACCGCCACGAACCAGGAGGTGATCAGGGCGAAGGCCACCACCCAGAAGATGTTGCCGGCGTATTCGCCGGCCGTGGACTTGGCGAAGCCCACAGGCATAAGGCCGATGATCGTCACCAGGGTGCCGGCCAGCATCGGGGCGGCCGTATGACCCCAGGCATAGGTCGCCGCCGAGATCCGGTCCTTGCCCTCCTCCATCTTCACCACGATCGTCTCGATGATGATGATGGCGTCGTCGACCAGCAGACCCAGCGACAGGATCAGCGCGCCCAGGGTGATGCGGTCGAAATCGCGGCCGGTGATCAGCATGATCACGAAGACGCCTGCCAGGGTCAGCGGCACAGCCATGGCCACCACCACCCCGACCCTGAAGCCCAGGCTGATCAGGCTGACGACGATGACCACGGCCAGGGCCACGAAAAACTTCAGCATGAACTCGTCATAGGCCTCGACGATGTTCACCGACTGGTCGGTGATCTTGTCGAAGCTCATGCCCAGCGGCATCTCGGCCGAAATAGCCTTGGCTTCCCTGTCGAGGTTCTTGCCCAGCTCCAGCCCGTTGAAGCGGTCCTTCATCACCACGCCCAGCACGATTGCCGGCTCGCCGCTGCTGCGGATCATGAAGGTGGCGGGGTCTTCGTAGCCGCGCTTGACCTCGGCGATGTCGCCAAGCTTGAGCGTGCGGCCGCCGACCACGATCGGCGTCTCCTTGATCGTCTCCAGGCTGTCGATCGCGCCGTCGAGGCGGATCTGCACCTGGGGACCTTGGGTCTCGATCGCCCCGGCGGGGGTGACCAGGTTGCGATCATTCAGCGCGGCGAAAAGGTCGCGCGGGCTGACGCCGAGCGTCGCAATGCGCGCCTGGCTGAACTCCACGAAGATCTTCTGCGGCTGCTCGCCGATGATCTGGACCTTCTTGACGCCAGGCACGTGCAACAGGCGCTGGCGCAGGATCTCGGCCTGGCGCGCCAGCAGGCGCTGCGGCTCGCCCCTGGCCTTGAGCGCATAGAGCGCGAAGGTCACGTCGCCGTACTCGTCGTTGACGAACGGACCCAGCACGCCGCGCGGCAGGTTGGCGGCCTCGTCGGCCATCTTCTTGCGGGTCTGGTAGAACTGCTCTGGGACCTCCTTGGCCGGGATCTGATCCTTCAGGGTCAGGGTGGTGAAGGCCAGGCCGGGCCGTGTGAAGGTCTCCGACCGGTCGTACCACTTCAGTTCCTGCATCCGCTTTTCCAGCGGCTCGGCCACCTGGTCCTGCATCTCCTGGGCCGTGGCGCCAGGCCAGGCGCTGACGATGGTCATGACCTTGATCGAGAAGCTCGGGTCCTCGGCGCGTCCCAGCTTCAGGAAGGCGAAGGCGCCGGCAAAGGTCATGGCGATGATCAGGAAGAGGGTGATCGATCGCTCGCGCACCGCCAGGGCGGAGAGATTGAAGTTCATTGCGCCGCTCCGGTCTGGACGCGCACGCGCTGGCCCTGGTGGAGCATGTGAGCGCCCAGCGCCACGAACCGCTCGCCGCCGCGCAGGCCCCCGATGATCGTCACGGTCTCGGCGCCCACGCCGGCGACCTGGACGGGACGCCAGTCGACGCTCGAGGTTCCAGGCTTGACCACCCAGACGCCCGCCCCCTTGCCGGCGTCGTACAGGGCGCCGATGGGGACATCGAGGCCTTTGCTCGCCGCGTCCGGTTGGGCGGGCAGGGCCACGACCATGGTCGAGCCGAGCGGCGCCTGGGCCCCGGCGCCGCTCAGCACGTACCTGGCCTCGAAGGTGCGGGTGCGTGGGTCGGCCGCATCCGAGAGCTGGCGAAGGCGGGCCTGGCCGACCGCCAGGCCGCTGAAGCCGTAGGCCGTGGCGGGCGACCCCAGGGCGGGACGGACCGTCTCGGGCAGGGTGATCGTGGCCTCGCGAGGGCCTGCCTGGGCCAGGCGAACGACCGGCTGGCCCGCGGCCACGACCTGGCCGGGTTCGGCCAGGGTCTCGACCACGACGCCGTCGGCGTCGGCGGTCAGAACCGCGTAGCCGGCAGTGTTCTTCGACAGGCGAGCCTGGGCTTCGGCGGCGTCGAGTTGGGCCTTGGCGGCGTCGGCGGCGGCCTTGGCCTGGTCATAGGCCAGGGCCGAGATGGCGCCCGCCGCGACCAGACCCCGAAGCCGCCGCTCGTCCGACGCCGTCTGCGAGGCCCGGGCCCGTGCGGCCGCCACCAGCTCGTTCTGGGCCGTGACGCTCAGGGCGTAGTCGGTGGCGTCGATCCGCATCAGCGGTTGGCCGCGTCGCACGGTCTGACCCGCGTCGACCAGGCGAGCAACCACCTTGCCGCCGACCCGAAAGCCCAGATCGCTCTGCACGCGGGCGGTGACCACGCCGCTGAAGCGCCGCTCGCCGCCCCCGGCCGGGCCCGCGGTGGCGACCCGGACGATGGGCGGCGCGGTGCGCGGATCGTCGGCGCCGGCTTTGCCGCCACAGGCTGCCAGGGGGGCAAGGCCGCCGATGAGCAGGGCGGCGGCGAGAGTTCGAGACGACATGGCTTAGGGGATCCTGCCGGGAGGGGAGGAACCTAGGCTGATATCCAGTGACTAAATTGTCAACTCGTCACATCGCGTCGTTTGCCCCGCCTATGGCGCGAGGCTGCGCAGGACGAGATTGATCGCCTTGGTCGGCGCCTCGGGCAGGCCGTCCAGATTGTGCTTGAGCATCAAGGGGTTCATGAAGCTCTGCATGACCAGGAGGATGGCTTCGCAGGTCTCGTCGATCGGCGTCTTGCGCTCGAACTCGCCGGTCTCGCGGCCCAGGAGGATGATCGCCTTCAGGCGGTCCTCGGCGCTGGTCATATAGGCCACCGCCGGGGGCCAGTGCTCTTCGGCCGCATGGGCGGCGATGTCGTAGAGCATCTTGTCCTCGAAGAAGAGCTCGGCGCTGGTCGATATCAAGCCATTGAAATATCGCCTGAACTTGTCGGCCGCGGATTTGCCTTCCACCACGCCCGCTTCGCCGCCCGCCAGCACCTTGTCCAGGCACTGGGCGCAGATGGCCTGGCCGATGGCCTGCTTGGAATCGAAGAACTTGTAGATGTAGGCCTTGGAGAAGCCGATGGCCTTGGCCAGATCGGCCACCGTGGTCTTGCCATAGCCGAAGCGGCTGAAATGCGCCCTGGCCGCATCGACGATCTGGTCGCGAACGCCGTGTTCGACGGGGCCGCGCTGGCCGGCCGCGGGAGGGGAAAGGTCGATCATGCTCATGGCGCAAAGCTAGCATTCGGGCCGGTGATTGACAAACGAGTGACGACATTGGCATTTGGTCACGATCCAATCGCGCTCAGTGAGTTACCCATGCGCTCTGTCAGTCTATACGCCCTGCTGGCCGCCAGCGCCGTCCTCGCCGCCGGATGCGCCATCGGTCCCGACTACGCCGCGCCGACGCCGCCCAAGGCGAGCGCCTTCATGGGGCAGGCGGCGGTGAACGCGCGCGGGCTCGCCGCGACGCCGGCCGACGCCTGGTGGAAGGGGTTCAACGACCCCGTCCTCGACCGCATTGTTGATCGCGCCCTGGCGCAGAACCTGGACCTGGCTGGGGCCGCCGCGCGCGTAAACCAGGCGCGGGCGGGTCTTGGCGCGGCCACGGCCGCGCTGCTGCCGTCCGCCTCGGTCCAGGCCCAAGCGGCGGCCGTTCACGCCTCGACCCAGACGCCGACGGGACGCCTTCTAGCCGCAACGCCAGGTTTCGACCGGGACGGGTCCCTCTATGAAGGCAATCTCGTCGCTGGCTGGGAATTGGACGTCTTTGGCGGGACACGGCGCGACCGGGAGGCCGCGCTGGCCCGCTATGACGCGGCCAAGGCCGGGATGGGGGCGGCAAGGCTGGCTGTGGCCGCTCAGACCGCCGACACCTACGTCCTGGTGCGCGGCCTGCAGGCGCGGCTGGCCGTCGCCCGCGACCAGGTGGAGACCCAGGCGCGGCTCGTCGACACCGTACGCCTTCAATACGATAATGGCGCGGCCGCCGACCTGCAGCTGCAACAGGCCCAAGGCGCCCTGGCCCAGACCCGCGCCAGCATTCCCGTGCTCGAGGAGGGCCTGGAAGCGGCGCTCAACGCCATGGATGTCATCCAGGGCGTCCAGCCCGGAACCTATCGCGGCGAGCTCGGGGAGGCGACGCCGATCCCTATCGCGCCGGGCCTGGCGGACGCAGGCGGGCCCGCCGAACTGCTGCGCCGCCGTCCCGACCTGGTGGTCGCCGAGCAGCGCCTGCGGGCCAGCAACGCCGAGGTCGGCTCGGCCCTCTCGCAATACTTCCCGAAGTTTTCCCTGAGCGGTCTGGCCGGCACGGCGACGACCAGTCGCGACACGCTGTTCGAGAACCCCGCGAACCAGGCCCAGGGCGTGGTTGGTCTGCGCTGGCGGCTTTTCGACTTCGGCCGCGTCAGGGCCGAGGTGAAGGCCGCGCGCGGACGCAAGGCCGAGGCCTTGGCGGCATACGAGCAGGCGGTGCTGCGGGCGAGCGAGGATGTCGAGAACGCCTTCGTCAGCCTGGTAAAGCGCGAGCGCCAGGCGCAAGCGCTCTGGGATGGCCAAGCGTCGCTGGCCAAGGCCAGGAGCGCCTCGCAGGCGGCCTACGAGGCCGGCGCGGTTAGCCTCGTCGAAGTGCTCGACGCCGACGCCCGGCTGCTTTCCGTGCGCGACGCCCAGGCGCAGGCCAGGACCGAGGCCGCGCGCGCGGCGATCCGATCCTTCCAGGCCCTGGGCGGGGGCTGGAGCGCATCCTGACGGCGCGCGCGGCGCCAGGCCCGTGCGGGTGGGCCGACCTTGCTTCTCCCGACCCTGTTGGATCTCCAGCGCCTGGCGGGCCAGCCGTGCTGATCGGGAGCGTGGCGTTACTGTCCAAGACGCTGCGGGTTGGCCACCGGCTCGAGGTTGGCGCTGATATTGAACGCCCGTAACTCTTGACGCAGCCCGTCCGCTATAGCCCTCCACCGCGCGCCCGGCGACCGCTCAGCGCCCGGTCGATCATAGCCCGTCGATAATGCAGACCACGCCTTCTGGCGCGAAATCCAGTCGGATCTGGCCGCCGACTTCGCGGGCCAGCGCCCGGCGCAGAAGACGCGCGCCGAACCCTGTCGTGGCCGGCGGCGCGACGGTGGGGCCTCCGCGCTCTCGCCAGGTCAAGCGCGTCGCCGCGTCGCTCTGGGTGCAATCGATGTCGACATGCCCCACATCGCTTGAGAGCGCGCCGTATTTCACCGCATTGGTGGCCAGTTCATGCAGCGCCATCGCGACGGCCAGGGCCTTTTCTGGCCGCAGATGCGCATCGCCGCCGCGGACCGTGAAGCGTTCGGGGCCGAACGGGGCGATGGCGCCTTCGATCAGGCGGCGCAGGCTGGCGGCTCTCCAATCGGCGTTGGTCAGCACGTTATGGGCCCGCGACAAGGCGTGCAGTCGCCCCTCGAAAGCTTCGTGCGCCGAGGCGGCCGGCCGATCGTGAGAGAAGGCCTGCCTGGCGAGGGACTGCACCGTCGCCAGGGTGTTCTTGACCCGGTGATTGAGCTCGTTGATCAGCAGGGTCTTGCCATCCAGGGCCTTTTGCAGGGCCGTGACGTCGGTGAAGGTGCAGACGACGAGCGGTCGGCCTGTGACATCGGCGACCCGTTTGCAATCGACCGTCAACTGAACCTGTTCTCCATCCGGGCGCAGATAGGTCATTGCCTCCCTGACGATGACCTCGCCGTTCTGCAAGGCCCGCGCGGCCGGATATTCGTGCGGCTCATAGGCGCGCCCATCGGGGTGGATCGCGCCGTAGGCGCCGTAGTCTTCCGGCAGGCCGCCGAGGCTCCCGTGTCCGAGTATTTCGACCGCGGCGCGATTGTAGAGCATGACTTCGTGGGTTTCAGGCGACAGGAGCGCGACCCCCACCGGCATCTCTTCCAGCACCGCCTTGATCTGTTCTCGCGCCCGCTCGCTCTCCTGGCGTCGCACGACCTCCTCGGTGACGTCGACCGATTGCACCAGCAGCCGCGGTTCACCGGCCGGACCCGGTTCGATGCGGCGAAACAGCAGGTCGAAGTATCGCTCCTCGGTCGTCCCGTCGGGCCGTCGCAAGGGGCTGCTGACCTGGCGACCCTCGAACGTCTCGCCGTCGTCCAGGACGCGCCGCATCAGCGCCAGGACGGACGGCGCGGTTTCGGGCGCGGCCTCCTCGAACGCGCGCCCGACCAGCGCCCCTCGGCCGAGGTAAGCCACGAGGCTGCGGCTGGCGAATTCGATGATCAGTTCGCGTCCGCGGTAGATGGCGACCAAGCCCGGCGCGTTGCGAAACAGCTCCGCGAAGCGGGCGTCCTCGGCGGCCTTGTGCAACGCCGCCGCGTCGCGCTCCTCCAGCAACTGCCGGCTGATCGCCCGGTAGCCTTCGGTCACGACGATGACCAGGCAACCAGAAGCCAGGTAGGTCAGGAGGCTGACAGCCTCGGCGGCCTTCATCGTCGACAGATCGCCGTGACTGGGCAGGATCAGCAGCCAGATTCCCATCAGGCCAGTCAGGAGCGTGCTGGTCCCGCCCAGCCGCCCAAACACCAGGCAACTGATAAGGATGGTGGGAAAGACCAGCGCGAAGCGGGCGCTGCCGGGCCAGGCCCGGTCCATCAGCGCATGGAGCGCCAGCGCCGCCAGCGCCGCCAGGCCGCCGCCGACGAGCCGAACCAGCCAAGGCCAATCTCGTGTGGCGAGACGTGTGAAGATGTCCGCCCGAATAACCCTGCCCCCTGCAACTGTCTCGCGACGCCTGGCCGATACAGCGGCCAACGCTAACTGCGCCTTGGCGTTCCCTGATCAATGGAAGGCGCCCACCTGGCTGGCGCGGTCGATGCGCCAAGACGCCAGGGCGCCAGGACGCTCTCCATTAGGTCATCGCGCTGCGCGCGATGGCTCCTTTGTTTTTCCTTTCCCCTGAAACGGGGGTGGGCGGCGCGCCGGTCTAGGCCCGCCGCGGCCGCCGGCAACCGGCCTTGCGGCCGGTCCTCCACTACGTTGCGGCCCTTCGGGTGCCGACGCCCGCTCACGCGGGCCTTCCCGTCGCCCTTCGCCGCCCCCCCCCCCCTTTTTTCCGGCGAAAGGATGCGGGCTTGGGGTGGTGAAGGAGGCCCCCCATGCGCTCGTCCCGACCGTGCGCCACGCCGACTATCTGGGCGCGTGGCTGGAGATCCTGCGCGAGGACAATCGCGCCGTCTTCAAGGCCGCCTCGGCGGCCTCCAAGGCGGCCGACTTCCTGCTGGCCTTCGGGGCGGACGAGGCGGGTGCGGCGCGCGGCAAGGGGGAGGGCGCGTCATCATCCGGCCGCCCGCCTTGCCTCCGCCGCTGATCCCCGACGATCTCCGCGCGGCCTTGCTGGCCAACGGCCACCGGCCCGACGCGGGCGACCGCGTCCCCCTCGTCAAGCTCTTCAACCCGGTCGGTCCGGGGCGCTGGCTGATCTGCGAGATGCTGCCCGACGAAGACACCCTGTTTGGGCTCTGCGACCTCGACCAGGGCGCGCCGGAACTGGGCTATGTCAGCCTGTCGGAACTGGCCGCCGTGCGCCTGCCGCTGGGCTCGGTGTTCGCCGAAGGCATGGTCCGGCTGATGGCCGCCGCCGACGCGCCGCCGTCCTGACATCGCGTCCGGCCGCCCCTGGCGATCCCCCTTCCGCGCGCCGGGCTCGCCCGGCGCCGGTCGCCGCGCCGCTCCTGGCGCATCCCGGCCCCGCCCTCCCGCCTGGACAGCCTGAAGCGGCGCGGCCGGTTCACCCCCTGGAGACAAGGAGTGCTCCGATGAAACTCGCTTTCGCAGACCCCCGCAACATGACGATCTCGCCGCTGAACATGCACCACGGCAGGCCCGCCCGGACGTCGCCGACATCCGGCCCTCCATCGGCCGACGCGGCGTCCTCGTGCCCCTGCTGGTGCTGGAGACGATCAAGGACGGCGCCGTGGTCGAGGGCGGCGGTCATGGCGGGGGTCCTCGCCGCTGCGTCGAGGACCAACCCACGACGATGGCTTGGACCCTGTGGCCGCCCCGGGCCGCCTTGAACCGTCGCGGCGAACTTTTTCCCCGCCGCGCCCCAAGACAAGAGGGGCGGGGCTCCTCGCGCCGCTTCGCTTCAAAAAAGCCCGCCGCTCGGGTCCTCCGCTCCGCTCCGGCCCTCCGGGCCTTGCGGCCCTGCGGGTCAAGGCGGGCCGGGGCGGCCAGACGGGGCGCCTGTCGCCGGGGATCGGCCCCGACGAAGCAGGCAAAGGAACCCCGCCATGACCGCCACCCTCGGCCACGTCACCCAACTCGAAAACGGCGCCTTCAAGGGCCCGCTGCGCACCCTCAACTTCCGTTGCGACATCGAAGGCGCGCTCGAGCGTCGCTCGCATTGGGAGAAGACCAGCCACAGCCTGCTGGTC
This sequence comes from Caulobacter zeae, assembly GCF_002858925.1. Lineage (GTDB taxonomy): Bacteria > Pseudomonadota > Alphaproteobacteria > Caulobacterales > Caulobacteraceae > Caulobacter > Caulobacter zeae. The sequence continues at coordinate 305,621 of NZ_PJRS01000011.1, forward strand.
GGGGCGATCCTCCACGGGCCATGATCGAGAAGCACTACGGGCATCATCGTCCCGACCACCAGTCGGCGGCGCGCAACGCGTTGCGCTAAGTCCAGTTCGCGACCCAGCCTAGCATTCAACACATCGCGTTAGATGTGCTCGGCGACGCCGACGCCCCTTTGAGCATGCCGCGATGTTGACGAGCGCCCCATCGCCGAACCTAGAGGTCTCTGGTTCGACTCCCTGCCAGGGGAACAAACCCAGCATCTGAAGCAAGCCCCAGAAAACCCCCATATGCGGCTCGCGTTTGGACGTCCTCGACTGTGCGGGCGGCATGGGGCGGGCGACAGCATGAATTGGCTGGCGGCGCGGTTTGCCGCTAGGCACCTTGCAAGCGGGGCGAACGCATTCGCCGACGGACGCCGCGCCAGACCGAATCCGGAATTTCCTAAAAGCCAGCGCGCCGACCTCGGCAATGTTCAAGGTCGGCGCAGGATAGCTCCGGCGCTAATCGTTCGCGTCCGGATTCAATTGAGCCTTTATGCGTAGAGGGCGGCGATGAGCACGCTCGAGGGATGTTTGCTGCCAACTTGTCGTAGCGGGTGTCGCTTTCGGGAATTCTGGAACTGCTCCGTTCGCGCGGAGGCGATGATCGCGGGGCCTAGCGTCGTGACCATGTTAGACTACGAAATGAACGAGACCGAACGCGAGATGCTGGCTGAGGATCGGGCCGAGGCGTATGCGCCAAAGCCCGTTGGCGGAGCCTTTATGGCCGGTGTCTGCGGCGCCGCGCTCGCTCTATTGGGCTTCATCGTCGCGGCGCGCTTCTATGGCTGGCCTGTGCGAGATCACATCGGACTGGCGCTGATCCTTGTCGCGGGCGGCTTCGTTCTCGTCTGCGGCGGATATCTGCGTCTGGCGCGCAGGAACCGTCGGGCGCGCCGGGCGGAGCGCCGGCTGATCGATCGGGAGCAGAAATAGAACGCCAATCGAACGCCGGCGAACATTCCCCGGAACACCCATGCGGGTTGGCGGATTGGTCTGTCGCCGCGTTCGGCGGCAAGCAAAGGACAGACCGATGGACGATCAAGTCACAGGCGTCGCCCGCCAGGGCGTCGGCCGGGTCCAGGACGCCGTCGGCGGATTGACCGGCGACAGCGCCACCCAGATCAAGGGCAAGCTCAACCAAGCCGCCGGCGGCGCCCAGCGGGCTTACGGCAAGCTCACCGACGATGTGCGCGACCGGCTCGAGGGCGCGCTGGATACGGTGCGCGGCGGGGTGCACGAACGCCTCGACACCGTCGAGACCTATGTGAAGGATAAGCCCCTTCCGGCCGTGGCCATCGCGGCGGCCGTCGGCATCGTACTGGGACTGCTTCTGCGCGGCCGCAGCAGGACCGTCTATCTGCGCGATCCGCGCTAGGCCTGTCGGGCAGGGGGGCTTCGGGGCGTTTCCCGCAGCCTCCCCTGGTCAGCGCAGGAACGGCGCCTGCTTGGCCAGATCGTTGCGCAGGGACGTGGCGGCGACGCCGGCCTCGCCCATGGCGTGGCTGATCTGGTCCAGGCCCAGCACGACGTCGCCGGCGGCGTACAGGCCGTCGATGCTTGTCCGTTGATGGGCGTCCACCCTGATGCAGCCGTCTTGCGTCACCGCCGCGCCCAGGCCGTGCGCCAGGTCGGAGTGAACCGCCGATCCGAGCGCGGGATAGATCGCATCGAAGCGCAGGCGTCCCTTGGAGCAGGCCAGGCTGATGCTGTCGTCCTCCAATGCGAAGTCTCCAGCCGGGCCGGCGATGCGCCTGACCCCGATCTCATCGAGACGCCGGCGCTGGCTGTCGTCGAGCCCGTCATCGGCCTCCAGCGCGATCAGCGTGACGCTCGCTGTATAGGCGCGCAGGAATTCTGCCTCGCCCGCCGCGCGGGCGCCAGCGCCTATCACCGCCACCCTTTGGTCTGTCACTTCGTATCCGTCGCAGACCGGGCAGTAACGCAGGCGGCCTTGCTCCAGCGCCCGCATGTGAAGCGTCTCGTCCATCGGGGGGCGAAGATTGGTCACCCCGGTCGCGAGCAATACGGCGCCAGCCCGAAGCTCGCCGGTCGAACTGCGGACGATAAAGCCTTCGGGCGCGACGTTCAGTTCTTCGACCCGGCCCAAGATGATCCGTGCGCCATGGAGCTCAGCCTGCCGACGCATACGCGCCAGCAGGGCCTTGCCCGATATGCCTTCGGGAAAGCCCGCATGGTTGCGGGTTAGCGCGATCAGGGCGGCGCGGCTGTGGCCGGCGTCGACGACCACCACCGACAGCCGGAAGCGCGCCAGATAGATCGCGGCGGTCAGGCCTGCGGGTCCGCCGCCGACGATCAGGCAGTCAATCCTCTCGTCGCTCATGTGCGCCGATCGCTCATGCAGGATCGGCGAGCAGCGGCTTGGGAGGCGGACGCACGAGAGGCTCGCGGGCCCAGACCCGGCCCGTGGAAGCCGTGGCGACGAAGTCGTCGACGCTGGAGGCTTCGAGATCGATCAGGCCTTCGTCGTCGTCCGGCCCCACCTCGGTGATCCCGCCCTTGGCGAACAGGGGGGCGGCCGAGGGCAGGTAGGCGATGACCTTGAGGTGGCCGTAGGCGTCGCGCAGGAAGTTGACGGCCGCCGCTTCCAGGGCCAGCTGCGTACCGCCCTCGTCTGACGGCAGGATCGCCACCGCGTCGAACAGCACCGAAGGGCCGCCGTCGATCTTGTGGTCGGCAGGCAGCAGGGCGCCGCCGGCCGTCGTGACGCCATAGATGGTCGGGGCGATGATCTGCAGCCGCGCGCCGGCCGTCTCGACGGCCGTCTTCAGCTTGGCCAGGAGCTTGTCGTCGGCGCCGTCGCTGACCAGGACGCCGACCTTGCGGCCTTCCAGCGTGGGCCGCGCCTTGGCCAGCAGGCTGAGCATGGGCGACGGGGTCATGTCCTTGGCCAGGATCGGCGCGGCGGCCGGAACGATCTTTCCCGTGAAGCCCAGGCCCTCGGCCACCGACTGGGCCAGGAATTCGTCGATGTGGATCAGGCGCGACAGCACCGCCTCGCGCACCCTTGGCGTGACGCACTTGCTGAGCTCGAAGACCAGGGCCGCGACGATGTGATCCTGCTCGGGCTTGGTCTGGCTGGCGAAGAACAATCGGGCCTGGGTGTAGTGGTCGGCGAAGCTCTCGGGTCGGATCCGCATCTGCTCGCCGGCCTCGGGATTGGGGAAGGACGTAAAGCCGCGCTCCTGGGACTCGCGCGCCACGTCCGACCCCAGGGTCGAGGGCTCGTAGTTCACCTGGCCCTTGGGCGCGCCCATCTGCATGTGGCCGTCACGCTGCAGATTGTGGAACGGGCACTTGGGCTGGTTGATCGGAATCTGGTGGAAGTTGGGGCCGCCCAGGCGCTTGAGCTGGGTGTCCTGGTAGGAAAAGAGGCGCCCCTGCAGCAGCGGGTCATTGGTGAAGTCGATGCCCGGAACTACGTGCGCGGCGCAGTAGGCTACTTGTTCGGTCTCGGCGAAGAAGTTGTCGGGGTTGCGATCCAGCACCATGCGCCCGACGACGCGCAGGGGCGCATCTTCCTCGGGGATCAGCTTGGTGGCGTCCAGCACGTCGAAGTCGAAACCGTCGGCCTGTTCCTGGGTGAAGGTCTGCAGGCAAAACTCCCACTCTGGGAAATCTCCGCCCTCGATGGCCTCCCACAGGTCGCGCCGATGGAAGTCGGGATCGGCGCCGTTGATCTTCAGCGCCTCGTCCCAGACCACCGATTGCGAGCCGAGCTTGGGCCGCCAGTGGAACTTGACGAAGGTGCTCTGGCCCGCCGCGTTGATCAGGCGGAAGGTGTGAACGCCAAAGCCCTCCATCATGCGCAATGAGCGCGGGATGGCCCGGTCGCTCATCGCCCACATGATCATGTGCATGCTCTCGGGCGTCAGCGAGATGAAGTCCCAGAACGTGTCGTGCGCCGTGGCCGCCTGCGGGAACTCGCGGTCGGGGTCCTGCTTGGCCGCGTGGATCAGGTCGGGAAACTTGATGGCGTCCTGGATGAAGAACACCGGCATGTTGTTGCCGACGAGATCGAAGTTGCCTGCCTGAGTATAGAACTTCACCGCAAAGCCGCGTACGTCGCGCGGCAGGTCGGCCGAGCCCTTGTTGCCGGCCACGGTCGAGAAGCGCGTGAACACCGGAATGCGCTCGCCGGGTCGCTGCAGGAAGTCGGCGATGGTGACGTCGGCGCAGGATTCCAGGCACTCAAAGAAGCCGTGCGCGGCCGAACCGCGGGCGTGGACCACGCGCTCAGGAATGCGCTCGTGATCGAAGTGCATGATCTTCTCGCGCAGGATGAAGTCCTGCAGCAGCACCGGACCGCGCGCGCCGGCCTTGAGCGAGTTCTGGTTGTCGGCGATCGGCACGCCCTGGTTGGTGGTCAGCTGCGTGGCCGGGGCGTCGGCCTGCTGATGGGTCTCGCCGCCGGGAAGGATCAGGGTCTCGCCTTCGGTCGAGGGGCCCGCCGGACGCGGGGGCGGGGCGTTGGTCGGGGGCGTGGAATTCGCGCCGGCCGTCTTGGCCTTGGTCTTAGCCGGGGTGGCCATGGGACGTCTTTCGGTTGTGAGCAGTTGGCTGCTTCAACGTCTCGGCGCCATCGAAGTTGCTGTCGCCAATCCGACATAAGAGATTGAAATATTTATTTATTTAGTCGGCGCCTCGGTTCGAACCTTCTTGGCTTCGAAGAGTTTGCAACCCGCCGCGCGCTTTCGCCGGACGTGAAGGAGCGGAACGCGATGCGCACGGATCTGGTCGTGAGGCGACACGTGGCGGTGGCCGTGCCTGCGCAGAACGAGGCGGCCTGGATAGAGGTCTGCCTTGGACGTTTGCTGGCGATGGAGCGCGACGAACGGATCGCCTCGCTCCGCATTGTGGTGCTGGCCAACAACTGCTCGGACGAAACCGCCGCGCTTGCCCGACGGATGGGCGCAGACGTCGAGGTCGTCGAGATGCGGTTGGCTTCGGACCAGGCGCATGCCGGCGGCGCCAGGCGAGCGGCGCTTGAGGCCGCCTCGGCCTTTCTCATATCGCCCGAAGACCTGCTGGCGACCACCGACGCCGACACCCAGGTCGCCGGCGACTGGCTGTTACGGACGCTGGACCATGTCGACGCCGGCTACGACGCGGTGGCTGGGCTGGCGCGGCTGAAGGGGACGGAGCTTCGCGGGCTGGATCGCCAGCATCGCGCGCGCCTGGCCCTGCTTCGCCGCTACTATGCCGCCCTCGACGCCTTGCGAGCGGGGCGGAGCGGCGAGGCTTGGCCGCACCATTCCTATGAAGGGGGCGCCAGCATGGCCCTGACCCTGGGCGTGTACGCCCGGATCGGCGGCGCGCCCGCCCCGCCGGTCGGGGAGGACAAGGCGCTGTTCGAAGCCGTGCGGGCCGCCGGCGGGAGGGTGCGCCATCCGATCGACGTCAAGGTCTTTACCTCCTGTCGCCTGGCCGGTCGCGCCGTTGGAGGAACTTCCGATACGCTGGACTTGTGGGGACGCCAGGCCATCGACGAACCCATTCATGAGGCGCCGCCGCTCAATGTCGCGCTCGGCCTGGCGACATGCGGACCGGCCCTGACCTTCGCGGATCTTCCGACCGAGGTCGACAGGGCGCGCGCCCTCGTGCGGATCGGGCGCGAGCGGCTGATGCTGGCGAAAGCCGGCTAGATCCAGCGCCACAGGTCAAGGCGATAGTCGGCGTTGCGTTGCGCCGTCTCGACGCTGATGGCCTCGCCCAGGTGGGCTCGGAGGGTCTCGACGGCCTCGTCGGCGGTCTTGGGATAGTCGGTCTCGCCCAGCCAGTGGACCAGCAGGATGCGGCCGTGCGGAACGCGCGCTGCGCCAAAGGCCTTGGCCGCCAGGGCCAGATCGGCGTCGTCCCAATAATAGGCGACCTCCGACAACACGATCAGGTCGAAGGCGCCGGCGACGTCATCTTGGGGAATCTGAAGCTGGGCGAACTGCACATTGGCCAGATCCGTGCAGCGCCGACGGGCTTGTTTGAGCGCAGTCGCCGAGACGTCGAGCGCCAGCAGGTGGTCGCAGCGCGCGGCCAGCCGCCGGGTCAGGACGCCGATCGAGCAGCCGACCTCCAGGCCCCGCGTGGCTTGCTCGCCGCCAAGGGCGGCGAGGGTGGCTTCATACTTCTCGCGCTCGTAATCGCTGGTTTCGAAACCCCATGGGTCGGGATTGGCCGCGTAGAGGCCCTCGAAATAGCCGGGCTCGAGCGAGCGGGTCTTCCTCAACGGCGGCACTCCAGAAAGATCTCGACCGGCCGCTCGGTCAGAGCCGCCAGTTCGGGCGACACCCTGAAACTCTCGGCGGCGTCCTGGATCAGCGGCGTCATCTGGGTTTCGTGGCAGGCCAGGGCCCGTCGACGCCGAGCGATCTCGTCGCCGCACATCAGGCCCCAGACGCCTTTGGCCCCGTGGCGGTGAGCCAGGTCCGGATCGGCCCAACCCCAGACCAGGTACTCCATCTTCACCGGCTCGCGGGTGTCGATCGAGGCGATGTAGTCCGAAGCCAGAACATTGGCTGCGACATGGTCGCAATGCTGTTCATGACGCCACGGCGCCCAGACGCTCCACGGCTTGAAGCGGTCGGACCATTCGCGCAGGTCGCGCAGCGTGTCGGCATAGGCGGCCTGATCGCGGGGGAGGGGCGCACCGTCCGGCCAGCCCACGAAGTGGACGTCGTCGGGCGGAACGCCAAGAATGTCGAGGGCCGCCAGGGCCTCTTGCCGCCGGGCGCGAGCCAGCCGCCTCGGCGGCCAGGTGGCCGAGCCCCTGTGCGACCCCTCGCCGTCGGTGAGGTAGACCACGCGAGGTTTCAGGCCCAGCTTGCTCGCACGGGCGATCAGGCCGCCGCAGCCAAGCGTCTCGTCGTCGGGATGCGGCGCCAGGATCAGGAACGGTGACAGGCCGTCCAGCACCTTGGCCTCAAGATTGAAGGCCTGGTTGACCAGGGCGGCCCAGGCCGGTTCGCCAAGCGCCGTCACCACAGGGGATCGTCCGCCCATGCGTCCTGCGCCAGGAAAGCCGCCGCCGCGCGGTCCAGCGCCTGGTCCGGAACCGGTTGGCGCAGATAGAGCGCCAGATCGCGGCAGGCCTGATCCAGGGGGTTGTCAACGAAGAAGGCTCGCGTCCCGACGCTGCGCGCAGCCGCTTCCATAACGGCAAGGCCTGCCTCCTCGACGACGCCTCGGGTCATCAGGACGAAGCTGATCGTTTCGGGTCCCGCGTTCGGGGCCTCGGCCCGATCGGCGGCCTCGCGCACCCACAGATAGGCCGATCGGGCGGCCGCCAGGGCCTTGCCGAAGCGGGCGCGGTGAATAGGGTCCTGGCCGGCAGGCGAGGCCGCCAGGTGATCGCGCAGCAGGGTCAGCACGTGCTCCACCCCGCCAAGCTGCACCGCCGTAAAGCGCCATGCGCCGGCCGAGAAGCGCGGCTCGCATTCGTAATCGCCTGGCGCGCCCAGTCGCGTCGCCGCATTCACGGGCAGGCCGGTGAGGTCGTAAGTCCCGCTGACCGTCGCCCTCATGCCCCGCACCCGCCAGGCCGATGGATCGGCGCGGGCCGGATCTGCGGCGTGCGTCAGCACCATCTGCTTGCCCTCCGACGTGGCGGCGGTCACCACGGCGATGTCTATGTGACCCGCGCCTGTGGCGTAGGACTTGGCGCCTCGAAGTCCGCCTTCGGCGATCGTCACGCCAGGCGCAGGCTCGGTGTTCCAGACGCCCAGGACCTTTCCCGCGGCCAGGTCTGCGTCCAGGGTCCGTCTCTGTTCGGCCGAGCCGTGCCAGGCGATCAGGCGGGCGCCGTTGACGTGGCCCTCGAAGATCCGGCCCAGGCTGAGGTTGGCCCGTCCGACAAGGCGCAGCGCCTCCATCAATTCGCGGGGGGAGGGCGTGGCGCCAGCCATCACCTCAAGGGCGCCGATCTGGGCCAGGAAATCGACGTCCGCGGCGGGGAAGGCGCTGTGGGCGTCCAGGTCGGCGGCGCGGGACCGAATGACGGGAACGGCCTTGCGAAGGGCGGCCAGCACCTTTGCGGCCGACAGCGGGGGTGATGACGTCGCGAGCGCGGCCTGTGCGGACAACTCAGGCGTCCTCGAGCATCGGCGTGCCTTCATGCGCGACCAAGAGGTCGTGCATGTCGTCGGCATGCTCTTCCTCGACGGCGAGGATGCCCTCCAGCATCACCCGCGTGGTCGGATCGTCGTCGCCGAAATAGCGGATCAGCTCGCGATAGTGCTCCACGGCGATCCGTTCGGCGATCAGGTTCTCCTTGATCATGTCGATCAGGTTCTCGCCCTCGACATATTGCGAGGCCGAACGGGTGGCCAGGCCTTCCGGACTGAAGTTCGGCGTGCCGCCCAACTGGGTGATGCGCTCGGCGACGGCCAGGGCGTGCGCGTGCTCTTCCTTGGCGTGCTCGGCGAATTCGGCCTTGGGGCCCTGGCTTGAGATGCCCGAGGCGATGATCGAGTGCAGGGTGTAGCGCAACACGCACACCAGTTCGGTGGCCAGCACGGTCTGCAGGATCTCGATGGTCTTGTTGACGTCGCCGCCATAGGCGGGCGTCAGAGCGCCGTCCTCGAGGTGTTCCCGCGCCCTGGCGCGCAAGGTCTGCACGTCGCTGAGGAAGGGCTTGTCGGCGGCCTGGTCGTTCATGATGCGTCCCTTAATGGTCCGAGCATCCAACGCGCCGTGGCGACTGTTGATCCGGGAGGGAAGCCAACCTTGCGTTTCCGGTGGAATGTCGATTGCCCGACATAGCAAGTGTTTGGTTTGAAAGGGGGAACGCCAGGAGGACAGGGTGGTTATCTGAGCGGGAGATATCTCATGAAAAACGAAACCCTCGCTTGCCGGCTGAAAGGCGGCGCGTCGCCCGCGCCTGCTCGCAAGCCTCCTCCGCGAATGGACGCCAGATGATCGATGACCTCAGGCCGCTGGCCGTCGTCACCGGCGCTGCTTCTGGCGTGGGATATGAACTGGCCCGTCTGGCTGCCGAGGACGGCTATGACCTCGTCATCGTCGCGGACCTGTCCTCGATCGTCGAAGCCAAGGCTGGGCTCGACCAGTACGGAGGACGGGTCTATGCGCTGCAGGTCGACCTTTCGACGATTCAGGGCGTGGATGAACTCGTCGAGCTGGTCGCCGATCGTCCTGTCGACGCTCTGATGATCAATGCTGACCGTGGTCTGGGCTACGGCTTTCTGGATCAGGACTGGACCGAGGCGCGACTGGTGATCGACGCCAACGTTATCGGCGCCGTCTATCTGATCCAGCATCTGGCCAGGGACATGCGCGAGCGCGACCGAGGCAGGATCCTGATCACGGGGTCCATCGCCGCCTTCATGCCGGGCTCGTTCCAGGCCGTCTATAATGGCAGCAAGGCGTTCCTCGACAGTTTCGCCTGGTCATTGCGCAACGAACTAAAGGACACCAGCGTCACGGTGAGTTGCCTGATGCCAGGCCCGACGGATGAAGGCGTCTTCGCCGATGCCGACCCTCTGGACGCCGCGCGGCGACGACATTCCGGCAGGACCGATCCGGCGCACGTGGCCCTGGCGGGATATCGGGCCATGCAGAAGGGCGAGGGCGATGTGGTCGCCGGCTTCAAGACCAGGCTCCAGTCGGCCCTCGCCGAAGCGGCGAGGCTGGTTGCTCTTGATGAGCAAAATCTGAAAGCAATATTGCCGAATTCCAGAAAGAACTAAATGTATTTTAGTGCCAAAATTGGCATGTCAATTTTATTTCGATCTTTTTTGGCTTTCTGCATGGCTAATTATCTAGCTTCGGTGTGAATTTATAATCGTGATGCAACCGTGTTCGGTCCGGAAGGCTTATCCCCTGACCTCTCGGAGATCCATGAACATGCTGAAAACCACGATTGGCGTTGCGATCGCCGCGATGCTGCTGGCTGCTTGCGGCCAGAAGAACGCCGACCACGAGAAGGTCGAGGGGCCGGCCGTGTCCGCGCCGGCTGCTCCGGGCAATGCGGCGGTCGACACCGCGCCGACGACCGGCGAGACCGGTCCGACGCCGGGCGCCAGTTCCTACACCGCCGACCAGGCGCGGGCCGCCATTCAAAAGGCCGGCTACAGCGAACTGGGCCCTCTCAACCAGAACGCCAACGGCCTTTGGCAGGGGCAAGCCACCAAGGACGGCCGCAAGGTCAATGTCTCCATCGACTACAAGGGTGCGATCACCGAGCTCTAGGCTCGGCCGCCCTTGCTCGCCTCAAATCACAATCTTTCTGGGAAAAACCACATGAGCAAGACCATTACCCGGCTGTTCGACAGTCACACCGACGCGCTCGCCGCGATTGCGGACCTCAAGGACTACGGCGTCGCCGAAGACCGTATAAGCCTGGTCTCCGACAACACCGACAACTGGCATGGCGACGGCCGCAGGGCCGGTGGTCCGCTGGGAGATCACGATGGCGACGGTGACAACGACGTCGCCGACGGCGCCGGCAAGGGGGCGGCCGCGGGCGGACTGGTCGGCGGCGGCGCGGGCCTGTTGGCCGGCCTCGGCATGCTGGCCATTCCCGGCCTGGGACCCGTCGTCGCGGCCGGCTGGCTCGCGGCCACGGCGGTCGGAGCGGCCGTCGGCGCGGCGGCCGGCGGCGCCACGGGCGGGCTGCTAGGCGCTCTGAAGGAGGCCGGTCACAGCGATGACGAGGCCAACGTCTATACCGAGGGCGTGCGGCGCGGCGGCGCCCTGGTCAGCGTCAGGGCGCAGGACGACGAGATCGCCTCTGTCGAGCGGATTCTTAACGAAGGGCGAGGCGTGGACGCCGAGCGTCGCGGCGGGGCCTACCGCCAGGATGGCTGGACGGGCTTTGATCCCTCGGCAGCTCCCTATAGCGCCGAGCAGATCGGTCGCGAGCGCACCCTCTACGGCGAGGATCGCTCGTTTGCGACGCGCCGGGGCGACGACCTGCTGATCGATGACGAGGTGGTCCGACCCGAGGATCGCGGCGTCGCCGATCCGGTCCGTCGAGAGTATTAGAAGCTATCGCCCCGACCTCGGCATGCCCGGTGGTCGGGGCGCCTTTTCCGTTTTCGCCGAAAGACGTGATCGAGCGTGATGGCGCCTTTGCTGCGTTGCAGCATTTGAACTGGGCGGCGGCTTTTCCGCCTCGCTGTTTTCAGGACATCACCATGCCGAGCCTCGGCGACACCACCGCTATGCTGGCGCGCCTGCGTCGCGCCTCGTTCTCCGCTCCAGACGCGATCGGGCGCCTGGAGCGCACGGACGATTTCGGCGTCAATCCTGGTCACCTGACGATGCTGAGCTATCGGCCCGAAGGCTTGGCGTCGGGATCGCCGCTCGTGGTCGTCCTGCATGGCTGCACCCAGACCGCTGCGGCCTATGCCGAAGGCGCCGGCTGGCTAGACCTGGCCGACCGCATGGGCTTCATGATCCTCGCGCCGCAGCAAGCTCAGAGCAACAATCCCAATCGCTGCTTCAACTGGTTCCTGGCGGGCGACATCCGGCGAGGCAAGGGAGAGGGCGCTTCCATCGCGGCGATGGTCGGTCATCTACTCGACGCTCATGATCTTGATCCGCAGCGGGTCTTCGTCACGGGATTGTCGGCGGGCGGGGCGATGGCGGGGGTGATGCTGGCTGTCTATCCCGACCTCTTCGCGGGCGGCGCCGTGATTGCGGGCCTGCCTTATGGCGTGGCCCGCAACGTCCAGAGCGCGATGCAGGTCATGAACCGGCCCGCTGCTCGTTCAGGCGCGGATTTCGCCGCTCTGGTTCCCGCCTTCCACCAGGGCGGCTCCCGGCCCCGGCTGTCGATCTGGCACGGCGACGCCGACCGCACCGTGCATGTCCAGAACGCTCATGACTTGGCCCAGCAGTGGGTCGCACTGCAAGGGCTGCCCATCGCGCCGCATCGGGTGGAGCCGCTGGCGCATGGAACCCGCTCGACCTGGCGGTCCGCCGGGGGGGAGCCGCTCGTCGAGTTGAACATCGTTCGCGGCCTTGGCCATGGCGCCCCGCTTTCCATGAAGCGCGCCGGCGATGTCGGCAAGGCGGGGCCCTTCTTGCTTGAGGCGGGGATTTCCTCGTCCCTGGAGATCGTCAGGTTCTGGAAGATCGACGAAGGGCGCGGCGAGCGGAGCGGCGATGGAGGGGCCGAGCGTGCGCTGGAAACGATCGCGCCGACGCAGCCTGCAGCCCAGCCGGAACGTCCCGAGATCGGCGGTCTGGGAGAGGGGGTCATGAAAGCTGTCAGCCACGTGCCCGCAGGCGTCCAAGACGTAATCGCCAAGGCGCTGCGCGCGGCTGGTCTCCTGAAGTAACCAGCTGCGGCTGAGCAGGCGCCGCGCTTACGCTTGGTGGGGGGTGGATAATTATTTTGAATTATGAAAATATAATTGCTGCTGATAGGGGCGAGTTTGTTCCGTAATTACTGAATTAAATTAGTTCGTTTTTGTGATTTATATTTTGATTTGCCCTTGAATATTGCTAACTTGATCACCATTTGATGTGGGTCGGGAGGAGTATGTCTCATCCCAAGGAATCCCACAAAATGCGTATCCAACTCCTGGTCGCCGGCGTCTGCGCCGCGGCCCTCATTCCCGCCGTCGCGCTCGCGCAACAGACCTGCGAGCAGCGACAGAGCAATCGTGTGGCCGGAACCCTCCTCGGCGCGGGTGTCGGGGCGGCGGCAGGCAGCGCCGTGGCGGGCCGCGGCGATCGTGGCGAAGGGGCCGTTATCGGCGGCATCGCTGGCGCCCTGATCGGTAATCAGGTCGCCAAGGGGCGTCCCGACTGCGCCCGCGCCTATGGCTTCTACGATAATCAGGGCGCCTGGCACGCCAACGCCGTCTCGCGAAGCGAGGCTTCCGGCTATTTCGATCGCAACGGCGACTGGGTCGACGGGGCTCCACGCGGCTACTACGCGTCCGACGGGCGCTGGATGCAGGCGAGCACCGACGTCGAGGCGTCCGGCTACTATGCCAACGGTCTGTGGGTTCCAGCCTCGGCCACCGGCTACTACGCCCAGGACGGTCGCTGGGTCTCGGCCGCTTCCGGTTACTATGACAGGTCCGGTCGCTGGATCGCAGGCGCAGCCAGCGGTCGCTACGACGCCAACGGACGCTGGATGCCGGGCCAGCCGAGCGGACGGCGCGCCGCCAACGGAGCCTGGATCGCTGATCCTCAGCCGGGCTATTACGCCAACGGGCGCTGGGTGCGTGGCGAGACGGTCGGTTACTACGACGCCCGTGGCGGCTGGGTCTCGACGGATGCTCGCCGCCCGCGCGCCGACTATCCCGCCGGTCAATATCCCGACGGCCGCGGCAGGCTCAGCATCGACGATCGTCAGGCGCAACTGGCCGAGCGCATCAATCGCGGCGCCTATAGCGGACGCCTGAGCCGGGCCGAGGCCGGCCAGGCGACACGAACCCTGGCCGCGATCGAGCGTCAGGAGCGATCCTTGCGCAACCGTCAAGGCGATCTTGGTCCCAGAGGGCGGGCGATCATCACCGCTCGGCTCGATCGGTTGAGCGACAGCATCAGCGGCGATTTCCGCGACGATCGCTGAGATCCGCAATACAGCGCCGGGCGACGTTCCTTGGAAGGTCGCCCGGAATCGCATCGTACGCCGGTCGGAGACGAAGCATGCCTTATCTCTTCATCGCAGCCGCTTCATGCGCCACCCTGGCGCTGGCGCTTCCCCTTGTCTTTCGGATTCTGCCTAAGCGCGGCCTGACAACACGGCGCCAAGTCCGCGCGTTGCCGCCTGAGAAGGCTCCCATCGATACGGGCAGTGAGGTGGCTGCTGGGTAAGCGCGACACCGCGGCTTGTGAGGGGCTGACCGCCAGGGGTGATCTGTTATGGTTGTCCTGGCGGATTTCAGATCGTCTCCTTGGGCGACTCCCGGCAAGGGCGTGGGTCCTGTCCGCCGATGCGGCGCCGAACCTTTGGGCGCTCATAAGGAAAGTCCGTCCATGTCCGCACCGGCCGCCCGCTTTCCGATCGCCGGCCTTGGTGCGTCCGCCGGGGGAATCGAGGCGTTGGAGGGGTTCTTCCAGGGCATCCAAGCCGAGGCCGGCGTAGCCTATGTCGTGGTCACTCACCTCAATCCCGAGCGGCAGAGCCTGCTGCATCAGGTCATCGCCCGCTATACCGCCCTACCGGTCGAGATCGCCTGCGATGGCGCGCAGGTCCGTCCTGACCATGTCTACGTCATGCCGGCTGACATGTTGCTGGGCATTCATGACGGTCGCCTCGTCTCCTTGAAGGAAAGCCAAGCTGGTCGAGAGCGCAAGCCGATCGATGTTTTCCTGGCGGCCCTAGCCGAGGACCAAGGCGAGTACGCCGCGGCCGTGATCCTGTCAGGCGGCGACGGCGACGGGGCGCTGGGCGTCAAGGCTGTCAAGGAGGCCGCGGGCCTGACATTGGCCCAGGCTCCCGGCGGGCACGGGCCCCGTCATCCAAGCATGCCCGAAAGCGCCATCGCCACCGGGTTGGTCGATCTGGCCGTTCCCGTCGAGGCGATGGGGCGGCACCTTGCCAATTTCGCTCGCAGCTTCTCGCTGATGGAGGGATTTCCCGCCTTGGGCGACGCCGAGCCCGCCGGGGCGCTGGAGGAGGCCCGTCAGGACATTTGCGCCACCCTGCGCACCCAGGTCGGCCACGACTTCTCCGGCTACAAGGCCAAGACGTTTCTGCGTCGCGTACAGCGTCGGATGCAGATCCGTTACTCGGCGTCTCTGGGGGAGTATGTGGAAGGCATCAAGGACGACCCCAAGGAAGTCCATGCGCTCTTTCGCGATCTTTTGATCAACGTCACCAGTTTTTTCCGCGACGCGGCGGCTTTCGCCGCCCTGGAGGACAAGGTGATACCGCGTCTGTTCGAGGGGCGCGGGGCAGACGAAACCGTGCGCGTTTGGATCCCGGCCTGCGCCACCGGCGAGGAAGTCTACTCGATCGCGATGCTGATCTGCGAGTACATGGACCGGGCCAGCGTCAGTCCGCGCGTCCAGATCTTCGCCACCGACATCGACGAGCGCGCCCTGGCCGTCGCTCGGGCCGGCCGCTATCCGGATACATTTTTGGACGGCGTCTCGCCGGAGCGACGCAACAGGTTCTTCCTCGCTGAAGGGGACCTCTACGCGGTGGCCAAGGAGGTGCGCGAGCTCTGCGTATTTTCACCCCATAGCGTCGTACGCGACCCTCCATTCTCGCGGATGGACATGGTCTCCTGCCGCAATCTGCTCATCTATTTTGGCCCAGAGATTCAGGGCCGAGTGATCCCGACGTTCCACTATGCTCTTCGCCCTGGAGGCTTCCTCTTCCTGGGCATGTCCGAAAACGCCAGCCAGTTCGGCGAACTTTTCACGCCCATCGACAAAAAACATCGCATCTTCCAGGCTCGCGAGGGGATCGCCGCTCCCGTGCGGGGGCCGCTGATGATCGTTGACCGTAAGCCGGGCTATTACATCGACGACCAGCGTGCCAAGTCGGGTTCTGCTGCGGGTCTTGCCCTGCGCCAGTCGGTGGAGAGCCAGGTGCTCGAGCGGTTCGCTCCGGCCCATGTCGTGGTCAATCGTGACGGTGATGTCGTCTACTATTCCGCCAAGACCGGAAAGTATCTGGAGGCGGCCATGGGCGCCCCCAATCGCCAGTTGCTGGCCATGGCTCGTAAAGGCTTGCGCCTGGACCTTCGCACAGTGTTGCGACAGGTTCAGGAAACTGGGCAGCCCACCCTGCGGGAAGGCATGGTCCTGGAAAGCGGAGACGGTCGCGCTCAACGCGTCAGGATCGATGTGGAACCGCTCGCGGGGCGCGCCTCGAGCGAACCTCTGCTGCTGGTGATGTTCACCGATCAAGGCGATCCATTTGACCTGAAGGCCGAGACGGGCGTGGTTCGTATCGACCGGGCCGGAGTCGTCCACCTTGAGCATGAGTTGCGTGATACGCGCGAACGACTTCAGGCCCTGATCGAGGAGTACGAGACCGCCCTGGAGGAGTTGAAGTCCTCCAACGAGGAGCTGATGTCGGTCAACGAGGAGTGCCAGTCCTCGAACGAGGAACTTGAGGCCTCCAAGGAGGAGCTCCAGTCGCTCAATGAAGAATTGCAGACCGTCAACCTCGAGCTAAACGCCAAGGTCGAGGCGCTGGATGAGGCGCATGCCGACCTGCAGAACCTGTTCGAGAGCAGCCAGATCGCCACGGTCTTTCTCGGCGAGGGGATGGTGATCCGCAGCTTCACGCCTGCGATGGCGCAGCTGTTCAACATCCTGCCTACGGACAAGGGCAGGCCGATAACCGACCTCACCAGCCGGGTGGCGCTGCCGACCTTGGCGGCCGACGTCACGGCCGTGTTCGCCGATGCGCGGGTGATCGAGCGCCGCGTGCGCGACGAGGAACAGGATGCGGACTATCTGATGCGCTTGGCCCCCTACCGGAACCAACTGCAGCGACCGAGCGGTGTCGTGGCCACTTTCCTGGACGTTCGTTCCATCACCCGTGGCTAGACGCTGGGCGCGCTGAGGTGAAACCGTAACTGCGACGGTGGAGCAGCCAGATGCTGACCGGCTTTTGGCGAGACGCGGGTCACCTGACCACTCCACCGTCCAGCCGCCGCCCTTGGGGGAGGGCGACAGCCCCGACGCCGTACACGGGGGTATGGGACGGCGCCTAGCTTGCGGCCCGCAGCGGGGCCGGATCGGTTCAATTGGCAAGCTGGAAGCTCAGTCTCAGCGCGCCGTTTATCCCTTTGACCCCCATGCGCATGCAAATCGCACGTAGGTGCGCGCGTACCGTGTGGATCGACATGTCCATCTTGCGCCCTATGTCCTTTGGCGCCTCACCGCAGGTAAGATGGGACAGCACCGAGGTTTCGGCGCGTGTCAGGCCGAAGACGGCTCTCAAGGGTTCGATCGCCTCGGCGCTGATGGACCGTGCGGGGCGGGCGGTGGCGAACACTCTTGCGTCCAAGCCTGGAAGAGTGACGAGGTCCAGCAGGCACCAGGCGTCGTCTCCGGCGCGGAACAGCATGCGGCCGTTCGTTTGACGGTCGTCGGCGAGGCGGGCGATCAGGACGTCGAACTCGGCGCGATTGCGATGCGAAGGGCAGATGAAGACGCCGCCCGAGCCGAGGACGCCCGCCGCCGTCAGAAGCCTGGCCGCACCATTGGCGCGCAGAATGTTTCCCTGATGATCGAGCACGTATCGCGCGATGCTGTCGTGTTCGAACCAGTTGGCGCAGTCTTCCTGAGGCGCTGGGGCTTCAAGCGAACAGGGCTCGACCGCGATCCGGTCCGCAGCCGTGGGGGCGCATTGATCGAGCGTCGGCGCGATATCTTGTTCGTACATAGGTGCCCCTCCGAACACGTGATTTCGACCGGGTTCGGCGAGGCGCGTCGCACCGGTATGGTCTCCGAGTTTACGCAATCGCCTCCCAGAACAGGGAACGTCGCCCGAAATATTCGGGAAGCAGACGTGATCTGTGGTGGAGGTTGAACAGCCAAATCCCGCCACGATTGGTACTACGTCGCGTCTGGCGGGGTAACCGATATGATTAGTTACCCCAGTTTGGGGATGCCGGCTCAATTTGGCGAGATATCGATAGTGACCACGTCCTGATATCGTCCGGCCATCTGTCCGGTGACCGTTCCAAGCTTGAAGAGCATCGGCAGCGATGCGCCAGCCAGGGTGCGCGGCGGGTCGATCGCGCGTGACCAGGTATCGGCCAAGTCGATCGGCGCGCCTTCCAATTCGATAGCGTAGGGGACGGTCGAGTCCGTCACCACGTCTCCCAGGCGTCGCATGATCCCGCCATGCTGGGACTTGATGGTCAGGGTGGAAGGGGCGTTGGCGCGCACCTGAACGAAGATGTTCCGCGTCGCGCCGGTGACCGCCTCGCCGAAATCCACCACCTCGACGCTCGAGCCCGATCCGAACACGCCTGCGGCGCCGGCGAGGTTCAACTGCGCGCGCGGCGTCGACACCAACTGCACGCGAATGGGGATCGACGGCAACAGGGTGTTGCCGTCGACATCCTCGACCAGGAGTTTGAGGTCGCTGGTATAGGTCCCGGCCTCCGGCACGGCGTCAGCAGTGATGGCGGCGTCGAACTGGGCCTCGGCCGTCGAGTCCTTCGGGACGAGAAAGATGAACGCGCCTGGCTTGACGTCGGAGGCTCTCAATCCCGACAGCTCGCGTGGCCGCAGCCGTATGCCGACTCCACCGAGCGACAGGTCGTCGGCGATGGCGCCGTTTTCGCTGGTGAGTGTAAGGCGCAGGTCGCAGTCGGCGCCGCCCTGGTTTTTGAATTTCAAGTCCAGCGCGCCTGTCGAGGGGCCGGAGGCGAATGGATTGTAGTCGATGATGACCGTGCCAGGATCGCCGGCCAGCGCCAAGGCGCAGGCTTGAGCTCCCGGGGCGGCGGCTAGAACCAGCGCGGCGATCAGCAAAGCCAGGCGAGGCCGTCGGTCCGGTTGATCAAGGCATGGGCTGAGGTATGCGGATTTCGCCGACATCGACTGTTCCTTCCACATTCGCCGGAATGTTGATTTCGCCCACGATCTGGCCGCGGATCAGCAGCCGGTAGCGACCGGGAGACAGGCCGTCGGCGACGAAGCGGCCGTTGCGATTGGTGAAGAAGGGGCGTCCCGCCGCGCCCGGCGCGCCGCCGACGGCTTCGATCATGCCGCCCATCAGGCCAACGGGTCCCGACGGGGATGTCAGGACGCCACGCGCGGTACGCGAGGCGTCGCTGCCGACGACGATGCGATATCCATTGCCGAAACCGGGAAAGGTGCTGACCACGCCGGCGCCGAGATCGTAGCCAGGAGGGAGCGGGTTGGCTTCGATCTCATAGCGCCGTACGCCATAGCCACGATCGATGCCCGCAAGGGCGGGGCCTAGCCAGCCGCTATGCGCCACGGGATGGCCGCTGGCGTCGGTGAGGCTGATCCGTGATCTGGCCAGGGTCGGGTGCGGGGTGGCCAGAATGAAGCCTTCGCGCGCGGTCCGCCCGACGCCGAAGGCGCCATCCGTGTAGCCGATCATGGTCGACAGTCGCCACAGCGACTCCTGCCGTGTCGTCCCGCCTGGGGCCGACGACACCAGGCGGTTGGACACGAGTTCGGCGTCGAAGCGATTGTTGATATAGCGGACGTCGGCCGCGATGGTCTTGTTGTCGCGGTCCTGCGAGAGCCGCAGATCGCCGCTGACATCGTTCAAGCGGCCCGAAGATGCACGGGACACGCCGACTTCCCGGAAACGGTTCGCACTGTCATAGCGCGCCGCCGTGCTCCAGCGCCCGCCAAAGCGCGAGGTCAGGGTTACGCCGACACGGTCTTCTTTCTGTCCGTCGTTCGCGGAGCCGCGCTGCCAGGCCAGATTGACGGCGAAGCGCTGGAAGCTGCGACCGAAGGCCAGGCTGTAGTCCGTGCGATCCGGCCGTTCACGCCCTTTCACGAAGGCCACGCCGGCGTTGACGGAGTAACGCCCGGATCTCACCAGCAGCCTGGTCGCGGCGCGCCATCGTTCGCTGTTGACAGCCGACGTGTCAAAGGCGCTCTGGAAAAAGCGGCTGGTCGCCTGGGCCGAGGCGACGAAACGGGCGTCCACCTTCCTGCGGAAGGCGACCTCGCGCAGGTAGTCGACCGATGCGACATGGCCGCTCCTGCCCGTGTCGCCGTTATGGCTGGCCGCCCCGCTGAGCTGGATCAGGCCGGCCGGAGACCCCCAGGTCGCCAGGCCGCCGACCTGGCCGCGGCCGTTGGCCGCCTGAGCGTTGGCGCCGACGGTCAGCACGTCGCTGAGGCCCTTGCGTACGAAGCCGGTCATGGCGGGCGCCGAGCCGTATTCGAGCTGGTCGCGTTCCAGTACGCCGACCGAAACGCCGAAATCAACCACGCCGGGATCGAGCAATCCTGTTCCGCCGAAGAGATCGAACACGGCGATCTCGCGCTGGCCGTTGTCGTCCTCGACCAGAAGGCGGACCGTGTTGGCGCCTTGGCCGAATGGAAAGTCGCCCAGCGAGTAGGGGCCCGCATCCAGGCGGATGCGCTCGGTGACGATACCGTTGACCTCGACGACGACCAGCGCGGGTCGTTCTAGAATGAACTGGCGACGCCCCGCCGGGCGGACGTTCTGGAAAGGGCGGATCGTGGAGTAGGCTCTCGCAACAGAGACTCCCAGAAAGCGTCGAGAGCCTTGAAAGCTCTCCACAGGCGGGGCGAACTCGCCGGCGGTGATGCGCACGGCCGACTGGAAGACGTCCTTGGTCAGCCGGATCTCGCGTCGTCGCCAGCGCTGCTGGGAACTGCCGCCGTCGTAGTCGACGCCCGTCGTCAGGGTGACGCCGTCGAAGCCTCCGAAGTTGGCGAACATATCGACGCCGCCCTGTAGCGGCGAGAAGCGGCTGTCAGTGTGGGAATAGAGTTGGGCCAGAGTGATGTTGGCGCCAGCGGCGAAGCGCCTCGGCTGGTCGAAGGCCTTGGGGTCGACGTTCTCGTTCTGGGAGAAGCTGACCCTGCGCTGGGCGCGGTCCTGGGGGCTTAGAGCCGCCACGAATGTTAGCGCCAGCGGATCGAACGACAGGGAGAAGGTCGGGCTTCTAAGATCGGCCATGGCGACCTTGGCCTGGGCGGCGATCCGGCTGGAAAGGGTCTCGCGCATGGCGGGCGACAGTTGGGGGCCTAGCAGATCCATAAGTGCGCTGGCGTCGATGAGACCTTCGCCCTGGGCATCGACCTCCCCGCTGACGTCGCCCAGGTATTTGCCGTCCAGCGTCAATGGACCCTGGATAGGATTCAGCACTGGCGTGGGTCTGGTCGAGGGGGACTGATCCTGGCCGCCAGCGAAGAGGGAGGGGCCCACCCCGGGAGGCGTGTCGGCAGCGGCGATGAGGTGGAACGGCGCTGTCTGTATGGCCCCGTCGGCCATCTGGAATGCGCCGGCGTCGACGACGGAAGCCAAGCCGCCGCCTAGGCAGGCGACCGCGCTCAGCCGGCGAAACGCGCCTCGTGCGCCGGACCGCCCGCCGGCGCGCGCTTTGCGTGCCATTGTCTCGTCCTCACAGCAGCGCGATCGAAGCGGTGATTTGGCCGTCGACGGTCGAGATCAGACGCGCCGGTATCCGGATCTGGCGCGTGGCGCCGGCTGCCATGACGCTGACCTGACCAACATCGACGTCCGCGGCCGGCACTTCGTGGGCTCGGCCGTCCGCCGTGGTCAGGGTGATCCTGGCTTCGCGCAGGTAGGCAAAGCCGGTCCCCGAGTTTCGGGCCGACAGGACGAGGTCGCCGTTCGGCATGCGCGACACGGCGGTTACCTCGACGGCGGCGCGGGCCTTGGACGGCGCCACGAAAACATAGGTGTTGATCGTGAAGGCGACCTGGACGTCGGCGCCCGCGCCCCCGTCGGTCGGAGTCGTCTGCATGTTGATCGGCAACTGTGCCGCCCGAACCAGGTACATTCGGCCTTCTTCGACCGGGTCGCCCATATAGCGGACCTGGATGACCTGCTCGCGGTTGGGCGGAATGACCGACTGGACCGGAAAGGTGACGATGTCGTTGTCTTCTTCCACCAGGCTGCGCGCGCCGGCGGAATCGACCTGCATGCGATACACCTCGATCTCAACCGTGGCCGGGACGGCGCTGGTGTTCCTGACGGTCATCCGGTAGGCGGATCCGGCGCCTGCTGGCGTGATCTTGGACACCATCGGTGAGACGTCCATGGCCCGGGCCGGCGCTGTCGCGCAGATCATCAAGGCCGCGGTCGTCAGGAATGTGGCTGCTGATCTTCGACTTTGCATGTCGCTCCCCCTGCGAAAATTTCGGAAAAGTCGGGGAGGCGGCCAAGGGCCGCTCCCCCGTCCGGTTCGATCAGGCGGGATCGAGCGAGAAAGTGAAGGTTTCGGTGTAGGTGCCGGCCGGAGCGGAGGCCGCGCCAGGACCGGACGGCGACGCCGCGCAGCCCGAGGAGCCGGGGTTGGTCGGGTCGCCCTGGGTGCCGCCGACGCCGGGGCCGCCCGGGACGTTGTAGCAGAGGTTCAGGAACAGATCGCCGTAGATGCCGTCGGCGAGCTTCTGGCTGTAGCCGCCCGAATTGGTGATGATCGCCGGGCTGCCCGGCCAGGTATCGACCGCGGCGAAGCCCAGGCTGGGGATTTCCGGCACCGACAGGTCCCAGTCGTAGTTGATCAGCACGCCGCCCGGGGACTTGAAGTCGCCGTTGGCGGCGCTGGACGTCAGTTTGGCGCCGGTGGCGGCGTTACACGACATCCGCAGGGTCGTGACCTTCTGGCGGGCGCCGTTGGCGACGGCGACGTTGCCGCCGGCGACGTTGGCCAGCCCGATGCCGCAGAAGTTGGTCACGCTGGTCGAGACGGTCACGTTGGTCTGAGCGCTCGACACGGCCGGGATGGCCAGCAGGGCCGCGACGGCGGTTGCCGCCGCAACGATGTAGGTACGCATCATGTTCTCCGAATATTTAGGTGCCCCGCCTCAATGATTGAATGCAGGAGGTCGCGACTTCGATCGCGGCGATGGCATCTATTCAATGTCGAGCGTTCTCCGCATCGTCGAAGGCGGTAGTTGTTATCGCCTAGTCAAATTTTGTAGAGGTTCAGGCGGAGGTAATATTTATAAGGCGGCCAGTATAATTTTCGCGTTTGAAGTAACGCGCCGGATGATGGTTTGCTGCGTGAACTCCCTCCTCGGGGGGGCTTGGTCGAGCGGCGCAGCGGCTCGTGGGGGCTGGCGCTACTGGTTGGCGCGACTTCGTGCGGGCTCGCTCTTTAGCTGGGAGGGGCGACTTTCTAGTGATCGCCCTGGGGTTGTATTTTTGCTTTCGAGAGAGAAATATTCGGCGCATTTTCATTCGTATCTCGCAATATTAATTGAGTTTGCGTCATGTGATCATGGCTGGGTGTCGGCCTAGTCTAATTGTTAAAAATCCAGATTTTTGTATTCTTGTATTTATTTTGACTTGGTGATGTATCACCCGGATCGGGTATGCCAATTCGATTATTAATGGTTAGAGTGGATCGTAGGGCTGGTGCGCGAGTTCTTATGCTCGATGCATGGGTCGAAGTCGTATCAAGCGACGCGGCCGACGAGGGAGGAAGCGATGAGGGTGGGCGTCTCGGGCTTTGTCGCCATGGGCGATGAGGCCGACGATCTGGATTCGGAGCAGACGGTCTTCATGTTCGAAGATGAGTTCGGAATACTCCCCGCCTGGTCACGCGCGATCACGGCCTGGGTCAATACCGATCCCCGGGCCAAGATGTTGCTCTCGCGATCCGGGCGTATCCATTGGGCCAACGACGCCGCCTACCGGATGGTCCGTGATGGCGGCAGCTTCAGGGCCTTCGAGGACAACTTGGTTTCAGGGGATCCTGCGACGGCCGCGATCCTCGCGCGATTGCTTCAGGAGGTCGGGCTGGACGTGGCGCTCTATGCCATCACG
Organism: Caulobacter zeae; assembly: GCF_002858925.1. GTDB lineage: Bacteria > Pseudomonadota > Alphaproteobacteria > Caulobacterales > Caulobacteraceae > Caulobacter > Caulobacter zeae. Next base: position 329,097 of record NZ_PJRS01000011.1, read on the forward strand.
CCAGCAGGCGCTGGTCAGCAATGGCTATTATGGGCGCAGCAACTGATTATTGGTGACGACGCCAGCATCGGCTTCGCCGCTCATCGTATGGCCGGGCCGGTTTCCTACGAGGCGATGCTTCAGATCCATCACCTCACGCCTTGCGAGGCGCAAATCGTTTCGATGATGCTGACGGGGCTGGAGACGGGAAAGATCGCCCAGAAGCAGGATATCTCGATCGAAACCCTGCGCACCCACATCAAGCACGCCTATCGAAAGCTAGATGTCAGGAGTCGCGGAGAACTCTTTGCGAAGGCTGTCGATTTTGCGGGATTCTAATCCTCTACCATAAAATAATAACTCGTATTCACCCACGAGAAGGGCGGTAAAAATATGTGCGCGATGCTCATCATTGCGACAAATTTATATGGCTTGGGCGGATTGTTGTATTTCATCTAAGCTCGTGGATGGCTATTTATCCTCGTGCTTTTTTCTAGTGTTCTGGGGGCGTCGTTGCTATCGGATGGGCCGATGTTCACTGCGGCGGCTTCACCCTCAAGTCCATGCCGAGCGTCGGGCCGATGCCGTCGGGGTGTTCGCCGAACGGGTTGAGGCGACGGCGATGGGCGATGGCCTCAAGCCGGGTTCGTAGATCATCATCGATGACGATGGCCTGCTTGGCACCGTCGTCGTTGTCCAGACCGCCTTGGGAGGCGACGAGAACCTCGCCGAGGGCGGCCAGAAAGGCCTCGTCCTCCGGCGTTCCCTCGGCCGGCGGATTGTCGAGGTGGCTGAGAACCACTTCCAGCGCATCTTCGAAGGTCGGTGACATGGCGGGCCCTTTCGAAACCCCGAGCCGGGGTGAGCGCCAGCGAAAGCCGTTCTGATAAAACGTTCCGGCGCCGCTATGGTTCGGGTTCCCGGCTGCGCGGTTTCGTCGCTTGGGTCTGGGCGTCGGAGCCGATCCCGATTTGTGCTAGAACTAAAGCTTCGGCGCCGCGTTGAGAGTCCGGCGCACGCGCCGATCTCTCGCCCGGGAACGGCTATCGTTTCGAGAGCCTTCGGGTCGTGGATCCCCTATGCTCGATGAGGCTCGCCCCGTTCCGTCGCCCATCGACGCCCTGGCCCAGGCCCTGGTGGGCTCGTCGGACGCGCCCATACTTCTGCTCGACGGCGACATCAGGATCGTCGCGGCGAGCGAGTCCTTCGCCCAAGCTTTTCGCATCGACGTGGAGGAGGCGGTCGGCCTGTCGGCGTTCGTCCTTGGCCAAGGCGAATGGAACGCGCCGTCGTTGCGCGACTTGCTCGCCGCCGCGCTGAAGGGGGGCGGCGCCGTCGAGGCCGGTGAGATGGATCTGGTCCGAGCTGGCGAGGACGCCAGGCGGCTGGTGATCAGGGCGCGCCGGCTCGACTACGGCGATCCTGCCAACCCGCTTCTGCTTCTGACCATCTTCGACGTGACGGACGCGCGCCTCGCCGACCGCGTCAAGGACGACCTGGTGCGCGAGAAGGCCGTGCTGTTCGACGAACTGCAGCACAGGATCGCCAACAGCCTGCAGATCATCGCCAGCATCCTGATGCAGTCGGCTCGCAACGCGACGTCCCCCGAGATCCGCGCCCATGTCGCCGACGCCCACAGCCGCGTGATGTCGGTCGCCGCTCTCCAGCGCCAACTGGTGGAGTCGGGTGCGGGTGAGGTGGAATTGAAGGCCTACTTCAGGGCGCTGTGCGACGGTATCGCCGCCTCGATGGTCTCCAACCCCGAGAAGTTGACCCTTTCCGTCGTCAGTGACGAGCACTGGGTGGCCGCGGAGGTTTCGGTAAGCATGGGGCTGATCGTCACCGAGCTGGTCATCAACGCCCTCAAGCACGCATTTCCAGGTCGCGAGAGCGGGCATATCTGGGTGGAGTACAGCGCCTCGGAAGGCGGCTGGACGCTGTCGGTCGCCGACGACGGCGTGGGCATGCCGCCCGCAAGCGTATCCGTCAGGGTTGGCCTCGGCTCGAGCATCATCCAGGCCCTGGCCAAGCAGTTGAGGGCCGAGATCGTCGTGGATGGTTCGGGGCCTGGCGCCCGCGTCGCCATTGTCCACCCGCCGCAACTGCAGGCTCAGAACGCGTGAAATTCGCGTCAGGGCAAAGCCCAGGCGCAGCTGATGGCGCGACATCTTCGCCTGGGACGAAGACCGCTCAGCGGGCTTTATCGTCAACAACCGACCTGCAATTTGGCTCAATGCGCGCTCAACCGCCTCGCAGTCGCAGGGCGTTCAGCCGTGCTTGTCGATCGCCATCTGGATGACGTCGGTGCGGCCGGTTCTAAAGCCTGCCTCGCAATAGGCGAGATAGAAGAGCCAAAGCCTGCGGAAGCGCGCGTCGAAGCTCTTCGAGCCCTCGGCTATGGAGGGGTAGGCGCGTTCGAACCGCTGGGCCCACAGCGCCAGGGTCTGGGCGTAGTCCTGGCCGAACCGCTCGGTTCTGCGCCAGCGTAGGCCCCGGGCGGCGATCAGCGGGGCCAGACGGTTCTCGGAGGGCAGCGACCCGCCCGGGAACACGTAGCGCTGGATGAAGTCGGTGCGGGCGTCGTACTCGTCGAACAGCGCGTCCTGGATGGTGATCACCTGTAGCCCGGCGCGGCCGCCGGGCTTCAGCAGCGAGCCCAGCTTGTCGAAATAGACGCCCCAGTAGTCGCGCCCCACCGCTTCCAGCATCTCGATGGACGCCACGCGGTCGAACTGGCCCGTCAGGTCGCGATAGTCGAGCAGGCGGATGTCGACCCGCTCGGCCAGCCCGGCTTCGAAGATCCGGCGGCGCGCGAAGTCGTGCTGTTCCCGCGAGATGGTCACGGCGGTGACCCGCGCGCCGATCCTGGCAGCCGCGAATTCCGCGAACCCGCCCCAGCCGCAGCCGATCTCGACGACGCTGTGGCCGGGCCTGAGGTCGATAAGGGCGGCCAGACTCTCGTACTTGGCCGTCTGGGCGGCTTCCAGCGACTGGCCCGGATGCTCGAACCGGGCCGAGGAGTAGGTCATGGTCTCGTCCAGCCAGGCTCCGTAGAAGGCGTTCCCGAGGTCGTAGTGGGCGTGGATGTTGCGCCGCGACCCGGCCTTGCTGTTGGCGCGCAAGCGATGGAACGCCCAGTTGGCGAGCTTCATCGGCAGGCCGCCGTCGAACAGGCGCCGGATGTGGTCGTAGTTGTTGGCCAGGGTCGTCAGCAGCCCCGCGAGGTCGGGGCTGTCCCATTCCCCCGCCATGAACCCTTCGGCGAAGCCGATGTCGCCGTTGGCCAGCACCCGCGCGGCGAAGCGGAAGTCGCGCACGACGATGGTGGCGGCAAGGCCCGGGGCGGCGCCCGCGAGGTGACGGCGCTCGCCGCCCGGCGTGACGATCGTCAGCTCTCCCCAGGTCCAGCGCGCCGAGAGCAGCCGCATGACCAGGTCGAACAGGGGCGAGCCGCGCGATGCGCCGGCGATGCGCAGGTCCAGGGATGTGTCGCTCATCTGAGGCGGCCCTCGTCAGGGTGGCGTCCGCCGCGCCGCGGGGCGAGGCTGGACATGTCCCGAGGTCCTACGGCCGAGGTCGCCGATCGGATGGCCGCGCGCGCTATTTTTCGTTTCCGGTGATCCGGTAGCGCAGCCGTGCCGTATCATCGGCATGCATGCGACTCGGGCCCTATCCGCACACCCTGCAGGCCGTCACGCCGTGAGTTCCTCGCGCGCGCTGGACGACCTCGTCGTGCGTGTCGGCGCGAGCCGCGACCGCGACGCCTTCGCGGGGCTGTTCGACCACTATGCACCCAGGATCAAGGCGCTGCTGATGCGCGGCGGCGCCAGCGCCTCGGCGGCCGAGGAACTGGCCCAGGAAACCCTGCTGGTCGTCTGGCGCAAGGCGCACCTCTTCGATCCCGCGCGCGCCTCGGCGGCGGCGTGGATCTTCACCATCGCCCGAAACCTGCGCATCGACCATTTCAGGCGCGGCTCGGTCACCCTGCATGAGCTCGATTTTCACCTGGAGGCGGAGGAGCCGGCCCAGCCCGACGCCATCCTCAGCGGCGCGCAGGACGCCCAGCGGGTGAGGGCGGCGATGCTCAGCCTCAACGCCGACCAGGCCGCCGCCATCGAAATGGCCTTCTTCCAGGAGCAGACCCATACGGAGATATCCAGGACGCTCGGCGTGCCGCTCGGCACGGTCAAGGCGCGCATCCGGTTCGGCATGATGAAGCTGCGGGCCTGCATCGAAAGGGACAGGGGAGACGCGCAATGAGCCTTCGCCGTCAGCCCAGCGAGGAAAGGCTGCTGGCCTTCGCCGCGGGAACCCTGAGCTTCCCCGAAGCCGTCGTCGTGGCCGCGCACCTCAGCCTGCGGCCGGCCACGCGCCCGTGGGCCGAGCTCGGCGCGGCCGTGGGCGGCGTGCTGCTGGACGACCAGGCGCCCGAGGCGATCAGCCTGGACGCCCGGCGCGACGTCATGGCGCGCCTGGACGCCGACGAGCCCGCGGCCGAGCCGAGGCCGCCCTCGGCCGACCCTGTCCTGCCCGCGCCCCTCGACCAGTTCGCGCTCGGGCCCTGGCGCTGGCTGGGGCCCGGCGTGCACGTTCGCGACGTGCTGGGAACCCGGGAGGGCGACTGCCGGGTCATCCTGCTGAAGATCGCCTCGGGACAGTCGGCGCCGCGCCACACCCACGGGGGCGTCGAACTGACCTGCGTGATCGACGGCGCCTACGCCACCGAGGACGGCGTCTTTTCGCGCGGCGACTTCGAGGAGGCCGACCCGAGCGTGACGCACCAGCCCAAGGTCGTCTCCAAGGAGCCTTGCCTCTGCGTCGCCGCGCTCGACGGCCAGATCATGCTGCCCGGCAGGCTGGGCAAGCTGCTGGCGCCATTCGTGCGCCTCTAGGGGCGCTGGCCCGGCTCGCCGGACGTCTCGTCGCGAGGCGGCGGCTTGGCGCCGCTCAGCTCCGGTTGATAGAGGCCCGTGGTCATGCGCAGCAGCAGCCCTTCGGGACGCAGGCGCGGTCCGAAGCGCTCGCAAGGGTCGGGCGTCGCCACGGGGCGAGGCTTGCGGTCGCGCGGCGCCAGGGCCGCCGCCACGGCGTCCCCGAACGGTTCGGCCAGTTGGTGGGCGTCTCCGACCGGCGACAGCGACGGCTTGTCGGCGCCCACGACCATGGCCTGCCGGCTCCAGACCAGGGCGGCGGCCTGGGCGCCGTCCGGCGCCAGGAGCTCGGCCTCGGCCCACAGCCCGCCGACCCCGCCCGGCGCCCGCAGCGAGACCGGGCCCGGGATGAAGAAATTGGCCACCGCCGAGGCGGCCGCCCCGGCCTGATTGGTGAGTTCGATGCGGGTCACGCCGACCTTGACGGTCCCCGCGTCGGGGGAGGGGGCGTCGATCAAGGTGAAGCGCTTGCTCAGCTCGTAGCAGACCTGCCGGTCGACCTCGGTCAGCACCGCCTGGCGGTGCTCGTCCTCGACCGACAGGGCTTGGCTCGAATGGCTCGCGGCCGGCGCGATCCAGAGTCGTTCGATGGGCGCGGCCAGCGTCTCGTCGCGGCGCTCGTACACCGTGGCTCGAACACTGCCCGGCCGTTTGGCCAGGCCATCGTAGCTGCTTAGAAAGCCGGAATGCGAGGCGCCGCCGCTGGCGCACGCCGCGCACGTCGCGACCAAACCTGCTATCGCGGCCGCACGGGTGACCTTGTCGAACATGTCGCCTCCTCTGTCACGCTCTATACGGCGGGAGGCGGGCGCTGGATCATTCTCAGTTGCAGCCGAACGCGGCTCTACCGGCCTGCCGGAGCCTGTCGTGCACCGCGAAGTAGGGACCGTTCGGCGTCGTCGGATATCATGATCCCTCGACCATCGCGCTTCTCTCGAAGCTGCGACGAGCGGCGTTTGTCCAATAGACCTATGGCCCAACCATTATGCTGGAAGGGACGTTCATGGCGCTAGCGCTCCAAGGCGCGGTCGCCCACCAGCGCCGGCCAGAAGGGCCAGTCCTCTGGTGGTCGGTGCGGCCTGGCCGCGATCCTGCCATCTTCATCACACTTGAAGTGACGAGCGAAGCAACAGTTGGAGGTCCCCGGTTTGACTCGCTCGGGGGAACAAACCCAGTATCTGAAGTTTACCCCCCGAAAAACCCCCGAAAATAGCAGAACAAAGCGGAACATGCTGACTAGGAAACCCTTATAAAACAAAGCGCTTTTGGTGTGGGTGTTTCGTTGACATCGTAGGGGTCACAGGTTCAATCCCTGTCGCGTCCACCATCCCTTCCTTTAAGTCGAGACCAGAAGTCCAGCGCACGTGATCGCGCTTGATCTGACTATGGTTGGCTTAGCCTCCCCAAAAACGAACTCCGCTGCGGGCGCAGGTCCTCGGCCGCGTCCTTGCAGCCGTATCGGCTGCGGCGATCCGCGTGACGTCGGTCGGTCCGACGTCGGCGCGCGGAGCGACGCGCCTTGGTCGCGCTCCCGCAAAGCATCCTCGAGGGCCTCTCTTGGCCCTGGCGCGCTCTTGGCGGTGCTCGGAGCGCCTGTCCGTGACAGCGTCACGGCCTCTGCCGGGCGTCGCCGCCCTCGGGGATCGAGGCGACCGTCAACCTGACGGTGGCTCCGCCGCCGGCGCCGACGGCGTCGGACGTCTCGGTCTCGAACAACAGCTGGCGTGGGCCGGTTCAGGCGGCCGCCCTCACCCCAGCTCCCCCAGCCAGCCGTCCCAGCGCCGCTTGCTGGCGCCGGGGTCGTCGCGGGGCTTGTCCTCCAGGGCGGCGCGGTAGTCCGCCAGCGTGGCGCCGTAGGTGTCGGCGAACAGGCGAGCCATCTGGGCGGGGCCTGAAAAACCCAGGCGCTGGACAAGGGCCGCGTCGTCGGAGGCGGCGGGGTCCTGGGCGTCGAGGGCGCGGCGCAGGGCGTCCAGGCGGATCAGCTGGATGAAGCGGGCCACGCCCCCCTGCTTTTCGAACAGGCGATAGAGCGAGGACCGCGAGATGCCGGCGCCCGCGGCGATGGCCTCCACCGACAGCGCCTTGTCGGCCAGTCGCGGAATGACGAAGCGGCGCACGGCCTCGCGGCGCGAGAGGTCGCGGCGCTGGTCCTCGCGGCCGGCGCGCGCGGCGTCGCCGCCGGCGGACGACAGGACGTCGACGAAGGCCCGGCCCAGGGCCGGCAGCGCGGCCGAGGCCAGGGTGTCGCCGCGCCGGGCCAGCGAGGCGAGAAAGTCGGCCAGCACCAGGTTGTCGGGCGCGGCAAGCACCTGTCCATGAAGCCGGCCCGCCGGTCCCAGGGCCGCCTCGATGACGTCGCGCGCGACGCTGGCGGTGAGGATCAGGGCGTCGTCGTGCTCGGTGCGCATCGGCCGCCGGGTGTCGAGCAGCACGCTCATGCCCGCGGTCAGCAGGCGCGGCGGGCCGGGGACCTGTAGCCGCACCTGGCCTTCCAGCACGTGGGTCAGCACGAAGTGGTCGAAGCCGTCGCCGGCGATCCGCTCGCGGCGGGCATGGACCACGCCCGACAGGCGGCGTTCGAACAGCAGCACCTTGTCCAGGCGCCAGCCGCGCACCCGGGCGAAGAACGGGCCTTCGCCGCGGCTGACGTCGGAACCGCGTGAATAGAGCGTGGCGTAGAGCGCGAAGGCTTCGTCGGCCGGATGGTCGTCGCTGGAGAAACGGAAGCTGTCGGCGGCGGCGCTGGTGGGCATGTCAGGCGTTCGCGGCCCGAAGGGTCTCGCGCGCCAGCCGTCGCCAGGGGGATGCGCCAAGGGCGGCGGCCAGGGCGGCGAAGGCGGCGGCCAGGGTCGTGACCAGCGCCAGGGCCATGGCCAGGCCGTGCGGGCCGGCGAACAGGCGGTCGCTGACCTCGCCGGTCAGCAGGGGCCCAAAGCCCAGGCCGGCGACGGTGACGAAAGCCAGGTACAGGCCGTTCATCGGCGGGCGCAGGCCCGCGGGGCTCAGCGGCTGCAGGCCGGCCAGGGCCGCCAGGGCCGCGCCGCCGCCGCCGGCGGTGATCAGGAACAGGGCGGCCGCGGCGACGGCCGGCGTGCTCGCGCCCGCCAGCAGGAGCGCGCCCAGGACGGCCAGGGCCAGGCCGCCGGCCAGCACCAGGGCCGGGCCGCCGCCCGCCCGCAGGCGGCGGTCCATCAGCCAGCCGGCCGCCAGGTGTCCGCTCGGGGCGGCGACCAGCACCACGGCGCCGGCCAGCAGCGCGCTGGCGGCGGGGGGCAGGCCGCAGGCGCGGTTGACGATCGACGGGGCCCAGGCCGCGGCCGCCTGTACGGCCAGGATCACGCAGCCGGACGCCAGGAAGTGCAGCCCAAGGCCGGCGGGGCGCGCGGCGAGGCGGGCGATCGCGCGCCCCAGGCCCTGGTCGTCGGAGGCGCTTGGCCTCAGCCCGCGCAGCCGCCAGGCCAGCAGCGCCACGAGCAGCAGGTTGGGCAGGGTCAGGAGGACGATGGCGGCGCGCCACGGGGCGTGGCCGAAGGCGCTCAGCAGGCCCCCGGAGAACGCGCCCAGCGCCAGGCCGCCGGCCAGCAGCGCGCCGCTGCGGCCCATCGAGGATCCCGAGGTGAACATCGACACCCAGCGCGACAGCCGCTCGGGCGGCGCGGCGGCGACGATCAGGGCCAGGGCCGCGGGGGCGAAGGCGGCCTGGGCCAGGCCAAGCACCAGCCGCGCGGCGAGAAGGCCTTCATAGGTCGACGCGAAGGCCAGGGCGACCGTGGCGGCGGTCCACAGCGCCGCGGCGCCGGCCAGCAGCGGGGCGGGCGGCAGGCGGTGGCCGCGATGGCCGGCCAGCAGGGTGGCCGCGACATAGAGCGCCACGAAGGCGGGGCCCTGCAGGGCGCCCAGTTGGGTGTCGGTGAGGTGGAACTGGGCCTTGAGCGCGGGCGCATAGACGCTGGGGACGGCCCGATCGACGAAGGCCATGAAATGACCCGCCGCCAGCAACGCCGCCCCGGAGACGTCGAGCAGGGGATACTGGTCCGGACGCGACGTCACGCTATTCAGGCACCAAGCTCAGACGATCCACACCCCCGCGTGGATCTTTGCCAGTCGTAGTTAACCGAACGTCAGGGGCTGTCCAGCCCTCGGCGAGCCGGGGAATGACAAAACGTTCCAGGTTTGGGACGCGACAGTTCGCGTGGCCTGGTGCTAGCGCTCGCGGAAACGTCCCGTCCCTCGCGACGGAGACGGGCTCTCAGCGTCGCGACGGGTCGTCGATCCCTCGCCCCGTCGGCGCGAATGGGGGGCGGCTCGGCGTCGTCGCGCACTCCACAGGCGGGGGCGGCGTCGAGGCGAACCCGTTCTGGGACTTCGCCGCATCCTCCAACGCGGCGGGGACGTGAGGGTGGCCAGCGCGGCCGGTCGTGGGGGCGATCGCCGCAAGGCCCGTGACCGGCGGCGCGCATGACGCGCCGCCGGTCGCCTCCGCCCTGGTTGAAACCGCCCGCCGACAGGTAGAACAACGATCGATGGTCGTTGATATCTGAAATAATCGTCAGGGTTGATCTGGATTTCGCGGGCGAACTACGCGACCATTGCTGCGGCGCCGAAGGCCTGCGCCTCGCGGCGGCCGACGTCCGTGTTCCGATCGTCGGAGGACCATTTTGTCGAGAATTCGACGAAACTCCCCCACTGTGGCGCTGGCGCCACATCCGATTTGCGAAGTCGCGCGTTTGTCGTCATGGAAGCCGCCCCGCGGGGGGCGTCCAGGCTAACTTTATTAGAGGGTTCTCATCATGAAATTCGGGTTGCTGGCTGGCGTCGCAACCGTCGCGCTCTGCGCGGCGTCCGGCGCCTCCGCCCAAAGCGCGTTGAGCGGATGGTATGTGGCCGGCGACGTCGGTTACCACTCGACCGAGGGCGTTGAGGCGAGCTCGTCGGTGAACGCCACCGACGGCCGTCCTTACGACTGGACCTTCTCGACGGACGAAGACTGGGCGGGCTTTGCTCGTCTCGGTTACCGCATCTCGCCGAACTGGCGCGTGGAAGGCGAATACGGCTACCGCGGCAGCGACATCAAGGGCGTTCGCGGCGAGAACACCTCGCGTCCGCAGCCGATCGGTCTCTGCACCGCCGGTCCGATCCGCACGGTGACCAACCCGACCTGCGGCGAGCCGAACGGCGAGCTGAAGGCCACCACCCTGATGGCCAACGTCATCTATGACTTCCTGCCCGACTCGTCGTGGCGTCCGTTCCTGGGCGCCGGCGTCGGTACGGCCTGGGTCCACAACAAGGTGTACGGCCAGCTGAGCGGCGTTCCCGCCGGCGCCGCCGCCTACCAGAACACCAGCATCGACGACGTCGATCAGGCGTTCGCCTACCAGGGCCTGCTGGGCCTGGCCTGGGACGTGACCCCGAACTGGTCGATCGACCTGACGGGCCGCTACCTGGTGGCCAAGAACCTCACCTGGGGTTCGGTGACGAGCAATGTCGGCCCCGCCGGCGGCGCCGTGACGGACGTCGGCAAGTTCGAAGGCGACTACAAGGACACCTCGATCACGCTGGGCGTCCGCTACACCTTCGGCTCGCCCCCGCCCCCGCCGCCTCCGCCGCCGCCGCCTCCGCCCCCGCCGCCCCCGCCGCCTCCGCCCCCGCCGCCGCCTCCCCCGCCGCCTCCGCCGGCTTACGAGGCCCGCGAGTTCGTGGTCTACTTCCCGTTCGATCAGTACGTGCTGACGCCGGAAGCCCAGGCCGTGGTGCAGCAGGCCGCCGACTACGCCAAGGGCGGCAACGCGACCAAGATCACGGTCGTGGGCCACACCGACACCTCGGGCTCGCCGAAGTACAACGTCCGCCTGTCGGAACGTCGTGCGAAGGCCGTGGCCGATGGCCTGGTCTCGGCCGGCGTGCCCGCCACGACCCTGGCTGTCGACTGGAAGGGTGAAACCGCCCCGGCCGTCGCCACCGGCGACGGCGTGAAGGAACCGCTGAACCGTCGTTCGACCATCTCGATCAACTTCTAAGATCGAGGTCGGACGGAGGTCTCAAGCTTCCTGACGAATGCGAAGGCCCTGGAGGAAACTCCGGGGCCTTTTGCTTTGACGGCTTCTGTCGCGCCGGGAATATTCCCGGCGGATTTGCAGAGGGGGCGGCGTGGAACCGAAAGACGAGATGGCGGCGCCGACCTATTCCCGCCGCGCCACCGCCTTGAGGGTGGGTCTCGCCCTGACCGCGGGCCTCGCCTTCTCCCTGGGCGTCTATCTGCTGGCGCAGGCGACGCAGCCCTCGGGCCTCGTCAGCTTCGCGTTCCTGCTGGTGCTGCCGGCGGCGGTCTGCGCGTTCATCGCCTATGTCGCCGATCCCTGGGGGCGACGCAGCCTCGGCTTCTACCTGATGATCCCGGTCTGGGTTCTGGGCGCGGTGATCGTGCTGTCGATCATCGTGCTGCGCGAGGGGACCGTCTGCGTCGTGATGCTCTCGCCGCTGTGGCTGGGCAGCGGCCTGATCGGCGCGGCCCTGGCCCACAAGCTGCGCAACCGAGGCAAGGGTGCGACCAGCCGGGCCGTCGCTCTCGCCGTCCTGCCGCTGCTGGCCATGCAGGTCGAAGCCCGGCTGCCGGTCCCGGAAGCCTCCACCGTGGTCACGCGCCGGATCGTCGTCGACGCCCCGCCCGAGGTCATCTGGCCGCTGCTGGAAGGCGTGCCGGACGTCCGGAAGGGCGAGGGGCGCTGGAACCTGTCGCAGGACGTGGTGGGCGTGCCTCGTCCGCAGGGCGCACGGCTGGTCGGCGAGGGCGTCGGCGCCCGCCGTCTGGCGCGCTGGGAGCACGGCGTCGCCTTCGACGAGGTGATCACCGAATGGGAGCCGGGCCGGCGCATCGCCTGGCGGTTCGTGTTCGACGACCTCGACGCCTGGGACTTCACCGATCGCCACCTGCGCCCCGACAGCGCCTATTTCAAGGTCACCACCGGCGGCTATCGCCTGACCCCGCTGGCCGATGGCCGCACCGAGGTGGCGCTGCACACCGCCTACTGGATGAAGACGCCGGTCAACGGCTATTCGCGCCTTTGGGGCGAGGTGTTCCTCGGCGACCTGGAGAACAACCTGCTGGCCCTGATCAAGGCGCGGGCCGAGCGCGCCGCCTGACCTAGAGGGCGCGCCCGGGATCGACCAGCGCGGCCAGGTCGCGGGGCAGGGGCGAGGGCGCGTCCAGCATCAGCGCGACCACGTGTTCGGCCAGCAGCGGCGCGGTGGCGAAGCCCCGTCCGCCCAGGCCGCCCAGCACGTACAAGCTCGCCGGGCCGCCCGGAACGCCGCCGGCCAGGGGCAGGTGGTCGGCCGTGGTGGCGCGCACCGCCGCGCGGCCGTCCAGCGCGGCGTCCGCCAGGCGCGCGGCCAGAGCGGGCCGGCCCTTGGTCAGGGCGGCCCGGTTGCGGTCGTGGTCGGCCTGGCGCAGGTCGCTGGCCGTCTCGCCCCGGTCGTGGGTGGCGCCGAACAGCACCCCGCCGCCCGGCGTGGGAACCGCGTAGCCGCCAAAGGCCGCGGGCGTCACGGACAGGTCTGTCGGGCCGGTCCAGCTGGTCTGGCCGCGCACCGGGCGGATCGGCGCCTGCGGCCACAGGCGGGCCAGATCGGCGCCGCCCGCCAGGGCGACGGCGTCGGCGGTCGCCAGCAGCGCTCCGTCCGCGCCGAACAGGCGCCAGCCGTCTTCAGTCTTGTCCAGGCGCGAGACCTCCGTCGCGACGGCGTCGCCGCGCCAGGCGGCCAGCACGACGGCGGGGTCGACCACCCGGGCCAGGTTCATGCGCAGCGCGCCGGCCGCCGGCTCGCCCAGGGCCGCGCCGGCTTCGTCGGCGTCGAGGACGATCATCTCGCCGGGCGCGAACAGGTCCTGGCTGGTCACGGCGGCGAAGCGGTCGGGATCGCGCGGACCGGTGGCCAGGCGCAGCACGCCGCGGGCTGGCGCCGCGCCGGGCAGGGCGTCATAGAGGGCGGCGGCGCGGGCCAGGGCCTGGGCGGGCAGGGCCGCGCGGGGACCGCCGCCGGCGTCGAGCGCCGGGGTGACCAGGGCGGCGGGGTTGCCCGAGGCCTTGGCCTGGTCGGCGTCGAACACCGTGACCGCCAGGCCCTCGGCCCGCGCCGCGCGGGCCAGCGCGGCCGCCGCGATGCCGCCGCCGACGACGGCCAGGGTCTTGGAGCGAACGGGCGCCGTCACACCGCCCGGGAAGACCGCTTCCAGCCGCTCGCGCTTGCGGCCGAAGCCCGGGCGCTTTTCCCAGGCGAAGCCGGCGGCGGCCAGGCCGCGGCGCACGGCCCCCGCGACGGTGAAGGTGGCCGCGCGGCCGCCGGGCGCGGTGCGGGCGGCGACGGCGGCGAGGATCTCCTCGCTCCACATGGCCGGGTTGAGGGCTGGCGAGAAGCCGTCCAGGAACCAGGCGTCGGCCCGGCCGCTCCAGGCCTCCAGGGCCTGGGCCACGTCCATCACCGCAAGATCAAGCGTCGCGTCGAAGCCGGGCAGGTCGATGCGATGAAAGCCGCGCGCTGCGCTGGGCCAATGATCGAGCAGCACCTGGGCGGCCTCGCCCAGCTCCGGCCAGACGGCCAGGGCGCGGGCGGCCTCTTCGCGGGTGATCGGGTGGGCCTCGATCGAGAAGACGTGCAGGCGGCCGCCGACCGGCCTCTCGCGCCGCCACAGGTCGAGCAGGGCGGCGATGTTGAGGCCGGTGCCGAAGCCCAGCTCCCCGACCACGAAGCGGTCGCGCCCGGCCCAGGCGCCGGGCAGGCCGCAGCCCTCCAGGAACACCGCCCGGGTCTCGGCAAGGCCGTCGGCGCTGGAGAAGTAGACGTCGCCGTACAGCCGCGACTGCGGCAGGCCGTCCTCGCGCCAGACCAGCGGGGATTGGGAAGAGTCGGAAGTCATGGCGCCATCATAGAAGAAGGGCCGCCCTCGCGGACGGCCCTTCGGGATCTTTCGAACGATCGAAAGGCCTTAGTGGCCTTCGGTCTTCTTCTCTTCGGCCGGGGCGGCGGGGGCGGTCCCCGGGGCCTCGGCGGCCGAGACGGCGTCGGGCTCGGCGGCGGCGTCGCTGGCGGCCTTGTTGGCGTCGGCCATGGCCTGGCCCTCGGCGCCGGCGGCGTCGGCGGCGGTCACTTCGCTGGCGCCGGCGGCGGCGGCCGCGGCGGCCTTGTCGTCGGCGGCGGGAGCCTCGTCCTTCTTGCCGCAGGCGGCCAGCGACAGGGCGGTCATGGCCGCGCCGGCGATGAGGATCTTGCGGAGGACTTGGGTGGTCATCGGGGGCATCCCTTGCGACTGGCCTTGCGGCCTGAAATGGCGACGGCCCGGCGTCGAGGCCGGGCCGCACCAAGGCAAGGAACCGCTTTTCACGCGCCGTTGCAAGCCAAAGATCACGGCGGCGTGATCATGGCGTGTACGGATCGCGCGCGAGGATCAGGCCTCGTTCGGGATCTGGGTCAGGGCCTCTTCCAGCTCGATGAAGCTGGGCTGGTGGACGCTGGGAACGTTGCCGCGACCGATCTCGACGCTGATCTGGGCGGCGTTGCCGTGCAGGTGGGCGACCAGGACGGCCTGGATGATCTTGTAGAAGGCGCCGTCCTCGTTGACGACCGCCTGCAGGCGGGCGGCCATCGGGCCGACCAGGCCGTAGGCCATGAACACGCCCAGGAAGGTGCCGACCAGGGCGCCGCCGATCATGCCGCCGAGCACGGCGGGCGGCTCGGTGATCGAGCCCATGGTCTTGATGACGCCCAGCACGGCGGCGACGATGCCCAGGGCAGGCAGGGCGTCGGCCATCGACTGCAGGGCGTGGGCCGGCTCGAGCGCCTCGTGGTGGTGCTTCTCGAGCTGCTTTTCCATCGCGTCCTCGACCTGGTGGGGATCCTCCAGGTTCATGGTCATCATCCGCAGGGTGTCGCAGATGAAGTCGACGGCGAAGTGGTCCTTCGAGATCTTGGGATAGCGCGAGAAGATCGAGCTCTCGTGCGGCTTTTCGATGTGGCTTTCCAGGGCGATGACGCCCTTGGACTTCATCGTCTTCGTCAGGAGGAAGAGTAGGGACAAGAGGTCGCGATAGTCGCTGGCCTTCCACTTGGGGCCGGCGAAGATCTTGCCGAAACCGCCCGCCGTGGCCTTGATCACCGTCATCGAGTTGGAGATCAGGAAGGCGGCGATGCCCGCCCCCAGGATGGCCATCAGCTCGTGCGGTGCGGCGTGAAGGATCACGTCCATCTTGCCGCCGCCCATCAGGTAGCTGCCGAACACGAGTGCGAAGAGCAGCACGATGCCGATGATCTGGAACATGACGTCAGGGAGCCCCGGGGATTTCAGCCGGCATCATCGCCGTTAATGCTTAATCCAAGGTATCAGGCCGGACCTGCGGATCCGCGACCGGATGGCGCGGCGCCGTGCGGGGGAGGAGCAGGTGAAAGCGGGGCCTTCCCCTGCACGCAAACCCCCTCTAACGTTTGTTCGATGTCTGCCGCCGCTCAAGATCAACAGGTCAACCGGCGGGCCTTCGCCATCCTGTTCGGGGTGTCGGCGGCCACGGCGCTGGGCAATACGGGCATGCTGTCCGTCCTTCCCGCCATCGGCCGGCAGATCGGCATCCCCGACGCCATGGTGGCCGCGATCTTCTCGCTGTCGGCCCTGTTGTGGGCGATCTCCTCGCCGTTCTGGGCCAAGCGGTCGGACGTGCGGGGGCGCAAGCCCCTGATCCTGCTGGGGCTGGGCGGGTTCTGCGTGTCGATGACCCTGTGCGCCTTCGTGGTCAGCGCGGGTCTGCACCAGCTCATGCCGCCGATGGTGGTGTTCGTGCTGTTCCTGCTGGCGCGAGCGCTGTTCGGCCTGTTCGGCTCGGCCGCCAATCCGGCCACCCAGGCCTATCTGGCCGACCGCACCAAGCGGGAAGAGCGCACCCAGGCCATGGCCACCCTGGCCGGGGCGTTCGGCCTGGGCACGGTGGTCGGACCGCTGCTGGCGCCGCTGTTCGTGCTGCCGGTGGTCGGGCTGGCCGGGCCGATGTTCGCCTTCGCCGGGCTGGCGGCGGTGATGATGTGGATCGTCAGGCGCGGCCTGGACGAGACCACGCCGCCGGCCACGGCCGGCGAGCCGCAGCCGCGCGCGCGCCTGGCCTTCCCGTCGCTGCGACGCGGCGACAGCCTGTGGCGCGATCCGCGCCTGGCCCCGTTCCTGCTGTTCGGCTTCCTGGTCGCCACCTGCCAGACGGCCCAGACCCAGACCCTGGGGTTCCTGATCATCGACAAGCTGGGCGTGGCGCCGGTCAAGGCCCAGGGCTTCATCACCCTGGCCATGGCGGCGGGCGCGGTCGCCGGCCTGCTGGCCCAGTGGGGCCTGATCCGGATGTTCTCGATGGGCCCGCGCGAGCTGATGCGCTGGGGCGTGGCGGTGGCAGCGCTGGGCAATGTCGTCGTGGCCTTCGCGCCGGACTATGCGGCGGTCGCCATCGGCTATGCGGTCTCGTCGCTGGGCTACGGTTTCGCGCGACCGGGCTTCACCGCCGGCGCCTCGCTGTCGGTTGACGCCAAGGACCAGGCCGGCGCGGCCGGGGCCATCGCCGCCATCAACGGCCTCAACGTGGTGGTCGCCCCGCTGTTCGTACTGCTCTACGAGGCCGTGCGCTGGGCGCCGTTCGTGCTCAACGCGCTGATCCTGGCGGCCATGCTGGTCTATGCCCTGCGCCAGGCCGTGCTGCGCAAGGTCAGCGACGCCGAGGCCGCCGACGAGGCGACCCTCGCGGGGCTGGAGCGCGGCGACGAGGGCGGGGTGTAGCGATGGATGTTCGGCGGGCGCTCGGACTGATCGTCGCGCTGTCGGCGGCGACCGCCGGACCGGCCCTGGCCCAGGACGAACGCTTCGATGTCGGCGGCGGGCGGATGATCCGTCTCTCTTGCCAGGGTCAGGGCGCGCCCACCGTGGTGGTCGACGCCGGCATGGGCGGTGCGCCGGTGGGGGACGAAGCCTGGGGCCGCATCGCGGCGCGGGTGTCGGGGGCCGTCCGGGTCTGCCTCTATGATCGCGCCGGGTTGGGCGGGAGCGACCCGGCCCCGGTGGGCAGGCCGCGCACCAGCGCCGACGTGGCCGCCGACCTGGAAGCCGCCCTGCGCGCGGCCAAGGTCGCGCCGCCGTTTCTGCTGGCCGGGCACTCGATCGGCGGCCTGCACGCCCAGGTCTTCGCCGCCCGCTACCCGGATCAGACGGCCGGACTGGTGCTGATCTCCTCGACCCACCCCGATCAGATGGACGCCTGGCTGGCCAGGCTGCCGGCCGCGACGCCGGACGAGGTGAAGGCGCTGTCCGACGCGCGCGGCTTTCTCACGCGGATGCCGCGCGATCCCAGCCTCAATCCGGAAAATCTCGACGTCGCCGCCAGCAGCGCACAGGCCCGCGCGCTGCGCTCGCTGGGCGACAAGCCGGTGGTGGTGGCGACCCACAGCCCGAAATGGCGGATGGTCCCCGACTTACCCGAGCCGCTGGCGGTCGAGCTGGAGGGCGTCACGCAGGACCTGCAGAAGCAGTTCCTGGCCCTGTCGTCCCGCGCGACCCAGACCATCGCGCCGACGGCCGGCCATGGCCTTCCGCACGAGGATCCCGGCTTCGTGGCCGAGGCGATCCTGAGCGGCGTGAAGGCGGCGCGAGAGGGACGGTAGGCGTCAAGCAAGCTCTGGGATATACTGTTTGTATATCCAGGAGGGCGTGGTGGTCCGAACGACACTGTTTCAGTCCAACCGGTCTCAGGCGGTCCGCCTGCCGAAGGATGTGGCCTTTCCCGAAGGAGTGCGCTCGGTGACGGTGCTGCGCGACGGAAAGCGGCGCGTGATCGTGCCCGCGAACGCAGCTTGGGATGATTTCTTTGTCGGGCCGAGCATTGATCTCGGAGAACGCGACCAGCCCGCACCGCAGAAGCGTGAGAGCTTCTGATGCTGCGCTACATGCTCGACACGAACCTGTGCATCCGCGTGCTCAGGGATCGGCCGATGGGCTTGCGCGATCGCTTCAACCTGAATGCCGACGCCCTGTGCATCTCGACGATCGTGCTGACCGAGCTGTTGCATGGCGCAGCCAAGTCCGCCCGGCCGGAGCATCATCGGAATGCCGTGGAGCAGTTCGCAGCGCGCCTGGAGGTTTTGTCCTTCGACGCATCCGCGGCGGATCACGCCGCCGACATCCGGGCCGTGCTGGAACGATCCGGGCGATCGATCGGTGGCTATGATCTGCTGATCGCAGGGCATGCGCGCTCTCGGGGGCTGGTGGTGATCACCGGCGACCTCGGAGAGTTCGAGCGCGTCGAGGGCCTGCGTTGCGAGGATTGGTTGGCGGGCATCTAGCCCGCCAAGTCACCCTCAGCCCTTGCGGATGATCCGCGCGGCGGCGGCGTGGAAGGCCGCGTCGCTTTCGGCCAGGGCGGCCACGGCGCCGTGGCGGTCGGCGGCGACGCTCATGTTGGTCGCCACGTAGGACTTCGACACGCGGCGGGCCTCTTCGCCGCGCAGGGCGGCGTTGGCGGCGGCGGTCTCGTGCCACTCGGCCAGTTCGGCGGCCGTCAGCGGGTGGTCCTCGGCGGCGCTCGGGTGGTGCACCACATCGCCGAAGCCGATGGCCACGAAGCCGTGGATGACGCCGTAGTCTTCTTCCGACAGCAGGAAGGTGATCTGGCGCTCTTCGGTCTGGCCGGTATAGGCGTCTTCGGCCGGATCGAATTCACGCAGCACCAGCACGTCGCCGACCTTGAATTCGCGGTCGTTGCGGCGGATCTCGAAGCGCTTCTTGCCCGAGCGCACGGCGGCGAAATACTGCGGCCAGGTCTTCAGTTCGTGACGGGTCATGGGAAGTCTTTGAATTGGGGCGGCAAGACGCCGGAAAAATCGGAGGCGAGGCTCTTAGAGCGCGTCGGCGGCGAGGAAAAGGCCGTTTGTGACGGCTTGGCGACGCTCTCGATACGAAAAGGCCGCCGCGACAGTGTCGCGACGGCCGTTCTCTTAGCAGGTTGGAGGCTGTTACGCCTCGACCATGTTCTTGGCGACGGCCGCCTCGCGCATGGACTTCTGCAGCTTTTCGAAGGCGCGCACCTCGATCTGGCGGACCCGTTCGCGGCTGACGCCATACTGGGCGGCCAGGTCTTCGAGCGTGGTCGGGTCGTCCTTCAGGCGGCGCTCGGTGAGGATGTGCCGCTCGCGGTCGGTCAGCTCGACCATGGCCTCCTCGAGGAGGGTCATGCGCAGCGACTTTTCCTCGTTCTCGGCGACCATGGTCTCCTGGCTGACCTGCTCGTCGTCGGCCAGCCAGTCCTGCCACTCGCTTTCGCCGTCGGCGCGCAGCGGCGCGTTCAGCGAGGCGTCGGGACCCGACAGGCGGCGGTTCATCGAGATGACCTCGCTGTCCAGCACGCCCAGCTTGGTGGCGATGGCGCTGACCTGTTCGGGGCGCAGGTCGCCTTCCTCGAAGGCGCTGATCTGGCTCTTGGCCTTGCGCAGGTTGAAGAACAGCTTCTTCTGCGCGGCCGTCGTGCCCATCTTCACCAGCGACCACGAGCGCAGGATGTATTCCTGGATCGAGGCGCGGATCCACCACATGGCGTAGGTGGCCAGGCGGAAGCCCTTCTCGGGTTCGAACTTCTTGACCGCCTGCATCAGGCCGACATTGCCCTCGGAGATCACTTCCCCGATCGGCAGGCCGTAGCCGCGATAGCCCATGGCGATCTTGGCCACGAGACGCAGGTGGCTGGTGACCATCTTGTGCGCGGCGTCGCTGTCCTGATGCTCTTTCCAGCGCTGGGCGAGCATGAACTCCTCGTCCTTCGCCAGCATCGGGAACTTGCGGATTTCGGTCAGGTAGCGCGACAGGCCGCCGTCCGGCGACATCACCGACAAGGAATTCACAGCCATGAGTTCAACATCCCCTGGGCTGGCCGCCAACTTGGCGTCCGGAGCCCACTTTCGAATGGGTGAGATAGGTACGGGTTGCAGCTAAGGTAAGAGCGATAACGCTTTTGTAATGTCCGACACCCTGGCTCAGGTATTGGACATTTCGATGGCGGAATGAACGTTCATTCTCAAAAAAATGAACGATCATTCTCAAAGTTGCAAGCGGGTTCGAAAGTGGCGATCCTGAACCCGCCCACCGATCTGCGGCCTTGTGCAGCGAGGGGGGAGGCGGTAGCGATCGGTGGCGGCAATTTCAGGTTGCGCGGCTCGGCGCGCCTCAGGGGGACGGGATGAAGGGTTGGTTCGACTTCAGGGGGCGCGGTGACCGGATCGACTTCCTTAGCACCGTCTGGCTGGTGATCCCGGGTCTTGGCCTGTTCGGAGCGCCCCTGGCTATGATGGGGATGGGGGGCGCCCAGCAGGCCGCGCTGCTGGTGTTCGACATCATCGCCATCTGCATGGGCCTCGTCGCCATCACCGTCGCCTTGGCGGGCGCGAGCCGTCGCCTGCATGACCTCGACCTATCGGCCTGGTGGCTGGCGCTCGGCGTGCTGGTCCCGTTCGTCGGCATGGTCGGCCTGGTGGTGCTGGCCATGGTTCCGGGCCAGGCGCGGTCCAACGGCTATGGCCCGGAGCCGGCGGCCGCCGTCTGAGCCTACCCCGCCGGCGCGTCCAGTTCCGCGCGCACGCCGGGGCTGTTGTCGTGATAGGCCAGGGTTCCGGCCAGCTGCCGGACCATGGCGTCCATCATCTTGCTGCCGAAGCCGACGCGGGGGCCTTGCTTGCCGCCGCCCTGGTCGGCGACCGAGATGCGCACCCGTCCGCGCTGTTCGGTCAGGCCGATGTCGATCCGGCCGGGCCGGCCGCCATAGGCGTACTTCACCGCATTGATCACCAGCTCGGTGACCACCAGGCCGATGGTCACCGCCTTGTCGGTCGAGACGGTGGCCGGGGCGGCGTCGACGCGGATCATCCGCGCCCATTCCTGGCCCAGGGACTCCACCAGCTCCTCGGCCAGCTCGACCAGGTAGCGGTCCAGCGAGACGGTCTCCAGCTGGTCGCCGCGATAAAGCCGGCGGTGCACCAGGCCCACGGCGGTCAGGCGGCGGCTGGCTTCCTCCAGCGGCGCGCGGACGGCCGGATCGTCGATGGCCTTCATCTGGATGGTCAGGAAGCCGGCGGCCAGGGCCAGGCTGTTCTGGACCCTATGATTCACCTCGCGGAGCAGGAAATCCTTCTGCCGCAAGAGGTCGTCCTTGTCGTCGAGCGTGGCGCGCAGCTGGCTGTTCAGCTCGGCCGTGCGACGGGCGCGGCGCAGGTCCAGGAGGTCCTGGCGCAGGCGCAGGGCCGCTTCGGTCTGGGAGCTGCTCCAGGGGCGGGAGCGGCCGCGCACGGTCTCGGTCCATGCGTCGAACGAGGCGCGAGGGGTCAGGGCCCCGTCGCCGCGGGCCGCCTTGGCGGTGCGGTAGGGATCGCCGGCCCAGCGCACGACCTCGACCTCCTCGGCGCGGGTCCACAGCACGGCCAGCAGGGGCGCGCGCTCGATCACCACGCCCATCAGGCCCGAGGCCCAGCTCTTGAAGGCGCCGGCCCCGGGGAACACCGCCTCGCTGCGCTCGGTGGCGATCACCCCGCCGGCGTCGACCTCCAGCAGCCAGTCGCGCAGCATGGCCAGGGCCGTGTGCGGGGGGATCTTGCCGGCCGTCTCGATGCGCTCGTCGCGGAACACCGCCACGCCGTCGGCCTCGCCCAGGGCGATCAGGTCGGCGGCGTGCTCCTCCAGCGCCCGGTCGCCGACGTCGGACTGGGCCAGCACGGCGGCCAGGTCGTCGCCCAGGGCGCGCAGCCGCAACTTCTCGCGCCAGGTCTCGGCCTCTTCCTTGGCCTTGATCTGGCGGGCCAGGCCTCCTGCCAGCGCGCGGCAGGCGGCGCGAATTTCGTAGGGCAACAGGCGCGGGCTGTCGTGGTGGCAGGCCACCAGGCCCCACAGGCGGCCGTCCTTGACGATCGACACCGAGGCCGAGGCGGCCACGCCCATGTTGCGCATGTACTGCATGTGCACGGGCGAGACGCTGCGCAGGGCCAGGTCGCTCATGTCGAGCGGGGTTTCCGGCGCCGGCTCCAGCGGGGCGGGCGCATAGCCGCAGTCGGGGATCACCCGCACCAGGTTGCGCACATAGAGGGCGCGGGCCTGCCTGGGGATGTCCGAGCCGGGGAAGCGGTGGTTGAGGAAGCTCTTGAGGTGATGGGCGCGGTCCTCGCCGACCACCTCGCCGGCGTCGTCGTCGCCGAAGCGGTAGATCATCACCCGGTCGAAGCCGGTCAGGCGGCGGAATTCCAGCGCGGCGCGGTCGTACAGGGTCTTCAAGCCGGGGCAGCGCTCGAAGGCGGCGGCGGCAGCCTCAAGATGGGCCAGGATCTGCGAGCCGGCCATCGGCCGCTCGAGGCCCGGCTCGATCTCCAGCAGCACCAGCTCGCCCTGCACCGTGGCGCTGAGGTCGAGATTGCGGCCGCCGCGATGCAGCACGCCGATGAAGCCGCCGGCCGGGCGGGAATTGGAGATGGCGGCGACCTGGGCCGCCATGTCGTCGCCGATCAGGGCGCCGACCGACCGGCCGAGCCAGGCGTCGACCTCCAGCAGGCCGGCGACGTCGCCGGCCGCCATGCGCACCGTCAGGCTGTCGCGGTCGAGGGCCAGCAGCGCGCCGTGCGGCTGGATCGCACCGGGAATGTGGATGGGCTCACGGTCGCAGGCCTGGATCTGTTCTGGGGTCGGCGCCGCGGTCATGCCTCGGGCGGGTCCGATATAGTGACGCGCGAAAGGGAAGCTGTGGTCACGGCGGCGGCTCCAAGCGGCCTAGGCCGGTGCTGAACAGTACGCCTCATTGAACAGGCTCACCGTCGCCTTGTCGACATTTCGCATGCTGGGACGCGAACGGGGCTTGTCTGCATCTTTCGCGGGCGTCAGGGTCGGCGCCGACTTCGGGGAGCTTCCAGATGACCGGCTTTCTCTTGCGTGCGCTGTTCGCGGGTCTTGGCCTGTGGCTGGCTTCGCGCGTCGTGCCCGGTATCCATGCCGCGGGCTGGCAGACGATCGCCATCGCCGCCCTGCTGCTGGGGCTGGTGAACGCCGTGGTGCGCCCGGTCGTCGTGCTGCTGACCCTGCCGATCACCCTGCTGACGCTGGGCCTGTTCCTCCTGGTGGTGAACGCCGCCATGCTGGGCCTGGTGGCCTACATCCTGCCGGGGCTGGCGGTCAGCGGCTTCTGGGCCGGAATCTTCGGGGCGATCGTGATAGGCGTCGTCAGCTGGTTCGGCCACTTGCTGCTGGGCGAGGGTTCCGAGAGGGACTAGCTGGCGGCGACCTCGATCCGCACCCGCACCCGGCCGTCTTCGCCGCGGACAGCCTGGCCCTTGCCGGCGCGACGGGCGGCGACCTTCTCCTTTATGCCCTCGGGCCAGCGCGAGACCTGGGCCAGGCGCACCTTGCGCGGCACGCGGGCGGCGGCCTTCAGCGGCAGGTCGTCGGCGCTGGCGAAGGTCTTGTCCAGGAAGTGGGCGGGATTGAGCGGCCGGCCCTTGCGGCTGATCTCGAAATGCAGGTGCGAGCCGGTCGAGCGGCCGCTGTCGCCGACCACGGCGATCGGCGTGCCCCGCTTGACGTAGACGCCCTTCTTCATGCCGAGGTTGCGGCCCAGGTGCGCATAGAGCGTGGAGAAGCCGTCCTTGTGCCGGACCTCGACGAAGCGGCCATAGCCGGGGTCGGTCCCGGTGCGCGCGACGATGCCGTCGGCGGCGACCTTCACCGCCGTGCCGGAGGGGGCGGCGATATCGACGCCCTCGTGCAGGCGGCCGCCTTCTTCCCACGGCAACTGGCGCAGGCCGAAGGGCGAGGCGACTTCGCGGCCGGGCAGGGGCGCGTCGAAGGCGTAGGCCGGCGGAGGCGGCGGGGCTGGCTGCGGCGTTGCGGGGGCGGCCGCCACGGGCTCGGCGATCGGCGCCGGCGCGATCAGGTCGGCCAGGGCCCGGGCGGCCGGCACGGACGCCGCGGCGAGCACCACGGCGAAGCCGAGCGTCAGCGCCAGGGCGTAGTTGCGTGCGGACGGGGCCGGGGTGTCTGGCGCCAAGGGGCGAAAACCTCGTGGGTGGGTCGGATGCCTGGGGCGCCTCTTGGCGCGGTCCCGGCATATGGGGTGGAGCCTGCCGGTCGGCAGGCTGCGCGACCGGCGTCGTCCTTACAGACTTGGCCTTTCGCGATCGTGAATGCAGCTCTTTGTCAGACCGATCGGGCGGAAAGGCGGCAGCTTGGCCGTGGCGGCGCCGAGAGCTCTTCGGTGCGATGTTGTGAATGTGTCAAACATTACGTGAATTTTAGAATATTAAATGCAAGCAATACTGTGAATACGGAGTCATGAACGACACTTAACGGGACTCTTCAAGTATCGTTCAGTACACCTTTGTCCATGGAGGCGCGGCGGACGCGCCCGGGAACAGAGGGAAGACCCAGATGCGCAAGTTCATGATCAGCCTCACCACGATCGCGACCCTGACCCTGGCGGCGGTGCCGCTGATCGGCATCACCCAGGCCGCCCACGCCGGCGAGCGCCAGGTGACCGTGCGGGTCGGCGACCTGAACCTGGCCGACCCGGCCGACGCCGCCGAGTTCGACGCCCGCGCCACCGACGCCACCAAGCGCTTCTGCCGCGCCCGCGCCATGAAGGAGCGCCTGGACCTGCTGTCGCGCCGCGCCTGCTCGCTCGAGGTTCGCGCCGAGATCAACGACAAGCTCTCGGTCAAGCAACGCAAGGCCCTGGCCTCGTCCGGCCGCGTGACGCCGGTGGCGGTGGCGTCCTTCTGAAGCGCCACCCATGCCGATCGATCCGCCGCGGAGGCCCCGGTGAAAACCGGGGCCTTTGCTTTTGCCTGAAACGAAAAAGCCCCGGCCTTGCGACCGGGGCTTTCGTCTGTCTGGAGCGTGATGGGCTCAGAGACCCTTCACGATGCCTTCGACCATCTTCTTGGCGTCGGCGAACAGCATCATCGTGTTGTCCTTGAAGAACAGCTCGTTCTCGACCCCGGCATAGCCCGAGGACATGCCGCGCTTGACGAAGAGGACGGTGCGGGCCTTTTCGACGTCCAGGATCGGCATGCCGAAGATGGCGCTGGTCGGGTCGGTCTTGGCCGCCGGGTTGGTGACGTCGTTGGCGCCGATCACGAAGGCCACGTCGGCCGTCGAGAACTCGCTGTTGATGTCCTCCAGCTCGAAGACCTCGTCGTAGGGCACGTTGGCTTCGGCGAGCAGCACGTTCATGTGGCCCGGCATCCGGCCGGCGACGGGGTGGATGGCGTACTTCACCTCCACGCCCTCTTCCTTCAGCTTGTCGGCCATTTCGCGCAGGGCGTGCTGGGCCTGGGAGACGGCCATGCCGTAGCCCGGGACGATGATCACCTTGCTGGCGTTCTTCATGATGAAGGCCGCGTCGTCGGCCGAGCCCTGCTTGACGGGGCGCGTCTCGACCTTGCCGCCCGCGCCGGCCGCCGCGGCGTCGGCGCCGAAGCCGCCCAGGATCACCGAGACGAAACTGCGGTTCATGCCCTTGCACATAATGTAGGACAGGATCGCGCCCGAGCTGCCGACCAGGGCGCCGGTGATGATCAGGGTGGTGTTCTCCAGCGTGAAGCCCAGCGCCGCCGCCGCCCAGCCCGAATAGCTGTTCAGCATCGACACCACGACCGGCATGTCCGCGCCGCCGATCGGGATGATCAGGGTGACGCCGATCAGCAGGCTGAGGGCGAAGATCCCCCAGAAGGCCCACTTGGCCTGGCCGCCGGTGACGACCAGCACCACGATCATGGCGACGATGGCGGCCGCGATCAGGATGTTCAGCAGGTGACGGGCCGGCAGCAGGATCGGCGCGCCGCCCATGTTGCCGTTCAGCTTGGCGAAGGCGATGACCGAACCGGTGAAGGTGATGGCGCCGATGGCCAGGCCCAAAGAGAGCTCGATCAGGCTGTTGAGGTGGATGTGTCCGTCGGCGCCGACGATGCCGTAGGCGGCCGGCGTGTAGATGGCGGCCACGGCCACCAGGCAGGCGGCCATGCCGACGAGGCTGTGGAAGGCGGCCACCAGCTGCGGCATCGAGGTCATCGGCACCTTGCGGGCGATCACCGCGCCCACGCCGCCGCCGACGGCGACGCCGCCCACGATCAGGCCCAGGGTCACGGCGTCGAGCGCGCCCTGGCTCCACAGCGTGGCCAGGGTGGTGACCACGGCGATGGCCATGCCGACCATGCCGTAGGTGTTGCCCTTGCGGCTGGTCTCGGGGCTGGAAAGCCCGCGCAGGGCCAGGATGAACAGCACCCCGGAGACGAGGTACAGGACGGCGGCGAGATTGGCGTTCATGATGTCATTTCCCCCAAGTGGCGCTCGCCGCTCACTTCTTTTCTTTCTTCTTGTACATGGCCAGCATCCGCTGGGTGACGAGGAAGCCGCCGAAGATGTTGACCGCCGCGAAGGCCGCGGCGACGGCGCCGGCCCCCTTGGAGATCCACACCGAACCGGCGTCGGGCGCACCCGACGCGCCATGCGCGGCGGCGGCCAGCAAGGCGCCGACGATGATCACCGACGAGATGGCGTTGGTCACGGCCATCAGCGGGGTGTGCAGCGCGGGCGTCACGCTCCAGACCACGTAGTAGCCGACGAAGATGGCGAGCACGAAGATCGCCAGGCGGAACACGGTGGGGTCGACGGCTTCCATGGGAGCCTCCCTTTCTATGCCGGTTAGGCGGTCTTCAGGTTCGGATGGACGATCTCGCCGCCCTTGGTGACGACGGCGGCCTGCAGAATCTCGTCCTCGAAGTTGGGCGCGAAGGCGCCTTCCTTGTTCAGGAACAGGGACGAGAGCGCGAACAGGTTGCGGGCGTAGAGCGCGCTGGCGTCGGCGGCGATGCGGCCGGGCAGGTTGGCGTGGCCGAGGATCTTGGCGCCGTTCGCGGTCACCACGGTCTCGTTCAGCTTGGCGCCTTCGACATTGCCGCCCTGCTCGATGGCCAGGTCCACGAGGATCGAGCCGGCCTTCATCGACGCCACCTGGGCGGCGCTGACCAGCTTGGGCGCCGGGCGGCCCGGGATCAGGGCGGTGGTGATGACGATGTCCTGCTTGGCGATGTGGCTGGAGACCAGCTCGGCCTGCTTGGCCTGGTACTCGGCCGACATCTCCTTGGCGTAGCCGCCGGCGGTCTGGGCGTTCTTGAACTCCTCGTCCTCGACGGCGAGGAACTTGGCGCCCAGGCTTTCGACCTGCTCCTTGGTGGCGGGGCGGACATCGGTGGCGGTGACCACGGCGCCCAGGCGACGGGCGGTGGCGATGGCCTGGAGGCCGGCCACGCCCACGCCCATGATGAACACCTTGGCCGCGGCGACGGTGCCGGCGGCGGTCATCATCATCGGCAGGGCCTTGCCGTAGGCTTCGGCGCCTTCGATCACGGCGCGATAGCCGGCGAGGTTGGCCTGGGACGACAGCATGTCCATCACCTGGGCCCGCGTGATGCGCGGGATGAACTCCATGGCGACAGCGCTCGCGCCGGCTTTTGCAAGCGCGTTCAGCGTGTGCTTGTCCTGGTAGGGATTGAGGGCGGCCGCGACGATCGCGCCGCTCTTCAGGGCCGCGATCTCGGCGGCTTCCGGCGCGCGGACCTTGAACAGGACGTCGGCGTCCTTGATCGCGTCCTTGGCGGTCTTGGCCAGCTTCGCCCCGGCCGCCTCATAGTCGGCGTCGAGGTAGGAGGCGGCGGTTCCGGCGCCGGCCTCGACCACCACCGAGAAGCCGGCGGCGGTCAGTTTCTTGACGGTCTCGGGCGTCGCGGCGACCCGCGTCTCGCCTGCGCGGGTCTCTTTCGTGACGGCGATGACGGCCATCGGCATACCTCCCCCGGAGCGTTGTTCGCTCTCCGAACCGGCGCGTTTCGCAGCGGCTCAAGATCCCAAAGTTGAAACGACGTTCGACGAAAAGCTAACACTTTCGTCGAACGTCGCTCCAGCAGCTTGGAGCGCTCTTTAGGGGAGGTTCTTGCCCTTTGTCGAGGATTGTCCACGCATCGGGCGCAAAAAATTGCCGATGTCTACCGGTGTCAGTGAGCCGCGGCGGCCTTTTCCCGAAGGAACACAACGCCCAGGGCGGCCATCACGACGGCCACGCCGGCCGAGGCGATGAAGCCGGCCGGGGTGCAGAACAGCAGGGTGAAGAAGGTGACCAGCACGGCGACGGCCAGCGACCCCCACTTGGTCATCTTGCCGAAGGCGTCATAGGTGGCGGCCTGTTCGTGGATGTCCATTTCACCGCGGTGGTAGTCGGACGCTTGGTTGCCCATCGGCTGGGGTCTCCTGGATTTTTCCCTGACCAACGGTATAGCAACCCTCGCGCCGGGCTCAAGCTGGGGCGTCGCGATGCCGCGGCGAGGGCGACCGCCTTCAGGCCAGCAGCGCCCGTGCTCGGGCGGCCACGCTTGCCGGCTCCAGGCGCGACAGGTCGTCGGCCGCCAGGGTGTGCAGATGGCGTGAATAATCCAGCAGCGGATCGGGCCCGAACAGGCCCAGGGTCATCGTCCCCACCGCGGCCGACAGGTTCATCGGTCCGGAATTGTTGCCGATGAAGAGGTCCGCCCGGGCCATCAGCGCCGAGCCGACGTCGAACTTGAGGTCGCAGACATTCACTTCGGTAACGCCGTCGGGCGAGCCGGCCGCCAGCAGGGCGTCAACCCGGGCGTTGTCCTCGAAGCCGCCCAGCCAGAAGCGCGTGCCGCCCCTGTCGGCGAGCGCGGCGCTGAGCGCGGCGAAGCCGTCCAGCGGCCACATGCGGCGCGCCTCGCTGGCGCCGACGCCATAGACGACCCATGGCCGGGGCAGGGCGCCGAAGCGGGCTTCCACCGCTTCCAGCGCCGTCCGGGTGGGGTTCATGGCCGGCTCGCGGCTGGTCACCGCCAGGCCGTGGGCGGCCTCGAAGGCGGCCAGCTTGTCGATGCGGTGGGCCGGGCGCATGGCCTTGGGCAGGTAGGGGCCGTGGGTCAGCCAGCGCTGCTGGGCGTGCCCCATGCCAAAGCCTCGCCGTTCGGGCACGCCGGCCAGGGCCGCGCCGATGGCGGGGCGGTCGATCTTCTCGAGGACCCACACCGCCCGCGGCCTGCGGGCGCGGCAGAGAGCGTGGAAGTCGCGGATCTCCTGCAGGTTCTTCCAGGTCCCCGAGCGGTATTCGAGGTAGTCGATGGCCGTGATGCAGGTCTCGGCGCCCAGGAGGTCGCGGGCGCGGCTCGATGGACGGGCGGCCAGCAGCACGGTCTTCTCCGGCGTCTGGGCGGCGATGGCGCGCAGGGTGGGCAGGTGCCAGGTCAGGTCGCCCACGCCCCGGTCGGGCATGTAGACCATGACGAGGCCCCGGCCCGCCTCGGCCGCAGCGGCGGGGTCGAGGTTCACGCCCAGGTCGCCAGCAGGCCGCGGAGCCCGGCCACGAAGGCCAGGGGCTGGTCGAGCATCACGTGGTGGTCGGCGTCGGGAATGGGCAAGCGCAGCACGTCCTTGGGCATGTTCGCGATCATATAGTCCAAGGTCTCGGCGTGCATAAGCCCGGACCGCTCGCCCCACATCAGGGCGGCCGGGCAGGCGATCTCGCCGAGCAGCAGGCCAAGGTCGGGCATCGAGAACCGCTGCCAGATGGCCGGGTCGAACTTCCAGGTCCAGCCGCCCTCGACTTCTTTCAGGGAGCGGCGGGCGATGTGGTCGGCGATGTAGAGGTTCTCGCACGGTTGCGGCGGGGCCAGGCGGAAGCGCGTCAGGGCCTCTTCCAGGGTCGGATAGACCTTGGTCCCGAAGCCCGAGCGCGGCGGAGGACCCTTCCAGCGCTTTTCCGGCGGCTGGATCGAGGTGTCGACCAGGATCGCCCCGCGCAGGCGCTCAGGATGACGGGCGGCGCAGAACAGGGTGGGAAAGCCGCCGAACGAGTGGCCGACGAAGATCGGCTTGTGTCCGCCTGCCTCAAGTTGCGCCGCCTCGACCGCGGCGAAGGCCTCGGCCGCGAAGGTGTCGGCGCTGTAGGCTTCCCGCCAGCCGCTGCTTCCCATGCCGGCCCAGGAGATGGCCGCCACCCGCCAGTCCTTGGCGAAGGAGGGCGCGATGAAGCTCCACCAGTCGGCGTGGGCGCCGTTGCCGTGCAGGAATAGCAGGCCGGGCCTGCCGACCTCGCCCCAGGTCAAAAGCTCGATGTCGGCGCCGTCGACCTGGATGGTCGAACGCTCGGGTTGGATCGCGATCGCGGCCTCGAACCATGCGGGGGCAGGCGGCCGCGCGCCGTTGAACGGGGCTAGCAGCGAGGCGGGCAGGGTCTGGTCGTCGGCCATGCTCAGGCCTCCTCGCGGAAGGCGATCTCGCCGGGGCGCGGCTTGCGGGGACTAAGCGCCTTGAAGATCCCCGTGCCGGTCATCAGTGTGCGCTCGCCCGTCCAGATGCGGCCGCGCACGGTGAAGATCCCATCCTCCTCGGCCAGAAGTTCGCCCCGGCCCTCGACGAACTCGCCCAACTGCGCGCCCGACAGGAAATCGGTCATCAGCCGCACCGTGACCCAGGAATAGGACTTCTTGAGCGATATCAGCCGGCCCCAGGCCATGTCGGCGAAGCTCATCAGCATGCCGCCGTGGCAATTGCCCAGGCCGTTGGTGTGGTGCTCCTCGACCCGGAAACCCAGCGTGGCCTCGCCGGGGCCGTCGGCGCGCTCGTACAGCGGGCCAATCTGTCGGCCAAAGCCCCGCGTCCAGTTCAGCTGGGCGTAGCCGGGCGGGATGGCGGCGCTCTGGGCCTCGGTCAGGTCGTCGGACATGGGATGAAGTCTAACGGCCGTTTGAATGAGGCCGCAAGACCCTCTCCCGTGGGAGAGGTGTCGGCGAAGCCGACGGAGAGGGGAGGGAGCCTACGCCCTCACCTCGCCGAACTTGCCCGCCTGGTAGTCCTGGATCGCCTGGATGATCTCTTCGCGCGTCGTCATCACGAACGGCCCGTGCGAGACGACCGGTTCGCGGATCGGGTCGGCGTGGCCCAGCAGCAGCACCGCGCCGTCGGCCGAGGCCAGCTCGAGCCCGTCGCCGTCGGTCAGCTCCACCAGATTGAAGGCGCCCGCCGTCTTGTCGCCGATCGCGATTGCGCCGCGCACCACATAGAGGAACACCGCGCGCCCGGATGGGATCGGCAGCGAAAGCTTCGCGCCGGCCTCCAGCCGCACGACGCTCATGGCCACGCCGGTGAGGGATGTGATCGGCCCCGTCACGCCGTCCGCCTTGCCGGAGATCAGCTCGATGGTCGCGCCGTCCTTCTCGACCTTGGGAATGTCGGGCGCCTGCAGGCCGACATAGTGCGGCGCGGTCATCTTCAGGCGGCTGGGCAGGTTGACCCACAGCTGCAGGATCTCCAGCGGCCCGCCGCTTTTCTTGAAGGCCTCGGGCGACAGCTCGGCGTGCACCAGGCCGCTGCCGGCCGTCATCCACTGCACCCCGCCCGCGTCGATGACGCTCTCGTGGCCGCCGCTGTCCAGGTGCGACAGCTGGCCTTCGAGGATGAAGGTCACGGTCTCGAAGCCGCGATGCGGGTGCGGCCCGAACGGCAGGCCGTGGTTGCCGGGGCGGTAGACCTGCGGGCCGTGGTGGTTGAGGAACAGGAACGGATCCAGCTGCCCGATCGCCGGGCCGGGCAGGGGGCGGCGGGTGGTCAGGTCGCCGATGTCGTCGCGATAGGCGCCGTGCAGGCGGGCGATGGTGCGGGTCATGGTCACTCCTTGGCCCGAAAACCTCGTCCTTCGACAGGCTCAGGAAGAGGTTTTCTACTCGGCGGTCTGCAATAGCCCTCATCCTGAGCTTGTCGAAGGACGAGGGCGGTTCCGCGTTCGGCTCAGCTAAGCCCAGCCGCTCCCAGCACGGCCTTCTGCCGCTCCGCCAGCCCTTCCTCCGAGAAGCCCTCCAGCGAGGCCTCGAACAGGGCGCGCCAGTTGTGGCGGGCGCCCAGGTGCAGGAAGGCCGCGCCCAGGCCGATGGCGGCGCGATCCATGAACACGAACTCGCGCGGGATGACGATGCCGCCCACCGATTTGAGCGCCTGGCGCACCTTGAAGGCCTCGCGGCGGCCGTACTCGCCGGGCGGCGTGTCGTCGGCCACGGTGCGCACGCGGTCGTCGAGCAGCGGGCCGTAGATGAACCGCGCCCAGACGTTCAGCACGTCCACCAGTTCGTCGGTCAGGTTGGTGAAGCCCCAGCTGCGATAGGCCTCGCCCTGGCCGGGGCGGTCGTCCTCGGACAGGGCGCGATAGAGCCGCACGACCCCGCCCACGAAGCGCGGCGGGAACACCCGGATGCAGCCGAAGTCGAGCAGGTTGAGGTGCGCCGCCCCTTCCCCGCCGAAGGTGTAGTTGCCCAGGTGAGGATCGCCGTGGATGACGCCGATGTGGGTCATCGGACCCCACCAGGCCTCGAACAGCAGGGCGGCGATGCGATCGCGGGTTTCCTGCGGCGCGCCCTTGAAGGCCATCAGCCCCTGGCCGTCGAGCCAGGTCATGGAAAGCAGGCGTTTCGTGGAAAGCTCGCCGACCGGCTGGGGCGTGCGGATGTCGTCGCGGCCGGCGAAGAAGCCGCCATAGACGGCCATCATCCGGGCCTCGCGGTCGTAGTCCAGCTCCTCGCGCAGGCGGTCGCCGACCTCCTCGATCATCTGGGTGGGGTCGATCGAGCCGTCCATCTTCTTGAACAGGCCGACCAGGGCCCGCAGCTGGCCAAGGTCGCTTTCGACGGCGCTCTGCATGTCTGGGTATTGCAGTTTCACGGCCAGGGCGCGGCCGTCGGGGGCGACGGCGCGGTGAACCTGGCCCAGCGAGGCGGCCGCGGCGGCCTCGTGCTCGAAGCTCTGGAACTTGCCGGCCCAGTCGGCCCCGAGCTCGGCCGCCATCCGCCGGCGCACGAACGGCCAGCCCATGGCGGGGGCGTTGGTCTGAAGCTCGGCCAGTTCCTTGGCGAACTCGGGCGGCAACAGGTCGGGCACCGTGGCGAACATCTGGGCCGCCTTCATCAGCGGACCCTTGAGGTTCCCCAGCGCCGCCTTCAGCGCCTTGGCGTTGCGGGCGTCGGCGTCGTCGCCGGCGAAGACGCGGTTGGCGCCGTAGCTGACGGCCGCGCCCGACAGGCCCGCGCCGACCTTGGCGAAGCGCGCCAGGCGGCCGGAGAGGCGGTCGCGTTCCCGATCCTTGGCGGGGTCGCCGACCATCAGGAACCTCCCCCTGTGGGGGAGGCGATCGCGTCAGCGATCGGTGGGGGGAGTGCTGAGGCGGTTAGCGACAAGGAAGCTGAAAACGCCCCCCCTCCGGCCCTGCGGGCCGCCTCCCCCACAGGGGGAGGTTCCTTCCGGGCGACTTCGCTCACACCAACGCCTCGAACTCGTCGACCAGCCGCTCCAGCTGCCGGCAGCCGGCCGCCCAGAAGGCCTTGTCGCGCGGATTGAGGCCGAAGGGCTTGAGCGCCTCGACATAGGTGCGGGTGCCGCCGGCGGCCAGCAGGTCCTCGTAGAGCGGCGCGAAGCCTTGCGGGTCCTCGCGGCGCTTCTCCATCAGGCCGCGCACCAGAAGGTCGCCGAACGCGTAGGCGTAGACGTAGAACGGCGCATGCACGAAGTGGCTGACATAGGCCCAGTAATGCTCGTAGCCCTCGTTGAGCACGACGGCGGGGCCAAGGCTCTCGGCCATGGTCTCCATCCACAGCGCGCCGATCTGGTCGGGCGACAGTTCGCCGTCCTGACGGGCGGCGTGGAACCTGCGCTCGAAGCGGTGGAAGGCGATCTGGCGCACGACGGTGTTGAGCCCGTCCTCGATCTTCCCGGCCAGAAGCCCCCTGCGGTCGGCGGGCGTCGCCTCGGCCAGCAGGCGGTCGAACACCAGGCCCTCGCCGAAGATCGAGGCCGTCTCGGCCAGGGTCAGGGGCGTGTCGGCCAGCAGGGTGCCCAGCGGCGCGCACAGGGTCTGGTGCACGGCGTGGCCCAGCTCGTGGGCCAGGGTCAGCACGTCGCGCCGCTCGCCCATGTAGTTCATGAAGACGTACGGGTGGCGGTCGGCGGTGACCGGGTGCGAATAGGCGCCCGACTGCTTGCCGGCGCGCGGGCGGGCGTCGATCCAGGGCTGGGCGAAGAAGGTTTCGGCGGTGTCGGCGAACTTCGGAGCCAGGGCCTGGAAGCTCTCCAGCACCACGTCCTTGGCCTCGGACCACGGATAGGTGCGCGGCTGGGCCGCGTCGAGCGGGGCGTTGCGGTCCCAGTAGTCCAGGGTCTTGCGGCCCATGGCCTTGGCTTTGAGCGCATAATAGCGGTGCGACAGGCGCGGATAGGCCTCGACCACGGCGGCTTCCAGGGCGTCGACGGCGTCGGCGTCGACCTCGTTGGCCAGGTGGCGCGAGTGGGCGGGCTCGTCGTAACGCCGCCAGCGGTCCTCTACCTGCTTTTCGAAGGCCAGGGTGTTCATCACCAGGGCCTGGGTGGAGGCGCGCTCGGAAAGGGCCTGGGCCAGGCCGTCGGCGGCGGCCTTGCGGCGGCGGACATCCGGATCCGACAGGCGGTTCAGCGCCTCGGGCAGGGTCAGCTGTTCCTTGCCGACCTTGGCGGAGAGTTTGGCCAGGGTCTCGTCATAGAGCCGCACCCAGTTGGCCACGGCCGGGCCGCGGTCGACGATGTAGCGCTCCAGCTCGGCCGACAGCTCGTGCGGGCGCGACAGGCGCAGGCGGCGCAGCCACGGCGTCCAGCGGCGGGTCGGCTCGTGGGCCTCCAGCGCCGCGTTCAGCTCGGCGTCCTCCAGCTGGTTCAGCTCCAGCGAGAAGAACAGGCTGTCGGCGGCGATCTGCGAGGAGCGGGCGCGCAGGTCGGCCTCGAACTTGGCCCAGGCCGGGTCGTCGCGGGCGGTCGAGGCGGCCAGGCCCGCATAGGCGCCCACGCCCCACAGGCCGTTGACGGCCTCCTCGTAGAGCCGGATGCCGCGATCGAGCAGCCTGCCCAGGCGCGCGGGCTCGCCGCGCGCTTCGAGGAACATGCCCTCCAGCGAGGCCAGTTCGTCGTTGGCGGCCTTGGCGGCGGCCAGGTCGGTTTCGATCTTCGGGTCCTCGCGGCCGGCATAGAGGTCGGCGAGGTTCCACTCGGGAAGGGCGTCGGGCTTGAAGGGCGCGTTCATGACAGCAAGGGATATGGCGTCTGGAGGGCGGGAGGCAATCGGGGGCGGCGGGTTTCTCCGCTCAGGTCTCGAACGCGGCGATGATCGGACAGGGTCCACGATCGTTTGTGCTGCACGTGTGGAGCAGGCGCGAGAGGCCCGCGCGGGCGGCTTGAAGCTCCTCGATCTTTCGGTCGAGATCGGTGATGCGCTCGCGGGCCAGCTCGCGCGCCCGCACGCGGTCCTCGCCGGCGTCGAGCGCCAGAAGCTCGCCGATCTGCTCCAGGGTGAAGCCGGCGGCCTGGGCTGATCGGATGAAGCGCAGCCGCCGCACCGCCTCGTCGCCGTAGCGCCGCACGCCGCCCGAAAGCCCGGAACCCTCGCCGCGCTCGGGCGTCTCCAGCAGGCCCCGGCGCTGGTAGTAGCGGACCGTCTCCACGCCCACGCCGCCGGCCCTGGCCAGGCCTGCGATCGTGGTGGCGGCGTTCGTCGTCGTCATCGCTTGACTCCGTACCATGGTACGGAACCCATATGAGCCCGGTCCCGCTCGCGTACAAGGAGACCGCCGTGACGTCCGCCGCTTCCACCGCCCCCAAGAAGGCCGTCCTCTACCGCATGGTGATGGACAAGCACGTCTGTCCGTACGGGCTAAAGGCCAGGCATCTGCTGCGGTCCAAGGGCTACGAGGTCAAGGACCATCACCTGACCACGCGCGAGGCGACCGACGCCTTCAAGGCCGAGCATGGCGTGAAGACCACGCCGCAGGTCTTTGTCGGCGGCGAGCGGATCGGCGGGTTCGACGACCTGCGCCGCTGGTTCGGCGCCAAGCCCCGCGATCCCAAGGCCAAGACCTATACGCCGGTGATCGCCCTCTTCGCCATGACCGCCCTGATGGCCCTCGCGGCGACCTACGCCGTGGACGGAACGCCCTTCACGGCCCGGGCGGTGGAGTGGTTCATCAGCTTCTCGATGGTGGTGCTGGCCATCCAGAAGCTGCGCGACGTCGAGAGCTTCTCGTCGATGTTCCTGGGCTACGACCTGCTGGCCAAGCGCTGGGTCCCCTACGGCTATGTCTATCCGTTCGCCGAAGGCCTGGCGGGCGTGCTGATGACGGCCGGCGCGCTGACCTGGTTCTCCGCGCCGCTGGCTCTGGTGATCGGCGGGATCGGCGCGGTGTCGGTGTTCAAGGCGGTCTATCTCGACAAGCGCGACCTGAAATGCGCCTGCGTCGGCGGCGACAGCAACGTGCCGCTGGGCTTCATCTCGCTGACCGAGAACGTGATGATGGTGGCGATGGCCGTGTGGATGCTGGTTGGGCATTAGGCCCAAGCTCCTCCCCCGCTTGCGGGGGAGGGGGGACCGCGAAGCGGTGGAGGGGGCGAGACTGGGCTCGGCGCTCTGTCCCTCGCCCCCTCCGTCACGCTGCGTATCCGCAGCGCGCCACCTCCCCCGCTAAAGCGAGGGAGGAGCAGGGAGCAGTCGGCGAAGTCGATGGAGAGGGAAGGAACGGCTAGCCTCCGCGGAAGCTGAAAACGTCCCCCCTCCGGCCCTCCGGGCCACCTGCCCCAGAGGGGGAGGATCTTTAGTGAACTCCCAGCGCCTCGGGCGTCACCGCCACGATATCGGCGTCGCCCAGGGTTACCGCGGCCAGCTGGCCGGGGACCTGGGCCAGGACGCTTTCGGCGTAGACCCGCAGCAGCTGGCCGCGCAGGGCTTCGGCTTCCGGGGCCAGGGCGCCCTTGGCCAGCATCCAGCCGCCGACCGTGTCGCCCAGCAGCTTGAGGTAGGCCGTGGCGCCCGAGAGGGCGTCGGGCATGGCGCGGGCGCGGCGCTCGACCAGCCAGGCGGTGGCCGAGGCGGCGGCGTTGAGCGCGGCTTCCAGGCGGCTGGCGACCGGGGTCAGCGAGGCCTCGGCGGCCTTCAGGGCCTCGATGGTGTCGCGGATGTCGTCCATCAGGTCGGCCACGGCTTGGCCGTCGGCCAGGCCCAGCTTGCGGCCGATCAGGTCGATGGCCTGGATGCCGTTGGTGCCCTCGTAGATCGGGGTGATGCGGGCGTCGCGATAGTGCTGGGCCGCGCCGGTTTCCTCGATGAAGCCCATGCCGCCGTGGATCTGCACGCCCAGCGAGGCGACCTCGACGCCGACGTCGGTCGACCAGGCCTTGGCGATCGGGGTCAGCAGTTCCTCGCGCAGCTTGGCGGCCGCGCGGGTCTCCTCGTCGGCGGCCGCGTGGGCCAGGTCGGCGGCGACGGCGGTCGACAGGCAGATGCCGCGGGCGGCCTCGATCTTGGCCTTCATCAGCAGCAGCGTGCGGCGCACGTCCGGATGGTCGAACAGGCGCGAGGGATACGCGCCCGTCCAGGCCGAGCGGCCCTGCACGCGTTCCAGGCTGAAGTTCAGGGCCTGCTGGTAGGCGCGCTCGGCGATGGCGGTGCCTTGCGCCCCGACCTGCAGGCGGGCGGCGTTCATCATCGTGAACATGTGGGCCACGCCCTGGTGCAGCTTGCCGACCAGCTCGGCCTTGGCGCCTTCGAACAGCATCACGCAGGTGGGCGAGCCGTGGATGCCCAGCTTATGTTCGAGACCGCCGACGCGCACGTCGTTGCCCGCGCCCATCTTGCCCTCGTCGTCGACCAGCACCTTGGAGGCCAGGAACAGCGAAATCCCCTTCACGCCGGGAGGGGCGTCGGGGGTGCGGGCCAAAACGAGGTGGACGATGTTGTCCGTCGCGTCGTGGTCGCCCCAGGTGATGAAGATCTTCTGGCCCGACAGGGTGTAGCCGCCCTGGCCGTCCGGCGTGGCCATGGTGGTCAGGGCCGCCAGGTCCGAGCCGGCCTGCGGCTCTGTCAGGTTCATGGTGCCGGTCCATTCGCCCGAGACCAGCTTGGGCAGGAACACCGACTTGTGGCGATCCGTGCCGTGCAGGGCCAGGGCCTCGATGGCCCCCAGGCTCAGCATCGGGCACAGGCCGAAGGCCATGTTGGCCGCCTGCACCATCTCCAGCGTGGCGATCTCCAGCGCTTTCGGCAGGCCTTGGCCGCCGTGGTCGGGCGAGGCGGCCAGCGAGGTCCAGCCGGCCTCGGCGAAGGCCTTGTAGGCGTCGGCGAAGCCTGGCGCGCTGCGCACCACGCCGTTTTCGAGCTTGGCGCCCACCAGGTCGCCCTGGCGGTTGATCGGGGCCAGCACTTCCGAGGCGAACACGCCGGCGGCTTCCAGCACGGCGTCGACGGTGTCGGCGTCGGCCTCGGGATAGGCGTCGGCCAGGCGGCCAAAGTCGGCCACATGGCGCAGGGCGAAGGCGAGGTCGCGGACGGGGGCGCGGAAAGTCATGCGGGGGCCGATCTGTTCAAGCGTCGGGTTGGGGTATGTGATCCCTGTTTAGATCGCGCGGCCTATCGCGCCAAGGACCGCCTGTCGATCACGGCTTCGTGAGGAGACGCCCCTTCAACTGGACGGTGAAGTTCCTAAGTCGGGGTAATCAGCAACCGTCACTATGACAGTTTTGTCAGTTTGGAGATCTGAGACCATGGCTCGCCCCTTCGCCTACGCCATTCTGGCCGGCG
The DNA here is from genome assembly GCF_002858925.1 of Caulobacter zeae. Taxonomy (GTDB): domain Bacteria; phylum Pseudomonadota; class Alphaproteobacteria; order Caulobacterales; family Caulobacteraceae; genus Caulobacter; species Caulobacter zeae. The sequence continues at coordinate 367,735 of NZ_PJRS01000011.1, forward strand.
CCCTTCTCGCCGCTCCCCTCGCGGCCCCGGTCGCCGCCCTGGCGCAACCGGCGACGGATCCCGCCGCCGCTCCGGCCGGGACCTGGGCCCTGGACAAGCGCCACGCCAGCCTGACCCTGCGCGTGAAGCACTTCGGCACCTCGAACTACACCTTCCGCCTGTCGGGCCTGGACGGCTCGTTCGCCTATGATCCGGCCAAGCCGCTGGACTCCAAGGTGTCGATCACGGTCGACCCGAAGTCGGTCGACACCGGCCTGCCGAACTTCAACAAGGAAATCTCGGACGATCCGAAGTTCTTCGACTCGGCCAAGTACCCGACCATCACCTTCGTCTCGACCAAGATCGAGCAGACCTCGGCGGGCAAGGGCAAGCTGACCGGCGACCTGACCTTCCGCGGCGTGACCAAGCCGGTGACCCTGGACGTCACCTACAACGGCTTCGCCAAGACCCCGTTCGGCTCGCAGATCATGGGCTTCTCGGCCACAGGCAAGATCAAGCGCTCGGAGTTCGGCTTCACCCACCTGGTGCCGATGGTTTCGGACGACGTCGACCTGGCGATCGAAGCCGAATTCAATCCGAAGAAGTAAGCGAAGTACCGAGTTAGGGACGGCCCAATGACCGCCGAGACGCTTTCAAAACCCGCCTCGGCGGCGGGTCCTTCCCGTTATTCGACGGTGGCGATCATCCTGCACTGGCTGATCGCCGCCGCTCTGATCTTCCAGGTGATCCTGGGATGGCGGGCCGACGACGGCCCCAAGGGCGCGGAAACCTTCGCCCTCTTCCAGCTGCACAAGTCGATCGGCATCACCATCCTGGTGCTCAGCGTCGCGCGCCTGCTGTGGAAATTCACCCACAGGTCGCCGCCGGCCCCGGCCGGCCAGCCGACCTGGGAAAAGCTGGCCGCCAGCGCCGTGCATGTCGGCTTCTACGTGATCATGATCGGCCTGCCCCTGACCGGCTGGATCATCGCCTCGACCAGCCGCATCAACATCCCGACCGTCCTCTACGGGCTGGTTCCCTGGCCGCACCTGCCGGGCCTGCCCGAGCTGGCCGCCGGGGCCAAGGACGCCTGGAACGACTTTGGCCACATCGGCCACAGCGTGCTGGTGAAGTTCACCTACGTGCTGCTGGCCCTGCACCTGGGCGCGGTGGCCAAGCACCAGATCCTCGACCGCGACGAGGTGTTCGGCCACATGGCCGCCGGCGCCAAGCCGGGGATCAAGGAGCCGCGCCTGTGGCTGGCCGCCGCCGGTTTCGCCGCCGTGGTCGCCGCCGGCTACCTCTACACCCCCGCCAAGGCCAAGGCGCCCCAGCCGGCGCCGGCCGAAAGCAGCGCCGACGACCTGGCCCTGCCCGACGAGGCGCCCGCCGCCGCAGCTCCGGCCGCGACGCAGGCCGGTCCCGCGACACCGGCCGCCCCGGCCGAAACCGCGGAAGCCGTTCCGCCCGCCGACAGCGCGCTGAAGGACCCGGTCGCCTGGGCGGTGCAGAAGGGCTCGCACCTCGACTTCAACCTGGCCTGGGCCGACACGCCGATCCAGGGCCGGTTCAGCCGCTGGACCGCCGACATACTGTTCTCGCCGGAAGCGCTCGATCGCTCGAAGCTGACCGTCAGTATCGACCTGGCCTCGGCCGGCACGGGCGACGGCCAGCGCGACGAGAGCCTGCAGGGCCCCGACTTCTTCAACACCTCGGCCAACCCCAAGGCGACCTTCACGGCGACCAAGTTCCGCAAGACCGCCGAGGGCCGCTTCGTGGCCGACGGCACGCTGGACCTGCGCGGCGTGAAAAAGCCGCTCAGCCTGCCCTTCAGCCTGAAGATCGACGGCGACACGGCCACGGCGCGCGGTGTAACCACCCTCGACCGGACCGCGTTCGGGGTTGGACAGGGCGAATGGGCGTCGACGGATCAGATACCGGCCAAGATCAAGGTGAGCTTCGCGCTCACGGCCAAGAAGAAGTAGTCCGCGCGGCGGGCGCGCTCGCCGCTGGCGGGCTCGTCCTGCTGCCCACCGAAACCGTCTACGGCCTCGGGGCGGACGCTTCCGACCCCGCGGCCGTGGCGGCGATCTTCGAGGCCAAGGGCCGTCCGCGCTTCAACCCGCTGATCGCCCACGTCGCCGACGTCGCCACCGCCGCCCGCATCGCCGCCTTCGACGATCGCGCGCGCGCCCTGGCGCAAGCCTTCTGGCCCGGCCCCCTGACCATCGTCGCCCCGATCGCCGATGCTTCGGCCGTCTGCGACCTGGCCCGCGCGGGGCTCGAGACCGTGGCCATCCGCGTGCCGGGGCATCCCCTGGCGCGGGCCGTGCTGACCGCGTTCGGCGGACCGGTCGTGGCCCCTTCGGCCAACCGCTCGGGCCGTCCCAGCCCCACCACCTTCCAGGACGCCTTCTCGGAAACGGGCGACAAGTGCGCCGCCGCGCTCGACGGCGGGCCCTGCCAGGTGGGCCTTGAATCCACCGTCGTCGCCGTGCTCGACGGCCCCGTGCGCCTGCTGCGCCCCGGCGCCGTCACCCGCGCCCAGCTCGAGGCGGTGGTCGGCCCGCTCGCCGAGGCGGACGACGACGCCAAGCGTTCGCCCGGCCGCCTCGCCTTGCACTACGCCCCCGATGCGCCGGTGCGGATCAATGCCGAAGCGCCGAACGTCGGCGAGGCTTTCCTGGCCTTTGGACCGTGGCCGGAGGGGGAGGGGGTGTTCAACCTCAGCCCCACGGGCGATCTGGCGCAGGCCGCCGCCAACCTGTTCTCGTATCTACGGGCGGCTGACCGCATCGCGCCGACGACCATCGCCGTGGCGCCGATCCCCGACCAGGGTCTGGGCGAGGCCATCAACGACCGCCTGCGCCGCGCAGCGGGGTTCGTGGGGTAGGCAAGACCACGCGGCCCCGGCTAGGGTCGATCCGAATCTCTAGTCTGGGTTGATGGGGCGCGTATGGGGGCGAAGGAACCGGTCAAGACGGCCGAAGCGCGGGAGCCGGCGTTCTGGGACCTGTGGCGCAGGCTCAAGAGCGACTTCTCCTGCTGGACCTTCATTCCATCGTGGTTCTACACGCCCGGCGCCTGGGGCTATCTGGGCGTCGACTTCGTCAGCGGCTTCCGCAGGAACCCCTCGACCCTGCGCGCCCTTGACCTGTTCAAGGGCGTCGACGACAGGACCTTCGACGCGGTGGCGGCCCTGGCGGCGCTGAACGCGCGGCGGCAGGAGCAGATGCTGCGGGCGGTGATCATCACCTACCTGACCGTGCCGGTGTCGGTGACGGCCCTGGTGGCCGAGATCGTCGGCGACGACCTGGGCACCTTCGTGCGCGAGAACATGACCAACGTCATCGCCGTGGTCGTGACCCTGACGATCGGTCCGCTCTCCTTCCTGTTCAGCAACTGGCGGGCCCGCCAGATCGTCGGGGTGCTGGACCTGGTCAGGATCGAGCGCGGCGCCGCCGACTGATCCCGACATACGCCGGGCGCAACGCATTTCACCCGCTGTCGAACGCTTGTAGGATCGGCCCGCGCCGGCCCGGCCGGTGCGCGTGTGGATCAGCGTAGGGGAGGGGCGAGGTTGGAGCGAGAGCGCAAGGCTTCCGCGCAGCGGCGCGACATCCTGATCGCCGCGACGGAGCGCGCCCAGGCGTCGGGCTTCCACTCCGCCACCATGGACCAGATCGCCCGCGGCGCGGGCCTGAGCGTCGGGCAGGTCTATCGCCACTTCGAGAACAAGGACGCCATCATCGGCGCGGTGGCCCAGGCGCGGGCTCGCAAGGTGCTGGACCCGTTCGAGCACCACGCCCAGGGCGAGCCGGTGCTGGAGACCCTGCTGCGCGACGCGCCCTCGGCGCTGCGCCAGGCTCGCGACAGCAAGGTGGCGGCCCTGGACCTGGAGATCCTGGCCGAGGCCGAGCGCAACGCCGTGGTCGCCCAGGTGGTGCACGACGTCGAGACCGCCCAGTTGGAGCGCGGCGTCGAGGCCCTGGCGCCGTTCCGCAAGCCGGGCTGGACCGACGACGACATGGTCGCCCGCATCGCCTTCCTCGGCCTGATCCTCGACGGCCTGCAACTGCGCGGGGCGCGCGGCTCCACCGCCGCGCCGGCGGCGATGGAGCGGGCCTATCGCGACATCATCGCCGCGCTGTTCGGCTGAGTTTCTGCGTGGTCCTCGTCCCAGATCCTGAATGTTGATCCGACCCCAGCGTCAGTTCTTCAGGCGGTAGCCGGTCTTGAAGACCCAGGCGATGATCGCCAGGCACAGCACCAGCACGCCGCAGGTGGCCGCCAGGCTGACGCCGACGCCCACGTCCGAGGTGCCGAAGAAGCTCCAGCGGAAGCCGCTGACCAGGTAGACCACCGGGTTGAACAGCGAGATCGTCCGCCACACGCCCGGCAGCATGTCGATCGAATAGAAGCTGCCGCCCAGGAAGGTCAGGGGCGTGATCACCAGCAGCGGCACGATCTGCAGCTTCTCGAAGCTGTCGGCCCAGATGCCCAGGATGAAGCCGAACAGGCTGAAGGTCACCGCCGTCAGCACCAGGAAGGCGGCCATGAACAGCGGGTGCTGGATCTCGAACGGCACGAACAGGCGCGCCGTGGCCAGGATGATGACGCCTAGCATCAAGGACTTGCTGGCCGCCGCGCCGACATAGCCCAGCACGATCTCGAACGGCGAGACGGGGGCCGACAGCACCTCGTAGATCGTGCCCGACCACTTGGGCATGTAGATGCCGAACGAGGCGTTCGACAGGCTCTCGGTCAGGATCGACAGCATGATCAGGCCCGGCACGATGAACGCGCCGTAGGGCACGCCGTCGACGGCGGTCATGCGCGAGCCGATGGCCGCGCCGAAGACGACGAAATACAGGGACGTCGACAGCACCGGCGAGGCGATGCTCTGCAGCAGCGTGCGGAAGGTCCGCGCCATCTCGAAGCGGTAGATGGCGGCGACGGCGTGAATGTTCATGGCCGGTCCTTCACCAGGCTGACGAAGATCTCCTCGAGGGAGCTCTGGCGGGTGTTGAGGTCGGTGAAGTCGACGCCCTCGGCCGACAGGCGGCGCAGCAGCGGGGCGATGCCGGTCTCGGCGGCCTGGGCGTCGAAGCTGTAGACCAGCTCGGTCCCGTCGGCGGTCAGCTCCAGCGCGTAGTCCGACAGGCCGGCGGGCACGGCTTCCAGGGGCGCCTGCAGGTGCAGGGTCAGCTGCTTCTTGCCCAGCTTCTGCATCAGGGCGGCCTTGTCCTCCACGAGGATGATCTCGCCTTTGCGGATCACCCCCACCCGGTCGGCCATCTCCTCGGCCTCCTCGATGTAGTGGGTGGTGAGGATGATGGTGACGCCCGTCTCGCGCAGCTTGCGGACCATCTCCCACATGTCGCGACGCAGCTCGACGTCGACGCCGGCGGTGGGTTCGTCGAGGAACAGGATCGACGGCTCGTGCGACAGGGCCTTGGCGATCATCACCCGCCGCTTCATGCCCCCCGACAGGGTCATGATCTTGGCGTCCTTCTTGTCCCACAGCGACAGGTCGCGAAGGATCTTCTCGATCAGGGCGGGGTTGGCCGGCTTGCCGAACAGGCCGCGGCTGAAGGTGACCGTGGCGATCACCGTCTCGAAGGCGTCGGTGGTCAGCTCCTGCGGCACCAGGCCGATCTTGGTGCGGGCCGGGCGGTACTCGCGGGCGATGTCGTGGCCGTCGGCGATGATCGTGCCCGTGCTCGGCCGCACGATGCCGCAGATGATGCTGATCAGCGTGGTCTTGCCCGCGCCGTTGGGGCCGAGCAGGGCGAAGATCTCGCCGCGATTGATGGTCAGGTCGACCTGCTTGAGGGCCTGGTGGCCCGAGGCGTAGGTCTTGGTCAGACCCGACACCGTGATGATGGGTTCCACCCGTCTGTTCCCTCTCGTCCGTGCGGTCCGCGCCCAGATGGGGGCGCGGGGCGAAAAGCGCCAGTGGCGAGCGATGCGCCTAGTTCGATCCCAGGGCGTCGGCCAGGTGGCAGGACTTGCCGGCCTTCAGGCCTTCCAGGGCGATGACGTCCAGGGCGTTACCGTCCTGGCCCTCGATCTCGACATACTGGCCGATGACCTCGACATAGACCGGCGCCTTCAGGGTCTGGAGTTTCTCGCGCAGCTTGGCGACCGGCCTTTCCTGTTCCTCGGCGCGATCGCGCAGGACGTAGCGGTTGGCGGCCAGGTCGCAGCGGGTGAGGATCACCTGGTCCTTCTGGACGTCCACCGTGCCGATATAGAGGTCCTGGGCGAGCGCCGCGCTGGCGGCCATGCTCAGCAGGGCCGCGCCGGCCAGCACGCAAATCGATCTCTGCATCAAAACTCCGTCGAACTGCTCTGGGCTGGGGCTGGCCTAGCCTGTGGCCGCGCCGGGATCTGTCAGTAGTCGTCAGCTGGCGCGGCGAGCCGAGCGGAGCATGCGTCCAAGCTCGCCGATCGCATAGGGCTTTTGCAGCACCGGGAAGCCGTGGTGGGCGTCGTCGGCCAGCACCTGGCTATAGCCGCTGGTCAGCACCACCGGCAGGCCGGGCCAGCGGCTGCGAATGCGCTTGGCCAGTTCCAGGCCGCTGATGCCGGGCATGACCACGTCGGTGAAGACGTAGTCGAAGGCGTCGCCGCGTTCCTCCAGCACGGCGATGGCGCGCTGGCCGTTGGCGACGAGGCAGGTCTCGTAGCCCAGGTCCTGCAGCAGCTGGCGCGCGAAGTCGCCCACCTCGGCGTTGTCCTCGACGATGAGAATAGCGCCGTGCTCGTCGGCGGCCGTCTCCACGGCGTCGGCGGCCTCCGTCTCGGCCGCGGCGTCGACCTGCGGCAGGTACAGCGTGAAGGTCGAGCCTTCGCCCTCCAGGCTTTCGACGTCCACGTCGCCGCCCGACTGCTTGGCGAAGCCGAACACCTGCGAGAGGCCAAGGCCGGTGCCCTTGCCGACGTCCTTGGTGGTGAAGAACGGCTCGAAGATCTGGTCCAGCACCCGGGGCGACATGCCAGAGCCGGTGTCGGTGATCGAGACGGCGACGAACGCTCCCTCATGGGCGCCTTGCCCGCGCAGCGCCGGCAGCGACGCGGCCTCGTAGGCGCGGATGACGAGGTCGCCATCGCCGTCCATGGCGTCGCGCGCGTTCACCGCCATGTTGACCAGGGCGGTCTCGAACTGGCTGGCGTCGGCCTCTACGAAACAGGGGGCCAGGCAGGGCTCGACGGTCAGGCGGATGCGGCCGCCCACGATGGCGCCCAGCATGTCGGCGACGCTGGCGATCCGCGCGCCGACGTCGAAGGTGGTCGGCTTCAGGGTCTGGCGGCGGGCGAAGGCCAGCAGCTGCGCGGTGAGCTTGGCGGCGCGGTCGGCGGTTTCGGCGATCGCATCCAGGTAGCGCTCGCGTTTGGCCTCGGGCAGCGAGGGGCGGCGCAGCAGCTCGGCGGAAGAGCGGATGACGGTCAGCAGGTTGTTGAAGTCGTGCGCCACGCCGCCGGTCAGCTGGCCGATGGCTTCCAGCTTCTGCATCTGGCGGACCTGGCCGCCGAGAGCGGTCTTTGACGCGGGCGCGGGCGATATTACAGCACAGCCTGGACGCCTTGGCCGTCTGCTAGACGACATTGCGAGCGTATGGGCGCGGACGCCAAACTTAAGCTTCCGCGCGCATCGTAACGCATGAAGCGGCGAAAGGCGCCGCCGGTTCTTCAACGAACCGTCAGCACCGCGCCGTGCACGCCCACCACCGAGACCCGCGTTCCGGTTTCTGGCGCGGTCTCGCCTTCGGCTTCGCCCTCCGTCTGGGCGGCCCATTCCTTGCCGTCGACGAACACCCGGCCGCGGCCGTTCTCGAAGGCGGCGACCACCTCGGCCGGGCGGCCGAGCAGGCGCAGGGTGGGATCGTTGAGGTCGGGATCGGGCCCGGCCAGGGCCGGCCGCAGGAAACGGCGGGCGAAGTAGGTGCTGGCGATGGTCAGTACGGCGAAGAGGGCGATCTCCACCGGCAGGTTGGTCGGCAGCAGCAGGGCTACAACCCCCACCGCCGCCGCCGAGGCGGCGGGCCACAAGAGCCAGCCGGTGCCGGTGCCCACCTCGATCGCCAGGAACACGGCCGCCGCCGACAGCCACAGCCAGAAGGGATGGTTGACGTAGAAGTCGATCAGGCCGGTCATGGCCTCAGCCTCCCTTGCGCGGCGTGCTGGTCGGCACGGCCGCGGAGCGCACGGGCGGGGCGGCGTCCGGTCCGCCCAGCGAGCGGATCAGTTCGCCGACCCCGGCCACCGTGCCGGTGATGCCGGCGAAGTCGGCCGGCACGATCACGGTCTTGGCGTTGGGCGAGCGGGCTAGGTCCCCGAACGCCTCGACGTATTTCTGGGCCACGAAGTAGTTGATGGCGTTGACGTCGCCGCGGGCGATGGCCTCCGACACGAAGGCGGTGGCCTTGGCTTCGGCCTCGGCTTCCCGCTCGCGGGCCTCGGCGTCGCGATAGGCGGCCTCGCGGCGGCCTTCGGCCTGCAGGATGGCCGACTGCTTGGCGCCTTCGGCGCGGGCGATCTGGGCCTGCTTCTCGCCCTCGGCCTCGGTGATCACGGCGCGGCGCTCGCGCTCGGCCTTCATCTGGCGGGCCATGGCGTTGGTGATGTCGGCCGGCGGGGTCAGGTCCTTGATCTCGATGCGGGCGACCTTGACGCCCCACGGGCCGGTGGCGTCGTCGATGGTGGCCAGCAGGCGCGAGTTGATGTGGTCGCGTTGCGAGAGCACCTCGTCCAGCTCCATCGAGCCGACCACGGTGCGCAGGTTGGTCTGGGCCAGCTGGGTGATGGCGTAGATCAGGTTGTCGACCCGATAGGCCGCGGCCGAGGCGTCCATCACCTGGATGAAGACGATGGCGTCGACGGTCACCGACACGTTGTCCTTGGTGATGACCTCCTGCTTGGGAACGTCGAGCACCTGCTCCATCATGTTCACCCGCCGGCCGATGGTCTCGACGAAGGGGGTCAGGATGCTGATGCCGGGCTTGAGCGTGCGGGTATAGCGGCCGAAGCGCTCGACGGTGAACTCGCGGCCCTGGGGCACGATCTTGATGACGTTGACGACCAGCAGAATCGCCAGCACGAGCAGGACCAGGGGAACCAGATAAGCGGCCAAGTCTACGCCTCCCGAAGGGGCCGGCCCGGCGGCCCTCGCCGCCGGTCGCCTGCGCCCATGGGACGAGGTTAGCGCGGGGCTCGCCCGTCCGCCACGGAATCCGGCGAAGCTTGCGCGGGATCGTTGATCACCACCGTCTGCGACAGCTTGGAGGCGAGGGCGCGGCCGCGCTGGGCGGCCTGGCGTTCGGCGCGGCGGCTCTCGGGGGAGCAGCCTTCCGGATGGCCGGCTTGGCTGGCCGCGAAGCCGCCGTTGAAGCGGTCGCGCAGCCTGTCGGTGAAGGCCGAGTCGGACGCTTCCACATCGATCAGCCGCATCATCCGGGCGCGCCAGAACTGGTCGCCCGCGCCTTCGCAGGCCTGGCGCAGGGCGTGGCTCTGGCCCAGCGCATAGGCCAGGTCGAGCAGGCGCTGGCGGTCGGCCGGCTCGCGTTCCTGGGCGTGCGCCGACAGGGCCGCCGGAACGGTCAGCAGTAGGGCCGCCAGGGGCGGAACGAGAGCGCGCGCGCGAAGCATGGGGCCATTATCGTCGCAAGCCGCGCGCCTGTCATCGCCGCGCCCGCGGCGGGCGAGCTTGGCCATTTCATCCACAGCCCGGCTTGCCCTTTTAGAGTCGAAACTTCGACTCTTCAGGGCCTTGCTATCAACAAGGATCGGCGTCAGGCTGTGGATAAGTCAGGGGCGGCGAGAAACGACCACTCCGACAGCGCAGAAGGGAGGACGTGTCATGGCCGAAGTGCATTACGGCGTCGTCCAGGTGGGCGACCGGTGGACCATCATCGGCGACCAGCTCCGGTTCGGGGCCTACCGCAACCGTCACGAAGCCGAACGCGCCGCCACCCGGCTGGCCGAGCAGGCGACGGGCCTTGGCCTGCCGGTGCGCATGCACCTGCAGGACGAAACCGGGCAGCTGCACAGGCCCACCCTGCTGAGCTGAAGGCCTCACGCAACGAAAGGCGGCCTCCGCGCGCTTTAACGGTGAGCAAGCGCCGCCGTTGGATGCCGCCATGGCCGACTCCGCAGAACTGACCGACCGAGACGCCCGCGCCGAGCGGGTCACCCAGGCCTATGCGGGAAATCGCCTGCTGCTGGCCTTGCCCGACGAGGCGCGCGCCGCCCTCAAGACGGGCCTGTCCCTGACCGCCCTGGCGCGGGGGCAGGTGCTGTTCGACGTCGGCGAGGACGTACGCAACACCTACCTGCCGTGCCGGCCGACCATGGTCGCCCTGCTGGTGGTCACCGCCGAGGGCCGCGAGGTCGAGGCCGCCACCGTCGGCTGGGAAGGCGCGCTGGGCGGCATCGTCAGCGGCGGGCTGAAGCCTGCCTATGGCCGCGCCGTGGTGCAGGTGCCCGGACCCGCCTTCGTGGTGCCAACCGCGCGCCTGGACGAGATGCGCCAGCGCTTTCCGGGCATGGGCGACCTCTTCACCCGCTACGCCGACGCCATGATCGCCCAGATGATGCAGTCGGTGGCCTGCAACGCCCTGCACACCATCGAGCAGCGCTGCTGCCGCTGGCTGCTGTCGGCCCACGACCGCTCGGGCGAGGACGTCGTGCGCCTGACCCAGGAGGCCCTGGCCGACATGATGGGCGTGCAGCGCACCACCGTCACCGCCGCGGCCAAGGTGCTGCAGGCCGACGGGATCATCCAGACCCGCCGCGGCCGGGTGGAGATCCTCGACCGCCGCAAGCTCGAGCGCCGGGCCTGCGAGTGCTACGGCCAGGTCGAGGCGCACTTCGAGCGGCTGCTGCCCGAGATCAAGGACTAGGGGAGGCTCGCCCCGCGATTGCGTCGACCGGCGTTACGCGACACTCTCCGCGCCGTTTTCATCCGGGCGCTGGGCAAGATGGCCGACACAGTGGTGCTGATCCTGGCCTCGGCGGCGGCCGGCGTGGGGCTGTTCGCGGCCGCGCAGCTGGGCGTGCGGCGCGACTGGCGCAGGGCGCCCTCGACCGCCCTTGCGGTGTTCCTGCTGCTCAGCGCGCTGTCGGGCCTGGACCTGATGCTCGACCGAGCCGGCGCCTATGCCGCCGCGCCCTGGGCGACGGGGATCCTGTGGACCACCTCGCTGGGCCTGGGCCCGTCGATCCTGGCCTATGTGCTGGCCATGACCGGCGATCCGGAACGGGGCTGGACCTGGGGCCGCGTCGCGCGCATCGGCTGGCCGGCGGGCGTCGCCATGTTGCTGGTGCTGCCGTTCTTCCTGCTGCCGGTCTCCACCCGGCTGGCGGTCTATACCGGCGCGGGCGCCGACGCCGATCCGCTGGCCGGACCGCTGCAACTGGCCTTCGTGGCGCTGTTCCTGGCCGTGACCCTGGGCTACCTCGCCGCCGCCTTCGCGGTGATAAGCCGCCACGTGCGGCGCGTGCGCGACCTGTTCTCCAACCTCGAGGACCGCACGCTGAGCTGGCTGCGGGCCCTGCTGCTGGTGATGCTGGCCGCCTGGATCTGGGGGGCGGTGAAGTCGGCCCTGGCGGCCGGCGCCGCGCATGAGGGGTGGCTGGACGCGGCGGCGGCCGCCGTCGAGCTGGCCTGGACCGTCGCCATCGGCCTCTTTGGCCTGTCGCAGAAGCCGATCTACACGCCCCAGACCGAGACGCCGCAGGCGCTGCCGGCCGCCGGCAAGTACGCGCGTTCCGCCTTGCCGCAGGCACGCCAGGTCGAGATCGCCGCCCGCCTGGAACAGGCCATGCGCGGCCAGGCTCTCTATCGCGATCCGCTGCTGTCGCTGAGCGGCCTGGCCGGCCGCATCGGCGTCACGCCCAACCACCTGTCGCAGGTGCTGAACGAGCACCTTGGCCAGAGCTTCTTCGACTACGTCAATCGCTGGCGGGTGGAGGAGGCGGTGGCCCGCATCGGCGCCTCCGACGAGCCGATCCTGGCCATCGCCTACGAGGTCGGCTTCAACTCGCGCTCGACTTTCAACACCGCGGTGAAGAAGCACGCCGGCCGGCCGCCCAGCGCCTTCCGCCCGGCCGCCTGAGCCCTTCATCCACGTCCTGACCGGCAGGATCGGACGCCTTGCGGCTCCGGGCCTGCCCGTTCGGACGACGCCCACAGCCGCCCCGTCCAGGGTCGTGACCGTCCTCCCCTCGTTTCGAGAGAACCGTCATGATCGATCGCCTGTCCGGCGCCGCCCTGCTCGCCCTCTGCCTGCTGGTCGCCCTGTCCCCGCCCGCCCAAGCCGAAGAGACCGAGCGGCTGTTCCTGCTCGGAGCCGGGGCCTATGTCGCCTCCAACCCCTATGAGAGCGCCAAGGAGAAGGCCGGGACCGGCGTCTTGCCGCTGTTCTTCTACCAGGACCGCCGCGTCACCGCCGACCTCAGCGGCCTGGCCGTGAAGGCCTATGCGAGCGATCGCTTCACCCTAGAGGGCCGCATTGCGCCGCGCTTCCAGCTGGTCGATCCCAAGGAGACCCGCGATTTCGCCTTCCTGCAACGCGACGTCGGCATCGACGTCGGCGGCCGGGCCAGCGCCGCCTTCGGCCCGGCGACGCTCAGCCTCGAGTACCTGGCCGACGTCTCCGGCGAGACCAAGGGCCAGGAGGTCAATCTCGACCTGACCCTGGAAGCCGCGCCGAGCGAGCGGTTGACGCTCCAGGCCGTGGCCGGCCTGTCGTGGAAGGACGAGAAGCTCTCCACCTGGCTCTACGGCCTCAAGGCCGGCGAGGTCGGGGCGGCCAGGGCCTACGAGTTTGGTCGTACACGCGGCGCGCCGTCGGGCGGGGTGGTCGTGCCGTCGCTGGGCGCCCAGGCCCGTTACCGGATCGGCGAGCGGGCCTATGTGATCGCCGCCGCCGAGGTCGAGCTGTTCGACGACGACATCACCAGGAGCCCCCTGGTGGCCAAGAAGAGCGCCGCGGCCGGCTTCGTCGGCCTGGTCCGCCGGTTCTAGGCATGATCCCCGTGCACGCGACCCTGATCTCGCCCGGCGTGCCGGCGCGGCTGGTCGCCGTCGGCCGGACGGCGGCGATCCTGCTGATCTGGCTGGCGGCCACGGCGCCGATGGCGGTTCTGGCCTGGATCGTCGCGCCCCGGCTGATGGCGCCCGGCGATCCGCTGCCGGGCCTGGTCTTCTGGCGCATGATGGTGCTGGGCATGGCCTGGCAGCTCGTCTTGTCGCTGGTGGTGCTGAAGCTTGAGGGGGTAAGCCTGCGCTGGCCCGAGCTGCGCCGGCGGCTGTGGCTGACGCCGCCGGTCTGGCGCTCGACCGGGCGGCCGTTTCTGGGCGCCTTCCTGCTGGTCCCGCTGTTCGTCGCCCTGGGCTTCCTCGGCGACGAGGCCGCCACCCTGCTGTTCCAGGCCACGCCCCTCGGCGAGCGGCTGGCCGGGTTGGCCCCGCCTTTCGCGATGATCGAGCACCTGATCACGCCGGAGGCGCGGGGGCGGTGGGATATCCTGGGGCTCGCCCTCGTCTCCAGCCTGTTCAACTACGGCCTGGGCGAGGCGCTGCTGTTTCACGGCGTGCTGCTGCCGCGCATGGAGCGGGCCTGGGGGCGGTGGGCGTGGCTGGGCAACGGCCTGCTGTTTTGCGCCTACCACGTGCACAAGTTCTGGCTGATGCCGGGGCTGGTGATCAGCTGCCTCTGCTACGCCCTGCCGGCCCAGGCCTTCCGCTCCAACTGGCTGGCGGTGGTCATCCATGGGGTGGAGGGGCTGGTGCTGATCGCCGCCGTGCTGGTGGTGATCCTGCAGCCGTGAGGTTGCGAAGATCACGGTTCTGCGGCATCAAGCCCGCATGTTCATGCCTGAGCTTGTCTGAACGGCTGCCGCACGCCTCCGGCGCGCGGCTCGCAGCCCGAACCTAACCGCCGCTTGACGCGGCGCGTTCGGGCTTGGCCGAACTCCAGACTGGCTTTTTCCCAAATGAATATCTCGAGAGACGAGCAGCGCGTGCTGCACGTCATGGCCCAGGGCGGCTGCGTGCGCGCCTATCGCGACGAGGGCCGTCGCATCACCCGCGTCGAATGCGTCACCCGTGACGGGCTGGTGCTCGCCAGCTGCAACCTGGCGGTCTTCGGCAAGCTGAAGCGCAAGCGCCTGATCGAGTCCCGCGCGTCGGGGCCCTATCGCATCTCCCGCCGCGGCCGCGAGGCCGTGCGTCCGCAACTGGACAACAGGGGATAGGGGGCTGGGGCCGGACGCGAAAGCGTCCGGCCCTTCACGGCTTGGCCGGGGTCTGCGGCGCCGGCGCGGTCGAGGGATCGGTCGGCGCGCCGGCGGCGAACAGGTGGGTCTCCGAAGCGCCGCCCTTCACCTTGGCGGCGTCCTCGCAGAACTGGGTCTTGTCGTCGGCGTGCGAGCCGATCATCGCCCCGCTGGCCATGCCCAGGAACATGATCACCGCGTCGCGCTGGTGGGCCTTTTCGGCGTCGGTCTGCTCGGGCGGACCCAAAGCCAGCACGGCGTCGACGGCGCGGCCCATCTTCAGGGGATCGACCTCGAGGTCCGGGCACAGCGACGAGGCGGCCATGAAGTAGCCCATGTTGAGGATCCGGCCCTGCTGCTCGGCCGTGAAGGTCGGCGTCATCAGGTCGGCCAGCAGGGCGCCGGTCTCCTGGCGGGCGGCGTCCTTGCCGACCGGCGCCGGCGCGGTGGCGGGGTCCGTCTTGGCGGCGGGCTTGGGCGTGCAGCTGGCGGCCAGCGCGGCCGCGGCCAGGGTGAACGTCAGGGTGCGGAGGGTGTGCATGATCTGGTCCTCCGGGCCTTAGTAGCGGTAGCCGAATTCGCGCGACGTCCACGACGGCGAGTAGCCGCGTCCGCGCTCGTAGCAGGCCCGTTGCGAGGGGTAGCAGTCGACGCCCCGGGCCGGCGAGTAGGGCGGATCGCGGCGGCGGTCGTCGTCGTCGCGGTAGCGGTCGTCCTCGTGCTTCTTCTTCGACGAGGCGGCGGCCGCGGCCAGGATGCCGATGGCCAGGGCACCGGCGACGATGGCCCCGGTGTTGTCCTTCTTGCCGCCCTTGCCCGCGTTGCATTCCGAGGTCGGCCGCCGGTCGATGGTGTCGTAGCGGCCGTCGTCGACGAACAGGTTGATGCATTCGCGGTTGCCCGGATGCCACCAGTACTGCACGCCGCCGTCGGCGTGATCGAGCTGGTAGCCGCGCGAGCGCAGGCTGTTTTCGCCCTGGCCGGCGCGGGCGCCGATCAGGTCGCGGGGCTGGGCGACGGCGGCCAGCGAGGTCGCCAGCACGCCAAGGCCCGCGACGACCGCCACGGCGGCCTTCGTCGTCCTGTTCATCGAGGTCTCCCGGTTGGAGGCGATCAGTAGAAGGCGCCGTAGATCACGTCGACGACGCGGCCGGTGCGCCACTCGACCAGCAGCAGGTCGGGTCCGTACCGCACCCAGTGATAGCCGTAGGGCGGGCCGCCCAGGCCCAGGCGCCAGTAGTCGTCGAAGATGTAGCCCGACGACAGGAACAGCCCCGGCAGGATCCCGCCGATGGCCCAGCGGCGATAACGCTGACCAGGCGGATAGCGCCAGCGGCCGCCCTGGATCGGCCGGAAGCCGGACGGGCGACCCGCGCCGGGACGATGCGGACCCATCGGCGGGGTGGGGCGCGGCCGACTGGGCGGGCGCTGGCCGGAGGGCGGGCGCGGGGCCGGGGGCCGCGACGGGGAACCGCCGCCGGGACGTCCGGGCTGCGAGCCTCCGCCGCCGGGATGTCCGGGCCCGTGGCCGGGACCCTGGCCGGAGCCCTGTCCCGGAGGACGGCCGCCGCCCGATCCGGGGCCCGAGCCTTGGCCGGGGCGCTGCCCGCCCGGACCTTGGCCGGGCCCTTGGCCGCCGGGGCCGCCTTGTCCGGGGCCTTGACCTCCTGGGCCGTGGTTCCCGTGGCCCTGGGCGTGCGCCAGGCCGGGCAGGACGGCCAGCAGGCCGAAGGAGAGAAGCTTGCGGCGGTCCATTGGCGGCTCCTGCGGAAAGGGAGGAAGGACGTCTCGCGCCGGTCGACGCCGGGTAGGTCGCCAGCAAAGACCCAATCTGGCCCAGCTTCAACCCATGGCTTCAGCGCCGCCGCACGTTTTTGCGCGAAACGCGCAAGAGCGGCCGGGCGCTTCAATGCGGCTGGGCCACCAGGCGCTGGGCCGGCGGCGGGGCGTGCTCCAGCGACCGCACCAGCCGCTGCATCGGTCCCTGGTCGATGCGGATAGAGCCGCTGCGGGCCCGGTCGAGATCCAGGATCAGCGTCAGGGCCAGGGTCAGCAGCAGAAACAGCAGGCCCGACACCAGGCGATGCTGGTGGTGCGGGGCGGGCAGGGTGTAGCCGAGCACGGCGGCCACCACGACGGCATAGACCACCAGCACCATGAACACCGTGGTCGGCAGCGGAGCGTTGTGGGCGGCCTCGCGCTCGACCCCGACGGCCAGGGCGTCGTTGACCCCCTGCACCACCAGCGGCGCGAAGGGCCGGTCGCGCACGTTGCGGGCCGCGCGCAGGGTCTCGCCCTGGATCGCCTTGCGCAGCCGCGCCGACTGCTCGGCGAAGGGCGGCTTGCGAGCGGCGTCCGCCTCGCCATAGGAAAGGCGCACCTCGGCATAAGCGCGCACCAGCTCCACCAGCCGTCCCGACGCCGGCTGGTCCAGCAGCCTCACCCGCATGTCGGCAGTGTTCAGCGCGGCGGCTTCGGCCACCAGCAGGTTGTAGCGGGTCTCGTAGCGGTCTAGCGCCAGGCCGAAGGTGAAGGCGATCAGCAGGGCCAGCAGGCCCAGCACCCCCGACAGCACGTAGCCGGACTCGCTGGCCACGTGCCCCTCGCCCGACAGCCGCCGGGCCAGCCACGAGGCGCCCTCCCGCGCCAGCACCAGCAGGACGAACAGCGTGGCGGCGACGACGGTCAGCGAGGTCTCGTTGAGAAAGCGGTCCATGCTCATGGCGACGGGCGGACCTGCTGGGCGGTGACGGCGTTGGTCGGCGTCTGGCCCGCCTCGATCTCGCCAAGACTGGCCAGGGTGGTCTGCGCGATGGCCGACAGCGCCTCTTCCGTCAGGAAGGCCTGGTGGCCGGTGATCAGCACGTTGGGGAAGGTCAGCAGACGCTGGAAGACGTCGTCCTGGACGATCTCGTTCGACAGGTCCTCGAAGAACAGGTCGGCCTCCTGCTCGTAGACGTCCAGCGCCACCCCGCCGATCTTGCGGCTCTTCAGGCCCTCGATCAGGGCGGCGGTGTCGATCAGCGCGCCGCGGCTGGTGTTGACGATGGTCAGGCCGTCGCGGGCGGCGGCGATGGCGGCCGCGTCGATCAGGTAGCGGGTGTCGGGCGTCAGCGGGCAGTGCAGGGTGACGATGTCGGCCTGCCGCAGCAGGGCGTCGCGGGCGACGTACTCCACCCCGATGGCGACCAGTTCGGGGTCCTCGATCAGGTCGCTGGCCAGCACCCGGCAGCCAAAGCCCAGTCGCAGGGTCCGGGCCGCCAGGGCGCCGATGCGGCCCGTGCCGACCACCCCGACGGTGCGGCCCGACAGGTTGCGGCCCATCAGGCCGTCGAGGGCGAAGTTGTTCTCGCGCACCCGGCCCCAGGCGCGGGCGATGTTGCGGTCCAGCGCCAGCAGCAGGCCGACGGTGAACTCGGCCACGGCTTCCGGCGAATAGGCCGGCACCCGCACCACGGTGATCGACAGGCGCTCGGCCTCGGCCAGGTCGACATTGTTGTAGCCGGCGCAGCGCAGGGCCACCGCCCGCGTGCCGCCCGCCGCCAGGATCCTTAAGGCCGCCGCGTCCAGCCGGTCGTTGACGAACACGCAGACCGCCGGATAGCCGGCCGCCAGCGAGGCGGTGGTCACGTCCAGCCGAGCCTCGAAATAGTCGATGGCATGTTCACCGGCGGCGTTGGCCCGATCCAGGAAGCGGCGATCGTAGGCCTTGGTCGAAAACACGGCGACGCGCACGGGCAAGCTCCAGACTGTGGACTGCGGCGACTATCGATGGTTCGTGCGATTGCGCCTAGCCCGGGGCTCAACCTATCCTCGCTTCCAGGCCTTCGCCGCCCAGGAGATCGACATGCTCGCCCGCACGCTCGCCGCGCTTTGCCTGCTGGCCGCCGTTCCCGCCATGGCTCAGGACGCCGCCCGCACCGAGACGGTGCATTTCGCCAAGGGAACCTCGTCCAAGACGATCAAGGGTTCGATCAAGGGCTATGCGTCCGTGAACTACAAGGTCGGGGTCGCCGCCGGCCAGACCCTGAAGGTCGACTTCAAGCCGAGCAACGCCTCGGCCTATTTCAACATCACCGCCCCGGGCGCCGACGCGGCGATATTCGTCGGCTCGACCTCGGGCGCCAGCGCTGCGGTCAAGATCCCGTCCAGCGGCGACTACACCGTGCAGGTCTACCTGATGCGCAACGCCGCGCGCCGCAACGAAACCGCCGCCTACACCCTGACCATCGCCGCCAAATGAGCCTTTCGAGACGCGAACTGGGCCTCGTCCTGGCCGCCGGCCTGACAGCGCCCGGCGCGGCCCTGGCCCAGGGTGCCAAGGCCAGCTCGGCCGTGGAACTGGCCCGCACGGGCGAGACGCTGAAACCCGGCCAGTGGGTGTGGGCCCCGCAGATCGCGCCCAAGGGGCCGGTCGTGGTGCATGTCGACCTGTCGCGGCAGCTGGCGACGGTCTATCGCAACGGGGTGCGCATCGCCGTCTCCACCGTGTCCAGCGGCAAGGAGGGTCACGAGACCCCGACCGGCGTGTTCACGATCCTGCAGAAGGACGCCGACCACCGGTCCAGCCTCTACAACAGCGCCCCCATGCCCTATCAGCAGCGGCTGACCTGGGACGGGGTGGCGCTGCACGCCGGCGGCCTGCCGGGCTATCCGGAAAGCCACGGCTGCGTGCACCTGCCGATGGGCTTCGCCAAGCTGCTGTTCGGGATCACGCCGATGGGCGGCACGGTGATCGTGGTCGGCAAGGCCGGCGATCGGCCCGCCGACATGCCGCAGGCGGCCGGGGTGCTGGGCATGGCGATGAACGCCGGCTTCGAAGCGGGGGCCGAGCCGCCGCCCTATGGCGAGGACTGGCGCTGGGCGCCGGAGGCTTCGCCGACGGGTCCCGTCACCATCATCGCCTCGCGCAGCGACGGGCGGGCGGTGGTGCTGCGCAACGGCGTCGAGATCGGCCGCGCCGGCGTCGTCTTCCCCGACGAGGACTTCCAGACCCACGTGCTGGTCTGCACCGGCGTCGAGGACGGCGTGCCGCGCTGGGCCTATGTCGGCGCGCCCGGCCACGAGGACGAGGCCGACCGGCCGCTCGATCCGGACCTGATGGCCAAGACCCGGATGCCCGACGGTTTCCGCGCGGCGGTGCGCAAGGTGATCGTTCCCGGCACGACGATCCTGGCCACCCAGTCGCCGCTGGCGCCCGATACCAGCGGCAAGCATCTGACGGTGCTGTCGTCGGGGCGATAGCCCCGAAAGGTCAAGCGTTGTCCTCGTCCTTCGACAGGCTCAGGATGAGGACCATTTCGAACTCGGCGGGTCAGGAGAGGACCTCACCCTGAGCTTGTCGAAGGGCGAGGTTCTCTCCCGCTCCCCTCAAGCCACCAGCGCCGCGCTGCGGCGGATCGCCGCCTCTGCCTCGGCGACCAGGTCGGCGACGATCTGCCTGGCCGGCAGCACCTGGCGGATGCCGCCGGCGCTCTGGCCCATGGCCAGGCACGAGCGGTCGGGGTCCAGGCCCTCGGTCTGGCCGCCGATGCCGCCCAGCACCCCTGCCTGGACGCTGGCCATGGCCTGCAAGGGGAAGGGCTGGATCTCGGCCGGGCGCGTCTCCCAGTCGTCGACATAAGGATTGGCGCGCACCCGCATCGGCTTGCCGGAATAGCAGCGGGTGCGGACGGTGTCCTCGTCGCGGGCGGCCAGCACGGCGTCACGGTAGATGTCGCCGGCGTGGGCCTCGAAGCTGGCGATGAAGCGGGTGCCCATCCACACGCCCTGCGCGCCCAGCGCCAGGGCGGCGGCCAGGCCCCGGCCGTCGTGCAGGCCGCCGGCCGCGATCACCGGGATGTCGACGGCCTCGACGGCCTGAGCCACCAGCGGCAGGGTTCCGACCAGGCCCGTATGGCCGCCGCCCTCGCCGCCCTGGCAGATCACCGCGTCGCAGCCGGCGTCGCGCGCCTTCTGGGCATGGCGCACCGTGCCGCAGACCACCATCACCTTCAGTCCCGCCGCGTGCAGCCGCGCGATGATCGGGGAGGGCACGCCCAGGCCCGCGACGAAGGCGCTGGCCCCTTCCTCGATGATGACGTCGACGCTGGCGGTCAGGGCGTCGGGCGTGGCGGCCAGCAGGTCGACGCCGAACGGCCTGTCGGTGAGGGCGCGCACCTGGCGCATCTGCCGGCGGATGAAGTCGGGCGATGTGCCGGCCATCCCCAATACGCCATAGCCGCCCGCCGCCGACACCGCCGCGGCGAGGGGCGCGTAGGACACCCCGCCCATGCCGGCCAGCAGGATCGGATGCTCGACGTGCAGCAGGTCGCACAGCGGCGTGCGCAGGGCCATGGCGGATCTCCCTTCTGGCGGGCTCTCGGACGGAGCCGTTGTTGCGAGTGTGCGCCCCATGCCGGCCGCTGCAATCCTTCCGCGACGGCGCCTGTTCTCCTGGGTGTGATTGTTCACTTACTTTTCTGTGGCGCGCGAGCCTCGGTCGTGTTTTCCTCCCTGGGTTGGATCTGGAAGGCTGGCATGCGCGGGCGGATCGGATTGTCGGCGGCTCTGGCCGGACTGTTGGTCTTGGCGACCGGGGCCTCGCAGGCGGCGGCCGGCGAGGCGGCGATCGGCGACCTGATCGGGTTGTCGCCGGTCGAGGTGCGGACCCGCCTGACCGGCGCGGCGGCGCAGGCCCCCCTGACGCGGGGCTTCGAGGTCGCCGACGGCGGCGGGACGGACGCCTATTTCACCCTCGACCAGCTGGTCTCCGACCCCAGGCGGCTTCGCCAGCAGGCGATCTGGCGCACCCATGGCGACGGGCCCTTCGACCCGGAGGCCCCGATTTGTGGCGCGCGGCTGGCTTCGGCCCTGGGCGACCGTGTTGTGGGCGATCCGGTCCTGGTGTTCCGCGACGGGCGACTGGCGGCGGTGCTGCGTCCGGCGCCGGCTTCGCCCAGGCCGTCCGCGCCGTCGATCGAGGATCGCAAGGCCTACGAGCGCTGGGTCCGCCAGGCCCGGCCCTCGCCGTTCGCGGCGGCTTTCGGCCAGCTGCCTCTGGAGGACGGGCGGGGCTTTCTGGCGCGCTGGTCGAAGGATGCGGCGGAGCCGGGCGACCAGCTGTCTGCGGCCTGCGCGCCTGGATCGCGTCCGCCGACCGTGGGCAAGTCGGCCGGGCGGCGGGGGCTAAGCAACAGCGACATGCAGGGCCTGGCCCTGCTGCCGTTTGCGGTGAAGCTGCCGGCCATGAACCGCGATCGCGAGCGGGCGCGCGAGCAGGGCGCGGCGACCCTGGCGGGCCTCAGCGTGGGCCAGCGCCTGCCGACTGATCCCAAGGCCTTCGCGCGCGGGCAGTACGGCCTGCGCTGGCACGGTTCGACGCGACCGGATTATGGCGTGCTGACCGTCGACCTGGGCGGCTGGAAAAGCCGCAATCTCTCCGACAAGCGCGACGCGGCTCTGGTCGGGATCGAGGACGGGGTGGTGGCCTGGATATCGCCGCCGGGCGGCGTGGGGCCGGGTGCGGGCCTGCTGTGCGTCGACGGCGAAGGGCAGGCCGGCGCGCCGCGCCCCGGCTGCTGGGGCTGGGGGAACTACCGGCCCTAGGGCGCCTCAGCGGCGGTCGTCGCCGAGGATGCGTTCGGGATCCATTTCCGGGGTCCAGAAGCAGGCGGCCATGGCCGACAGCATCAGCGCGATCATCGCCAGAAGTCCGCGCGGCGGGGCCAGGCCCACGATGTCTTGCGGGGTCATCTCTCTCGTTTCCTCGTGAGCCGGCGCCGCGCTCTGACGTCGAAGCTGCCGGTCACAAGGAAAGCGTCTCACCGAAGCTTCGGTTCGACAAGCGTATAAATTTCAATGCCTTATTCTGGACTTGCGGGTCCAGAAATCAGGCCGATTCGAGCGGCTTGGACGTGGCGGCGGTCGCGCTCGAGGCTTTCGCCGCATCGAGCGCGGCCCTGGCCGCGGCCGCCTTGGCCGTGACCTCGGCGAAGTAGGCGGCCCCCTCGCCCCGGGTCTTGATCGCCGCCACCCGCGCCTGGATGGCCGCGCCGGCGGCGGGATCGCCGTTGGCCAGGGCCAGGTCGGTCTTGGCCATGATGTGCAGGAAGCCGATGGTGTTGCCGCTGGCGGGCAGGGGCTGGGCTGCGACCTCGGCCGTCATCGGGGCAGGAACCACGGCGGTGGCCAGGGCCTGCGGCGCGGGACTGTTCAGCGTCAGCGGGCAGTCGGTGCGCGGAGACGACAGCGACAGCAGCGGCAGCACGGTGTTGGCGTGCTGGTCGCGGGCGGTCATGTACGGCAGGCCCCACAGGGCCTCCAGCGTGGCCGCCACCGAGGCGTGGTCGTACTGCGTATGGCTCACCGAGGCCTGCGGGATCAGCGGCGAGACGATCACGGCCGGCACCCGCACCCCGTACTGGTCGAACAGGAAGCCGCCGGAGTTGATCGACAGGTCTTGGGGCGAGCCGTCGTTCGGCGGCGGGGCGCCGTAGGGCGGGACGGCGTCATGGAAGCCGCCGTGCTCGTCATAGGTGACGATCAGCAGGCTGCGCTCCCAGCCCGGCGAGTTGCGGATCGCCTCGTAGGTCGCCTTGATCAGGGCCTCGCCCCTGGCCATGGAGTCCATCGGGTGCTGCGAGGAGCCGCCCACATAGGTGCCGCCGGCGATGTCGCCGTAGTTCGGCTCGATGAAGGTGTAGGGATAGGGGTAGGGGCCCAGCAGGTCGCCGGCGAAGCCCGAGAAGGCCTCGGTGTCGATCTTGTAGGTTATGCCTTTCAGCGACGACACCTGGGGAATGCCGCCCAGGGTGTCGCCGTCCTCGTCGACATAGATCCGCCAGTTCATCCGGGCGCCGCCCAGCCGGTCGTAGATCGAGGCGCCGCTGGGATAGGTGAAGCCGCTCACCGTTTCCCACTTGGCGATGTCGGTGTCGCCCGGCGAGTCCGCCCAGCCGGCCGACGAGGCGCCGTGCACGAAGAAGCGGTTGGGCCAGGTGGGGCCGGGCAGCGACGACCACCAGCGGTCGCAGACCGCGAACTCGGTGGCCAGTTGGTAGATCACCGGCAGCTGATTGGGCGTGTCGAAGCACAGCATGATGTCGCCGTACTCGTTCGGCGTCGGCAGGTAGGCGGGGTTGTGGTCCTTCAGCTCGCTGAGGCTGGTGGCGTAGTTGGCCACGAAGCCGGTCGCCGTGGGCGATCCATAGCTCGACCAGGGCGAATGCACCGCCCCCTCGCCGCACAGCTGCTCATAGGTGTCGGCGAACTCGTGCCCCGGATCGGTGGGCATGGCCGTCGGGGCCGGCTCGGCGCAGAAATATTGGACGCCTTTGTATTCGTTCATGTTCTGGCTCGACGAGCCGACGATCCCGGGAATGCCGGAGAAGGCGAAGATGTTGTCGAACGAGTGGTTCTCCAGCATCAGCACGAAGACGTTGTCGACCTGGGCCAGGGGCGAGGTCAGCTGCATCTGCGTGCTCGTGCCGCCCGAGGGCAGGGTGATCTGCAGGCTGCTGGTGTCGACCTTGAAGACGATCGACTGGTTGGCGTCGGGCGACTGCAGCTGGCACTCGGTCCAGTTGCCCGAGCCGACGCTGTGGAACACGCCCTGGGCCGAGCCGGCCTGGACCACCACCTTGACGGCCCAGTAGTCCTGGACGGTCAGCGAGCCCAGGCCGGTGTTGAAGAGCACGGTCATCTTGCCGGACGTGCCGTCGGCCGGGACTTCCCAGGTCTGGCTGGTCACGCCGTAGTCGGAATTCTTGTGCCACAGCGTGATGATGGCCGAGTCGCCGATCAGGCTCTGGACGGAGATCTGGCAGGAGCGTTGCGTGGACATCGATGCCTCCCCTTGCGGCCGTCAGCCGTCGTGGCGTGGCCAGGCGGGAAAGCATCAGGCCCGACAGGTGGGCAATGCAACCTTAAATAGAATCTTTCTTTGTGCGATTATTACTTGTTCCGTGGCGCGATCGTCTTATCGCCGGAACAGGTCGTAGGTCTGGGCGATGACCTGGCGCGTCAGGTCCCATTCCACGGCGGCCATCGCTTCTTCGCGGGTGAAGAAGCGGGCGTCAGCGGCGTCGTCGCCGGCGTGGGGCTCGCCGCCGGTCCATTCGGCGGCGTAGTCGAACATCACGAAGTGGCGGGTGGTCTCGCCGGTCTCGCGCGAGGTGAAGACGCCGTCGACGACGTCGATCAGGCCCAGCAGCCGAGCCTCCACCCCGGTCTCCTCGCGCAGTTCGCGCAGGGCGGCGGCCTCGGCGGTCTCGCCGAACTCGATGCGCCCGCCCGGCAGGCTCCATTGGCCAAGGCGCGGCGGCGTGCCGCGCTTGATCAGCAGCACCTCATGCCCCCGCAGGCAGATGACGCCAGCGGTGGGAGAAGGGGTCGGTGCGGGGGTAATCATGCGAAACCAGACTTCAGATCTACCGTCGAGCGCTCGCCCACCTGGGACATGCACTCGCCGAGCCAGTCTTCCGCCGCCTTGCGCCCGCGGGCCTTGAGGTCGGTCAGAAAGCTCCACTCGGTATTGAACTTGGACGCCAGCGACAGGTCGGCCAGCGGCCCGTCGGCCTTGATGGCGTGAACGAGCATGCGCCGATAGCGCCCCCGGGCATTGTCTTTCAAGAGGCCTTCGTCGAGCAGCTTCTGCACGAAGCCGATGGCGCGAAGCTCCGAGGACAACGCCGCGTTGAAGGTGATCTCGTTCAGGCGGTCCATGATCTCGCCCGGGCTCTTGGGCGTCTCGTCGCGGACGAAGGGGTTGAGGCTGACCAGCAGGATGTCGTCCGGCGTCTGGTCGTAGAACAGCGGCCACAGCGGCGGGTTGGCCAGGAAGCCGCCGTCCCAGTAGGGCTCGCCGTCGATCTCGACCGCCTGGAACACCTGCGGCAGGCAGGCGCTCGCCATCACGTGGCGGGCGGTCAGCTCGGTCTCGCGGAACACCTTGGCCTTGCTGGTGCGCACCGCCGTGGCGGCGATGTAGAGCTTGACCGGCGAGCGCTCGCGCATGGCCGTAAAGTCGATCGCCTCCTCGAGGATGTCGTGCAGCGGGTTCAGGTTGAACGGGTTGAACTCGTAGGGGCTGAGCGACAGGGCCAGGGTCTCGGCCATCCGCCAGCCGGGCGTGTTCTTGATCCAGTCGGTCGCACCGCCGAACGCACTCGTCCAGATGCTGGTGTCGCCGAAGACGTTGCGGCCGCCCTTGCGGTTGACCTGCTTCCAGAAGTCGTCGAGCGAGGCCTTGGCCCCGTCGCGGCCGCCGGCGATCAGGCCCGAGGTGTAGGCCACCGCGTTCATCGCCCCGGCCGAGGCGGCGGTGATGGCCTGGATCTCCAGGCCATCCTCCTCCAGCAGGCGGTCGATGACGCCCCACTCGAAGGCGCCGTGCGCCCCGCCGCCTTGCAGCGCCAGGCTGATCGGGCGCGGACCCTTGGGCTTCTTCCTCAGCGGCGCGATGGGCATGGGGCTTTGCCTCTGGAGCTTGGTCCTCGTCCTTCGACAAGCTCAGGAAGAGGACCACTTACAAGCCCCTCTACAGGGCCTAGCGGTAGAAAAACCTCATCCTGAGCCTGTCGAAGGACGAGGTTTTCGTCTCAAGCGCCGACTGTCGATCCGCCCCTGAACCGACCGGCGTGAAGGCGCCTTACTGCGCGGTCCAGCCGCCGTCGACGGTGAAGGCCGCGCCGTTGGCCGAGGCCCCCAGGTCGCTGACCAGGTACAGCAGCTGGCCGGCCAGCTGCTCGACGGTGACGAACTGCTTGGTCGGCTGGGCGGCCAGGATCACGTCCCTCATCACCGCCTCCTCGCTGATGCCGCGGGCCTTGGCCTGGTCGGCGATCTGGGCCTCGACCAGCGGGGTCTTCACGAAGCCGGGGCAGATGGCGTTGCAGGTGATCCCCTGTTGGGCGACCTCCAGCGCGATGGTCTTGGTCAGGCCCAGGATGCCGTGCTTGGCGGCCACATAGGCCGACTTGTAGGGCGAGGCGACCAGGCCATGAGCGGACGCGATGTTGACGATCCGCCCGCGGCCCTGCTCCTTCATGATCGGGATCGCCGCCTTGGCGGCGTGGAACGCCGACGACAGGTTGATGGCGATGATCAGGTCCCACTTGTCGTCGGGGAACTCGTCGACCGGGGCCACATGCTGGACGCCGGCGTTGTTCACGAGAATATCCAGCTCGCCGAACTCGGCCTTGGCGGCGCGCACCATGTCGGCGATCTCGACCGGCTTGGTCATGTCGGCGCTGTGATACAGCACCTCGACGCCGTGCTTCTCGGCCATTTCGGCGCGGGTGCGCTCGATGGCGTTCATCTCGCCCAGGCCGTTGAGCACGATGTTGACGCCTTGCGCGGCCATGGCGTCGGCGAGGGCATGACCGATGCCGCTGGTCGAGCCCGTGACGATGGCGACTTGACCCTGCAACCCGAAATCCACGGCCATCGGCGCGCTCCTGCTGTCCTGCCCGACTTGCTGCATTGCAGCATATAGCTCGCTATCGCGAAGAGCGAGCGCTTATAAATTCACCGATAGATGAAATTATGGCTGCGGGCGAGCGAAAACCCAGTCGGCCTCCGTCGAGAGGTCGGGACGGAAGCTGTAGCCGTCCAGATCGAAGGCCTTCAGGTCCTGCGCCTTCTCGACTCGGCCTTCGATGGCGTAGCGGGCCATGCGGCCGCGCGCCTTCTTGGCGTAGAAGCCCAGCACCTTCAGCGCCCCGGCCTTCTCCTCCTTGAAGTGGCAGGTGACGACCGGCAGCTTCAGGGCCTTGGCGTCGACGGCGCCGAAATACTCCTGGCTGGCCAGGTTCACCAGCGTCGGGTCGGCATGGTCGGCGGCGGCCTCGTTGAGGGTCTTGGCGATGGTCTCGCCCCAGAAGTCGTAGAGGTTGGCGCCGCGCTTGGTCTTCAGGCGCGTGCCCATCTCCAGGCGATAGGGTTGCAGGGCGTCCAGCGGCCGCAGCACGCCATAGAGGCCCGACAGGATGCGCAAGCGACCTTGCGCCCACTCCAGGGCCGGACGGTCCAGTTCGCGCGCGGCGAGGCCGGCATAGACGTCGCCGTTGAAGGCGATCACGGCCTGGAGCCCGTCCTCGACCTCGGGGTCGAAATGCTGGAACCGCTCGCGGTTCAGGTCGGCCAGCTTCTCGGAGATGTGCATCAGCCGGCGCAGGTCGGCGGCCGTCAGCTTGCGGGTGACCTTGGCCAGTTCCGCGATCTGCGGCTTCAGGGCCGGGGTGGTCAGGGGCAGGACCTGATCCGGGGCGGTGAAGTCTAGCGACTTGGCGGGAGAGATGACCATCAGCATGGGGGTGCAGATAGAGGCTCCGGCCAGGCTTCGCCAGCACCTGTTGATCGATCATTGGCCCGTAAGGGGTCGAACCCCGCAAGCTTGACCGCTGGACAACCCCTGAGGGTTCGACCAGTTTCCGCCCGGTCGGGGCGTGAGTGCGGGGCGTACGAATGAAGAGCATGATGAAGCGGGCGGCGGGGCTCCTGCTGGTGGCGGCCGCCTTGGCGCTGACGGGGTGCAAGCCCCCGGCGCTGAAGGCCGATCCGGCGGCCGAGGCCGTGGCCAGGGCGGTCTATGACGACGTCGCCGCCGGTCGTGTCGAGGCTGTCCGGGCGCGGATGACGCCCGAGGCGAAGGCCTCGGCCTCTCCAGAGCAGATCCAGGCCCTGCGTCCTTTCGCGCGGACGGCCGGCACGGTCGAGCGCCGGCTGATCAACATGCAGACGGTCTTCAATGGGGCAGGCCAGGCCGCGGTGCTGGTCTATGAGCTGCCCTTCCCCAACGGGGCGGTCCTGTACGAGGTGCGGATGGAGCGCACCGGCGCGAACGCGCCCTGGCGCCTGCTGGGCCTGACGTTGAACCGCGCCTCGAACGCCGAGCTCGCCAAGGGCTCCCTGACGATGACGGACCGCTCGCCGGGGCAGCTGGCGTTCCTGGCCGCGACGGTGCTGTCGCCGCTGCTGATGCTGTCGGCGATCGTCGCCGCCGTCATGGCCCCGGGCCTCAAGCGCAAGTGGCTGTGGGCGCTCCTGGCGCTGGCCGGCGTCGGCGCGGCCAGCATGAACTGGACCACCGGCCAGGCGGGCTTCCAGGTCCTGAGCGTCAATCTGATCGGGGCCGGGATCTCGAAGATGGGCTTTTCCAACTTCTACGCCTGGATCCTCAAGTTCACGCTTCCCGTGGGCGCGGTGATCGTCCACGTCGTGGCCTGGAAGGCGCGCCAGGCGGCCAAGGCGAAGGCGGCCGCCCCGGATCTCGACCAGGGGGGCTGAGGCCTCTCACGCCAGGGTCAGCACCAGCGGTCCGTTGCGGGTGGCCACCAGGGTGTGCTCGTACTGCACCGTGGCCTCGCGGCCCGGCGGGCGCAGCGTCCAACCGTCGTCCAGCTCCTCGACCCAGTCGGCGCCGAGCGACAGG
The DNA here is from genome assembly GCF_002858925.1 of Caulobacter zeae. GTDB lineage: Bacteria > Pseudomonadota > Alphaproteobacteria > Caulobacterales > Caulobacteraceae > Caulobacter > Caulobacter zeae. The sequence continues at coordinate 396,410 of NZ_PJRS01000011.1, forward strand.
AACGGCTCGATGGTGAAGACCAGGCCCTCGGTGATCACCCGCCGGTCGCGCGGCTCATGCCAGGTGGGGATCTCCTTGGGGGCGTCGTGCAGCGAGCGGCCGACGCCGTGGCTGGCGAGGTTGCGCACCAGACTGTAGCCGTTCTTGTCGGCGAAGGCCTCGATCGAGCGGCCGATCTCGTTCAGCCGGCCGCCGGGCCGAACTGCGCGGATGCCGGCCCACATCGCCCGCCGGCCGTCGCGGCACAGGCGCTCGATGCGCTTGGAGGTCGGCGGCACCGAGAAGCTGGCCCCGGTGTCGCCGAAATAGCCGTCCAGCTCGGCCGAGACGTCGATATTGATCAGGTCGCCGGCCTTGATCACCGTGTCGCCGGGAATGCCGTGGGCGCAGTCGGGCCCCACCGAGATGCAGGTCGCGCCGGGGAAGGCGTAGGTCAGTTCCGGGGCCGAGCGGGCGCCGTCCTTCTCGAGCAGGGCGCGGCCGATGTCGTCCAGCTCGCGGGTGGTCATGCCCGGCTCCAGCGCAGCGCCCATGGCCGTCAGCGTGCGCGCCACCAGGGCCCCGACCGCGCGCAGCTTGTCCAGCTGGTCTTCGTTGTCGATGGTCATGCGCTGGTGGTCGCCGGCAGGTCGGGGGCGTCGACGCCGGCCTCCTTCAGCTCGCGGGCCACCAGTTCCTGGAAGGTCAGGCCGGGGTTCAGCTCGCTGAGCATGCCGATCCTGATCCAGAACGCCGCCTGGCCGTTGATCGAGCGGTACGAGGCCTTGCTGGCCCGGCGCAGCTGCTCGTGCAGCTCGTCCTCGATGTTGACGATGCCCATGGCCTCGCTCTCGCATATACGTTTCGTATATGTCTTATATGGTCGAGCGGTTGCCGGAGACAAGAACCCTATTGCGCCGCCTGGGCGACAGCGCCCTGGTTCTTGGCCGCCGCCGTCAGGCGCTTGGCGTGGGTCTGCACCTGGCGCAGCGTGGCGCGGGTCATGGCCGCCGTGGTGTCGGTGAGCGCGTCGTCGACGCCGACATAGGTCGGATAGGCCGCCAGGTGGTTGGCGACGATCAGGCCGAAATAGCCCTGCAGGCTGTCGTAATCGACGTCGGGCGGATCGGCCGCGAAGGTCTGGTGGGCGATCGGCTGGTAGGTGTTGAAGCCGATCAGGCCGTGGGCCAGGCCGTCCAGCGAGGCCAGCAGGGCGTCCATGGCCAGCTTGAAGGCGATGTCGCCGGTGTTGGTGAAGAAGCCCGTCAGCTTCACGTCGTTCCAGGCCGTGGGCACGAGGTCGTGGGCGTTGACCAGGTCGGTGTTGAACGGGACCGGACCGCCTTGCGCCGAGTCCGGGGCTGGGGCCGGGAAGAAGTGCGTGTAGAGCGCGGCGAAGTCGGGATTGCCCGGCGTCGGGCCGGCGCTGGGCAGGGTCAGCGTTGTGGTGTCGGCGAACGGGCCGCCGTTCTGGCCGATGGCGGCCATGGCCAGGCTGGGCGACAGGGCGCCGCCCAGGCTGTGGCCGGTGAAGATCACCGTCCCGCCGGGATTGGCCTTGGTCCAGCCCGTCACGAAGGCCTGGATCCCGCCGGCCTTGGGGTCCTGAATCGCCAGCAGGTCGCCGATCCCGGTCGCCGTGGCGTGCGAGATCTTGGGCGTGGGCGCGCCGTCGAAGCCGCCGTTGCCGTAGGGCCAGTCGACCTGGCGGACGATCGAGAAGTCCTCGGCCAGCCAGTCGTAGGCGTCGTCCTCGTTGGTGCCGGCCATGGCCACCACCAGGCAGGGCGCGCCGGCGACCGTGGCGGCGGCCGCGTAGAGCATGTTGTCGGCGTAGTAGAGCGCGGTCGGGTCGGCGCCCTCGTGGCTCGACGCGACGGGGCCCCAGGCGATCGACCAGTCGGCGATTTTGCCGGCGTTGTCGGTCAGGAAGGCCTGGACCGACTGTCGCACATGAGCCTCCAGATTGGCCAGGGTGTCGACCTTGTCCGAAGCGGCGTTCGACAGCCACGACAGGCAGAAGGCCTGTTGCTGCAAGGTCAGGCTGGGCGCGGCGGTCTGCGGCATGGTCGCTTCCTGGGGCTGGTGGTTCCCGACGTCGAAGGCGACCTTATCACGGCTTCAACTTCAAGATGTGACCGGCCGCACATGCGCCTCGCGCCCAATTACTTTCCATCGTGGAAAGTTTCTACTTGCCGATGTGGAAAGTGATCGCTAGCTTTCCGGTATGGAAAGCAAGGAAACGCCCGTGAGCCCCACCTCTTCGATCGATCCCGCCGAGGCCGCCCGCATGCTGGCCGAGGTCGAGGCCGCCAACGCCGACCTCGCGCGCCGCGCCCGGGCGCCGATCTGGTATCACCCGGCGCTGGGGCTGCTGGCCGGCGGCCTCGTGGCGGTCCAGGGCCAGGCGGTCCTATTGATGCTCGGCGCCTACCTAGTGTTCGTGGTCGGCCTGCTGCTGCTGGTGCGCGCCTACAAGCGCCGCACCGGCCTGTGGATCAACGGCTATCGCGCCGGCCGCACGCGCTGGGTCTCGGTCGTGCTGGCGGTGCTGACCGCGCTGTCGGTCCTGGGCTCGGCCTGGCTGACCCGCGAGCACGGCCTGGCCGCCGGGCCGCTGGTGGTCGGCGCGACCATCGCGGTGATCGTCACCATCGGCGGTTTCGTCTGGGAGGCCGCGTTCCGCCGCGACCTGCGCGACGGCGGCTCGCTGTGAGCGCCGCCGCCCTCGATCCCGTGATCCACGCCCCCAACCGCCTGCAGATCTGCTGCATGCTGGCCGGTGTCGACACCATCGACTTCTCCACCCTGCGCGAGGCGCTGGACGTCTCGGAGTCGGTGCTTTCCAAGCACTTCAAGACGCTGGAGGAGGCCGGCTACCTCAAGGTCGCCAAGACCCCGTCCGACGGCCGGGTGCGCACCTGGGCCTCGCTGACCGTCGCCGGCCGCAAGGCGCTGAAAGGGCACCTGGCGGCGCTGAAGGCGATGATGGCGGGCGTGCCGGAGATCTGAGGTGTATTGCCAAGCTTTCCAGGCATGGGTCTTGTGGGGGCAACGGAGTTCTCGCATGCGCCTTTTCCTCGGCTTCGTCCTCGCCTTCGTCCTGGGCCTCGCGCCTGGGGCGGCCTTCGCCGGCTGGGAGGCCACCGAATGGGGCATGACGCCCGAGCAGGCCCAGGCCGCCATGCCGGATCTGAAGCCGGTGAAGTCCGGCGAGAAAATGGACGTCGGCCAGGTCAAGAGCGCCGGGTCGGTCATGCTGGAGGGCGTGAAGGGCAAGGCGGAGCTCTATTACGGACCCGCGGGCCTCGAGCTTGTCGGGGTCAAGCTGCCCGCCCAATCCTGCAAGGCGGTCGGCGACGCCATCCTGCGCCAGCGCGGCAAGCCGCTGGTGGTCTCCGACCAGGTCCTGTTCTTTCTGTTCATCTGGCACGACGAGCCCCGCCAGACCCGCATCCGCCAGATGTTCAGCCCGCAGGCCGGCATCTGTTCGGTGTATTTCGAGCGCCTGTCGACCTATCGCGACGGCGATCTCCGGCGGGCGGCCGCCAAGCCGTGACGCGGGCCGCCCTTTTCTTTCGCGCGACGGCCGCTAGGAAGGCGGGATGAACGAGACCCTCGCCCTCGCGGCCGCCCTGGCCTGGCCGCTGCCGATGATCGTGGCCCTCTATTTCGTGGCCCGCACCAGGGCCCTGAAGCTGCGGCTGATCTGGGCCGTGCTGTGCTTCGTCGGCGTCGGCGCCTTCTGGATGCAGCCGTCCACCGGCCAGTGGGGCTTCGTGCCCTTCGCGGTCAACATCCTGGGCCCCGGCCAGGCCGGCGGCTTCCTGAAGTCGACCTTCCCGGCCGGCGCGGTGCTGTCGCTGATCGCCGTCTACTTCGCCCGCCGCAAGGCCAAGGCGGCCCAGAGCGACGCCGCCTAGAACAGCACGCGCGGGTTCATGATCCGCTGCGGGTCGAGCGCGGCGCGGATGGCGCGCAGGGCGGCGACCTCGACGGGATCCTTGTAGGCCAGGGCCTCGACCGACTTCATCGCGCCCAGGCCGTGCTCGGCGCTGATCGAGCCGTGGAAGCTGGCGGCGATGTCGTGGACGATGTGGGCGCCGGCCTCGCGCGCGGCGTCATGGGCGTCGTCGTCGCCGCCCGGGGCCTTCAGCACGTCGTAGTGGACGTTGCCGTCGCCCACGTGGCCGAAGGCGACGATGCGGGTTCCGGGATAGGCCTTTTCGATCGCGGCGTCGGCCTGGCCGATGAAGTCGGGTATCTTGGAGACCGGCACCGAGACGTCGTGCTTCCACACCGCGCCTTCGGGCTTCTGGCCGGCCGAGTGGCCCTCGCGGATGTGCCAGAAGGCCTTCATCTGGGTTTCCGTCTGGGCCACGGCCGCGTCGGCGATCAGGCCGCTTTCCAAGGCGCCGGCCAGCAGGCGTTCCAGCGCCGCCTCGGCCGCGCCGGGCTCGCCGCTGGCGATCTCGATCAGCACGTACCAGGGATGCTCCGTAGGCAGAGGATCGCGCAGGCCCGGCACGTTCCTGATGGTCAAGGCGAAGCCCAGGCGGCCCATCAGCTCGAAGGCCTCGACCGCGCCGCCGGTCTCGTCCTTGGCGCGGGCCAGCAGCTGGATGGCCTCAGCGGGCGAGGAGAGGCCGACGATGGCCACGGCCCGCGATGCCAGCGGCGCGTGCAGCTTCAGGGCCGCGGCGGTGACGATCCCCAGCGTGCCCTCGGCCCCGATCAGCAGCTGCTTGAGGTCATAGCCGGTGTTGTCCTTGCGCAGGCGCTTGAGCCCGTTCCAGACCTCGCCGTTGGGCAGCACCGCTTCGATCCCCAGCACCTGCTCGCGCATCATGCCGTAGCGCAGCACGGCCGTGCCGCCGGCGTTGGTCGAGATCAGACCGCCGATGGTGCACGAGCCTTCCGAGGCCACGCCCACGGTGAACCGGCGGCCGACGGCGGCGGCCTGCTGGTGGGCCTCGTAGAGGGTTACGCCGGCTTCCAGCACCATCACGTCGTCCAGGGCGTCGACGTCGCGCACGGCGCGCAGCTTCTCGGTCGACAGCAGGATCTCGCCCTGCGGGATCTGGCCGGCGACGAGGCCGGTATTGCCGCCCTGCGGGGTGATCGCCACGCCCTCGGCCGCGCAGACGCCCACCACGGCCCCCACCTCGGCGGTGGTGCGGGGGGTGACCAGCAGCGGCGTCTCGCCCTTCCAGCGGCCCCGCCATTCGACCAGCTTGGGGGCCAGCCGCTCGGGATCCTGACTCCATCCGCCCTCGCCCAGCACGGACTTCAGGCGCGAGACGACATCTGCGGGAACGGGCTTGGTCATGGCCCGGGAGAATAGGCCGGAACGGGGGAGGGGTGAAGGCGGCGCGGCCTTCAGCCGTCGCCAGTTTTAATGTATGTTAGACAAAATCGAATTTTGTTGGACGACCGGCATGGCCAGGCGCGCACGTGGAATGATGGAAGCTTCCAGCGCCGGAGCGCCCGTTCCGCCGCGATCGTCGAGCAGCAGGTTCGTCGCCGTGATGACCAGCGCTCAGCGCTCCGGCCTCCTGACCGAAAAGGACGGTCGCATCGGTGGTCGTCTCAGCGCCGCGCTGATCGAGCAGGCCAAGGCCAATACCGGCATCGCCAGCGACACCGAACTTCTGGAGTTCGCCCTGGCGAACCTGGCGCTCGAAGATCGGTTCGCCGAGGCCTTCGAAGCGGTCGGCGGGACCGTGGATCCGGACCTGAAGCTGGGGTTCTGACTTGGCCGGGTTCGACTTCGACGCCGCTCGTCGCTGGGCGCGCTTCGATCCAGGCCGCACCCTGGCGCGCCGCGACGACGCGCAGCTGCCGTTCGCCGACGAGGACGACCTTGCAGGTTCGTCCCTGCTACTCGACACTTGCGTCTATATCGACCGGATGCAGGGCCGCGCGCCGCCAGTCGTCAGCGGCCTGGTCGCGACCCGTCAGGTCAACCACTCGACCGTCGCCCTTCAGGAACTGGTGCACGCCGTTGGGGCGCTGCGGCCTGACGATGCACGGAGCGCCACCGCGATCAGCGCCATCGAGCGCCAGATCAAGGCCATGCCCGACCATCGTCTTTTCGAGCCCGACGCCGAGGTGTTGGGACGCGCAGCGCTGCTGGCCGGCATGATGTGCCGGCTTCAGGGCTATGACGGCGACGCCCGCCTCAAGGCCCTGCAGGACTGCGTGCTGTTCCTGCAGGCGCTGAGGCTGGGCCTGACCGTGCTGACGGCCAACGTGCGGGAGTTCGATATCCTGCTGCAGCTCGTGCCGACGGGGCGCGTGCTGTTCTACCGGAAGGGTTAGCCCCGGTCCCGGAACGGGTCCGCCGGATAGACGCCCAGCACTTCGAACTTCTCCGAGAAGAACTTCAGCTCGTCGAAGGCCAGGGCAAGGCTGCGGTCCTCGGGGCGGCCGTCGACCTCAGCGTAGAAGAAGGTGGCCGTGAAGGCGCCGTTCTCCATGTAGCTTTCCAGCTTGGTCATGTTGACGCCGTTGGTGGCGAAGCCGCCCAGGGCCTTGAACAGGGCGGCCGGCAGGTTGCGCACCCGGAACACGAAGCTGGTCACGCAGCGGTGGGTGAACGACGGGGCCGGCGGGGCCGGGTCGGCGGTCATCACCAGGAAGCGGGTGGTGTTGTGGCGTTCGTCCTCGATGTCGCGGGCCAGGATGTCGAGGTCGTAGATCTCGGCGGCCAGGGCCGGCGCGACGGCGGCGCGGGTCGGGTCGGGCTTGGCGGCCAGGGCCTTGGCGGCGCCGGCGGTGTCGCCCGCGCCCTCGGTCGAGAGGCCCAGGCGCTTGAGGCTATGCCGGCACTGGCTGAGCGCGATCGGCATCGAGACGGCGGTCTTCACGCTGTCCAGCGTCACGCCCTTGTTGGCCATCAGCTGGAAGCGGATCGGCTTGAAGCGCTCGCCGATGATCTTCAGGCCCGAGGCGGGCAAGAGGTGGTGCACGTCGGCCACGCGGCCGGCGATCGAGTTCTCGATCGGGATCATGCCCAGCTGGGCCGCGCCGGTCTTGATGGCCTCGAACGCCTCCTCGAAGGTGGCGCAGGGCAGGACCTGGTAGTCGGGGAAATAGGTGCGGCACGCCTCGTGGCTGTTGGCGCCGAGTTCGCCCTGGAAGGCGATGGTCTTGAGGGTGCTCATAGCGGTCTTCAGTTCTTTTCGGCGTGGTCGCGGGCGGCCTGCAGGTCGGACGGATTGTCGACGGAAATCGGAGCCTCTTGCGCCACCGCCGCGCGGATGGTCAGGCCCAGTTCCATGGCCCGCAACTGCTCCAGCTTCTCGCGCAATTCGAGCGGCGAGGGCGCGGCGGCGTTGAAGGCCTCCAGCGCGGCGCGTCGATAGCCGTAGATGCCGATATGGCGCCAGACGGGCGCGTCGCCATAGAGGGTCGAGCGGGTGAAATAGAGGGCGCGACCGCTTTGGTCTCCGGCGTCCATGGCCAGCACGGCCTTGACCACGTCGGGGTTGGCGCGGTCGGCGGCCGAGGCTTCCGGCGCGACCACGGTGGCGATGTCGGCGTCGGCGTGGGCGGCCAACTGGCCGGCGCAGGCGGAAAGCACGGCCGGGTCGACGAACGGCATGTCGCCTTGCAGGTTGATGACCACGTCGTGGGCGCCGGTCGGATCCAGCACCGCCAGGGCCGCCAGGATGCGGTCCGAGCCCGAGGGCAGGTCGGGATCGGTCAGCACGGCGTGGCCGCCGGCGGCTTGCACTGCGGCCACGATCTCGGGATCGCCGGCCGCCACGGCCACGGGGCCGATGTTCGCCGCCTGCGCCTGGCGCAGCACGCGCACGATCATCGGCAGGCCGCCGATATCGGCCAGCGGCTTGTTGGGCAGGCGGGTGGCCGCCATGCGGGCGGGGATAAGGACGATCGGGTTCATGGTGTCACGTCTGGAAGGCGAAACGCGGTTCGCCCGGGTTGCGCACGGGGCGGTAGCGTGTCAGAGACCGGAGCGCAACACGCGCGTGGGGAGACCATGGGGGGACCCGCGCTCATAAATCGGCTCCGTCCACGCAAGACGGGTCTATAAAGAGGCTGACAAGGCTGAGATGAGCGACCTTACGTTCAACAAGATTTTCGGCGGCGTGCTTCTGACCGGTCTGGTCATCTTCGGTCTGCGCGAGGCGTCCGACATCGTCTTCAAGAAGCACGAAGTCGAAAAGCCCGGCTACGCGATCGCCGTCCAGGAAGACACCGGCGGCGAGGGCGCCGCGGCCGCCGAGGTCCCGCCCGACTGGGGTTCGGTCCTGCTGCTGCCGGCCAACATCGAGGCCGGCAAGGCCGTCTCGGCCAAGTGCGCTTCGTGCCACACCTTCACCTCGGGCGGCCCCAACGGCACCGGCCCGAACCTCTTCGGCACCCTGGGCAAGAAGCCGGGCACGCACCCGGGCTTCGGCTATTCGGGCTCGATGACCGACTTTGGCGGCCAGAACCCCGTTTGGGACTACGACCATGTCGACCAGTTCCTGAAGGCCCCGGGCAAGTACATCTCGGGCACCAAGATGACCTTCGCGGGCCTGAAGAAGCAGGAAGACCGCATCGCCATCATCGCCTACCTGCACAGCCTGGGTTCGACCCTGCCGGTGCCGGCTCCGAAGCCTGCCGCGGCGGCCGCTCCGGCCGCCGACGCGGCCGCGGCTCCCGCCGCTGAAGGCGCCGCCGCTCCCGCCGCCGGCGCTCCGGCTTCGGCCGCGGCGACCGCCCCGGCTCCGGCCACGGCCGACAAGCCGACCGCGGCCCCGGCCACGCACTAAGGCCAGGCCGAACGATCGAAACGAAAAGGCCGCGGGGCTTGCGCTCCGCGGCCTTTTCTTTGTCCCGACGCGCGATAGGCTCCCTTACGAAGTTCCCGGGGGGGCCGCGCCATGCGTCGTCGACAATTCCTGCTTTCCGTCGCCAGCGTTCCCCTTGTCGGCGGCCTTGTCTCCGGCGCAGCCCAGGCCCGCCAGCAGGCGCCCGACCCCGATGTCGACACCTCGGTCGCCAAGCCGGCCTATCCGCAAGGTCAGGGCCCGCGCCTGGCCATCGACGGCGGGCACAACAACTTCCACACGGTGGACGGTCGCTTTGCCCCGTTCGCGGCGGTGGCCCGGGCCGACGGCTACCGGGTGTCGGGCCTGACCGCGCCACTGTCGGCCGCGAGCCTGGCCGATATCGACCTGCTGGTGGTGGCCAATCCGCTGGCGGCCGTGAACGTCGGCAACTGGAACCTGCCCACGCCCGGCGCCTACACGGCCGAGGAAGCCGCCGCCGTGAAGGCCTGGGTCGAGGCCGGCGGCGCCCTGCTGCTGATCGCCGACCACATGCCCTTCCCCGGCGGGGCCGAGCCCCTGGCCAAGGCCTTCGGCTTCGACTTCGACAACGGCTTCGCCCAGAAGGCCGGCGGCGGGCCCGAGTTCTTCCAGCGCGCCGACGGCTCGCTGCTGGACCATCCGATCGCTCGCGGGATCGACCGGGTGCAGAGCTTCACCGGCTCGTCGTTCCGCGCTCCGCCGCAGGCCCGGCCGCTCATGGTGCTGCGCGGCGGCTGGAGCGTGGCAATGCCGCAGAAGGCCTGGGCTTTCGACGACGAGACCCCCCGCCACGACGGCGAGGGCCTGCTGCGCGGCGCGGCCCTCTCGGTGGGCAAGGGGCGGGTCGTGGCCATGGGCGAGGCGGCTATGTTCACCGCCCAGGTCGCCGGCCCGCAGAAGCGCAAGATGGGCTTCAACGCCCCGACCGCGCCGCAGAACAAGGCGTTTCTGCTGAACGTGCTGCGGTGGCTGTCGGGCGAGATCTGAACAAGCAACCTCCCCCCGTTGACGAGGCGATCGCATTAGCGATCGGCGGGGGGAGTATTCACGAAGCCAGCCTGTTAAGCGGAAGCTGAAAACGGCCCCCCTCCGTCGCCTTTGGCGACACCTCCCCCAGAGGGGGAGGTTCTCTGGACCTCACCCCGCCTTGCTGAAGTCGGGCGCGCGGCGCTCGGCGAAGGCCATGAAGGCTTCGCGGGCCTCGGCGGTCTGGAGACGCTCGGCGAAGAGCGCGCCTTCCTTGTCCATCAGGGCGGCGATGGCCTCGGCGTCGCGCATCAGGCCCTTGGTGACGGTCAGGGCGCCCAGCGGACGCTTGGCCAGCTGGTCGGCGGCGGCGCGGGCCTTGGCGCGCAGCTCATCGGCCGGAACCACGGCGTTGGCCAGGCCCCAGGCGGCGGCGGTCGTTCCGTCCACCGCCTCGCCCAGGGCGAACATGGCGTAGGCGCGGGCGTGGCCGATGCGGGCCGGCAGCAGCCAGCTCGACGCGGCCTCGGGCGCCAGGGCCAGGTTGACAAACGGCACGGTCAGGCGCGCGTCGGGCGCGACGAAGACCAGGTCGCAGTGCAGCAGCATGGTCGTGCCCACGCCGACGGCCTGGCCGTGGACGGCGGCGACCAGCGGCCGGGTGGCGTTGGCCAGGGCTTTCAGGAACCGCCACACGTGGCGCTCTTCGGTGAAGGCGCCGGTGGCCTGGGCCACGAAGTCGCCAAGGTCGTTGCCGGCGCTGAAGCTGTCGCCGTCGGCCTGGAACACCACCACCCGAATGTCGGGGTTGTTCTCGGCGCCCTCCAGCGCGTCGGCCAGGGCGCCGTACATGGCGTTGCTGAGCGCGTTCTTCTTCTCCGGACGCGACAGGGTGATGGTCAGCACGCCGGCCTCGAGGCTGGTCTTCACGTGCTCGGTCATACGGAATCTCCCTTGGGGAACTTGGTCTGAAGGCTGGCCAGCCAGCGGGCGACCACGGCGATCTCGTCGTCCGTGAAGCCTTCGGTGAGGTGGGCGTTGAGGTGGGCGAGGCCGGCTTTCGCCTCCTCGCGGGCGGCGCGGCCGTGGTCGGTCAGGTGCAGGCGCAGGGCCCGGCCGTCCTTGGGGTCGGGCCGGCGCTCGACCAGGCCCGCGCGGGTCATGCGGTCGACGAGGCCGGTCATGGCCGAGGGGGCCAGGTCCAGGGCCTCGGCCGCCTCGCCGATCAGAGCGCCGTCCGCGGCGCCCAGATAGAACAGCACCCCCGATTGGGCGGAGGTCAGGCCGGCGCCCTCGGTCGCCAGCCTGGCCTCGATCCAGCGCTGCACGCGCCGGTGGCCGGCGGCGAGCAGGAAGACGAAGCGGCGATCCGGGGGCGTCGACATGCGGCGACTATATGCTTCGCGTGCGAAATATCAAACGGTTGTTCTGAGCGGTGTTTTCTCCCTTCCCCCTTGATGGGGGAAGGGGCGGGGATGGGGGTGACTGCTGAACTGGCGGCGGCGTGGTGTTTGACGCCGCACCACCCCCACCCCCTACCCCTCCCCCATCGAGGGGGAGGGGAGCCTTACACCGCCCGATACCACCCCACCCCTGCCTCATCGACCTCGCGCACGGCCTGGCCGCGGGCGATCAGGCAGTTGAGGTGGGCCAGGGCCTCGCCGGTCGCCATGCCGAGGAGGTCGGGGCCGATCGGTCGGGCGAACAGGGCGCCGAACGTGTCCACCGCCCGGCGCGGTTCTTCCAGCTTGCCCTTGAGGCGCGAGAGGCCGCGCTCGTGGCCGGCGATCAGCTGGTCGATGCGGGCGTGCAGACCCCGGAAGGGCGCGTTGTGGGCCGGCAGCACCAGCACCTCGTCGGGCACGGCCGCCTTGACCTTGGCCAGCGAGGTCAGCCAGTCGGCCAGCGGGTCGGCATCGGGCTCGGTGGGGAACACCGAGACGTTGGACGAGATCTTCGGCAGCACCTGGTCGCCCGAGATCAGGAGGCCCAGCGACGGGCTCCACAGGCAGGCGTGGTCGGGCGAATGGCCCTGGCCGGTCACCACCGTCCAGTCGTGCTCGCCGATGCGGAAGGTCTCGCCGTCGGTCATCCGGCGATAGCTGTCGGGCAGGGCGTGGACGGCGCGGCCAAAGCCGCCGAAGCGGGTCTTGTAGTTGTCGATGGCGTCGTCGTCCCAGCCGGCGGCGTGGAAGAACCGCACGCCGTCTTCGGGCGCCTCACGGCCAGTGTCGGCGACCAGCATCCGGCACTGGAAATATTCCAGCCGCGTCATCCAAAGCCGGCAGTCGAAGCGGCGGGTCAGCCAGCCGGCCAGGCCCACATGGTCGGGATGCAGGTGGGTGACGATGACCCGGGTGACCGGGCGGCCTTCCAGCGCCCCGACGAAGGCGGCCTTCCAGGCGGCGCTGGTGTCCTTGGTGGCCATGCCGGTGTCGACGATCGCCCAGCCCTCGCCGTCGGCCAGGGCCCAGACATTGATGAAGCCCAGCGACCCGCCAAGCGGCTGGCGCAGCCACAGAACGCCGGGCGCGACCTCGACCGCCTGGCCCGAACCGGGTTCGGGCTCGACCTCGAACGGATAGGCCAGGCGCTGGCGGCGCGGGGTCTCGGCCTCGCCCGGCGTCTCCTCGAACCCGTCGCTCATCGCCGTTCACTCCCCTTTTGGCCGTCTCGCCAGCCCATTTTTCATGGTCAAGCCGCGCCATGATTGCGCCCCCGTCGGACGACATCTTGACCCTCGATGCAAGGGGGGGCTTAAGTCCGCCCCGAGGAATCCACCCCCAGGAGACTACAGACATGAGGCCATTCGCGATCGGCCTGACGGCCGCCCTCGCGGTCGCCGCGCTCGTTCCGGCCGCCGCCTTCGCGGCGCCGAAGGATGCCAAGCCCGCCGCCGCCGCCGTCGACGCCAAGTCGCGTGAAGCCGGTATGAAGGAAGCCCCGCCCCTGCTCACCCAGGCCGGCGTGGCGTGCCAGGTGTCGGACGCCCGACTGATCGGCGCCGACAAGAAGTCGAACACCTCCTACTACGAAGTGGCCTGTCAGGACGCCATGGGCTTCGCCCTGGTGGCCAAGAAGGACGCCGCGCCGCAGGCCTTCTCGTGCGTCGAGACCGGCCAGCCGGGCGCCGACGGCAAGGAATCGGGCCTCAAGTGCCTGCTGCCGGGCAACGCCGATCCCAAGCAGGGCCTGAAGCCCTACCTGGCCACGGCCGGCGCCAGCTGCGACATGCAGAACGCCCGCGCCATCGGCACCGGCAACAACAACTCGTTCTTCGAAGTCTCCTGCGCCGGCGGTGCGGGCTACATCCTGCAGATCCCGGTGCCGATGAAGGTCGAGGGCACGGTGGCCAACAGCTGCCTGCTGTACGAGGAAACCGGCAACATCTCGTGCAAACTGACCGACCGCGCCACCCAGCTGCAGGTCGTCGACACCCTGGCCGCCGCTGCCAAAAACAACTGCGCGGTCAAGGACAAGCGCTACATCCTGACCACCAAGACCGACAACTACTTCGAAGTCGCCTGCCAGGACGGCAAGGGCTACGTGCTGCAGCAGGCCACCGCCAACGGCGCCCTGGTCCGCGCCATCGACTGCGCCAACGCTCCCGGCGGCGCCGAGTGCACCCTGACCGACAGCCGCGCGGCCAAGACCGAGCAGGCCGGCCTCTACACCAGCCTGGCCAAGAAGGCCGGCTACGACTGCAAGGTCGAGTCCTACGGCCTGTTCCCGTCGAACGACCCCAAGAAGGAAGTTGTCGAGCTGAAGTGCGCCAACACCCCGCGCGGCGGCATCGGCGTCTTCTCGGCCGCCGACAACCGCGTCTATGACTGCGTCACCGGCGAGCTGAACGGCTTCCGTTGCAGCTACACCAAGGCCGACGTCGAGTTCACCCGCCTGTGGGACGACCTGAAGAGCTACAACAAGGCCGGCTGCCAGGTCTCGGGCGCGCGCATCATCGGCCGCACCGACACCAGCGGCTTCGTCGAAGTGGCCTGCGCCGACGGCCTGCCGGGCTGGGTGCTTTCGTACCCGCTGAACCAGGCTTCGCCCAAGCCGAACGAGCTCCTGTCCTGTCTGCAGGCCAAGGGCGTCGGCGGCGGCTGCAAGCTGCCGACCAACATCAAGAAGTAAGGGCTTCTCGAAGCTCTGACGAAGAACCCCGCCGGTGCGAACCGGCGGGGTTTTTTATTGGGCCAGGGGCGGGACGTGGGACCCTCTCCCCGAAGGGGTAGGTGGCCCGAAGGGCCGGAGGGGGAAGTCGCTGATGAGGTCAGGGCATCCCCAACGCCAGCGATCACTTCCCCCTCAGTCGCTCCGCGACAGCTCCCCCTTCAGGGGGAGCATCTTGCCTAAAGCGCCGCCTCGATCAGCCGCGGCCCCTTGGCCGCCATGGCCTGGGCGAACGCCTCGTCGAAGGCTTCGGCCGTGTCGACGCGCTGCGCCGGCACGCCCATACCTTGCGAGACCGCCACCCAGTCGATGCGCGGATCGCCGATATCCAGCAGCTTGCTGGCCGCCGGCCCCGCCGCGCCCGCGCCGGTGCGGGAAAGTTCGATGCCGAGGATGCGGTAGACGTGGTTGGCGAAGACCACCACCACGACGTCCAGCTGTTCGCGGGCGATCGTCCACAGGCCCTGCACCGTATACATGCCCGCGCCGTCGCCGGTCAGGGCCAGGACCTTGGCGTCGGGCCGGGCCACGGCCGCGCCGATGGCCAGCGGAATGCCCTGGCCGATCGCGCCGCCGGTCAGGGACAGCCAGTCGTGGGCGCGGGCGGCGCGGGTCTGGGTGAAGATCGGCAGGCCGGCGGTGACCGCGTCGTCGGAGATCACCGTGTCGGCCGGCATGTGACGGGCGATGCTGGCGCCGATGGCCCAGGCGTCCAGCTTGCCGGCCGGCGCGGGCGGCGGGGCGTAGGGTTCGGCGGGACCGGCGGCGGGGGCCTCCAGGGCGTCGGCCAGGGCGTTCAGCGCCGCCGCGGCGTCGACCTCGCGGCCGCACAGCGTCTCCAGGCCGCAATGCTCGGGCACGAGCACGCTGGGCCGGTCGGGATAGGCGAAGAAGGCCACCGGCCGCTCGGTGGCGACCAGCACCATCAGGTCGGCGCCGTCGAGCTCCTTCAGGGCCTGCTCGCCGAAATAGGGCAGCTTGTCGGGACGAAAGCGGCCCTCGCCGCGCGCCTGGCGGGCGGTGAAGGTGTCGGTCAGCACCCGGACCCCCAGGGCCGCCAGTCGGCCGGCGGCGGCGATGCCGTCCTCGCGGCAGGCGCCCGAGCCCAGCAGCAGCACCGGCGCCTTGGCCGCCTTCACCGCATGGGCGACGGCCGCCACGGTCTCGGCGTCGGGCGCGGCCGGGGCGGGGATCTCGGCCACGCCGCCGTGCACGCTCGCCGCGTTCCAGGCCGCGTCTGCGGGCAGGATCAGGCAGGCGTTCCCGCCCGGCGTCCCGTAGGCGGCGGTGATCGCCTCGGCGGCCAGGGGCCCTACGCTGTCGGCGCATTCGGCCGACTTCACCCACAGCGAGTTGGGCGCGGCCAGGGCTGCGATATCGCTGTTGAGCGGGGCGTCGAAGTCGCGGTGGTAGGTGGCGTGGTCGCCCACGACGTTGACGATCGGGGTGAAGGCGCGGCGGGCGTTGTGCAGGTTGGCCGCGCCGTTGGCGTAGCCGGGCCCCAGGTGCAGCAGGGTGCAGGCCGGCTTGCCCGCGATGCGGCCGTAGCCGTCGGCGGCGCCGGTGGCCACGCCTTCGAACAGGCAGAGGATCGAGCGCATCCGCGGCTCGCGGTCCAGGGCCGAGACGAACTGCATCTCGCTGGTGCCCGGATTGGCGAAGCAGGCGGTCACGCCGTTGTCGGCCAGGGTGGTGATCAGGGCGTCGGCGCCGTTCATTGTTCTCTCCCTACTCACTGGATGCTCCCCCTGTAGGGGGAGCTGTCGCCCCCGGGTCCGGCCGCAGGCCGGCCCGAGGATAGACTCCGCGACTGAGGGGGAAGTGCGGCCAGCTTCCAGGAAGCTGAAAACGTCCCCCCTCCGGCCCGATGGGCCACCTCCCCCAGAGGGGGAGGATCTTTAAAACACCATCACGTCCTCGTCCGGGGCGGAGGCGAACAGGCGCTCAAGCTCGGCTGGACGTCGTTCCCGGGCCAGGGCCTGGTTGATGTAGCCCTTGTCGGTCAGCTCGCCGCTGGCCGCGTCGGGCGCGCCGGGCAGGATCAGGGCCCGGGCCACGCGGCCGCCGCCCTTGGCGCCGGCGTTGAAGCGTTCCAGTCCCGAGCGCACCGCCGCCAGCGCGGCGTCCGCGCCGCCCAGGCGCTCGCAGGTCCTGGGCTCGAGGAACAGCATCAAGCCGACGCCGTCGCGTCCCTCGCCGCAGACCACGGCGTCGGACGCCGCCCCGCCGATGGCCGAGATCGCCGCCACCCGAAGGGCGCCGGCCGCGACGAAGGTTCCGCTGGCCAGCTTGAAGTTCTCCACCAGCCGTCCGTCGAAGACGAGGCCGGCGGCGGGATCGTCCGGATCGGCCAGCCGGGCGGCGTCGCCCAGGCGGTAGAAGCCGTCCTCGTCGAAGGCCTCGCGGGTGGCGTCCGGCTGGTCGAGATAGCCGGGCGAGACCTGGGGCCCCTTGACCCGGATCTCCAGCTTCTCGCCGGCGGAAACCAGCTTCACGGCCGTGCCGGGCGTCGGCAGCCCGACCATGCCCGAGCGGGCGTTAAGCCAATGGATGTTGCAGGCGGTCGGGCCGGTCTCGGTCGCGCCATAGCCGGCCGCGAAGGTGATGCGCTCGCCGGTCGTCGCCAGGGCCACGGCCTGCACCCGATCGAGGATCGACTGGGCCATCGACGCCCCGCCGTATTGCAGCACCCGCACGCGCGAAAAGAAGGTTCGCGCCAGCGCCGGGTCGCGCTCCAGCTCCCCGACCAGCAGGCCCCAGCCGGCCGGCACCATGTTGTGATAGGTCGGCGAGACCTCGTGCAGGTTGCGCAGGGTCTCTCCGAAGCGCCCCGGCACGGGCTGGCCGGCGTCGATGTGCAGCGTGCCGCCCCGGTGCAGCACCATGTGCAGTATGGCGTTGGCCCCCAGGCTGTGGCTCCAGGGCGCGGAATTGACCAGCACCGGCGGTTCTCGGTCGGCGTAGCAGGCCTCGATCTGGGCGGCGTTCAGGGCGATGTTGGCGTGGGTGCAGATCACCGCCTTGGGCCGTCCGGTCGAGCCCGAGGTCAGCAGCAGCTTGGCGATGTCGTCGCCCTGGGCCACGTCGGCCGCCGGCGGGCTGGCCAGCAGGGCCTCGAAAGGCTGGTCGCCGGGACGCGTGTTGCGGCTTGCGATCACCGGCAGACCGTCCAGGCAGTCGTGGTCCAGGGCCCCCGCGAAGGCGGCGGCGTCGTCGACATAGACCGCCGCCGGCTTCAGCCGTTCGACCGCATGGGCCAGTCGCGAGAGATCAGCGCCCAGCAGGCCGTACTGCGGCGACACCGGCGCGGCCGGCGCGCCCAGGCTCATGGCGGCGTAGGCGATCAGGGCGTGGTCGATGGTGTTGCGGGCCAGGATCAGCAGCGGCTTGCCGCGCGACTGGCCCAGCGCCGAGAGCCCGCCGGCCAGGGCGGCCACACGGGTCGCCGCCTCGCCGTAGGTCACGGTGCGCCAGCCGTCCTGGCCCTCGATCCGTTCGGCCAGCCACACGCGCTCGGGGGCCTGCGCCGCCCAGCGGGCCAGCGGGGCGGTGACCGTCGTCACCACATCCGAATAGGGCATGGGGTTGCGCAGGATCAGCGTCTCGCCGCGACGTTCGACCTCCAAAGCGCGCGGGGCGTAGCGGGCGTCACGGAAGGGAGCGTCGTCGAGGGATTCCATCCCCTTTTATGTCCCGCCGCAAACGCCCGTTCAATCCTCGTCGAGCGCCGTTCGACGGCGTTCCAGCCACAGGCGCTCGGCCGGGGCGGGATCCAGCGCCAGGGCGCGGTCGTAGGCGGCGCGGGCCTCTTCGGGGCGGGAGAGGCGGGCCAGCAGGTCGGCGCGCACGGCGTGGAACGGCCGGAAGGCGGCCAGGCGCTCGGGGTCCAGCCGCTCGACCTCGGCCAGGGCGGCCTGCGGACCCGCCACCTCGGCCAGGGCCACGGCGCGGTTGAGGCGGGCCACGGCGTCGTCGCGCCAGGCCAGCAGGGCGTCGTAGAGGGCCAGCACCGCGCCCCAGCGCGGCGGCTCGTCCAGGCTTCGGCGGCCGCACCAGACGGCGTGCACGGCGGCCTGAAGCTGGCGGGGCCCGGGCCGGTCCAGATCGGCGGCGCGGCGCAGATAGGCCTGGGCTTCGTCGATCAGCGGGCGGCGCCAGAGGGCGGGGTCCTGCTGCGACAGCGGCGTCATGGCCCCGGTCTCGTCCAGCCGGGCCGGCCGCCGGGCCTCGGCGTAGCGGACCAGCGCCGCCAGGGCCAGGCATTCGGCCTCGCTCGGGGCCAGCTCGGCCAGGGCCGCCGTCAGGTCGAGGATCTCGCGGGCGTAGGCCGCGTGAGCCCCGGCGCCGGCGGCGTCCTCGTGGGCCTTGGAATAGGCCACCTCCAGCGTCGACAGCACCGCCGACAGCCGCTGCGGCCAGGCCTCGGGGCCGGGGACCTCGAAGGCCACGCCGGCCTGGGCGATCTTCTTCTTGGCGCGGGTCAGGCGCTGAAACATCGCCGCCTCGGTCAACAGGAAGGCGCGGGCGATCTCCTGCACCGACAGGCCGCAGACCAGGCGCAGGGTCAGGGCCGCCCGCGACTCCGGGGCTACGGCGGGATGGCAGCAGACGAAGATCAGCCGCAGGCGCTCGTCGGGGATCAGCCGCTCGTCCGAAGCCAGGTCGTCCTCGACAGTCGGTTCCGGCTCGGGCGCGTCGGGCGACAGCCGCGATCGCACCGCCCGCTTGCGCAGGGCGTCCAGCGCGCAGCGGCGGGCGGCGGCGTAGAGCCAGGCGGCCGGCTGGCGCGGGACGCCGTCGCGGGGCCAGGTCGCCGCCGCCCGGGCGCAGGCCTCGGCGAAACTTTCCTCGGCCAGGTCGAGGTCGCGGAAGCCGGCGGCCAGGGCGGCGATGATCCGGCCGCCGGCCTCGCGCGCGGCACGGTCGAGCTCGGGGCTCACGCCGCCTCGGCCAGCGGCCGCACCTCGACCGCGCCGTCGCCCAGCGGCAGGCGGCGGGCCCAGGCGAGAGCCGCGTCAAGGTCGCTGGCCTCGATCAGGTAGAGGCCGGCCAGCGGCTCGCCGGCCTCGGCGTGCGGGCCGTCGTGCAGGGGGCGGTCCCGCCGCAGGGTGGTGGCGGTGTCCGGGCTCTTCAGCGCCGCCTGCCCCCGCAGGACCCCCGCCGCCGAAAGGGCGGCGGCGAAGGTCCGGCGGACCGGGGCCAGCGCGGCGGCGGCCGCCTCGTCCTCATAGACCAGTAGGACGTAGCGCACGGCCTAGCCGCAGTTGTCGCCGGCGGGACGGATCTCGATCTTGCCGCCGGGCGACAGCGGGATCTTCCGCGCCCATTCCACCGCCGCGGCGTGGTCGGCGACGTCGACCAGGTAGAAGCCGCCCAACTGCTCGTGGGTCTCGGCGAAGGGGCCGTCGTGCACGACGCCGTCCTGGGTCAGGGTCGAGGCCGCCTCGGTGGGGGCCAGTTCCGAGCCGCTCCAGTCGAGGCCGGCCGCCTGCAGTTCCTCGGTGAACCGCATGTGCCCGGCGATGACGTCGGCCAGCAGCGCCCGCCCGGTCTCGCCGGCATAGTGGGCCTCGGTCTCGTAGATCAGCAGCATGTATTTCATGGCGGGTCTCCGTCCGGCGGACGCCCTGTGCGCCGCCTTCGAAGGAGAGACGCGCCGGACCGGCCGCATTCGACAGCGCCGGCGAAAAAAGTCGAGCCCCCAGGACCTGCCGCAAGCGCGTTTACCGATGGCTTCAATGCGGATAACTTCGCGCAAAGATTGTGCCTTGGGGGAGGCGACCATGATCCGGCTGGCGGTATTCTGCGACGGCACCTGGAACGGGCTGCAGATGCAGAACCTGACCAATGTCGCCCGGCTGGCGCGCTCGGTGGTGCGCGATCCGCCCGGCCGGAACGGCAAGCCCGGCGTGCCGCAGGTGGTCTATTACGACGAGGGCGTGGGCACCGCGACCGGAGTCAGCCGCATCAGCGACCGCCTGGAAGCCATCCTCGGCGGCGCCTTCGGGGCGGGCCTGGATCGCAAGATCGAGCAGGCCTACCGCTTCATCGTCCTGAACTACAAGGAGCCGGACGACGAGATCTTCATCTTCGGCTTCAGCCGCGGCGCCTATACCGCGCGCAGCCTGTGTGGCCTGATCCGCAAATGCGGCATCCTGCGGCCCGAGCACCTGCAACGGGTGCCCGAGGCCATGCAGCTCTATCGCAATCGCAAGATCCATCCCGCCGGGCCCGAGTGCCAGGAGTTCCGCGACCGCTATTCGCGGCGCGAGGTGGTGGGCGCCGAGGACCTGCTGCGCAAGGTCGGCGAAACCACCGTGACCCGGCGGGCGGCCGATGCGGCCGAGGGCGAGGAATGCCTGCTGACCGACGAGGTGCGCCGCAGGCGGGCCGTGCGGATCCGCTATCTGGGCCTATGGGACACGGTGGGCTCGCTGGGCGTGCCCGACCGCTTCTGGCTTTTGTCGGCCTTCAACAAGCGCTTCCGCTTCCACGACACGGAGGCCTCGAAGCTGATCGAGAGCCTGCGCCACGCCATCGCCGCCGACGAGGACCGCCGCACCTTCAGCGCCGCGCCGTTCTCCAACATCCGTGACCTGAACATCACCGCCACCGAGGAGCTCAACGCCGGGATCAAGGCGCGCAATGCGCGGGCGGCCAAGGCGGGACGCGAGGTCGCGCCCCTGGCCCAGGTCGTGGACCGCAAGGCGCCCGGCTACATCCCCTATGGCGAGCGGCGCTACCAGCAGAAGTGGTTCCCGGGCGACCACGGGGCGGTCGGCGGCGGCAATTTCGAGCTGGGGCTGTCCAGCGCCGCCCTGCTGTGGGTGGCGCAGGGCGCGCAGGCGGCGGGCCTTGTGTTCGACGATCGGCCGGACGGCGAACTGGCCCAGGCCGGGGACCTGGCCAATCCATTGGTCGACTGGCGCATCGGGCGCCGGCCCGGAACGCTGCGGCCGGTCTGGATGACCGACCTCCTGGGCATGATCGGCGGCTATCGCTCGCGGGCGGTGTCGATCGGCCGCGACGAGGTGCATCCCGGCGCGCGGCTGCGCTGGACGCGGATGGCGCACTATCGGCCCAAGGTGTTCTCGCCGTTCACCGGCGAGACGAGGCTGGGCCCGCACCGCTATGTCGAGCTGTTCACCGGCCCGCCGTTCCGGCTGCTGTTCGTGCTGGCGCTGATCGCTGGCGCCCTGCTGCTGGCCTGGCTGCTGGGCGTGATCGCCCACGAGCTGCTGCGGCTGCTGCCGTTCGGGCTCGGCGCACCGGCGGCCGACGTCCTGGCGGGCGTCGGCGCCTGGGTGCGGGGCCTGTTCGGCAGGTAGGCCCCATCGACATTCAGGCCCGGTGCGCGGCCCTCGCCCTTCGACAAGCTCAGGGTGAGGTCCGTCTACAGGCCCGAGCGATGGAAAAACCTCATCCTGAGCTTGTCGAAGGACAAGGTTTTCGTCTCAACCGGTAAAGTACGGATCCGCGCCGGACCCTAGTGCGCCAGGGTTTCCAGGAAGCGCACCGGCTCGCCGCGGCCCTCGGCGATGATCTCGTCGTCGCGCATGACCACGATGCCGCGGACGATGGTCGCCACCGGCCAGGCCTTGGCCTCGAAGCCGTCGAACGGGGTCCAGCCGGCGCGGTTGGCCATCTGCGCGTGGGTGATGACCTTGCGGGCCTTCATGTCGACGATGGTGAAGTCGGCGTCGAAGCCCTCGGCCAGGCGGCCCTTGTCGGCCAGGCCGAACACGCGGTTGACGCCATGGCTGGTCAGGTCGACGAAGCGTTCGAGGCTGAGCTTGCCGTCCACCACATGGGTCAGCATCACCGGCACCAGGGTCTGCACGCCCGGCATGCCCGACGGCGAGGCCGGGTAGGGGCGGGCCTTTTCCTCGCGGGTGTGCGGGGCGTGGTCGCTGCCCAGCACGTCGGCGATGCCCGCCTCGATGCCGCGCCAGACGCCGGCCACGTGATAGGCGTCGCGGATCGGCGGGTTCATCTGGGCGAAGCCCTTCAGCCGCTCATAGGCTTCGGGCGCGACCAGGGTCAGGTGTTGGGGCGTGACCTCGACGCTGGCGACGTCCTTGTTCAGCGCCAGGAAGTCGATCTCTTCCTTGGTGGTGACGTGCAGCACGTGGATGCGCTTGCCCAGGTTCTTGGCGATGCGCACCAGGCGGTGGGTCGACTGCAGGGCGGCCTGGGCGTCGCGCACCTCGGGGTGGCTGGTCCAGTCGCCGGGACGGGCCAGGCTGCGGCGATCGGCCAGGCGGTATTCGTCTTCCGAGTGGAAGGCCGCGCGGCGGTTCACATGCCGCAGCACGTTCTCGACGCCCTCGTCGTCCTGCACGAGCAAGGACCCGGTCGAGGCGCCCATGAACACCTTGATGCCGCAGCAGCCGGGCAGGCGTTCCAGCTCGCCCAGGAAGTTGGCGTTCTCGTGGGTGCCGCCGACATAGAAGGCGTGGTCGGTATGCATGCGGTTCTTGGCGCGGGCCAGCTTGTCGGCCAGGGCGTCCGGATCGGTGGTGGTCGGCTCGGTGTTGGGCATCTCGAACACGGCCACGACGCCGCCGAGGGCCGCACCGCGCGAACCGCTTTCCAGGTCTTCCTTCCACTCCAGGCCCGGCTCGCGGAAGTGCACCTGGCTGTCGATCACGCCCGGCAGCACGGTCAGGCCCGAGGCGTCGAACACCTCGCCGGCGCTGGCCTGCGACAGGTCGCCGATGGCGACGATCTTACCGCCGCGCACGCCGATGTCGGTGATCCCGCGCCCAGCGTGGTTCACCACCTCGCCCCCACGGACGATCAGGTCGAAGGTCTGGGACATGGGGCGCGCTCCTGCGGTGGTTTGGGGCGGTCTAGGTCCGCTGGGGAGCGGTGGCAACACGTTTCGTGTCATTCGCCGTTGCACCCCAACTCCAAGCTTCCCCGCGAAGGCGGGGATCCAAGCGGGATTGGCGACCTCTGGAAAGCGTCAGGGGAGAACAGGTTTCTGACTCAGCTTGGGCCCCCGCCTTCGCGGGGGAAATCGGACGAGGGGGAGGCGTCCCGCCAGTACGATCGCTCAGCAGTTCAACGTCTCATACAGGTCCAGCCAGTGAGGGTTCATCGCCTCGATCAGCCGGATCTTCCACGCGCGGTTCCACTTCTTGATCTGGCGCTCGCGAATGAGCCCGCCTTCACGGCTGTCCCCATTCTCGTACCAGACCAGGCGGTGCACGCCGTGGCGACGGGTGAAGCCCCGAAAGTGCTCTTCCCGATGCTGCCAGATACGGCGGGCGAGATAGTCGGTATGGCCGCAATAGAGGGTGCCGTAGGGGGCGCTGGCCAGGATGTAGACCGAGAACAGGAGGTCCATGGATCACGCCGTGCTGGTGTTGGCTTTCTGAGAACATAAGGTGAACAATTTAAGCGCGCAACCACGCAATTGCTCGTGGGAGAATTGAGAAATCCGTTGGCGCGGCGCCCTCAGCTTGGGCCCCCGCCTTCGCGGGGGAGATCGGGGGAGGGGGTTAGGGTTGGGCCCCTTTGTCCAGGTCGAACGACACCCGGAACAGGCGGCCCGGGCGGGAGAGCTCGTAGGTGAAGGCCTGGTCGGTCAGGCCCAGCGACCAGACGTTGGTGTTGGACACCACGCGGTCCAGGCGGGTGAACATCGCCTTGGACTCCGCGTCGACCGGGAAGCGCTGCAACTGGGCCGTTCCGGCCTCGACCGTGTCGCCGCCGTAGCGGGAAAGCTCGTCCTCGACGCCGTCGGCGTGGCGGTGGTCGTGCTTGAGGCGCAGGCCGCCGCCCTCCAGGCGGGTGACGATCCAGGTGCGCGAGCGGTCCTCGCCCACCCGGAAGGGGATGCGGATCTCGCGGGCGTCGCAGCTGGCCACGGTCATGACCAGCGCCGACTTGCGGAAGGGCTCGTCGGCGGCGTCGCCGGCCACGACCCGGCCGGTCAGGGTCTTGCCGCACAGGGCCGTCAGTCGGGCGAAGAACTGGTCGGCGGGCGTCTGTGGAGCGGCCGTCGCCGAGGCGGCCGAGAGGCCAAGCAGCGCGCACAGCACAAGGATCGCCTTCACGGGATCAGACCAGAGGGCTGGCTTCGCCGTCCGGGCGCTTGCGGCGGCGGGGCGAGACCTTGAGCTTGGGTTCCGCTTCGGGCGCGGGCGGGGGAGCGGGCATGTCGAGCGGCAGTTCCGGCGCCGCCTCGCTGGCGAGGGGGGTCTCGACCGGCGCCTCGATCGATGCTTCGGGCGGGGCCGCTTCGACGACGGGCTCGGGCTCCACGGCCGCCGGCGGCGCGGCGCCGGCGCGGGCCTCGTCCAGCAGCTCGATCGCGGCGCGCACCACCTTGGCCACCGGCAGGTCGCTCATGTGGCGGATGGCCTGCGAGAGGTCGGGATCGACGGCCTTGAACTGGTCGAAGTCGCGCGGGCCGCGCACGGCGCGGGTCAGTGGGCCCCAGGGGCCGTAGCGGCGCTCGTCCGAGGGGCCGAACAGGCCGACGGTCGGCGTGCCGGCGGCGGCGGCGATGTGCATCAGGCCGCTGTCGTTGCCGATGAAGAGGTCGGCGCGCTTCAGGCAGGCATAGGCGGTCAGCAGGTCGACCTTGCCGGTCAGGTCGATGCATCTGCCTCTGGCGGAAGCCATGCGCAGCTCCTCGACCATGCGGCCGTCCTCGGGACCGCCCAGGATCAAGAGGCGGCCGCCCTCCAGCTTGCCGCCAGGGCCCAGCAGCTGGGCGGCGGTCTGGGTGAAGCGCTCGATCGGCCAGACCTTGCCGATCCAGTTGGCGGCCGGGCCCATGGCCAGGATCGGGCCAGTCGGCTCGCCGCCGCGCGGGGCCAGCATCTGGTCGGCCAGGACCTGGACTTCGGGGGTGATGTAGAGGTGCGGGGCCGGCGGATCGCCGTCGATCTTCAGCACGCGGGCGGTCTCGACCACCTTGTGGGCGATCTCGCCGGGGGTCTTCTTCCAGATCGCCCGCTTCTCGCGGCGAAGGAAAAGAGCGGTCGCCGAGCCCCGCAGGTCGACCACCAGGCCCCACTTCTTGTGGCGCACCTGGTTCCACAGCTTGAACCAGTGGCCCTTGCCCTTGCCCTTTTCCATGACGATCACGCGATCGAGGCCGGGGACATGGGCGAACAGCGGCGCGGCCAGCGGGCCGGCGACGATGGTGAAGCGGGCGTTGGGGATCTCGTCGGCCAGCATTTTGATGAGGCCGGACGACAGCACGGCGTCGCCAATACGCGTGGCGGTGATGAAGAGAATCGGGAAGGCCCGCTGTGTCATCGGTCCATGTATAGGGTGAACCGGCTGTCAACGCATCCCGTTATCCCGCTTAAGCTTTCTTGAGCCGAAAGACTGGCGTCGGCGTCGCCTCGGCGCCACATGTGCGGCCATGACTAGCTCGCGTCTCGCCCGCCTCCCGTCCCGCGCCGTCATCGCCGTCGCCGGCCCCGACTGGCGCAGCTTCCTGCAAGGCCTGCTGACCCAGGACGTCGACAGCCTGGCCCCGGGCGAGCTGCGCTTTTCCGGCCTGCTGACACCGCAGGGGCGGCTGCTCTACGACCTGTTCGTTGCCGGCCTGCCGGATGGCGCCCTGCTGGACGTCGCCGCCGAGCATCGCGAGACCATCGTCGCGCGGCTGTCGATGTACCGCCTGCGGGCCAAGGTCGAGATCGGGCCGATCGACCTGGCTGTGGCCGCCGCCTTCGATCCCGCCGGCGCGCCGGTGACGGGCGAGGGGTTCTATGCCGATCCGCGCCTGCCGGCCCTGGGCGCGCGGGTCTACGGCCCGGCGAGCGAGCCCGACGCCGACGAGACCGCCTACGAGGCCCATCGCCTGGCGCTGGGCGTGCCCGGTCCGGCCGACTGGCTCAGCGACAAGAATTACCCGATCGAGGCCGACTTCGACCTGCTGGCCGGCATCGACTTCAAGAAGGGCTGCTTCGTCGGCCAGGAGACCACCAGCCGCATGAAGCGGCGCGGCACGATCAAGAACCGCATGCTGCCGATCGTCTTCGACGGCCCTGCTCCTGCCTTCGGCGCCGAGGTGCTGGCCGGCGAGCTTCGCGCCGGCGAGGTGCTGAGTGGAAGCGACGGCCGTGCCATGGCCCTGCTGCGCCTCGACCGCATCGAGGGCGCGGATCTCACCGTCGACGGCCGTCCGGTGCGGGTCGACCGGCCCGAGTGGGTTCCGCAGGCGCCGGCGGCGGGCTGACCCGCCGCCTTCGCCGCAGCGTCTAGCGGCAGCGACCGTAGCGGTCGGGCGAGGCGCCGGGACCCCCGCGCCAGCCGGGAGGGTTCTCCCAGTTGGTGCCGGGGCCGCCGCGCGGACCGGGCGGGTTGTCGTCGCGGTCGAGCCAGCAGCGGCGCGCCTGGTTCCACCAGCCGTGGGTCGGGTGCCAGTAGCCCCAGCGCGGGTTGTAGTAATAGCCGTTGCGATAGTCGAAGCGGACCTTCTGGCCTTTCCAGCGATAGAAGCGGCGGTCGGGCGAGGCGCCGGGGCCGCCGCGCCAGCCGGGCGGGTTCTCCCAGTTGGTGCCGGGACCGCCGCGCGGACCGGGCGGGTTGTTGTCCCTGTCGCGATGCTGGGCCAGAACCGGCGTGGCGGTCATGGCAGCTGTCGCCAGGGCGAGCACGGCGAGAGTTCGGAAAGCGCGCATCAGCGGCTTCTCCTTGTCGTTGGCGTCCCTCTAGCCAAGCCTAACGTGCGAGACCGGCGTTTCCGTCGCGGGGGTGCGAATGTTCCCTGAAAGTTCTGGTTTTCGGCGCGCGGTCTGCTAGCGTCGCCGCATGACAGAGATCCATCGCTGCACCTGGCGGGGCATGAACGGCGACCCGCTGTACGAGGCCTACCACGACACCGAGTGGGGCGTGCCCGAGTGGGACAGCCGCGCCCTGTGGGAGAAGCTGGTGCTCGACGGTTTCCAGGCTGGGCTGTCGTGGATCACCATCCTGCGCAAGCGCGAGGCCTTCCGAGCGGCCTTCGCAAACTTCGATCCCGAGGTCGTGGCCCGGTTCGGCGAGGCCGACCGAGCCCGGCTGATGGCCGACGCGGGCATCATCCGCTCCAACGCCAAGATCGACGCGGCCATCAACGGCGCGCGGATCTATCTGGACATGCGAGACCGCGGCGAAGACTTCTCGACCTTCCTGTGGGGCATCGTCGGCGACGCCCCGATCCAGAACGCCTTCACCGGCATGGGCGACGTCCCGGCCCAGACGCCGCTGGCGGTCGACATGGCCAAGGCGCTGAAGGCCAAGGGCTACAAGTTCTGCGGCCCGGTGATCGTCTACGCCTTCATGCAGGCGGTCGGCATGGTCAACGACCACTTCGTCACCTGCTTCCGCCACGAGGAGTGCAAGGCGCTGGGGCATCGTCACTAAGGGGGCGGACTCAATTTCCTGGAGAGGAAAGTCTTTGAAATCAATGCTAAATCGATCGTCATCCCGGAAAGCCCGCAGGGCTTATCCGGCGACTGTGTTGGGTCAAGGCTGTTTGAGCCAGGGCTGGCCGGCCTTGAGCATGCTGTTGGCGGCGACGACGAGCTTCCTGGCGATGGCGACGAGGGCGACCTTTGCGGGTTTTCCCGCGGCGCGCATGGTCAGGTACTCGCGTTTGAAGCCCTGGTCGGAGCGGACGGCGCTGACGGCGGCCATGTAGAGGGCGGCGCGGACGCACGGGCGTCCGCCG